>NZ_JAKNYM010000002.1:157500-1474485 GCF_022865105.1 Sphingomicrobium astaxanthinifaciens
TTGTTTACCGACAGACCCGAACCTAGTGTTCCGGATGCCGGGCCGCCGCCCGCATGTCCCTTCATTCTAACCGACAATGTCAAAGAGCCGACGCCACCTCATCCCCGTCCTGATCGTTCGGGGCGTCGTGTTACCGACAGCTGAAGAAGCGTCGCAAGCAAGCGGAACCGGTGGGCGCCGCCGCTGCTGTGAGGAGGCATATATGGACGCCTCGGCCTTGGGTCAATGGCTTTTTTCAAATCCGTGACCCAAAAGTGCCAGCGCCCGCATGCCGACGAAGACTTCCCTAGCAATTCAGCGATTTACGCTTCCTGAATATAGTCGCGCATCATCGCCGCCTCGGCCGCCAGCTGGTCGATCTGATACTTCACCAGGTCGCCGATCGAGACGATTCCCACCATCGCCCCCGATTCCACCACCGGCAAATGCCGAATCCGCCGCCGCGTCATCAACCCCAACACCACCTCCACGCGCTCGTCTCGCCCGACCGTGGTGGCGGGCGCGGTCATGATCCGTTCGACCGGCCAGCCGAGCAGCGCCTCGCCGGCCACCCCCAGGTTGGTCACCACGTCGCGCTCCGAGCAGATCCCGGCGATCTCTCCCGCCGCGTCGAGCACCACCAGCGCGCCGATCCGGCGCTCGCCGAGCAACCGCGCGGCCGCTTCCACCGGGGTATCGGCAGTGACCGTGACCACGTCGGCTCCCTTGGCCTCGAGGATGGCGGCGATCGTCATGCTCTGTCTCCCGGGCCGCAGCCGCGACCCCATAGCCCACAGCCCCCTATATAATAATGTAGGGAGCCAGGCCAGCGCGGCGGCCGCGCGCGCGGCCACGCGGCGCCGAAGGGCTTGCGTATCGGCGCGCCCCGGCCCATCTGCCGATCCATGCCGAGGATGGAACCCGAGCTCAAGGCCGCCGCGCTGGCGCGGCTGCGCGTCACCTTGCGGCGGCTGGCGCTGTTTTCGCTGGCCTGCGCGCTCGTCGCGGTGGCGGTGACCTTTCGCAACAGCGAGGCGCCGACGATCCACCTCCTCCTCGCGGTCGCGATCCTGGCGGGGGGCAGCGTGCTCGTCGCCACCTTCCTGATGGCGCTGATCTTCTACAGCGCGCGCAGCGGCCACGACGCCGAAGCCCATGATGCCCACCCCCTCAACGACGAGGATGAACAATGAATCGTGACGGTCTCCAGGCCATCCTGCGCGTGGTCCCGCGCCCCGCCGACATCAATGCCAACGGGCACATCTTCGGCGGGTGGGTGCTCAGCCAGATGGATATCGCGGGCGGGATCGTGGCGGCGCGCCGGGCGCGCGGCCAAGTCGCCACCGTGGCGATCGACCGGATGGAGTTCATCGCGCCGATCCTCCTGCACGACCTCATCAGCGTCTACGCCGATGTCGAGAAGGTCGGGCGCACCTCGATGAGCATCCGGATCGAGGTCGTCGCCACCCGCGATGGCGGCGCGCGCGAGGTCAAGGTGACCGAGGCGCTCTTCACCTTCGTGGCGATCGACGCCAACGCGCGCCCGCGCCCGGTCGACGCCGATCCCGCCTGAACCGGGCGCGGCGCGCCGGTCGAAAGCCATCGCCCCCCTTGCCCGAGGGGGCATTAGTTGTCGCAATTCGATCCGAAACATGTCTTGATAGAGTCATCGAGGCCTCCCACGCTGGGAGGGACGGTGGGTGAGACCAGCATGTTGGGTTCGATCTTGAGACTACGCCCCGGGCGCCGCGACCGGCTGGCCTTCGCCGAGCTGCACCTGCTGGCCCGCGCCGTGCTGCTCGCCATCCTCGCCGCGCTGCTCTCGCGGCTGTTCTGGGTGCTGGTCACCCCGGTCGGGCCGCTCGGGGCCTGGCAGGCGGCCGAGCCGCGGCTGCTCTCGCCCGAGGCGCAGACCGCGCTGCTGACCGGCTACGACCCCTTCCCCGCCCCCGCCGCGACGCTCGCCGCCGGGGGCGAGGGGGTCACCGACCTCGACCTTGAACTGTTCGGCACCCTCCTCAACCGCGGCGCCGGGACCGGCAGCGCGATCATCGCCGGCGACGACGGCGAGCAGCAGAGCTATGCGGTCGGCGACGAGGTGTCCCCCGGGGTCCGGCTCGCCGAGGTCGCCTTCGACCATGTCGTGCTCGACCGCGGCGGAGTGCGCGAACGGCTCTATCTCGACGGCTCGGTTCCGGCGGAGGACGCCGCGCCCGCCGCCGCCGCGGCGGGCGCGGGGAGCGAAGCCACCGCCCGCGCGAGCATCCCCGACTATCAGTTCGAACCGCGTCGCAGCGGCAGCCGCATCACCGGCATCCGCCTCCCCGTCACCACCGACCCGGCGCTGCTCTCGGTCATCGGCCTGCGCCCGGGCGACGTCATCGTCGGGGTCAATGGCGTGCCGGTGCGCAGCCAGGCCGACATCGACCAGTTCAAGGCCAGCCTCAAACCCGCCGCGCGGCTCAGCCTCGATGTCGAACGCGGCGCGACCACCGTGCCGATCGCGGTCAACCTGTAGACAAGGCTAGTTCCCATGAAGCGCATCGTCCTCCTCACCGCCGCTTGTCTCATGGCCGCCGCGCCCACGGTGGCGAGCGCGCAATATATGCTCAACTTCCGCGAGGCCGACGTGCGCGCCTTCGTCGACGATGCCGCACGGGTCACGGGGCTGACCTTCGTCGTCGACAGCCGCGTCAACCAGACGATCAGCGTCGTCACCAACCGCTCGCTCTCGCGCTCCGAATATTTCGAGGTCTTCCTCGCCACGCTGCGCGCCAACGGGCTGGTCGCCATCCCCATCCCCGGCGGCTACCGGATCCAGCCGGTGCAGGGCGCGGCGACCCAGCCGACGGGCGGGCTGCGCGGGGCAGCGCGCAACCAGTTCGTCACCGAGATCTTCCGGCTCCAGTCGATCGAGGCGGCGGGCGCGATCGAGAGCCTGCGCCCGCTCGTCAGCTCGGACGGCTCGATCACCGCCAACCGCAACGCCAATTCGATCATCGTCGCCGACTATGCCGACAATGTCGCGCGCATCCGCGGGCTGCTCGGGCGGATCGACACCGACACCAGCGCCACCGACATCGTCTACCTGCAAAATGCCGGCGCGCGCGAGGTCGCCGAGGCGCTCGCGGGGCTCGGCGAGGGGGGCGAGGGGCTCGCTCCCCCGGTCCAGGTCAGCGCGATCGACAGCGCCAACGGGCTCGCGCTGCGCGGGCCCGCCGAGAGCGTCGCGCGCTTCGCCGCGCTCGCGCGCGAACTCGACGCGCAGGCGGCCGGCGGCTCCGACATCCGCATCTACTGGCTCGAGCATGCCGATGCCGAACAGCTGCTCCCCGTGCTCCAGCAACTGCTCGGCCAGCCCGTGAGCGCGGCCGCGAGCGAGCCCGGGTTCCTGCGCGGGCAGGCGGGCGAGGGCACCGGGGCGGGGCCCGCGCAGCCGCCCGCCCCGCCGCCCCCGGTCACCACCGCGGCGACCCGCGACAACGGCATCGCCCGCTACGGCCCCGCGGTGGTCACCCGCTATTCGGGCACCAACGCGATCATCATCGCCGCCAACCCCACCGTGCAGCGGCAGATCGGCGAGATCGTGCGCCAGCTCGACACCCGCCGCGAACAGGTGCTGGTCGAGGCGATCATCGTCGAGATCGGCGACAATGCCGCGCGCCAGCTCGGGGTCCAGTTCCTGCTCGCGGGGGAGAATTCGCCCTTTCTCGCCGCCAACTATTCGAACGCCCAGCCCAACATCCTCGCGATCGGCGGCGCGGTCGCCAATTACGAGCTCGGGCGCGAGACCAGCGTCAATGCCGACGGGGTGGTCACCTCGACCTTCGACAATCCGCTCGGCGAGGCGGTCAACGAGGCCGCCGCCGCCTCGGTGCTGAGCGCCACCGGCGGCTTTGCCGGCGGGGTCGTCGACCTGGCGGGCAACGCGCTGTTCGGCGCGATCGTCAACGCGGTCGAATCGGATACCGATTCGAACATCCTCTCGACCCCCTCGATCCTCACGCTCGACAACCAGGAGGCGCGCCTCCTCGTGGGCCAGGAAGTACCGGTCACCACCGGCGAGGCGCTGTCGACCAACTTCGACAACGCCTTCCGCACCGTCGAGCGGCAGAATGTCGGCATCCAGCTCGACGTCAAGCCGCAGGTCAATTCCTCGGGCTCGATCAAGCTGTTCATCCGGCAGGAGGTCTCGTCGGTCGCGGGACCGGTCTCGCAGGGCTCGGCCGACCTCGTCATCAACAAGCGCGAGTTCAAGACCGTGCTCACCGTCGACGACGGCGAGATCCTCGCGATCGGCGGGCTGCTCGACGAGAACGAACGCAACACGATCGAGAAGATCCCGCTGCTCGGCGACATCCCGCTGCTCGGCGAGCTGTTCAAGTCGCGTTCGCGCGCGCGCGCCAAGACCAACCTCATGGTGTTCATTCGCCCGACCATCATCCGCGATGCGGGCGAGGCGCGGCGCATGACCGCGCGGCGTTACGACTATATGCGTAGCGCGCAATGGTATGCCGATCCGGGCCGCGAGCCCGCGCTCGACACGCTGGTTCGCGACTATCTCGGCGCCGCCCCGCCGCAGCCCGCCCCACTGGGCCCCGGCGACCGCTTCTATCGTCCCCCCGCCGTCGTCGACGTGCCCCCGTCCGCCTCCGCCGAGCCCGACCAGGACGCGCCGTGAGCAGCCGCCCCGGCGATCGCGGCCCGGGCGACGAGCCGGGCCTCGCGCCCCCGGGCGAGGGCGGCGACCTTGCGCCCGCCGCGCCGGCGCCCGACCTGCCCTACGCCTTCGCGCGCGAACGCGGCGTGGTAATCCGCGAGGACGCCGGCGAGCTGCGCGTCGCGCTGCGCGAGGGCGCCGATCCGGCGGCGCTAATCGAGGTCCGCCGCTTTCTCGCGCAGCCCTTCGCCGTCGAGCACGTCACCGAGCGCGACTTCGACCGCCTCCTCCACGGCCGCTATGCCGGGGGGGCCGCCGAGGGGCTCGGCGATTTCTCGGGCGGCGACGAACTCGACGCGCTGGCGAGCGGCATCCCCAGCGCGGAGGACCTGCTCGACAGCTCGGACGACGCGCCCGCGATCCGGCTGATCAACGGGATCATCGCCGAGGCGGTGCGGCTCGGCGTGTCGGATATCCATATCGAACCCTATGAGAGCGGGCTGGTCGTCCGGCTGCGCCGCGACGGCGTCCTCAAGGAGCACCTGCGCATGCCTGCGCATGCCGCCCCGGTGGTGGTCAGCCGCATCAAGGTCATGGCCCGGCTCGACATCGCCGAGCGCCGCGTGCCGCAGGACGGGCGCATCGCGCTCAAGCTCGGCGGGCGCCAGCTCGACGTGCGCGTCTCCACGCTGCCCAGCCGCGCGGGCGAGCGCGTGGTCATGCGCATCCTCGACAAGGACAATGCGGGGCTCAGCCTCGACCTGCTCGGCATCGCCGACGGCGCCGACGAGATCCTGCGCGAAGCGCTGTCCGAACCCAACGGCATCATCCTCGTCACCGGTCCCACCGGGTCGGGCAAGACGACCACCCTCTATGCCTGCCTCGCCCACCTCAACGACGGCCAGCGCAACATCCTCACCGTCGAGGACCCGGTCGAATATTCGATCGACGGCATCGGCCAGACGCAGGTCGACGCGAAGGTCGGGATGAGCTTTGCCGCGGGGCTGCGCGCCATCCTGCGGCAGGACCCCGACATCGTCATGGTCGGCGAGATCCGCGATCGCGAGACCGCCGACATCGCGGTCCAGGCCAGCCTGACCGGGCACCTCGTCCTGTCGACCGTCCACACCAACGACGCGGTCGGCGCGATCACCCGGTTGCGCGACATGCGGATCGAACCCTTCCTGATCGCCTCGACGCTGCGCGCGGTGGTCGCGCAGCGGCTCGTGCGCCGGCTCTGCCCGAGCTGCCGCGAACCGGTCGCCGCCGACCGCTCGATCGCTGCGCTGCTCGGCTTCGACGAGGGCGAGATCGTCTATCGCGCGCGGGGCTGCGAGGACTGTTCGCAGACCGGCTTCAAGGGCCGGGTCGGGGTGTTCGAGGCGGTGCGCGTCGATCCCACCATCCGCCGCCTCATCGCCGACGGCGGCGACGAGGCGGTCATCGCGCGCCACGCCTTCCTCCATGCCCCCAACCTCGGCCAGGCGGCGCGCAAGCTGGTGCGCGCCGGCGACACCACCCCCGAGGAAGCGATCCGCGTCGCGCGCGGCCACGACGAGGGGCAGGACGAGCCCGCCTGATGCCCGCGCGCTTCGCCTATCTGGCGGTCGACGCCAAGGGCCGCGAGAAGCGCGGCCGGATCGATGCCGCGAGCGAGGCCGAGGCGCGCGCCATGCTCGAGAAACGCCGCCTCCTGCCCGTTCGCCTCAGCGCCGCCGAGAAGGACGCGCCCGCACCCGGCGGGTCGCCCGCCGGGCTCGGCATCGGTCGCGGCCGCGCGTTCAACGCCAAGGCGCGCGTGCTCTTCACTCGCCAGCTCGCCACCCTGATCAAGGTCTCGCCGCTCGAGGAGGCGCTGCGGACCATCGCGCGCCAGTCCGAAAGGCCCGAGCATCGCGCGGTCGTGACCCGCGTCGCCGACCAGGTCGTCGAGGGCCGCCGCCTCGCCGACGCGCTGGGCCGGGAACCGCGGAGCTTCGACCCGCTCTACCGCGCGATGGTCGCCGCGGGCGAAAGTTCGGGCACGCTGTCCGAACAGCTCGACCGGCTCGCCGCGCTGCAGGAGCGGCAGGCGCAGATGCGCGCCAAGCTCCTCAGCGCGCTCGCCTATCCCGCGGTCCTCACCCTCGTCGCCATCGGCGTCGTCGCCGCGCTGATGATCGCGGTCGTCCCCAAGGTCGTCGAACAGTTCGAGGACGTCGGCCAGCAGCTGCCCTTCATCACCCGCGTCGTCATCGCCCTCTCCGATTTCCTCGCCGACTACTGGTGGCTGCTCGGCCTCCTGATCCTCGCCGCCGCCGCCGGGCTCGGGGCGATGCTGCGCAACGAGGCCTTCCGCCTCCGGTTCGACAGCTGGCTCCTGCGGCTGCCCTTCTTCGGGCGGCTGCTGCGCGACCTCAATGCCGCGCGGATGGCGCGCACGCTGGCGACGATGGTCGCCGCGCGCCTGCCGCTGGTCGAGGGGCTGGCGCTGACCGCGCGGACGATCGCCAACCGCCGTCTCGCGCAGGCGACCCGCGCGATGGAGGAGGAGATTCGCGGCGGCGGCAGCCTGTCGGGCGCGCTGCGCCGCACCGGGCTGTTCCCCCCGTTGCTCGTTCACCTCGCCGCCAGCGGCGAGAGCGCGGGCCAGCTCGGCCCGATGCTGGGGCAGGCCGCCGACTATCTCGAGCGCGAATTCGATACCTTCACCTCGAGCGCGCTGGCCTTGCTCGAACCGCTCATCATCATCATCATGGGCGCGGTGGTCGCCGCCATCGTGCTCGCCATCCTGATGCCCATCCTGCAATTGCAGACCCTGATCGGAAGTTAAGTCATGACCCGTGCCCCCTCCCGCCGCCGCCGCCAGCGCAAGAACGGCTTCACCCTCGTCGAACTGATGGTGGTGATCGTGATCATCGGCCTGCTCGGCACGGTGGTGATGATCAACGTGCTGCCCAGCCTCGACCAGGCCAACCGCACCAAGGCGCAGGCCGACATCGCCCAGCTGACCAATGCCGCCGAACAGTATCGCATCGACAATTTCGCCTATCCCGCGACGATCGAGGCGCTCAAGACCCCGCCCGCCGGGCTCGCGCAGCCCGACCGCTATCGTCCCGGCGGCTATGTCCGCGACATCCCCGCCGACCCGTGGGGCAATCCCTACCAGGTCCGGATCCCCGGCCGCGACGGCGGTCCGCTCGACATCTACAGCTTCGGCGCCGACGGCGCGCCGGGCGGCGAAGGCGAGAATGCCGACATCTACGCGGGCTAGGCGCGCCGCCGCCGCCGGCTTCACGCTGGTCGAGCTGATGGTGGTGCTCGTGCTGCTCGGGCTCGCCGCCACCGCGGTGGTGCTCACGCTGCGCCCCGCCGATGCCGCGCGCGCCGAGGCGGTGATGCTCGCGGGGCGGATCGCGGCGCTGCGCGACGAGGCCATCCTGCGCGGGCGGCCCACCGGGCTGTCGCTGTCCCCCACCGGCTTCGCCTTCGAACAGTATCGCGCTGGGCAATGGGCGCCGCTGTCGTCGCGCCGGTTCGACGGGCGCACGCGCTTTGCCGACGGCGTCACCGCGCGCATCGCGGGCGAACGGCAGGGGGTGCGGTTCGACAATCTCGGCATGCCCTCGGCGCCGACCGTCTTCGTCCTCGACGATCCCGGCGGGCGGACCGCCACCGTCAGCATCGCCGCCAACGGCGCGGTCGAGGCGAGGTGACGATGGCGGGACAGCGCGGCTTCACGCTGATCGAGATGCTCGTCGCCTTGAGCGTCTTCTCGATCGCCGCGCTCGCGCTGCTGCGCATCGACGCTTATGCCGTCTCCACCGCCGCCAACCTGCAAGAGAACGGGCTCGCCCGGCTCGTCGCCGCCAACGAGGCCGCGCTCATCGCCTCCGATCCCGCCGCGCCCGTGCGCGGGCAGTCCGCCCGGCAGGTCGTCAACGGCGGCCAGTCCTTCGCCGTCGTCACCGACGTCGCCCCCACCCCCGACCCGCGCTTTCGCGCCGTGACCATCACCGTGCGCCCGCTCGCCGGCGGCCCCTCGCGCCGCCTCGTCACCGTCAAGCGGGTCGACCGATGACCCGGCGCGACGGCTTCACGCTGGTCGAGATGCTCGTCGGCCTCACCATCTTCGCGCTGGTCGCGAGCGCGGGGGTGGGGCTGCTGCGCGCCAGCGCCGACACGCAGGGGGCGGTCGATACCGCGCTGGCCGAGCAGGCGCGGGTCGAACGCATCGCGCTGCTGCTCGAAGCCGACCTCGGGCAGGCCGTCCTGCGCCCCACGCGCCGCCCCGACGGGACCAGTCGCCCCCCCTTCAGCGGCAGCCCACGCGCGATGCAGTTCGTCCGCGGCGGGGTCGTCGCGCTCGGCGCCGAGCCCTCGAGCGACCTGCGGCGGACCGGCTGGGTCGCCGAGGACAATGCGCTCAAGCGGCTGACCTTCGCCGCGCTCGACGGGGGCGAGGCGCGGTTGCCCGAGGCGGTGCTGCTCGATCCGCTCGGGCAGTTGAGCTTCGCCTATCGCGACGCCGCCGGCGGTTGGGTCGACGCCTGGCCCGACGGGTCGGGGGCGCCGCTGCCGCGCGCGGTCCGGCTGACGCTGTCGGCGCCGCGGCTGCCCGCGACCGAGTTCGTCGTCGCGCTGCCGGCGGTGGCCCCCGCAAGCGAGAACAGGGGAGCGGGTCGATGAGCGCCCCCGCGCGCGAGCGGGGAACCGCGCTCCTCTCGGTGCTGCTGATCGTCGCGGTGATGGCCGCGATCGCCGCCACCGCGCTCGACCGGCTCGGGCTCGCGACCCGGCTCGCGGGCAATGCGCAGGTCGCCACCCAGGGCCGCCACTGGCTCGCCATGGCCGAGGAGCTTGCCGCCGCCCGGCTGGTCGACATCGCGCAGCTTTCGGGCGGGCAGCAGGCCGCGCTGCTCGGGGTCGAACGCGAGATCGTCCTGCCCGACGGGCAGGTCGTCGCGGCCCGGATCGAGGACGGGACGAACTGTTTCAACGTCAACGCGCTGGTCCGCCCGCGCCGCGACGGCACGCTCCAGGCCACCGCGCGGCGGGTCTTCCTGTTCCGCGATTTCCTGGTGCTGGTGGGGCTGCCCGAAGCGCGCGCGCAACAGCTGGCGGACGCCGCGGGCGACGCAATCGACAGCGACCGGCTGTCGCGCCCGTTCGGCAGCGAGCAGCTGGGCAATGGCGATCCGGTCCCCGACCGCGCGCTCGCCAGCGCCGACGAACTGGCGGGGATCGAGGGGATGGATGCGGCGACCTGGGCGCAGCTGCGCCCGTGGCTGTGCGCGCTGCCCACCCACGACCCCATCGCGGTCAACGTGGAGACCCTCGCGCCCGAGCGCGCCGCGCTGCTGGCCATGCTCGACCCCGCCGCCATCAGCCTGTCCGCCGCACGTGCGCAGTTGCTCGCCCGCCCCCGGGGCGGCTACGGGTCGGTGGTCGACTTCTGGCAGACCGGGCCCCTGCGCGGGATCCAGCCGGCCCGGGGACGCGATGCACAGGTGGCGGTCGAGACGCGCTATTTCCGGCTCGTCTCGCGGGTCGGCGAAGGGGATGGCGAATTGCAGCAGGAAGCGTTGTTTTCGGTCGAGGGCGAGACCGCACGGCTCCACGCCCGGCGCTGGACCACCGACTGGTGAGCCGCACCCTCCTCCTCTGGCTGCCCGCCGACGCGGAGGCGCCCGCCGAGACCGCCTGGTGGGAGGTCGCCGACGGCCGCCTCGTCGCGCAGGGGCACGACAGCGGCTGGCTGCCGCGCAGCCCCGACCGCGCCGCCGAGCCGGTCACCATCATCGGGCTGGTCGGCGCCGACGCGGTGCGCACCGAGCGGCGCGACCCGGCCAGCCTCGCCACCGCGCAGGCCCGCACCGCCGCGCGGCTCGAGGCCGAGGGCGGCGCGCTCGGCAGCGATCCGCATGCCGCGACGAGCGCCGCCGGCTGGATCGCCGTCACCGATGCCGCACGGATGCAGGCATGGCTCGCCTGGGCCGAGGTGCAGGGAATCGGTCTCGACCACATCGTTCCCGCCGCCTGCCTCCTGCCGCGCGACGGCGGCTGGCACGCGGCGCGGTTCGGATCGCACGCGCTACTCGCGCGCGACGGGGTCGCGCTCCCCGACGACGAGGCGCTCGTCGCCGCGCTTGTGGGCGACGCCCCGTTCGGCCGCGTGGCGCCCGACGCACTCGACAACGCGATCGCCGGGCTCGCCAGCGCCCTGCCGGTCGACCTGCGCCAGGGCCGGTTCGCCCGCGCGCGTCGCTGGGCGCCCGACCCGCGGCGCCTGCGCGAATTCGCGCTGCTCCTGCTCTTCATCATGCTCGCCGCGCTCGCCATCCCGATTGCGAAGGCGGTCAAGTGGGAGGCGCAGGCGCGGGCGCTCGACCGCGACACCGCCGCGCTGGCCACCGCCGCGCTCGGCCGACCGGTCGAGGCGACCGCGGCGGAAACCGAATTGCGCGCCGCGCTCGGCAGCGGCGCCGCGGGCACCAACGCCGCGCAGATGGTCGCCAGCCTGTTCGCCGCGATGCAGTCGGCTCCCTCGGTCGAGGCGACCATGATCGACTGGGGCGCGGGGGGGCGGCTCGACGCGCGGCTCGTCGCCGGCGACGCGGGCGCGCTCAACGCGGTCCTGCTCATGCTCCAGCAACGCGGCTGGAGTGTCACCGCCACCCCGGTCGCAGGCGGCGACGGGCGTGCCGCGATCGACCTGTCGATGCGAGGCGCGTCATGACCCCGCTGCTCGACTGGTACCGCGCGCGCAGTCGGCGCGAACAGGTGATGCTCGGGGCGATGATGCTGCTCGCCGTGCCGATCCTCGGCTGGTTCCTCGTCGTCGCGCCGGCGATGCACTGGCACGACGAGGCGCGCGACGCCTATCTCGAAGCGAGCGAACGCTACGGGCGCACCGTCGTCCTCGCCGAGGCGGTGGAGGCCGGGGGCGAGCGCGCCGCCGCGCGCCGGATCGCCCAGCCGCTCAGCGATTTCGTGGCGGCCTCGGCGGCGCAGGCGGGGTTCGCGCTGACGCGCAACGTCGCCACCGGGGGCGATCGCACCGAGGTCGGAATCGCGCAGGCGCGCCCCGATGCGGCGCTTGCGTGGCTGACGCAACTGCGCGCCGCCGGGGTGGCGATCGAGGGCATGCGCCTCACCGACAATGGCGAAGGCGGGGTCGAGGTCGATCTCCGCCTCGCCAAGGCGGCCGAACAATGAGCCGGCGCTGGATCGCCTATGCGCTCGCGGTCTTCGCCGTCGCGCTGGTCACGCTGTTCCCGCTCCGCCTCGCGATGGACCTCGCGCTCGGGCGCGAGGCGCTGCTCAGCGCACGGCAGGTCGCGGGGACGGTCTGGGCGGGGCGGGTCGGCGACGCGATGCTCGGGCGCGAACGGCTCGGCAGCTTCGACGTCGGGCTCAGACCGCTCTCGCTCCTGCTCGGGCGCACCGAGGTCGAGGTCGAGCGGCTGGGCGATCCCGACGGGCCGTTGAGCGGCCGCTTCTTCCTCGCCGGGACCAGCGAGGGCGTCGCCGATCTCGACGGGCGGGTCGCGGTCGCCGACCTCGTCGCCCCGCTGCCGATCGAGGCGCTGCGGTTCGAGGCGGTCGACGCGCTATTCGACGGCGAGGGCTGCGTGCGCGCGCAAGGCCGTATCACCGCGCTGCCCGCCACCGCGATCGCCCCGCTCTCGGGCGAATTGTCCGGCCCGCTGTCCTGCGCGCCCGACGGACGCGTCGAGGCGCTCCTGACCGGGGCGCGGGGGGCCGAGACGGTGGCGCTGCACCTCGGCGCCGACGGCGAGATCGTGGCGGCGATCACCATCACCGGCGCCCCGCCCATGCTCGGCGAGGCGCTGGAGGCGGCGGGGTTCGAGCGGACCGACACGGGCTGGACGCTGGCCACCCGCGGCCGGCTCGATTGAGCGTGTCGCCGCTTCTTGGCGGCCTTGCGGGCGGGGTCCTCGGCGCGCTGGTGGGCAGCCATCTCGCCACCATCGCGCGGCGCTGGCCCGAGGGACGCTCGGCGCTGACCGGGCGCTCGCGCTGCGACCAATGCGGCACCGCGCTCGGCGCGCACGAGCTCGTCCCCGTCCTCTCCTACCTCGTCCAGCGCGGGGCCTGCCGTCATTGCGGCGCCGCGATCGCGCGCGTGCACCTGGCGGTCGAACTGGCCGCCGCCGCGATCGGCGCGGCGTGCTTCGCGCTCCTCCCGCTGCCCGTGGCCGGGGCGCTGGCGGTGATGGGATGGCTGCTGCTCGCGCTCGGCTGGATCGACGCGCGCCACCTGTGGCTGCCCGATGCGCTGGTGATCATGCTGGCGCTCGGCGGGCTGGCGCTCGGCGCGCTGGCCAGCGGGGCGCCGCTGCTCGACCGGCTGGTCGGCGGGGCAAGCGGCTTCGTCGTCCTCGCCGCGCTGCGGTGGGCCTATCTGCGACTGCGGGGGGTCGAGGGCATGGGGGCAGGCGACCCCAAGCTGCTCGGGGCGATCGGGCTATGGACCGGCTGGTGGCTGCTGGCGCCGATCCTGCTGCTGGCGAGCGCCGGGCTGCTGGTGGCGGCCCTGGTGACCGGCGCGCATCGCGACCGGGCACGCGAATATCCGCTGGGAACCGCGCTGGCGGCGTCGGCCTTCGCCGTCACGCTCGCCGGCGCGGTCCTCCGGCTCTAGGCCGCGTCGGCCTCGTCGTCGGCGCTGATCGCGGGGGGCAGCGCGTCGGCCGAGATGCTGGGCGCGTCCTCGTCGCCGGCATCCTTCTTGCGACGCTGGCGCGGCTTGCGCTGCGGCTTGTCCTCGCCGCCCTCGTCGGGCTGCTCGGCCTTGGGCTTGCGGCGCGGCTTGCGTTCGGGCTTGCCGTCCTCCCGCGCGGCCTCGTCGTCGCCGTCCTCGTCCCGCGCGTCATCGTGATCGCGGTCGTGGTCGTCGCGCTGGCGGCCCTTCTTGCCCTGCTGCTTTTCCTGCCGCTTTTCCTGCTCGAGGCGGATTTCCTCGAGCACGCGGAAATAATGGTCCGCGAACTGGAGGTAATATTCGGCCTGCACGCGGTCGCCCGACATCTGCGCGTCGCGCGCGAGCCCCTTGTACTTCTCGAGGAGCTGGGACGCGTTGCCCCGGTTGCGATTGTCGCTGCGTCCGCCCTGCGGTCCACGCTGTCCACCGCGGCCGCGCCGCCGGTTTTGACGATTACTGATCAAAATTCGTCCCTTGTCGTCTAGGGAGCACGCCCTGCAGGGCGGCGCCAGGAGCCGGCCGGGGCAAGGGGCCGTCGGCCGCACGGATCCCATGTCTTGTGCCGCGCGCACATGCCGGAAGGGGCAAGGCGGGCAGGTGATTCGATGGGAGTGTCGCGGATCGGAGACCGACAAACTGTCGTACGACAAAGATGGCGGAGCCCCGGTCCACCGATGGGTTTACCGCTTATTCCTTCCGAATCCAAGCTTTTTCATCAGATCGCGATCGAGAGCACCCGCGGCCGCCCCGCGAGGTCGCGGCGAAGACCGCTTGACAGGCCGTGCCCGGCGAGGATCGCGGCGACCGATTCGGCCTGGGTCGCGCCGATCTCGAGCACCGCCAGCCCGCCCGGGGCGAGCAGCCGCGCGATCTGGGGCGCGAGCCGCCGATAGTCGTCGAGCCCCGCAGCGCCCGCGAACAGCGCCTCGGCGGGCTCGTGCGCGCGCACCTCGACCGCCACTTCGGGATCGTTCGTCGCGATATAGGGCGGGTTGCACAAAAGCAGGTCGAACCGCTGCTCGATCCCCGCGCCCCAGTCGCCGCGGCGAAAGGCGGCGCGCTCGTCCATGCCCAGCCGGATGGCGTTGCGCCGCGCATAGCCCAGCGCGGTGTCCGAGGCATCGACCCCGAGCCCGCGCGCAGCCGGCCACTGGTCGAGCGCGGCGAGCAGCAGGCTGCCCGGACCGGTCCCGAGATCGAGGATATGCCGGGGCCCGGGGGTGCCCTTGAAGTGCGCCACCGCGGCATCGAGCAGCGTCTCGCTGTCGGGACGCGGGATCAGCACCCCCGGGCCGACCTCGAGCTCGATCGTCCAGAACGCCCGGCGGCCGGTGATATAGGCGAGCGGTTCGCCGGCGGCGCGCCGCTCGACCAGCGCGGCAAACTCCGCCCCTCCCTCGCGCATCCCCTCGAGCAGCAGCCGGTCGCGCTCGACCCCGAGCGCATGCGCGAGCAGCAATTCGGCATCGAGCCGCGGCGTGTCGCTGACGCCCTCGAGCCGCGCCGCCGCCTCGCGCAGCCTCACGCTTCCTCGTTCAGCCCGGCGAGCCGCTGCGCCTCGTCCTCGGCGATGAGCGCCTCGACCAGTTCGCCCAGCCCCGGCCCCTCGAGGATCGCGTCGAGCTTGTGGAGCGTGAGGTTGATGCGGTGATCGGTCACGCGCCCCTGCGGAAAGTTGTAGGTGCGGATGCGCTCGGAGCGGTCGCCCGAGCCCACCATCGACCGCCTCGCCCCCGAACGTTCGGCATCGGCAATCGCGCGCTCATGTTCGTAGAGCCGCGTGCGCAGCACCTTCATCGCCTTGGCCTTGTTCTTGTGCTGCGACTTCTCGTCCTGCTGGCTGACCACGATCCCGGTCGGGAGATGGGTGATGCGCACCGCGCTGTCGGTGGTGTTGACCGACTGGCCCCCGGGACCGCTCGCGCGGAACACGTCGATGCGCAGGTCCTTCTCGTCGATCTGGACGTCGACTTCCTCGGCCTCGGGCAGCACCGCCACGGTGGCCGCCGAGGTATGGATGCGCCCGCCGCTCTCGGTCGCGGGCACGCGCTGGACGCGGTGCACCCCGCTCTCGAACTTGAGCTTTGCGAACACCCCCGTGCCCTTCACCGATGCGACCGCTTCCTTGTAGCCGCCGACATCGCTCGCATTGGCGCTGATCAGCTCGACCTTCCAGCCCTGCTCCTCGGCATAGCGCTGGTACATGCGCAGCAGGTCGCCCGCGAACAGCGCGGCCTCGTCGCCCCCCGTCCCGGCGCGCACCTCGAGCATCGCCGGCTTGTCGTCGGCCGCGTCCTTGGGGAGCATCAGCAGCGCGAGCCGCCGCTCGACCTTGGGCAGCTGCGCGTCGATCGCAGCGGCCTCTTCCTCGGCCATCGCCCTCATCTCGGGATCCTCGAGCATGTCGGCGAGATCGGCCTTCTCGCTGCGCAGCCGCTTCAATTCGGCCGCCACCTCGGCGACCGGTTCGACCTCGGCATATTCCTTCGACAGCGCGACGAATTCTGCCGGGTCGAGATCGCCCGCCGCCATCGCCGCCGACAACTGCGCCTTCTTGGCGAGCAGCTGGTCGATCCGCTCGTCCGATACGCTCGCCATTACGCCTGCTCCTCCTGCGACCATTCGGCCAGCATCGCCTCGGCGGCGATGTCGGTGATCGGCTCGACCGTTTCCTCGACCGTCAGCTGGCGCTGCTCGCCCGTCTTGAGGTCCTTGTACTGCACCGTGCCCGCCGCGATTTCCTCCTCGCCGATGATCAGCGCCGCGCCCGCGCCCGCCGCGTCGGCGCGGCTCATCCGCTTGGCCATCTTGCCCGACCAGAAGATCTCGGTCGCGATCCCCGCCCCGCGCAGCAGCTGCGCCGCGCGGATCGCGTGGGGGCGCGCTTCCTCGCCCATCGGCAGGACCGCCGCCTCGATCCCGGCGCGCACCTCGTCGTCGACCAGCATCGCCAGCCGCTCGATCCCGGCGGCCCAGCCGACCGCCGGCGTGGGCGGTCCGCCCAATTGCTCGATCAGCCCGTCATAGCGCCCGCCTGCGAGCACGGTCCCCTGTGCGCCCAGCTGGTCGGTGACGAATTCGAACGCGGTGTGGCGATAATAATCGAGCCCGCGCACGAGGTGCGGGTCGAGCTCGTAGGCCACCCCGGCGGCATCGAGCCCCGCCTTCACCTGCCCGAAGAAATCCTCCGCCTCGGCGGAAAGCACCATCTTGGGCGCGCTGTCGGCGAAGGGCCGGTCGCGCGGATCCTTGGAATCGAGGATGCGCAGCGGGTTCTTCTCGAGCCGCGCCTGCGAATCCTCCGACAATTCGTCGTGGTGCGCCGCGAAATGCTCGATCAGCGCGGCACGCCATCGGTCGCGGCTCTGCGCATCGCCCAGCGTGTTGAGCTTCAACCGCACCCCTTCGATCCCGAGCTCGTCGAGCAGCTGCGCGCCGAAGCAGAGCAGCTCGACATCAGCCATCGGGTCGGCGCTGCCCAGCACCTCGGCATCGAGCTGGTGGAACTGGCGATAGCGCCCTTTCTGCGGGCGTTCGTAGCGGAAGGCGGCGCCGTGCGTCGCGACCTTCATCGGCGCATATTGCTTCCAGCCCTCCGACAGATAGGCGCGCGCGATCCCGGCGGTGAATTCGGGGCGCAGCGTCACCGAGCCCTCGGAGCGCGATTCGAAGCTCCACATCTCCTTGGAGACGACATCGCTGGTCTCGCCCATGGTGCGCGCGAACACGCCGGTCTGCTCGAACATCGGCACCTCGACGCGCGCGAAGCCGTAGAGACGGCGCACCTCCTCGAAGGTGGCGACGACATGGGCGAAGCGGTCGGCGGCTTCGCCGTAAAGGCTCTGGGTGCCCTTGATCGGACGCAATTTTTCCATGGCGCTGGCGATTAGCCGCTCCCCGCCCGGCTTTCCACCCGTTTTCGCCGCGCCGGAACCGAACCCCCTTGCGCCGCGCTTTCAAAGCCTTAAGGGAGCGCCACCATGAATATCGACCTCATTCCCGTGGGCGACGACGCCCCCCACAGTCTCAACGTGTTCATCGAAGTCCCGATCGGCGGCGAGCCGGTCAAATATGAGTTCGACAAGAAATCGGGGGCGATGTTCGTCGACCGCATCCTGCACACCCCGATGCGCTACCCGACCAATTACGGCTTCGTGCCGCAGACGCTGTGCGACGACGGCGATCCCCTCGACTGCCTCGTCATGACCCGCTGGTCGCTGCTGCCCGGCACGGTGATCAAGGCGCGCCCGGTCGGCGTCCTCCATCTCGAGGACGAGGCGGGTGGCGATGAAAAGCTGCTCGCGGTGCCGGTGACCAAGGTCTCGCCCTATTACAAGGACGTCGAGGACTATACCGACCTGCCCCCGATCGTGGTGCAGCAGATCGAGCATTTCTTCACCCACTATAAGGATCTCGAGAGCGAGAAATGGGTGCGGATCGGGCGCTGGGGCGACCGCGACGACGCGCTCCAGGTGGTGCGCGACGCGGTCGCGCGCTGCCAGGCGAGGTAGGCGTCAGGCGCCGCCCCCGCGGCGGCGCTCGCTTTCCTCGCGGATGAAGCGGCGCGGGACGAACAATTTCCTGATCTGGAACGCGATCGTCCGCCCCTTCGGAACGAGCAGCGCGGGCTGGTAGGCGAACGGCGTGTTGCCGAATTCGTCGGTCACCCGCGGGCGCTGGTCGAGCACGTTGTCGATACCGATCCGCACCGAGGTGCCGCGCAGCCACGGTGCCTTGCTCATGAGGTCGAGCCGCTCGGTCAAGTTGGCGTAGAGCCGCAGGTCGACCGTGCCGTAATCCTCGAACCGCAGCCGCCCGATCCCGCTGTCGACCCGGGTGGTCCCGTACCAGTCGACGTTCACGCGCGCCCCGAAGCCGTTGTTGAAGATCCCGAAGCGCGCCTCGACCCGGTGCCGGGGGCGCCCGCCGGTGCGCCCGAGCGAGGCGCCGTCAAGGAAATCAAGCAGCGGCCCCTCCTCCCCGATCAGCTGCTCGTCGGTGAAATTCACTTCATGCGTGATCGCGCCGTAGAGCCGCCCGCCGCGCGGGCCGCGCGCGGAGGAAAAACGCCCGAAGCCCCCGCCACCGCCGCCGCCGCGCCGCGCCTGCCGCTCGGGCGGAGGCGGCCCCTCGGCCTGCGGCGCGCCTGCCGCTTGCCGCGGCTGGGGCGGGGCGGACGGGCCCTGCTGGGCCGGGGGCGCCCGACGCTCGCCGCGCATGCTCGCAAGGCGGTCGCGGAACCGCTCGCGGGTCGCCGCCGACGGCGGGCGCGGCGCCAGCCGCTTGCTGAAGTTCAGCCCCCAGCGCAGCGTGTCGCGCCGCTCCCGCGCCGAATTGATCGGGGTGATGTCGAGCGCCACCAGCCGTCCCTCGGAATCGCGCGTCACCCGCTCGGGGAAGGCCGCCTCGACCTGCGGCGTGAGTTCGGGAAAGCCCCCGATCGGGTCGTCGATCCGGGTCGAGGTGAAATCGCCGCGCAGGCTCACCGTCCACTCCTCATCGTCGATCGGCAGCGCGTAATTGGCGCCCAGCTTCCACACCGTGCGCCGGTCTGCGAGCAGCCCCGCATTGCCCCCCCTGGTCACCGCCGCCACCACCGTCTCGCCGGTGACGAGGTCGAGCACGCGCGCGGCCGGATCGGTCACCACCGGGTCACCCAGCTGCGACAGGCTCGGCGCGCCTTCCTCGACGGTGAAGCTGGCGAGAAGGTGGAGACCCTTCAGCGGTTCGACATTCACGCCCGCGCCATAGACCGCGAGCAGGCCAAAATCCGACAGCGCCTCCACCTCGCCATTCGCATTGACCGACAGCCCCTCGAGCAGCGGCACGTCGAAGCTCGCCGCCCCGAACAATCGCCGGCGGTCGAGGAAGAGCGCCTCGTCGGCGCCGTCCAGCACGCTCGCCGAATCGATCGACAAATAGGTCGCCCCGAGGCGCAGGCTGCTGGTCATCGGTCCCGCGGGCAACCGCGCCAGCTCGCCCGACAACAGCCCGTCGACCCCGCTCGACAGCACCGTCGATCGCGCCCGGTCGCGCGGCACCAGCGGGGCAAAGCGCAACGCGCCCGCCGGATCGATCCGCGGGTCGAGCGCGTCGAGCCCGGCCTGCACCGCGCGCGTGTCGGGGCCCCGGTCGGTGCAAGTGCGCGTCTCGGTCACCTCGAGTTTGCCCGTGGTCGACCAGCGCCAGTCGCCCGGCGCCGAATTGACGACAAAGGCCAGCGCGCCCTCGCGCGTCCGGCGATCGCGCTCCAACGGTCCCAGCCCGCTATCGCGCAACAGGCTGTAGGCGGCACCGTCGGCAAAAGTGCTGGCGGCGGGAACGTCGAGCGAGGCGGTCGCCGGCCCCAGCCAGCTCGTCGCATCGACCTCGGACAATTCCACATTGATCGTGCCAGTCGCCTCGCCGATCGGGCGCTTGATGACGGTCGAAAGCTGCAGCCCTTCCTGCGAGGCCACCAGGCTGCGCGACGGGCGCGGATCGATATCGCCGTCGGCCGTCTCGACAGGGTCGAGCGCGATGTCGCGTTCGTCCTCGGTGAGCATGCCGTCGGATTCATAATCGACGTTGAATGTCGTGCGCTTGCCGGGGCTGAGCATGAGGCGATCGGCTTCGATCTCGCCTCCGAAGCGGCCGCCGGCGGTGGGGAAGCGCGCTTCGGTCTCGATGGTCGTCGAGAAGAAATTCTCGCGCAGCACGAAATTCACCACCCGCTGGTCGGCGCGATAGCCGTAGCGCAGCGCGACCTCCTCGGGCAGCACCTCGACCCGCTCGATCGCCTCCGCCGGCAGGTCGCGCAACTCGCGAAACCCCGAGATTCGCCGCCCGTCGACGAGCAGGATCGGGCGCCCCCCGCCGCGCCCGCGGGTCGACCCGAGTTCGGGGGCCAGTGCCTCGAGCAGCTCGCTCACGCTGGTGGCGCCGGTGGCGCGGATGTCGCGCGCGTCGAGCGTGAGGAGCGGATCGATATCGCCGACGACCGCGCCGCGCGGTCGCGACCCGGTGACGATGATGGGGTCGCCCTCAGCCTCGATCGCGTCAAGCGCGCGTTCGGCCTCGGGTGTCGTGGGGGGCGTCGTGGGGGACGTCGAGGGGGGCGGCGAGGACGGCTCCTGCTGCGGGGCGAGCGTGGCCATCGCCCATGCCGGAGAAAGTGTGATCATCGCCGCGCCCTTCGCTTGCGCCGACCGTGCCGCGTTGTCCGCATGGGCCGACCCCCCTCCCTAACCATCGAGGCGGGCAAAGGGACCCCGGGCAAGAGGTCGCGCGTCCGCGCGGTCAGGGGCTCGCCTCGAGCGAGGGTCCGGGTTCGACCCGGCGCCGCGCGGCGATCCAGCTGCCCGCAACGATGAAGCCGGCGCCGACCAGCGTCCAGCCGCTCGGCACCTCGCCGAAGACGAGGAAGCCGAACAATGCGCCCCATACGAACCCCGAATATTCGGTGGTCGACAGATAGCTCGCCTCGGCGCGGGCATAGGCCCAGGCCAGCCCCATCATCCCGACGACCGCGAGCAGCGTGGCGAGGAGCATGGCGACGGGTTCGCCGCGCGGCAGCGGCGGTGCGCCGACGAACAGCGCGACCAGCCAGAAGCCCAGCCCCGAGACCGCGAAATAGTAGAAGGCGACCTCGACCGGGCCCGCGGTTCGGCTCTGTTCGCGCATCAGCACGATATTGACCGAATAGAGCAGCGCCGAGCCGAGGATCGCGAAACTGCCGACCAGCGCGTCGCGGCCAAGGTCGGCCTGCGCCTGCCCGAAGAAGATCACGAGGACTCCCCCGAAAGCGAGCAGCGAGCCGGTCACGATGGCCCGCCCGACGCGTTCGCCGAGGAACAGTCCGGCGAGCAGCAGCGCGAGCAGCGGGGCGATGAAGGCGAGCGCGATCGCCTGCGCCATCGGCACATAGGTCAGCCCGTAGAAGAAGGCGAAGCTCATCGGCACCATCATCAGCCCGCGCACGAGGTGGAATCGCATCGCGCGGCGCGAGGGCGGCGCCTTGCGCCAGAGGAAATAGGGCAGCGCCAGCAGCGGTGTGGCGATGACCGTGCGCCACGCGAGCGCGGCGAAGGCGCCGTAGGCGAGGCTGACCGTCTTCATCGCCGCGTCCATCGCCGACAGGAAGCCGATCGCGAGGACCGCGCCGAGAAAGGCGATGAGCGGATGGCGGGCGGGCGGCGTCGTCACGCCCCGGGCTTGCCCCGTCGCGGCGCCGCTGTCGAGCGGCTAGCGCAGCAGCATGCGCCCGCCCTCCATCTCGATCCGGCCCGCGCGCGTGAGGAACGACTGGCCGAGGAGCGATTCGCGCGCGCCCTCGACCACGATCCCGGCCACGTCGGTCACCCGCTTGTCGCCGACCCGCACCGAGGGCAGCGTGACGAACTGGCCGCGCACCTCGCCCGACACCTGCCGCCCGACGACGCGATAGCGCTGCGGGTCGAGCACGATCCCCGCGCGCCGGGCGTCGGCCTCGGTCAGCACCACCCCGGTCGCGCCGGTATCGACGAGGAAGCGGACCGAGGTGCCGCCGACATCGGCGAGGGTCCAGAAATGCCCGCCCGGCCCGCGCTCGAACGCCACCGCGCCATGAATGTTGGCGGGGGCTGCGGGCGGTGCGCTCGCGGGGGCGGCGGGCGCCGCGACATGGTTCACCTCGACGCCCCCGGCCTCGCCCGCCGCCGCTTCGGACGGCAGGTCGGGCATCGCGAGCGCGACGATCAGCGCGAAGAGACAGATGATGAGGGCGAAGCCGCGCATGACGGGAGCATAGCGCGGGCGGCTTAACGAAGCGCTTCCATGTCGCGCGCCGCGCCAACGCGCGCATTCTCGTCGGCCATGGCGAGCATCGAGGCGGCGTGGCGGCGCGCGACCTCGTGCTGGTCGTCGCCATAGCCCCCGCCCAGCGCGCTCGCGACCGGCACGCCGCGCTGGCGCGCCGCGCGCACGACCAGCCGGTCGCGCGCCGCCAGTCCCGCGCGGCTGAGCGCAAGCCGACCGAGCTTGTCGCCGACGTGCGGATCGACCCCCGCCTGATAGAGCAGAAGGTCGGGACCGACCGCGTCGATCAACCGGGGCAGTTCGGCCTCGAGCCGCGCGAGATAGGCCGCATCGCCGGTGCCGTCGGGCAGCCCGATATCGAGGTCCGAGGCCGCCTTGCGCACGGGGAAATTCTTCTCGGCGTGGATCGAGAAGGTAAAGATCTCGGGGCGCCCCGCCGTCAGGCTCGCGGTGCCGTCGCCCTGGTGGACGTCGAGATCGACGATCAGCACCTGCCGCACCTGCCCCTCGGCGAGCAGCCGGTGCGCGGCGACCGCGAGGTCGTTGAACACGCAATAGCCCGCGCCCGTGTCGTAGCGCGCGTGGTGGCTCCCCGCCGCCGAATTGGCGGCATAGCCATGCTCCATCGCCAGCCGGGCGGCGAGCCAGGTCCCGCCGCTGGTGTGACGAACGCGATCGCGAATGTGCGCCGTCACCGGAAAGCCGATGCGGCGCCCCTTCTCGGTCGGCACCCGCGTCTCGAAGACCTCGGCGACATAGTCGGGATCGTGCACCGCCTCGAGCCACTTGCGCGGCATGGGCGGCGGCGCATGTTCGGTCATCGAAGCCCCGCTTGCCCGCAGCGCGGCCATCACCAGCTGGTATTTGTCGAACCGGAAGGACCCGCGCTCGGGGCGCGGCGCCATATAGTCGGGGTGGTGGACGACGTGGAGCACTAGTGCCCCGGCAAGAAGGCCTCGGCCTCTCCCGCCTCGATCTTCGCCGCCTTCTCCTCGACGAGGCGGACGATGTGATCGACCATGTTTTCGTCCTGGATATGATGGTCCTTCACGCCCGAGAGATAGACCATGTGGCTGCCGTTGCCGCCGCCGGTCACCCCGATATCGGTCTCGCGCGCCTCGCCCGGCCCGTTGACCACGCAGCCGAGCACCGAGAGGCTCATCGGCGTCTTGATGTGCTGCAAGCGTTCCTCGAGCGTCTGCACGGTGCGGATGACGTCGAACCCCTGCCGCGCGCACGACGGGCAGGACACCACCCGCACCCCGCGCGCACGCAGCCCGAGCGACTTCAAGATCTCGTAGCCGACACGAACCTCGTCCTCGGGCTCGGCCGAGAGCGAGACGCGGATGGTATCGCCGATCCCCGCCCACAAGAGCGAGCCGATGCCGAGCGCCGACTTCACCGTGCCGCCGATCAGCCCGCCCGCCTCGGTGATACCGAGGTGGAGCGGGCAGTCGAGCTGGTCGGCAAGGTCGGTATAGGCGGCGACCGCGAGCATCAGGTCCGAGGCCTTCACCGCGACCTTATACTGGTCGAAGTCGTGATCCTGCAGGATCCTGACATGGTCCATCGCGCTCTCGACCAGCGCCTCGGGGCAGGGCTCGCCATATTTCTCGAGCAGGTGCTTCTCGAGGCTGCCCGCATTGACCCCGATGCGGATCGCGCAGCCGTTGGCCTTGGCGGCGCGGATGACTTCCTTGACCCGCTCGTCCGAGCCGATGTTGCCGGGGTTGATGCGCAGGCACGCCGCCCCCGCATCGGCTGCCTCGAGCGCGCGCTTGTAGTGAAAATGGATGTCGGCGACGATCGGCACGCTGGCGGCGCGGACGATCTCGCGCATCGCCGCGGTCGAATCGGTATCGGGGCAGGACACGCGGATGATGTCGACCCCCGCTTCCTCGCAGCGACGGATCTGGTCGATCGTCGCCCCGGCATCGGCGGTCGGGGTGTTGGTCATCGTCTGCACGCTGATCGGGGCGCCGCCCCCGACGGGGACGTCGCCGACCATGATCTGGCGGGACGGACGGCGCTCGATCGTGCGCCACGGACGGATCTGGGACATGGGGACGATATAGAAGCTCTCGATGACGAACCCAAGGCGGTCCTTCGATCATTGGGCAGATAAGCGAAATTCGATGGAGAAGCCCCATGCCCACCGTCCTCATCACCGGCGCCAATCGCGGCATCGGGCGCGCGCTGACCGAGCAATATGCGGGCGCGGGCTGGGACGTCATCGCCACCGCCCGCGCCGATGACGACATCGCCGAGCTGGACCGGATCGAAGGCGTGCGCGCGCATCGGCTCGACGTGAAGGAGGCGGGCGGGATCGACCGGCTCGTCGGCGAGCTCGGCGACGCGGCGATCGACGTGTTCATCAACAATGCGGGCATCTACGGGCCGCGCGAACCCGAGCGCGAGGGCTGGCTCGAGCTGATGGAGGTCAATGTCATCGCCCCCACGCTGCTCGCGCTCGCGCTGCGCTCGAACGTCGCGCGCTCGGACCACAGGAAGATGGTCGTGCTCACCTCGAAGATGGGGTCGATCGCGGACAATGGCTCGGGAGGATCGATCCCCTACCGCTCCTCCAAGGCGGCGGTGAACGCGGCGTGGAAGAGCCTCGCGCACGATCTGCGCGACGAGGGGATCGCGGTCGCCATGCTCCACCCGGGCTGGGTCGAGACCGATATGGGGGGCCCCAACGCGCTCATCGACACCGCCACCAGCGCGGCCGGGTTGCGCCAGCGCATCGAGGAAACCGGCCTCGACAACACGGGGCGCTTCGTGGCCTATGACGGGCAGGAGATTCCCTGGTAGCCGCGCGGCTGCCGTCCGCTTAAGGAGCCCTTGCATGTCGGTCCTCATCGCCCTTGGCCTCGCCCTCGCGCATCCCGCGAGCGCGCCCGAAAACGCGGACGCGCCGTCCGTGCCGCAGTGGTCGCTCGTCGTGCACGGCGGCGCCGGGACGATCCTGCGCGAGAAGATGAGCCCCCAGACCGAGGCCGAGATCCGCGCCGCGCTCGATGCCGCGCTCGCGCTCGGCGCGGCGCATCTGGCGGCGGGGGGATCCTCGCTCGAGGCGGTCGAGATGGTGATCCGCGCGCTCGAGGACGATGCGCATTTCAACGCCGGGCGCGGCGCCGTCTTCACCTGGGAGGGTACCAACAGCCTCGATGCCTCGATCATGCGCGGCGACACGCTGGAGGCGGGCGCGGTTGCCGGCCTGTCCGAAAGCCGCCACCCGATCAGCGTCGCGCGCGCGGTGATGGAGCAGAGCCCCCACGTCCTGCTGTCGGGCGACGATGCCGAACGCTTCGCCCGCGCCAAGGGGCTGGAGCGGGTCGACCCCTCCTTCTTCTTCACGCAGTGGCGCTACGACGCGCTTGTTCGCTACAAGGCGCAGGTCGAGGCCGAGGCCGCGGACGCGGTCACGCAACGCGCGCCCGACGCCAAGTTCGGCACCGTCGGCGCGGTCGCGCGCGATAGTGCGGGGGTCATCAGCGCGGGGACCTCGACGGGCGGGATGACCGGCAAGCGCTGGGGGCGGATCGGCGATTCGCCGATCATCGGCGCCGGCACCTATGCCACCGCCCGCTGCGGGGTCTCGGCGACCGGGCACGGCGAATATTTCATCCGGCTCGGAGTGGCGCAGCGGATCTGCACCCATTTCGACGCCGATCTCCCGCCCCCGCCCGCGTCCGACCTCGTCGCCGGCCCGGTGACGCCGCAGCAATGGGTCGACGGGGTGATGAAGCGGGTCGGCCAACTCGGCGGGTCGGGCGGGGTCGTGTTCATCGACCCCGACGGCCGCCCGGGCTGGAGTTTCGACACGCCCGGCATGTATCGCGGCTATGCCACCCCCGAGGCGCGCCGCGTCGCCATTTTCAAGGACGAAGAATGATCCGTTTCCTCGCCGCTACGCTCGCGGCCTGCAGCCTCTTCATCGCCAGCCCCGCCGCCGCCTATTGGGAATATGGCCACGGGCTGGTCGCGCGCATCGCGATGAACGAGGTGCGCCCCGAAACCCGCGCCGCGATCCGCGCGCTCCTCGCACAGGGCCACCTCCTCGAGACCCCCGGATGCTCGGTCGCCACGGTGGAGGATGCGAGCTACTGGGCCGACTGCATCAAGCCGATGGGCGACCGCTATGCCTATGCCTTCCCGTGGCACTACCAGAACGTCAACATCTGCAAGCCATTCGACCTCGGCCCCGCCTGCGAGGGGGGCAATTGCGTCGCCGCGCAGGTCGAACGCAACGCGCGGCTGCTGGCCGATCACGACCTGCCGACCAGCGTTCGGGTCGAGGCGCTCGCCTTCCTGCTGCACTTCGTCGGCGACCTCCACCAGCCGATGCACGCGGGCGACATGGGCGATCGCGGCGGCAATGACGTCGAGGCGCTTTATGGCGTGATCGACGAAACCAACCTCCACGCGATCTGGGACGGCTATCTCGCAGAGCGCGCCTTCACCACCCCGCCGGGGGGCCCCGAAGGACTGGTCGCCGGGTACGACCGCGCCGACCTCGACGCCTTCAAGCAGGGCGATGTCGTCGACTGGAGCCGCGACATGTGGGAGGTGTCGAAAACCTACGCCTATCCGCTGCTCCTCGACGCCGACCCCTGCGATGCCGAGGTCGAGCGCCCGGTGCTGAGCCAGACCGACATCGAGACGCTCGTCCCCGTGATGCGGCAGAGCGCGGTCAAGGGCGGCATGCGGCTCGCGCGGCTGCTCGACGAGGCGCTGCTCGGGGGCAAGGCCCCCCGCTTTCGCCGCTTCTAGCGCTCGGCGAGGATGAAGTCGGCGATCACCGCGGCGATGCGCGGGTCGATCGCCCGCGCCCCGTCGAGATAGGCGGCGCGGTTGTCGGCGACGTCGCCCGCGATCACCGGCTTGAGCACATGGTTGACCCCGTCGAGGTCGACCCGCCGTGCATCGGGCCGCGCGGCCGCGAGCGTGGCGGCGTCGGCGTCGGCCACCTGCAGGTCCTCGCCCAGCTGGACGATGAGCAGCGGCAGCGCGCTTTGCCCCGCCAGCTGCGCGGGATCGGCGCGGATGAGGTCCGAGAGGAAGCCGATCACGGCGGGGGTGAACAGCGCCGCCAGCGGGGGCGGGAGCGGCGCGGGGTCGGGGGTGCCGCCCGCCTCGATGGTCGCGATCACGCGGTCGAATTCGGCCAGCGTCTCGGCGGGCAGCTGGCGGCCGAGCTGTTCGCGCAGCAGCACCCCGACCGAGCGTCCCGGCCCCGCCAGGCTGATGACCCCGCACCAGCGATCGGGGGCCTGCGCGGCGAGCAGCGCGACGATCGCACCCTCGCTATGCCCGAGCAGCCAGGCGCAGGGCTTGCCCCGGTCGATCAACAGGTCGGCGAACGCCGCCGCGTCGGCAGCATAATCGGCGAGCCGCACGGCATTGGGGTCGGTGATCGCGGCCGCCGAGGCGAACATCCCTCGCTTGTCGGCGCGTAGCGTGGCGATGCCGCGCTCGGCCAGCCCGACCGCGAGCTGTTCGTAGATCTTGCCCCCGCCCGGCAGCATCGGGCTCGTGCCGTCGCGACTGGTCGGTCCCGACCCCGGGATCAGGATCACGACCGGCGCCGCCGGGGCGGGGTCGTGATAGAGCGCCGACAGCGCCCCCTCGGGCCCGGCAACGCGTACCTCCTCGAAGACGATCGCGGACGGGTTTGCGGGGGAAGGCGTGGGTGAAGAGGCGGGCGCGGCCGCGAGCAGCGCTGCCATGGCGAACATCGGGGTCATCGGTTCGATCTCCTACCAGGTGCCGCCGTCACGATCCTTGCCGAAACGCCATTGCCACCCCCCCGTGGTCGTGCGCCGCGCGACCAGCACGTACAACCCGGTGAGCAGGATCATGACGCCGACGAAGGCGAGCGCGCTGCGCTCGAGCAGGAGCGTGGCTGCCGCCATCACCCCCGCGAGATAGAGCAGCAGCACGAGCCAGCCCTGCCAGCTGCGCGGCAGTCCGGCACCATAGCCGTAGCGCTTGGCGTAGAACCAGCCGTTGGAGCCGTCCTCGATCATGCGCCCGCCCCGACCAGCAGCGCGATGCCACCGCTCAGTAGCAGCACCGCGATGGCCCAGGCGGCCAGCCGCACCCCGAGCGGGGCGGTCCCGAGCATCAATCCCAACATCATGGATTCTCCTTCTTGGGGGGACGGCCGCGCTTGACCGGCTGGGGCGGATCGAGATCGACCCCGCGGCGCTTGAGCGCCTCGCGCAGCAGGATCTCGATCTCCGCATTGGTCGAGCGCAACTCGATCGCGGCGAGCATCTCGATCCGTTCGTAAAGCGCGGGATCGAGCCGCAGGGGGAAGGCCTTTCGCTTTGCCATCGGACCGGGTCCGTCGTGCCCCTAGTAGAGGCTGCCGGCATTGACGACCGGCTGGGTGTCGCGTTCGCCGCACAGCACCACCATCAGGTTCGAAACCATCGCCGCGCGGCGCTCGTCGTCGAGTTCGACCACGTCGCGCTTGGACAGGTCGGCGAGCGCCTGCTCGACCATCCCGACCGCGCCCTCGACCAGCGTCTGGCGCGCCGCGACCACCGCCTGCGCCTGCTGGCGCCGCAGCATCGCGCTGGCGATCTCTTGCGCATAGGCAAGGTGGGTGAAGCCGCATTCGTCGACGGTGATCCCGGCGACCTTGAGCCGCTCGCGCACCTCGCGAAGCAGTTCGACCCCGACCTCGTCGAGATGCCCGCGCAGCGTGATGTCATCGCTGTCGAAATCGTCATAGGGATGGCGCGAGGCCACGGTGCGGATGGCGACCTCGACCTGGACGCGGACGAATTCCTTGTAATCGTCGACGTCGAACACCGCCTGCGCGGTATCGACCACGCGCCACACCACCTGCGCCGCCATCTCGATCGGGTTGCCGCGCTGGTCGTTGACCTTGATGCGGTCGGAGATGAAGTTGTTCGCGCGCACCGAGATCTTGTGCTTGGCGAGCCACGGCCAGACCCAGCGCAGCCCGTCGGTGCGATCGGTCCCCTTGTAGGTCCCGAACAGCGTGATCACCGCCGCCTGGTTGGGCTGCAGCATGTAGAAACCGATCGAGAAGAACAGGAAGGCGGGCGGCCAGAAGATCACCCCCGCGACGACATACCAGGGATGGTGGTCGGCGATGAGGTTGGAAATGGTCCATGCCAGCCCGGCCGCCGTGAACAGGAGGACGACCAGCATCGGGTAGCCCGAATGGGTGGTCGCCGGACGCTCGTCGCTCGCGCGCAGCCGGCCTTCGTCGATGACGGTCATATGCAATCTCCCGAATATGATATCACTTTTATATCATCGTGGTTCGATTCGCAAGCGAAACTGGCCAGCGCGCGCGCCAGCCGCTAGGGCGGCCTCATGTGGAAGCTGATGATCCATGGCGGGGCCGGCTCGATGCGCCCCGGCCAGCTCGACCCCCAACAGGAAGCGGCGGCGCGCGCCGGGCTGGCGCGCGCGCTCGACGCCGGCGCGGCCATTCTCGACGAAGGCGGCGGCGCGGTCGACGCGGTCGAGGCCGCCGCCCGCGTGCTCGAGGAGGATCCCGCCTTCAACGCCGGGCATGGCAGCGTGCTCGCCGCCGACGGCCATGTCGAATGCGACGCCGCGATCATGGATGGCAACGGGCGCCACGCCGGCGCGGTCGCCGGGCTGCGCTCGACCCGCGCCCCCATCTCGGCGGCGCGCAAGGTGATGGAGGACAGTCCGCACGTCCTCATCTCCAAGGGCGGGGCCGACGAGTTCGCGCGCGAGGCCGGGCTCGAGCAGGTCGCCAACAGCTGGTTCGTCACCCCCGAGCGGCGGCGCCAGCTCGACGAACTGCTCGCCAAGGGACACGACGCCTTCGATGCCGAGATCAAATATGGCACCATCGGCGCGGTCGCGGTCGACCGCGACGGCCATGTCGCCGCCGCCACCTCGACGGGCGGGCTGACCGCCAAGCGCTGGGGCCGGATCGGCGATTCGCCGTTGATCGGGGCGGGCACCTATGCCGACGATCGCGCCGCGGCGGTCTCGGCGACCGGACTGGGCGAGATCTTCATCCGCACGGCCGCCGCGCATGAAATCTGCGCACGGATGCGCTATTGCGGGCACGACCTGCAAGCCGCGCTCGACCATGTGCTGGACGAGATCGGCGCGATGGGCGGGACCGGGGGGGTGATCGCGGTCTCCCCTGCGGGCGACGCGGCCTGGAGCTTCACCACCCCCGGCATGTATCGAGGCCTCGCCGCCGAGGACGGCACCCGCGAGGTCGCCGTGTTCGGCAGCGACTGACGCTCAGCCCCGCCGGTAGGGCAGCGCGGCCTCGCCCCATGCCATTTCCTGCGCCACCGCCTCGCGCTCGCGCGCGAGGAAGTCGGCGACCGCGGCGCGAAACCCGGGGTCGGGCAGGAAATGCGCCGAGTAGGTACGCACCGGCTCGTAGCCGCGCAGCAGCTTGTGCTCGCCCTGCGCTCCCGCCTGCACCACGCCGATCGCGTGCGTGATCGCCCATTCGATCGCGCGATAGTAGGACAGCTCGAAGTGGAGCCCGGGCCGGTCGATCGCGGTGCCCCAGTAGCGCCCGTAGAGCACGTCGCCGCCAACGAGGTTGAGCGCGCCCGCGACCGGCACCCCCTCCTCGCGCGCGAGGAACAGCAACAGCGCATCGCCCAGCGCGTCGACCATGCCGTCGAAGAAGCCGCGCGTGAGATAGGGATAGCCCCACTTGCGGCGCCCCGTGTCCTGGTAGAAGCGCCACATCGCCTCGACCGCCTCGGGCGTGATCTGCGTCCCGCGCAGCGTCTCCACCTCGAGCCGTTCGAGGCTGCGCGCGCGCTCCTTGCGGATGTTCTTGCGCCGCCCGCTGCTCAGCGCGGCGAGAAAGTCGTCGAAGACGGCATAGCCGCGGTTGTGCCAGTGATATTGCACCCCTTCGCGCACCAGCCAGCCGCGCGCCTCGAAGGCGGTACGGTCGGCCTCCTCGAGGAAGGTCGCATGCGCGCCGGACAGCCCGTTCTGCACCACCGCCGCCTCGAGCCCTGCGATGAGCGCGGCGCGATCCCCGAGCAGCCGCGGCCCCGGGCACGGTGTGAAGGGCACGCTCAGCTGCAGCTTGGGATAATAGTCGCCGCCCGCCCGGGCGAAGGCTTCGGCCCACCCTTGGTCGAACACATATTCGCCCTGGCTGTGCGCCTTGAGATAGGCGGGCGCGGCGCCGATGAGCTTGCCACCGCTTTCGACGAGCAAGTGCAGCGGCGACCAGCCGGTGCCCGCGCCCACGCTCCCCGAGCGTTCGAGCAGCGCGAGGAAGGCATGCGCAACGAACGGGTCGTCGGTGCCCGCCAGCCGGTCCCACGCCGCGGCGTCGACCGCGGCGATCGACGGCACCAGCTGCGCGCTCAGCTCAGGATCGGGGGTCGCCATCGCCCTCCCAGATGGGGGCATCGGCGAAGCGTGCAAGCTTGGCCGCGTCGGCGCGCGTTCGCGCGGTCCAGCTGTAGACCGGCATGACGCCGCGCGCCGCCTGCACCCAGCCCCGGTCGGCGATGCTCACCTTGACCGCGAGGAATTGCGGCTGCGCCCGCTGGCGCTTGTCCCAGCGCCGCATCGCCACGTCGCGGCCCGACAGCACCAGCCCGCGGCGCACGTCGGGCGCGGTCAGCCGGACGAAGCGCATCGCCCGCGCCGAGAAGCTCATCACCCCGACCGGCCCGTCATAGCCCTGCAGCGCGCGCAACGCCGCCGCCGCGATCCGTTCGCCGTTGCGATGCTCTTCCTTGAGCTCGAGCAGCAGCGGCACCCGCCCGGCGACGAGCTCGAGCAGCTGGGTGAGGGTCGGGACCCGCTCGGGGGAGGTGCCGATCGACCAGCCGCCGATGGTCTCGGCGTCATGGTCGGCAAGGCGCCCGTCGTGCCCGCACAGCCGCCGCCCGTCGCGGTCGTGGAAGACGATCGCGCTGTTGCAGCCCGACAGCTGGAGGTCGCATTCGATCCCGCAGCCGGCCTCGATCGCGGCGCGAAACGCGGCGAGCGAATTCTCGGGACGGGACTCGTCGTGCAGGCCGCGGTGGGCGAACCCGCCCGGGCCGGGGTGGAGCGGGTCAGTCGCTGATCTTGACGATTGCATCGACCTCGACCGCGACGCCGAGGGGCAGGGTGTTGACACCGACCGCCGAGCGGGCGTGGCGCCCGGCCTCGCCGAACACCTCCTGCATCAGGTTGGAGGCACCGTTGATGACCTTGGGCTGATCGGTGAAATCGGGGGCGGAATTGACGAACCCGCCGAGCTTGACGATGCGTTCGACCCGGTCGAGCGAGCCGAGCGCGGCCTTCATCTGCGCCAGCAGCATGATGCCGCAGCGGCGCGCCGCTGCGATCCCCGCCTCGAGGTCATAGTCCTCGCCCAGCGTCCCGACGATCAGCGACCCGTCCTCGCGCATCGAGATCTGGCCCGAGACGTGGAGGACCCCCCCCGCCTCGACGGCGGGCAGGTAGGAGGCCACCGGGGCGGCAGGTTCGGGCAGCTTGATGCCCAGCTCTTCGAGTTTGGCTTCGATCGACATGCCCGTCGCCCTGCCCGCTGGCTCGGGCAGCGTCAAGATGCGCGATGGACGCTGAAGCCGGCGAAGCTCTGGTTGGTGGGCATCACCTCGAGGCGGTTGATATTGACGTGAGGCGGCAGCAGCGCGCACCAGCGCACCGCCTCGGCGATGTCCTCGGCGGTGAGCGGCGCCATGTCGGCATAGAGCGCGTCCGAGGCGGCGCGGTCGCCCCCGGTACGCACCAGCGTGAACTCGGTCTCCACCATTCCCGGCTCGATCGCAGTGACCCGCACGCCCGTGCCGGCAAGGTCCGAGCGCAGCGACAGCCCGAACTGGGTGAGGAATGCCTTGGTCGCGCCATAGACCGCGCCGCCGCGATAGGGATAGCTGCCTGCCACGCTCGACAGATTGATGATCGCGCCCTTGCGCTCGATGAGGCGCGGCAGCAGCGCGCGGGTCAGCGCGACGAGCCCATCCATGTTGGTGTGCATGGCATTGAGCTGCGCCTCGAGGTCGGCGTCCTGAAAATCGTCCATCGGCGGGGCGAGCCCGGCGTTGTTGAGGAGGAGGTCGACCTCGCGCCACGGCGCGGGCAGCTGGCGCACGATTCGTTCGAGGTCGGGCAGGTCGCGCATGTCCCCGGTGATCGGCAGGAAATCCTCGCCCAGTTCATCCGCGAGCTCGGTCAGCCGCGGCTTGCGGCGGCCCAGCCCGATGATGCGCCAGCCCTCCCCCGCGAGCGCGCGCGCCGCGGCGGCGCCGATCCCCGAGGTCGCGCCGGTGATGAACGCGGTTCGTGTCATGCCTTGCCCCATTGCTCGAGGATCCATTGCGTGGCCGCGCCCCAGTCATCGATTCGAGCATGTGCATGCCGCGAGGGCGGGACCGCCGGGGCGAGCCGCGGCTCGGCCACCATGTGCAGCCGGCGCACGCCGGGCGCGTGCTTCTTGACCGAACGATGGTGCCCCGACAGGTCGTCGACGAAGACCGCGGCAGTGGGATGATGGCGGTGCAGCAACTGCACGACGGGCCGCCCCTTCCCCCCGCGGTTGGTCACCACTTCATGGTCGAGCCCGAAGCCGCGCAACTGCTCGACCCGGAAGCCGTGCGCCTCCTGCCCGATGTTGGTGAGGATCACGATATCGCCATGCTCGCCCAGCACCTCGAGCGCTTCGGCCGCGCCCGGGACCAGCGTCTGGCGATGCATCTCGGCGCGAAAGAAGCGGTCGAGCAGCGCCCACACGTCGTCCTCGTGGACCGGCCGCCCGTCGTCGACATAGGTCAGCGCTTCGGCGAACCGGCCGGTCTCGAAATCGAAGTGGACCCCCTCGGCCTCGCCCAGCCATTGCTGGAAATGGGTCACCATGTGCAGCAGCACTTCGTCGCAATCGCAGATCAGCAGCGGGCGCGCCTGGCGCCTGAGGGTTCGGGCCATCGTCATCGTTCGAGAAACGCTCGGCTGCGGACAAGTTCCTCGGGCGCCACCTCGAGCTCGGCGGCGACCTCGAGGAGGTCGGGCTCGTGCGCCTCGAGGAAGGCGAGCGTCGCCGCCAGCATCGCCGGGTCGGTCGCCCCCGCGCGCAGCGCCGCCGCGCTCAGTCCGGTGGTGGCGAGCAGCCGGTCGGCGCGACGCTGGTCGCCCAGCGTCGCCGCCAGCGCTCGGAGCCCGAGGATGTGCGGGTCGTTTGGTTTTTCGGGCATGATCGCCTATTGCCGCCAGAGAATGAAGTCGCAATGTCGCGTGAACGGGGTGCATGATGGCACGGATCATGATTGTCGAGGACAATGCCCTCAACATCAAGCTTTTCTGCGACCTGCTCGATGCGCATGGCCACGAGACCCGCGGGGTCACCGACAGCCGCGGGGCGATGGCGACCGCGCACGAGTTCGCGCCCGACCTCGTGATCACCGACATCCAGCTCCCGCATATCGACGGGATGGAGTTGATGCGCCGCCTGCGCGCCGATCCCGAGCTGTGCCGGGTCCCGATCATGGCAGTGACCGCCTATGCCGGCGAAGGCGACGACGAGCGGATCCGCGAGGCGGGCGCGCAGGCCTATGTCTCGAAACCGATCTCCGTCGCCAGGTTCGCCGCCGCGGTCGATGCGCTGCTCGAGGAGGGCCCTCTGCCTGCCCCGGACGAGGATGCCGAGGGCACGGATGACGCCGCCCCGCCGCAGGCACGAGAAAACGGGGCCGCAAGCGACCCCGTTCCTCCCGCGACCGGCAAGGCCGGCGCGTAAGCCGATTCGCGCGCCCCGGGTTGGAGCGCGATCCTCGCCTACTTGATCTTGGCTTCCTTGAACTCGACGTGCTTGCGCGCGACCGGGTCATATTTGCGGAAGCTCATCTTCTCGGTGATATTCCGCGGATTCTTCTTGGTGACGTAGAAGAAGCCCGTGTCGGCGGTGCTGACGAGCTTGATCTTGACGGTTGCCGGCTTGGCCATGGTCTATCCCGCTAGAAAACAGTGAAAAAAAGAAGGCGGCGCACACGGCCGCCCCGGATCGAGCGGGTCTTTGTCGCACGCCGCCGCTTTTGTCAAGTGAGCGGCTCGATCCCACTTAGTGCCAAACTCGCTCGAACCGGCGGGGCGGCCGTTCGTTGGACCGGTGAACCCGCGAATCGAACGGAGACCGACATGACCACCGCCAAACTCGCCACCCCGACCGACCTCAAGTCGAACGACATCAAGGACGTCGCGACGGGACTCAACCGCGTGCTCGCCGACAGCTATGCGCTCTACCTAAAGACCAAGAATTTCCACTGGCACGTCTCGGGCCCGCACTTTCGCGACTATCACCTGATGTTCGACGAGCAGGCGGCCGCGATCCTCGGCACCACCGACGCGATTGCCGAGCGGGTGCGCAAGACCGGCAACACCACCTTGCGCTCGATCGGCGATATCGCGCGGCACCAGACGATCGAGGACAATGACGCCGAATTCGTCGCCGCCGCCGACATGCTCAAGATCCTGCGCGACGACAATCTCGCGCTGGTCGAGACGCTGCGCGGGCTCAAGGACGTGGCCGACGACGCCAAGGACCACGCGACCAGCGCGCTGGTCGACGAATGGATCGATGCCGCCGAGGAGCGCGCCTGGTTCCTGTTCGAGACCGCGCAGAAGGGGTGAGCCCGGCGCGCGACGAGGAGCCATTGCCCGGGGCCGCGGGTTGGTCGTGACATGCGTGCCTTTTCGCAACTGCTCGACGACCTCACCTATACGCGCAGCCGCAATGCCAAGCTGCGCCGGATCGGCGAGTATCTCCAGCGCCAGCCCGACCCCGACCGCGGGCTGGCGCTCGCCGCGCTGACCGACACGCTCGACATCCCGCACGTCAAACCCGCCGCGATCCGCGCGCTGGCGGAGGAACGCATCGACCCCGTGCTCTACAAGATGAGCCGCGACTATGTCGGCGATTCGGCGGAAACGATCTCGCTCCTCTGGGACGAGGCGGCCGATGGCCGGCCGACGATCGACGACGGCACGATCCGCCTCGCGGAGGCGGTCGAGCGGCTGACGCGCACGAACCGGGCCGAAGCGCCCCGCGAGCTCGCCGCGATGCTCGACCATCTCGACCCCTCGGGGCGCTACGCGCTGATCAAGCTGGCCAGCGGCGGCCTGCGGGTCGGGGTCTCGGCCCGGCTCGCCAAGGTCGCCTTCGCGCAGGCATTCGACCTCGACGTCGAGCAGGTCGAGGAGGTGTGGCACGCCTACGCCCCGCCCTTCACCGCGCTGTTCGACTGGGCCGAGGGACGCAGCGCCGCGCCCGATGTCAGCGACCTGCCCGTGTTCCGCCCCTTCATGCTTGCGCACCCGCTCGAGGACGAGGCGGCGATCGACCTTGCCGATTACGCCGCCGAGTGGAAATGGGACGGGATCCGCGTGCAGCTGGTTCGCGCCGGCGGCGAGACCCGTCTCTACAGCCGGACCGGTGATGATATCGGCGCGAGCTTTCCCGATGTCTGCGCGGCCTTCGCGCACGACGGCGTGGTCGATGGCGAACTGCTCGTGCGCGGCGCCGAGCAGGGCGGCGAGGCGGGCAGCTTCAACGCTCTCCAGCAGCGCCTCGGGCGCAAGACGGTCAGCCCCAAGATGCTGCGCGAGGCCCCCGCCTTCGTGCGGCTCTACGATATCCTGATCGACGGGCGCGAGGACGTCCGACCGCTCGGCTGGAGCGAGCGGCGCGACCGGCTCGAGCGGTTCGCGCCGCGGCTCGACCCCGACCGCTTCGACCTGAGCGAGCTGGTCACGGCGCGCGATCTCGACCATCTCGCCGCGTTGCGCGAGGAGGCGCGCGATGCCGGGGTCGAGGGACTGATGCTCAAGCGCCGCGATGCGCCCTATGTGGCGGGCCGCAAGGTCGGGCTGTGGTACAAGTGGAAGCGCGACCCGCTCACCGCCGACTGCGTCATGATGTACGCGCAGCGCGGCTCGGGCAAACGCTCCTCCTTCTTCTCCGACTTTACCTTCGGCTGCTGGACCGACGATGGCCGGCTGCTGCCCGTCGGCAAGGCCTATTTCGGCTTTACCGACGAGGAGTTGAAATGGCTCGACCGCTTCGTGCGCAACAACACGGTCAATCGCTTCGGCCCGGTCCGCGAGGTGGAGAAGAGCCTCGTGCTCGAGGTCGCCTTCGACTCGATCCACGCCTCGAGCCGGCACAAGTCTGGGCTCGCCATGCGCTTCCCGCGCATCGCCCGGATCCGCGACGACAAGCCCGCGCACGAGGCCGACACCATCGCCGGGCTCGAACGCCTCGCGACCTGATCCGCGCGCGCGGCCCCGCGGCTAGCGGCCCGCGGGCGCCTCGCCCGAGGTCGCCTGCGCCGCGCCGATGCCGTTGAGCCGCCGCCCCATGTCGCCGAGCCGCCGCTGGCAGGCCGACAGGATGGCGCCGAGCGGGGCGCCGTCGATCCGCGCGCTGGCCGCACGAGCCGCCGCCATGATTGCCGCATCGTCGACCCCGCGCGCGTCGATGCGCCCGAGATAGTAGGTCGACAGCGGCGCGATCACCGCGTTGGGCGCCTCCTCGCGCTGCGCCGCCACGGTGGTGGCGGTGATGCACTGGAGGTCGAACTCGAGGCTGGTGGCGTCGCTGATCGGCGCGCCTTGCAGCGCGAGCGCGAGGATGGACAACATGTTGGCTCCAATCGTCGATGGAAGGATGTGCGAGTGACCCGGGACATCGGGGCGAGATCGGCGCGCGGCAAGCGGGCGACGCCGCCCCTGCGATGCGCCGTGGCTCGGTCGCGGTGGCGCGTGCCGCCGCGCCATCGAAAAAGGGCCGCGCTCCCGGGGGAGCACGGCCCTTGTTTCGGTCGGCCCCCGCCTAGCTGGCGGGCTTGAGGTTCACCGCGGCATATTTGCCGCGACGGTCGACCTCGAGGTCGAATTCGAACCGGTCGCCCTCGTTGATCGAGGGCAGCCCGGCGCGTTCGACCGCCGAGATGTGCACGAAGGCATCGGGCTGGCCGTCATCGCGCTGGATGAAACCGAAGCCCTTCATGGCGTTGAAGAACTTGACCGTGCCGGTCGCGCTCTCGCCGGTCAGCTCGCGCGTGTTGCCACCCGCGCCGCCGCGCTCGTGGGCGCCACCGCCCCGCTCGACCGCCATCGGTTCGCCCTCGATGACGAGGTTGGTCGCGCTGATGCGCCCGCCGCGATCGACGAGCGTGAACTCGAGCGGCTGGCCGTCGGCGAGGTCGGTCAGCCCGGCCTGTTCGACCGCGCTGATGTGCACGAACACGTCCTCGCCGCCATCGTCGCGAACGATGAAGCCGAAGCCCTTCTGGGGGTTGAAGAATTTGACGACGCCCTTGCCTTCGCCGACGACCTGGGGGGGCATGCCGCCGCCGCCGCCGCGATAGCCGCCGCCACCGCCGCCGCCGCGGTAGCCACCGCCACCGCCACCGCCGCTGCCGCCATAGCCACCGCCACGGTCGCCGCCATAGCCGCCGCCGCCGCCGTAGCCGCCACGGTCGCCGCCGCCACGGTAGCCACCGCCACCGCCGCGATACCCGCCGGCGTGACCACCGCCGCTACGGTCGTCGAACCCGCCGCGTTCCTGGTAAGTGTCCTCGCCGAAGAAACCGCCTTCACGCTTGTCACGACCACGTCCACCGCGATCGCCCTTACGCCCTCTATCGTAACCCATGCCCGTCCAGACTTTATATTCCGTCCCGGATAATCAATTCGGAAAATAGGGGCCTGCCGGGACCATTCCCCCCACTTCCGGGAATCCGGGATTCGGCCCGCATTCATCGTCATCCTTACACGATAAACCATGGCGCTCCTACCGTTTCGTCGCAATTTGGCTGCGGCGCGGCTCTGGCCCTTCGCCGATGGGGCGGCTATGAGCGCCGTCGAGCGTAGCATTGCGAGAGGAACAGACCTGAAATGGCGGTATATTTTCACGAGGAGGACCTACCCGGGGACCTTGCCTTCGCCGACGGCCCGATCGCGGTCGATACCGAGGCGATGGGGCTGATGCCGGGGCGCGACCGCCTCTGCCTCGTGCAGCTGTCCGACGGCCATGGCGACGAGCACCTCGTCCGATTCTCGCCCGACAGCGACTATGCCGCGCCCAACCTCAAGGCGCTGCTGGGCGACGAGGATCGCCTCAAGCTCTACCATTTCGCGCGGTTCGATATCGGCATCATGGCCGCCTATCTCGGGATCATGGCAGCGCCGCTCTACTGTACCCGCACCGCGAGCCGCCTCGTGCGCACTTACACCGACCGTCACGGGCTCAAGGAGCTGGTCAAGGAGCTGCTCGGCGAGGACATCTCCAAGCAGCAGCAGACGTCCGACTGGGGCGGCCCCGAGCTGAGCGAGGCGCAGCGCGACTATGCCGCGAGCGACGTGCGCTTCCTCCACCGCCTCAAGGACGAGCTCGACCGCCGCCTCCTGCGCGAGGACCGGATGGAGCTGGCGCAGGGCATCTTCGACTTCCTCCCGACCCGCGCGCTGCTCGACCTCGAGGGCTGGGACGAGGTCGACCTCCTGGCGCACAGCTAGGCGATGAGCCGGCTCGCCCGAGAGGAACGCGCGCAGAAGCGTCGCTGGGCCGAGCCGGGGAGCCGGCACGACACCCTCGTGCGGGTCGCCAAGTGGGTGCTGCCCGCCGCCTTCGTGGCGATGCTCCTCATCCTCGCCTTCGCGCCCTTCTCCAAGCGCGAGGAGAATACCTTCATCCTCGACAAGACCGAGGTCGCGCAGGCCGAGGAACGGATGCGGGTCGAGAAGGCGCGCTATCGCGGCGAGGACGGCGAGGGGCGCAAGTTCCTGATCGTCGCCAACGAGGCGGTGCAGGAGACCAGCCGCGTCCCGATCGTCAACATCCGCGGCATGGCGGCGCGGCTCGAGACCCGGCGCGGGCCGCTCATCGTGCTGGCGCCGCGCTCGCGCTATGACATCGAGGACAAGCGCGTCGCCGTGCCCGGCCCGCTCCGGATCAGCGGCCCCGACGGCTACCGGCTCGACACCGCCGACGTCGAGCTCGACCTCGACGCCAAGACGCTGCGCTCGAACGGCGCGGTGACGGGGGCGACCCGGCTCGGCACCTTCGAGGCGGGGGGGCTGTCCGCCGACCTCGACGCCCGGACCGTCAGCCTGACGGGTCGTGCACGCTTGAAAATCGCGCAAGGGGCGGTCAGATGAACATTATGCATGTCAGATCGCTCCTTGCCGCGCTGCTTCTCGCCGGCCTCGCCGCCGGCGCCAGCGCCCGGCAGGACGCCTCGTCGGCGCTGCGCGGGCACGATATCGCCGCGCCCGTCGAGGTCGCCGCCGACCGGATCGAGGTGCAGGACCGCGACGACCGCGCGCTGTTCGTCGGCAATGTCGTCGTCCGCCAGGCCGGGCTGACGCTGGTGACCGAGCGGTTGCGCATCGCCTATGCCGCCGACGGCGGCATCGACATCAAGCGGCTCGACGCCTCGGGCGGGGTGACCCTGACCTCCGGGACCGAGACCGCGCGCGGCGGTTATGCGGTCTACGACCTCGACGGCGGGATCATCACGCTGGTCGGCGACGTCGAGCTGCGACAGGGCCGCAACGAACTGTTCGGCTCGCGGCTGACGATCGACCTCGACTCGGGGCGCGCGGTGATCGACGGCGGACCGCGCGGGGTCGACCAGTCGGGCGGACGCGTCACCGGGCGGTTCACCGTCCCGCGGCGCGACTAGGATGCACGAGATGAACGAGGCCCCCGAACTGCACCGCACCGACCTGTCGGCCGTGCCCGAGGAGGTCGCGTACCGCGGGCTGCAGGTCAATTCGATCGCCAAGAGCTACGGCAAGAATGTCGTGCTCAAGGACGTCTCGATGGCGGTCGCGCGCGGCGAGGTCGTCGGCCTCCTCGGTCCCAATGGCGCGGGCAAGACGACGAGCTTCTATTCGGTGATGGGGCTGGTCAAACCCGATTCGGGCCGGATCATCCTCGATGGCCGCGACATCACCGGGCTGCCGATGTATCGCCGCGCCATCCTCGGGCTCGGCTACCTGCCGCAGGAGACCTCGATCTTCCGCGGGCTGACGGTCGAGCAGAACATCCTCTCGGTGCTCGAGATCGCCGAGCCCGATCGCGCCGCGCGCGAGGCCCGGCTCGAGCAATTGCTCGACGAATTCGGGCTCCAGCGGCTGCGCGAGAGCCCGGCGATGGCGCTGTCGGGGGGCGAGCGCCGCCGCTGCGAGATCGCCCGCGCGCTCGCCGCCAGCCCCTCGATCATGCTCCTCGACGAACCCTTCGCGGGAATCGACCCGCTGTCGATCGGCGACATCCGCGACCTCATCAAGGAACTCAAGCAGCGCGACATCGGGGTGCTGATCACCGATCACAATGTTCGCGAGATGCTCGATATCGTCGATCGTGCCTGCATCATCTACGACGGGCAGGTCCTGTTCCAGGGGACCCCGCAGGCGCTTGTCGCCGACGCCGAGGTGCGGCGGCTCTACCTTGGCGAAAGCTTCGCGCTCTAGGGCGTCCTGAATGGCGCTCGGTCCAACCCTCGATCTTCGGCAGACGCAGTCGCTGGTGATGACCCAGCAGCTGCAGCAGGCGATCCGGCTGCTCGCGCTGTCGAGCCTCGAGGTCGAGGCGGTGGTGGCCGAGGAATTGGCGAAGAACCCGCTGCTCGAGGAGGAGCGTGACGACCGCGCCGAGACGCGCGAGGACCCCGTCGAGGGCGACGGGTTCGACGACCCGGAACCGACCGGCGCCGACGCCTTCGACGCCGAGGGCAGCGCGCTCGACTATGATGCCGGCGCGGCCGCGCGCGAGACCGACAGTCTGCCCGACCTGCCGATGAGCGAGGCGGGCGAGGCGTTCGATTTCGACCGATTGGAAGCGCGCCCGCACAGCCTCAAGGAGCATCTGCTCGACCAGCTCGCGGGGCTGTCGGGCACGCATGGCGCGCTCGCCGAGGCGATCGTCCACAGCCTCGCCGAGACGGGCTATCTGGAACGGCCGCTCGGTGACCTCGCCGAGAGCCTCGGGGTCACCGAGCCCGAGATCGAGGCCGCGCTCGCCACCGTTCAGGATCTCGATCCCCCCGGTATCGGCGCACGCTCGCTGCGCGAGTGTCTTTTGCTCCAGGCCAAGGCCGCCGACCGCTACGACCCCGCGATGGCGCGGCTGATCGACAATCTCGACCTGCTCGCCAAGGGGCGGATGAAGGACCTCCAGCGCATTTGCCGGGTCGACGAGGAGGATCTAGCCGACATGGTGCGCGAGCTGCGCGCCTTCGATCCCAAGCCCGGCTGCCGGTTCAGCTCGACCCCCGCCACCGAGATCGTCCCCGACGTCCTCGTCCGTGCCGGCGAGGAGGGGTGGGAGGTCGAGCTCAACCCCGAGGCGCTGCCGCGCGTGCTGGTCAACCGCGCCTACCATGCCGAATTGAAGGCGAGCGCCTCGGACAAGGCGGCCAAGACCTGGCTCGCCGACCACCTCCAGAGCGCCAACTGGCTGGTCAGGGCGCTCGACCAGCGCGCGCAGACGATCCTCAAGACCGCGATCGAGATCGTGCGCGTGCAGGAGGGGTTCTTCAAGGAAGGCGTGTCGGCATTGAAACCGCTCACGCTCGCTGCGGTCGCCGACAAGATCGACGTCCATGAATCGACCGTCAGCCGGGTGACCTCGAACAAGTATCTGTTCTGCGAGCGCGGGCTCTACGAGCTCAAATATTTCTTCGGCTCGGGGGTCGGCGCCGAAGGCAGCGAGGAGGGCGCTAGCGCGCTCGCGGTCAAGGCGGCGATCAAGAAGCTGATCGACGAGGAGGACAAGGTCCTGTCCGACGATGCGCTGGTGAAGGCGTTGCGCGACCAGGGGTTCGACCTCGCGCGCCGCACCGTCGCCAAATATCGCGAGGCGATGGGGATCGGGTCGAGCATCCAGCGCCGTCGCCAGCGCAAGATGGAGGGGCGCTAGTCGGCTTTCGTCGGCGCGGCGAAGCCGATCTTCGCCCACACCGGCAGGTGATCGCTCGCGCGCCGCGCCGCCGCGCTGCGGTGCACCCCGCTCTCGACCACGGTCAGCCGCTTGTCGACGAAGATGCGGTCGAGCGTCGCGATCGGTTTGCGCGTGTGGTAGCTCGGCCCGCAGGCGGCGCAGGCGAAGCGCTCCTCGAGCGCATCGAGGCTGTTGCTCCCGGTGCGCCATTCGTTGGTGTCGCCGGCGATGATCGTCGGCCGGTCGTGACCCAGCGCATCGATCGTGGCGAGCAGGTGCGTCACCTGCCGCCGGCGGTAGAGCCCCGACAGGTCGAGGTGCGCGCCGACGACGCGCAGCGGCTGCGCGTCGACCGTGAGCTGCGCGAGCAGCGCCCCGCGCGGCTCGAGGCTGGGCAGGTCGAGGCACATGGCGTCCTCGACCTCATGGTCCTCGCGCACGAGGATCGCATTGCCGTGCCAGCCGATATTGCGCGTATCCAACCTGTCGAGCAACGGGCGGGTGAGCGGATGCTCGGGCACGAGGTCGAGCAGCTTGTCGTGGCTGCGCGCCGCCGGCACCGGCTGCCAGTGGCCATGCGCGGCGACCAGTTCGTGTGGCAAGGCCGCCCCACGCGTGCCGACGCGCTTGTCGGCCTCCTGCAGCACGACGATGTCGGGGTTCACCTCCTCCAGCACGCGCAGGATGCGCGACGGATCGCGCTTGCGATCGGTCCCGATCGCTTTGCGGATGTTGAAGGAGGCGATGGTCAGGGTCATGCCCGCTAGAACCGCCCCGCCGCCGCCGCCGTTCCGCTAGACGTCGAGGTTCGCGACGTTCAGCGCATTGTCCTGGATGAATTCGCGGCGCGGTTCGACGACATCGCCCATCAGCCGGGTGAAAATCTCGTCGGCCACGTCGGCCTGGTCGATCTCGACCTTGAGGAGCGAGCGGTTCTCGGGGTCGAGCGTGGTTTCCCACAACTGGTCGGCGTTCATCTCGCCAAGCCCCTTGTAGCGCTGGATCGACAGCCCCTTGCGACCCGCCGCGAGGACCGCGTCGAGCAGCCCCGTTGGGCGCGTCACCGCGGTGGTCTTGCCGTCCTCGGCATCGCCCTTGCGCAGCACCGCGGGGGTGAGATAGCTGTCGGCCTCCTCGCGCGCGAGCCCGGCGAGCTTGCGCGCCTCGGCCGAGGCGAGGAAGGTCTTGCCGAAGCGCATGGCATCGGTCACCCCGCGCCACTCGCGCTTGAGGACGAGGTCCTCTCCGTCCATCTGCGCGCTCCACGTCGCCTCGAGATCGCCCGCCTGCAGGCGGGCCACCGCGCGGTCGACCGCGCGGTCGATGTCGGCCGCCGACTGCCCCGGCTCGAACACCCCTGCGAGCGCCAGCGTCTCGACGATCGCAGGGTCGTACTTGCGCGGCGCATAGCCGAGCAACGTGCGCATCCGCCGGGCATGATCGACCAGCGCGCGCAGGTCGGCGCCGGAGCGCTGCCCCTGGTCGGTCTCGAGCACCAGCCCCTCGATCCCGGCATCGACGAGATAGTCGTCGAGCGCGGCATTGTCCTTGAGGTAGACCTCGCTCTTACCGCGCGCGACCTTGTAGAGCGGGGGCTGGGCGATGAAGAGGTGCCCCGCCTCGATCAGTTCGGGCATCTGCCGGTAGAAGAAGGTGAGCAGCAGCGTGCGGATGTGCGCGCCGTCGACGTCGGCGTCGGTCATGATCACGATCTTGTGATAGCGCAGCTTCTCGAGGTTGAAGTCCTCGCGCCCGATGCCGGTGCCCAGGGCCTGGATCAGCGTTCCGATCTCCTTCGACCCGAGCATCCGGTCGAAACGCGCGCGCTCGACGTTGAGGATCTTGCCCTTCAAGGGCAGGATCGCCTGCGTCTTGCGATCGCGGCCCTGCTTGGCCGAGCCGCCAGCCGAGTCACCCTCGACGAGGAACAGTTCGGACTTGGCCGGATCCTTTTCCTGGCAGTCGGCGAGCTTGCCCGGCAGGCTAGCGACGGTCATCGCCCCCTTGCGGGTCATCTCGCGCGCGCGGCGCGCGGCCTCGCGCGCGGCGGCGGCGTCGATCACCTTCTGGATCACGTCCTTGGCGTGCTGCGGGTTTTCCTCGAGCCACTCGCGCATCTTGTCGGCCATCAGGCTCTCGAGCGGCTGGCGCACCTCGGAGGACACCAGCTTGTCCTTGGTCTGCGAGGAGAATTTGGGATCGGGCAGCTTGACGCTGACGATCGCGGTCAGCCCCTCGCGCATGTCGTCGCCGGTCAGGCTGACCTTCTGCTTCTTGAGCAGCCCGCTCTGGTCGGCATAGGCGTTGAGGGTGCGCGTCAGCGCGGCGCGGAAGGCGGCGAGGTGGGTGCCGCCGTCACGCTGCGGGATGTTGTTGGTGAAGCACAGGACATTCTCGTAATAGCTGTCGTTCCACTCGAGCGCGACCTCGATGCCGATGTCGTCGCGCTGCCCGGTGATGGCGATCGGCTCGGGCAGCAGCGCGGTCTTGGCGCGGTCGAGATACTGGACGAAGGCGGCGATCCCGCCCTCGTAGTACATCTCGACTTCCTTGCGTTCGTCGTGCCGCTCGTCGGCGAGCACGATGCGCACCCCCGAGTTGAGGAAGGCCAGTTCGCGGAAGCGATGCTCGAGCCGTTCGAAGTCGAACTCGACCGTCTTGAAGGTCGCGGGGCTGGGCAGGAAGGTGACCTTGGTCCCCTTGCGCCCCTGCGCCTCGCCGACCACCCGCAGGCTCTCGACCGCATTGCCGTGCTCGAAGCGCATCCAATGCTCCTTGCCGTCGCGCCACACGGTGAGCTCGAGCCACTCGGACAACGCGTTGACGACCGACACCCCCACCCCGTGGAGCCCGCCCGAGACCTTGTAGGCATTCTCGTCCGAGGTATTCTCGAACTTCCCGCCCGCGTGCAGCTGGGTCATGATGACCTCGGCCGCGCTCACGCCCTCTTCCTTGTGGATGTCGACGGGAATACCGCGGCCATTGTCCTCGACGCTCACCGAGCCGTCGGCGTTGAGCGTGACCAGCACCCGATCGCAATGCCCCGCCAACGCCTCGTCGATGGCATTGTCCGACACTTCGAAAACCATGTGGTGGAGACCCGATCCGTCGTCGGTATCGCCGATATACATGCCGGGGCGCTTGCGCACCGCGTCGAGCCCCTTGAGCACCTTGATGCTGTCGGCGCCATATTGCGATTTGTTCTGTTCTTCAGCCATAGGTTTTCTGTCGATTTTTCAATGATTTGAGAAAGGTCGCTCGGGTCATCGACGGCGCGGGTCGCCGGTCGCTCCAGAGGGTGGATGGAAGGGCCCGTCCTGCATCCTCGATTTATGGCAGAAACGGACTTTGAAACCAAGCCTTTCAGCCCGCTTGTCAGCGCCGCTGGCCGAGGCTCGCGAGGGCCGCCTCGAGCATCACGTCGAGCCCCTCGCCGTGGCGGATCGCGCCCGGCGGAACGGGCACGTCGGGCAGGGTGCCACGGTCGGGGTGGAAGCCCGCGCGATGCCATGCGACCAGCGGGATGTCGAAGGCCAGGTCGGCGCCGGGGAGCCGGGCGATGAAGAAGGCATCGCCATTGCTGCCGCGCCGGTTGAGCCCGGTCTCCTGCCCGACCAGCAGCCCCAGCCCGGCCGCCTTCACCACCTCGGCGAAGATCCCCGTGGCCGACGCGTTGTCGGGGCCCACCACGACCGCCACCGGCCCGGTGAAGCGACGCCCGCGCGGCCGGATGACGCGCTCGCCCGGCGCCTCGGGAACGCGGCGCAACCCGCCCCCGACGCGCGGGAAGTCGCGGCCGATGTCGTAGAGGCTGTCGTCCCAGCTCGACAAGTACGGGCGGTCCTCCTCGGCCACCGCGCCGAGCCGCGTCAGCCGGTCGCCCGCGGGCATCGGGGTCGGCGCTGCGACCAGCCGCTCGAGGAGCGCGCGGCCGCAATCGAAATAGCCGCCCTCGTTGCCGCGCAGGTCGACGACCAGCCCGCGCGTCGCGTCGGTAGTGATCTCGTCGAGCGCCGCCTCGAGCCAGCCGCGCCAGTCCCACCGCGTGTTGAAGGTCGCCCAGCTTGGCATCGTCAGGATCGCAACCCCGTCGCGGCGCTCGAGCCGCCACCACGGCTGGTCGGCGTCGCGCGCGAGCGCGGGCGGCGCGGCGGCGCGGCGCTCGGCCAGCGTGATCGTCGGCACCCGCCGGTGCACGAGGCGGTGCCCCCGGCCGCCGAGCCCCAGCCGGACGCTCGGGCCGTAGCGGGCGAGCGGTGCGGCGAGCCAGTCGAAGGTCTCGAAGCGGCGCGCGCGCCCGACCCCGAGCAGCGCGCGGCGGCGGTGATCAAGGTCGCCGTCGGCGCGCGTGAGCGGGAGGAGCGCCGACTGGATCGCCGCCACGCCCGCGCCCTCGATCGTCGCCACCTCCTGCCCCGGCGCCAGCCCGACCCCGTGCGGGTCGGCGGTGACGAGCATCCGCCCGCCGCGCCATTCGAAATCGAATGGCAGCAGCCGCGCCCCTTGCGCGAAATGCCGCTCGATCATCGCCGCGCTCTGGTTGTGCGGGTTGACGTGCGTGTGCCCGCAGCGGATCGCGCCGAGCAATCGCGCCAGCGCGAGGAAGCGCGCCCCCGGCCCGCTCGCGCGGTCGAAGCGGGCACGGAACGCCGCGGCCTCCCGCGCCCATGCCCCCGCCGCCTGGTAGCGCAGCAGGCCCGGATGGTAGCGCTCGAGCAGCCGCACCGCGACCACGCCTTCGGACGCGGCGCGCGCGGCGCCGCGCGCGGGGCGGGGCCAGAGCGCCAGCGCGCCCGCGGCGCCCCCGCTTACCAGCATCGCCCGTCGATCCAGCCGCACCGCCTTCTCCCGCTTCGACCCGAGGCTAGACCAAAGCCCGATGCGGCGAAAGCCGGGCTCCATCGTTAGAGCCGAAAGCAGGAGGTTACGAAGCAATGCCGCGTTGGCGCTGGCTCATCGGCCAATTGACCCGTCGGATCTGGTTTCGCGCGACGCTGATCGCGCTCTTCTCGGTGGTGCTCGCGCTGGCCGCCGAGCGGCTGGCGCCGCTGATCCCCTACGAGTTCGGCCGGATCGGCTCGAGCGCGGTCGACAACGTCCTCACCGTGCTTGCCTCCTCGATGCTCGCGGTGACCACCTTCTCGCTCACCGCGATGGTCACCGCCTTCTCGGGCGCGAGCCAGAACGGCACGCCGCGCGCGACCGAATTGCTGGTCAAGGATGCCGCCGCGCAAAACGCGCTGTCGACCTTCCTCGGCGCCTTCCTGTTCGCGATCGTCGGCATCATCGCGCTCAAAGCCGGCTATTACGGCGTCCAGGGACGCGCCGTCCTGCTTGTCGGCACGGTCGGGGTGATCGGCTGGATCTCGATCGTCCTGCTGCAATGGATCGGACAGCTGACGCATTTCGGCCGCGTCTCCGACACGATCGCCCGGGTCGAGCGCAAGGCGATCGACGCGGTCGAGGCCTATGACGGGCCGCTCGTGCTGTCCGGGCGCGACCCGCGCCACCCCGACGGCCGCACCGCGCTCGCCGCCTTCGCCGCGTCGAGTGGCTATGTCGCGCATATCGCGCGCGCCGAACTGGCCGAACTGGCCGCCAAGAACGAGGTCGTCATCCATGTCGGCGCCCCGGCGGGCACCTTCGTCGCGCGCAGCCGCCCGCTGGCGTGGACCAAGCTTGACCCCGCCACGCCCGACCCCGACGGCGCCGACGACACCGCCTTTCGCGACCGGCTCGCCGATGCCTTCACCATCACCGACAGTCGCGACTTCGACCAGGACCCGCGCTTCGGGATCACCGTGCTCGGCGAGATCGCCAGCCGCGCGCTATCGCCCGCGGTCAACGACCCCGGCACCGCGATCGCGGCGCTCGCCGCGGCGATGCGCGTCTTCGACCGCTTCATCGACTGTTGCCGCGAGGAGCGCGACCGGTCGCTCGACGGCGTGATCGAGCCCGCGCTCAGCCTCGAGGAGATGGTGCGCGACATCGTCGAGCCGATCGCCCGCGACGGCGCCGGGTTGGTCGAGGTGCAGATGCGCTTGCAGGACGTGCTCGGCGCGATCGCCGCGCGCGCCGAGGCGGAATGCGACTGCTTCGCGACGATCGCCCGCGAGGCGCGCGACCGCTCGCTGGCGCGGCTCGACGATGCGCGCGATCGCGAACGCCTGTGCGCGACGTGGGAGGCCACCTTCGGCGATCGCGACGTCGAACCCGCGCGGCATCGGGCGCGCTAGGCCGGGGACGCGCGCTCGATCGCGCCCGCGTGCACGTCGAACCGCGCCGCCTCGCCCACCGCCGCGAACAGCGCCGGCTCGGTACCCGTCATGAACACCTGCCCCCGCCCCCCGAGCCGGCGATAGAGCGCCTCGCGGCGCGCGGGATCGAGATGCGCCGCGACCTCGTCGAGCAGCAGCACGGGGTCGAGCCCGCGCGCCGCGCGCACGGTATCGGCATGCGCCAGCACGATCCCGAGCAGGAGCGCCTTCTGCTCGCCGGTCGAACAGTCGGCGGCGGGCTGCCCCTTGGCGGCGTAGGTCACCGCGAGATCGACGCGGTGCGGTCCCGCCAGGGTCCGGCCCGCGGCCATGTCGCGCCGCCGCCCGCGCGCAAGCGCAGCGGCCAGGTCGCCCCCCTCGAACCGCTCGAGTGCCAGCCGGGCGGCGGGAAAGTCGTCGTCGCCCGCGCCCGCCCCGTCGAGCGCCGCGACCGTGCGCATCCGCGCGTCGTGGAGCGCGTGCCCCGCCTCGGCCATGCGCAGTTCGAGCCCCTCGAGCCAGGCCGGATCGGGATGGAGTTCCTCGGCCAACAGGCGGTTGCGCTCGCGCATCGCCTGCTCGTAGAGGCTCGCGTTGCGCGCATGATCGGGCTCGAGCGCGAGCGTCAGCCGATCGAGAAAGGCGCGCCGTCCCGCCGCGCCTTCGAGGAACAAGCGGTCCATCGCCGGGGTCAGCCAGAGGATCGCGAGCCGCTCCGCCAGCGCGCTCGCCGCGGCATTGGCACCGTTGATCCGCACCATCCGCCGGTCGGGCGCGTTCGGCTGCGTGCCCACCCCGACCTCGCTGCCGTCGCCCAGCCGCGCGGCGATCGCAAACCCGCCGGCCCCGCCGCCGCGCGCCATCGTCCGCAGCGCCGCGCGCCGCAGCCCGCGCCCGGGGCTGAGCAGGCTGATCGCCTCGAGCACATTGGTCTTGCCCGCCCCGTTGGGCCCGGTCAGCAGGTTGAACCCGGGCCCGGGCGCGAGGAGCGTGTCGCGATGGTTGCGAAAATCGGAAAGGGCGAGGCGGGTGATCACTCCCCCTGCTTGGCGCGCCACAGGCGGCGGATCAAGCGCGACAGCCGCGGCGTACGCGGCGACAACCCCTGCCGTGCGAGGCGGGCCTCGATGCCGCGCGCGGTGCGCCCGAGCAGCAGCGCCATCGCCTCGATCGGCAGGCCGTCGCGATAGTAGCCCGCGAGGCGGGCGCTGTCGTGCGCGCTCCAGCGCCGCCCGCGATACGAGAGCCGGCCGCGCCGCCCCACGCGCGGTTGGTGCCGACCGCTCGCGGCCTTCGATCCGGCCGCGGCCGTACCCGCTCCCACGCCGTGGAGCGCCACTTCCTGCCATTGCCCGGGACTGAGCACGACCGTGCCCTGGTCGTGCACGGTGATCCGGACGCCGTCCTCGTCCCGCGCCACCACGACGCGCCGATCGGTGCTCTGCCACGTGGTCATGCCCGGGCCCCCCTTGCAACGATTCGGCGGGCCGACCTTCGCGCGATCGCGCGCGAATGCCAGCGCTGCGCTCGCCGCTCGGCGCGGCCCGCGCGGACAGCGCCCAAGGGCGTCAAGCCGGGGCGCCGCGCGGCCGGTCATGGGCGGGAGAAGATGCGGGGGCGGGCCGCGTCGTGGCGGCTCAGACCCGCATCGGCATGAGGACGTAGAGCGCGGGGCTGTCGTCCTTTTCGCGCAGCAGCGTGGGCGCGGCCGCGTCGGCGAGGTGCACCTCGACCGTGTCGCCCTCGATCTCGTGGAGGATGTCCATGAGGTAGCGCGCGTTGAACCCGATCTCGAGCCCGTCGCTCTTGTAGTCGGCGGGGATTTCCTCGACCGCGACGCCGTTTTCGGGGCTGGTCACCGACAGCGTCACCGTGTCGTTCGACACCGCCATCTTCACCGCGCGAGTCTTCTCGCTGGCGATGGTCGCGACGCGGTCGACGCCGGCCATGAAGCTCTTGGGATCGAGCTTGAGGAGCTTGTCGTTGGCGGTCGGGATGACGCGGTTGTAATCGGGGAACTTGCCGTCGATCAGCTTGGAGGTGAGCACCGCCGCGCCAAGCCCGAAGCGGATCTTCGAATCCGACAGCGATACCTCGACCGTGCCCTCGACCTCGTCGAGCAGCTTGCGCAGTTCGCCCACGCACTTCTTGGGGACGATGATGTCGGGCATGCCGTCCGAGCCCTCGGGCTTCTCGACCGTCACGCGGGCGAGGCGGTGGCCGTCGGTCGCGGCGGCCTTCATCGCATCCTCGGTGACGTGGAAGAAGATGCCCATCAGGTAATAGCGCGTCTCCTCGTTGGAGATGGCAAAGCGCGTCTTGTCGATGATCTGCCGCAGCGTCGCGGCGGGCAGTTCGAAGCGGGTCGGCAGCTCGCCCTCGGCGATCACCGGGAAATCGTCGCGCGGCAGCGTCTGGAGGTTGAAGCGCGCGCGCCCGGCGACGACCTGCATCTTGCCGTCGGCGGCGGTCAGCTCGACCTGCGCGCCCTCGGGCAGCTTGCGCACGATGTCGAAGAAGGTGTGCGCGGGTACGGTCGTCGCCCCTTCCTGGCTGACGTCGGCGGCCACGGTTTCGTCGACCTGCAGGTCGAGGTCGGTGGCCATCAGGCGCAGCCCGTTCGCCCCCGCCTCGAGGAGGACATTGGAGAGAATGGGAATGGTGTTGCGGCGCTCCACCACCGATTGAACATGGCCGAGGCTCTTCAGGAGAACCGCCCGTTCCAACGTCGCTTTCATCTGTTGCAAGCCCCCGCAAAATCTCGTGGTCGCGGCCGGGATCGGCCGGGTCAGGCCTCGTTATACCGCACGCGAGGGCTTGCGCCAGCCCCTTTGCACGGCGGGGCGGGAGCGTTGCCGATGCCCCTGCCGGGCAGCCCGCGATCGCCCGCCAGTGGCGGTGCCGCGGCGGGCTGCGACGGCGCCGATCGTGCGCGGCCCGGGTCAGGTGCGGCGTTGGTCGGGTGCCGCGCGGCTCAGGCGATCCGCGCGGTGTCCGCCGAGCCCGCCGCACGCCGGGTGGCGATCGCCTCGAGCGTGGCGCTCGCGGCGCGGTTGAGCCGCTCGAGCACACGCTGGCCCGCGGCGACGTCGCCGGCCTCCTCGAGCGCGGTCGCCAGCGCAGCGATGCGGCGCGCGCCCGCGCTGCCTGCGGCGCCCTTGAGCGCGTGTGCCTCCTTCGCGACCCTCGCCAGATCGGCGTCGGCCAGCGCGCCGGCGATCTGGTCGGGGCGCAGTTCGAGCTCGACCGCCATCAGCCCGAGCAAATTGTCGAACCGCTTGGCCCCCGACGCCCGTTCGAGCTCGGCCAGCCGTTCCTCGTCGAGCAGCGGCTCCTGCCCCGCCTCGGGTGCCTGCGGCGGCCCGCCCCCCTCCGGCGCGGTCACCGCAGCGCGCGTCGCCGGCCCCGACGAGGCGCCGTCGGGCGGCGCGGACGACGCGCTGGCGGAGTCCCCCGGCCCCGGCGACCCGGCGGCGGGATCCCCCGGTGCGGACGCGTGCGCCAGCATCGGTGCCGCCTCGCGCCCGCCACCCGCCGCGACGACATCGTCGCGCTCGCGGCCCGCGCGCTGGTCGGCGAGCTGCTCGAGCGTGCGGTAGAGCGCGTCGCGGTCGATCGGCTTGGTCAGGAAGGCGTCGAGCCCGACATTGTCATAGAAGCGCCGCCGCTCGGGCGCGGCATCGGCCGACAGCGCGATCACCGGAGCGCGGCCCCGCCGTCCCCCGAGCGCGCGGATCTGGCGGGTCGCCGCGATCCCGTCCATCTCGGGCATCTGCATGTCCATGACTACCGCGTCGAAGCGCCCGCGCCGCATCGCCTCGACCGCCGCGCGGCCGTTGGCGACGCAGCTCACCTCGTGTCCGCGCGCGGTCAGCATCGAGCGGATCAGCATCTGGTTGACCGCATTGTCCTCCGCGACCAGCACGCGCAGCGGGCGCGCGGCGATGCGCGCGGGCGCCGCCCCCTCGCTCGCCTGCTCCGGCTCCTCGCCGACCGGGAGCGCGAGTTGCAACGTGAAGGTGCTGCCCTCCCCGGGCTCGCTGTCGACCGCGATCTCGCCCCCCATGGCTTGCGCCAGCCGCTGCGCGATCGACAGCCCGAGCCCCGTCCCCGCCCGTTCGCGCCACCGGCTCGCATCGGCCTGCGCGAAGGGTTCGAACAGCTGCTCCTGCAGCTCGGGCGCGATCCCGATGCCGCTATCGCGCACCGCCACCGTCCATTGCTGTTCGTCGATCCGCGAGCGCCGCGTCAGGGTGACCACCACTTCGCCCTCGTCGGTGAACTTGATCGCGTTGGAAAGGAGGTTGGCGATGATCTGGCGGAACCGCTGCGCATCGCCGCGGGCCGGGAGCGGGCGCCCGATATCGGCTTCGAGCCGGAGCCCGATGCCCTTGGCCCGCGCGCCCGGAGCGAACAGCTCGATCGCCTGGCCCTGCGCGTCGCGCTCGGCCTGCAACGCCAGCCGCGCATGCCGACGCTCGTCGCCGACGCGATAGTCGATCGCACACTCGAAGCTCGACTTGCGCCGGCGCGCCTCGCGCACCGCGTTGATGAGGATGTGCCGCGCCGTCGGGCCGAGCTGCCGCACGAGCGTGCGCGCCTCGATCATCCGCCCGGGCGCCTTGTGGAGCAGGCGATAGAGCTGGTGGCTGTGGTCGAACCCTCCGTCGGCGAAAGCGTAGCGCCAGTGCGCCACCCCCGACAGTTCCTCGGCGAGCACCAGCAGCCGGTGGCTGTCGCGCAACTTGGCCGCGCTCTCGGCCATGAGGTCCTCGGTCAGCTGGCGGCGGTGGATGTCGCGCACGGTGGCGATCATCTCGCGCGGCTGGCCCGAGCGGTGGTAGACGAGCTTGAACATCGCCTCGACCCAGCGCCATTGCCCGTCGGCGCGGCGAAGCCGGAAGCGCAATTCGGGGGGTTCGGCCCCGACGACGATGTCGGACAAGAGGCGCGTGAAGACCGGCCAGTCCTGCCCGTGGACGAGCGGGCGGATCGAGGTGTCGCGCAGCGCCTCGGGCGGATGCCCCAGCACGCGCTCGGCCGCCGAGGAGGCGAACAGCACCCGCCCCTCGAGGTCGAGCCGCAGGATTATGTCGCGGCTGTTCTCGGCGACCAGCCGGTAGAGCCGCTCGCTGCGCGCCAGCGCCTCGGCGTCGCGCCGCCGCGCGGTGACATCGTCGAGCATGATGAGGAAACCGGTGCAGCGCGCGCCATCGAGCAGCGCGCTGATGTCGATCCGATAGTGGCACGTCGCGTCCCCGTCGGGCACGCGCACCTCGAGCGAGGCGTCCTCCTTGGTCACCCGTGCGCGCGACCAGACGAGGTCGAATTGCACCGCATCGTCGGCATCGAGCCGGCGACGCTGCCGGTGCTGCTGCTCGCCTCCTATCGGCTGCCGCTCCCCGGGCTCGTCGGGGCGATCGCCGGCTGGAGCAAGCAGCGGCATCGGTCCGGCGACCCGCGACGGTGCCGGGCCCAACGCGGCGATCGGCAGGTCGCGCTCGAGCAGCAGCGGTAGCAGGGCGAGGTGGCCGAGCGAAAAGGCGAAGAAAGTGGGAATGAAGACCTGCGCCAGCGGGGCGTTCGCGGCCAGCGACAGGGCGGCGGCGGCGAGCAGGCTGGCGAATTGCGTGGCGACGAGCAGCCGGACGAGCGGCGCCTGCCCGGGGCGCTCCACCCCGTCGCCCGCATCGTGCCCGTCGAGCGCAGCGATCGCCGCGCGCGCCTCCCCCGCCGCCGCCAGCGCGGCCGGCGATCCGCGGTCCCCGGCGCGGCGCGCGCCGCGCGGGTCGAGCAGCAGCGCCACCAGCCACGCCTCCCCCGCGACGACCGGACCGAGGAGCCAGCTCGGCGCCGCGCCCCCCGGGTCGAGCACGGCCGCCACGGCGCCCACCGCGGCGGTGCCGGCGGCGACGCCCACGGTCGCGGCGAGGCCGCGCCAGCGCCCGAACTGGACCAGCGCGACGACGAGCAGCGCGCTCGTCGGCCACCACAGCAGTAGCAAGTCGAACCACGCGCCTGCCCACAGGGCCACGACCGCGACCGGCGCCGCGAGCAGGCCGGCGGCGAGCGCGGTCACGAGCAGCGGCCCGGGGCGCGGGCCGGCAGGGCGGTAACGATCGGCGGTCTCGGAGATGGGGCCTCCTTGCTGGCAAGGGACGCGCGGCCGACCGCGGCCGCGACGGTCCGCGGCCGCCAGGCGGCACAACTTGATCCGCGACACCCTAGGCGGTCGGCGCGCGCGGCGCGCGCTCGATCGGATCGGATATGGACCTAAGCGGCCCCGCGGGGCGGCGCGGTCAGGCCTCGACCACGTCGCGTCCGAGCCGCCGCGCCGCCAGCGCCATCATGATCGCCGCCCCGGCATAGACGAGCGTGGTCGCCATTGCCGAATAGCGCAGCGCCTCCTCGCCATAGAGCGGCGTCAGCGCATCGCTGATCTCGCCGATCAGCGGCGAGCCGAGCCCGAGCCCGAGCAGGTTGTTGATGAACAGGAACAGCGCCGAGGCGGTCGCGCGCATGTTCGCGGGGACCAGCTTGGTGATCGCGGTGACCACCGGGCCGAGCCACATCAGCCCGAGCGCCGAGGGGATGAGGAACAGGAGGAAGCTGAGCCACAGCGTTTCGCTGGCGAAGGCGACGAGGTAGCTTGGCAGGGTCACGAGGAAGGCGATCGCGATGAGCCGCGCATAGCCCCCCGGCGCGCGCGATCCGAGCCGGTCGCCGAGCACGCCCCCCGCCCAGATACCGGTCGCGCCCCCGAAGAAGGCGATGCCCGCCATCACCCAGCTGCGATCGACCAGCCCGAGATCGAAGCTGCGCGCGAGGAAGCTGGGGATCCAGAAGGCGAAACCGTACCCCGCCATGCTCGCCATGCCCGCGCCCAGCGAGAGGTACCAGAAGCTCGGCTTGGCGGCGATGGTGCGAAACACCGTGCCGATGGAGGGGGCGCTGCTCGTCGGGCGCGCGGCCGGTTCCGGGGCCGGTTCCGGAGCCGGCGCCGCGGCCGGCGCGGAGGGCGGCGCACTCATGTGCCCGTGCCCGGGGTCGCGCACCACATATTTGAAGATCGGCGCGAACAGCACCCCGACGAGGCCGATGGTGACGAAGGCCGCGCGCCAGTCGACCGACGCCGCGATCAGCCCGCCGAACAGCACCCCCAGCGCCGAGCCGATCGGGATCCCCAGCGAGAAGATCGCCAGCGCGCGGGCGCGCCGCTCGGGCGGGTAGAGGTCGCTGATCAGCGAATAGGCGGGAGCCACCCCCGCCGCCTCGCCCACCCCGACGCTCATCCGCGCGAGGAACAGCTGCCAGAAATTCTGCGCCAGCCCGCACAGTGCGGTTGCCGCGCTCCACAGCGTCAGCCCGAGCGCGATGATCCAGCTGCGGTTGCGCCGGTCGGCGAGCATCGCCAGCGGGATCGCCAGCACCGTGTAAAAGAGCGCGAAGGCGGTGCCGCCCATCCACCCGAGCTGGCCGTCGCTCAGCCCGAGGTCGGCCTTGATCGGTTCGGCAAGGATGCCGACGATCTGGCGGTCGATGAAGTTGAGCGTGTAGGCGATGACGAGCATCGCCATCATCACCGGGCGGCTGGCCACGACGGGGCGCGAAGCGGCGGCGGTGGCGGGACGGGCAGGATCGATCATGCCCGTTCGCTAGCGCCCCCGGCGCCCCCGCGCCAGAGGCTTCGCCGCGCCGCGTCGCTGGCTAGAGCGCGCGCACCAGCGCGGCGAGCCGATCGACGTCGTCCGCGTCGTGGTAGAGGCCGAAGCCGAAGCGGATCACCTCGCCGCGCACGTCCGTCACGCAGTCCGCCGCCTTGAGCGCGGCGCACCAGCGCGCGGCATCGGCATGGCGATAGGCGAGGAAACGCGCGTGCGGGCCCGCGCCGAGCGGGTTGAGCAGCTCGGCCGCGCCGAGCGGGCTGTCGGCGAAGGCCGCCACCGCGCGGGCCTGCAGCTGCGCGACATGCGCCGAGATCGCCGCGGTATCGAGCCCCTCGCCGGCGAGCATCCGCCGCACCGCGTTGAACCGGTAGAGCGCGCTGGGGTCGAAGGTCGCCCCCATGAAGCGCATCGCGTCCTTGGCATAGCCGACCATGCCGGGGGGCAGGCTCAGGTCCTCGAACTCGGCGTACCAGCCGGTCAACGGCGGGCGCTCGCCGAAGCCCGGCGGGCAACACATGAACCCCATGCCCTCGCCCGCCATCGCATATTTGTAGCCCCCGCCGAGGAAGAAGGCGCGCTCCGACCACGCCTGAGCGAAGGGCGCCTCGATCGCCATGAAGCTGTGGTAGCCGTCGATCACCACCCACGGCCCGTCGGGATCGGCGAGCTCGATGATCGGAGCGAGCGGATCGACCAGCTGCCCGGTGCCGAACAACAGCTGGCTGACCATCACGAGGTCGTGCTGCCCGCTCGCCGCGCGCGCCGCGAAGCGCGCGGCGAAATCGTCGAACGGCGCGACCGGGACCGTCTCGAGCAGGATCTCCCCCGCTTCGACCCAGCGCGCGAACTGGCGCCGCGCCGAATGGAATTCGCCGTCGCTCGCGAGCACCCGCAGCGGCCCCCGAGCGCGGCGCGGACAGGCGGCGGCGAGGCGGAGGAGGAAATCGTGCGTATTGGCGGCAAAGACGATGCGATCGGCCTGCTCCGCGCCAATCCCCAGCTCGGCGGCGACATTGGCGGCCGCCTCGGGCCAGACCTCGCCCATCACCCGGTCCCACTTGTGGTCGGCGAGGCGGGCCGCATCGTCCCAGCATTCGACCTGCCCGGCGCGGCTCGCATCGGGCCACAGGTGGTGGCTGTGCGCGGCGACGTGCAGCCGCCCGGGCGCCGCCTCGAGGCTGCGCGAGAAGAGCCGCTTGAAACTCATAGCTCGGTCCGCAACTCCCACAAGGCGGGGAACGCCCGCTTGTCGAGCGTCGAACGCAGGTAGGCGGCCCCCGCCGAGCCCCCGGTGCCCTTGCGCCCGCCGATCACGCGCTCGACCGTGAGCACATGCTTGTGCCGCCACGAGGCGAGCGCATCGTCGAGGTCGACCAGTTTCTCGGCCAGCCCGTAGAGCGGGGCGTGGCGCTGCGTGTCCTCGTAGACCGCCTTCCAGCTGGCCCGGATCGCGTCGGCGTCGGCCACGTCGAACCCCGCGCGCCCGAGCGCGGCATTGGCCTCGTCATAAACGCTCGGCGCCTCGAGCGCGGCGGTGAGCAGCTCGTGCTCGCCGCTGCCCGGCGCGTAATTCTTGAGGAACCGCGGGTCCTTGATCCCGAGCCGATACTCGACCGCGCGGAACTGCGCCGACTGGAACCCCGAGGCCGAGCCGAAATGGTGGCGAAACTTCATGTAGTCCGAGGGGGTCAGCGTCGACAGGATGTCCCAGCTCATGGTCATGACCGTCTGGATCCGGCTGACCCGGCTGAGCGCCTTGTGCACGAACAGGAAGCGATCGGCGCGCAATTCCGCGCACGCATAGTCGATCTCGAACAGGATCTGCTTGAGCCACAATTCCATCGTCTGGTGGAGGACGATGAAGAGCATCTCGTCATGGACGTCGCTGTGCGGCTTCTGCGCGCCGAGCAACTGCGGCAGCGACAGATAGTCGCCATAGGTCTGGTCGTCTGGAATGGCCGTCATGGCGACGGCCTAGCCCGCCCGCCCCGAGCCAGCAAGGGGCGCGACGCACGGGCCCATCGCCGCCGCCGCGCCGCGGCGGGGCTACTGCTGCGGCGGTCCCGCGATCCCGCCCATCTGGTTGACCGACCCGATGTTGCCGAACAATTCCTCGAAGAAGCTCTTCTCGCGGCCCAGCGTCGGGGTCTCGTCGTTCGACGGGTCGATCGCCACCGCCAGTTCGGGGCCGGTCTCGACCACCTCGGCCACGTTGCCGAACTCGTCGAAGCGCACGCGGATGACGCGCTGGTCGGTCAGGCGCGGCTGGCGGAAGGCGAAGCGATCGGTGCGGCGCGAGACATAATACCAGTCCTTGTCGTCGAACTGGCCGACGAAGCTCGGCGTGCCCAGCGTCGCCTTGACCGAGTCGCGATTGTCGACCCCGGGGGCGATCGCCTCGGTCAGTTCCTGGTTGTAGACATAGCCCTGGTCGGACCGGATTCCGGCGCAGCCGCCGAGCAGGGCGGTCGCCACCGAGAGGGCCAGGAAATGGCTTGCACGCATCGTCTCTTCCAATTCTTAAAGGTCGCTTGCCCTTGCCGGGCACGGTCGCGCCGGACTATGCGGCTGTCACCGCTCGCTTGCAAGGAAAAGGCTGAACCGGCCCTTGCTCCCGGGCGAACAGGAGAGACGTCATGCGCAACCTCTTTTCGTGGCTCCGTCCCCCGCCGGGCGCCGAGGCGGCCAGCCTCTACGCCGCGCTGGTCCGCGCCGCGCGCGATCCGCACTGGTATCGCGAGGGCAAGGTCCCCGATACCATCGAGGGGCGCTTCGGGCTGCTCGCCACGCTAATCGCGCTCACCGTGCTGCGACTCGAGAGCGGCGGGGAGGAAGCGGTGCGCGGGTCGGTCGCGCTGACCGAGGCGTTCATCGCCGACATGGACGCGCAGATGCGCGAGGAGGGGTTCGACGCGGGGCTCGGCAAGCAGGTCCGCTCGATGGTCGGCGCGCTCGCCGCGCGGATCGACCGCTGGCGCTTCGTCGCCGACGAGGATACCCCCGCCGAGCGCTGGCGCGAGGCCGCGCGGTGGAGCGTGTTCCGCGACGACGAGCCCGACGAGAGCGCGCTGACCTATGTCAGCGAACAGTGCCGACGCTTCGCCGAACGGATCGGCGGCGAGGCCGACGCGCAATTGTTGCGGGGGGAGCTGTGATCGACCGGCTCGAACCGGTCGCGCTGGCGACGCTGCGCGACGGCGAGACCGTCGCGATCGCTCCCGACGCGGAGGAACGCGCGGGCATCGCCGCCCGGCTCGGGCTCGAGGCGATCGAGGCGTTGCGGTTCGACGCCACGATCCAACGCGAGGACCCGGCGGTGAGCGTCACCGGCACGCTCGCGGCGCGGGTGGTCCACGCCTGCGTGGCGACCGGCGACCCGGTGGCCGAGACGATCGAGGAACCCTTCGCGCTGCTCTTCGCCCCGCACCCCGAGCATGACGAGGACGCCGAGGTCGAACTCGGGGTCGACGACCTCGACACCATCTTCCACAACGGTCGGGAGATCGCGCTCGGCGACGCGCTGGTCGATACGCTTGCGCTGTCGCTCGATCCCTACCCGCGGGTCGCCGATGCCGACGCGCGGCTGCGCGCCGCGGGGGTGCTGAGCGAGGAGGAAGCCGGCGCCTTCGGCGCGCTTGCCGGGCTCAAGAAGAAGCTCGAGGACGGCGGCGAGGGCGAGCCTTCCTGAACCCCTCGGGGCCCCGCCAGACAGGCCGCCCCCCGATCGCGATGCGCCACCGTGCGGCGGCGACGCGCCCCTAGAAGGGCACGTCGTCGTCGAGGTCGTTGTCGAAGCTCGCGGGCTGCGGGCGCTGCTGCGGCGCATTACCGCCGCCGCCCTGGCCACCGCCGAAGCCGCCGCCCTGACCGCCACCGCCGCCATAGCCGCCCTGGCTGCCGCCATAGCCGCTCCCGCCACCGCCGCCTTCGCGCGGATCGAGCAGCACGAGTTCGCCGCGATAGCGCTGCAGCACCACCTCGGTCGAATAGCGGTCGTTGCCGTTCTGGTCCTGCCACTTGCGGGTCTGCAGTTGGCCCTCGAGATAGACCTTCGAGCCCTTGCGCAGGTAATTCTTGGCGACCCGGCCGAGGTTCTCATTCCAGATCACCACCTGGTGCCATTCGGTGCGCTCCTGGCGGTTGCCGTCGCGGTCCTTCCACGTCTCCGAGGTGGCGACGCGTAGGTTGACCACTTCGCCGCCGTTGTTGAGCGAGCGCGCCTCGGGGTCCGCCCCCAGATTGCCCACCAGGATCACCTTGTTCACGCCCGCCATAATCTCAGTCTCCGAAAGTCCGTCTTTGCTTGAGGGTTATAATGGTGCAGGGCCGCTGTCGACCCGCCGCGGGCAAATTCGGCGGCTCGACCACCCGCGCGCACCGTTGGTCGAACGGCGCTGGCCGCCGCCTTCGCCAGCGGCGCAAAGGGTCGCTCACCATCGTCATTCTCGAAAGGGCCCAACCCCCGATGCGTCACCTTCGCCTGCTCTCCAGCGCCGCGCTCGCCCTCGTGCTCCTGCCGGCCATGGCCAGCGCGCAGCAGGCCGACAGCGTGACGGCGGCCGATCGAGACGCCACCCGGGGGGCGCGGGTCTACACCTACGCCGACCTTGCCCAATATGCGCCGCAGACCGCGCTCGACATGGTCAACCGCATCCCCGGCTTCGCCGCGGACGGGGGCAACAATCGCGGCAATCGCGGGCTCGGGCAGGCGAGCCAGAACATCCTGCTCAACGGCGCCCGCGTGTCGGGCAAGTCGAACAACGTGTTCGACGTGCTGGGGCGGATTAGCGCGCGCGACGTCGTGCGCATCGAGATCGTCGATGGCGCCACCCTCGATGTCCCCGGGCTGTCGGGCGAGGTCGCCAACGTCATCTACGAGGCGGGGGGCATCAGCGGCACCTTCGAGTATCGCGCCCAGTTCCGCCCCCGGCTCGAGGACACGCTGCTCGATGCCAAGGCCAGCATCTCGGGCGGCGATGAACGCGCCAACTGGAGCCTCAGCCTCGAGACCAACAGCCGGCGGCAGGGGCATTGGGGCCCTGAAGTCGTGACCGGTCCCGACGGCGCGCTGCTGGTCACCCGCGACGAGTTCGGCATCTACAACAGCGACAGCCCCGAGATCGCGGGCAGCTATTCGCGCCGCGCGCGCAACGGCAACGAGTTCAACGCCAACGCCTCCGCCCAGCTCAACATCCAGCGCAACCGCATCAGCGGCGCCATCGTCGAGGCCGACGGCACCCGCTTCGAGGAACTGTTCCGCGGCGGCGAGGACGAATGGAACGCCGAGCTCGGGCTCGACTATGCCTTCGACCTGGGCCCCGGGCGGCTCAAGCTGATCGGGCTCCAGCGCAACGAACACTCGCCCGTCTATGACGAATTCGGCATCGTCGGCGGGCGCCGCGATCGCTTCGAACAGGTGATCGACGAGAATGAATCGATCGTGCGCGGCGAATATGGCTGGTCGCGCGGGCAGAGCGACTGGGAGCTCAGCCTCGAGGGCGCCTACAACAGCCTCTCGCAGGAAGCCGAACTGATCGCGCTCCCGGCGACGGGCAGCGCGACGGTGACGCTCCTGCCGGGCAACCGCATCGAGGAATTGCGCAGCGAGGCGATCGCCAGCCTCTCGCGCCCACTGTCACCGCGGCTGTCGCTCCAGCTCAACGGCGGCGCCGAATTCAGCTCGATCGCGGCGGGCGCGGCCGATCCGCGCGCCTACCTGCGCCCCAAGGGCTCGGCGGCGCTGAGCTGGCGCGCCAGCGATGACGTCACCATCGATGCCAAGCTCGAGCGCGTCGTCGACCAGCTCAACTTCTTCGACTTCCTCGCCGCGGTCGACGTGCAGGACGGACAGGACCGCGGGCGCAACAACGAGATCGTCCCGCCGCAGCGCTGGCGCGCGCGGGTCGAGGGTATCGTCCGGCTCGGCGCCTATGGCAGCCTGACCCCCTATGCGCAGGGCGAGATCATCGAGGACGTGATCGAGGCGATCCCCACCAGCCCGACCGAGGAAGCGCTCGGCAATGCCGGCGATGCGACCGCGTGGGTGGTCGGGGTCGACGGCACCATCCTGCTTGCCCCGCTCGGGGTCGCGGGCGCGCGGCTCGACCTGCACGCGCATACCGGCGATTCGCGTTTCACAGACCCCTTGCTCGGGACCACCCGCGCGCTCAACGGGCAGGAATATACCCACGCCCGGCTGCAATATCGCCACGACCTGCCGGGCAGCGACCTCGCCTATGGCGGCAGCATCCAGCGCCGTCACATGGGGGGCAGCTTCCGCCTCGACCAGTTCGCGCGGCGCTTCAACGCGGGCTGGCAGGCCGAGCTGTTCGTCGAGCACAAGGACGTACTCGGGCTGCAGGTCACCGCGGGGGTCAACAACCTCTTCAACTCGACCGACAATTTCGAGCGCATCGCCTATGTCGACCGCCGCGACGGCCCGATCGCCTTCTTCGAGGACCGCGCGCGCGAATACGGTCGCATCGTCTACGTCAACGTGGCCGGGCGCTTCTAGCCCGGCGCGGCGGCGCTAGCCGAGCCCGAAGGCGACCGCGGTCCAGTAGGTCGCGCCCGCCGCGACATAGGCGACCGCGAACAGGTAGCCGGTCATGAAAAGCGGCCATTTCCAGCCGTTGGTCTCGCGCCGGGTCACCGCGATCGTCGAGATGCATTGCGGAGCGAACACGAACCACGCGAGGAAGGCCAGCGCGGTCGCCAGGCTCCAGCGCCCGGCGAGCCGCGTCTCGAGCGTCTCGAGCCCGGCCTCGTCTTCGGCGTCGAGCGCATAGACCGTGCCGATCGCCGCCACCGCCACCTCGCGCGCCGCCATCGCCGGCAACAGCGCCAGGCTGATGTCGCGGTTGAAGCCGATCGGTTCGACGACGACGTGGATCGCATCGCCGATCTGTCCCGCGATCGAGACCTCGGACTGCACCTCGCCCTGTCCCGCTTTGGGGTAGGAAGCGAGCGCCCAGAGTATGACCGTCGTTACCGCGATGATCGTGCCCGCGCGCTTGAGGAAGATCCACGCCCGCTGCCACAGCCCGATCAGCACGTCGCCGAACCGCGGAAGCTGGTATTTGGGCAGTTCCATCATGAAGGCCGCACCGCCCCCGCGCACCACCTTCGCCCGCAGCAGGGTCCCGAGCAGCACCGCGCCGGCGATCCCCGCGACATAGAGGCCGAACAAGACCAGCCCCTGCAGCCCGATGCCCGGGCCGACCGTGACCTCGGGGATGAAGGCGGCGATGATCAGCGTGTAGACGGGCAGCCGCGCCGAACAGGTCATCAGCGGCGCGATGAGGATCGTCAGCAGGCGGTCCTTGGGATCATCGATCGTCCGCGTCGCCATGATCCCCGGGACCGCGCAGGCAAAGCTCGAGAGCAGCGGGATGAACGCCGCGCCGTTGAGCCCGGCGCGGCGCATCACCCGGTCCATGATGAACGCGGCGCGGGTCATGTAGCCCGAGCTTTCGAGCATCAGGATGAAGAGGAACAGGATGAGGATCTGGGGCAGGAAGACGACCACCGCGCCGACCCCCGCGAACAGTCCGTCGACGACGAGCGAGCGCAGCCAGCCTTCGGGCAGCGCCGCGCCGATGCTGTTGCCCGCGCCGATCGCCAGCGCTTCGAGCAGGTCGGCGGGGGGCGCGGCCCAGGCGAACACCGCCTGGAACATCACGAACAGGAGCCCCGCGAGGATCAAGGGCCCCGCGAGCGGATGGAGCAGCACCGCATCGAGCCGGTGGGTCAGCGCGCGCGACGGCGATTCGGCGACGATCGCGGCCCGGGCGATCGCCCGCGCGCGATGCTGGAGCGACAGGCCATCGCTCGACGGTGCGGCGGGTTCGGGGCGGTCCCGCCGCGCGACCGCCGCGCTGGCCAGCGCCTCGCGCACCGCCTCGATCCCTCGGCGCCGCACCGCGACGGTCTCGATCACCGGCACGCCGAGCTCGGCCTCGAGCCGGCGCGCGTCGAGCTCGAGCCCGTCGCGCTTGGCAAGGTCGAGCATGTTGAGCGCCACCACCGTCGGCAGCCCGAGGTCGATCAGCTGGAGCGCGAAGCGCAGGTGGTTGTCGAGGTTGGCGGCGTCGAGCACGATCAGCAGCGCGTCGGGCAGCCGCTCATAGTCGCCCTCCCCGAGCAGCACGCTGCGCGTCACCTGCTCGTCGGGGCTCGCCGCCTCGAGGTCATAGGCCCCCGGCAGGTCGACGATCTCGGCGGGGCGCCCGTCGGGCAGCGTCAGCTTGCCGACGTGGCGCTCGACCGTGACCCCGGGATAGTTGGCGATCTTCTGGCGCGCGCCGGTGAGCGCGTTGAACAGCGCGCTCTTGCCGGCATTGGGATTGCCGGCGACGGCGATCAGCGGGAGGCGGTTCACGCCGCGGCGGTCGCTGGCGAAGCGGTGGCGAGCCCGATCGCGCGGGCATGCGCGCGGCTGATCGCGACCGTCATGCGCCCGACCCGAACCGCGAGCGGGTCGGCTCCGAAGGGACCGCGATGGAGCGCCGTCACCTGTACCCCCTCGTCGAAGCCGAAATGGCGGAGCCGCAGCGCATCGCGCGGGGCCAGCGCATCCCAGTCGATCGCGGCGACACGACCCGACGTCCCTAGCGCGAGCTGGTCAAGGGTCCGGAGAATCGCAGGGGTCTCGGTCATTATTGCAACTGATTATCATTACTGAATGGCGCGGGCCAGCCTTTTCCTAACCGCCCCGCGCGCGCCGGCCTCAGCTGCTCGGCGGGTAGCGCAATCGACCGAGAAAGCGCGCCAGCGAGAAGCGCCGTTCGGCGCCGCCGGTCCATCGCGCCTTCCACTTCTCGAACTGCATGACATCGTCGATCCGGCGGTCGAGGAAGGCGGCGGTCTCGGCCCAGCCCTCGCTGTCGTCGTCGAGCCATGCATAGAGCGTCGAGCCGTAGACGCCGGTCAGCGTCGCGCGCTTGGTATAGTGGTTGTAATCGGTCGACGTATCGCCGGCCAGCCGCCACATCGCATCGGCGCTGCGCCACGCGGTCTTCGCCGCGAGCGGCAGGTTCTGCGGCAGCGACAGGATCGACAGGCCGCTGCGCACCGCCTCGCGCGCGGGCGCCGCCGCCTCGAGCCGCCACCACACCAGCGCGCGGATGCGGTCGCGGATCTTGAGCGGGGCGATCTTCTCGGGCGGGAAGGCGGCGACCATCGCCACGTCGATGCTCTCGATCCACGCCGCGACCATGTCGCCCGGGTCCTTGGGCCACGCCAGCCGCGCCACGTCACGGTCGATCCCCAGCTGGTCGGCGGCGAGGTCGACCGCCTCGCTCGTCCAGCCGTCGAACACGGCGTTCTCGGCCACTGCGGGGGCCAGTCTGAGGCGAGTCGCGTCGAGCGGGGTCGGGTCGGCCATCCCCTTCATGTGGCGGCTGCGATGCGCGGGCGCAAGCGCACGAGCACCAGCGCCGCCCCGATCATCACCGCGCCGGCCCAGTCGCGGGGCGTGAAGATCTCGCCATAGACGAGCCAGCCGGTCACCCCCGCCACCGCGGGCTGGGTGAGCAGCCCGAGCCCCACCACCAGCGGGGGCAGCCGACCGATCGCGTAGACCAGCAGCCCCTGCCCCACCACCTGGCTCGACAGCGCGAGCAGCAGCACCGGGCCCCAGTCGACCGGCACCAGCGTGGCGGGGGTCGCCGCCGCCAGCGGGAGCAGCATCAGCGCGCCGAACAGGCTGACCCAGGCGAGCAGCGGCAGCGGCGCCAGCGCGGGACGCGCCCGGTCGACCGCGATGAGATAGCCCGCGTAGAGCAGCCCGGCGGTCAGGCACAGGATGTCGCCCCAGAAGGTGGCGGGCCCGAGATCGAGGCTGCCCGACAGCAAGAGCAGGCTGCCGGCGGCCGCGAGCAGCAGCGCGCCGACCTGCGCCGGGCGCGGCCAGGTGCGCGCGAGCAGCAGCCCGTAGCAAGCGAAGGCGAAGCTGCCGAAATTGCCGAACAGCACGCTGTTGCCCATCTTTGTCAGAAGGATTCCCTGGTGCCACGCGGCGAGGTCGGCGGCGAAGAAGAAGGCGGCGAGGAGCAGGAGGATCGTCAGCGGGCGCGGCGGCGGGCGCAGCCGCGCGCCGAGCGCGGCGGCGAGCGCGAACAGCATCGCGCTGCCGAGCGCGAGCCGCCAGAAGCCGCTCGCCACCGGCCCGACATCGGCGAGCCGCACGAACCACGGCCCGACCGCGAGCGCGCTGGCGCCGACGAGCAGCGCGAGCAGCGGCAGCGGCGTGACCGGGCGTTCCATCTTTTCGCCCTTGGAGCGGGTTGAAAGCGGAAACAAGCGTGTTGACATGCATTGGCCCATAGACCCGCCCCAAGGAGCCCCATGCCCAACCTGTTCGACCCCATCGACCTCGGCGACCTCGCCTGCCCCAATCGCATCGTCATGGCCCCGCTTACCCGCGGCCGCGCCGACCGCGCGGGGGTCCACGGTCCGCTCGCGGTCGAATATTATCGCCAGCGCGCCGACGCCGGGCTGATCATCTCGGAAGCCACCGGGATCAGCCGCGAAGGCCTCGGCTGGCCCTACGCGCCGGGCCTGTGGAGCGAACGCCAGGTCGAGGGCTGGAAGCCGGTGACCGAGGCGGTCCACGCGGCCGGCGGGCGGATCGTCGCCCAGCTTTGGCACATGGGGCGGCTCGTCCATCCCGACCTCGGCGGCGGGCCGCCGGTCTCGGCCAGCGCGACGCGCGGCCCGCATCGCCTTCACACCTACGAGGGCAAGAAGGACCCGGTCACCGCGCGCGCGCTGACGCGCGACGAGATCGCGCGCGTGGTCGGCGACTATGTCCATGCCGCCGCCAACGCGATCCGCGCCGGCTTCGACGGGGTGCAGGTGCATGGCGCCAATGGCTATCTGGTCGACCAGTTCCTGCGCGATAGCGCCAACCACCGCGACGACGATTATGGCGGCAGCGCCGAGAACCGCATGCGCTTCCTGCGCGAGATCCTGCTCGGCATCGGCGGCGAGATCGGGATGGGGCGGACCGGGCTGCGCTTGTCGCCGATCGGCGAGGTCAACGGGGTCGACGACAGCGCCCCCGAGGACACCTTCACCAAGGTCGCGGCGATGCTCGAGGAGATCGGGCTGCCGTGGCTCGAGATGCGCGAGCCGGGCGATGAATCCTCCTTCGTCGCCGCCGCGCACGAGCGCGTCAGCCCGGCGATGCAGGAGGTCTTCTCGGGGCCGATCGGGCTCAACAGCGACCTCGACCGCGCCTCGGGGCAGGCGCTGCTCGATGCGGGCACCGCCGACTTCATCGCCTTCGGCCGCCCGTTCATCGCCAATCCCGACCTCGTGCGGCGCCTGCGCGAGGACGCCCCGCTCAACGCGCCCGATCCCGCGACCTTCTACAGCCGCGGCGCCGAGGGCTATGTCGATTATCCCCAGCTCGAGGAGGCCCCCGCCCGATGACCAAGACGCGATCGAACCGGTGGAAATGGATCGGCGGCGCCGCCGCGATCGGCGGGCTCGCGCTGCTCGGCGGGCTGCGCTACTTCCTCAAGGAGCGCGCCACCCCCGAACCCCCCTATCTCGTCCATGACGAGGAGGGGCGCTTCGCGGTGCGCGACTATCCCGGTTTCTGGGTCGCCGAGACGACCGCCTACGGCAACCGTCGCAGCGCGATCCGCTCAGGCTTCCGCACGCTGGCGGACTATATCTTCGCGCGAAGCCACGACGGTGACACGGTGGCGATGACCGCCCCCGTGATCGAGCAGCAGGTCGGCGAGGGGCGCTGGAAGATCCGCTTCGTCATGCCCGAGGGCGAGGATCCGCGCAGCCTGCCCGCGCCCCCCAGCGGCGTGCGGCTCGAGCAGGTGGTCGGCGCGCGCTTCGCGGTGGTCCGCTTCGCCGGGGCGCCAGGCGACTATGATCTCGAGGCCGAGGAATTGGCGCTGCGCGGGTGGCTGCGCGAGCGCGGCGACACGGTGGTCGGCGAGCCGCTCTACGCCTTCTACAATTCGCCCGCGATTCCCGGCCCGCTGCGGCGCAACGAGGTCTGGCTCGAGCTCGCGGTCCCGCCCCCCGCCGCCGACTAGCCGCGGCGCGCGCGCTGCTACTGCGCGAAGCGGTCGTGCAATTCCATCATCGCGAGCACCGCCCTGGCCGCCTCGCCCCCCTTGTCCTTGCGCTTGGGATCGGCGCGGACCTCGGCCTGGTCGCGGTTCTCGACGGTGAGGATCGCGTTGCCGATCGCCAGCCCGTCGAGCGTCAGCGCCATCAGCCCGCGCGCGCTCTCGCCCGAGACGATCTCGAAATGATAGGTCTCGCCACGGATCACCACCCCGACCGCGACATAGCCGTCGTACCGCCCCGACTGCGCCGCCAGCGCGATCGCGCCGGGCAGTTCGAGCGCGCCCGGCACGGTGATCGTCTCGTGGCTGTGCCCCGCCGCCTCGAGCGCGTCCTTAACCCCCTGCAGCAGCTGGTTGTTGAGACCCTCGTAATAGCGTGCCTCGGCGATCAGGATCTTGCCCATCACTCGTCCCCCGTCTCGATGCCGCGTTCCTCGACGATGCGCAGCCCGTAGCCGTCGAGCGCCACCGGCGCATGCCGCGTATTGGTCAGCAGGATCATGTCCTGCAGGCCCAGCGCGGCGAGGATCTGCGCGCCGATGCCGTAGCCGCGCAGCGCCGGGCCGGTGGTCGCCGGGCGCCCCGAGCGCAGGTCGGTCGAGCGGCTGAGGCTGCGCGGGGCGGCGGCGTGAAGCGCGACGATGACCCCGCGCCCCTCGCGCTCGATCATCCGCATCGCGCCCTTGAGCAGCCCCGCGCGCTCGCCCTTCTCGCCGAGCACGTCGGCGAACAGGTCGAGGCTGTGCATCCGCACCAGCGTGGGCGCCTCGGGGTCGACCGTGCCGTGCACCAGCGCCAGCTGCTCCTCGCCGCTGGCCTTGTCGCGATAGACGCGCGCGTGCCAGCGCGCGCCGGTCGCGCTCGTGAAATCGCTGTCGGAGACCTGCTCGACCATGTGATCCGAGCGCAGGCGGTAGGCGATGAGGTCGCGGATGGTGCCGATCTTGAGCCCGTGCTCAGCGGCATAGTCGATGAGGTCGTCCAACCGCGCCATCGTGCCGTCCTCGCGCATGATCTCGCAGATCACCCCCGAGGGGTTGAGCCCGGCCAGCCGCGCCACGTCGACCGCCGCCTCGGTGTGCCCGGCGCGCACCAGCACCCCGCCCGGCTGCGCGGTGAGCGGGAAGACGTGCCCCGGCGACACGATCTCGTCGGGGCCGTTGTTGGCATCGATCGCGACCGCGATCGTGCGGGCGCGGTCGGCCGCGCTAATCCCGGTGGTGACCCCCTCGCGCGCCTCGATCGAGACGGTGAAGGCGGTCTGCATGCTCTCGCGATTGACCCGCGCCATCGGCTCAAGCCCGAGCTGCTCGACCCGCTCCTTGGTTAGCGCGAGGCAGATCAGCCCGCGTCCGTGGCGGGCCATGAAGTTGATCGCCGCCGGGGTCGCCATCTGCGCGGGGATGACCAGATCGCCCTCGTTCTCGCGATCGTCGTCGTCGACGAGGATGAACATCCGCCCGTTGCGCGCCTCGTCGATGATCGTCTCGGCATCGGCGAGCACGTCGGCGCGCCCGATCACGCGTTCGAGCCGTGCGAGCGTCTCGGCGGTCGGGTTCCACTCGGGGGTGCCCAGCTTGCGCAGGCTGTTGGGGTGGAGCCCCGCTGCGCGGGCCAGCCCGGCGCGGGTCATCTTGCCGTCATCGACAAGCGATGTGATGCGATCGAGGAGTTCGGTAGCCATGGCAGGGCAATATCACATTCCAATGTGATGTCCAGCCGCCGCGTCGGCTATTGCGCTGTCGGCTCGCGCGCCGCGAGCATGCGCTCGAGATAGCGCGCGAGCACGTCGATCTCGAGGTTGAGCCGGCGCCCCACCGCGACCGTGTCGAAGGTGGTGTGCTGCGCGGTGTGCGGGATGAGGTTGACGGTGAAGCGGGTGGCCGCGCCCGCGTCCTCGACGTCGTTAACGGTCAGGCTCACCCCGTCGAGCGTGACCGAGCCCTTCGCCGCCAGCGCCGCGCCGAGCCGCCGCGGGGCCTCGAGCTTGAGGCGCAGCGAGCCGCCCTCTTCCTCGCTCGCCACCAGCTCGGCGAGCCCGTCGACATGCCCCGTGACGATATGCCCGCCCAGTTCGTCCCCCATCCTGAGCGCGCGTTCGAGGTTGAGCCGCGCGCCTTTGACCCACAGGCCCGGCGCGGTCTTGGACACCGTCTCGCCCGACACGTCGACCGCGAACCAGTCCTCGCCCTTGTCGACCACCGTGAGGCAGGCGCCCGAACAGGCGATCGAGGCGCCGAGGTCGACGCTGTCCATGTCATAGTCGCAGCCGATCACCAGCCGCTTGTCGCCGCGCTCCTCGACGCTGCGCACGGTGCCGATGTCGGTGATGATGCCTGTGAACATGCTGGGCCTTCCTGTGTGACCCCCGCCGCTTATCGTTTCGAGCGCCTGCTGCAAAGCCGTCGCGCGCGGGTAGTCGCTTCAACAAATCTGATATCAGTTTTCGTCGGGGCGATGATCGCGCAGCCGTTCGTAGACTTCGCGGCGATCGATCCCGAGGTCGGCCCCCTCGCCGATCGCCCAGCGCCCATGCGCGTCATTGATCCGGTCGAGCCCGACATAGCCGATCGAGCTCTGCCCCTCGCCGATCAGGATCGGCGCGCGATAGATCAGGATGCGGTCGACCAGGTCGGCCTTGAGGAAGGCGGTCGCCACCCCCGACCCGCCCTCGACCAGCAGGTCGTTGGCGGGCAGCCCGTGGATATCGGCGGGGTCGCGCAGCACCGACCAGCCCTCGGGCGCGTCCATCGTCCGGCTCAGGAGGAGGCGGCGGGGGGACCAGTCCTCGAGCCCGGGCAGCCGCACGTCGAGCCCGGGCGCGTCGGCCTCGTAGGTGCCGCGCCCGACGAGGATCATGTCGGCGCGGGCGCGTTCGCGATGGACGTCTGCGCGCGCCTCGGCCCCGGTGAGCCACTTCGATTCGCCCGAGGGGAGCGCGATCTTGCCGTCGATCGACAACGCGAGCTTGAGCGTCACCCGCGGTCGCCCCAGCGCGAGCCGCGTGAAATAGCCGCCGAGGCTGCGCGCCGCGCGCGTCGCGCCGCGCCCCGTCTCGACCTTGATCCCCGCCGCGCGCAGGAGCGCGATGCCCGCGCCCGCGGTGCGCGGGTCGGGGTCGGTGCAGGCGATGACGACCTTGCCGATCCCCGCCTCCTCGATCAGCCGCGCGCAGGTCGGGCCGCGCTCGCTTTCGTGCGCGCACGGTTCGAGCGTCACGTAGAGGCTGGCGCCCCGCGCCCGCGCGCCCGCGCGCTCGAGCGCCATGGCTTCGGCATGCGGGCGCCCGCCGGGGCGGGTCGCACCCTCGCCGACGATCGCGCCATCGCGCACGATGACGCAGCCGACCGCGGGGTTGGGAGCCGTGCGCCCCCGCGCCTTCTCGCCCAGGTCGATCGCCCGCGCCATCGCGGTCGCGGACGTGATCTTCGCGCTCAGAGACCCGCCCTCTCGAGCGCGTCGTCGATCTTCTGGAATTCCTGCTGCCGCGCCCTGGCCCGCGCCTCGATCGCCTCCTGGTCGGCTTCCTGCCGCGCGACGATCTCGGCGTCGCTGCGATCCGAATCATACAGCTCGACATAGGTCACGCTGCGCCCCGGCGAGGTGTTGACCTTCGAATCGACGAAGAACAGCACGAGGATGATCGACACCACCAGCACCGACAGCGTCAGCCCGATCAGGTGATCGCGATCGCGGTGCGCGATGAAGCGCTTGATGTCGCCCCACGCGGCGCGTGGACGGAAGGGGGGAATGACCGGCATGGGGACAAGATAGGATGCCGGGCGCGGCCGCGCCAGCCCCGTGCCCGCGCGCGCCGTCATTCGAGGACGAACCGCAGCCGGACGTTGACCGCGCTCGCGATCGCCACCCCGTCGCGCCGCGCCGGGGCATAGCGCCAGACGCGCCGGATGTGCTCGCTCGCCTCGCGCAGGAACACCGGGTCGACCGGCCCGAGCGGCTCGACGTCGACGATCCGCCCGTCGGAGTCGATGCTGAGCCGGAGCCGCAGTTCGGCCTCCTCCTGCGCGCGGATCTTGGAACGCGGATAGTCGGGCTGGAGATCGCTCCCGCTGGTAAGCAGCCGCGCCGCGACGAGCACCGGCGGTGGCGGCGGCGGCGGCGCGACCACGGGTGCCGCGGCGCGGGCGGGAGGCCCCGTCGCGGGCGGCCCGGCGCGCGGCGCGGGGCGCGGCTCGATCGTCGGCTTGGGATCGACGAACGGGGTCGCCCGCACGGTGCTGACCTTGGGCACCGCCACGCGCGGCTCGGGCAGCGTCAGCCGCGCGGGCGGGGGCGGCGCATCGCGCGCGGGCGGGGGCGGCGGCGCGGGGGGCGGCGGCGGGGGCAACGGGGGCGGGGGCTCGAGCGGGAGCAGGTCGACCCGGGTCAGGGGCGCCACCGCGTGCTCGACCAGCTGCGGGGGCGCGGTCAGCGCGACGCCGACCACCCCCGCATGCGCGGCGGCGACGAGCAGCAGCGGCACCGTCGAACGGTGCGCCGAACGAGGCGAGCGATATCCGAGCATCGCGAAGGCGTCCTTCGACCCCCTGCTCGCTCCAGTATATCAGCCCCCCCGGAATTATCCAGTTTCGTGGCCGAAACGGGCTAGTGATTTTCTAGCTTTTTCAGCTACCTAGCCGCGCCAGTGCGCGCCGCTTGTCGATCAGGGGGAGGAGCGCCGCCATCTCGGGGCCGGCGCTGCGCCCGGTCAGCGCGCGCCGCAAGGGCAGGAACAGCGCCTTGCCCTTGCGCCCGGTGCGCGCCTTGAGCGCGGTAGTCAGCTTGCCCCACGCCTCCTCGTCCCACTCGAGCCCGGCCGCGACCGCGCCCGCCGCGGCGAGGTAGGCGCGGTCCTCCTCGCTCGGTTCGGGCGCCTCGATCTCGCCGTCGAACACCGCAGCCCAGCCCGCCGTCTCGTCGAGCCGCTCGAGGTTGCCGCGCAGCACCTGCCAGCGCGCCGCGTCGATCGCCGCGGGAAGCCGATCGACGACATCGGCATAGTCGGTCGCATGGAGCAGCCGCGCGTTGACGATGGCCACCTCGTCCCACGCGAACCGCGCCGGCGCGCGCCCGAAGCTGGCGAGGTCGAATCCCGCCGCCAGCGCGGCAATGTCGGGCGCGGGCTCGACCGGCTGCGAGGTGCCGATCCGCGCCAGCACCGAGAGCAGCGCCATCGGCTCGAACCCGCGATCGTCGAGTGCCGCCAGCCCCTCGGCGCCCGCGCGCTTGGACAGCTTGCCCTCCTCCGAGACGATCAGCGCCGTATGGGCGAGCGTCGGGCGGTCCGCGCCGATCGCGTCGAACATCTGCAGCTGAATCGCCGAATTGGTGACATGGTCCTCGCCGCGCACGACATGGCTGATCGCATGGTCGGCGTCGTCGATCACGCTCGGCAGCAGGTAGAGCCACGACCCGTCGGCGCGGCGGATGACCGGATCGGACAGGTTGGCGGGCTCGAAACGCTGGGGGCCGCGCACCGCGTCCTCCCATTCGATCGGCGCGGCATGGTCGAGCCGGAAGCGCCAGTGCGGGGCGACGCCCTCGACCGGCGCATTCTCGCCCTCGGGACGCTCGTAGATGGGCGGCAGCCCGCGGCCGAGCAGCACCTTGCGCCGCAGTTCGAGCTCCTCAGGGGTCTCGTAGCAGGCGTAGACGCGCCCCGCGCGCTGCAGCGCATCGAAGACCTCGGCATAGCGCACGATGCGATCCGACTGGCAGAAGCTGGCGTCGGGGGTCAGCCCGAGACGGTCGAGGTCGTGCCGGATGGCGTCGGCGAACTCGGGGCGCGAGCGCTCGACATCGGTATCGTCGAGCCGCAGCAGGAACTGTCCCCCCGCCTTGCGCGCGAGCAGGCAGTTGTGCAGCGCGGTGCGGATGTTGCCGACGTGCAGCCGGCCGGTCGGCGAGGGAGCGAAGCGCGTTTTCATGGCCGCGCTGTTAAGCCGCCCGCGGCGCGCTGTCACCTCCCCCGCGCGCGCGCCGCTCAGTCGGCGGCGCCGTCTACCGGCGCGAGGCGCAGCGTGCCGCCCGGCCCCGAGATCAGCAGTTCGTGCCCGGTGTCGGCGATGATGTTCGATTGCGGCACCACGTCCTCGATCAGCACCTCGCCATCGGTCTGCGGGCGGTCGCAGCCGCCGGTGTCGGTGCCGAGGTGTTCGGGGGCGATCATGTTGCCCTCGCGGTTGAGCGCGAAGCGCATCGTCACGCAGGCGCTGTTCACCGTCATCGTCCCGTCGTCTCCGAAGCGCGCGATCGCGGGGAAGACCGAGGGCAGCTTGAGATTGTTGTGCGCAATCACCTGCCACTGGCCGTCGAGCGCGAGTTCGGCGGCCTCGGGGGCGGGCTCCTGCGTGCCCAGCGCGGCCGCGTCCTGCACGTCGGGATCCTCGGGCGCCTCGGCATCGGCGCAGGCGACGAGCAGCAGGGGCAGGGCAAGCACGGGGGCGAGGAGGCTGTTCTTGGTCATGGGGTTCCGGTCCTGAAGGCGTTGGTGATGGGATAGCGGCGGTCGCGACCGAAGTTGCGACGCCCGATTTTAACCCCGATCGGGGCCTGGCGGCGCTTGTATTCGGCGCGCAGCACGAGCTTCTCGATCTCGGCGACGAGCGCCGCGTCGGCCCCCGTCTGCCGCGCCGTCGCGGCGACCGATTGCTCTTCCTCGATCAGCGCTTCGAGGATGCGGTCGAGCAGCTTGTAGGGGGGCAGGCTGTCCTCGTCCTTCTGGTCGTGCCTGAGCTCGGCGGTCGGCGGCTTGGTGATGACGTTCATCGGCATGACCGGCCCGTCGGGGCCCTTGGCGCGGCGCGGCTTGTGGCGGTTGCGCCAGCGCGACAGCGCGAAACAGGTCGACTTGTAGGCGTCCTTGAGCACGTTATAGCCCCCCGCCATGTCGCCGTAGAGCGTGGCATAGCCGACGCTCATCTCGCTCTTGTTGCCGGTGGTCAGCAGCATCGGCCCGAACTTGTTCGACAGCGCCATCAGCGTGACCATCCGCAGCCGCGACTGGAGATTTTCCTCGGTGGTGTCGGGCGCCCGGCCCTCGAAACTGGGCCCGAGCATCGCGTGCAGCGCCTCGGTCGCGGGCTTGATCGGGATGATGTCGTAGCGGCAGCCGAGCAGCTCGGCGCAGGCCTTGGCATCCTCGAGGCTGTCCGAACTGGTATAGTCCGAGGGCAGCATCACGCACCACACCCGCTCGGGGCCGAGCGCATCGACCGCGATCGCCGCCGACAGCGCGCTGTCGATGCCCCCCGACAGCCCGAGGATCACCCCGGGAAAGCCGTTGCCGTCCACATATTCGGCGAGCCCGACCATCATCGCGTGGTAGACATCCTCGGGATAGGGATCGAGCGGGGTCTTCACGCCCTCGGCGCAGGTCCAGCCGTCGGCCCCCTTTTCCCAGTCGGTCAGCACCAGCGTCTCGTCCCAGTCGGGCAGCTGGACAGGGATCCCCCCGCCGGTGTTGACGATGAAGCTCGACCCGTCGAACGCCAGCTCATCCTGCCCGCCGACCCGGTTGAGGTAGGCCAGCGGCACCCCGCTCTCGGTCACCCGCTCGCGCACCATCTTCTGGCGCGTCTCGTCCTTGTCGAACTCGTAGGGACTGCCGTTGATGACGAGGAGGAGTTCGGCCCCTTCGTCGGACAGGTGGTGGCACACGCGCTCGAGCCAGATGTCCTCGCAGATCGGCAGCCCCAGCTTGATCCCGTTCCACGTCACCGGCGCGGGCAGCGGGCCGGGCTCGAACACGCGCCGCTCGTCGAACGTGCCGTAATTGGGCAGCTCGTGCTTGGCGCGCCAGGCGCTGATCCCGCCCTTCTCGGCGAGGAACACCGCATTGTAGAGCGCACCGTCATGGTGGTGGATGCCCCCGAAGACGATCGCCGGCCCGCCGTCGGCGGTGGCATCGGCGACATCCTCGTTGGCCTCCATGGCACGGCGCACGAAGGCCGGCTTGAGCACGAGGTCCTCGGTCGGGTAGCCGGTGACCTGCATCTCGGGGAACAGCACGAGGTCGGCGCCCGCCGCGGCGGCGCGTTGGCGCCACTCGAGCATCGCGGCGACATTGCCGGCGAGATCGCCGACCCTCTGGTTCATCTGGCACAGCGCGAGGCGAAATTTCATCCGACCCGCTTAAGCGCGCGACGCCGTGCCCACAAGCTTGTGCTGGGGCGCGTCGCCCCGCTAAGGAAACGGCACATCTTCTTCTTGGGGGCTCCCAGCACATGAAACTGCTCGCCGGCAACTCGAACCCGCCGCTCGCCAAGGCGATCGCGGATTATCTCGAACTCCCGTTGGTCGAGGCCAGCGTCAAGCGCTTCGCCGACGAGGAGATTTTCGTCGAGGTGCACGAGAATGTGCGCGGGCAGGACATGTTCGTGATCCAGTCGACGAGCTACCCCGCCAACGACAACATGATGGAACTGCTCATCATGATCGACGCGCTGCGCCGGGCCTCGGCCAAGCGCATCACCGCGGTGCTCCCCTATTTCGGCTACGCCCGGCAGGACCGCAAGCCGGGGCCGCGCACGCCCATCTCGGCCAAGCTCGTCGCCAACCTCATCACGCAGGCGGGCGCCGACCGCGTGCTGACGATGGATCTCCACGCCGGGCAGATCCAGGGCTTCTTCGACATCCCCACCGACAATTTGTGGGCCGCGCCAGTCATGGCCGCCGACATCCAGGCGCGCTACGGCGACAAGAAGATCGCGGTCGTCTCGCCGGACGTCGGCGGGGTGGTCCGCGCGCGCAGCCTCGCCAAGCGGCTCGACAACGCCCCGCTGGCGATCGTCGACAAGCGCCGCGAGCGCGCGGGCGAAAGCGAAGTCATGAACATCATCGGCGAGGTCGAGGGGCATGCCTGCATCCTCATCGACGATATCGTCGATTCGGGCGGCACGCTCTGCAACGCCGCCGCCGCGCTGAAGGAGCAGGGCGCGACCGACGTAATGGCCTATTGCTCGCACGGCGTCCTCTCGGGCGCGGCCGAAGCCAAGATCAATGCATCGGTCCTCAACGAGCTCGTGGTCACCGATTCGATCCACCACGAAGGCATGGGCGACAGCGAGAAAATCCGCACCCTCACCATCGCCCCCCTCTTCGGCGAAGCGATCAGCCGCATCGCCGACGAGAGTTCGGTGTCGAGCCTGTTCGATTGATCGCGCACCTCCTCCTTGCCGCGCTCGGGACGGTCGACCCGGCACGCGCGCTCGGCCAATGTCTCGAGAATGAGCAGCGCGATACGCCACGGGTCGAATGCTACGTCCCGGCGATCGCGTCCGAGCGCGCACGCATCGCCGCCGCGCTGCCCGGCGCGGTCGCCAACCATGGCAGCGCCGTGGTCGAGGCCCATTCGGCTTGGCAGGCGTTTGTCGACCGCAAATGCAAAATCACGCTCGGGGCCGGTGGCGGGTCCGAGCAGATCGCTGCCTGCTGGCTCGGGGAATCGCGCCGCCATGCCGACTGGCTCGAGGACGCCGCCTTCTAGTCCTTGCAGAATCGCCGCGCCCTCGCTAAGTGCGCAGCCGATCTTCCAAATCATTGGAAATCCGACCGGTCCGGCCAACTAGGCTGCCGCGGCAGGTCGAAATCGTCGTCGCGCCTTCAGACGCGACATGAAACGGAGACGAAAATGCCGAAGATGAAGACCAAGAGCGGCGTCAAGAAGCGCTTCAAGATGACCGCTTCGGGCAAGGTCAAGCACGGGGTCGCGGGCAAGCGACACCGGCTGATCAGCCACAACGCCAAGTACATCCGCCAGAACCGCGGCACCGAGGTGCTGCCTGCCTGCGACGCCAAGCGTCTCAAGCAGTGGGCGCCCTACGGCCTCTAAGAACTGACGGAGAGATAAGACATGGCACGCGTCAAACGGGGTGTTACCACCCGCGCCAAGCATAAGCGCATCCTCAAGGAAGCCCGCGGCTATTACGGTCGCCGCAAGAACACCATCCGCATCGCCCGTCAGGCGGTCGAAAAGGCCGGCCAGTACGCCTATCGCGATCGCAAGGTGAAGAAGCGCAGCTTCCGCGCGCTCTGGATCCAGCGCATCAACGCCGCGGTCCGCGCCGAGGGCCTGACCTACGGTCGCTTCATGCACGGGCTCAAGCTCGCCGGCATCGAGCTCGACCGCAAGGTCCTCGCCGACATGGCGATGCACGAAGCCGAGGCCTTCTCGGCGATCGTCGCGCAGGTCAAGAAGGCGCTTCCCGCCGAAGCCGCCGCCTAAGGCCGGCTCGACCGAATGAACGAGGGCGCCGGGGAGACAGTCTCCGGCGCCCTTTTTCATGCCCGCGCCGCGCCACCCTCCGCCGGCGATCGGGTGGTCGTGCAGCATCGCGCCTTGAAACAGCCCTCGCCAAGCGGCTAGGCGAGGCCGCGAAGGAAGAAACATGCCCGCACCCGAAGACCTCGTTTCGCTCTACACCGCCAAGGTGGCCGCCGCGCCCGACCTCGCCGCGCTCGATGCCGTGCGCGTCGAGGCGCTGGGCAAGCAGGGGGCGATCACCCAGCTGCTCAAGACGCTGGGCAAGATGGACCCCGACACGCGCAAGGTCGAGGGGCCGCGGATCCAGGCCGCGCGGCAGGCGGTCGCCGACGCCATCGAGGCGCGCAAGGCCGCGCTAGAGCATGAAGCGCTCGAGGCCCGCCTCGCCAGCGAGCGGCTCGACCTCTCGCTGCCGGTCGAGGAGACCCCGCTCGGCAGCGTGCACCCGGTCAGCCAGGTCATGGACGAGCTCTCCGAGATCTTCGCCGACATGGGCTTTGCCGTCGCCGAGGGCCCCGAGATCGAGGACGACTGGCACAATTTCGAGGCGCTCAACATTCCCGAGGCGCACCCCGCGCGCGCGATGCAGGATACCTTCTACGTCGACACCGGCGAAGAGGGCGCCCCGCCGGTGCTGCGCACCCATACCTCGCCGGTGCAGATCCGCACCATGATGCGCGAGGAGCCGCCCCTCCGCATCATCGCGCCGGGCCGCGTCTATCGCTCGGACAGCGACGCGACCCACACCCCAATGTTCCACCAGGTCGAGGGCCTCGTCATCGATCGCGACATCCACATGGGTCACCTCAAGTGGACGCTCGAGACCTTCCTCAAGGCCTTTTTCGAGCGCGACGACATCGTGCTGCGCCTGCGCCCCAGCTACTTCCCCTTCACCGAACCCTCGGCCGAGGTCGACGTCGGCTGGTCCGAGCAGAAGGGCCGCCGCGTCGTCGGCGGGTCCGAAGGCTGGATGGAGGTGCTCGGCAGCGGCATGGTCCATCCCAAGGTGATCGCCAATTGCGGGCTCGATCCCGACGAATGGCAGGGCTTCGCCTTCGGCTGCGGTATCGACCGCCTCGCTATGCTCAAATATGGCATGGACGATTTGCGCGCCTTCTTCGACGGCGACCTTCGCTGGCTCAAACATTATGGATTCGGCATGCTCGACACCCCCACCCTGTCGGCGGGAGTCGGCGCATGAAGTTCACCCTCTCCTGGCTCAAGGAGCATCTCGACACCGATGCGAGCCCCGAGCAGATCGCGGCGACGCTGACCGCCATCGGGCTCGAGGTCGAGGACGTCACCAACCCCGCCGAGGCGCTGCGCCCCTTCAAGGTCGCCAAGGTCATCTCGGCCGAAAGGCACCCGCAGGCCGACAAGCTGCAGGTGCTCTCGGTCGATGCCGGCGAGGGGCCGATGCAGATCGTCTGCGGCGCGCCCAACGCGCGCGCGGGGATGAAGGGGGTGTTCGGCGGCCCCGGCACCTATGTCCCCGGCCCCGGCTTCACGCTCGGCAACGCCACCATCCGCGGGGTCGATTCCTCGGGCATGATGTGCTCGGCGCGCGAGCTCGAACTGGGCGAGGACCATGACGGCATCATCGAGCTGCCCGCCGATGCCCCGGTCGGCCAAAGCTATGCCGATTATGCCGATCTCGACGACCCCGTGTTCGACGTCAACGTGCTCGCCAACCGCCCCGACTGCATGGGGGTGCATGGCATCGCGCGCGACCTCGCCGCCGCCGGGCTCGGGACCCTGCGCCGTCCCGACAGCGATGCGCTGCCGCCGAGCGAGGACACCCCCCCCGTGGACGTGCGGATCGAGGGCGAGGGGTGCACCGTCTTCTGGCGCCGCGCGATCCGGGGCGTGAAGAACGGGCAGAGCCCCGAATGGCTGCAGCGCCGCCTCAAGGCGGTCGGGCAGAAGCCGATCAGCGCGCTCGTCGACGTCACCAACTATTTCACGCTCGACCGCGCCCGCCCGCTGCACGTCTACGACCTCGCCAAGCTGCAGGGGGACATCGTCGTCCGCCGCGGGCGCGGCGAGGCGGATCGCTTCATGGCGCTCAACGATAAGGAATATGTCCCCACCGAGGAGGATATCGTCATCGCCGACGATCGCGGTGCGATCGGGCTCGGCGGGGTCATCGGCGGGGCCGCGACCGGGGTCGACGAGTCGACCACCGACCTGCTCGTCGAGAGCGCCTGGTTCGACCCCGAGACGGTGGCGCGGACCGGCCAGCGGCACAATCTGGTGACCGATGCGCGGATGCGCTTCGAACGTGGGGTCGACCCGGCGTCGACGCGCGAGGGGGTCGAGGCACCGGTGCGGATGATGATCGCGCACGCCGGCGGCACCGCCAGCGCCCCGGCGGTCACCGACGTCTCCCCGCCCGAGGGCTATCCCTACCGCCGCAACGTGGTCGCCTATCGCCCGCAGCGGCTCGCCGAACTCGCCGGCATCGACCTTGCCGACGAAGCCCAGCGCGCGCTGCTCGAACGGCTGGCGATCCACCCCACCGACGTGGCGCGCTTGTGCGAGGATCACGCCGACCCCGCCGCCGCTGCGCGCCACTACGAGGCCGTCGCGCGCAAGGGCGGCTGGCTGCTTCACATCCCCAGCTGGCGCCCCGACATCGAGGGCGAGGCCGACGTGGTCGAGGAAATCGCGCGCCTTCACGGCTATGACAAGATTCCCTCGACCCCGCTCGCGCGGCCCTTCGGGGTGGCGCGCCCGACCGCGACGCGCGCGCAGGTCGCCGAGCGCCGGCTGCGCCGCACCGCCGCGGCGCGCGGGCTCCACGAGGCGATCACCTGGAGCTTTGTCTCCGACGCACAGGCGGCCCCCTTCGGCGGCGGCGCCCACCGGCTCGCCAACCCGATCAGCGAAGAGCTCAAGGTCATGCGCCCCTCGCTCCTGCCCGGGCTCGCCGCCGCGGCGCGGCGCAACCTCGACCGGGGCCAGTCCTCGGTGCGGCTGTTCGAGATCGGTCGCCGCTACCTCGCCGAGGGCGAGAAGCCGACGGCGACGCTGCTCCTTGTCGGCGAGGCGCGCCCGCGGGGCTGGGCCGCGGGCAAGGCACGCGCGTTCGATCCCTATGACGCCAAGGCCGAGGCCTATGCGCTGCTCGAGGCCGCGGGGGCGCCGACCGGCAACCTCGCCATCTTCGAGGGGGCGGGCGCCGACTGGCATCCCGGTCGCTCGGCCGCGCTCGGGCTCGGGCCGAAGAAGATTCTCGCCCGCTTCGGCGAACTCCACCCCGCGCTGCTGAAGACGCTCGACCTGCCCGAGGGCACGGTGGCCGCCGAGATCTACCTCGACGCCATCCCCGCCCCGCGCAGCAAGGAGCGCGCCCGCGTCGCCTACGCCCCCCCCGCGCTCCAGCCGGTGACCCGCGACTATGCCTTCTTCGTCCCCGAGGACCTGCAGGCCGCGCAGCTCGAACGCGCGGTCGCGGGGGCCGACAAGAAGCGCATCGTGGCGACCCGCATCTTCGACCGCTTCGAGGGCAAGGACGGGCTCAGCCTCGCGATCGAGGTCACGCTCCAGCCGCGCGACAAGAGCTTCACCGATGAGGAACTGGCCGAGCTCTCGCAGAAGATCGTGACCGCCGCCGCGGCCAAGGGCGCCAAGCTGCGGACCTAGCGCGCTGCGTCGTCCGCCGGGGCCGACGGGTCCTCGTGGACGAAGCGATTGATCGCCTCGTGCACCGCGCGCTCGATCTCCTCGCGCGACAGCCCGGGGGGAATCACGTCGCCGACGTGGAAGCGCACTGTGCCCGCCTGCTTGACGAAGCCCTTGGGCCACACGTGGATCGAATCATGCGCGATCGGGATCACCGGCATGCCGAGCATGCGGTAGAGCCCGGCGAACCCCGCGCCGAGCTTGGGGGCGGCGCCCGCGGGCACCCGCGTGCCCTCGGGAAAGATCACGATCGGGCGACCGTCGGCCTGCGCCTTGCGCCCGCGCTTGACCATGTCGCGCAGCGCCTTGGCCCCCGCTTTGCGATCGACCCCGATCACCCCGAACACGCGCGTCACCCAGCCCCACAGCGGCAGGTCGACCAGTTCCTGCTTCATCACCACGATCGGGGTGCGGGCGAAACGCAGCGTGTCGACCGCCTCGAGCATCGCGTGGTGCTTGACCGCGATCAGATAGGCGCCCTCGGGCACCTCGCGGTTCCACACGAAGCGGATCCGCAGCACGTGCTTGACCAGCCAGCGATGGAACACCGCCCAGAAGCGCACCACCGCGCGCAGCGGGCCGCGCCCGAGCGGCGTGACGAGCAGCGCGACGGTGCACACGAGCACGGTTCCCGGGTAGAAGATCAGGGCGAACAGGAGGCTGCGCAGGAGGTTCATAGCCCGGCCCAGATGCCGATCCGGCGCAGCACATATTTGTTATATTCGGAAAAGAGGATCAGCAGCGAGGGCTCGGTCGGCACCGCGTCCTCGATGATGACCACTTCCTCGCCCAGCGCGGCGCGAAATTCGAAGGCGGCGCGGCGCATGTGCCAGTCGCTCGTGACCAGCGCGATCTCGTCGATGTCGTTGGCCTCGATCCACGCCTTGGCTTCCTCGGCATTGGTCCTGGTATCGACCGATTCCGACCCGATGGTGATGCAGCAGTCGAACAGACCCTCGCGGCCGCCCGTCACCTCGACGAGGTCGGCCTGCGTCACCAGCGGGTCGGCGCCCGCGATCAGCAGCTTGTCGACGCGCTGCTGTTCGAGCCGCTCGATGCCCTGCTCGATCCGCCCGCTGCCCCCGGTCAGCACGACCGCCGCATCGGCCACCTCGTCTTCCGGCGCGGGGCGCCCGAGGCTCACCGCGAAGAGGATGAAACCGATGGCGTAGACGCCGACGAGCAGGGAGAAGAGACGCAGGATCATGGCTGCCGATGCAGATCGCGCAGGATCGTCGCGCGCGCAACCACATATGCGATCGATGCGGCGAGCGGAGGCAGCAGGAAGAGCAGCGCGAGGTCGCCCGCGTCGATCAGCCGCGCGCCGCCGACGAGGAATGACAGGCTCGCCCCCCCGCTGCGCGAGACCGCGAACAGCAACAGGATCGCGAGCAGGCTGCCGAGCGTGCCCCCGCTCAGCGCGTCGCGCGCGATGCGCCGGTCGAACTGGCGCGCCACCTGCCCGTCGGTCGCCCCCATCCCGTGCAGCGTGGCGATGGTGGCGCGGTTGGCGGCCAGCGCGGCGCGGGTCGCCAGCACCACCGCCGCCGCCGCCGCCAGCGCGATCGCGAGCACCAGCCCGAGCCCGGCCAGCGCGACCGCGCGCAACGCCCCGAGGAGCGGCGCCAGTGTCTCCGCCTGCGCCGCCAGCCCCGCGCCGGGGTAGCGATCGGCGAGCGCGGCCTCGAGCGCGGTGGCGCGGCCCTCGACCCGCACCTCGACCAGCGCGGGCAGTGGCAGGTCGGCCTCGCGGGCGGCGGGGCCGAGCCAGCGGGCGAGCAGTGCGTCGACCTCGGCGCGCGGCACCGCCGTGGCCTCGGTCACGCCGGGCTGCGCGGCGACGAAGCGCGCGAGCGCGTCGGCCTCGTCCGCCCCGCCCGGCAGCTGCACGACATAGTCGCCCGCGCTCGCGGCGGCGACCAGCCGGCTGCCGTTGGCCAGCGCCAGCCCCGCCGCGCCGGTCACCGTCATCACGAACAGCATGATCGCGAGCAGGTAGCCGGTCGCCCCTGCCCCCTTGCCGCGCAGCCCGGGCAGCAGGCTGGTCTCGCGCGGGGCGCGCGCGCTCACGAAGCCTCCCGCCGCGGCGGGTGGCGCAGCGCGCCGGTCGGATCGTTGAAGGTGCCGCGGTCGAGCCGCAGCAGGGTGGCCCCCGGGGTCTGCTTGACCAGCGACAGGTCGTGGGTGGCCACGAACACGGTGGTGCCGAGCCGGTTCAACCCGCTGAACAGCGACAGCAGCCGCCCGGCCATCTCGGCATCGACATTGCCGGTCGGCTCGTCGGCGACCAGCAGCTCGGGCTTGCCGATCACCGCGCGCGCGATCGCGACGCGCTGCTGCTCGCCCCCCGACAGGGTGGGCGGGCGCGCGGTGGCGCGGTCGGCGAGCCCGACCCAGTCGAGCATCTCGGCGACCGGCCCCGCGATCTCCTCCTCGTCATGCCCCATGATCCGTAGCGGCAGCGCGACATTGTCATAGGCCGACAGTTCGTCGACCAGCCGGAAGTCCTGGTAGACAATGCCGATCCGCCGCCGCAGCGCGGGCAACGCGTGGCGTGGCAGCGCGAGGATGTCCTCGTCGAACAGGGTGATGCGCCCGCGCGTCGGCTTCTGCGCGAGATAGAGCAGCTTGAGCAGCGAGGTCTTGCCCGCCCCCGAGGGGCCCGTGAGATAGTAGAACCCGCCCCGCGCGAGCTTGAAATCGAGGTCGTGGAGGACTTCGGCGCCGGTGCCATAGCGCAGCCCGACATGGTCGAAGGCGGCGATCATGCCGCCGGCTCCGTCCGCCGCATCCCCGCCCCGGCCCGACTCCCCCGATTACCGCCAAAACTTGCCATCGGCGCCATGTTGCGCTTTGTGCCTTAAAAGTCGAGTGGGGAAACCATGATCCTAACCTGTCCCGCCTGTGCGACGCGCTACAATGTCAAACCGGGGGCAATCCCCCCCGAGGGGCGCACCGTGCGCTGCGCCAATTGCGGCCACAAATGGCACGCCGAGGCCGAGGCCGAGACCCCGTCCGGGGCCGAGACCGAGGCTCAGGCTGGGGCCGAGCCGAGCCCGCCGCCCGAGCGCGCCCCCGACCCGGCGCCCGCGCCCGAGCCGGCGACCGCCGCGGTCGAGCCCGACGCGCCCGAACCCGAGTCCGAGCCTGGACCCGCGGCGCCCGAACCGACCCCCGAGCCCGAGCCCGAGCCCGAGCCAGACCCCGAGCTCGTCGCTGATCCCGACCCCGCGCTCGTCGCCGAGGTCGAGGCCCAGGCCGAGCAGCAGGCCGACGCGATCGCCGAGGAACGGGCGACCGAGCCCTTCGCGGCCGAACCGGTGCACGACATCGGCTTCACCGGGATCGAACTCGACGACGAGCCCGCGCCGCGGCGTCGCTGGTGGCCGTGGCTGCTCGCGCTGCTCGTCATCGTCGCCGCGGTGGTCGCCGCCGCGCTGTTCGCCCCGCCACAATGGAAGGACCGGCTGGGGCTCGCCGAGGCCGGCCCCGCCGCCGACAGCCCGCTCGAACTCGTCCTCACCAGCCAGTCGCGCACCAAGCTGCCGAGCGGCAACGAACTGCTCACCTTTGGCGGCCGGGTGGTCAATTCCTCGCCCCAGCCGCAGGACGTGCCGCCGATCCGGGCCGAGCTGATCGATGCCGCGGGCACGGTCGTCTACAGCTGGACGATCGCCCCGCCCGCGCCCCGTCTCGAGCCGGGGCAGAGCGCCAGTTTCAACAGCGCCGAGGCCGATATTCCGGCGAGCGCGCGCGACCTCAGCCTGACCTTCGCCAACTAGGCGCCAAAAAGCGCCGACAGGGCCTTGCCGGGTCCCGATTCGCCTGCTAGAGGGCGCGCCTTACCAGCGTGGACCGCTTCGGTCCGCGATGCTCCGGGTGCGGTCGTGGCGGAACTGGTAGACGCGCAACGTTGAGGTCGTTGTGGCCGAAAGGCCGTGGAAGTTCGAGTCTTCTCGACCGCACCATTTTCCTCCCCTGCAAGGACGAGCAACCAACCGCCCCCTCGGGCGGTTGAGGCCCCATGGCCGACAAGCATCTCACCGACGCCGAGTGGCGCGACCGCCTGAGCCCCGAACAGTTTCGCATCCTGCGCGAGGCGGGTACCGAGCCCCCCTTCTCGGGCGCGTTGAACGACGAGAAACGCCCCGGCACCTACCGCTGCGCGGCCTGCGGCGAGGAGCTGTTCAAGGGCGATGCCAAATATGATTCGGGCTCGGGCTGGCCCAGCTTCACCGCCCCGGCGGACCGGGACAGGATCGACGAACATGCCGATTCCAGCCACGGGATGGAGCGGGTGGAAATTCGCTGTTCAGCTTGCGGGGGCCACCTTGGCCATGTCTTTCCCGACGGTCCCGGCCCGACAGGGCTGCGCTATTGCGTCAATTCGGCGAGCCTCGAGTTCGAGCCCGAGGCCGACGACTGAGCAATAGCCGCTTGCCCCCGCCCGGTCGTCGCCCTACCCCCGGAGGCGCATGAGCCAGAGCATCAGGAAAATCGCGTTTCGTCTCGCCAAGTGGGGCGCCGCGCTTGCCGTCCTCGGGGTCCTCGCGCTCGCCGCCGCGGTCTTCATCGCCTACCAGTCGCTCCCCAGCTACGAGCAGTTGCGCACGCGCACCGACCTCGGGCAGACGATCCGCGTCCGCGCCGCCGACGACAGCATCCTCGTCTCGATGGGCCCCAGTTTCGGGCGCTGGCTCGCCTATGACGAGATCCCTCTGACGATGAAGGAAGCGATGGTCGCGGTCGAGGACCGCCGCTTCCGCTCGCACCCCGGGGTCGACCCGATCGGCATCGCGCGCGGCATGTGGGTGTCGATCAAGGCGGGCGACGGTCCCGGTGGCGCACGCGGCGTCTCGACCATCACCCAGCAGGTCGCGCGCAACATCTTCCTGACCCCCGACCGCAGCCTCGTGCGCAAGATGCGCGAGGGCGTCATCGCGCTGGCGCTCGAGCAGAAATTCTCCAAGGACCAGATCCTCGAGCTCTACCTCAACCGGGTCTATTTCGGCGGCGGCGCCTATGGCATCGACGCCGCCTCCAACACCTTCTTCGGGCATCCCGCGACCGAGATGACGCTGGGCGAGGCGACGATCATCGCCGGGCTCGTCAAGGCGCCCTCCAATTATTCGCCCACCGCCGACCCGGAAGCCGCGCGGGGCCGCGCCAGCGTGGTGCTCGATTCGATGGTTCGCTACGGCTTCGTCTCGGCGCAGGAAGCCGCCGAGGTCGACCCCGCCGAGATCAATATCCAGAAGCCGATGGGCGGCAACGCCTCGCGCTACTTCGTCGACTGGGCGCTGCCCCAGCTCGACACGCTGATCCGCGAGACCTCCGAGGCGATCGACGTCTACACCACGCTCGACCCCAAGATGCAGCAATGGGCCTCGGAGGCGGTCAACGCGCATGCCCCCGCGGGCGCGCAGGGCGCGCTCGTCGCGATCGACCGCGACGGCGCCGTGCGCGCGATGATCGGCGGCAAGGACTATGTCGAATCGATCTACAACCGCGCCGCGGTCGCCCGGCGCCAGCCGGGTTCGGCCTTCAAACTGTTCGTCTATCTCACCGCGCTCGAACGCGGGCTGCGCCCCGACGATGTCGTCATGGACGAAGCGGTGACCATCGACGGCTGGACCCCGCGCAACGCCAACCGCACCTTCCTCGGCCCGATCACGCTGCGCGAGGCCTTCGCCCGCTCGGTCAATACCATCAGCGCGCAGATCGGGCAGGAGATGGGCTTTGGCACCATCGCCGCGATGGCCAGCCGCTTCGGCATCTCGGACCCGATCGACACCTATCCCTCGATGGTGCTCGGGACCAGCGAGGTGCGCCTCCTCGACATGACCCGCGCCTATGCCGCGGTGGCGCGCGGGGGCGTCTCGCTTCCCCCTTATGCGATCACCAAGGTGGTCACCGCCGAGGGGCGCCTGCTCTACAGCCACCAGCCCGCCGCGCCGCGTGTCCTCGTCGCGCCCTGGGTCGCGGCCGACATGATCGACCTCCTCCAGACCGGGGTGCGCTCGGGCACCGGGCGCGCGGCCTATCTCGGGCGCCCGACCGCGGGCAAGACGGGGACCACCCAGTCCAATCGCGATGGCTGGTTCATCGGCTTTTCCTCGGGGCTCACCGCCGGGGTGTGGATGGGCAATGACGACAACCGCCCGGTGCGCGGGTTGCAGGGCGGCACCGCCCCCGCGCGCGCCTTCCGCGACTTCATGAGCCGCGCCGTGGCCGGCCGCCCGGTCGAGCCCTTCGAGACCCCCGGCGAGCTGCCCGACTGGCAGCTCGAGCCCGACGAGGAGGCGTGGATGGAGGGCGACCCGCTGCTCGACCCCTATGGCGCACCGATCGAGGCCGAGCCGCTCGACCCGCTCGCACCGCTGCCGGGAGAGGGTCCGCCCGCAGTCGACGAGGATTGGCTCGACGACGTCCTGCGCCGCGACGGGCCGCGCCCCAACCCGCTCGAGCGGCCCGCGCCGCCGCCGGCGCCCCCCGCGCCCCAGCCGCGCGCGCGCGACAATCCCGAGGCGGTCCGGGTCGAACCGCTCGTGCCGCCTTCAGGCGCCGACCAGCCGCAACCCCGGCGCTAGCGCGCGCAAGGCAGCGCGGGCGCGCTGCGGATCCCCCTCGTAGAGCGCCGCCTCGGCGGCGCGAAAGGCAGGCGAATGGTCCATGTGCAGACGGTGCGCCACTTCGTGCGCGGCGACGTAGCGGCGCAGCGGGTCGGGCACGAGCACCAGCCGCCACGAGAAACGCAGGTCTCCGCGCGCCGAACAGCTCCCCCAGCGGCCCTTCGCGTCGCCCACGCTGACCGCGCGCACGTCGACCCCGGCCGCCGCCGCATAAGCGGCGACATCGGCCGCCAGCAACCGCCGGGCCTCGTCGCGCAGGAAGCCCTCGACCCGCCGCGCGAACCCCGCCGCGGGGCCGCCGATGCGCAGGGCGCCATCGTCGAGCACAGGGCGGCGCGGGGCGGCGGGGTCGTAGACCAGCCGCAACGTCGCGCCGCGAAAGGGGATCGACGCGCCCGGTTCGAAGGGCCGCGCCTCGGGCCGCGCCGCGCGCTGGCGCGCGATCCATGCCGCCTCGCCCTCGGCCCATGCCAGCGCCGCGCGCGCCGACCCGCGCTTTGGCAGCACCAGCCGCACCCGATCGCGCACCGCATCGTAGCGCAACGAGAAGCGCCGCGCGCGAGCGTGCCGCACGAGGTCGACCGCGATCGGCGGCTCGAGGCTCGCGATCAGCGGCTCAGAGCGCACGATCGACGAGGTGATGTTCGATGTCGCCGGCCTCGTCCTCGCTCACCGTCCAGCCGCGCACCGACTGGCCTTCGCGATGCACGGCCTCGGGGTCGCCGCACAGCAAATGGTGCCAGACCGGCAGCGGCTTGTCCTCGGCGCGCAGCCGATAGGCGCAGGTCGAAGGTAGCCAGCGCGTCGCCGCCACCTTGTCGGCGGTCAATTGCAGACAATCGGGGACGTGAGTCTTGCGCTCGCCATAGTTGGTGCAGCGCCCGCTTTGCCTATCGAGCAGCCGGCACGCCACGTTGGTCGGATAATGGGCGCCGGTGTCGGCATCCTCGGCCTTGTGCAGGCAGCAGCGCCCGCAGCCGTCGCACAGGGCCTCCCACTGCCCCGCGTCGAGTTCAGCCAAGGGCTTTTCCCAGAACGGTTTTTTGCTATTCATCGGGGCGACCTTGGGCGGCCACGCCCGCATCTTCAAGTCGGAATAACAAGGACCCCGTCCATGGCTCGCTTCCTCTTCGCCGCGCTCGCCGGCCTCACCCTGGTCACCGCACCCGCCGGCGCCGCCGCGCAGGGACGCTCCGACGGCGAGAGCTTCGTGGCCGCGGTGCGCGAGGGCGATTCCGGCAAGACCTTCGAGTTCCTCAATAGCCTCGACTTCCGCGCGCTGGACTATCGCAGCGTGACCGGCGAGACCGCGCTCCACGTCGCGCTCGCCGACAAGCGCCCGAGCTGGGTGCGGCTGCTGCTCCAGCGCGGCGCCAACCCCGACCTCAAGCGTGGCGACGGCATGCCCCCGCTGATGATCGCCACCGAACGGCAGGATCTCGGCAGCGTCGAGGCGTTGCTGCGCCGGCGCGCCAACCCCAACGCGACCAACCGCGCGGGCGAGACCGCGCTCATGCTCGCGGTGCGGCTGCGCAACGCGGACATCGTCAAGGCGCTGCTCGACAAGGGGGCCGATGCCGATATCGCGGACAGTTCGGCGGGGCTGAGCGCGCGCGACTACGCCCGGCGCGACACCCGCAACCCGCAGCTGCTGGCGCTGATCGAGGCCGCCGAGGCGCCCGCCAGCGAGGCCGACGACGCGCAGAGCGAGGGACTCACCTTCGGCCCGATCCTGCGCTGACGCTAGCGCTCGTCGCCGAGGCTCGGGTCGAGCCCGGCCGCAAGCCGCCGCGCGGCGCGCCGGGCAAAGCGCGCGGTCTCGGCCTTGCGCCGCGCCGGGGCGAGCGCCGCCTCGCTCGCCTCGCGCCGGATCGCCGCGTCGTAGCGATCGGCGACCACCAGCCCCGATCGCTCGGGCAGGAAGGCGGAGTCCTCGCAGGCCGCCGCCAGCTCGGGGGTCACCGCCCAGTAGAAGCGGTCGCAATAGTCGAGATAGTCGTGCCACTTGCTATCGCCGAGCAGGTCGGCGCGCGCGACCTTGACCTCGACGATCACCAGCTTGCCCTTGGCGTCGAGCCCCATCAGGTCGGCGCGCCGCCCGTTGGGCAGCGGCACTTCGCAGATCATGAAGGTGCTCGCCCGCGCGAACAGGCGGGTCACGCCGCGCGCGACGTCGAGCGCGACCGGGGGCGAATCGGAAAGGCAGTCCATCGCCGCCACCCTAGCGACGACGAGAACAAAAGGCGACCACCGGGACCCGCCCGGGGGTCGCCGGACTCAATGATACTGGTAGAAGATGTGGTTGCCGATCGCGCCCATCCGCTTGAGTCGCCAGCGCGGGCGCACGTAATTGGCGTGGAAGAAGAGCGCATCGCCCATCTCGGTCTCGGCATGCCCCGCGTCGGCGATCCGCGCCACCGCGACCGCGGTGCGCCACGCCCGGCTCTGGCGCTTGGGCTGCGGCATCCGGCCACCGCGTACGAAGCTGAACTGGCGATGCTGCTTGATCACCGCGCAATAGCTGTCGGGAAAGCGATGATGGTCGGCGCGGTTGAGGATCACCTCGGCGACCGCGAGCTGGCCGTCGAGCGGCTCGCCGCGGGTCTCGAAATAGACCGCGCGGGCGAGGCATTCCATCTGCTCGTTGCGCGGGGCGGTACCCGCGAAAAGGTCGACCAGCGCCTTGAGGTCCTCGGGCAGCTCGGGCTCGTCGTCGATCGCCGTCATCGGCTCGCCGACCGGGCCGAGCACCCGGTCCAGCGCCGCGGCGTCGCCGCTCAGCAGTTCGCCCTGGTCGAGCAATTGTTCGGTCGCGGGCTGCATGACCTCGGGCAGGGCAACCACCGGGACCAGCGCCGATCCGGTCATCGGCAGGCTGGCGATATTGGGAACGTCGCGCGCGGGGGCGACGGCGGTGGTTGCGGTCGCCGCCAACGCGAAGGCGGCAAGTCGAAGACTGACGTTCATTCCCATCCCGGTCTTGGCGGTGCGCTTGCTAATTCGGGAGCCGGACAGCGATGCGTCCGCACGAAAGATCCACCCGAAAAGCTTGCAACCCCGACTGCGTGATGCGTGCAACTTGCCGCACCCTCCGCTTCAATCCCGGCGGGCATTGTACGCAAAAGATGGCAAAATCAAGAAAGCGAAATGGCGTCGTGCCGGAACCGCTCGGCATCGGGCAGGTCGAGTTCGAGCACCCAAAGGTCAGGGTCGAAACCCCGGCGTTTGGCGATAAATGCTTGCAAATCAAGCGGATCGCCGAGATCGGTGGGGCCGATATCGGCCCATTCATATGTCCCGGAGCGGGACAATTCGCGCCCCAGGCAAAAGCGCGGGCGCCCGCGTTCGAGTAGCAGGAGGAGCAGCGACCCGCGCTCGGCGTCACCCCGATGCAACACCATCGCCATCCCCCCCGCGGCCTCGGCGGCGCGCATCAGGGCGCGCGCCTCGAGCCCCGCGGGCAGCCGGTCGCTCATGCCTCGGTCCGGTACCCGTCGAGCCCCGCGAGCGCGATCCGGCTGCGCATGAAGGTGCCGGTCCCGCGCGCGCACTCCTCGCCCGCGGCGTCGACGATCCGCGCCTCGGCGACGAGCACGCGGCGGCGACCCGACACCCATTGCCCCTCAGCGACGGCGGGTCCCGCCGCCATCGGCCGCGAGAAATGGAGGTTGAAGGCGGTGGTCAGGAGGAAGCGATCGCTCACCAGCCCGTTGGCGGCGAAGAAGGCGGCATCGTCGAGCATCTTGAAATAGACCGCGCCATGCGCCGCGCCGGCGGCGTGGAAATGGCGCTCCTCAACGGTGAAGTCGATCCGCGCCCGCCCCGCCTCGGCCAGCGTCAGCCGCGAGATGAAGCGCTGGTTGATCGGCGCCGCGGCATAGAGCTGCTCGAGCCCGCGCAGGTGCGCCTCGAGCCCGCTCGGATGCTCCAGGTCAGGCGGTGGTGCGTTCATCACAGCTCATCAGCACCGCCGCGAAGGCGTCGCGATCGCGCGCGCCGCGCAACCGTTCGATCGTCGCCCCGTCGCGCGCCGCGCGGCTGACCGCGGCGAGCGCGCGCAGGTGCTCGGCCCCGCGATCGGGAGGCGAGAGGAGGAGGAAGAGCAGATCGACGGGCATCTTGTCGATCGCCTTGTAGTCGACCGGCGATTCGAGCCGCAGGACCATCCCGTAGACCCGGTCGAGCCCGGCGATCTTGCCGTGGGGAATCGCGATGCCGCCGCCGAAGCCGGTGCTGCCGAGCCGTTCGCGCTCGACCAGCGACTCGACCACCCGCGCCGGTTCGAGCCCGAGCTTGAGCCCGGCGATCTGCCCCATCTGCTGGAGCAGCGCACGCTTGTCCTTGACGGTTACGTCGAGACGGATCGACGCCGTGTCGATGAAATCACTCAAATTCATAATGGTACTCTTTGCCCTCCCTGGCGGGGGGCTCTTTAACGCTCGCAGACGCTTTTGTCAGCCTCGACCCGGTTCGACCCAGCCGATCGTCCCGTCATCACGTCGATAAACCATGTTGAGTTCATCGGACTGGGTGTTGCGGAACATCAGCGCGTTGGCGTTGCGCAGGTCGAGCATCATCACCGCATCGCCCACGCTCGCCTTGGGGATGTCGGTATGCGTCTCGGCGACGATCGCGGGGGCCTCGCTCGCGGGCTGGTCATCGTCACCGCCGATCTCGAGCACGCGATAGTCGGCCTCGGCGGGCAGGTCGGGCATCGGTTCGGAGCGCCGCTCGCGCAGCCGCTCGGCATAGCGCTTGAGCTGGCGTTCGATCTTGTCGGCCGCCCCCTCGAAGGCGACGTGCGCGTCGCCCGCGCGATTGCTCGCCTTGAGCACATGGCCGTTGGAGACGGGGGCGACGATGTCGCAGCGGAACTGGTCGTGGGGAGCACGCCCGAAGGTCACGTTGGCCGCCACCGCGCGCGAAAAATATTTCTCGGTCATCGACTCGATCCGATCGGCGACGTGATCCTGCAAGGCGGCACCGGTATCGACCTGGTGGCCGGCGACACGGATGTCCATGCGCTCCTCCTCTTTCTCTGCTGCCCGGCGGCGAGACACCGGCGGGGCCCTGGCAGCCTAGGTGGACACTCCCATGCGGTCCCACAAGGGATCGTCCATCCGGGCGATGAAATTACGATGCGCCGCGGCTTCTTGTTCCGTCGCCGCGTGCGCCCGCGCGGCGCGCGGTGCGGCGGGGGCGACGGGGGCCGTGACCGCGACCGCGATCGGCGCCGCCTCGCGCGCCATCTCGGCCGGGTCGAGCCCCAGCCCGATCTGCCGCCCGCCGGTAAGTTCGATATAGACCTGCGCGAGCAGTTCGGCGTCGAGCAGCGCGCCATGCTTGACGCGCGCCGAGCGATCGACCCCGAAGCGCCCGCACAGCGCATCGAGGCTATGCTTGGCGCCCGGGAACTTGCCGCGCGCGATCGCCAGCGTGTCGACCATCCGGCTCATGCACACCGCCTCGCGCTGGCACAGCCCCAGCTCGTGGTTGAGGAAGCCGAAATCGAAGCTCGCGTTGTGCGCGACCAGCGGGTCGCCGCCGATGAAGTCGAGCAGTTCCTCGACCTTGTCGCGGAACAGCGGCTGGCCCGACAGGAAGGTCTCCGACAGGCCATGCACCGCCTCGGCCTCCGAGGGCATCGAGCGCTCGGGGTTGAAATAGGCGTGGAAGCTGCGCCCCGTCTCGACCCGCCCCACCAGTTCGATGCAGCCGATTTCGACCATGCGATCGCCCCCCGCGGGCGACAGGCCCGTGGTCTCGGTATCGAAAATGATTTCCCGCATGCCGCGCATTATGCGCCCCGCGCGAGGCCGAGGCAAGCGAGGATCTCTTCGACCTGGCGTTCGCTGTGCGCGAGCGAACCGCCCGTGTCGATCACGAAATCGGCGCGCTTGCGCTTGTCGGAGTCGGGCATTTGGCGGGCGCGGATCGCGGCGAACTTGGCGGGCGTCATGCCGGGCCGGGCGAGGACTCGCTCGGCCTGCACCGCGGCGGGGGCCGAGACCACGATCACCCGGTCGAACTGCGCCTCGCCCCCGGTCTCGAACAGGAGCGGGATATCGAACAGCAGCGCGGGCTTGTCCGCGTTGGCGAGGATGAATCGGGTCCGCTCCTCGTGCACCGCCGGATGGACCAGCATCTCGAGCCGCGCCAGCTGGTCGGGATCGCCCAGCACCCGCTGCGCCAGCGCCTCGCGGTCGACCCCGTCGGGTCCGGTCGTCCCCGGGAATTGCTCCTCGATCGGTTCGACCAGCGCGCCTCCCGGGCCCTGCAGCCGACGTACCGCCGCATCGGCGTCGAACAGCGGGATACCCCGCGCCGCGAACATCGCCGCCACGGTCGACTTGCCCATCCCGATCGACCCGGTCAGCGCCAGCTTGATCATGCCCGCAACCGCGCCAGCAGCGCTGCATCGTCGCGCCGGTCGGGGGCGCGGCCGAAGAACAGCTCGTAGCTCGCGGCGGCCTGCTCGACGAGCATGTCGATCCCGTCGACGATCCCCAGCCCGCGCGCCTTGGCGGCCTTGAGCAGGTCGGTCTCGACCGGGGCCGAGACCATGTCGAACACCCAGCCCTCCTCGCCCAGCCGCGACACGTCGCAATTGAGGCACTCGCGCCCGACCATGCCGAGCGGGGTGGCGTTGATCACCCCGTCGCCCTCGGGCGGGGTGTCGAGCGGCACCGGCTGGTAGGCGAGCCCGAACTGCACCGCGAGCTGCACCGCCTTCTGCAGGTTGCGCGCGTGGATCACGATCCCGCCATGGCCGAGCGCGGCCGCCGCGACCAGGACCGCGCGCGCCGCACCCCCCGTGCCGTAGAGATGCAGCCGCGCCATCGGCCGCCCCGCTTCGTGCAGCCGTGCCAGCAGCAGCATCACCGCGCCGACATCGCTGTTGCCGGCGATCACGCGGCCCTCGCGCGGGAGCAGCAGGTTGGCCGCCCCCGCCGCCACCGCGCGGTCGGTCGCCTCGTCGGCGAGCCGGATCGCCTCGAGCTTGATCGGCATCGTCACGTTGCACCCCAGCCACGCCGGGTCGCCACGCCGCTGCGCCAGATAGTCGGCGAGCCCGTCGCGCCCGACGCGGGTGCGCTCGTAGCGCGCCGCCAGCCCCGCGTCGGCGGCGAGCCAGTGGGCGTGGATCTCGGGCGACTTGGATTGCGCGATCGGGTCGCCGATCACCTCGGCATAGGCCCCCTCGGGTAGCGCGGGCGCGGGGGCGGACGTCGGCGCGGGCGGCGTCGACGCGCTCACTGCTGCAACACCCCGCGCCGCCGCAGCGCTCCCAGCAGCGGTAGCAGCGGCATGCCGAGGATGGTGAAATAGCTGCCGTCCATCGTCTCGAACAAATTGACCCCCGGCCCCTCCATCCGGAACACCCCGACGCAATAAGCGACCTCGGGCCACTCGGCCTCGAGATAGTGCTCGATGAAGGCGTCGGACAGCTCGCGCACGCGCAACCAGGCGGTCTCGCCGTGCACCCAGTCGACCTGCCCGCCCTTGGCGATCGCCACCGCGCTCGACAGCCCCATCAGCCGGCCCGAGAAATAGCGCAGGTGCTCGGCCGCCTGCGCGCGTGTCTCGGGCTTGTCGAACAGCCGCCCGTCGACCGAGACGACGCTGTCCGAGCCGATCACATAGCCATCGCCCTCGACCGAGATCGCCTTGGCCTCGGCGAGGTGGCGTGCCAGCGTCTCGCCATCGCCGCCGTGGCGCGCCTTGATGACATCCTCGTCGACCATCGGTTTCATCGTCTCGTAGGCGATCCCGGCCTGGTCGAGCATGGCGCGGCGGATGGGGCTGGTGGAGGCCAGGATGAGGGGCATGGGCACCGTCTTGTGGAAAACTCTGTGGCTGGGCCTAGCGCGAAACGGGGGGTCGCGCCAATCCGCGATCTCGCCCCCGCTTCGCCGATTCTTGTCCGCCGCTTCATCCACAGCGCGCCAACCGGAGTGGAATTCTGTGGATAGCGGGTACGAACCGGCGCGCTCGCGAGGGCGGCGGCGCGGCGGCGTGAATCGCGCGCGCTGTTGGCAAATGCGGTATCCGCGCCTAAGCCCCGCTGCCAAGCGGCCAATTACTTCATGAATCCTTTTCTATATATCTAAGAAAGAAAGAAGAGAGAGGGTGGCGAACAACTCGACGACCAAGCGCCTGCTCGGCGTGCTGCGCGGCGAACGGCACGATCCGCCGCCGGCCTGGATGATGCGGCAGGCGGGGCGCTACCTGCCCGAATATCGCGAGCTGCGCGCCGAGAAGGGGGGGTTCCTCGATCTCGTCTACGATCCCGCCGCGGCGGCCGAGATCACGCTCCAGCCCTTGCGCCGTTTCGCGTTCGAGGGCGCGATCCTGTTTTCCGACATCCTCATCGTCCCCTATGCCCTCGGGCAGGACCTCGCCTTCGTGGCGGGCGAGGGTCCGCGGCTGTCCCCCACCCTCGACACCACCCCGCTCGAGCGGCTCGAGCGGCGGCCCGAACGGCTCGACCCGATCTACGAGACGGTGCGCCGGGTGAAAGCGCAGCTCGATCCCTCGATCACCCTGCTCGGCTTTGCCGGCAGCCCGTGGACCGTGGCCACCTACATGGTCGCGGGGCAGGGCTCGAAGGACCAGATGGCGGCGCGCGTCATGGCCTATGGCGAGCGCGAGCGCTTCGCCGCGCTGATCGAGGCGATCGCGGACATGACGGTCGACTATCTTTCGGGGCAGGTCGAGGCGGGTGCCGACGCGGTCCAGCTGTTCGACAGCTGGTCTGGCAGCCTGTCGCCCGACGAATTCGCCGCCTGGGTGTTCGAACCCACGCGCCGCATCGTCGCGGCCTTCAAGGCGCGCCATCCGGAGGTGCCGGTGATCGGCTTCCCCAAGGGCGCGGGCGAGAAGCTCCCGCTCTACGCGCGCGAAACGGGGGTCGATGCGGTCGGCGTCGACGAGACCATCGACCCCGACTGGGCGCACGCCAACCTGCCCGCGGGGCTGCCCGTCCAGGGCAATCTCGACCCCCTCCTCCTGATCGGCGGCGGCGAGCGGCTCGAGGCCGCGGTCGACAAGATCAAGGCTGCCTTCGCGGAGCGCCCGCACATCTTCAACCTCGGCCATGGCATCGACAAGTCGACCCCGATCGCTAATGTCGAGACGATGATCGCGCGGGTGAAGGGGGCTTAGGGATGGACGGCATGATCGGCTGGCTCGGCGCCGCCGCCATCTGGGTCAAGGCGGCGCATGTCATCTTCGTCATCTTCTGGATCGCCGGCCTTTTCATCGTCCCGCGCTATTACGTCCACCACCACGAGACGACCCCCGGCTCGGCCGAGGACCGCGGCTGGATCGAGCGCGAGGATCGCGCCCGCACCATCATCCTCCTGCCGGCGATGCTCGTCACGTGGGCGCTCGGGCTCGCGCTCGCCCTCAACGGCGGCTATCTCACCGCCGGCTGGTTCCATGCGAAGCTGCTGCTCGTCGTCCTGCTCACCGGCTACCAGGGGTGGGTTTCCGCCTTCGGCAAGAAGCTCGCCGCGGGCCAGCGCCCGCTCGAGGGACGCACGCTGCGGCTGCTCAACGAGGTGCCGGGGATCGCGACCATCCTGATCGTCATCCTCGCGGTGGTTCGCCCCTTCTGAGGGAACGCGGTAGCGTGCGCGCGGTTGACTAGGGCGAGACCGACGCTTACCGGCTGGGGTCTCGACGCGCGGCCCGACTTTTCTCGCCGCGACGGTGCGTTCCCATCGCGTCCTGCGACCACGTACCGGGTTTCCCAGACCCATTTTTCGATAAGGCCGATCCGCCCATGATGCATCTCCAGGAACTCAAAGCCAAACCCCCCGCCGAACTGGTCGCGATGGCCGAAGAGCTTGGCGTCGAGGGCGCCTCCACGCTGCGTAAGCAGGACCTGATGTTCGCGATCCTCAAGGAACATGCCGAGGAGGGCGAGCAGATCATGGGGATGGGCACGATCGAAGTGCTCAACGACGGCTTCGGCTTCCTGCGCAGCCCCGAGGCCAACTTCCTCGCCGGGCCCGACGACATCTATGTCGCCCCCTCGATCGTGCGCAAGATGGGGCTGCGTACCGGCGACACCGTCGAGGGCGAGATCCGCGCCCCCAAGGACGGCGAGCGCTATTTCGCGCTGACCAAGGTCACGCAGGTCAATTACGACGATCCCGACGCGGTCCGCCACCGCGTCAACTTCGACAACCTCACCCCGCTCTACCCCGACGAGAAGCTCACGCTCGACAGCGCCGATCCCACCGTCAAGGACAAGTCGGCGCGGGTGATCGACATCGTCTCGCCGCTCGGCAAGGGCCAGCGCGCGCTCATCGTCGCGCCGCCGCGCACGGGTAAGACGGTGCTGTTGCAGAACATCGCCAAGGCAATCACCGACAATCACCCCGAGGTCTTCCTCCTCGTGCTGCTCATCGACGAGCGCCCCGAGGAAGTCACCGACATGCAGCGCAGCGTGAAGGGCGAGGTCGTCTCCTCGACCTTCGACGAACCCGCCTCGCGCCACGTGCAGGTCGCTGAAATGGTGATCGAGAAGGCCAAGCGCCTCGTCGAGCACAAGAAGGATGTCGTCATCCTGCTCGACTCGATCACGCGCTTGGGCCGTGCCTACAACACCACCGTGCCCAGCTCGGGCAAGGTGCTGACCGGCGGTGTCGACGCCAACGCGCTGCAGCGTCCCAAGCGCTTCTTCGGCGCCGCGCGCAACATCGAGGAAGGCGGCTCGCTCTCGATCATCGCCACCGCGCTGATCGACACCGGCTCCAAGATGGACGAGGTCATCTTCGAGGAGTTCAAGGGCACCGGCAACAGCGAGATCGTGCTCGACCGCAAGGTCGCCGACAAGCGCATCTTCCCCGCGCTCGATGTCGGCAAGTCGGGCACCCGCAAGGAAGAGCTGCTGGTCGACCAGGCCACCCTGTCGAAGATGTGGGTGCTGCGCCGCATCCTCATGCAGATGGGCACCGTCGATGCGATGCAGTTCCTGCTCGACAAGATGAAGGACGCCAAGTCGAACGAGGATTTCTTCGCCTCGATGAACCAGTAGTGCGCAACGGGGGTTTAGCCGATCATGTTTGACCAAATGCTTCTGATGCTCGCGGCGGCTTCGGCCGAGGGTCTGTCGTTCGGCGGTCCTGCCGACATCTGGGCGGCCATCGTCAAGGACTTCTCGAACATCACCTCGCCGACCGCGATGGCAGCCTTCCTCCAAGTGCTCGCGATCGACCTCGTGCTCGCGGGGGACAATGCGATCGTCGTCGGCGCGCTCGCCGCAGGGCTCCCGCCCGAGCAGCGGCGCAAGGTCATCATCATCGGCGTGCTCGCCGCGCTCGTCCTGCGCATCCTGTTCGCGCTGATCGTGGTGCAGCTGCTGCAGATCGTCGGGCTGATCTTCGCGGGCGGTCTGCTCCTGCTGTGGGTCAGCTGGAAGATGTGGCGCGAACTGCACCACATGGGCGAAAGCCCCGGCAGCCCCGAGATCGAGGGCGACGAGCATTCGGGGGTCAAGCCGGTCAAGAGCTTCGCTGCCGCCGCCTGGGCGGTCGCGGTCGCCGACGTGTCGATGAGCCTCGACAACGTCCTCGCGGTCGCGGGCGCGGCCAAGGATCATCCGGGGATCCTCATCGTCGGCCTCATCCTCTCGGTCGCGCTGATGGGCGTGGCGGCCAACGTCATCGCCAAATATATCGAGCGCTACAAGTGGATCGCCTATGTCGGGCTGGCGGTCATCCTGTGGGTCGCGGGCAACATGATCTATGACGGGATCGTCGATCCGACGGTCGGGGTCGGCACCCTGCTCGGCTGATGTCGGGCGGCACGATTGTCGCATTGTCCTCGGGCGCGCTGCCCGCCGCGATCGCGATCGTGCGCGCTTCGGGCCCCGATGCCTTCGCGGGGGCGGCGATGCTCGGTGCCAGCCCCGAGGCGGCCCGCGCGCGCTATGCGCGGCTGCGCGACCCCGCCGACGACAGCCTGCTCGACGAGGCGCTGGTGCTGGGGTTTCGCGCCCCGCACAGCGCCACGGGCGAGGATATCGTCGAATATCAAGTCCACGGTAGCCGGGCGGTGGTCGACCGGCTGCTCGACCTCCTGACCGCGCGCGCGGGCACCCGGCTCGCCGCGCCCGGCGAGTTCACCCGCCGCGCGCTTGCCAATGGCAAGATGGACCTCATCGCCGCCGAAGCGCTGGGCGACCTGCTCCACGCCGAGACCGAACTGCAGCGCAAGGTCGCGCTGCGCCAGTATCGCACCGGGCTCGGGCAGGGGTTTGCCGCGCTCGAGGCGCGGCTGATCGACCTGTCGGCGCAGGCCGAGGCGGCGATCGACTATGTCGGCGACGAGGAGGAGACAGGGCGGATCGCGCACCTCGAGGCGGCGATCACCGCGTTGCGGGGGGACGTCGAGGCGCTGCTCGCGCTGCCCGAAAGGCGGCCGCTCCAGGACGGGATCCGACTTGTCCTCGCTGGCCCGGTCAATGCCGGAAAATCGTCTCTTTTCAATACCTTGGCGGGATATGATCGTGCCATCGTCAGCGGCGAGGCGGGGACCACGCGCGATACCATCGAACTGCCGTTGCGGATCGACGGGATCGCCTACCTGCTGGTCGACACCGCCGGCTGGCGCAGCGGCGCGGGCACCGTCGAGGCTGAGGGCATCGCGCGCGCGCGCAGCGCGGTCGACGAGGCGGATATCCTGCTCTGGCTGGGGGCGCCCGACGCTGCCCCCCCACACCCCCACTGCCTCGCCATCGCCGCCAAGGCCGACCTCGCACTTGAAGTGCCGGCGGGCGCGATCGCGGTCTCGGCGCACACCGGGGTGGGGATCCCCGCGCTGTTCGAGGCCATCGCCGAGCACGCCCGCGCGCTCCTCCCCAGCCCCGACGAAGCCACCCTCAACCGTCGGCAACGCGCGCAGGTGCGCGCGATGGCCGATGCGCTCGAGGGCGGGGAGGATCCGGTCCTCCTCGCCGAGCAGCTGCGCGCCGCGCGGCTCGCGCTGGCCGAGCTGCGCGGCGATGCGCGGCTCGACGACGTCCTCGATCGGATCTTCGGCAAGTTTTGCCTCGGCAAATGATGTTTCACGTGAAACGGTCTTGCCATCGGCGGGTCGCGTGGGCAGAGCGCCGCCATGACTGATGTCGTCGTCATCGGGGCGGGTCACGCCGGAGTGGAAGCCGCGCTTGCCGCGGCGCGCCGCGGCGCGTCGGTTACGCTGGTCAGCTTCGACCGCGACAATATCGGGCAGATGTCATGCAACCCGTCGATCGGGGGGGTGGGCAAGGGGCACCTGGTGCGCGAGCTCGACGTGTTCCAGGGGGTGCAGGGCTGGGCCGCCGACCGCGCTGCGATCCACCACCGGCTGCTCAATCGCAGCAAGGGGGCGGCGGTATACGGCCCGCGGGTACAGGCGGACCGGCGATTGTTCGCCGCCGCTGTGCGCGCGCGTGTCGCCGCCGCCTCGATCGATTTCATCGCCGACGAGGTCACCGCGATCGAATTGCAGGGCGACCGGCTTGCCGGGGTCCGGCTCGCGGGCGGGGATCGGCTCGATTGTCGCAGTCTCGTCGTCGCCACCGGCACCTTCCTCGGCGGGCGGCTGTTCCGGGGGCTCGCGACCGAACAGGGCGGGCGCGTCGAGGAGCGCGCCGCCAGCCTGCTCGGCGAACAGTTCGCCGATCTCGGGCTGATCGCGGGGCGGCTCAAGACCGGCACTCCGCCGCGGCTCGACGGGCGGACCATCGACTGGGCGCGGCTGACCCCCCAACCCAGCGACGCCGAGCGTTGGACCATGTCGATCCAGCCCGGGGGGGCGCCGCCACCCCAACTCGCCTGCGCGATCACCCGCACCAACCCGCGCACCCATGAGGTCATCGCGCGTCACGCCGATCGCTCGCCGCTCTATGCGGGCGATATCGGCGGCCGCGGCCCGCGCTATTGCCCCTCGATCGAGGACAAGGTGCGCCGCTTCGCCGATCGCGACGGTCACCAGCTCTTCCTCGAACCCGAGGGGCTCGACACCCCGCTGGTCTACCCCAACGGCATCTCCACCTCGCTGCCGCTCGACGCGCAGCGTGAAATGATGGCGACCATCGAGGGGCTCGAACAATGTGTCATCGCGACTGCCGGCTATGCAGTCGAATATGGCTATAGCGACCCGCTCGCGCTCGGGCCCACGCTCGAACACCGCGATATCGGCGGGCTGTTCCTCGCCGGACAGATCAACGGCACCACCGGCTACGAGGAGGCGGCGACGCTGGGGCTGGTCGCCGGGCTCAACGCCGCGGCGCGCGCGTGCGATCTCGATCCCCTTACCTTCGACCGCCGCGAGAGCTATATCGGCGTCCTGGTCGACGACCTCACGCTCCAGGGGGTGAGCGAACCCTATCGGATGATGACCGCGCGCGCCGAGCGCCGCCTCTACCTGCGGGCCGACAATGCGGTCGAGCGGCTCGCCACGCGGGCGGGGAAGAGCGGGATCTCCGACGCGCACCGCGCGCGGCTCGACCGCCATCTCGCGGCCAAGCAGGCCGCGCGCGAGGGGCTCGACCAGCCGATGGTAGATCCGCGCGACCCCGACGCCCGCCCTCCCCGCCCGCTCCGCTACTGGCTGACCCGCTGCGACACGCGCGAGGCCGCGCTCGAGGCGCTGGGGTCCGGGGCTGCGGCGCAGGAAGTGGGGCACGATGTCTATTACGCCCCCTATGTCGACCGCCAACAGCGCGATTGGGAGACGGTCAATCGCGATCTCCAGGTGCCCATTCCGGCGGCGTTCGATTTCGCAAGGGTGCCGGGGCTGTCGGCGGAAATGATAGAGCGGCTCAGCGCCGCGCGCCCCGATACGCTCGCCCGCGCGGCGCAGGTCCGCGGCATTACCCCGACCGCGCTCACCTCCTTGCATTTTGCGCTGCGCCATGCTCGCTGATCGCTTTGTCAAGGCGTCGGGGTGCCCTGTTTCACGTGAAACAGTCGAAAGGCTCGAGGCCTTCGCGGCGCGGCTGCTGGCCGCCAACCGGACCCAGAACCTCATCGCCAAGTCGACCGAGGCCGAGCTATTCGAGCGCCACCTGCTCGATGGCGCACAGCTGTTGCGGTATGACCCGCGCCCCACCGCGCGCTGGGTCGATATCGGGTCGGGGCCCGGGTTGCCGGGGATCGTGCTCGCGATCCTGCACGAGGGGCCGGTGACGCTGGTCGAGCCGCGCGGGCTGCGGGTCGCCTTCCTCGAATCGACGATCGCCGCGCTGGGGCTCGAGCAGTGCCGAGTCGTTGCGGGCAAGGCGGCGGCGGCGACGGGCGATTATGACGTGATCACCGGCCGCGCGGTCGCCGCGCTCGGCAAGTTCCTCGACCTTTCCCACCATCTATCCACAGAAAAGACGCGCTGGATCCTGCCCAAGGGCAAAAAGGCGCTCGAGGAACTGGAAGAGGCCCGTCGCTTCTGGCACCTTCAAGCCCGGGTGGAAGAGAGCCTGACCGACCCGGACGCCAAGATCGTCCTCGTCGAACGGGCCAAGCGCAAGCGGAGGGGCCGGCCATGATCACAATAGCCATCGCCAACCAGAAGGGCGGGGTCGGCAAGACGACGACCGCGATCAATCTCGCGACCGCACTGGCAGCGATCGGGTGGAAGGTCCTGCTCGTCGATCTCGACCCGCAGGGGAATGCCAGCACCGGGCTCGGGATCGGGGCCAGCGATCGCGAGCGGTCGAGCTACGACCTGCTCGTCGAGGACGAGGGCGTCGAGCGCCTGGCGCGCGCTACCAAGGTGCCCCGGCTCGATATCGTCCCCGCCACCGTCGACCTGTCGGGGGCCGAGATCGAGATGGTGGAGTTGAGCGACCGCGTGACCCGGCTGCGCGACAAGTTCGCGCGGATTCCCGAGGGGAAATGGGACATTTGCCTGATCGATTGCCCGCCCTCGCTCGGGCTGCTCACCGTCAATGCGATGGTCGCCGCGCGGCATCTTCTCGTGCCGCTGCAATGCGAGTTCTTCGCGCTCGAGGGGCTGTCGCAGCTGCTCAAGACGGTCGACCGGGTTCGCGGCGGGGTGAACCGCGAGCTCGAGATCCTCGGGATCGCGCTGACCATGTACGATCGCCGCAACAACCTGTCGCAGCATGTTGCCGACGATGTCCGCGCCTGCCTCGGCGACAAGGTGCTCAACACCATCATCCCGCGCAACGTGCGCGTTTCCGAAGCGCCGAGCCACGGCATCCCGGCGCTCGTCTATGACCTCAAATGCCCGGGGAGCGCGGCCTATCTCAGCCTCGCGCGCGAGATCATCGATCGCCTCCCCGCGCTCGCCAGGGAGGCAGCATGATGGCTCGTCCCGCCGGTCTCGGTCGCGGCCTGTCCGCGCTGCTCGAGGATAGCCCCGCCGCCGTCGCGGGCGACACGCAGGGTATTCGACAGCTACCGATCGACAAGGTCGAGCCCCACCCCGACCAGCCGCGGCGCCAGTTCGACCGCCCCGCGCTCGAGGAGCTCGCGCAGTCGATCGCCCAGCGCGGGGTCCTGCAGCCGATCCTCGTGCGTCCGGTCGGCGACCGCTTCCAGATCATCGCCGGCGAACGCCGCTGGCGCGCGGCGCAGATCGCGCAATTTCATGAGGTGCCCGCGATCGTGCGCGACAGCGACGACAGCGCGGTCGCCGAGATGGCGATCGTCGAGAATGTCCAGCGCGAGGACCTCAACGCACTCGAAGAGGCGCGCGCCTACGCGGCGCTCGTCGAGAATTTTGAGTATTCCCAAGGGGATATCGCCAAACGGGTGGGCAAGTCGCGCAGCCATGTCGCCAACCTTATTCGGCTCCTCGAGCTCCCCGAGGCGGTGCAGCAGATGCTGATGGACGGGCGCATCAGCATGGGGCATGCGCGCGCGCTGATCGGGCAGGATAATGCGGTCGAGCTCGCGAACCACGCGATCGCGCACGACCTGTCGGTCCGCGAGGTCGAGGCGCTGGTCAAGAAGGGCCGCCCGCCCCAAAAGGCGAGCGCCGGCACGACAGCGGCCCAGAACAACCCCGATATCGCCGCGCTCGAACGCCAACTCGGCGACCTGCTTGGGCTCAAGGTCCAGGTCAGCCACGGGGCCAATGGGGGCAAGGTCCAGCTGGGCTACCGCACGCTCGACCAGCTCGACATGATCTGCCAGCGCCTCTCGGGCGAGGCGATCTGACGGGCGTCTAGCGCCTGCGGCGCGCGGCGCGCGCGATCGCGAGCAATTCCTCGCCCAGCGCCGCCCGCTTGGATCCGGGCTCGAGCATCGCCGCGCGCTCGGCCGCGACGGCGCGTGCCGCCACCCGGTCGAGCTGGCGCGCCGGCCACTTGTCGAGCAGGCGCGCGACCAGCGGCTTGTCCTTCCAGAACAGCGCCCGGCCCTGCGAGGCGATGACCTGCTGCGACGATTCGCCCGCAGCGATCCGCGCCGCCAGCGGCAGTAGCTGCTGGACTCGCCGCTGCACCGCCCGCCAGACCAACACCGCCTCGCTCGCCTGCGGCGACACGGCGCCGAGCGCGGCCTCGACCGCGGCGATGTCGCCATCCATCGCGCTGTCGCCCACCGCCATCCATTCGGTGACGCCATAGGCCGCACCCACGGCGTCGATCGCCTCGTGGGTCACCTGCGTTTCGGGAGCGACGAACAGCGCCAGCTTCTCGATCTCGCGCGCGGCGAGGTCGCGGTTGAGGTCGCAGGTCTCGGCGATCCGCTCGGGCACGCCGGGATCGGGATGCAGCCCCTTGGCCGTGAACAGCGCGGCGACGTCGCGGACGAGGTCGCGGCGCGACGGTTCGTAGCTGACAAGCGCGACCGCATCCTGCGAACTCTCTACCAATTTCAATAACTTGCTCGACTTGGCGAGGGTGCCGCCTATGGCGATGACCGGATATTCGGTGGTCGGCGCGCCGAGCAGCGCGTCGGCGGCGGGGAGCAGCTCGTTGCCGACCGGCTCGAGCCAGATCAGCTTGGCGTCACCAAACAGCCCGGCGCCAGCGGCCTCGTCGACGAGGCGCCCGGGATCGCCCTTGAAACCGCCGGGGTCGAGCGCGCTGCGTTCGCCCCCGAGCGCCGCGGCGAGCTTGGCAGCCGCCGCGCGCGAACCCGAGACATCGACCCCGTGGAACAGGTAGAGCCGCAGCGGATCCCGCTTGAGGAACTGGGCGATGTCCGTGGCTTTCGCCTTCACGGGGTGCCGATTCGGTCGAAATAGAGCGCGAGCCGCGCGACGATGTCATCGGCGACCTCCATGCTCAGCCGTTCGAGCGCGCTTTGCTCGGCGGCGACGGTGGCATAGGGCGAGGAGGTGATGTCGATCCCCGCGTCGAACCCCGCGGTGGCGTCGACGAGCGTTTCACCGGTGGCGAGGTCGACCAGCTGGTAACGCGCGCGCAAGGCACGGCGTTCGCGGGTCGCGCCGGCATCGCCGCGCAGCCCGAACTTGGTGATGTCGTCGTCGATCACCACGTCGAGCCGATAGCGGGCGTCCGCCGCCTCGCCCGCCCCCGCGAGGCGGTCGACCAGCGCGTTGCGCAACAGCCAGCCCGAGCGTTCGTCGATCGGCGCGACCATGACTTCGCGCAGCGACTGCGCGGTCGCCGAGGTCGCCCCCGCGCCGTAGAGCGGGCGCAGCCCGCACGCCGCGAGCGGGGCGGCCAGCAGCAGGAGGGCGAGCGCGCGCGTCATGCGACGATGTTGACCAGCCGATCGGGCACGACGATCACCTTGCGCGGCGGCTTGCCCTCGAGCAGCGCCTGGATCTTGTCGAGCGCCAGCGCCTGCGCCTCGACCGCGTCCTTCGCGGTGCCCCGCGCGACGCTCATCTTGTCGCGCAGCTTGCCGTTGACCTGGACGACGATGACGGCCTCCTCGGCGACCAGCTTGGCGGGGTCATGCACCGGCCACGCGGCCTCGGCCACCAGTCCGGCGCCACCGCGCACCGCATGCGCCTCCTCGGCCAGATGCGGCGCCATCGGCGCGACGAGCCGGACCAGCGTATCGATCGCCTCGTCGCGGGTGGCCGAGGCCGCGGCCTTCTCGATCGCCGAGACGAGCTCGTAGAGCGCGGCGACGGCCTTGTTGAACTGCAACCCCTCGATCGCGCTGGTGACCGCCGCGATGGCCTGGTGGCGCTTGACGTCGAGCGCCTTGTCGACGCCCGCCGCACCGCGCTCGGCCTGCGCCAGCTTCCAGACGCGCTGGACGAAGCGATTGGCCCCTTCGATCCCCGCTTCGGACCATTCGAGGTCGCGCTCGGGCGGGCTGTCGGACAGCATGAACCAGCGCACCGCATCGGCGCCGTAGCGGGCGATCATCGGATCGGGATCGACCACGTTGCGCTTCGACTTGGACATCTTCTCGACGCGGCCGCGCTCGACGGCGGCGCCGGTGGCCCGCTCGACCATCTCGCCGTCGGTGCCGACCCCGAGCTCCTCGGGGCTGAGCCAGCGACCGTCGAGGCTCTTGTAGGTCTCGTGGGTGACCATGCCCTGGGTGAAGAGGCCGGCAAAAGGTTCGGGTGCCTCGAGGCCCGTGTGCTTGGAAAGCGCGCGGGCGATGAAGCGGGCGTAGAGCAGGTGCAGGATCGCATGCTCGACCCCGCCGATATACTGCCCGACCGGGAGCCATTTGTTGGCCTCGGCGGCGTCGAAGGGCCGGTCGTCCGGCTGCGAGGCGAAGCGGATATAATACCAGGACGAATCGACGAAGGTGTCGAGCGTGTCGGTCTCGCGCCGCGCCGCGCCGTCGCATTTCGGGCAGGTCGTGACCTGCCACTGGGCGTGGCGGTCGAGCGGGTTGCCGGGAATGTCGAAGCTGACGTCCTCGGGCAGGACGATCGGCAGCTGGTCCTTGGGTACCGGTTGCGGGCCGCATTTGTCGCAATGGACGATCGGGATCGGGGTGCCCCAGTAGCGCTGGCGGCTGACGCCCCAGTCGCGCAGGCGCCACGTCGTCTTGGCCTCGCCCCACCCGTCCTTCTCGGCGCGCGCGATCACCTCGGCCTTGGCCGCGTCGGTGTCCATGCCGTCGAGGAAACGCGAATTGACCGCGACACCCGCCTCGGTGTCGGCCTCGCCCTCGATGGGCTTGTCGGCCTCGTCCGCGCTCGGGGCGACGACGCGCTGGATGGGCAGTCCGTATTTGGTCGCGAATTCGAAGTCGCGCTGGTCATGTCCGGGCACGCCGAAGACGGCGCCGGTGCCATAGTCCATGAGCACGAAATTGGCGATGAAAACGGGGAGTTTCCATGCCGCATCGAAGGGATGCACCGCGCCGATCCCGGTGTTGTAACCTTCCTTCTCGGCCGTCTCGATCTCGGCCGCGCTGGTCCCGCCCTGCTTGACCTTGTCGATGAAGGCGGCGGCTTCGGGATTGTCCTTCGCCACTGCCTGCGCGAGCGGGTGGTCGGCGGCGACCGCGACGAAGCTCGCGCCGAAGATGGTGTCGGGGCGCGTGGTGAAGACGGTGACCTTGTCCGCGCCCCCGACGGTCTCGTCGAGCGCGAAGTCGAACTGCATGCCGACCGACTTGCCGATCCAGTTTTCCTGCATCAGCCGCACCTTGTCGGGCCAGCGGTCGAGATCGCCGAGGCCGTCGAGCAGCTCCTCGGCGAAATCGGTGATGCGGAAGAACCATTGCGACAGCTTCTTGCGCTCGACCGGGGCGCCCGAGCGCCAGCCCTTGCCGTCGATCACCTGCTCGTTGGCGAGCACGGTCATGTCGACCGGGTCCCAATTGACCTCGCTTTCCTTGCGGAAGACGAGACCCGCGTCATAGAGGTCGAGGAAGAGCGCCTGCTCGTGGCCGTAATAATCGGGCTCGCAGGTCGCCAGCTCGCGGCTCCAGTCGAGCGCGAAGCCGAGGCGCTTCAACTGCGCGCGCATCGTCGCGATATTCTCGCGGGTCCATGCCCCGGGATGGACCTTGCGCTCCATCGCGGCATTCTCGGCGGGCATGCCGAAGGCGTCCCACCCCATCGGGTGGAGCACCTCGAAGCCCTGCATCCGCTTATAGCGCGCAAGCACGTCGCCCATCGTGTAATTGCGGACATGGCCCATGTGGATGCGCCCCGAGGGATAGGGGAACATCTCGAGGACATAGGCCTTGGGGCGATCCGAGGCGCTATCGGCCTCGAAGGTCCGCTGCGCGTCCCATCTGTCCTGCCAGCGCCGCTCGGCGGCCGCCGAGTCGAAGCGGTCGGTCATGCTTTATCCTGCGGGCGCGATGGTGGTACGGCGAATGTCGCGGGCGCGGGTGAGGATGATGTCCTCGAGCTTCTGCACGGTGGCGGCCTCGACCGGCGCGGCGACCCACATGCCATCCTTTAGGACCTCGCGCGCGGCGGTCACGCGCACCGCGTCGGAGCGCAGGCTGGCGTCGAGGATCGCGGCGGTCAGCTTGATCCGCTCGCCCGGGGTGTTGGGGTTGGCATACCAGTCGGTCAGCACGATCCCGTTCGAGGCATCAGCCTGCAGCAGCGGGGCGAAGCTCAGCGTGTCGATCGCCGCCTGCCACAGATAGGCGTTGACCCCGATCTGGGTCATTTGCGCGGGCGCCATCGCGACGGGGGTCATCGCGCGGTTGCCGCCGCCGCAGGCGGTCAGGGCCAGCGCGCTGGCAGCGATCAGCCCGGTGGAAAGGGGGAATTTCATGACGATAGGCCTCGTGATCTTGGTCGGTTCGCTTCGTGCCTAGCCCCATGCCGGGGGCTTGTGAAGGCGGATCATTGTGGGACGCGGGCCACAGTCGCGACGAAAGCGGATTCTGAGTCATGGAACGATCGGCTTCGCCGCGCTATGTTTACCGGAGCAATGGAGTCGGACCGAGTGACCATCGAGGGGCGCAAATCGAACAAGGCGGGCAAGCGCGGCGGCGTGCTGCTGATGCTCGGCTGCGCGATCGGCCTTGCCGCCACCTCGATTCCCGCGCTCGCCGCGGTCAGCCTGGTCGACGCCGCGGGCGCGCCCCCGGCGCGTAGCCAGACGGGGCGCTTCACCCCGGCCGGCGCCGACCCGCGGCTCGCCGCCGTCTTCGCCAACCGCAAGCCGTCGAACAGCGGCTTCACCCCGGCGGGCAGCAACCGCGAGGAACCCCGCAAGCTCGAGGTGGCGGCGCGCGGTTCGTCGAGCAGCGCCCCCGGCGCCGCGCCGACGCGTCGCGTCGCCGAGGTCGTCGACTCGCCGCGCCGCAGCGCCACCCTCACCCCGAGCAATTACGATCTGGGGGTCGATGTCGGCTGGAAACGTTTCCGCCTGTCGACCGAGGTGGCCGAACAGAACAATCAGGGCGGCCCGGCCTTGCTGAGCCGCGACCGGGCGCGCGTCGGGCTGAGCTATGGCACGAAGGTGAGCGGGCAGGTCGCGGTGTCGGCCGATCGCGAGACCAGCCGCGCGGTCCCGAGCATCCGCGCCACCGACAGCTATGCGCTCGACGTCGGCGGTGCGGTCAAGATCACCAACAATATCGCCATCACCGGCGGGGTGCGCTACCGCATCGATCAGGAACGCCTGCCCGAGGCCGATCTCGACGGGCGCCGCTATGACAGCCAGGCGGTCTACGTCGGCACCAAGCTCAAGTTCTAGCGCGCCAGCGCGCTGATCCCCGCCCATCCCGCAAAGTCCGCCGCCAGCGCGCGCCAGGCGCGAGCGTCCATTCCCCCCAGCGCGATCGCGGGACAGCCACACAGCCGCGCCAGCCGCCGCGCGCGCGCTGCGCCCAGCGTCGCCGCGCCGGGGTGCGAGGCGGTCGCATGGACCGGCGAGACATAGGCCAAGGCCGCCCCCGCGCGCCGCGCCGCGAGGGCTTCGCCCGGGTCGTGCACCGGCAGGCTGAAGCGCATCCCGCGCGTCGGCCCGGAGGGGCGATGCACCAGCGCCGCGCCCACCGCCCGGGCGAGCGCCACGTCGCCCGCCACCGACAGGACCAGCCCCCGCGCGCGCGCCAGCCGCGCGACCCGGTGCGCCAGCGCGGCGCGATCGGCGGGCGGCAGCCGGTCGTGCCGCAGCACCACCCCACTGCCGCGCGGCAGCGCCAGCAGGCTCGGCCACAAGCGGGCGCCGAGGCGCTCGTCGGTGAAGAGGGTCTGGCGGGGAGGCATCGGCTCTCCTATAGCGCGCGGCATGCACAAGCTGGAAGAGACGAAGGCGCGGATCGCGCTCGCGGCGCGGCGCGCGGGACGCGAGGCGCTGCCGACGCTGGTCGCGGTGTCCAAGACGCGCACCCCCGAGGAGATCCGCCCGCTGCTCGCCGCGGGACAGCGCGATTTCGGCGAGAATCGTGTGCAGGAGGCGCAGGACAAGTGGCCGGCGCTCAAGGCCGAGCATCCCGATGTGCGCTTGCACATGGTCGGCCAGCTCCAGTCGAACAAGGCGCAGGAGGCCGTCGCGCTGTTCGATGCGATCCATTCGCTCGATCGCCCCTCGCTGGTGCGCGCGATCGCCAAGGCGGTCGCGGCGTCGGGGCGTCGGCCCGACCTCTACGTCCAGGTCAATATCGGCGCCGAGCCGCAGAAGGGCGGGGTTGCGGTGGACGCGCTCGGCGAGCTGCTCGCGCTCGCGCGCGGCGAGGGGCTGTCGATCGCGGGGTTGATGTGCATTCCCCCCGCCGATCTTGAATCGGCGCCCTTCTTCGCGCTGCTCGCCGAGCTCGCGCGGCGTCATGACGTCGCCGGGCTGTCGATGGGGATGAGCCACGATGTCGAGAGCGCGGTGATACAGGGGGCGAGCGTGGTCCGGATCGGCACCGCGCTATTCGGACCGCGCGGCTGACGGGTCGCTTGTGCCCACGCGCCCCTAGTCGAGATGGCCCGAGCGCGCTTTCTTGGTGGCGACATAGTCCGCGTTGTGCGGGTTGGTCGGCAGGTGGTGCGCGACGCGTTCGCTGACGCGGATGCCTTCGGCCTCGAGACCGGCCATCTTGGCGGGGTTGTTGGTGAGCAGCCTGACCTCGCGTACCCCGAGCGCCTCGAGCATCGCGGCGGCCAGCCCGTAGTCGCGCGCATCGTCGGCGAACCCGAGCCGGCGGTTGGCATCGACGGTGTCGAGGCCGCGGTCCTGCAGCGCATAGGCGCGCAGCTTGTTGGCGAGCCCGATGCCCCGGCCTTCCTGCCGCAGGTAGAGAAGGATCCCACCCCCGCCGGTGCCGATCAGCCGCAACGCCTCGTCGAGTTGCGGGCCGCAATCGCACTTGAGGCTGCCGAACACGTCGCCGGTCAGGCATTCCGAATGCAGCCGGACCAGCGGCGGCCGACCGCCGAAGGCGCCGATGATCATCGCCGCATGTTCGGCGCCCGTCTGCCCATCGCGAAAGACCGCCAGCTGCGCGGCGGGCAGGTCGGCCAGCGGGATGCTGGCGCGCGACACGAGGGTCACGCTGCGCCGCGCCTGCGCGAAGGCGGCGAGCGGGACCGCCGCCAGCGCCCCCTCCCCTTCGATCACGCGCGCCGCCGGTAGCAGCCCCGCATAGCGCAGGAGCGCGAGCGCGGCCCCGTCGAGCGGCCCCGGTGCCACGCTCGTCACCGGCCCCGTCGGACCGCGTTCGAAATCATGCGCCGGATCGACCAGCGCCAGCGCGGCGGCGTGGTCGAACCATTGCGCTGGCGCGATCCGGGTCGGGCGATGCGCCTCGGCGGCCGCCTTCTGGTTGCCCAGCCCCAGCGCGGCGGCGCGCTCGCCGCTCAGCAGCAGGGGGGCCGCGTCCGCACCGAGCTCGGCGGCCATCGCCGCGCTCGCGGTCTCGAGCGGCAGGACGGCGAGCCGCTCCCCCTCGCCCGCGATCGCCACCGGCTGCCCGAGCCGGAGCCGGGCGACCGCGCGCTCGAGGGAGAGCGGTGGGGTCAAAGCGCGATCTCGCACACCAGCGGGACGTGGTCCGACGGCTTTTCCCAGCTCCGCACGGGTTCGTGGACCTCGTGGTGCACCACCTTGCCGGCGAGCACCGGGCTCGCCCACATATGGTCGAGCCGCCGCCCGCGATCGTTCTTGGTGTGGTCCTTCGAGCGATAGCTCCACCAGGTGTAGCAGCGTTGCGGCGCGGGAATGAAGCGGCGGCCAAGGTCGACCCAGTCGTGCGCTGCCTGGAGGCGCTCGAGCGCCGCGATCTCGATCGGAGTGTGGCTGACTACCTTGAGCAGCGCCTTGTGGCTCCACACGTCGCACTCGAGCGGTGCCACGTTGAAGTCGCCAACGAGCAAAGTCGGCTCAGCCAACTTTTGAGCCCACGCCGTCATTCGGTCAATGAAGTCGAGCTTCTGGCCGAACTTGGGATTTTCGGCGCGGTCGGGCACGTCGCCGCCGGCGGGCACATAGACATTCTCGAGCCGGAACTGCCCGGCGACGCGCACCCCGACATGGCGCGCCTCGCCATTGTCCTGCCAGTCATGGCGCAGGTCTTCCTCGAGCGGCACTCGGGCGATGGTCGCCACCCCGTGGTGCATGCGCTGCCCGTTGAGCGCGATATGCCGGTACCCGCGCTCCTCGAAGAAGCCGCGCGGGAAGGCGCTATTGTCGGCCTTGGTCTCCTGCAGGCACAGGATATCGGGGTCGGCATGGTCGAGGAACCGGCTGACGAGGTCGGGGCGGGCGCGAACGGAATTGATGTTCCAGCTGGCAATCTTGAGGCGGGTCACGAGGCGACGGGCACTTTCGGCAAGGGGTGATCTGGGCTCGACCCTTAGCCGCCCCTCCCCGGCCCCGCAAATCCTCACGGGCCCGACAAGCAAAAGGCCCCCGCTCCGGGGGCGTGGAGCGAGGGCCGACCTAGCGTTCGTCACGCAAGGCGATAGCCGACATCACCGGGTAACAGGGGGAAACCCCGGACATCGACAATCGTCATAGCTTTACGCGCCGCAAGCTTTCGCTTTGCTGAACGGTTTTAAATGCAAACCGAAAAAATTCTTAGGTTGGATCACGATAGCGGAATTTGCTGTCGGGGATGGCGACGTTGTAGCGCTGGTTTCGGAGCGTCACCGCGGTGCGCTTGTTCTGCGCATCGATCGCGGTCCAACCCTCGAGCCGCAGCCCGCCCGGATAGGCGCCGTTCTTGGTGAAGGCGAGGATCAGCGTACCGAATTCGGGGCGCCGCGCATCGCGCGCGCGCACGATCACGACCCGGTCGTCGCGGCTCGGCACGATCCGCGCGATCCGCCCGAGGTCGGGTTTGCTGTCGAGCAGCACCGACAGCGGCGAATTGGCGATTTCCCAGCTCGACTTCTGCCCCACCTCATAATCGAGGAAGTGCAGGTTGGTCCCGTCGCCCACGAGCAGCATGTTGGCGTTGGCGCCATAGTCGAAGCGCACCTTGCCCGGGCGCTTGAGCGAGAGATCGCCCGAGATCGAGCGGTTCTTGCCGTCGGTCTGGGTGAAGCTCGCGGTCAACGACCGGGTCGCGGCGAGATGCCGCTCGACCTGCTCGATACTCGCCTTGGCGGGCTGCGCGGTGGCGGGCACCGCGAGGGTCGCGGCGGCAACCACCGCGACGGGCAATGCGAGATGCTTGGCCAGCGAATCCATGAAAACGATCTCCTGAAAATCTCGGGGCCTTGTGGCCGACCCCGGTTGAATGCGCACTGAACTTCCCGGTTCCGGGCAGTTCAGCCGTTGTCCCGCCTCACAGCGGCTGGCCGTCGCGGTCGATCAGCACGTCGCGGCGGCCGACATGGTCGGGCGGGCCGACCAGCCCCTCGTCCTCCATCCGCTCGATCAGCCGCGCGGCGGTGTTGTAGCCGACCCGCAGCTGCCGCTGGAGATAGGAGGTCGAGGCCTTCTGGCTGGTGGCGACGATCTGGATCGCCTGGCGGAACTGCTGGGTTTCGGCGTCGTCCTCGCCCGAGGGTTCGCCGTCGAGGCTGAAGCCCCCGTCCTCGGGTTCCTCGGTGACCGCCTGGATATAGTCCGGGGTGCCCTGCGCGCGCCAGAAATCGGCCACCGCGCGCACCTCCTCGTCCGAGACGAAGGGCCCGTGGACGCGCTCGATCTTCTTGCCGCCGGGCAGGTAGAGCATGTCGCCCTTGCCGAGCAGCTGTTCGGCCCCCTGTTCGCCAAGGATAGTGCGCGAATCGATCTTGCTGGTGACCGCGAAGCTGATGCGGGTGGGCAGGTTGGCCTTGATCACCCCGGTGATGACATCGACGCTCGGGCGCTGGGTTGCCATGATCAGGTGGATCCCCGCCGCGCGCGCCTTCTGCGCCAGCCGCTGGATCAGGAATTCGACCTCCTTGCCCGCGGTCATCATCAGGTCGGCGAGCTCGTCGACCACCACCACGATCTGCGGCAGCGGGGCATAGTCGAGCTCCTCGATCTCGTAGGTCGGCTGCCCGGTCTCGGCGTCATAGCCGGTCTGCACCTTGCGCTCCAATGGCTTGCCCTTGGCGCGCGCCTCGATCACCTTCTTGTTGAACCCCGACAACTGGCGCACCGACAGGCTCGCCATCATACGATAGCGCTCCTCCATCTGCTCGACCGTCCACTTGAGCGCGCGGATCGCTTTGGGCGGTTCGGTCACCACCGGGGCGAGGAGGTGGGGGATATCGTCGTAGATGCTCAGTTCGAGCATCTTGGGATCGATCATGATCATCCGGCATTCGTCGGGGCTGAGCCGATAGAGCAAGCTCATGATCATCGCGTTGAGGCCCACCGACTTGCCCGACCCGGTGGTCCCCGCGACCAGCAGGTGCGGCATCGGCGCGAGGTCGGCAATCACCGGCTCGCCGCCGATATTCTTGCCGAGGATGATGGGAAGCGAGCGACCGTCGCGGGCGAAGTCCTCGCTGCCGAGCAGTTCGCGCATATTGACCATGTCGCGCTGCGCGTTGGGCAGTTCGATCCCGATCACGCTGCGCCCGGGGATGGTGGCGACGCGCGCCGACAGCGCGCTCATGTTGCGCGCGATGTCGTCGGCGAGCTGGATCACCCGGCTCGCCTTGATCCCGCTCGCGGGTTCGAGCTCGTACATGGTGACGACCGGCCCGGGCTTTACCTCGACGATGTCGCCGCGCACATGAAAATCCTCGAGCACGCTCTCGAGGAGGCGCGCGTTGCGCTCGAGCGCGGCCTTGTCGACCCGCGCGTTGACCGCCTCGCCGGGGGGCGTGAGCAGGTCGAGCGCGGGCAATTCGTAGCCGTCGCCCAGCGCGAGGCTCGCCTGCTGCCCGCTCGCCGCCTGCCGCTTGGGGCGCGGGGTCGCGGCGGCGATGACGGGGGCGGCGGGTTCGGCGACCTCGACTTCGGCGCGCGGCGGCCTGGCGGTCTTCTCGCGTTTCTTGCGGCGTTCGCGCGCGGGCGCGGCCGCCTTGTCGCGTCGCAGCCGCGGCGCCCGCAGCGCGTCGCGTTCGGGCAGCAGCTTCGCCAGCGCCGCGCGCTCCTCCGCGCGCAGGGCCAGCGCCATCGCGAACAGCGCGATGCCGCCGAGCGCGGCGATGATCATCAGCGACAGCCGCACCGGCCCCTCGATCGCACGATCGCCGATCAGCCCGACCCCGCTCTCGACCAGCGCGGCGCCGCCCATGCCCGCCAGCCCGCCCCACCCGGCGGGCAAATCGCTGAGGCTGCGGTCCGACAGGAGCGACAGCGCGGTGCCGATGCACAGCGCCGCGGCGAGCCCGAGCAGGATCGCACGCCGCGCGCTGCCCGTCTCGGCCAGCCGCAGCCATCGCCAGCCGCCGACTAGCAGCAGCGGCACGACCAGCACCGCGGCCAGCCCGAACCCCTGCAGCAGCGCATCGCTCGCATAGGCGCCGAACGCGCCGAGCCAGTTGTGCGGCGGCCCCCCGGCCGCGGTCGAGAAGGACGGATCGGTGCGTTCGTGGCTGGCCAGCGCCAGCGCCAACGCGCCCCCGCCCAGCACCATCGCCAGCCCGCCGAGCCGCCGCGCGAGGTCCGCGAAAAAGCCCTCGATCCCCTCGCCCGCGGCGCGCGCGCCACGGGTCACCTTGCCGGCCTTGCTCGCCATGCCCATTCCCCTTCGAAGCGGCCAATATAGCGGCGGGGCCGGGGGGGCGGTCAACGCCCTATCGCTCGCCCGCCAAAAGCCCTATCGAAGCGGCTATGAGCGATGTCATCATCTCGGGCGGGGGCCTCGTCGGCCTCGCCTTCGCCGCGGCGCTCGACAGCGCCGGGCTGCGCGCCACCCTCGTCGATCCCGCCGATCCCGACGCGCGCGCCAACGCCGCCTTCGACGGCCGCACCAGCGCGGTCAGCTCCTCTTCGCGGCGGATGTTCGAGGTCGTCGGCATCGCCCCCCATTTTCCCGAACCCGGGAACCCGATCCGGACCATCAAGGTCGCCGACGGGCTGGCCGAGGGCGGGCTCGCCTTCGAGGCGGGGGCGGAGGAGGAACCGCTCGGCTGGATGCACGAGAACCGCCATCTTCGCGAAGCGCTCCTCAAGCGCGCGCGCGCGGGCCGCCATCTCGACCTGCGTTACGGCCGCCACGCGGTGGCGACGCGGCGCGATGCCAACAGGGTGCGGATGACCCTCGACGATGGCAGCGAGATCGCCGCGCCGCTGCTGGTCGGCGCCGAGGGGCGCAATTCGCCCACCCGCGAGGCGGCGGGGATCCGGGTGGCGCGCTGGAAATATGACCATCATGCGATCGTCTCGACGCTCGCGCACGCGCGCCCGCACGGCGATGTCGCGTGGGAAATCTTCTATCCCGGCGGCCCGTTCGCGCTGCTACCGATGACCGACCTGCCCGACGGGCGCCACCGCTCGGCGCTCGTCTGGTCGGTCCCGACCGCCGATTCGCCCGGGCTGCTCAAGCTCCCGGACGAGGTTTTCGCCGCCGAGGCGGAGCGCGCGATGGGTGGTTTTCTCGGCGCCATCGAGATGCTGAGCCCGCGTTCGACCTACCCGCTCGGCTTCCACCACACGGCGCGGCTCACCGCCGAGCGGATGGCGCTGATCGGCGATGCCGCGCACGGCATCCACCCGATCGCGGGGCAGGGGGTCAACCTGGGCTATCGCGACGCCGCCGCGCTCGCCGAGGTGCTGGTCGAGGGCCGCCGGCTGGGGATGGACCCGGGCGATGCGCAGCTGCTCGAGCGCTACGAACGCTGGCGCAGCCTCGACACGCTGAGCGTGGCCGCCGCGACCGACGGGCTCACCCGGCTCTACGGGGTGCCCGGGCGCACCGCGTCGATGGTGCGGCGGCTCGGCATGGGGCTGGTCAACCGCTTCGGGCCGCTCAAGGAGAAGCTCAAGCAGGAAGCGCAGGGGACGAGCGGCGACCTGCCGCTGCTGCTGCGCGGGCTGCCGATCTAGCCGCGCCGCTACTGCAGCGTCTGGTCGGCCTCGGGACCGCCCGGCGCGATGCGCTGGAACTGCATCAGCTGGACCAGCAGGTCGGCGCGCCCCGCCAGCGCGCGCTCCTCGAGCAGCGCCTGCTTGGAGGGGATGTCGAAGGGCGCGACCTGCGCGATCGCGTTGATCAGCGTCTCGTCGTCGAGCCGCGCCACCGCCTCCCAGTCGACCTCGAGCCCGAGCGCGTCGCCAAAGGCGCGCGCCTCCTGTTCGACCGACGCCCGCCGCGCCGGGCCGAGCGAGCCGATGACACTGTCGTCATAGGCGGCAAGGTCGACATCGAGCTGGCGGTAGAGCGTGTCGACCTGCGGCTCGCGGATCGCGCGAAAGCGCTCGACGCCCTCGAGGATGATGTTGAAGCGCCCGTCGTCGAGTTCCTCGAGCGCGACGATGTCGCCGATGCACCCGACCTGGTGGAGCGCGCGCTCGTCTTCCGGGTCGAGCGGCTGGATCATCGCGATCCGCCCGTCGCTGTCGATGGCGTCGCGCACCATGTCGCGATAGCGCGCCTCGAAGATATGCAGCGGCAATTGCGCGCGCGGGAAGAGGATGGCCCCCGCGAGCGGGAAGATTCGCACGCGCGTCGGGCGCGCGTCCATCATGTGAAGAGCACCGCCGACAGTCGCCGCCGCTGGGTCTTCGACCAGTCGTCCTCGAGCCCCGCCGCCTCGATCAGCTCGAGCAGCGTGGTGCGCGCCTTGCCGTCTTCCCAGTCGCGATCGCGGCCGATGATCTCGAGGAGCTGGTCGGCGGCGGCATCGCGCTCGCCGTCGGCCATCGCCGCCTCGGCGAGCTTGAAGCGCGCCGCGTGATCGTCGGGGTCGGCCTCGAGCCGGGCGACATAGGGGCTGGTATCGACCGCGTCCTCGCCGAGCCGCGCCATCTTGAGCTGGGCGCGCGCTTGCGCGACGGCGGGATCGGCGGCGAGCTTGTCGTCGAGCCCGTCGAGCAACGTCGCGGCGGCCTCGGCCTGCCCGGCGAGGATCTGCGCACGCGCCATTCCGGCGATCGCCCGGGGGTGGTCGGGGGCCAGCTCCCTGATCTGCGAGAACAGGATGATCGCGCGCTCGCCGTCGCCCGATTCGAGCACCTGCTCGCCCATCTCGAGCAGCGGCTCGACCTGCTGCTCGGCCGTCTGCGCGTCGCCCTCGAGGGGGAGCTGGCGGATCATCTGGTCGAGCACCTGCTTGAGCTGGCCGGGGGTGCGATACTGGGTCAGGTCGCCGAGCGGCTGGCCTTGGAAGATGGCATAGACCGTCGGCACCGACTGGATGCGGAACTGCGCGGCGATGAACTTCTGTTCGTCGACATCGACCTTGGCGAGCATCACCCCCTTGTCGGCATAGTCGCTCGCGACCTGCTCGAGGATCGGGGTCAGCTGCTTGCACGGACCGCACCATGCGGCAGTGAACTGGAGGATCACCAGCTTCGACATCGAGGGGGTGATCACCTCGTCCTCGAACCGCTTGAGCGCCGTCTTGTCGTCCTCGCTCATGCCCAGCGTCGCCATTGCCTCATCCCCGTCTACTTGGTTGGTCCGTTGACCGTCATATGGGGTTCGGGGCGGGTCGCACAACCGGGGCTTGAGAATAGGGGTTGCGGCAACCCCCGGGTGCCGCTATCTGCGCCTCCACCCGGTCGGGACGCACTGATTCCCGATCCGCCGATGAGCGGGCGTAGCTCAGGGGTAGAGCACAACCTTGCCAAGGTTGGGGTCGAGGGTTCGAATCCCTTCGCCCGCTCCATTTTTCCCACCGTGACAAGCGATTGGCTGCCTTCGGGGCGGCGTGGCGATGCCGCGTCCAAGCGCGCCCTCGATGCGAAGGGGCGCTCAGCCGTTGCCGACGCTGCGGACCTCGAGATCGCCCCGCGCGATCGCGAGGGCGACGAGGTGGGTCCGGTTGCGCGCGCCCATCTTGTAGCGGATATTTTCGATATAGCGTTCGACCGTGCGCGCCGCGAGCCCGACCGCGGCGGCGATCTGCCGCGCCGATCGGCCGGTGGCGACGAGCTCGAGGATCTCGCTTTCCCTCGGGGTCAATCGTGTCGCACCGTTCGCCACGCTGGAAATGATCATGCCACCGGCTCCCCTATCGCGTCTGGATCTCGCGCTTGAAATTTAAGCCGGACATTAACATCAATTACCCCGGAGAGTCATGCTGTGGTGGTCGATTGACGATGAAATCCCTTCTTTTCCGCTGGATTCCGGCCGGTTCCGCGACATAAATCGCCGCGCCGCGCGGGTCGCGGGCCCCCTCACCCGCGCCGACCGGACGGGCTGGGGGGCGATCGGTGACCCGAGTCGCCCGCCTGGAGGGGCGCGGCGCGGCCGTTGGCGGGCGCTCGCGCGCTGGCCTCTGGCCGCCGCCGCGCGGCTGTGGCAACAGGTGCGGAGGCGAGGGGAGGAGGCCCATGATCGAATTGCTGCATAGTGCCGGGATGGCCGACCTGATCGCGCGCACCGCCTCGACCCCCAAGGTGCAGGGGATCCTCCAGCTGAGCCTCGCCCCCGTCTTCCTGCTCGCGGGGATCGGCGCCTTCCTCAACGTCATGAACATCCGCCTCACCTGGCTGGTCGAGCGGATCAACGCGATCGAGAGCGCGCTCGAGGATCGCCCGGTGCCGCGGCTGGCCGAACAGCTCCCGCTCCTGCTGCGGCGCCAGCGCTACGCCCACCATGCGGTCAACCTGTCGACCGCCGCCGCGTTGATGATCTGCCTCGTCGTCGGGCTGTTGTTCGTGTCCGCCTTCGTGCGCACCCCGCTGGGGACGCTCGTCGCCCTCTCGTGGATCGGCGCGATGGCGCTCATCTTCACCGCGCTGACCTTCTTCCTGCGAGAGACCTCGCTGGCCACGCGCAACCTCGCCGACAGCCGCGAACTGTCGCGCCGGATCGCGCGGAGCGAGCAGGCGGGCGAGGAGCCGCGCGAAGCCTAGCCCCGCGTCGCCGCCTTGAGCGTGGCGACGAACTCGCGCACCGCGGCGGCGGGATCGCTCGCCGCCTGCGCCGCCGCCACGATCGCGCTGCCGCAGATCACCCCCGCCGCGCCCGCCGCGAGCCCGGCGCGCACTTGTGCCGGGGTCGAGATCCCGAAGCCGAGGACCGGAGGCGGTGCGCCCAGTGCGCGCAGCCGATCGAACAGCGCGTCATGGTCGAGCGCCATGTCGGCGCGCTGCCCGGTCACCCCCGCGCGGGCGACGCAATAGATGTAGCCCGACCCGAGCGCGGCGATCCGTTCGAGCGCCGCGGCGCCGGTGTTGGGCGCGGCAATCAGCACCGGGTCGAGCCCGGCCTCGCGCGCGGCATCGGCGAAGCGGGCGGCCTCGAGGCTCGGGACGTCGGCGACCAGCAGGCTATCGGCGCCCGCCCGCGCGGCCGCCGCGCAGAAATCCTCGAGCCCGCGGGCGACGACGAGGTTGGCGTAGGTCAGGATCCCGATCGGCACCTCGGCATGGCGCTCGCGCAGCCGGGCGATGAGCTCGAACGAGGCGCGCGGCGTGATCCCCCCCGCCAGCGCCCGCTGCGCGGCGGCCTGGATCACCGGCCCGTCGGCGACCGGGTCGGAAAATGCGATCCCCACCTCGAGCATGTCGGCGCCCCCGGCGACCGCCGCGTCGAGCAGCGCGAAGCTGGTCTCGGCATCGGGATCGCCGAGCATCAGAAAAGCCCCGAGCGCGCCCTCCCCGGCGGCATCGAGCCGCGCGAACATTCGTCCGTAGCGCTGGTGTCTCATCGGCCGGCCACCAGCTGCATCGCCTGCGCCATGTCCTTGTCGCCGCGCCCCGACAGGTTGACGAGGATCACGCGTTCCTCGCCCGCCGCCTGCGCGGCCGCGACCTGCTTGAACGCCTCGGCCAGCGCGTGCGCGGTCTCGAGCGCGGGGATGATACCTTCCTCGCGCGCGAGGCGCTGGAAGGCGGCGATCGCCTCGGTATCGGTCGCCCCGACATAGGTCGCGCGCCCGCTGGCCATCAGGTGGGCATGCTCGGGACCCACCGCGGGATAATCGAGCCCGGCCGACACCGACCAGCTCTCGCCGACCTGCCCCTCGTCATCCTGCATCAGGTAGGTTTCGGCGCCGTGCAGGATCCCGCGCCGCCCGCGTTGCAGCGTGGCCCCGTGCTCGCCGCTATCGAGCCCCTTGCCCGCCGCCTCGACGCCGACCAGCGCGACCGCGCGGTCGGGCACGAATTCATGGAAGATGCCGATCGCGTTCGAGCCGCCGCCGACGCAGGCGATCACGCGGTCGGGCAGGCGCCCCTCGACCTCGAGCAGCTGCGCGCGTGCCTCGCGCCCGATCACCGCCTGGAAGTCGCGCACCATCTGCGGGAAGGGGTGCGGGCCCGCCACGGTGCCGAGCAGGTAATGGGTGTCGGCAAAGCTCGCGGTCCAGTCGCGCAGCGCCTCGTTGACCGCGTCCTTGAGCGTCCGGCTGCCGATCTCGACCGGCACCACCTCGGCCCCCATCAGCTGCATCCGGAAAACGTTGAGCGCCTGCCGCTCGGCATCGAGCGCGCCCATGTAGATGCGCGTCTTGAGTCCGAACAGCGCCCCCGCGATCGCGGTTGCGACCCCGTGCTGGCCCGCGCCGGTCTCGGCGATCAGCCGGGTCTTGCCCATCCGCTTGGCGAGCAGCGCCTGCGCGATCACCTGGTTGGTCTTGTGCGCCCCGCCGTGGAGCAGGTCCTCGCGCTTGAGGTAGAGCCGGACCCGCTCGTCGCCGATGTTGCGGCACCGCGTGAGCGCGGTCGGGCGGCCCGCATAGGTGCGCAGCAGATGGTCGAGTTCGGCGAGGAAGTCGGGGTCCTCGATTGCCGCGAGATAGGCGGCTTCGAGCTGCTCGATCGCGGGAACGAGGATTTCGGGCACGAAGGCCCCCCCGAAGGCACCGAAGCGGCCGTCCTGTTTCATTGTCCGCTCCTGCGGTCGGGGTGGCGCAGCGCCGCGAACAGCGCTTCGACCTTGGCCGGGTCCTTGGTCCCCGGCGCCGCCTCTACCCCCGAGCAGATGTCGAGCCCATAGGCGCCGGCGCGCGCCGCGGCGCGCACGTTGTCGGGGCCGATCCCCCCCGCGAGGAAGGCGCGGGTCAGGTCGTCGCGGCCGGCGATGCGGCGCCAGTCGAAGGCGACCCCCGTGCCCCCGCTGCGCGTGCCGATGCGCGTGTCGAACAGCGTGCGGTCGGCCTGCGGCACGGCATCGATCGCCGTGCCCTCGACCCCGGCCAGCGCCCAGCATTCGGTGCCCGCGCGCAGGTGCGGGCGCAGCGCGCCGATCTTGGCGCCGGCGCCGGGCTCGTGGAGCTGCACCACGTCGAGGCGCAACGCGCGGCTCGCGGCGGCGATCTCCTCGGGCGGCTGGCCGCGGAACACGCCGACCGTCTGCATCCCGAACTGGCCGGCCATCATGGTCAGCGTGCGGGCCCGCTCGACGTCGATTGCGCGCGGGGTGCCCGGCACGAAGATGAAGCCAACATGGCTCGCGCCCTGCCGCGCCGCGAGCGCGACGTCGGCAACCCGCGTCATCCCGCACAGCTTGACCGGCCCGTGCACCAGCTGGCGCGCGGCGAGCGCGATATCGTCCGCCGCCATCAGCGCCGAGCCGACGAGGAAGCCGTCGACATGGCGCGCGAGCCGTTGCGCATCGGCGTGGCTCGCGATCCCGCTTTCGCTCACCAGCACGACGTCGTGCGGGACGCGCGGGGCGAGCGCCTCGGTCACCGCGAGGTCGGTGGTCAATGTCTTGAGGTTGCGGTTGTTGATGCCGACGAGCCGCGCCCCGAGCCCGAGCGCGCGGTCGAGCTCGGTCGCGTCATGGACCTCGACGAGCACGTCCATGTCGAACCGCGCGGCGCGGGCCATCACCGCCCGGGCGGTCGCATCGTCGAGCACCGAGAGCATCGCCAGCACCGCGTCGGCCCCCGCCGCGCGCACCTCGTCCACCTGCCGCGGGTCGACGATGAAGTCCTTGGCGAGGATCGGTCCGCCATAGTCCTTGCGCAAGGTGGCGAGCAGGTCGAGCGAGCCACCGAAATCCGCTTCGTCGGTGAGGATGCTGATCGCATCGGCGACCGGGCGATAGGCGGCCAGCGCGGCCGCGGGCTGGTGGCGCGCGACATGGCCCGAGGGCGAGCGCGGCTTGATCTCCATGATGAAGCGCGCCCCCGGCCGGGCGAGCGCGGCGGCAAGGCTGCGGCGGGTCGGCGCGGCGGCGATGGTGCGATCCCCCAGCCGATCGGCCACCTCGACCCTCTTGCGCGCGACAATCCGCGCGAGCACGTCATCCATTGCTGGCCTCCACATAGGCGGCGAGCCGCTCGCCCGCCGCGCCCGTGTCGATCGCCGCGCCGGCGGCCGCCACGCCCTCGGCGAGCGTGGCGTGCAACCCGGCGAGATGCAGCAGCGCCCCCGCATTGAGCGCCACCATGTCGCGCTCGGGCTTGCTGCCCTCGCCCTCGAGCAGGCGCCGCAGCCGCACCGCATTTTCCGCCGCCTCGCCCCCCGCGACCGCCTTGAGCGGCGCCGGGTCGAGCCCGACCGCCTCGGGGGCGATGATCTCTTCGCTGATCGTGTCATGGTCGAGCCGCAGCGCGCGGCTGTCGGCGTGCAGCGCGAGCTCGTCGAGCCCGGCGCCATGGACCACCAGCGCCTTCTCGACCCCCATCGCCTGCAGGGTGCGGGCGATGCGGCGCATCAGCGTGGGGTCGGCAACGCCGAGCAGTTGCACCCTGGGGCGCGCCGGATTGATGCACGGGCCGAGCAGGTTCATCACCGTGCGCACGCCGAGCTGGCGCCGCACCGGGCCGGCGTGACGCATGCCCGGGTGGTAGGCGGGGGCGTAGAGGAAGGTGAAGCCGGTCGCATCGAGCAGCGCGCGCGCCGCGTCGGCGGGGATGTCGATCCGCGCCCCCAGCGCCTCGAGCACGTCGGCCGACCCGCATTTGGAGCTGACCGAACGATTGCCATGCTTGGCGATCGGCAGCCTGCAGGCGGCAGCCACGAACCCCGCCGCGGTCGAGACGTTGATGATCCCCGCGGAATCGCCCCCGGTACCGCAGCAATCGGCGAACAGGCCGTCGGGGGAGGGAAAGGCCTCGGCCGCCTCGCCCAGCGCGCGCGCGGCGCCGATCATCTCCTCGGCGGTCTCGCCCTTCATCCGTAGCGCCACGAGCACGCTCGCGATCTCGGCCTCGGACAGGCGCCCGAGGACGAGCCGCTCAAACAGGTGGCGCGCATCGTCGGACGGCAGGTCCTCGCCCGACAGGAGCTTGGGCAGGGGGTTTGGAACGGGGCCCTGGTCGGCGGGCAGGCTGGCTTTATCGAGCATGATGGTCCTTTCAGGCGGCCTTGGCCGGTTGGTCGAGGGCGACTTTGGCCCATGCGAGAAGGTTGGCGACGAGCTTGTCGCCGCGCGGGGTGAGGATCGATTCGGGGTGGAACTGCAGCCCGAGCTGGCGCCCCGCCTCGTCGCGCACCGCCATCGCCATGCCGTCATGCGCGGCGTCGACGGTGAAGCGGGTGGGGAGGCCATCGAGCGGGGTGCAGAGCGAATGATAGCGCCCTACGATGAGCGGATCGGGCAGCCCGGCGAAGATCCCGCAGCCGCGATCGGGTAGTCGCTGCGCCACCGCATGGGCGGGCGCGGGCGCGCGGGTGACGGTGCCGCCGGCCGCCTCGACGATGGCCTGGTGACCAAGGCAGATGCCGATCAGCGGGATGGTGCCGCGCGCTCGCTCGCATAATTGGAGACAGCAGCCCGCGTCGGCAGGCTTCCCGGGACCGGGGGAGATGAGGATCGCGCCATGCTTGGCGGTTTCCAGCGCTTCCGTCGCACTAATGCTATTGCGGAGCACTTGCACCTCCGCGCCCGCGAGGCGAAAGGCCTCGACGAGATTGAAGGTGAAACTGTCGCGATTGTCGATCACGGTGAGCTTCATGCCGCGGCTCCCAGCGCGGCGAGGACCGCGCTCGCCTTGGCGCGGGTCTCGGCGGCTTCGGCGGCGGGATCCGAATGGGCGACGACGCCCGCGCCGGCGCGGACCTGCGCAAGGCCGTCCGCGACGAAGGCCGAGCGGATGACGACCGCGCTGTCGAACCCGCCGCCCGATCGCAGCACGCCGATCGCGCCGCCATAGAAGCCGCGCTGGCATGTCTCGTGGGCGCGGATCAGCTCGATCGCGCGCAGCTTGGGCGCCCCCGACAGCGTGCCGACATTAAGGCAGGCGCGGATCGCGTCGACCACGTCGGCGCCCTCGGGGAGGCGCCCTTCGACGGTCGAGACGAGATGCATGACCCTCGCGAAGCGCTCGACCCGCATCAGGCTGGTGACGCGGCGGGTGCCGGGCCGCGCGATGCGCGCGACATCGTTGCGCGCGAGGTCGACGAGCATGAGATGCTCGGACACTTCCTTGGCGTCGAGCCGAAGGTCGGCCTCGAGCCTGTCGTCCTCGTCGGCGGTGGCGCCGCGCGGGCGGGTGCCGGCGATCGGGCTGACCGACAGCGTGGTGCCGTCGGCGCCGGGGGCGAGGTGGATGGCGTTCTCGGGCGAGGCACCGAAGAGCGTCCCGTGACGGGTCTGCGCGAAGAATTGATAGGCCGAGGGGTCGGCGGCGACGAGGCGGCGAAAGGCGGCGAGCGGGTCGGGGCAGGGGAGCGAAAAGCTGCGGCTCGGCACCGCCTGAAAGACTTCGCCCGCGGCGATGTCGTCCTGGAGTGCGCGAACGGTGGCTTCGAAGGCGGCGTCGTCGATATCCACCTCCGGATCGCCGGCTGGGGCGTCGGGAAGCGCGGGGACGGGGGCCTGCTCGATCCGCGCGGCGAGCTGGCCAAGCTTTTCCTGCGCGAGGCACAAGTTGCGATGGTCTTCTTCGCGTTGCCCCGTCACCGCAGCCACGGCGAGGATGCGCGCGGCGCCCGAGGGCTCGACCACCACCGACGTCTCGGCAAGGCGTGCGAGCAGGTCGGGGAGCGGGCCCTCCGGCGCCGCCACCCCGATCGGCTCGACCATGTCGGCATGGTCGAACCCGACCAGCGTGAACAGCGCCAGCGCGTAAGGATCGTCCTCGCCGCCCGCGAGCGCGGCGGCGGCGCGCAGCAGGTGGAGCGGGCTCGCGCGCCCCGCACGGGCGGCGTCGTCGCCGGTCTCGTCTGGCGCGGCGAAGACGAGCCGCGCCGACTCGCCATCCTGCTCGACCACCGCCGCGGCGAGCGGTTCGAGCAGCGGGGTGAGCAAGGCCATGCCCTGCGCCCCCGCGACGCGCACCTCGGCCTCGCGCCCCTTGGCGTCGATCGCCAGCGCGCTGTCGCACAGGATGGCGCTCGTGCCCCCGGTGCGGCGGAACAGCATGCGCGCGCGTCCCTCGGCATGGAGCGCGGCGAACAGGCTTACCGGATCGTGCACCCCGGGCAGGCGGCGCGAGAGGAGGCGCAGGCGGCTCATAGTTCGCGGCCCAGGGCGTGGAGCAGCCGCGACAGCTGGTGGCCGAGCGCTTCCATTTGTTCGGGATAGAGCGACTGCGGCCCGTCGGAGAGCGCGGTCGCGGGGTCGACATGCACCTCGACCATCACCCCGTCGGCCCCGGCGGCGGCGGCGGCAAGCGCCATCGGCGCGACGAGGCTGCGCTTGCCGGTGCCGTGGCTGGGATCAACGATGACGGGGAGGTGGGTCTTTTCCTTGAGCAGCGGGACGGCGGCGAGGTCGAGCGTGTTGCGCGTCGCGGTTTCGAAGGTGCGGATCCCGCGCTCGCACAGGATGACCTCCTCGTTTCCGCCCGCGAGCACATATTCGGCGGCCATCAGCAGGTCGTCGATGCGCGCCGCCATTCCGCGCTTGAGGATGACCGGCTTGCCACACTCGCCGACCGCCTTGAGCAGTTCGAAATTCTGCATGTTGCGGGTGCCGATCTGGATCGCGTCGGCCTTCTCGACGAACAGGTCGAGGTCGCGCGCGTCGACCATTTCGGTGACGACCGGGAGATCGAGTTCGTCGCCGACCTGGCGCAGCAGGTCGAGCCCCTCGGGGCCCTTGCCCTGGAAGCTGTAGGGGCTGGTCCGCGGCTTGTAGGCGCCGCCGCGCAGGATCCGCGCGCCGCCCGCCTTGGCTGCCTTGGCGGACGCGCGCAGCTGCTCTTCGCTCTCGACCGCGCAGGGGCCGCCGAGGAGCGCGAAGCGCCCGCCGCCGATCGCGACGTCGCCGATCTTTACCCGGCTGTCGTGCGGATGGAGGTCGCGCGCGGCGAGCTTGTAGGGGGCGAGGATCGGCTTGACGCTCTCGACCGAGGGCTCGGCCTCGAGGCCGAGTTCGGCGAGCACGCGTTCATCGCCGAGGGCGCCGAGGACGACGCGTTCGGCGCCGGGCATGTGGAGCGGCTTCAGCCCCTTGTCCTCGATCCGCCCGAGGAGGCGGTCGATGGTGTCCTGGCTGGCGTCGGGTTTCATCACGATGATCATGGGTCGGTCTCTCGGGTCTCGGGGGGAGAAGGAGAGCGGACCTGATCGAGGTCACGAAAAAGCCCGCTCGGTGGCGGGCTGGAAGATCACGTCATGCGTGAGCGCAGCGCCGCCGTCAGGACGAGCGCCACCACCACTGCAGGGCAGCGGTCGAATGGGCCGAAACGGGAGCGGTCTTGCGCATGTACGCGAGGAGGCCGCAATTTTTCCTACAGGTCAAGCGGCAAAAAGGCGGGGGTGGCGAAAGAAGCGACGAAGCGCGTCGATGCGCCGAAGGGGCGCTTAGGTCCATGGTTGCATTCTCCGCTGAGACCGCTACATGCATGCCAATGTTTTAACACATTGGAACAATCAAATGTCGGAAACGCGGGGAAAAGATTCGAGCACGGCGGGCGTGACAGGGGCCGAATCGGCGGCCGAGGCGCAGGCGCAGCTCGCGCTCGTCCTCGCCCGGCTCGGCGATCCGGGGAGCGTCGCGATGCTGCTCGATGATTTGTGCACCCCCTCGGAGCGGCGCGCGCTGGCCGAGCGCTGGCATGTCGCGCGGCTGCTCGCCGAGGGGTGCTACACCTATCGCCAGATCCACGACCTGACCGGCGTGTCGACCACCACCATCACCCGCGTCGCGCGTTTCCTCAACGGCGGCACGGCGGGCGGCTATCGCGCCGCGCTCGATGTCATGACGAAGGACGCACAATGACCACGACGATGACCCGCCTGCGCATGGCGGTGCAGAAATCGGGCCGGCTCGCCGATGCGGGCGAGGGGCTGCTCGCCAAGGCGGGATTGAAGATCCGCAGCGCCAAGGGGCAGCTGACCGCGCGGGCGACCAACTTTCCCTTGGACCTCATGCTCGTGCGCGACGACGACATCCCGACGCTGGTCGGCGACGGGGTGTGCGATCTCGGCATCGTCGGGCTGAACGTGCTCGAGGAATATCGGCTCGACCCCGCCAACGAGGATGTCGACGTGCTGGCGCGATTGGGCTTCGGCGGCTGCGCGCTCCGGATCGCGATTCCCGTGGCGGAGGATTGGTCGCTGGCGATCCTCGAGGGCAAGCGCATCGCTACCAGCTATCCGCTGCTGACCCGCGCCTTCCTCGAGAAGGAGGGCATTACCGCCGAGGTGGTGACCATGCACGGCGCGGTCGAACTGGCGCCGCGGCTGGGAATCGCCGATTATGTCTGCGACCTCGTCTCCACCGGGCAGACGCTCGAGGCCAATGGCCTCAAGCCGGTGCACACCATCCTCGAATCGGAAAGCGTGCTGATCCGCACCCGCGCCGCGATGGAGCCGCGCAAGGTCGACCGCGCCGATGCGCTGAAGACCCGCATGCTCGGCGTGATCGCGACGGCGGAGAGCAAATATATCGTCCTCAACGCGCCCGAGAGCGCGATTGCCGAGATCACGCGCATCCTGCCGGGCGCCGAGGCGCCGACTGTGATGCCGCTGCGCGGGATCGAGGGGCATGTCGCGATCCAGGCGGTGGCGCGCGAATCGGTCTTTTGGGAGACGCTCGAGGAGCTGAAGGCCGCCGGCGCGCGCGACATCCTTGTCATGCCGATCGAAAAGATGATGCTCTGATGGCGAACGTGATCGACTGGACCAGGCAGGGCGACGAGGGTCGCCGCCGTGCGCTCGCCCGCCCCGAACGCCGCGAGGACGGTCGGCTGCAGAATGCCGTGCGCGAGATCATCGCCGAGGTGCGCTCGGGTGGTTGGGACAAGCTGGCCGAAATCGCCGAGCGGATCGATGGCAAGGCGCCCGAGCGCGTCGCCGTCGCGCTCTTCGCCGAGCGCGCACGCGCTGAATTGCCCGCCGAGGCGATCCAAGCGATGCGGCTCGCCGCCGACAATATCGAGCGCTTTCATGAAGCGACCCTGCCCGCCCCCGTCTCGGTCGAAACGATGCCGGGGCTGACGGTGGAAAAGCGCTGGGCGCCGCTCGCCAGCGCGGGGCTCTATGTCCCCGGCGGCAAGGCGCCCCTTTTCTCGACGCTGCTGATGCTGGCAATCCCCGCGCGGGTCGCGGGGGTCGAGCGACTGACGGTGGTGACCCCGCCGCGCCCCGAGGGCGGGCTCGACCGCGCGGTCGCGCTGGCCGCCGAAATGTGCGGCATCGAGGCGGTCTGGACCGTGGGCGGGGCGCAGGCGATCGCCGCGCTGGCCTTCGGCGCGGGCGAACTCGAGGCCGTCGACCGTATCTGCGGCCCCGGCAACGCGTGGGTCGCGGCGGCCAAGGCGCAGGTCGCGAGCCTGCCCGGCGGGCCGGGGATCGACCTGCCCGCCGGCCCTAGCGAATTGCTCGTCATCGCCGACGAGACCAGCGACCCGGCGCGGGTCGCCGCTGACCTGTTGAGCCAGGCAGAACATGGCGAGGATGCGCAAGTCCTGCTCGTCAGCCCGAGCGAGGACGCCATCGCGGCGACGCTCGCCGAGGTCGAGGCGCAGGCGGCGGCAATGGGAGGCGACTTCGCGCCCGCCCGCGCGATTCGCTGCGCCAATCTCGATGAGGCGGTCGAGATCGCCAATGCCTATGCGCCCGAGCACCTCAGCATCGCGCTCGCGGATGAGCGCGCGGCGGCGCTGGCGGAGAAGATCACCAATGCCGGCGCGATCTTCGTCGGCGAAGGCGCGGCGGAGAGCTTCGGGGACTATCTCGCCGGGTCGAGCCACGTGCTGCCGACCGACGGCGCGGCGCGCTATACCGGCGGGGTGACCGCGCTGACCTACCTCAAGGCGATCAGCGTGCAGCGGATCGCCCCCGACACGGCGCAGCGGCTGGCGCGACCCGCCGCCGCGCTGGCGCGGCTCGAAGGGCTCGAGGCGCATGCGCGCGCGGCCGATATCCGGGGCAATGCGACGAAGGAGGCGGCCGAATGACCAGCCAGCCGATCGGCGATCGTCTCGCCCGTCCCGACCTTCGCTCGCTGCCGCGTGCCGATCTTGCCGGCGCGCCCATCCCCGGCACCATCCGCCTCGATGCCAACGAAAATCCCTATCCGCCGCTCGCGGGCGGCAAGGACATCAACCGCTATCCCGAACCCCAGCCCGACGTGCTGCGGCGGCGAATGGCGGGGCTCTATGGCGTCTTTCCGCAGCGGCTCTGGGTGACGCGGGGGAGCGATGACGCCATCGACCTGTTGTGCCGCGCCTTCCTGCGCCCGGGGCAGGATCGCATCCTCGTCGTCGAACCGACCTTCTCGGCCTATGCGCAATTCGCGCGGATCCAGGGTGCGAAGGTCGACGGCGTGTCGATGGGCGAGGATTTCGTCTTCGATGCGGGCACGGTGCTCAAGGCCGCCAAGCACGGCCCGGCGCCCAAGCTCCTGTTCCTGTGCACTCCCAACAACCCGACCGGCACGGCGATCGACGTCGATAGGGTGCGCGACATTGCCCGGGCGCTGCCCGATACGCTGGTGGTGGCGGATGAGGCCTATGGCGAATTTGCCGACGCGCCGAGCCTCGCCCCCGACGCGGGCAATATCGACAATTTGGTCGTGCTGCGCACCTTGTCGAAGGCCTATGGGCTGGCGGGGGCGCGGATCGGCTGTGCGATCGCCGACGCCAATGTCATCGACTGGCTCGCGCGCGTGTCGCCGCCCTATCCGTTGCCCGGTCCCTCGATCGCGGCGGCGCTGTCGGCGCTGGCGCCCGAGCGGATGCCGATCCACGCCGAGCGGGTCGAAACGCTGCTCGCCGAGCGCAAACGGCTCGCCGGGCTGCTGCGCGAGGTCGACGAGGTCGAGGCGCTCCACGAGGGCGGCAATTACCTGTTTCTCGTCGTCGCCGACCCCGAGGGGCTCGCAAGGCGCCTCGAGGCGGCGGCGGTCAGGGTGCGTTTTCGTCCCAACGCGGCGCCGGGCGGGGTGCGCGTCACCATCGGCACCGAGGCGGAAAACCGTGCCCTCCTCGCGGTCTTCGGCATCGTCGATCCCGCCCCCGAGCGTCGCCGCGCGAGCGTGACGCGCGATACCGCCGAGACGCAGATCGCGCTGTCGATCGACCTCGACGCCCCCGAGCCCAGGCGGCAGATCTCCACCGGGATCGGCTTTTTCGATCATATGCTCGACCAGGTCGCGAGCCACGGCGGCTTCTCGCTCACGCTCGCCTGCACCGGCGACACGCATATCGACCCGCACCACACGATCGAGGATGTCGCGCTGGCGCTCGGCACCGCGCTCGACCGGGCGCTGGGCGACCGCGCCGGGATCGGGCGGTTCGGCTTCGCGCTGCCGATGGACGAGACCCGCGCCGAAGTGCTGGTCGACCTGTCGGGGCGCCCCTTCGCCAGGTTCGACGGCAGCTTCGAGGCCGAGCATCTGGGCGAGTTCCCGACCGAGATGACGCCGCACGTCTTCCGCAGCCTCGCCGACAGCATGCGCGCGGCGATCCACGTGCGTGTCGAGGGCGACAATGACCATCACAAGGTCGAGGGCGCCTTCAAGGCCTTCGGGCGCGCGCTCCGGCAGGGGCTCGCCACCGGTGGGGGCGGCGGCATTCCCTCGACGAAGGGCAGCCTGTGACGAGCCTCGCGCTGATCGATCTGGGTTACGGCAATGTGGAATCGGTGCGGCTCGGGTTCGAGCGCATCGGCGCCGCGCCGGTGCGCACCGATGATCCTGACGTCATCGCGCGCGCCGAGCGGGTGATCTTGCCCGGCGTCGGCCATGCCGGCTATGCGAGGGAGCGGGTCGAGGCGGCGGGGCTGGCCGAAGTGCTGCGCGCGCGCACCCGCCCGACGCTCGGCATCTGCGTCGGCATGCAATTGCTGTTCGAGGGCTCGGAAGAGACCGATCGACCGCTGCTCGGCGTGCTACCCGGAAGAGTGACGTCACTCGAGCCCGCGCCCGGGCGCCCGGTGCCGCACATGGGCTGGACCCGGTTGCACGATGTCGAAGAAGGTCTGGGCGTGCACGAGGGCGAGCATGTCTATTTCGCGCATAGCTACGCCTGTCCCGGGAGCGGGGCTGATGCGGCATGCGCGACCTATGGCCGCAGTTTTCCGGTCATCGTCCGGAAAGGGCCCTTTTGGGGCGCGCAATTCCACCCCGAACGTTCCGCCGCGCCCGGCGCGGCCTTCCTGAAGGCGTTTCTCTCCTCATGATCCTCCTGCCTGCCCTCGACCTGATGGACCGCAAGCCCGTGCGGCTGCGCCAGGGCGATTTCGACGCGCGCACGAACTACGATCCCTCCCCCGCCGAGGCGCTCGCTGCCTTTCGCGACGCGGGAGCGCAGATGGCGCATGTCGTCGATCTCGACGGCACGCGCGCGAAAAGCCCGGTGCAGCACGACTTGCTGATGGAACTGGCGCCGATCCTGCCGCTGCAGGTGGCGGGCGGGATTCGCGGGACCGCGCATGCCAAGCCGCTGTTCGACGCCGGGGTGGCGCGCGTCGTGGTGGGGAGCCTCGCGCTCAACGAGCCGCAGGCCTTTGCCGACATGCTCGACCACTTCGGGCCCGAGCGGATCACGCTGGCGCTCGACGTCAACCTGCGCGGCGGGGTGCCGATGGTCGCCAAGCACGGCTGGGCCGAGGATAGCGGCAGGGCGCTGGACGAGGTGCTCGGGCAATTCCCGACCATCCGCCACCTGCTCGTGACCGACATCGCCAGGGATGGCATGATGCAGGGGCCCAATGTCGATCTCTATCGCACGCTGGCCGACACCTATCCCGACAAGGCGGTGCAGGCCTCGGGCGGGGTCGCGTGCCTCGACGATCTCGACGCGCTGCGCGCGGCAGGGGCGAGCGCCGCCATCACCGGCAAGGCGATCTGGGAAGGCGCCTTCACCGTCGCGGAAGGGATCGCCCGTGCCCGCGGCTAGGATCATCCCCTGTCTCGACGTCGCCAACGGCGTCGTCGTCAAGGGCGTGCAGTTTCGCGATCACCGCGTCATCGGCGACATCGTCGAGAATGCGCAGCGCTATGCCGACGAGGGGGCCGACGAACTCGTCTTCTACGACATTACCGCCTCGGCCGACGGGCGCAGCGTCGATGTCGACTGGGTCCACAAGGTGGCGCGTGTCATCGACATTCCCTTCAGCGTCGCCGGGGGGATCGACAGCGTGGACAAGGCCGCCGCCGTGCTCGGCGCGGGGGCCGACAAGGTCAGCGTGAATTCGCCCGCGCTCGCCGATCCCGAGCTCATCACCCGCCTCGCCGACGCGTTCGGGCGGCAATGCGTGGTGCTGGGGCTCGACAGTTTCACCGATGAGCAGGGCGTGTTGCGGGTGAAGGCGCTGACCGGGCGCCCCGACAAGACCATGGACGTGGGGCGCGAGACGATCGACTGGGCGCGCGAGGCGGTGGCGCGCGGGGCGGGCGAGATCGTGCTCAACGCAATGAATAACGACGGGGTGCGGCAAGGCTACGACCTCGTCCAGCTCGAGGCGCTGTGCGCCGCCGTCGACGTGCCGGTGATCGCTTCGGGGGGTGCCGGGACGCCCGAGCATTTCGCGCAAGCCTTCGCCGTCGGCTGCTCGGGCGCATTGGCGGCAAGCGTCTTCCATGACCAGCGGATCGCGATTGGCGACCTCAAGGACTATCTCGACCAACAGGGGCTGGAGGTGCGACGATGATCGATGTGGAAGCGCTCGCGTGGGACAAGATGGACGGGCTGCTCCCCGCCATCGTGCAGGGCGGTGACGACGGCCGGGTGCGGATGCTCGGCTACATGAACCGCGAGGCGCTTGCCGCGACCATCGAGACCCGAACGGTCACCTTCTGGAGCCGGTCGAAGGCGCGGCTTTGGGTCAAGGGCGAGACCAGCGGCAATACGCTCGGCGTCCTGGCGATCCACGCCGATTGCGACAGCGATGCGATCCTGATTGTCGCGCAGCCCGCGGGGCCGACCTGTCACAAGGGCATCGACAGCTGTTTCGACATCGACACCGCGCCGCATTTCCTCGCCCGGCTCGAAGCGGTGATTCACCAACGCGCTGGCGCCGATCCCGACGACAGCTATACCGCAAGGCTGCTCGCCGAGGGCACCAAGCGGGTAGCGCAGAAGGTTGGCGAGGAAGGGGTCGAGGCGGCATTGGCGGCGACCGTGGGCGACCGCGAGGAGCTGACCAACGAGGCCGCCGACCTGCTCTATCACCTGCTCGTGCTGCTCAAGGACCAAGGGCTCGGCCTCGCCGACGTGACCAACGAGTTGCAGCGCCGCCACGGCTGACCTAAGCGCGGCTCGCATGGAACGGGTCGACGTGATCGTGATGGGCGCGGGCGCCGCGGGGCTGATGGCGGCGACGGTCGCCGGGCAGCGCGGGCGGCGCGTGCTGCTGGTCGACCATAATGGCGCGCCGGGGAAGAAGATCCTGATCTCGGGCGGCGGTCGGTGCAACTTCACCAACCTGTCGGCGAGCGATCCCAACTATCTCAGCCAGAACCCGCACTTCGCCAAGTCGGCGCTGCGGCGCTACACCCCCGCCGACTTCATCGCGCTGATCGAGAAGCACGGCATCGCGTGGCACGAGAAAACGCTCGGCCAGCTGTTCTGCGACGGCTCGGCCAAGCAGATCGTGGCGATGCTGATGGACGAATGCCGTGCCGCCGGGGTGGACTTCGCTTTTGGCGAGGCGGCACAAGTGGCGCGAAACGGGGAAGAATTCGCGGCCTCGATCGGCCAGCGAAAGGTGATATCAAATTCTCTCGTCCTCGCGACGGGCGGGTTGTCGATCCCCAAACTGGGGGCGACGAGCTTTGCCTACGACCTCGCCCGCCAATGGGGCTTGAAGATCGTCGAACCGCGCCCGGCGCTGGTGCCGCTGACGCTGGCGGGGGACCAGTTGCTGTTCCGCGAACTGGCCGGAGTGGCGGCGCTGGTCGAGGCGCGCGCCTCGAAGGGGCCGCCCTTCAGGGAGGCCGCGCTGTTCACCCATCGCGGCCTGTCGGGGCCGGCGATCCTGCAGGTGTCGAGCTATTGGCGCAACGGCGAGGGGGTGCGGATCGACTTCCTGCCCGCCGAGCGCGACGGCTGGCTGCGCGAGGCCAAGCGGCAGACGCCCAACCGGCAGGTCGGGACGCTGCTGGCCGAGCGGCTGCCCGAGCGGCTGGCGGGGACGCTGGCGGACAAGCTGGGGCTCGCGGGCCCGCTGCAGGCGCAGTCGGACAAGGCGCTGGCGCAGGCCGAGGAACGGCTCGGCGGCTGGGACTTCCTGCCCTCGGGCAGCGAGGGCTTCGCCAAGGCCGAGGTGACGGTGGGCGGCATCTCGACCGCCGAACTGTCGTCCAAGACGATGGAAGCGAAGAAGGTGCCGGGGCTGTTCTGCATCGGCGAGGCGGTCGACGTCACCGGCTGGCTTGGCGGCTACAATTTCCACTGGGCCTGGGCGAGCGGGGTTGCGGCGGGGCAGGCGGCCTAGGTTTCGAGCGCGCGCACGGCTGCTTCGAAAAGCGGCTCGCTCGCCGCGGCGATGACGTCACCGCCCGACAGGTCGCTGCCCCCCGACCAATTACCGACATGTCCGCCCGCGCCGCGCACGACGGCGACCAGCGCGTCATAGTCGTGCGGCTTGAGGCCGGTATCGGTGGCGAGGTCGAGGCTCCCGCTCGCGACCTTGGCGAAGGCCATCGCGTCCATCCCGAAGCGCGTCAGCCGCGCGGCGCGGCGCAGCGCCTCGAAGCGCGGGCGTTCGTCGGCGTCGAAGAGATAGGGGTCGGTGGTGGCGATGCGTGCCTCGGCCAGCACGGTGCAGCCGCTACTGCGCACGCGCGCGCCGTTGAGACGGGTCTCGCCGTCGATGCCGACATAGGTTTCGCCGAGATCGGGCAGGTCGATCATCCCCGCGACATGGCGTCCCGCCTCGAGATGGCCGACCAGCACCGCCCAGCTCGGCAAGCCGCAGATGAAGGCGCGCGTGCCGTCGATCGGATCGAGGCTCCAGTGCGCCGCCGCTCCTTCGCGGCTCCAGCCATATTCCTCGCCCCAGATGCCATGCTCGGGAAAACGCGCGGCGATGACCTCGCGCAGCGCGCGCTCGGCGGCGCGGTCGGCCTCGGTCACGGGGTTGAACCCCGCCGCGTCCTTGTTGTCGGGGGTGCGATCGGCAACGCTCGCGATGGCGCGCCGCGCGTGGACGGACAGAAGCTGGAAGAAGACGCGATCCATGCAACCTGCCTAGAGGCTGCGCGGGCGCTTGCCTAGCGGCTGGCGAGATCGCCGAGCGCGTAGCGTTCGTGGTGCTCGATCACCATCCGCGTCACGTCGCGCATCAGTTCCTGCGCGCTGCCGTCATCGGGGTCGGGGATGGTCATGAAGGCGAGCGCGTAGCTGGTCCCGTCGGGGGCGGTAAGGATGCCGACGTCGTTGAGCCCGCCGCGCTGGCGACCGAGCGTCTGCCCGGTCCCCGTCTTGTGGCTCCACTCCCACCCCGGGGCGAGCCCGCCGCGCACGCGCAGCCGGCCGGTCCGGGTCATCCCCATCGTCGTCAGCATCTTGGCGGTCGACGCGGGCGACAGCAGTTCGCCGCGCTCGAGCCGGGCCAGCGCGCGCGCGATCGCGATCGGGGAGGCCCCGTCATAGGGCGACTCCAGATAGCGGTCGAAGGCCGCGCGGCGCTGGGCGCCGGGCACCGCCGCGCGGGCGCGGTTGAACCCGTTGTCATAGGCATAGCTCTGGCGCCACGAAAGCCCCGCGATCTTGGCCTGCATCTCGCGCTCGCCGTCGCCGAACCCGATGTCACCGAGCGCCTTGTCGCGGACCATCTGGCGCACCGCCTCGGGGCCGCCGACGAGGCGGAGCATCTTGTCGTTGGCGTGGTTGTCCGACTTGGTGAGCGCATCGAAGATCAGCCCGTCGAGCGAGCGGCTGTAACCGCCCTTGAGGATCTGCGCGGCGGTCGAGGAGGACCAGAGCGTGACGTCGTCGCGATCGAACCGCAGCGTCTGGCCCAGGCTCAGCCGCCCGCGGTCGACCTGGTCGAGCACGGTCAGCGTCACCCACAGCTTGGAGACCGACTGCTGGGGAAAGGACCGCTCGACCTGCCACCCCGCCTCCCAGCCCGCGTCGATCGCCTTGATCGCCAGCCCGCTGGTGCCGCTGAAGGAGCGCACCCGGTCGTGGATGCGGGCATTGAGTTCGGCGACATGGGGCGGGTTGACCACCGCCGGGCGCGGCGGGATCGTGACGGTGAAGGCATCGGACAGGGGAGGACGGGCCGCGACCCCGCGATCGTTCTCGGCGGCATCGAGGTCGATCTCGAGCGGCGCACGCTCGGGCACGGCCTGCGCGCGGTTTTCGGCGACGAGCTGCGCGCTCGCGACCGAAGATACCACCATCGCGCCGCCCAGCAGAAGCTTGCCTACCCATGTCGCCATCGTTGAACGTTATCCCCTAAACCCCGGAATTCAATCGGGAATTTACTAGCAGGGCGAGACTTAACCCAACCTGTCCGCCAAAGATATCGGTGCGATCACCCAAAAGATATCGGGACCGCAATCAATTGGTCGCAAGATTGTCTCGGTTGAGCAGCGCGGCGGTTTCGATCCGATCGAGCGCGCGCTGCACCGCGACGTAGCGGCGCGCGCGTTCGATCCATGCGCGCGCGGCCTCGTCCTGCGCGCCCGGCAGCCGCATCGCCTCCGCCAGCGCGCCCTCGACGTTGCCGAGCCGCAGGTCGACCAGCGCCCGTTCGTAGCGCGCGCGCGGTCGCGGGTTGGGCTCGTTGGCCGAATAGACCATGACGAGGCTGCCCAGCGCGCGCCGCACCCGCGCCATCGCCGAGGCATCGGGCCCGGGGCCGCGCAGCACCGTGCCGAGCCGCTCGTAGCCCGCGACGAGGTCGTCGAGCAGGATCGGCTCGCGCGCGCCGGCGATCACCGTGCCGACCGCCGCCTCGTGACGCGTCCCGAAGCGGTCGACGAGGAGCGGTTCGAGATAGCCGAGCGGCAGCCCGCGCTCGATCGCGCGCCGCGCCGCGAAGGCGAGGAGCAGTCCGTCGGCGCGTCCCGCCGCCCCCTCGGCGCGGATCATCGCGCGTTCGAGCGCGGCGAGCCGCTCCTCGGTGGCGGCCGCGCTGGCCGCGCCCTCGTCGCGCCGCGCCGGTGCCGCGGCGGCGTCCTGCGGGGGGCGTGGCGCGGGCGAGGTGTCGGGGAGCGTCGCGAGCCCCTGCGCGACCCGCTCCTCGCCGGCGGGCGGGGCGAGCCCGAGCATGCGCTGCCCGCCCTCCCACCGCGCGACGCCGTAGAGCGCCGCTAGCATGCCGATCGCAATCAGGGCCGCGCCCAGCGCGACGCGTTTCTTCCAGCTCATGCGACCTTGTCGCGTAATTGGGCCGCGCGTTGCAACAATTCTCGATCGCGCGGCGCGGCGGCGACCACGATTTGTTCGTAGCGATGCGCCTCGGGCGGGCAGGCGTCCTCGCTGATCGCGGCGACCGCGATGCTGCCGCGCTCGATCCCCTCGCGCTCGCACAGCGCGTCGAGCCGCTGCCCAGCACGGGGCGAATGCACCACCGCGATCGCGCCCGCGAGTCGCTCGACCCCCGGTGGGTGTTCGCGCGCGATGCTCGAATAGACCGCCAGCGGGACGATGGTCTGGCGCGCCCCGGCGGGCGCGCGGCGATGCTGTCCCGCGAGGTGGAGCAGGCGCCGGTCGGGCGGCAGCCGCTCGAGCAGCGCCTCCACCCCCCCGGTGCCGACCTCGTCGACCATCAGTCCCGCCGCGCGCGCCGCCGCCGCGGTCGCCTCGCCGACCGCATGGACGGGCAGGTCACGCAGTGCGCGCAGCCCCTCGCCACCGTGGCGCGCGGCATTGGCGCTGGTCATCAGGATCGCGTCGAAGCGCGCCGGGTCGGGTGGGGTCCAGTCGACCGGGCGGACCTTGAACAGCGGCAGCGTCTCGACCCCCTCGATCCCCATCTCGGCGGCGCGCGACGCGCTCAGGCTGGCCCCCGGTTCGGGACGGAGGAGGAGGATCGGGCGCATCAGGCGAACAGCCTCGCGATGCTGCCCGGCGCCGCGTCGAGCATCGCGCGTGCGAGCGCGGCCGCGCCCGCCGTGTCGTGACGGTCGAGCGTGATCGTCCGGGTCACCGCCTCGCCGCCATCCTCGGCATAAAGGGCCGCATGGAAGGTGACGTCATCGCCTGCGAGCTCGGCATGAGCGGCGACGGGGGAGTGACAGTCGCCCCCGAGCGCGGCGGTGAAGGCGCGTTCGAGCCGCACCGCGTCGCTGGTGTCGCGGTGGTCGACCGCGGCCAGCGCCTCGCGGGCCGCCTCGTCGTGCGTGCGCGCGTCGATACCGATGGCACCCTGCGCGGGGGCGGGGAGCATCGTGGCGACCGCGACCGCCGTGCCTTCCTCGATCCCGAGCCGGTCGAGCCCGGCGGCGGCGAGCAGCGTGGCGTCGACCTTGCCCTCGCGCACCGCAGCGAGCCGGGTCGCGACATTGCCGCGCAGCAGCGTCGTCGATAGGTCGGGGCGCAGCCGCCGAACCTGCGCGGCGCGGCGCGGGCTCGCGGTGCCGATCACCGCCCCCCGCGGCAGCGCCTCGATCGAGGGCGCGCCGACCAGCCGGTCGCGCACGTCGGCGCGGCGCAGCATCGCGGCGATCCCGAGCCCGGCGGGCCGGTGCGGATCGCTCTCGACATCCTTCATGCTGTGCACGCTGGCGTCGGTCTCGCCCGCCAGCAGCGCGCGGTCGAGTTCCTTGGTCCACACCGCCTTGCCCCCCATCTCGGTGAGCGGGGCGACGCGATCGCGGTCGCCGCGGGTCGAGATGGTGACGATCGCGACCTCGTCCTCGTCCCAGCCATGCGCGGCGACGAGCGCCGCCCGGACCATCTCGGCCTGGTGGAGCGCGAGCGGGGAACCGCGGGTGCCAAGTCGGAATTTCATCCCCAATCCCCTGCCCGATGGCGCAAGGCCCCGCAAGTGGCGCTGGCCTTCGGGGGGCGCGCGGGTCTATGGGAAGCGCCGATGGCCGTCATTCTTGCCCTTGAAAGTTCCTGCGACGACAGCGCCGCCGCGCTGGTCACGTCCGACCGCCAGATCATCGCGCAAGGGGTGGTGGGGCAGGCCGAGCGCCATGCCCCCTTCGGCGGGGTGGTGCCCGAGATCGCCGCGCGCGCGCATGCCGAGATCCTTCCCGACCTGATCCGCGACGTGCTGACCGACGCCGACCTCGAGGCGGGTGACGTCGATGCCATCGCCGCGACCGCGGGGCCGGGGCTGGTCGGCGGGGTGATGGTCGGGCTGCTCGCGGGCAAGGGGCTCGCGCTGGCGACCGGCAAGCCGCTGATCGCGGTCAACCACCTCGAAGGCCATGCGCTCTCGCCCCGGCTGACCGATCCCGACCTCGACTTCCCCTACCTCCTGCTGCTCGCCAGCGGCGGGCACTGCCAACTGCTCGAGGTGCGCGGCGTCGACGATTACCGCCGGCTCGCCACCACCATCGACGATGCCGCGGGCGAGGCGTTCGACAAGGCGGCCAAGCTGATGGGGCTGGGCTATCCGGGCGGCCCGGCGATCGAGGCGCTGGCGACGAAGGGCGACCCCAACGCCGTGCCGCTGCCGCGCCCGCTGGTCGGGTCGGGCGAACCGCATTTCAGCTTCGCCGGCCTCAAAAGCGCGGTCCAGCGCGCGGTCGTCGCCGACGCGCATCGCCATGCCGATATCGCGGCGAGCTTCCAGCAGGCGGTGCTCGACTGCTTCGTCGATCGCACCCGGATCGCGCTTGCCAGGACCAAGGCGCCCGCGCTGGTGGTCGCCGGCGGGGTGGCCGCCAACGCGGCGGTGCGCGGTGCGCTCGAGGCGCTCGCGCACGAGGAGGGCCGCCGCTTCTCGGTGCCCCCCGCGTGGCTGTGTACGGATAATGCGGCGATGATCGGCTGGGCCGGGGCCGAGCGCTTCGCCGCCGGGCTGGTCGATCCGCTCGATACGCCGGCGCGGGCGCGCTGGCCGTTGGACAAGAGCGCCGAGAAGGTACGCGGGGCAGGAGTGAAGGCATGAGCATCGAGAAGATCGCGGTCGTCGGCGCGGGGGCCTGGGGCACCGCGCTCGCGCAGGTCGCCGCCACCGGGGGACGCGAAGTGCTGCTCTGGGCGCTCGAGGACGATGTCGTGCGCGCGGTCAACACGATCCACCAGAACCCGATCTACCTCAAGGACATCCCGCTCGAGCCATCGATCCGCGCGACCTCCAACTTTTCCGACCTCTCGCAGGCCGACGCGTGGCTGGTCGTCACCCCGGCGCAGCACATGCGCGCGGTGCTCGGGCGCGCGCCCTGCCCGGGCATGCCGCTGGTGCTCTGCTCGAAAGGGATTGAGGAACGCTCGGGCCAGCTCCTCCATCATGTCGCCAAGGACGTGTGCGCCACCTCGCCCGTCGCGGTATTGTCGGGCCCCTGCTTCGCGCATGAAGTGGCGCGCGGGCTGCCCACTGCGGTGACGCTGGCGTGCGAGGACGAGGCGCTGGGCGCCGCGCTGCACGAGCGCCTCGCGCTGCCCACCTTCCGGCTCTACTCGACCGACGACGTCGCGGGGGCCGAGGTCGGCGGCGCGATCAAGAATGTCCTCGCCATCGCCTGCGGCATCGTCGAGGGCAAGGCGATGGGGCAGAATGCGCGCGCCGCGATCATCGCGCGCGGTTTTGCCGAGATGAAGCGCTTCGGCGCGGCGGTCGGCGCGCGCGAGGAAACGCTGGCGGGGCTGTCGGGGCTGGGCGACCTCGTCCTCACCTGCACCTCGACCGCGAGCCGCAACTTCTCGCTCGGCAAGGCGATCGGCGAGGGCAGGTCGGCGGCCGAACTCATGAGCGATCGCACCACGGTCGCCGAGGGCGCGCATACCGCGCCGGTGCTCGCGAGGATCGCGCGCGACGGCGATATCGACATGCCGATCGTCGAGACGGTGGCGGCGCTCCTGTCGGGCGAGGTCAGCATCGACGAGGCGGTCGAGCAGATATTGAGCCGCCCGCCGCGCCCGGAGAATGCCTGAGGTCGGCGCTTGAGGCGCGAGGGCGGCCTCGCGCCGTCGATCAGGCTCGCTAGCGCGACCTGTCGGCCGGCCGGCACGCTCTCTTCGCGCTGCTCCGGCGGCCTTTCAAGCCGGCGTCGCTGCGCTCGGGCGCTTGGCTAAAAGTCCCAAGCGATGCCCTTGCGTTCCCAGTCGCCGTAGCGCGTCGGGTCCTTCTTGTCCTTCTCGCCGACCGGGCCGTCGTCGTTTTCCACCTGCTCCGGTTCGGGCACCGGGGGGGAGGGCGACAGATAATCGGGGGGCTGGAGGTGTTTAGGCCGTTTCATGCCGCCCATTTGGGCGTTATGGGGGCGCATGCCAAGACCACAGAAGAGTCGTAGTCCCGACGCAGCGGGCACCGGAGCGCGCCGCGCCGCGCTGAAATTGCTCGATGCCGTGCTGCGCCGCGGCGAGACGCTCGATGCCGCCGGGGCCGCCGCGACGCAGGGGCTGCGCCCCGACGATGCGCGGCTCGCGCATGCGATCGCCGGCGAGACGCTGCGTCGCCTGCCCCAGCTCGACGAACTGATCGACAGCGCGATGGAGCGCCCGGTGGCCGAGGATGCCAAGTCGCGCATGGTGCTGCGCCTCGCGCTCACGCAGGCGATCGTCCTCGACATTCCGCACCACGCGGTGGTCGCGACCTCGCTGTCGCTGATCGACGGCGGCCCCAAGCGGCTCGTCCATGGCGTGCTTTCCAAGCTGCTCAAGAGCGAGCTGCCCGACCTTTCGCGCCCGACCCTGCCCGCCAAGGTCGCGGGGCGCTGGGCGCTATGGGGCAAGGACGTCCTCGATGCCGCGCGCGAAATGGTCGCGCAGCGCCCGCCGCTCGACATCAGCCTCAAGGCCGAGGACGTCGCCGCGCCCGAGGGGCCGAGCTTTGCCCCGCTCCATCGCCGCGTCACCGAGGGCGGCGCGGTCGCCTTGCTCGACGGCTACGCGGCGGGCGGCTGGTGGGTGCAGGACCTCGCCGCCTCGATCCCCGCGCGCCTCGTCCCGCGCTCGGCGAGGCGCGTTCTCGACGCCTGCGCGGCGCCGGGTGGCAAGACGCTGCAGCTGGCCGCCGCGGGCTTCGAGGTCACCGCGCTCGACCTGTCCGAACGCCGCCTCCAGCGAGTGCGCGAGAACCTCGAGCGGACCGGCCTCGAGGCGCGGATCGTCGCGCGCGACCTGCGCCGCCACAAGACCGACCCGTTCGACGCGGTACTGCTCGACGCCCCCTGCAGCGCGACCGGCACCTTCCGCCGCCACCCCGAGGTGCTCCACCGCGCCACCCCGCGGATCATCGCCGAGATGTCGGAGTTGCAGGCCGAACTGCTCGACGCCTCGGCGCGTCTGGTGAAGCGCGGCGGCAGCCTCGTTTTCGCCACCTGCAGCCTCGAGCCCGAGGAAGGCGAATTGCAGGTCCCCGCATTTCTCGCGCGCAACCCCGAATTCAGGATCGAACCCGTGCCCTCGGTGGCGGGGATCGCGCCGACGCCCAAGGGCTGGATGCGCATCCTTCCCGGCATGCTCGGCGACAAGGGCGGGCTCGACGGCTTCTTCATCGCGCACCTTGTCCGCGACGCCTGATCAAGGCATTGAAACAAGCATCATGACGATCATCTCCCCCTCGATCCTCTCCGCCGATTTCGCCCGCCTCGGCGAAGAGGTGCGCGCCATCGACGCCGCCGGGGCCGACTGGATCCATGTCGATGTCATGGACGGCCATTTCGTCCCCAACATCACCATCGGCCCGGCGGTGGTGAAGGCGCTGCGCCCGCACACGTCCAAACCTTTCGACGTCCATTTGATGATCAGCCCGGTCGACCCCTATCTCGAGGCCTTTGCCGAGGCCGGCGCCGATATCCTGACGATCCACCCCGAGGCGGGGCCGCATGCGCATCGCTCGCTCCAGAAGATCCGCTCGCTCGGCAAGAAGGCGGGGGTGGTCATCAACCCCGGCACCAGCGAGGCGGCGATCGACTATCTGCTCGACGAGGCCGACCTTGTCCTCGTGATGAGCGTCAACCCCGGCTTCGGGGGGCAGAAGTTCATCCACGACCAGCTGCGCAAGATCGAGGCCATCGCGACCCTCAAGGAGCAGCGCGGCCTCGGCTTCCATATCGAGGTCGACGGCGGGGTCGATCCCGACACCGCGCCCAGGTGCAAGGCCGCGGGCGCGACCGCGCTGGTCGCGGGTTCTGCCGTCTTCCGCGGCGGGCCCGACGCCTACGCCGACAATATCGCCGCGCTGAAGACCGCCTGATGGGCGAGGGCGGCTGGCTCGGTCGGCTGCTCGGGGGAAGGCGCCAGTCGCTGCGGCTGGCGGCGGTGGCGCGCGACCATGTCGAGGGCGACCGCAGCATCGGCGAGGCGCTGGTGGCGGGCACGCTGGTCCACGACGGCGAACGCTTCGGCCTCAAGGGGCTCGATGTCGCCGCGCTCGACCTCGCCCGCCCGATCCACCGCCATCTCCACGGGTTTTCCTGGCTGCGCGACCTTGCCGCGGCGACCGGGCGCGAACAGGGCGCGCGGCTCGGCGAAGCGGTCACCCGGCGCTGGCTCGCCACGCATGGCGACGAACCCGACGCCGCCTGGGCCCCCGACCTGATGGGCGAGCGACTGCTGTTCTGGATGGCCTATGCGCCCTACGTCCTGTCGAGCCGCGACGAGGACTATCGGCGCGCGCTGCTCAACGTGATGGCCCGCGCCGCGCGGCTGCTCGGCGAGCAGGCCGACAAGGTGCCGCCCGGGCTGCCGCGCATCACCGCGTGGAGCGGCATGACCGCCGCCTGCCTGTGCATGGAGGGCGACCTGCCCCGCGTCGCGCGCGCCGAGGGCGGGCTGATGCGCGCGCTCGGGCAAGGACAGCATGAGGACGGCGGGCTGATCAGCCGCCGCCCGTGGGAGCAAGCGCTGCTGGTCGACCGGCTGGGGCTGGTGCGCGCCGCCTATGCCGCCGCCAAGCAGGCGCTGCCCGACGCGCTCGAGGACGCCGCGGGCGCCGCGCTCGCCGCGCTGCACGGGGTGCGGATGGGCGATGGCGGCCTTGCAAGCTGGCAGGGCGGCAACCCGGGCGAGCCGCAACGCCTCGACGCGCTGGTCGAGGGCTGCGGGATGCGCGCGCGCCCGCTGCGCAAGCCCCGCGGCTGGGGCTATCATCGGCTCTCGGCGCTCGGCACGGTGGTCCAGATCGATGCCGCGCCGCCGCCGCTACCCCCGCACGCGCCCGCCGCCCACGCCTCCTGTCTCGCCATCGAGATCGCCGACGGGTCGCAGCGACTGGTCATGGGGTGCGGCGGGCCTGCCGCGCGCCCCGACCGCCTGCCCCCCGCGCTGGTCGCCGGGCTGCGCGGGTCGGACGCGCATTCGGGGCTGATCCTCGGCGGCGCCAATTCGACCCCGCTCGGCGAGGACGGCGTGCCGCGAAAGGGGCTTCCCGAGGTCGAGATCGAGCGCAAGGAAGACGATCATTTCAGCCGGCTGACCGCGCGCCATGACGGCTATGTCAAGCGCTTCGGTCTCCTGCACGAACGCAAGCTCGCGCTGGCCAATGACGGCAAGGAGGTGCGCGGCGAGGACAACCTGCTGCCCGAAGGGCGCCGCCTGCGCCGACGCACTCTCCCCTTCCTCCTGCGCTTCCACATCGCCCCCGACGTCGAGGTCATCGCCACCGCCGACGCGCAGGGCGCCTTGCTGCGCCCGCGCAACGCCCCGCCGTGGCAGTTCCGCTGCACCGGGGGCAGCCTGAGCCTCGAGCAGAGCCTCGTCATCGGCCCCGGCGCGCGCCCGATCAACACGAGCCAGCTTGTCATCACCGCCGAGGCGGGCAAGGAGGGCGCGACCGTCAACTGGCAATTCCGCCGCTCCAGCTAAGGACCATCATGGCTACCCACACCCCCATCCGCCGCGCGCTCATTTCGCTTTCGGACAAGGAGGGGCTGGAGCCGCTGGCGCGCGCGCTGGCCGCGCATGGCGCCGAGCTGGTCTCGACCGGCGGCACCGCCAGCGCGATGCGCGAGATGGGGCTCGAGGTGAAGGACGTCGCCGACCTCACGGGCTTTCCCGAGATGATGGACGGGCGCGTGAAGACGCTCCACCCCAAGGTGCATGGCGGCATCCTCGCGCGGCGCGACAAGCAGGACCATCTCGACGCGATGGAAGCGCATGAGATCGGGCCGATCGATATGGTGGTGATCAACCTCTACCCGTTCGAGCAAATGGTCGCGAGCGGGGCGGACCGCGAGACGATCATCGAGAATATCGACATCGGCGGCCCCGCGATGGTGCGTTCGGCGGCAAAGAACCATGCGAGCGTCGCGGTGGTGACCGATCCCGCCGACTATGACGCGGTGATCGGTGAACTCGAGGGCCATGGCGGGCTGACGCAGGAGTTTCGCACGATGCTCGCGCACAAGGCCTATGCGCTGACCGCGAGCTACGACGCGGCGATTTCCAGCTGGTTCGCCTTCGCCGATCGCGGCGAGCTGTTTCCCGACCGCTTCGCGCTCGCGATGCGCAAGAAGGACGCGCTGCGCTATGGCGAGAACCCGCACCAGCAGGCCGCGCTCTACCTGCCGCAGGCGACCCCCCCGGGGCTCGCGGGCGCGCGGCAGGTGCAGGGCAAGGCGCTGAGCTACAACAACCTCAACGATGCCGATGCGGCGTTCGAGCTGGTCGCCGAATTTCGCGACGGGCCGCCCGCCTGCGTGATCGTCAAGCACGCCAATCCGTGCGGGGTGGCGCAGGCCGACAGCCTCGAACAGGCGTGGATCGACGCGCTGCAATGTGACAGCGTCTCGGCCTTCGGGGGTATCGTCGCGGTCAACCGCCCGCTCGACGAGGCCACCGCGCGCGCGATCACCGACATCTTCACCGAGGTCGTCGTCGCGCCCGATGCCGACGAGGCCGCCAAGGCGGTGTTCGCGAAGAAGAAGAACCTGCGGCTGCTGCTGACCGGCGATCTGCCCGACGCGGGGCGCCCCGGGGTCAACCTCAAGCCGATTTCGGGAGGCATCCTCGTGCAGGAACGCGACCGCGGGCGGATCACGCGCGAGGACCTCAAGGTGGTCACCAAGCGCCAGCCGAGCGAACAGGAATTGAAGGACTGCCTGTTCGCCTGGACGGTCGCCAAGCACGTCAAGTCGAACGCCATCGTCTATGCCAAGGACGGCGCGACGGCGGGCATCGGCGCGGGACAGATGAACCGCCGCGATTCGGCGCGCATCGCCGCGATCAAGGCCAAGGAAGCGGCGCAAACGCACGGCTTCGGCGAACCGCGCACCATCGGCAGCGCGGTCGCCTCCGATGCCTTCTTCCCCTTCGCCGACGGGCTGATCTCGGCCGCCGAGGCGGGCGCCACCGCGGTGATCCAGCCGGGCGGTTCGATCCGCGACGAAGAAGTGATCGCGGCGGCCGACGCGGAGGGGCTGGCGATGGTCTTCACCGGGATGCGGCACTTCCGGCATTGAGCTGCCGAGCAGAAGGCTGGCGTTGCGCTGGCAACGCGTCCTTCCGTCGAGAGACAGCGAAATGCGGGCGGCCAGCGCGCTCTCGCGCGACCGGACCGACGGGGTCAGGCCGCCCTGACCCTCTTATCGCCTAGCGAGGCGCCCCGCCGCTCGTTCCCGGCGGAGGGATCTCGGGCGAGGTCGTCTCGCCCTTCTTCATCTTGAACAGTTCGCGGTCCTCGGGCCCGAAGCCCCAGCGCCAGACGATGACCCCGAAGAGGAGGAGGATGGCGGGCGCGCCGATCGTCAGCTGCGCCCAGTCGGGCAGCCGCCCGATCATCAGCCCCGGCGGGACGGTGGCGAGCGCGGCCCAGACGAGCGGCCAGCGCCAGCCCGAGACCCCCGCGTTGACGATCCCCGAGAGCAGCCAGGCCTTGGCGATCGCGGCAAAGCCGAGCGCCGCGGCAAGCCCGATCGCGGCGCCCGCGGCCTGCACCTCGACCGGATAGCCCATGTTCCTGAGCACGATGATCGCCCCCGCCCCGATCGCCGCCTCGAGCCCGAGCATGATGAAGCCGATCAGCATGTTGCGGTGGCGCGCGAGATAGATCAGCGCGGCCTCCGAGACCGCCGCCATCGCGGCGATGACCTCGGCGGCGAGCAGCACCGCGAGGATGATATAGCCCGCGCCGAATTCCTCGCCGACGAGGTTCATCACCGCCATCGCGGGGATCCCGAGCGCCAGCGCCACCCCGGCCTGCGCGGCGATGATCCAGAAGCCGACCTGCCGCACCTGCTGCGCGACCGCACCCATGTTGCCCGCCTCGACATTCTGGCTGATCACCGGGCCCATGATCGGGTCGAAGCTGGTCTTCAGCTTGCTCGGCAGCGAGGCGACCTGTTGCGCGGCCCAGTAGATGCCCACGATCGCGGGGCTGAAGAACAGCCCGAGGACGAGGATGTCGAGGCGGCGCGAGGCCCATTCGGTGGCATCGGCGGCAGCCACCGGCAGGTTGCGCCGCGCCATCGACCACAGCTTGCCGAAATGCGGGTTCCAGTGGTGGGGCAGCCCGTAATCCTTGACGAACGGCCAGAGCGCGGCGAGCAGCGCGCCGACCATCGAGGCGACATAGGCGACGATCAGTCCGTCGTCGGTCGAGATGAAGGCCCAGATGCCCGCCACGATCGAGATGGTCCACGGCTCGACGATCGCGCGGCTGCGCACGGTGGCGGCGACATTGTGGCGATAGTTGCACGCCGCGAGCGCGACCTCGGTCCACGCCAGCGCGAGCACGGTGATCGGCAGCAGCCGTTCGAGCCCGCGCACCTCCGAGTTGGGGAACATCAGCCAGGGGAAGAGGAACAGCGCCGTCATGATGACGAGGCTGCCGAGCATGGCGACGACCATCCCGTCCCACGCGATATGGGTATGCTCTTCCTCGCCCGCCGCCGACAGCTGCTGCGCGAGCCCGCGCTTCAGTCCCAGCGTGGCGATCTGCGCCGAGAACTCGACCACGATCAGCGCATAGGCAAAGCGCCCCAGCGCCTCGGCGCCGTAGAATTGGCCGGCAATGAAGAGGAAGGGGATGCGCGCGAGCAGCCGCAGGACGAAGCCGAAAAAGTTGATCCGGCCCCCGCGCGCGAGCGCGGCGAGGTCCTTCTTGCCGCCGTCGGCGCTGGTGTCGGCAGGCGCGGCGCTCAATGCGCAGCCCCCCAGTTGGCGCCCCAGCCGATCTCGACCTCGAGCGGCACGTTGATCACGAGCGCGGGCGCGGCGGCGCCTTCCATCACCGGGCGGATGACGGCGGCGGCGGCCTCTTCCCTGCCCGCGGGCACTTCGAACAGCAGTTCGTCATGGACTTGGAGGAGCATCTTCACGTCGTCGAGCCCGGCCTCGGCCAGCGCTTCGTCCATCCGCGCCATCGCGCGCTTGATGAGGTCGGCGCTGGTGCCCTGGATCGGCGCGTTGACCGCCGCGCGCTCGGCGCCCGCGCGCACGTTGGGCATGCGCGAATTGATGTTGGGGAAATGCGTCTTGCGCCCGAACAGGGTGGTCGTGAATCCCGTCTCCTTCACCTCGGCGGTGGTCCGCGCGATATAGTTCTGGATGCCGGGGAAGCGCTGGAAATAGGTGTCGATGATCGCCTTGGCCTCGTCGCGCCCGATGTCGAGACGGTTGGCGAGCCCGAAGGCCGAGATGCCGTAGAGGATGGCGAAGTTGACCGTCTTGGCCTTGCCCCGCGTCTCCTTCATCACCTCGCCGAACAGCTCGGTCGCGGTGCGGTCGTGGATGTCCTCGCCCTCGTTGAACGCTTCCTTCAGCTGCGGCACGTCGGCCATGTGCGCGGCGAGGCGGAGCTCGATCTGGCTATAGTCGGCGCTGAGCAAGACATGCCCTTCTTCGGCGACGAAACAGTCGCGGATCTTGGCGCCGATGGGGGTGCGGATCGGGATGTTCTGGAGGTTGGGGTCGTTCGACGACAAACGCCCGGTCTGCGCGCCCGCGAGGCTGTAGCTCGTATGCACCCGCCCCGTGCTGGCGTTGATCTGTTCCTGCAGCGCGTCGGTATAGGTCGACTTCAGTTTCGACAGCTGGCGCCATTCGAGCACCTTGGTCGCGACCTCGAACCCTTCGCTCGCGAGCCGTTCGAGTTCGCTCTGGTCGGTCGAATAATTGCCCGACTTGCCCTTGCGGCCCCCCTTGGCGCCGAGCTTCTCGAACAGGATGTGGCCGAGCTGCTGGGGCGAGCCGATGGTGAATTCCTCGCCCGCGGCTGCGTAGATCTGCTTTTCGAGCGCGGCCATGTCCTCGGCGAACTGCTTGGACAGGCTGGCGAGGCGCGCGCGGTCGACCTTGATGCCGCGCAGCTCCATCTTCGCGAGCACTTCGGGCATCGGCCGGTCGACGCGCTCGTAGACCCGCGCGGCGCGTTCGGGCGCCATGCGCGGTTTGAGCCGCTGCCACAGCCGCAGCGCGATATCGGCGTCCTCGGCGGCATATTCGGTGGCCTTGTCCAGGGGGACCTCGGCAAAACTGATCTGCTTCCTGCCGGTGCCGCAGACCGCCTTGAAGGGGATGCACTCATGCTCGAAATGCTGCTTGGCCAGCGTGTCGAGCCCATGCCCCTGCAGCCCGCGCCCGGCGTCGAGGTTGAAGCTCATGACCAGCGTGTCGTCATAGGGGGCGAGCCGGATGCCCTCGCGGCTGAACATGGCGAGGTCATATTTGAGGTTGTGCCCGACCTTGAGCACCGCCGCGTCCTCGAGCAGCGGTTTCAATTTCGCGAGCACCTCGGCCTTGTCCAGCTGGTCTGGGCGCTCGCCCAAGAGGTCGGCGCCGCCATGGCCCAAAGGGATGTAGCAGGCGACATCGGGGCCGACCGCCAGGCTGATGCCCACCAGTTCGCCGGTGACGCAGTCGAGGCAGTCGGTCTCGGTATCGATCGCGACATGGCCGACATGGCGCGCGGCGAGAATCCAGCGCTCGAGGTCGGTCATGTCGGTGATCGTCTCATATTTGGAGCGATCGACGCTGATCTTCTCGGGCTCGGGCGGGTCGGCGGGGCCGTGATCGCCGCTGTCCATCCCGGTCGCGCCTGCCTTGCCGCGCTCGGCCTCGGTCTTCGAGCCCCCGCCCATCCGTTCGAGGAGGCGCTTGAAGCCCTGTTCCTCGAGAAAGGCGCGCAGCGGTTCGGCGGGGATGCCGTCGAGCTTCAGTTCTTCCAGGGGCTGGGGCAGCGGGTGGTCGCAGATGAGCTCGACCAGCTGGCGCGACAGCCGTGCATTGTCGGCATGTTCGGTGAGATTGCGCTTCAAGGCGGGCTTGGTGATCTTGTCGAGGCTCGAGAGGATCGTGTCGAGGTCGCCATATTGCTCGAGCAGCTGCGCGGCGGTCTTGGGACCGACCCCGGGGACGCCGGGGACATTGTCGACCTTGTCCCCCATCATCGCGAGCAGGTCGCCGACCTTCTCGGGGGGCACGCCGAACTTCTCGATCACATCCTCGCGGCGGATGCGCTTGTCCTTCATCGTGTCGAGCATGTCGACGTCGGCGCCATTGTCGCGCGTCTCGATCAGCTGCATCAGGTCCTTGTCGGAAGAGACGATGGTGACGCGCCAGCCCCGGTCGGCGGCGGCGCGCGCATAGCAGGCGATGATGTCGTCGGCCTCGAGCCCCTCTTCCTCGATGCAGGGCAGCGAGAAGGCGCGGGTCGCCTCGCGCACCAGCGGGAATTGCGGCACGAGATCTTCGGGCGCGGGCGGGCGGTTGGCCTTGTATTGCTCGAACAGTTCGTCGCGGTGGGTCTTGCCCGAGGCATCGAGGATCACCGCGAGGTGGCTCGGCCCATCTTCCTTGTTGAGGCCGTCGGCGAGCTTCCACAGCATCGCGGTATAGCCATAGACGGCGCCGGCGGGGATCCCCGCCTTGTTCGTGATCGGCGGGAGGACATGATAGGCGCGAAAGATATAGCTCGAGCCATCGACGAGATAGAGGTGGGGCTGGTCGGCCATGGCGGGGGTTTAGCAGGGCTGGCCCGCCATGCCATGCCAAAATACGGCGGCCCCGTTATCCTCCAGTTGCCGCTGGGGGTCGACGAATGGCGCCGCGGGCACGGCACCTTTGCGCGGCTCGCGCGTCCTGTGGAGGACGATCAAGCCTAAGGTTCTCCAATGCCCCGATTTTCCATTCTCTATTTCCACGACGACCAGGTCGTCGACGCCGAGACCCTGCCCGCGATCGACATGCTCGAGGCGATCGAACATGCGCGCCTCTGCGCGGGGCCGCGGCGCGCCGAGATCTGGTCGGGCACGCGCTGCGTCGGCGAAGTCGGCGGGCACCGGGCGGCGCCGTTCAAGATTCCCGCCTAGGGTTTGACCGCGATCAAGGCGCGCGCGCCGGCACCCTGCCAGAAGACGGGCATCCAACAGGAGATGCCCAATGTCGAAACCGATCAAGGATGCCGAACTGCTCGCCGCCGCCAAGGTGGTGGAAGCGCCCCGCCTGCCCAATATCCGCGCCCATCTCGAGGACCGCAATTTCGAATTGCCGGTCGCGCTCCATGCCGGGGTCTTCGGGCTGTTCCTCGTCTACCTCGGGGTGATGGGGCTGGGGTTTTCGCATCCCGAGATGGTCATCCCGATCGCGATCTGCCTGCTGTTCACCGCCGCCTTCTATATCGTGCCGATGGCCTGGGCGGTGATGAACCCCGCGCAGGCCGACAAGGCGATGCCGCTGCAGGCGCTGTTCGACAAGGGCATTGCCATCCACACCGGCCACAGCCGCGGCGGTGATGCCGCGACCCAGGTCCTCATCCTTCCCGTCCTCATCCTCGGCTGGGGCATCGCCGTGGTGAGCATCGCGGCGCTGGCGTAAACTATCCCGCCAATGCCGCGAGCCGCGCGGGGTCCGTGATCCGGATCCCGCGCGGTCCTGTTTTGGCGATGACTCCGTCCTTCTCCAGCCGGGTGAGCTGGCGCGACACCGTCTCGATGGTCAGCCCGAGCAGCCCCGCCATCTCGCCGCGCGTCAGCGGCAGGTCGAACTCGCCCGCCGAGTGACAGGGCGACTGGCTCGCCGCGCGGGCGAGCGAGCGGATGAGGTTGGCGATCTTGGCGCCCGCGCCCTTCCTGGCATCGAGCGCGATCTGCTCGCGCGCCTCGAACAGGTCCTGGCTCGACCGGCGCAGCAAGGCGCGCGCCAGCGCGGGGAAACGCTCAATCGCGCGCTCATAGTCGCGGCGGTCGAACAGGCACAGCCGGCTGGCGGTCAGCGCGACGATGTCGTGCTTCTCGACGGGCGCGAACATCTCGCCGACGAACCCCGCGGGGTGGACGAGGCTGAGGATGCGCTCGTTGCCGTCGGCGTCGACATGCGCGATCTTGAGGAGCCCGCTGTTGAGCGTCGCGCAGACATCGGCCTCGTCGCCGGCATGGAACAGCACCTCGCCGCGCTCCAGCGTGCGGTGCGACCCCAGCCGCGCCAGCTCCTCGCGCTGTTCCTCGTCGAGCGCCGAGCAGGCGGCGCTGTCGCGCACGGGGCAGGTATCGCAGTGAAGTTTCACGGCGCCAGCACCGTATCCTGCGCCACCGCGTCCGTCTCCGGATGATCGAGCGTATAGTGGAGCCCGCGGCTCTCGTGGCGTTTGAGCGCGCAGCGGACGATGAGGTCGGCGACCTCGACGAGGCTCCTCAACTCGATGAGGTCGGGGGTGACGCGGAAGTGGCGGTAATAATCGTCGACCTCGCGGCGCAACAGGTCGATCCGCGCCTTGGCGCGTTCGAGGCGCTTGGTGGTGCGCACGATGCCGACGAAATTCCACATGAAGCGGCGGATCTCGCCCCAGACCTGCTGGATGACGACTTCCTCATCGCTGTCGGTGACACGGCTTTCGTCCCAGTCGCGGATGGCGATCGGTTCGGGGAGCGTGTCGAAATTGGTCTTGATATGCTCGGCCGCGGCGTCGCCGAAGACGAAGCATTCGAGCAGGCTGTTGCTGGCGAGGCGATTGGCGCCGTGGAGGCCCGACATGGTCACCTCGCCCGCCGCATAGAGCCCGGGCGCATCGGTGCGGCCATGTTCATCGACCATGACCCCCCCGCAGGTATAATGCTGCGCGGGCACCACCGGGATGGGCTCCCGGGTGATGTCGATGCCGAGCCCGATGAGCTTGTCGTAGATCGTCGGGAAATGCGCCTTCACGAACGCCTCGCCCCGGTGCGAGATGTCGAGATGGACATAGTCGAGACCGTCGCGCTTGATCTCGGCGTCGATGGCGCGGGCGACGATGTCGCGCGGCGCGAGTTCGAGCCGCTCGTCGTGATTGGCCATGAAGCGCTCGCCGGTCTCGGGATTGGTGAGGATCCCGCCCTCGCCGCGCACCGCCTCGGTGATGAGGAAATTCTTCACTTCGAGGTTGTAGAGGCAGGTCGGGTGGAACTGCATGAATTCCATGTTGGAGACGCGGCAGCCCGCGCGCCACGCCATCGCGATGCCGTCGCCCGTCGCGCCGCGCGGCGCGGTCGAGAAGAGATAGGCGCGCCCCGCCCCGCCCGCTGCCAGCACGGTGGCGCGCGCGGTGATCGTCTCGACCACCCCCGCGCCGCGTTCGAGCGCGTAGACGCCGTGCACGTTGCCGCTGGTCGAATAGTCCTCGCCGTGCCGCCCCTGGATGAAGTCGATCGCCACGCGGCCCGGCAGCAGCGTGATATTGTCGTGCATCACCGCCGCCTTCTCGAGCGCCTGCGCCACCGCCCAGCCGGTGGCGTCATGGACATGGACGATGCGGCGGTGGCTGTGCCCGCCCTCGCGGGTGAGGTGCCAGTCGCCGTCGGTGTCGAGGTTGAAGGGGACGCCGAGGCTGGCGAGTTTCTCGATTGCGGCGGGGGCGCGCTCGACCACCATCTCGACGATCTCGCGGTCGTTCAACCCGGCGCCCGCGATCATCGTGTCGCGAATGTGGTTTTCGAAACTGTCCTCGTCCTCGAGCACCGCGGCGATCCCGCCCTGCGCCCATTCGGTCGCGCCGCCGCCCAGCTTGCCCTTGGCGAGCACCCCGACCTTGAAGCGCTCGGCGAGGTTCAGCGCGGCGGTGAGGCCGGCCGCCCCGGTGCCGATCACGAGGACGTCGAAGTCGAGGCTAGTCATTTTTCCGCTTGAACACGGCCCCGCATCGGTGTGCAAGTGCCAAACCTATGGACGCCGATCGTCGCAAAGAGCTGGAAGCGCGCCGCGCCGCGATGCATGCGCGGGCCGAGGCGGCGCCGCGCGGGCAGATCGCCGACTGGCTCTCCTTCCTTTGCGTTCCTCACCAGGCGGCGAACGAAGGTATCTGGACCCCACCGCACGTGAGTACCACGGCGACGCGCCTCTATTGGGAGGACAGCCCGCCGATCCCGCCAGAGGACTGGGACTTCGCGCACGACCCGGCCGAAAAGGTGCGCCACGTCCGCCGCTTTCTCGAGGAAGTCGCGGTCCCCGAAACCATCCTCACCTTCGCCTATGACGCGATGACCTCGAATATCCGGATCCGGCTGGCCGATGCGCAGCCGGTCCTCGGCATCCTGCTCGACGAGACCTGGACCGTCTGGGTGACGGCGCGCCCCGCATGCTGGCTGATCGAGGCCCATCGCGACGGCACGGTGCGCCTGTCGCGCCCGCCCCGGCGCACGCTCAAGGAGGAGGCTGCGCAGCGGGCGAGGGAGCGCGCCCACGCGCTGCCAATGATCGAGGCGCTCGAGGCCGCAGGGGAATGGCATATGCCGATCGCCAGCGACGATCCGCGCGCGCCCGACCGGCCGCGCTTTCGCAACGGTTATCGCAAGGACCCCGAGCCGACCTCGATCAACGGGTTCGTCGAGCACCACCAGTTTGACGCGATGCGGGCGCGCGTGTTCGACTGGCTTGCCGCGCGCGTCGACGAGAAGGTGGTGATGGTCTGGGACGGCTATCCCGCGGCACCCTATGTCGCGATGGCGGGGGCGACGCTCTTGCGGCACTTCGATGCCTTCATGCGGATGCTCGAGGTCGAGGTCGACAATCCCGACGGCATCCCGATCCAGCCGCGCACCGTGACCGCCTGGGCGCCGGGCGAGAACTGGTCGCTCCAGCTCGACTGGAACGGCCCCATGTGGAAATATTCGGGGCTCGACTAGCCCCGCGTCAGGCTGAGGAACACGTCCTCGAGATCGGGCTCGCGCGTGCGCACGTCGACGATGTCATAGCCCTCGCGCGCGAGCAGCCGCAGCACCTCGCCCGCATGCACCTTGTCCTTGGAATAGGAGATCGCGACCTCGGTATCGCCGATCCGCTCGATCTTCTCGAAGCGATCGTCGGCGGGCAGCGCGGCGACGGGCTTGTCGAAGGTGACGACGACCTGCTTCTCCTGCGCCCGCGCGATCAGCTGGCGGGTCGGCTCGTTGGTGACGAGCTTGCCGTGGTTGATGATCGCGATGCGGTCGCACAATTCCTCGGCTTCCTCGAGATAATGAGTGGTGAGCACCACCGTGACACCGCGCGCGTGCAATTCGCGGACATAGTCCCACAGTTGCTGGCGCAGGTCGATGTCGACCCCCGCGGTGGGCTCGTCGAGGACGAGGATGGGGGGCGAATGGACCATCGCCTTGGCAACCAGCAGGCGGCGCTTCATGCCGCCCGACAGCGTGCGCGCATAGGCATCGGCCTTGTCGGTGAGCGCGACCGCCTCGAGCAGCTCGGCGGTGCGGCGATCGCGCGGCGCGATGCCGTAGAGCCCGGCCTGGATCTCGAGCGCCTCGGCGGGGGTGAAGAAGGGGTCGAACAGGATTTCCTGCGGCACGATGCCGATCGACCGCTTGGCGTTGCGATGGTCGCGATCGATGTCGAAGCCCCAGATTTCGGCGCGCCCGCTCGTCTTGGTGACGAGCCCGGCGAGGATGTTGATCAGCGTCGACTTGCCCGCGCCATTGGGGCCGAGCAGCCCGAAGATCTGCCCCTGCGGCACCTCGAAGCTGACATCGTCGAGCGCCCGCTTGCCCCCGGCATAGGTCTTCGACAACTGCTCGATGCGGATCGCGGGGGGCTGGGTCATGCCCGCTGCCTTAGGCATGCCGGCGCGCCCCGCCAAGCCCTCGCGCCCCCGCGGCGCGGGCGCGCGCGGCGGTTGCCGCGGCGGGGCGGCTTCGCTAATCGGCAAGCCATGTCCACGATCCCGCCCCCCGAGACGATCCGAGTCGATACGCTCCGCGTCCATTGCGACGGCGCCGGCGACATCTCGCCCGCGCTCGGCCACCCGCGCGTCTTCCTCCACATCGACGACAACGGTTTCGTCGAATGCGGTTATTGCGATCGCCGCTTCGTCCTCGCGGGCGGACCGGCCGACGACGAGGCGAGCGGCAGGGACGTGGCGTGAGCCTCGGTCCTCGGGGGTTCCTCTACACGCCGGGCGGGTTCGAACCCGCCGACGCGCTCGCCGCGGCGCGCGCGCACCTGTCGGACCGCGACGACGGCGAACTCTATCTCCAGTATCGCGCCTCCGAGATGGTCGCCTTCGACGACGGCCGGCTGCGCGCCGCCGACTATTCGACCGATCGGGGGTTCGGGCTGCGCGGGGTGACCGGCGAGATGACCGGTTTCGCGCATGCGAACGAACTGAGCCGCGCCGCGATCGACCGCGCCGCCGAGACGCTCCGCTTGCTCGACCCGTCGAAGCAGGCCCCCGCCGGGCCGCCGCGCGGCACCAACGCCAGGCTCTACACCGACGCCGACCCGCTGGTCGCGGTGCCGTTCGAAAGGAAGCTCGCGCTCATCGAGGAGATCGAGGCGGAGGCGCGCCGCCGCGACCCGCGCATCGACCAGGTCAGCGTGGTGCTCTCGGGCAGCTGGAGCGTGGTCGAGATCGTCCGCCCCGACGGCTTCGTCGGTACCGACGTGCGCCCGCTGGTGCGGCTCAACGTCTCGGTGGTGATGGCCGATGGCGATCGCCGCGAGAGCGGCAGCCACGGGCTGGGCGGGCGCTATCTCTACGACCGCTTGTTCGACCGCGCGACGTGGATGCGCTGCGTCGATGAAGCGGTGCGCATGGCCGACGTCAACATGCGCTCGGTTGCCGCGCCCGCGGGAGACATGCCGGTGCTGCTCGGCCCCGGCTGGTGCGGCGTGCTGCTGCACGAGGCGGTCGGCCACGGGCTCGAGGGTGACTTCAACCGCAAGGGGCAGTCGACCTTCTCGGGGCGCATCGGCGAGCGTGTCGCCTCGCCCGGCGTCACCGTGGTCGACGAGGGCAATATCGCCGATCGCCGCGGCAGCCTGACGATCGACGACGAGGGCACCCCGACGCAGCGCAACGTGCTGATCGAGGACGGCATCTTGCGTGGCTATATGCAGGACCGCCTCAACGCCCGGCTGATGGGGGTCGAGCCCACCGGCAACGGGCGCCGCGAGAGCTTCGCGCATGCGCCGATGCCGCGCATGACCAACACCTTCATGCTGGGCGGCGAGGATGATCCCGCCGAGCTGCTCGCGCGGCTGGACAAGGGTATCTACGCCAAGAGCTTCGGCGGCGGGCAGGTCGATATCGTCAGCGGCAAGTTCGTCTTCAGCTGCACCGAGGCCTACAAGGTCGAGGGTGGCAAGCTGGGCGACCCGATCAAGGGCGCGACGCTGATCGGCGACGGGCCGACGGTGATGCAGCGGGTGCAGGGCATCGGCAACGACATGGCGCTGGACGAAGGCGTCGGCATGTGCGGCAAGGGCGGCCAGTCGGTCCCCGCGGGCGTCGGGCAGCCGAGCCTGCTCGTCTCCGCCATCACCGTCGGCGGCACCGCCGCGTGAGCCTCGTCGAGGCGGCGCGCTATTCCACGCGGGTCGAGGGCGACCTCGCGCGCCACCGGCTCGAGGCGGAGAATATCCCGGCGATGATCTTCGACACCGGGCTCAACAACGTGTTCGGGGGCGCGGGGCTGGCGTGGGTGCGGCTGATGGTCGACGAGAGCGACCTTGCCGTGGCCCGCGACATCCTCAGCTCGCCCCCCGACGCGGTGGCGGTCGAGGACGACTAGAGCGCGCCCTTGAGCGCCCCCAGCAGCCCCTCGCCATAGCGCTCGAGCTTCTTTTCCCCCACCCCGTCGACCCGGCGCAGCGCCGCGAGGCTGTCGGGCTTCATCGCCGCGACCTGCCGCAGCGTGGAATCGTGGAAGATGACATAGGGTGGTACCCCCTGTTCGCTGGCCTCCTCGCGGCGCCATGCGCGGAGCGCGTCGAACAGCGGGTCGGGCGGATGATCCTCGCGCGCGCGCCGCTTCGATCCCGACGATTGCTTGGGCGGAAGCGCGATCTCGACGCGTTGCTCGCCCTTGAGGATCGGCTTCGCGCCGGGGCCGAAGCTCAACCCCCCATAGGCATCGGCGCGCAGCGCGTCGCGCGCGATCAGCGCGCGCGCCACCGGCTGGACCAGCCGCAATTCGTCGGCCTCCATGATCCCGAACACCGACAGGCGGTGATGCCCGTTGGTGCGCACCTTCGCGTTGTCGTCGCCCGACAGTACCTGCTTGAGATATCCGACCCCGAAGCGCATCTCGGTGCGAAAGGCGGCCGACAGCAGCTTCTGCGCGACCACCGTGACATCAAGGGTCTTGGGGGGCGCGAGGCAATTGTCGCAATTGCCGCAGGTCTCGGGCGGGTCCTCGCCGAAATGCCGCAGCAGGATGGCGCGGCGACAGGTCGCGGCTTCGACGAAGGCGGCGAGCGCGTTCAACCGTTCGCGCTCGGCCTGCTGGCGGTGCGGTTCGACCTCGGTCTCGATGCGCTGGCGGGCGCGCGCGAAATCCTCCGCCCCCCAGAACAGCCACGCCTCGGCGGGCTCGCCGTCGCGCCCCGCGCGCCCGGTTTCCTGGTAATAGGCCTCGATCGACTTGGGGGTGGCCGCATGCGCGACGAAGCGCACGTCGGGCTTGTCGATCCCCATCCCGAAGGCGATCGTCGCCGCCATCACCATGTCCTCGGAGCGCACGAAGGCCTCCTGGTTGTTGGCGCGGATATGCGGGTCGAGCCCGGCGTGATAGGCGGCCGCCGGGCGCCCGGTCTCGCGCAGGTCGGCGGCGAGCGCCTCGGTCTTGGCGCGGCTTGGGCAATAGACGATCCCCGCCCCGTCATGCGCCTTGAGGAGCGCGCGCAGCTGCCCCGGCAGCCCCGAGCGCGGGACCACGTGATAGCGGATGTTGGGCCGGTCGAACCCCGAGACGACGAGCCCCTCGGGGGCGATGCCGAGCTGGTCGAGGATGTCGGCGCGGGTCCGGCGGTCGGCGGTGGCGGTGAGCGCGAGACGCGGCAAGCGCAGATGGTCGAGCAGCGGGCGCAGCAGCCGATAGTCGGGGCGGAAGTCATGCCCCCATTCGGACACGCAATGCGCCTCGTCGACCGCGACGAGGCTGATCCGCGCCGCCTCGAGCAGCCGCCCGAAGCGGTCGGTGGTGGCGCGTTCGGGGGCGACATAGAGGAGGTCGAGCTCGCCCTCGGCCAGCGCGCGCTCGGTACCGCCGGGATCGCGCGAGGCGCTGGTCAGCGCGGCGGCGCGAATGCCGTTGGCACTGGCCGAGCGGACCTGGTCCTCCATCAGGGCGATCAGCGGCGAGATGACGATCGCGGTGCCCTCGAGCGCCACCGCGGGGAGCTGGTAGCACAGCGACTTGCCCGCCCCCGTGGGCATCACCCCGAGCGCGTCTTGGCCCTCGAGGATGCGCGTGACCACCTGCTCCTGGACGCCGCGAAAGGCGGCGAAGCCGAAGGTCTCGCGGAGGATGTCGAGGGGATCGCGCACCGCCTCTCGCTAGCGCGCTCGACCGGTCGCGACAAGCCGCGATCGGGGGCGGCAAGCGGTTACAGCAGGTGGTTGATCGGGTCGAGGCTGTACCCCGCCTCGGCGGCGGTTTCGCGCAGGTCGGCGATCGGGCGCCCCCGCTCGTGGTGCGCGAGCGCCCACAGCAGCGTCGAGCGCGTGCCCGAGCGGCAGAAGGCGAAGGTCTTGGCGTCGCCGGCGGCATCGAGCGCCTCGCATTCGGCCGCCACGTCGGCGGGCGAGATGCCGCGCCCGATCGGCACATGGGCGAAGCGGATCCCCGCGTCCTTGCACGCCGCCTCGAGCGCGGCGGCGGTAGGCTGGTCCTCTTCCTCATGGTCGGGCCGGTTGCAGATGACCATCCCATAGCCTTCGGCCCGCAGCGTCTCGACATCGTCGAGCCCCATCTGGCTGCCGACATGGAAATCGCCGTCGAGCGGCACTTTCTTGAGGATCATCGACCACACTCCCTTTGCAAAAGCCCAATGCGCGAGCGTGCGTGCAGGTTTCGCGCTTGTCTCGCAAGCCCGCACGGCTAGGGTGGCGCGACATGCCTATCGCCGTCGACATGGGGGTCGACCCGCTCGGGAAGACCGTTCCCCTCAACCTCGAAGAACTGCTCGCCACCCGGCTGCTCGTCCAGGGCAATTCGGGCAGCGGCAAGTCGCACCTGCTGCGCCGCCTGCTCGAGAAATCGGCGGGGCAGGTGCAGCAGGTGATCGTCGACCCCGAGGGCGAATTCACCACGCTCAGCGATGCCTACGGGCATGTCGTGGTCGAGGGCGCGGCCCATAGCGAGACCGAGATCGGCAAGCTCGCCATGCGCATCCGCGAGCATCGGCTGAGCGTCGTGCTCAGCCTCGAGGGGCTCGAGGCCGACGGGCAGATGCGCTGCGCCGCGGGCTTTCTCAACACGCTGTTCGATGCCCCGCGCGAGCATTGGTACCCCGCGCTGGTGATCGTCGACGAGGCGCAGATGTTCGCGCCCACCGCGGGCGGCGAGGTGCCCGAGGACGTGCGCCGCGCCTCGCTCGGCGCGATGACCAACCTGATGTGCCGCGGGCGCAAGCGCGGGCTCGCGGGCATCATCGCCACCCAGCGGCTCGCCAAGCTGGCCAAGAATGTCGCCGCCGAAGCGTCCAACTTCCTCATGGGCCGTACCTTCCTCGACATCGACATGGCGCGCGCCGCCGACCTGCTCGGCATGGAACGGCGGCAGGCCGAGGCGATCCGCGACCTCGAGCGCGGGCAGTTCCTCGGGTTGGGCCCCGCGATTTCGCGGCGACCGATCAAGGTGAAGATCGGCAGCGTCGAGACCGGCCCCAAGGACGCCACCCCCGCGCTCACCCCGCTGCCGACCGCCACCGGCGAGGAGGCCGCCTCGCTATTGTTCGACGACCTCGCCGATGCGCCCGAGCCCCCCAAGCCCGAAAAGCCCGCGCCCAAGCCGCTGCCCTCGGAGACGATGATGGAGCAGCTCGCCGCCGCCGTGACCACCCGCCGCGCCGCCGACGAGCCCCCCGTCCCCGCCCCCGACGCCGAGGCGGTCGAGCCGATCGTCGCCGAGGCCTTGGCCGCAATGGTCGAGGAAGAGGACGGCAAACCACGCTCCACCGCCATCGCCTACCAGGATTTCTCGGTGCGCTGCCGGATGAAGGGGCTGCGCACCCCCCCGCTCGACCTGCCCGCCTTCGGGCGGCGTCTCGCGGCGGCGCGCGCGGGCATCCCCGAGGACCCGCAGCCCGACTGGGGCGAGGTGCTGGCGGCGGCGGAGGGCCTGCCCGACGACATGCTCGCGCCCTTCCTGCTGATCGCCAAGGCGGCGCGCGAGGGGGCGCCGAGCCCGAGCGAAGAGGCGATCGCCGCCATCTACGGCACCGCGAGCCTCAGCCGCGCCCGCCGCCTAATCGACTATATCGAGGAGCGCGAACTGATCGTGAAACGCACCGACATGGGCGGCAAGACGAGCATCACGCTACCGGCGCTCGGCTGGACGACGGCGGCGGCGTGACCGAGCTGCGCTATTGGACGGCGCTTACGTCATCGCTGATTTTCGCCCTGTTCGCTTTTGGTGGCTTTGGCATGGGTGGTCCCCGCGACGTCTTCGGGTGGGGCATCGTCATCGCGATCTTTGGAATGCCGATCCTTCTTTGGTGGACACGCATCTATCCCGTCGGCCGGATGATCCAATGGGCCTGGCTTGGGCTGGTCGGTATATTTCTGGCGTTGATGACCGTCGTCGCGGTCCCTTCGACCTGACTACTCCGCTGCTTTCTCCAGCGCCCGCTCCCTAGCCTGCCGCGCCCAAAGGTCGGCGTAGCGCCCGCCTAGCGCTAACAACTCCTCGTGCGTTCCGCGTTCGGCGACCTGCCCATCGTCCAGCACCACGATCTGGTCGGCGTGGACCACCGTCGAGAGCCGGTGCGCGATCATGATCGTCGTGCGCGCGCGCATGACATCCTCGAGCGTCGCCTGGATGTCCTGCTCGGTGGCGCTGTCGAGCGCGCTGGTCGCCTCGTCGAGGATCAGGATCGGCGGATCTTTCAAAAGCGTGCGGGCGATGGCGACGCGCTGCTTCTCGCCGCCCGACAGCTTCAACCCGCGTTCGCCGACCTTGGTGTCATAGCCCTCGGGCAGCGCGGCGATGAAGGCGTCGATCGCGGCGCCCTTGGCCGCGGCCTCGACCTCGGGCTGGGTCGCGTCCTCGCGGCCGTAGCCGATATTGTAGCCGATCGTGTCGTTGAACAGCACCGCGTCCTGCGGGACGATGCCGATCGCGGCGCGCAAGCTTGCCTGCGTCACCTCGGCGATATCGACGCCGTCGATTGTGATGCGCCCGCCCTGCGGCTCGTAGAAGCGGTAGAGCAGGCGCGCGAGCGTCGACTTGCCCGCCCCCGAGGGGCCGACCACCGCGAGGCTGGTGCCCGCGGGAATGTCGAGGTCGATGCCCTTCAGGATCTCGCGGTCGGGGCCGTAGCCGAAGCGCACCGCCTCGAAGCGCACATGCCCCGCGCCGACGTGGAGGTCGCGCGCCCCTGCCGCATCCTCGATCTCGACCGGCGTGTCGAGCAGCGCGAACATCTCCTCCATGTCGATCAGCCCCTGTTTGATCGAGCGATAGACCCAGCCGAGCATGTTCAAGGGACGGTAGAGCTGCATCAGCAGCGAATTGACCAGCACCACGTCGCCCGGGGTGAAGCGCCCCGCGCTCCAGCCCCAGACGGTATAGGCCATCGCCCCCGCCATCATGACATTGGTGATCACCGCCTGCCCCGCGTTGAGCCAGGCGAGGCTGGTCTCGTTCTTGACCGCCGCGTGGCTGTAGCGCTCGACCGCCGAGTCGTAGCGCGCGCTCTCGCGCTCCTCGGCGCCGAAATATTTTACCGTCTCGTAGTTGAGCAGGCTGTCGACCGCGCGCTGCGCGGCCTGCTGGTCGACCGCGTTCATGTCGCGGCGGATCGCGTTGCGCCAGTCGGTCACGACGCGGGTGAACCAGATATAGGCGACCACCATCGTCATCGTCGCGGCGGTCAGTCCCAGCCCGAACTGGAGCGTGAAGATGATCGCGATGCCGACCAGCTCGACCGCGGTCGGCGCGATGTTGAAGAGGATGAAATAGAGCATCGAATCGACGCTCTTGGTGCCCCGCTCCACGAGCCGGCCGAGGCTGCCCGTGCGGCGCTCGAGGTGGAAGCGCAGCGACAGGGCGTGGATGTGGCGGAACAGCCGACTCGCCAGCCGCCGCGCCGCTTCCTGCCCGACCCGCTCGAAGATGCCGTTGCGCACATTGTCGACCAGCGTGCCGAGCAGCCGCATCGTCGCATAGGCGGCGACCAGCCCGATGATGATGTCGACCCCCGCCGCCGCGCCGCCCTCGCCCGCGGCCATGCGGTCGACCACCTCCTTGTAGAAGAAGGGCACCGCGAGCACGATCGCCTTGCCGAGCAGCACCAGCAGGATCGACACCACGACGCGCGCCTTGAGGTCGGTGCGCCCCGCCGGCCAGAGCCAGGGCAGGAACCGCAGGAGGATGCGAAAATCGCCGCCCTCGGGGGCATGTCCTTTGCTCGGGCGCGCCATCCCGGCGAGGTAGGGGGCGCCGGGCGGGTTGGCAATGGCGGCCTAAAGCCGGGATCAGCCCGCGCGGCGCGCTCGTGGAAAATCCCAACAGTCGGGAAAGTGCACCGGATTTCTCGCCACGATGTCACGACGGGCATTGATTTTACTCGTTTTTCAAATTGGCACGCTCCCTGCATTGTATCTGGCGAGCCCAGCCACGGTGGCCGGGTTCGACCAAAAGGGAGAAAAACCATGAATGCCCAGTTTGTCGCCAAGGACATCCTCGTCTCGGTCGCCGCCTCGATCTTCGCCGCCAGCCTGCTGCTCGGCGCCGCGCTGTCGGGTGCCCCGATCGCCTGACCCTTTCACCAATCGGAGAATATTACCCATGGATCGCAAGTTTCTCGTCAAGCCCAGCGAAGGCAAGCTGATGGGCGTCTCGGCCGGCATCGCCGATTATTTCGGGCTCGATGTCACGCTCGTCCGTCTCGGCTGGGTCGTCGCCTTCTTCATCAGCGCCGGCACCGCCATCCTGTTCTACCTGATCACGGGCCTCGTCGCCGACAGCGCGCGGTGAGCGACCCGACCCGCCCCCCGGCCGATCCCGGCCGCGGCGACGCGACGAGGCTCGCCGGGTCCCCCCGGCGGGCCTTTTTTGTGGCGCGCTAGAGCCCGTAGGTGATCGACAGCACCACCGAGAGGCTGGCCACCATCAGCAGCACCAGCGGAATGCCGGTCTTGAGATAGTCGTTAAAGCGATAGTCGCCCTCGGCCATGATCAGCATGTTCGTCTGGTAGGCGATGGGGGTGGCGTAGCACAGGTTGCAGCCGAACAGCACCGCGAGCACCAGCGGTTCGACCTCGAGCCCCAGCTGGCCGGCGAGGCTGAAGGCGATCGGGGTGCCGACCGCCGCCGCGGTGGCGTTCGAGGCGAAGTTGGTCAGCAGCGTGACGAACAACATGATCAGCGCGAGCACGAAGGGCGGCGCCAGCCCGCTCATCCCGAAGGCGAGGATCTCGCCGAGCCATTGCGCCGCGCCGCTGTCGGCGATCAGCCGCCCGATCGCGATCGAGGCGGCAACGAGCACGATCACCTTGGCCGACAGCGCGCGCCCGACCTTGTCGAAATGCACGCAGCCGGTCACGAACATCGCCACCGCGCCGGCGAGCGCCGAGATCGCGATCGGCACGATGCCGAGCGAGGCGAGCAGCACCGCGGTGCCCATGATGAGAATCGCGGTCCACGCCTTGCGGCGACGCGGCAGCGGGCGCGCGCCGTCGAGCATCAGCAGCGCGTCGTTCTGGGCGAACTCCTGCAGCGCGCTCTCGCGCCCGAGGACGAGCAGGATGTCGCCCTCGGCGAGTCGCGCCTCGGCGCTCATCTCGCGCGGGGCGGCAAACCCCCGGCTCGGCGCCTGCGCGACCCCGAGCACCGCGACCCCGCGGATCCCCGCGGTCTGGAGCGTGCGGCCGACCAGCCGGCTGTCGCCGCTGATCGCCATCTCGGCCTCGACGAGGTCCTCGCCGGTCGCCGCGCTTTCCTTGCCGAGCCGTTCGATCAGCCAGCGCGGCGCGGCGGTCGCGCCGAGCTTGCGCGCCGCCTCGCGCAGCCCGTCGGCGGTGGCGACGGCGGCGAGCCGCTGCCCCGGCTGCAGCGTGCGCGGCTCGCGCAGGAAGGCGAAGGTCTCGGGCAGCTTGTCCTTGAAGTCGTCATAGGCGCGCTCGAGCCAGCTCGACCCGGTGCCCACCCGCAGCGTGGCGATGAACTTGCGCGGCTCGTGCCCCGCCTCGGGACTGTTGTCGGGGAGCAACCGCGGCATCACCAGCCAGATGTAGGGCAGGCACACCAGCGCGGCCGTCAGCACGATCGGGGTGAAGTGGAAGATCGGCAGTTCCTGCATGCCCAGGTCGGCGGCGATCGAGACCACGAGCAGGTTGGTCGAGGTACCGATCGTCGTCGCCATCCCGCCGATCAGGATCGCGGCATTGAGCGGGATGAGCGTCTTCGAGGCGGGCATCGCCCCGCCCGCGGCGAGCTGCACCATCACCGGGATCAGAAGGACCAGCACCGGCGTGTCGTTGACCACCATCGAGGCGAACATGGCCAGCACGAGGGTGACCAGCAGCCCGACGTGGGTGTTGACCCGGAACACCGACCCGAGCGCGCGCGCGGCGGGCTCGAGCGCGCCGGTCACGACCAGCCCGCGCCCCATCACCATCAGCGCGCAGATGGTCACCAGCGCGGTATGCCCGAAGCCCCCGAAGGCGAGCGCCAGCCCGTCCTTGGGATTGGTCTGGGGCAGCGGGATCAGGTAGAGCATCAGCGCGATCGCGCCGATCGTCATCAGGCTGATGATCTCGACCTTGAAGCGGTTCGAGGCGAACGCCGCGAACATCAGCGTGGCGACCATGATCGCGAGGGCGGCGTGGAGGGACGGCAGGCTCAGCACGAGCGGGGTACCTTCCAATCTGGGGCAATCTGGGACGGACGACACCGCCCGGTGGGCTCGATCCTAGCCCCCCGACCGCGAAAAGACAGGATTTTCGCACTTCACGGCGGTCATACCGCCCTAAAGCGGGGGGTGGAGATGTGCAACCAACAGGCGGGCTGGACGGTTTCACCTTCGAATAGCAGAGGAATTTGAGCATGTATCGCAAGGGCGACGAAGTCCATGTGTCGGAAGAAGAGGCGACCGGGGCGGTCAAGCCGCACATCACCCGCTGGGTGCTCGGCGTCTCGCTCTTCCTCATCGTGATCGCGATGTCGCTCGTGTGGATCATCCCCTCGCTCTAGCCGCCGACCGCTCCCCTTCCCGAATTCTCGCAGCCTCGCGTCGGCTAAATCGCTGGCGCCGTTCGCCGTTGCGCCCTATGGGCATGGCGGGTGAGCGGCGAAGGGAAGAGCGTGCGCATCGGGATCATCACCGGACTACTCGAGGAGGCCGACTGCTTTCGTCGCGGAATCGGCCGAACGCGTCGCGACATGCCCTTCTATTGCCGCGAGGGCGATGGCGAGGATTGGGTCCTCGCCTGTGCCGGGGTGGGCAAGGTCAACGCCGCGATGGCGGCCGCCACGCTGATCGGCGAGGGGGCGGACTGCCTGCTCAGCCTCGGGGTCGCCGGCGGCGTCGGGACCCGTTCCGAGGCGGTCTATTGGGTCGATCGCGCCTTCCAGCACGACTATGGCGCCTGGCGCGACAATCAATTTATCGCCTTTCGCGCCGGGACGATGCCGATCGGGACCTCGCGGCTCGAGCCCTTGTCGGCGATGCCCGACCCCGGGCTCGGACTGCCTGCCGCGACGATCCTCACCGGCGATTGTTTCATCGAGGACGAGCAGCGCGCCGCGCACCTCGTCGACCGGTTCGCCGCCGACCTGGTCGACATGGAGACCGGCGCGATCGCGCAGGTCGCCGAGCATCACGGGCTGCCGTGGGCCGGGATCCGCGCGGTCTCGGACGCGGCCGATGGGGCCGGCGCCGACGATTTCCACGCCAATCTCAACGCCGCCGCCGCGCGCGCCGCGGCGGCCGCCGACCGGCTGGTGACGATGCTCGCGCGCGGCTGAGCGCGCGCGCACGCTCACAATCGGACGCGGCGCGGACGCGAAAGCGCCGCCGACCCCGAGGGATCGGCGGCGCCCAACATGCCTGGCGCGCGGTTAGAGCGGGAGCGCGCCCGGCATGCAATCGCCCTAGCCGGCGGGCATCAGCACGGTATCGATCACGTGGATCGTGCCGTTCGAGGCGTCGAGATCGGTCTGCGTGACCGTCGCGGTGCCGCCCGTGGCGTCGGTCAGCACGACATTGCCGTCAACGATGCTCGCGGTCAGCGTGCCGCCGCCCACGGTGGTCAGCTCGAGCGACCCGCCGGCATCCTCGATCTGCTGGACGAGCCCGCTCGCCATCAGGTCGCCCTCGACGACATGGTAGGTGAGGATGTTGGTCAGCTGCTCGCGCTGTTCTTCGGTCATCAGGCCCTCGAGCGTGGCCTGGTCGATCTTCTCGAACGCGGCATTGTCGGGGGCGAAGACGGTATAGGGCCCGTCACCCGACAGCGTCTCGCCGAGCTCGGCGGTGGTGATCGCGCTCACCAGCGTCGAGAATTGGGGATTGTCCTGCGCGAGGACGACGATCGTCTGCCCCTCGTCGTCCATCGTCATGTCGTCGGCGGTCATCGCCGTGTCGGCATCGGGCTCGACCGTGGTGTCGGTATCGCCGCAGGCGCTGAGCCCGAGCGCGGCCGTCGTCAGGAGGGCAAGGGTAAGGCGTTGCATGGTCTGATCTCCGTTCCAGTGAAAGGTTCGGGGCATCAACGGAGCGCGCCCGGCGGCGTTCCGGCGCTAGTCCAAATCCCGTAGGGTCAATCCACCGCCGCGGGGTCGGGTTCGGTCTCGGACATGTCGGGATCCTCGGCCGGGACGGTAGTCATCGCCTCCTCCTCGTTGACCACGCGCGGCTCATAATCGTCGGGCACGTCGCGCAGCTCCTCGACATCGGGGGTGGGGTCGAGCGCGACATCGGTGTCGGTCTCGGTGTTGCCGCACGCGGCGGTCGCGGCCAGCAGCAGGGCGGGGAGGATCAGGCGGTGCATCGGGGGTTCCTCGTAATTGTTCATCGGGTCCGGCTAGCCAACCCGGCGCGCGCCCCCGCGGTTCCGGCTTGCATCTCGCCGCGCCAGCGCCGACAGGAAGATATGACCAGCGTCCCGACCGAGCCCGCCCCGTCGTCCGCCGCGAGCCCGCCCGCCGCCCCGATGTCGCGGCTGGCCCGGCTGCTCAAATGGGCCTCGCTGCGCTGGTTCCGCACGCAGGGCTGGCGCGTGGTCGGCACGCTGCCCGAGACCGACAAGTTCATCATCGCGGGCGCGCCGCACAGTTCGAACTACGATTTCCTCGTCTTCGTCGGGGTGGTCGAGCATTTCGGCATCACCCCCCGCTTCCTTGGCAAGCACACGCTGTTCCGCTGGCCGATCGGCGGCTTCATGCGGGCGATGGGCGGGGTCTCGGTCGATCGGCGCAAGCGCGCCAACATGGTCCAGCAGGTGGTCGAGAAGATCGCCGCGGCCGATGACTTCGCGCTGGTGATCGCGATCGAGGGCACGCGCTCGGCGACCACCGAGTGGCGCAGCGGCTATTACCGGATCGCGCAGGAAGCGGGCATCCCGATCGTCTGTGCCGGCCCCGACTATGCCAACAAGCTCGGCCTGCTGGGACCGATCATCCACCCCACCGGCGACATGGAAGCCGACATGGAGCCCGCCATGCGCTTCTTCAAAAGCCTGTGCCCGCGCCACCCCGAAAAGGTCCGCTTCCCCGACGGCAGCGGCCCCGACCCTCAATTGCAGGCGGAGCGGATCGCGGCGATGGCGGCGTCGGGCGCGGGGGGCAGCACCCCGGTCGAGGCGGCGCCGTAAGAGGCGGTCAGGCCCTGCGCGAGCATCGCCGCGAGCGTGCTCGGCGCCGGCCCGCGCCCGGCGATGCCCCCGGTCTCGCGCGTCGGATCGGCATCGAGCTCCGCGACCGCCTCGCCCGCCCCGATGCGCAGCCGGTCCTCCTCGCCGAGCGGGGCGATCCGGGGCAGCCGCACGATGAGCCCGCCGCCGACGAGGCAGGTCAGCACCGCAACCGGGTCCTCGGCCGCCTCGCCCTCGGGGCGATAGACCAGCCGCAGCCCCGCCTCGGAGCGCTCGACGCTCCAGCCGTCGGCGGTGGCGACCGGCGAGACGGGCGCCACCAGCGTTTCGGGACCGCGGACCGCCGCCTCGTCCGGCAACGCGGCCGGCTCGCCGGGCGGGGCGGCGGGCGGGTCGCGCTCGCACCCGCCCGCGGCGAGCCCCGCGAGCCCCGCGGCTACCGCCCAAATACGCGCTTTGCGGCGCGGCGCATTCATGACACTCTCCCTGGCCTGTTCATCCCCTGAACGTCCGACTCCGGCCAAGGAGCCGGCGGACGCGAGAAAGGACTGGTCGATGCTGCGAACGATGCTGGGAACGTTGCTGGGGCTCCTCCTGCTCCTCGGACCGACTGCCCCCGCGCAGGCGCAACTGGCGAGCGGCACCCGCGCGCCCGATTTCAAGACGATGGGGATGCTCGGCGACCAGCGCTTCCGCGTCCACCTCGCCGAACAGCTGCGGCACGGCCCCGTGGTCCTCTATTTCTTCCCCAAGGCCTTCACCAAGGGCTGCACCCTCGAGAGCAAGGCGTTCGCCGACGCGATGCCCCGCTTCAAGGCGGCGGGGGCGCAGGTGATCGGGCTGTCGACCGACAACCTCGACACGCTGGCGCGCTTCTCGACCGAGGTGTGCCGCTCGAAGGTCCCGATGGCGCATGCTTCGCCGGCGCTGCTGGCCGCCTATGATGTCGAGCTCGCGGGTATCGGCGCGGTGGTCCCGGTGGCCGACCGCACCTCCTACGTCATCGCCCCCGACGGCACCGTGGCGATGGTGCATTCGGAGATGGACTATGCCGACCATGTTGCAAAAACGCTGCAGGCCGTGGAAGATTTATCACGCCGCTAGACAGCGCGCGCGGACACGGTAGGTTCATGTCGCCTGCACCAGCAGTGTTTTTGCAATGATTTTCGATGTTTGATCGGGGCCCCGGCGGGGCGCCGGGCGGGCGTCCCTACGGAGAGTTACATGCGAGCGGACAAGTTTGTGGGAATCCTCGTGGCGACCACGATGCTGGCCAGTTGCGGCGGCGGCGGCAGCGGCGGCAGCAGCGGCGGCGGCTCGCCGCTTCCCCCGCCCACCGGCGGCGGCGGCGGGGGCGACAGCTGTTCGCTCGATGCGCGCAAGGACTGGGTGCTCGAGACGCTGCAGGAATATTACCTCTATCCCGACCAGATCGCGACCAACGTCAACCCCGACGACTATTCGACGCTCTCCGACTATATCGAGGCGCTGCTCGCGCCGGCCTATGCCGCCAAGCTCGACAAGCCGGGCTTCACCTACGTCACCTCGATCGAAGAGGAAAACGCGCAGATCGCCAACGCCACCTTCGAGGATTATGGCTGGCGCCCCACCTTCGCGGCGGGCAACGCGCTGGTGCTGCTCGAGACCTTCGAGAGCGGTCCCGCCTACGGGCAGGCGGGGATCGACCGCGGGGCCGAGATTCTGCGCATCGGCCGCAGCGAGGCGACCCTGACCGACCCGGTCACCGCCTATAACAACGGCACGTTGATCGACCTCCTGTTCCCGTCGAACGACGGCGAACAGGTCGTGGTCGAATTCGCCAATCCCGACTATGCCAACCCGGGCACCTACCAGGCGGCACAGATCGTCACGCTGACCGCGAGCGAATATAGCCTCGATCCGATCTCCACCCGCTACGGCGTCGAGGTGTTCGGCGATGTCGGCTATGTCAACCTGCGGACCTTCGCGACCGAGAAGGCGCGCACGCAGCTCGGCGAGGCCTTCGCCACGCTGACCAACGCCGGCGTCGACAAGATCGTCGTCGACGTGCGCTACAACGGCGGCGGGCTCGTCAGCGTGGCCAACTATTTCGGCGACCTCCTGAGCGAGGGGATCGACGGCGAGATCTTCAGCGAGACGATCTATTCGGAAGGCGTCGAGCGCAACTATGCGATCACCGACGATGACCGCATCGAGCGCTTCGAGGCCGCCGCCAACCAGATCGAGCCGGTTCGGATCGCCTTCGTCACCACCGGGCGCAGCGCCTCGGCGAGCGAATTGCTCGCCAACGCCTTCCCGCCCTATTACGGCAGCGATACCGCGCTGGTCGGTTCGGACACTTTCGGCAAGCCGGTGGGGCAGATCGCGATCGATCGCGAGGCCTGCGACGACCGTTTCCGCGTGATCGCCTTCAAGACCGTCAACGCCGACGGGGTGGGCGACTATATCGACGGGCTCGCCGACGTCTATCCGGTCACCTGCCGCGCCAGCGACGACTATATGCGCCCGCTCGGCAATCTCGACGAGGCCTCGACCAGCCGCGCGGTGGCGTTCGTCAACGGCACCGCCAGCTGCGACCCGATCGCCTCGGCGAGCAGCGGCATCGGCACCCGCGCGGTGCGCGAGGACATCGTCTTGGCACCGCGCAACGCGACGCTCGCCGAACAGTCGCTCTACGGCCAGCCGCGCTAGCGCCGCGACGCCCCGGGCACGTCACGAGGGCCGCCCGCTCCCACCGGAGCGGGCGGCCCTCACGCGTTGCGCAACACGCTCTTCAGGTTCATGAACTCGTGCAGCCCGAAGCGCGCGAGTTCGCGCCCGTGGCCCGAATTCTTGACCCCGCCGAAGGGCGCCTCGGGGGTCGAGGCGCACAGCTGGTTGATCGCGGTCATCCCGCAATCGAGCCCGGTGACGAAGCGCTCGGCCTCGGCCGGCTCCCGGGTGAAGACCGCCGAGCCCAGCCCGTAGGGGGTGATGTTGGCGATGCGGATCGCGTCATCGACATCGGCGGCTTCGAACAGCATCGCGATCGGCCCGAACAGTTCCTCCTCGCGCATCGCCCCGTCGGGTTCGAGCCCGGTCAGCACGCCGGCGCCCAGATACGCGCCGGGGCCCTCGCCCGGCGCGCCGCCGGCCAGCCGCGCCCCCGCCGCCTGCGCCTTGGCGAGCTGGTCGAGGACGGTCTGCCGCTGGTCGGCGCTCGACATCGGCCCCATGTCGCTGGCCTCGTCGAAGGGATCGCCCGCGACGACCGCGAGCATGGCGTCGGTGAAGCGCTCGGCGAACGCGGCATGGATGTCGCGGTGGACGATCATCCGCTTGCCGCAGATGCAGCTCTGCCCGGCATTCTGGATTCGCGCCCTCACCGCGGTCTCGACTGCCTTGTCGAGATCGGCCGAGGGCATCACGATGAAGGGATCCGACCCGCCCAGTTCGAGGACCACCTTCTTGAGGCAGCGCCCCGCGGTCGCGGCGACCGCGCGCCCCGCCGGTTCGCTCCCGGTCAGCGTGGCGGCGCGCACGCGCGGGTCCTCGATGATGCCCGCCACCGGGTCCGAGCCGATGACGAGGTTCTGGAACAAGCCCTCGGGCGCGCCCGCCTCGGCGACTACCCGTTCGATCGCCTTGCCGACCCCCTGCACGTTGCTGGCGTGCTTGAGCAGCCCGGCATTGCCCGCCATCACCATCGGCGTGAGGAAGCGGACGACCTGCCAGAAGGGGAAATTCCACGGCATCACCGCGAGCACCGGGCCGAGCGGGAGCCAGCGCATCTCGCCCTTGCCCCCGGGGATCGGTTCGGGCGCGATCATGCCCGGCCCCGCTTGCGCGAAATAGCGCAGCGCGGTCACGCACTTGTCCACCTCGCCGCGGCTTTCGCGCAGCGTCTTGCCCATCTCGCGCGTGGCGATCTCGGCCAGCGCGTCGCGCTCGGCCTCGAACCGGTCGGCGATCGCGTCGAGCAGCTGCGCGCGCTCGTCGGGCGAGGATCGCCGCCAGTCGGCGAACGCCGTCTCGGCGCGATCGAGCGCGGCCTCGATCCCCGCCTCGTCGAGCGGCGCGTGGGTGGCGATCGTCTCCCCGGTCGCGGGATTGACGCTCTTGAGCATGGTGCGGGTCTCCTCTTGCGAGGCGAACGAGAGGGAGCGGCGCGCCGTTCCGCGCGATGGACAGCGCCGCGACCCGCTGTCAGGATGGCAGCATGGCCAAGACCCTCACCACCTTTCGCGCCTTCTGGCCCTATTACCTGCGCCGGCACGCGCGCCCGCAGACCCGCGCGCTCCATTATCTCGGCACCAGCCTGGTCGTGCTGGTCGCGCTGTTCGCGCTGTGGAGCGGGCGCTGGCTGTTGCTCCTCGCGCTCCCGGTGGCGGGCTATTTCTTCGCCTGGCTTGGGCATTTCGCGATCGAGCGGAACCGCCCCGCCACCTTCACCTATCCGCTGTGGTCGCTGCGCGCCGACTTTCGCATGTGGTGGCTGTGGCTGACCCGGCGGCTCGGCCCCGAACTCGACGCGGCCGGCGTGCCGCGATGAGCCTCGATGTCGAGGGCGCCTGCCTGTGCGGCGCGGTGCGCGTCAGCGCGCGGCTGCCCGACGCGTCGGTGGAGGCCTGCCACTGCACGCGGTGCCGGCGCTGGGTCGGCGGCCCCTACCTCGCCACCCGCGGGGTCGAACGCTTCGCGATCGAGGGGGAGGCGGCGGTGCGGACCTATCGCAGTTCGGACTGGGCCGAGCGCGGCTTTTGCGGCGGCTGCGGCAGCGCGCTCTTCTTCCACTTCCTGCCCTCGGGCGGGCGCAGCTTCATGGCCGGGCTGTTCCCCGCGCTCGATACGGCGGGCGCGCTGCGCGAGGAGATCTTCATCGACGAGCGCCACGGATATTACGCCCTCGGCGGCGAGCGTCCGCGCCGGACCGCGGCCGAGTGTCTTGCCGAACTGCGCCGCGCGCTCGGCGACTAGTCCTTCACCGCGGTGATCTTGATCTCCACGATCGCATTGTCGGGATAGAGCCGGTCGACGTCGATCGCGGTCCACGCATGGCCGCCGTCGGGGATATAGCGGAATTTGACCGCCGAGACGCTGTCGATCGAGGCGGGCAGGTCGACATGATAGGTGGTGATGTCGACGACATCGCCCCAGCCGAAACCCGCGCGCTCGAGCACCGTGCCCGCATAGTCGAAGGTCGCCACGATCGACTGTTCCATCGTCACCCCCTCGCGTTCGCCGGCCACGACGCCCGACAGCCAGACCGTGTCGCCGCGCACCACCGCCTCGACGAAGCCGTAGTTCTCGAAGAAGGCCCGCGCCTGCGAGTCGTCGGGCAGGATCAGCGTCTTGGGGGCCGCGTCGGCCGGATGCGCGAGCGCCAGCGCAAGGAGGGTGGTGAGCATGATGATCGTCCCCTGGTCGGTGTCCGAGCGGGCCAGTCTAGCGCGCGCGCCGCGGGGCGAACAGGGGGCGCCTCAGCGCTCGCGGCGCGCGAACAGCCGCCGCAGGAACCCGCCGCGCGGCCGCGCGGGCGTCGTCGCGGGCGCGGGCGCGGGCGCGGGGGGATCGAACAGGCTGGGCGCTGGCGGCGGCGCGGGCGGCGCGAGGGGCGCCGAGGACAGCATCTCCTCGCGCGCCGGGGTCGGCGCCGGGGGCGGGGGCGGCGTGGCGGGCGCGGACGGGCGCGCCGCGACGGGCGCGGCGGGGCGTCTCGGTGTCGCCATGGGGGCCGCGGGGGTGGCGGCGGCGACCGGCGCGGAGGGCGCGGCCGGGGGCACGGGCGCCACAGGCGCGGCGTCGTCGCCCGACGCCAGCCGCTGGCGCAGGCTCGCCCCGCTCTCCATGTCGGCGAGCGGGTCGTGCTTGGGCACCCATTTCTTCATCGTCAGCGGGGCGAAGTCCTCGCCGCCGGGGGCCGCCGCGCCGCTCCCCCGCGCGCCGCCCTTGGCCGCGAGCATCGCCGCGGCGGGGGCGCGCCGCGCGCCGAGCAGCGTGGCGAGGTCGGCGTTCATCCCGATCAGTCCGGTGATCAGCCGGACCCCGTCGGGCAGCCCGTGGGTCGTCACGGTCCGCTCGATCGCCTGCAGGAAGCGCGTCGCGCGCAGCCAGCAGCCGAGCTGATATTCGACATAGCCCCCCGGCGCGCGCCCCTCGACCCCGTCGCGCCCGTCGCGCAGGAAATGGATGTGCTTGCACTGGATCAGCGCGGTGTTGAGCGGGGCCAGCCCCTCGATCGTGACGTAGAATTCGACGTCTTCCTCGTGCCCGATCCAGCCCGGGCACTCGCTCATGCACTGGTCGAGCAGCGCCGCGTCCGACAGCGCGGAAAAGTCGAACACGTCGTCCGAATAGAGCGCGAAAATGAGGGTCGGCTCATGCTCGTTGGCATGATCGAAGACGAGGTCGGGCTCGTTGCCCAGCCCGGCGGTGATGGCGGTGATCGGCGGGCCCTGGAACTCGGCGATGATCTCGGCCAGGTCCTCCCAGCCGGCGATCACGATATCCTCGACGCGCGTCGCCTTGGCGAGCCGCGCGATGCGCCCCTCGAACGGGGCGAGGTCGTGCTCGAGCCGGCGCGCGGCCTCGTCGAAGCGCCCCTCGATGAGCAGCCCGCGCAGGCCCTCGATATAGTCCTGCTCGCCCTCGGGGGTGAGCAGCGCGAGCTGGGCGGGGTGCGGCTGCGCGGGTTCGCGATAGGAGCGCACGCCCTCGGTCCGGGCCGAGGGAATATGCACATAGCCGGGGTGATTGGCGGCGTCGGCCACCTCCCTGCCGGCCACCTCGAGCCGCTCTTCTCGCCCCATCATCCCACCCGGTCGCAGTTAGACTTGTCCCCGGGGTAAACGCCCAGGGTTAAGAAATCGTACCGGCGTCCGGGCCGGGCGGCGGCGCAAACACGAAGCGGGGCGGGAGTGGCTCGCTCCCGCCCCGCTCCATGCTGTCGCCCGGCGCTAGAAGTCGACGTTGAGGCGCGCGTACCACTGCCCCCCGTTGAATCCGAAGGGCGAGGAGATCGGCCGCGTCGCCCCGAGGAAGCGCAGCACCGAATTCTGTTCGTCGTCGGGATAGGTGTCGAACAGGTTCTGCGCCCCCACCGCGACGTCGATCATGTCGTTGACCTCATATTGCAATTCGAGGTCGACGAGGAGCTCGGCGCCGAACTCGGTCGTCTCGCCGAAGGTGAGATCCTTCCAGCCGTCATAATATTTGACCCGGCCGAGCACCCCGAACCGGTCGAGATCATAATCGGCGGTGAGCACCGCGCGGTGGCTCGGCAGCTGGTTTTCGAAATCGAACAGCAGCTCGGGGTTCACCGTGGCGAATTTCACCTCGCGGATTTCCTGGTCGTTCCAGCTATAGGCAAGGTCGAGGAACAGCAGCCCGTTTCCGAGCGTGAAGGCATCGTTGATCCCGACCTCGATGCCGCGCACGCGGCTGTCGAACGCGTTGGCAAAGAAGGACGCGCTGCCCAGGCCGGGGAAGCCCGCCGCCGCCAGCGCGATGTCCTCGGGCGATCCCGGGGTCACCGTCTGCGAGATGAGCGCGATGCGATCGTCGACGTCGATCTGGTAGAAATCGAGCGTGATCTCGAGGTCGCCCGGCGCATCGTACACCAGCCCCGCGGTGAAGTTGAGCGAGGTCTCGGGGTCGAGCAGTTCGGCGCCCAGCGTCTGGGCCACCACCCCGTTGGTGGGGAAGGTGCCAAGAGGGACGAGGTTGCCGCTGCTGTCCGACGTGGTGGTCACGTCGAGCGTGTTGATCTGCCCTGGGGTGGGAGCACGAAAGCCCGTGCTGACCGTCGCGCGCGCGGCGAACTGGTCGTTAAACTCGTAGCGACCCGACAGCTTCCAGTCGAACGTCGTGCCGAAGTCGTCATAGTCCTCGATCCGCGCCGCCGCGCCCAGGTTGAACGCCTCGGACAGCGCGATTTCGGTATCGACATAGGCCGCGATGCTGTCGCGACCGAAGCTCCCCGCGGCATCGGGGCTGTCGCCCTGGAAACCGTCCGAACCGACCCCGAAGATCGTGAAGGTCGGGCCGAAGGTATAGGAGGCCGGGTCACCCGCGAAGATCTCGTAGGTCTCGTTGCGCCACTCGGCCCCGAAGGCAAGGTTGATCGGTTCGACCAGTCCGGCCTCGATCGGCAGCGTGAAGTCGAGGTTGACCCCGGTCTCGCGCTGCTCGAGATCGCCCGGGCGGAAGCTCGTCGGCGACAGCCGGCCGAGGCTCGGGTTGATCGAATTCTCGAGGAAGTAGCTGATCCGGTTCTGGCCGTAGCGCGCGCTGAGATCCCAGTTCAGCGAGGCGCCGATGACGCCGCGCGCGCCGCCCGCGACTTCCCAGTCCTCGATATCGGCACCGAAGGTCGGATTGTAGCCGCCGGGGAACTGGGTCCAGATCGGGTTGAGGTTGACGTAACCGCTCGGGCTCGAGGCGTCGGCGGTCAGATAGTCGTCGGGATTGAGCCCGTCGGCGAGGATCGCGGCGACGACGCTTGCCGGGGTGTCGTTGGGGTCGCCGTTGGCATCGCAGTCGCACAGCGTGCCGCGCGGGCCGACCCCCGCCACACCGAACGGCGTGCGGTAGAAGAACCCCGAGAAGCTAGTCGTGTCGGCATAGCTCGCATGCGCGTAGAGCTCGCTGTTCTCGCCGATCTCGTACCCGGTGTTGAGGAAGGCGCGGAAGCTCTCGATATCGGGGTCGCCCCAACGTTGCCCGAGCCCGTCGAAGGGCACGAGGTCGGCGCCGACCGCGGCCGCCACCGCGGCGGCATCGGGGCGCGCGGAACCGCGCGAGGTGATGTTCGATTCGACATATTCGAGGCTGAGGTTGGCAAAGCCCGCGTCGCCGATTCCGGTGCCGAAATTGCCGGCGATCTGCCAGTTCTCGCCGTCACCCTCGTAATATTCACCATATTGGCCGGTGAGCTGCACCCCGCTGTCCTCGCGCAGGATGAGGTTGATCACCCCGGCGATGGCGTCCGAGCCATATTGCGCCGAGGCACCGTCGCGCAGCACCTCGAGCCGGTCGATGGCGATCGACGGGATGAGCGAGAAATCGACGGCCTGCGCGCCCTGGTTGACGGTGCCGAAGGGCTCGGTCTGGAGGTTGACGAGCGCCGAGCGGTGGCGGCGGATCGAGTTGACCAGCACCAGCGTCTGGTCGGGCGCGAGGTTGCGCAAGCTGACCGGGCGCACGAAGGCGGTGCCGTCGGCGATCGGGAAGCGCTGGGTGTTGATCGAGGGGGCGATGTTGGTGAGCGTGTCGGTGATGCTCGCGCTCGCCTGTTCGACGAGGTCCGACCCGCCGACCACGGTGACGGGCGAAAGCGACTCGGTGGGCGAGACGCCCTCGACGCGGGTGCCGGTAACGATGATCGGGTCGCCCGAGCGCGCTTGCTCGCGCTCCTGCGTCGGCTCGTCCATGTCCTGCGCCAGCGCGGGTGCGGCAAGGCCGATCGCGGCGCTGCTGCACAGAAGGCCCAGCGCGGCGCGCGTCCAGGAAGGTGCGGTCTTCATGGTCATTCTCCCCTGTTGGTGGCGCGACGATGCGCCTCCACCCCCGCCCATGGCAACGAAAAGGGGAGTTTCGCGCGGCAAATTTCCGGCCAGCGTTGCTATTAGGCAACATAGGTCAACACCGCGCGATAGCCCTGCGCCCGCGCTCCGGGGCATGGCCGCGGCGGGCTCGATCGGCTAGCCTCGCTTGGACTGTAGGTAGCGAAGGACGAAGCGAATGCACGGACCGACGATGATCGCGCTGGGCGCGGCGCTGCTGGCCGGCTGCGCCCCCGCCGGGGCCCCCGAGCCCCCCGCGCCCGCCGCGCCCGCCTCCGCCCCACAGGCGATGACGCCGGTCGCCGCCTCGCCCGCGGCGCGCTTCTTCGCCGCGCTCGAGCCGCATTGCGGCAAGGCTTACGCGGGGCGGGTGGTCAGCAGCGACCCCGCCGATGCCGATTTCGCCGCCGCGCCGCTCGTCATGCATGTCGCCGCCTGTTCGTCAGCGGTGATCCACATCCCCTTCCACGTCGGCGACGACCGGTCGCGCACCTGGGTGCTTCGCCGGGTCGGCGACGACCGGCTGCAGCTCAAGCACGACCATCGCCATGAAGACGGCAGCCCCGACGCGGTGACGATGTATGGCGGCATCAGCACCGCGCCGGGCACCCCCGGCCGGCAGGAGTTTCCCGTCGACGGCGAGTCGGTCGCGCTGTTCCAGCGCGAGGGGCTCGACGCCTCGGTCACCAATGTCTGGGCGCTCGAGCTGGGGCCGAGGCGCTTCGCCTATGAACTGCGCCGTCCCTCGGGGCGCTTCTTCCGCGCCGAATTCGACCTGACGCGCCCGCTCGCTCCCCCGCCCCCGCCGTGGGGGTGGGAGGCCGACTGACCCGCCGCGTTTGACCGCGCGCAAGGCGGGCGCGGCCGCGCATGCTAAACTCCTCCAGGCAAAGGAGGATGTCATGCTGAACATCGACATTGACGACCCCCGGGTCGCGATCCTGCGACCCGACGGCGCGCTCACCGCGCGCGACTTCGACGCGCTCGAACAGGCGATCGACGGGAGCATCAACGCGCATGACGTGGTGCCCAGCCTCGTCATCCTGCTCGACCGGTTGCCGCACTGGGAAAGCCTCGCCGCGATCGGGCGGCACGTCCATTTCATCGAGGTGCACGGGCGCGTCGTGCCGAAGGTCGCGGTGGTCGGCGACAGCCCGCTGCTCGCGCTGCTGCCCGCGCTCGCCGACCGGCTCGTCGCGACCAGGCTGCGGCGCTTTCCCGCCGACCAGCGCGCGGCGGCGATCGCCTGGGCCCGCGCCGAGGGCGACGACCCGGGCCGGATCGAGGTCATCGAGGGGCTGCCGCGCGACGTCGTCGCGGTCCGTCTCGTCGGGCTCATCACGGCGGAGGATTATCGCGACGGCCTCGAGCCGCTGATCGAGGCCGCGCTGGCGGATCGCGAGCGGGTCAAGCTGCTTGTCGAGATCGGCGACGACTTCGCCGGCTTCTCGCCGGGCGCCGCCGTCGAGGACCTGCGCTTCGGGCTGCGCCACGCGCGGCATGTCGCGCGGCTCGCGCTGGTCACCGACAGCGGCTGGATCCGCGCCGCGGCGCGGCTCTTCGTCCCGATGTGGGATATCGACTCGCGGCTGTTCGGCCTCGCCGAGCGCGAGGCCGCCATGGCGTGGGTGCGGCGCTAGGCCCCCCAGCCGAACCCGGGGAACGGCGGCGCCGGACCGCGCATTGACCCGCCATGCCCGCCCCCGACACCCCGCCGTCGCCCTCGGCCTCATCGCTCTCGTCGCCCCCGCCGGCCTCCGCCCACGGCGACGACTTTCGCGTCGGGGTGATGATGATGGATGTCGAGGGCAAGGATTCGCCGGGCTTTCGCGCGCTCGTCGAGCGCGCCACCGCGCGGCTGGCGCGGCTGCTCGAGCGCGAGCACCGGCTGGCGGTCGAGGTGATGGCCTTCGCGGGGCCCCACCTGACCCCCGATGCGGGCGGCTACGCCCCGCTCGACTTCTTCGAGATCGGGTTCGCCGAGAAGACCGAGCGCCACATTCCCTTCCTCCTCATCGTCACCGAGGTCGACCTCGCCGCCTCGAGCCTGTCCTACACGCTGGCGATGACCAGCCGGCTGACCAATATCGCGCTCGTCTCGGCCAAGCGGCTCGACCCCGAATTCTGGGGCGGCGCGCAGGACGAGGAGCGCGCGGTGCAGCGGCTCACCCGGCTGCTCGCGCACGCCTTCGGCCATCTCGTCAACCTCGCCCCCACGCGCGAGCGATCGAACCTGATGTACGAGGTCGAGACGGTCGAAGACCTCGATGCCATGACCGGGCTCGACGAGGCGCAATGGGCGGCGATCGCGGCGGCGCTCCCGCGCGAGGCGCACGAGCGGCGCACGCGAACGGGGCGCGGCCGCTTCGTCCTCGCGACGCTGCTGCGCGATGCGCCCGAGATCGCGCGCGGCATCTGGCAGGCCAACCCGCTGCGGCTGCTGGCGCGGTTGCCGACCATGATCGCGGCGGCGCTGTCGGTGATCATCGTCCTCCTGTTCAGCGCTGAGACGTGGGACGTCGCCAAGGCAGTCAGCCTCGGGCAGGTCGCGCTCTTCTCGGGCATCAGCCTGGCCGCCGCGCTCTACCTGCTCTACCGCGCCTTCGCGCTCGACGCGGTGATGACCCGCGAGCGCGCGCTGACCGAAACCACGGTGGTGACCGTCGCGGTCACCGCGCTCAGCCTCGGGTTGACGCTGCTGCTGCTCTACGCGGCGTTCGGGCTACTGATGTATCTCGCCATCGTCACCGTCTTCCCCGCGCCGCTGATGGAAAGCTGGCCCACGGTGGGGGCGGCGACCGAAGCGATCGACCATCTCAAGCTCTCGGCCTTCCTCGCCGCGATGGGGGTGCTGGCGGGCTCGCTCGGCGGGCGCAGCGACAGCCGCAAGCTCGTGCGCAGCGTGCTCTTCACCGACGGCGAGCGCTGAGGCGCGACAACGAAAAGGGGCGGCCGCAGCCACCCCTTCGTCACGTCGAATGTTTCGCGATCAGATCGTCGGGAAATAGTAGACCCGGACCGAGCGTTCGTAATCGCGGGTCCATTCGTTGTCGTCCCGCGACGAGAAACGCGGCGGACTGTTCTTCTCGAGATCGTCCTTGGACAGCGTCTTGAGGCGATAGCCGCCGATGTTGGTGTCATAGTCGAGCGCGTCCCACGGCAGCGGGGTATAGTCCTCGCCCAGCCCGAACAGGCCGCCCGATCCCATCACGACATAGCGCACCTGGCCATCGTGCTTGGTCAGCATGACCTTCTTCACGGTGCCGAGGCGTTCGCCGTTGCGGTCGAAGACGATGGTGCCCTCGACCTTGTCGGAGGAAATGAGGCTCGCGGTTTCGTCCTTCGTGAGAAGGTCGTCGCGTTCGCGTTCCATGGTGGTCGTCATGATTTACTCCCTTTTTCTACCCGTCCCGCCCTCAGTGGCAGGACAGGAGAAAAACGAGCGGCGCGGGGGGCGCGATGCCCGGTTCGGGGCGGATGATGCACGGCTTGGCGACGAGCGGGAAAATCCCGCCCGGCCAAGGGCTTGACCGGGGTGGGCGGGGCACTGCCAGGCCTAGCGCGGGGTCATGGGCAGCCCCGCGGCGCGGCCGCAGCGGCGCACGATCGCCTGCCCGCGCTCGGACCGCGCGGCGGCGAGGATCGACAGCCCTTCGGCTTCGAGCCCGTCGACGATGCAGGTGCAGGCCTGCCGCGCCACCGCCGGGCTGGGCGCGTTCTGCGCCAGCGTGCGCTCGCAGCGCATCAGCGAGCGATCGCGGTCATCGCCGAGGCTGCACCCGGCGAGCAGCAGCCCGAGCCCGATCCCCGCCGCGGGGACCATGCCAAGGCGCCATCGCCGTGCAGGTGCGATCATCATCGGTCCCTCCTCGTCGCGCCGGGCGCGGGAGCGGGCCCGGCGCGCGGCCTTATGCCACGAAACCGCCCCCGGCGCGACGCCCGGTCCGGGCCGGGGTGCGGGAGGGGGGGTATTGTCCACTTTGTCCACTTGGGGAACTTTTTGCGGCCAAGCCGCTGGAATCGCGAGAATGTAGGATTGCCGCCCGGGGCGCGTGTGGCGGCGGTTGGCGGGTAGTGCGGAGAAAGAGCCTCGCGGGTGCCCTCGGGGGTGCCGCGCCGACGGTCATACCATGGGCGGGCGGGCGTAGGACAGCGCGGCGGCGACGCCCCGCGGACGCCGCCTTCTGTCTCGAATGATCGAAGCGATCGGCCGCTGAGCCCTAGCCGATGCTGTCGGGTTCGGGGCGGCGGCTATCGAGTTTGCCGAAATGGCTACGCAAGAGCCGCTCCATCTTCTCGCCCGCTTCCATGGCGACGCCGTCGACGCTGCCGCCGTCGGCGGTGACCGCCTGCGGCTGCTGGCCCTCGATGCGGGCTTCCAATGAGGCGGTATAATGCTCGTCGGTTTCCTGGTTCACGTGGAGGACGAGGCGGGTGAGCTGTTCCTCGAAGCGCGAGAGCGTGCCGCGAATGCCGGTCTCGATGCGCTCGGCGGTGCCCTGGGTAGCCTCGATATTATTGTCGGTGTTGAACATGAACTGCATGGGTGGGGCTTTCTACGCTGTCGCCGCATGCCAAGGACGGCGCGGCGGGTATGTGGACAAGAAAACCCCAGCCCGGCAGAAGTTTCGTGGTGTGGACGACGCGGGCGATCAGCGGGACCGCCCGCGCCTTTCCAGGTCAGAGTTCCCAGACGATCCCGCCGCTGACGCGGTGCTCGAGATAGTCGGCGCTCGGCAGGTTCGAGTTGCGGTCGGTGATGCGATAGCCGGTCTCGACACGCAGCCCCTTGCCAAGGGGCACGATCAGCTCGGCCTGCCCGCGCAGGCGGTCTTCTTCGCGTATCGCGCCGATCGAGGGCGTGATCGCCTCGTAGCTGCGATCGCGATACTGGGCGCCCAGTTCGAGGCGAAGCCCGCCACGCTTGCCGTCGAGCGGCAGCCGTGCGCGGGTGCCCACGACGAAGCCGTCGAACGAGAAGGCCGGATCGGCGGCGTCTTCATTCTCGATGCGCGCATTGAGCGCGAAATAGCCGGCATTGTCGCTGAAGAAGCGGAAGATCGAGCCGCCGAACTGGTTGCCGGTGGAATCGCGCTCGTCGCGCAAGTCATAGTCCTTGTCGGCATAGGTGTAGAAGGCGCGGCCGTAGAAACCGTCGGCAATGAAGCCCGACACGCTCGGGGTCAGGCTGAACTGGTCGAACAGGCCCTCGCCATCGAGGCGATAATGGCCATAGGCGCCGCGCAGCCCGAGCTTGGCGCCGCCAAGGGTGGTGGCAAGGCTGACGTCGCCGACATGCGACTGGAGATCGAACTGATCGGCGTCGAGATAGGCGGTCTGGCCGAAGTCGTAGCCGAATTCGAGTTCGAGCGCGTCACTGTCGACGGCGGTCACTTCGGCATCGGCACCGATACGGAAGCCGACACTCCCGTCGGCGTTGGTGAGATCGACATCCTCGACCACCAGTTCGCTGTCGTAGAAGCCCTTGGCTTCGACTTCGAGCGAGAAGGGGTCGGCCTGGGCGGCGGCAGGCAAGAGGAAAGCAGCGCACAGCGCGCCGGCAAACTTGTTCATGGCGGGGTCTTTCAAAACCAGGCGCGCCCCTCGGCTGGGAAGGGCGCGCCTCATAGTCGTTCAATATGACGTCCAGAGGGACTTAGTCGTCCAAATCCTCGGCATCGTCCTCGGCGTCCTCTTCGGCGGCCTCTTCAGCGGCTTCCTCGGCAGCCTCTTCAGCTTCTTCGGCGGCTTCCTCGGCGGCTTCTTCAGCTTCTTCGGCGGCTTCCTCGGCGGCTTCCTCAGCTTCTTCGGCGGCTTCCTCGGCGGCTTCTTCAGCTTCTTCGGCGGCTTCCTCGGCAGCCTCTTCGGCTTCTTCGGCGGCTTCCTCGGCGGCCTCTTCGGCTTCTTCAGCGGCTTCCTCGGCGGCCTCTTCAGCCTCTTCGGCCTCGTCTTCGAGTTCGTCCTCATAATCCTCGGCCTCATCGTCGAGATCCTCGGCGAGATCCTCCTCGATGTCGGCGAGTTCTTCCTCGAGTTCGGCCTGCGCCTCGGCAAGCTCTTCCTCATATTCGGCGAGCGCCTCGGCATAGTCTTCCTCGGCCTCGGCCACATCCTCGGCACTGGCGGTCGCGTCGGCGAGCACGGCGTCGAGTTCGGCCCGCGCCTCGGAAAGGTCTTCCTCGATCTCGGCGACTTCCTCGTCATAATCGGCCTGCGCGTCGGCGGCATCGGCCTCATAGTCGGTGACGATGTCGTCATCGTCGAGGGTGAACGCCGACGCACCGGTGGCGGCGGCGAAGGTCAGGGCACTGGCGGCCGCAAGCAAACGCATTTTCATCATCATTCTCCCCAAGAGCCGTTCGCGTGGCGCATCGAATCGCGGACGAACGGCTGTCCCGAATTTGCCGGGACAATCAGTAGCTTGAACAGCGACCCGACAAAGAGCCGGGTAAAGACTTAACGATGAAGCGAGCCTTATTGGGGGCGAGCCGTTGACGGCATGTCCCGTTAACGGACCGCCCCCGAGGCGTTAATCGCGATCGACGTAGAGGGCGTTCCCGCCCTCGCGGTATTTCTCGCTCATTTCCTGCATGCCCCTTTCGGCTTCCTCGCCATCGAGGAGCTGTTCGCCGAGCTCGCTATTCTGCTTCGCCGCGAACTCCCGCACTTCCTGGCTGATCTTCATCGAGCAGAACTTCGGCCCGCACATGGAGCAGAAGTGGGCGGTCTTGGCGCCTTCTGCGGGGAGCGTCTGATCGTGATATTGCTCGGCCGTGTCGGGGTCGAGCGAGAGGTTGAACTGGTCGCGCCAGCGGAATTCGAAGCGGGCTTTCGAGAGCGCGTCGTCGCGGACCTGCGCGGCGGGGTGACCCTTGGCGAGGTCGGCGGCGTGGGCGGCCAGCTTGTAGGTGACGACGCCGACTTTCACGTCGTCGCGGTCGGGGAGGCCGAGGTGCTCCTTGGGGGTGACGTAGCAGAGCATCGCGGTGCCGTACCAGCCGATCTGGGCGGCGCCGATGGCGCTGGTGATATGATCATAGCCCGGCGCGATGTCGGTGGTGAGCGGCCCCAGCGTGTAGAAGGGGGCTTCGTCGCAGGCCTCGAGCTGCTTGGTCATATTCTCGCGGATCTTGTGCATCGGCACGTGGCCGGGGCCTTCGATCATGACCTGGACGTCCTGTTCCCACGCCTTCTTGGTGAGCTCTCCGAGGGTGTAGAGTTCGGCAAACTGGGCTTCGTCATTGGCGTCGGCGATCGAGCCGGGGCGCAGGCCATCGCCGAGGCTGAAGGCGATGTCGTAGGCCTTCATGATCTCGCAGATCTCGTCGAACTTCTCGTAGAGGAAGCTCTCGCGGTGATGGGCGAGGCACCATTTGGCCATGATCGAGCCGCCGCGGCTGACGATGCCGGTGACGCGATTTGCGGCCATCGGGACGTAGGGCAGCCGCACGCCGGCGTGGATGGTGAAATAGTCGACGCCTTGTTCGGCCTGTTCGATCAGCGTGTCGGCGAAGATGTCCCAGTTGAGGTCCTCGGCGATGCCGCCGACCTTCTCCAGCGCCTGGTAGATGGGGACGGTGCCGATGGGGACGGGCGAGTTGCGGATGATCCATTCGCGCGTGTCGTGGATGTTGCGCCCGGTGGAGAGGTCCATGACCGTGTCGGCGCCCCAGCGGATCGCCCAGACCATCTTATCGACTTCGCTAGCGACGTCGCTGGCGACCGCGCTGTTGCCGATGTTGGCGTTGATCTTGACGAGGAAGTTGCGGCCGATCGCCATCGGCTCGCTCTCGGGGTGGTTGATGTTGTTGGGGATGATGGCGTGGCCGCGCGCCACTTCGTCGCGGACGAATTCGGGGGTGATGAAGTCGGGGATGGCGGCGCCGAAGCTCTCGCCGTCGCGGGGGCGGTTCAGGGCTTCCTGGCGGCCGAGGTTCTCGCGGATCGCGACATATTCCATCTCGGGGGTGATGATGCCCTTGCGGGCGTAGTGCATCTGGGTGACGTTGTGGCTGGGCTTGGCGCGGAGCACCTGGCGGCGCACGTTGGGGAAGGGGTCGACGCCGCCCGAGCGGTCGGGGCCGAGCTGGCCGTTGTCCTCGGGCTTGACGGTGCGCTGGGGCTTTTCCTCGACGTCACCTCGTGACCGGATCCAGTCGCGGCGCAGTTCGGGGAGGCCGCTGGTGATGTCGATGGTGGCCTCGGCGTCGGTGTAGGGACCGCTGGGGTCGTAGACGGGGACGGGGGGTTCGCCCGAGGACGGTTCGAGGTGGACCTCGCGCATGGCGACGCGGATGCCGCCCGGTCCTTCGACGTGGATCTTCTTCGAGCCGCGGATGGGGCCGGTGGTGACGGCGAGCGCGCCGCCGCGCTGGTCGCCATATTCGCCGGGAGCGGGGGGCAGATTGGGGTCGCGGTCGGCCATGTCTTCTTCTCCATTGGCATGGAGTGGACACGGCTTGCCCCGCGCTCCACTCCCTACGGCTCTCATGAGCATCAGGTTCGACGGGTCGGTGGACTTGAACCACCCTCTCAGACATCGTTCGACCGCCGTGGGAAAACTCGGCGGGGAAATGCCTCCCCGGGGATTGCTCCGCCCTACGCCAAGCCGCGCGGCTTGGCAATTCGTCGGCGGCGGCGCGGCCTGGCGCGGGGCCACGGGCGGCAATTGCCTTTGCCCCGCGTATCGCTAGGGTGACGCCCGAGAGAATGAGAACCGGTCGCAGGAGAGAAGCTTGACCAAGATCCGTCTTACCGCCGCTGCCGCGCTTGGCGCGGTGATCGTCGCCACCCCGGCGCTCGCCCGTCCGATGACGCCCGAGGACGTCGCCCGCCTCCAGTCAGTCGGCGCGATCGCCGTGTCGCCCGACGGCGAGGTCGCCTACAATGTCGGCGGGGCGCCCGATATCCTCGCGGGCGAGGACAATGGCGCCTATGACGGCACGCTGATGGTGGCGACCGCGCCGGGCGAGGCGAAGGCCTACCTGCCCGCCGGGATGAGTGCGGGCAATCTCGCTTTCTCCCCCGACGGCGATTGGCTCGCCTTCACCCACAAGGCCGAGGCCGACGAGGAGACGGCTGTCTGGGCAGTGCCGCTCGACGGCGGTGCCTATCGCAAGATCGCCGCGGTCGAGGGCACCAGCGTGCGCAGCTACGCCTTCGGCCCCGATGGCAGCACGATCTACATGCTCGTGGGGCCGGGCGAGGACAGCCAGCGCGAGAAGGAATCGAAGGCGGGCTTCAACGCCATCGTCTATGAAGAGGAAAATCGCGCCGCGCGGCTGTTCCGCGCCAAGCTGATGGACGACGGGATCGACGAGGAACCGGTCGCGATCGCGATCCCCGGCTTCGTCAACAATTTCGACATCGCCGACAACGGCCGCTTCGCGATCGTCGGCACCCAGCCGACCCCGCAGGTCGACGACACCTATGTCAGCCAGCGGATCAACATCATCGACCTGGCGAGCGGCGATCTCACCGTGGTCGCCACCCCGGGCAAGATCGGCGATGTCGAGATCGCCCCCGACGGGCGGACGCTGAGCCTCATCGCCGGGGTCGACATGAACGACCCGGCGGCCACGACGCTGCACCTCGTCGACGTCGCCACCGGCGACTATCGCGCGCTCAACGCGGGCGCGCCCGAGGCCGCGGTCGATGCCGAATATCTCGCCAATGGCGACCTTGCCGCGGTCATCCACCAGGGGGTCGACAGCCTGCTGCGCATCTATGGCCCCAATGGCGCGGTCAAGCGCGAGGTGGCGGCCGACGGGCTGGCATTGTCGGGGGTCGAGGCCGAGGGCTCGACCATCGTGGTGCGTGCCTCGGCGCCGACCCACCCGAGCGAGCTGTTCAGCCTGTCGCGCAACAGCTTCACCCGCTGGACCAGCTCGAACGACTGGCTCGGCGAGATCGATTTCGGCGCGCAGCGCGCCTACACCTATACCGCGCGCGACGGGCAGCAGATCGAAGGCGTGCTGGTCGAGCCGGTCGGCGGCGCACCCGCGGGCGGCGCCCCGCTGATCCTCGATGTCCACGGCGGCCCCGAGGCGCATGAATCGAACGGCTGGGTGACCAATTACGGGGGGCCGGGGCAGGTTGCCGCGGGGCAGGGCTATGCCGTGTTCCTGCCCAACTATCGCGGCTCGACCGGCTACGGCACGGCCTTTTCGAAGCAGCACCAGGGCAATTATACCGACCCCGAGTTCACCGACCTCGTCGATGCCAAGCGCGCGCTCGTCGCCGACGGCATCGCCGACCCCGAGCGCACCGGTATCACCGGGGGCAGCTACGGCGGCTATGCCAGCGCCTGGGGCGCGACCGCCCTGTCGGACGAGTTCGCCGCGGCGGTGATGTTCGTGGGCATCTCGAACCAGATCTCCAAGTTCGGGACCACCGACATCCCCTACGAGATGTACAACGTCCACTCGCGCGCCTGGCCGTGGGACGATTGGCAGAAGATGCTCGAGGTCTCGCCGATCTACCATGTCGACAAGGCCGAGACGCCGATCCTGATCATGCACGGCGAGGAGGACACGCGCGTGTCGCCCTCGCAGAGCTACGAGCTCTATCGCTCGATCAAGGTGCGCAAGCCCGACACCCCGGTGCGGCTCGTCCTCTACCCGGGCGAGGGGCATGGCAACCGGCTGGCGGCGGCCAAGTACGACTACAACCTGCGCATGATGCGCTGGTTCGACACCTATCTGAAGACGGGTGATCGCGACGCGCCGCTTCCCGGTCCGCGGGTCGAGCTGCCCGAGAGCATGTTCGAATAGGACCGGTTCCGACATGAGAAAAGGGCGTTTTCCCTAGCGGGAAAGCGCCCTTTTTGCTGTCGGCCGCGCGGGGCCTAGAAGGTGTAGCCGATCCCGCCGCCGCCGAACCACTGGCTCGCCGACCCGCGGTCGGCAACCAGCGGGCTGTCGGCGGCATCGCCGAGCAGGCGGGTGAAGCTGACCAGCCCGAACAGCGCCCAGCCTTTCCGCAGGTCGCCCTCGAGGCTGTAGCCGGTGACGAGCGTGGCGGTGGCGGATTTGAGCCCGCCTTCGGGGTCATAGGCGGGCAGGAGAACCGGATCGGGGCTCGGCGCGGGGACGCCGAAATAGGTGTCCATATAATCGCCCGCGACCAGATCCATGCTGGCCCCGAGGCTGGCGAAGGCGCGGCGCGACAAGGGCGTCGAGAAATCGACCGCGGGGGTGATGATGGTGCTGCCATGCGCGCCGTTGACGTCGTGGAGGACGTCGATCCGCGCGGTGAGCGTGTCATAGGGGTTGGTGAGCTGCTTGAGCTGGACGCCGACGAAGCCCCCCAGCTCGATCGCGGTGCCGGTCTCGGGCAGCAGCGCGACGACCTCGTCCTCGACGCCGCTGCCGCGCCCGAACCGCAGCCCGGCGATCGGGCCGGCGGTCAGCGAGACCTTCGCCTCGCTGTCGGGGATGACGTCGACATAGAGCTTGAGCCCGCGGGTGAGCAGCTCGACATCGCCGAGATCGGCGCGAAAGGCGGCGCCGGGGATCAGGCGATAATCGTCCGACCCCTCGTAATCGGGGCCGGTGAGCAGCCCGACGCCGACGGTGATCGAGCGGTCGGGCACGTCGATCTCGGGGATGCTCGCCGGGGCCTCGGCGACCTGCGCGGCAGCGGGCGCGGCGAGGAGGGCGAGCGGCAGGAAGGCGAGAGTGCGCATGAGGTCCCCTGAAGATGGTTGCAGGGGGTCAAGCGGTCGGGGCTCGTTCCGGTTCCGAAAAAGCGCCGGCGACTAGAGGCCCTTGCTTCTTGGGGCGCGAGAAGAGGATCGTGATCATGACCCCCGCGCGAGAGCGGGGGCGTCACGGCGCGGTTAACGGGGGTTCTCGGGCATGAAAAAGGCGGCCACGGGGGGCCGCCTTCCAGCACGCTGCCAAGGGCGCGGGCCGGGCTCAGTCGCCTTCGCCGGGCTCGGGCGAGAAATATTTCTCGAACTTGCCTTCCTCGCCCTTGTGCTTGTCGGCGTCGGGCAGCTCGTCCTTCTTGGTGGTGAGGTTGGGCCATTCGGCGCTGAACTTGCTGTTCACCTCGAGCCACTGCTCGGTGTCGGGCTCGGTATCGGGGAGGATCGCCTCGGCCGGGCACTCGGGTTCGCACACGCCGCAGTCGATGCATTCGTTGGGATTGATGACGAGCATGTTCTCGCCCTCGTAGAAGCAGTCGACCGGACAGACCTCGACGCAGTCGGTATATTTGCATTTGATGCAGGCGTCGGTGACGAGATAGGTCATGGGGCTCTTCCCTGAAAATGCAGTGGCTGGCCTGTCGGTAGGCAAGCCGGGGGCGGGGCGTCAACGGTCGAGCGCTTGATGCGAGTCGTTATCAGCTTGCGCAGGCGCCTTCAGCCGTCGAGCCGGCGGTAGCAGGCCTCCGCCTCCGAGGGGGGGCCGCGCCGCACCGGCAGGTCGAGGATCTCGATGACGCGCACGTCGCCGTGGATCGGCACCGTGAGCACCTGTCCCGGGGCGACCGGGCAGGCCACCTTGTCGACCCGCCGGCGATCGAGCCGGACATGCCCCTCGCCGATCAGTTTCTGCGCCCGCCCCCGGGTCCGCACCAGCCGCAGCCGGGTGAGCAACGTATCGAGGCGCAAGGTGGGGTTCAGCGCTTCAATCCCCGCAGCGCATCGGCGAAGGCGTTGCCCGGGCGCGGCCCCTTGGCCCGGCGCCGCTTGGCGTGGGGGTGCGGCTTCTTGGCGCGGCGCCCCTTATATTCGTAACCGCCCTTGCCGGGCTGGAAGCCGAGCTCGGCCATCAGCAGCCGCACCGCCTTGTCGTGCAAGCCCACCGAGGTGGCGAGCGCGACATCGAGCGGGTCGGCGCTCGACCCCTTGGCCTTCATCGCATGCGCCGCGAGCCGGTCGACGAGGTCGATCCGCAGCCACTGCGGGCCGAGCTTGCGATAGGCCAGCCGGGTGCCCTCGGGGTCGATGCCGGGGCCGTCCTCGAGCACCGAGGCACCGGGGGCGGGCAGCCGCGGCATGGCGCGCCCGTCGCGGACCGCGGCGAGCATCGCGCGCATCTCCTGCGCCTTGGGCTTGATCAGCGTGGCGATGAAGACATCGAGCGGGCCGAGGCGCACGCGCAGCTGGTGGAGCCGCGAGCGCGCGGGCTTGTCGAGCGCCGCGATCGCACTCGCCAGTGCCTTGCGCGGCAGGTGCCCGCCGGCGTCGGCCAGCATCGCGGCGATCGCGCGCACGCTGCCGGGGGTGGCGGGGTCGGCGGCGGCGTCGGCGAGCCGGCGCAGCGGCCCGAGCTGGGCCTCGACCTGCCGGTCGACCCATTGTTCGAGCCGCGCGCGCAGCGCGCTGCGCTGCGGTGCCGACAGCCGGTCGAGCGCGCGCACCGTGCGCAGCGCCGGCTCGGTCAGCGAGCGCCCGGGAGCGAGCCGCGCGAGCAGCTGGCCGTCCCAGCCGACCCCGAGCCGGTCGCCGTCCTCGATCAGCCGGAACTGGCTGTCGGGGCCGTCGATCAGCGCCTGCGCGCGGCGCGACAATTCCTCCCCCAGCCGGCGCTCGGCGGCGGCGAGCAGCAGCCGCTTGTCGTGCACCCGCGCGGTGGGGTCGACGGTGAATTCGAACCCCGCGAGATGGCCGATCGGCTCGGGCCCGACCGACACCTCGCCGTCGGCGGCGACGGTGACGGGCAGCGCATCGGCCCCGCTGGCGCCGATGTCGCGCACCAGCATCGCGGTGCGCCGATCGACGAACCGCTGGGTCAGCGCGGCGTGGAGCGCGTCGGACAGGCGCGCCTCGACCGCCTGCGTCCGCGCGGCCCAGCGCGGCGGGTCCTTGAGCCAGTCCTTGCGCTGCGCGATATAGGCCCAGCTGCGGATCCCGGCGAGCCGGTCGGCGAGCGTCTCGATATCGCCCATCACCTGGTCGAGCCGGGTGACCTCGGCGTTGAACCAGTCCTGGCTGATGTGCCCGCCATCGGAGATGTAGCTGTAGATGCGCCGCACCATCCGCGCATGGTGGGTGGCGCCCACCTTCCGGAAATCGGGCAGCCCGCAGCAGGCCCACAGCCGCCGCGCCTGCCCGCCCTTGAGGTGCGCGATCGCCGGATCCTCGGCGAGATGCTTGAGCACCGCGAGGTCGATCGCCAGCGGGGCGGCGCGCAGCATCGGGTCGTCGGGGCGCGCATCGAGGCTGGCGATCAGCGCGCTCACGTCGGTGAAGTCGAGCGCGGCATTGCGCCAGTAGACTTGGTCGAGCGGGCGGAAATGGTGCCCCTCGATGGCGTGGATCTCCTCGTCGCTGAAGCTGGTCGCCTCGTCCTCGCCGACGCCGAGGCTGCCGAAGCTGCCGTCGGTCTGGTGGCGCCCCGCGCGCCCCGCGATCTGCGCCATCTCGTGAATGTGCAGCCGCCGCCGCCGCGCCCCGTCGAACTTGGCCAGCCCGGCGAAGGCGACGTGGCGCACGTCCATGTTGAGCCCCATGCCGATCGCGTCGGTGGCGACGAGATAGTCGACCTCGCCGCGCTGGAACAGCTCGACCTGCGCGTTGCGGGTGGCGGGCGAGAGCGCCCCCATCACCACCGCCGCGCCGCCCTTGAAGCGGCGCAGCATCTCGGCCAGCGCGTAGACCTGTTCGGCCGAAAAGGCGACGATCGCGCTGCGCGGGGGCAGCCGCGTCAGCTTGGCATGCCCCGCGTAGGACAGGGTCGAGAAGCGCGGGCGGGTGACGATCTCGGCGTCGGGCAGCAATTCCTCGATCACCGGGTGCAGCGTCGAGGAGCCGAGGATCAGCGTCTCCTCGCGGCCCCGCGCGCGCAGCATGCGATCGGTGAAGACATGGCCGCGTTCGGGATCGATCCCGAGCTGCGCCTCGTCGATCGCGGCGAAGGCAAAATCGCGGGGCAGGTCGCCAGGATCGCCGGGCAGCGCCGGATCGGCGGCCACGGGCATCGATTCGGCGGTGCACAGCACATAGCGCGCGGTCGGCGGCACGATGCGTTCCTCGCCGGTCACCAGCGCCACCTGTGCCTCGCCCTTGAGCGCGACGACGCGGTCGTAGACCTCGCGCGCGAGGAGGCGCAGCGGGAAGCCGATCACGCCCGAGGAATGCGCGCACATCCGCTCGATCGCCAAGTGGGTCTTGCCGGTGTTGGTGGGCCCTAAAATGGCCCGTACGAGGCCGCCGTCCGACCGGGACATGCGGCCAGCATGGTGGAGGCGGCGAGGCGATGCAAGCCCGCGCGCGCCCGCGCCCCCGACCGGCCGCGCCGCGGCGAGGGCTTTCGCCGCGGCTCAGCCAATCTTAACCATGATGCGGCATAAGGGCGACGAAGCGAGTCGCGCGCGCGGCTCGGCAGCAACGAAGGGCGCTTGTGGGACATCGGATCCGGACGATCGGGAAACAGCGGCGGGGCTGGCGCCTCGCGGGCGGCGCGGCGGCGCTGCTCGCGGCGGGTGCGCTGGTCGGCGCGGCACCCTTTTCCGACGCGCTCGCGGACGATGGGGCGCCCGTCCCGGGCGCCGACATGGCCGCCGAACTGGCCGCGGCGGGGGTCACCAGCGCCGATCGCGGCGCGCTGTCGGGGCGGCGGATGGTCGCCGGGCCCGCGGTCACGCTGCTCGCCAGCGCGCCCGAACGCCCGTTCCGCGAACTCGTCGCGCGCGTCGGCGCGAGCGACGGGCTGGCGGCCAGCCTGCGCCGCGCCGGCGTCGCGCGCGGCGATGCCGCCGCCGCCGCCGCCGCGGTCCGCGCGGCCGCGGGCGGGGCGGTCCCCGCGGGCACGAGCGTGCGCCTGCGGCTCGGCAAGCCGGGCGCGAACGGGGCGCGCCCGCTCGAGGCGCTCGACCTCAAGCCGCGGGTCGACCTCGCGGTGCGGCTCGAGCGGAACGCCGACGGGAATTTCAGCGTGCGGCGCGAGGCGATCGGGGTCACCGCGACCCCGCAGCGACTGTCGGGGCGCGTCGACGACGGGCTCTACTGGGCGTTGCGCGCGGCGGGCGCCTCGCCGCGCGCGGCGCAGGACTATCTGCGGACAATCGCGCGCGCGATCGATGTTGGCGAGGTGGCGCGCGGCGACCGCTTCGACCTCGTCATCGAACGCCGCGCGAGCGCCGATGGCGACAGCAGCCTCGGCCCGCTCCTCTACGCCGGTCTCGATCGCGCGCAGGGCGCCGACGTCGCGCTCATGCGCTGGAACAGCGGCGGCGAGGAACACTGGCTCGACGCGCTGCGGCTCGACAGCGAGACGCGCGCGCTGATCTGGCCGGTGGCGGCGCGGATCTCGTCGGGGTTCGGCATGCGCCGGCACCCGATCTTGCGCTACAAGCGGCTGCACCGCGGCATCGACTTCGCCGCCCCGCGCGGCACCCCGATCCAGGCGGCCGCCGACGGGGTGGTGCTCCACGCCGGGCGCGCCGGGGGCTATGGCAACCAGGTGCGCCTGCGCCACGCCGACGGCACGATCACGAGCTACAGCCACATGGCCAGCCTCCACGTCGCGCCCGGTACCGCGGTCACGCAGGGGCAGGTGATCGGCACCGTCGGCTCGACCGGGCTGTCGACCGGCCCGCACCTCCATTACGAGGTCCACCGGAACGGCCGCGCGGTCGATCCGCGCGCGGTCGAGGGGGTCGCCAGCGCGCCGCTGGCGGGCGAGGCGCTGGCGGCGTTCAAGTCGCGCTATGCGCGCTACCAGGCGCTGCCCATCGGCTGAGCCGCGCGGGCGCGCCGGTCATCCTGCTCGCACCGAAAACACAAAAGCCGGGCCGCGCGGCCCGGCTTTTGGTTGGTTTGGCGTCGAGCGACCCTATTTGCCGTGCCCGCGCCAGCGGCGCACGACGCGGCTGATGATGCCTTCCTCGTCGCCGACGTCGCGCCACATTTCGGCGAAGCTCGGATCCGAGGAGGCGGGGCGCTTTTCGGCCTCCAGGTTGTCGAAGCTGACGCGGATCGGGATGTTCACCCCCTCGCCGCAGACGATCACCTCGCGGTTGCGCAGCGCGGGGATGGCGTCGAGGAAGCCGCGCGCGCCCTCGGGCATGGCGGCGCGCACCATGTCCTGGTCGCGCTCGTTGTTGAGGCGCATCGAGAGGATGGTGCCGCACTGCGAGAGCACCCCTTCGGCGAGGTCCGACGGGCGCTGGGTGATGAGGCCCAGCGATACGCCATATTTACGGCCTTCCTTGGCGATCCGCTCGAGGATGCGGCGCACCGCCTGCCCCTTGCCCGCGTCGGTCTCCTTGGGCACGTAGCGGTGCGCTTCCTCGCAGACGAGGAGGATCGGCCGCAGCGTCTCGGTGCGGCTCCAGATCGCATAGTCGAAGACCATGCGCGCGAGCACCGAGACCACCGTCGAGGTGACCTCGCTCGGCACCCCCGAGACGTCGACGATGCTGATCGGGCGCCCGTTGGCGGGCAGCCGGAACATCTTGGCGATGAACTTGCCCATCGTGTCGGACACCATCATGCCCGAGAACATGAAGGTGAAGCGCGGGTCGGCGCGCAGCTCGTCGAGCTTGTTCTTGATCCGCTTGTAGGGGGTGGCGTCGCCGGCGCGGTCCAGCTTGCCCATCTCGTTGACGAGGATCTGGTTGAGGTCGGTCAGCAGGTAGGGGATCGGGCTGTCGACCGTCACCTTGCCGAACTGCTCGGCCATCTTGTTGCGGCTGCGCGCCTCGAGCAGCACCTTGGCGAGGATGTCCTCGTCGCGCTGGCGCTCGGCGTCGTCCGAGGTGAGCAGCACCTCGCAATGCTCCTCGAAGTTCATCAGCCAGTAGGGCAGCTGGAGGTTGTCGACGTTGAAGATCTCGCCGTGGTTCTTGAACGCGGCCGAATATTCGCCGTGCGGGTCGATCATCACGATGTGCCCCTCGGGGCTGGCCTCGCAGATGCGGTGCAGCATCAGCGACACCGAGGTCGACTTGCCGGTCCCGGTCGAGCCGAGCACCGCGAAATGCTTGCCGAGCATCGGGTCGACATAGAGCGCGCCGCGGATGTCGTCGGTCGGGTAGACCGTGCCGATCTCGATGTGCGGGCGCGAGTCGGCGGCGAACACGCTGCGCAGGTCGCGCGTGGTCACCGGATAGACCTCGGCGCCGGGGATCGGGAAGCGGGTGACCCCGCGCTTGAAGCCCGACAGGCGGCCATCGCTCTCGCGGCTGCCCTCGCCGAGGAAGTCGACGTTGGCGATGACCTGCCCGCCCTCGCCCGCGCGCATGGTGCGCACGTTGGCGATCAGCCAGTTCTTGCCGACGCTCATCTTGACCTGGCTGCCGACCTGCCCCGACAGGCGCAGCGCGGGATCCTCCTCTTCGGCCAGCGCGAGCAGCCGCGCCGCGTCGATGACGATCGCCGAGGACGAGCCCGCGATCTCCATCACATTGCCGATCGGCTCGTGCCCGCCGCTCTGCGTCTCGGGCGCCTCGCCCGGCGCATCGTTCTCCGAATAGCTCTTCAGTTCATTGAGGAATTCGTTGAGATTCGTCTGGTCGCTCATAGCCCCACACCGCCTTTTCTTAACCTATGCGAAGTTTCAACGCTGTCTAACCCATAGCAGTTAAGAGCCGGTTAGACACGCCTCGCGAAGATGAAGGCCGCGAACCACCCGAGGAACAGCGAGACCGCGATCGCCGCGAGGCCGTAGAAAAAGGGGCGCCGCTGCGCCGCCAGCGCGACGAATCGCTCGAACCCCGTCTTGCCGATCTCGACCTCGCGGGTGGCGACCGCGAGCACGCGGCCGTCGGAGATGAGGAAGGTCTCGGCGGTATAGGTGCCGACCGGCACCCGGCTGGGGATCGGGATGCGCGCGCGGTAGAGCACGCGGTCGCTGATCTCGACCCCTTGCGGATAGGCGGCATAGAGCCCCTCGCGGCGGCGGCGCTCGATCAGCCCGGCCTCGAAGCGGCGCGTGGTCGCGGCGGCATGCCCGGGACCGGGCGAGAGCTGGAGGTTGTCGAGCCCGAGTTCGTAGATCGCGGCGGTGCGCTCGTCGATCAGCGTCTCGAGCGGGGCCGAGCTGGCGACCGCGTAGAAGCCGGGGACCGAGCGGAAGCGATGCGACTGCGCGTTCATCCAGATCCCCGCGATCTTCTCCTTCTCGCGGATCAGCAGCGGCTCGGCGGGGCCGCGCAGCACCACCGCGATCTCGGCGGGCTCGGCGGGCACCTCGCCCCCCGGGTAGAGGATCGCGCCGAACAGCAGAAGCTGCGCACCGGTGAAGCTGGTGCGGATCTGGACCTCGCGCGCCGACACGTCGGGGACCAGCCCGGGGACCTGCGGGGCGGCGGCCCCGACCAGCGCGAGCCACAGCAGGACGAGCGGGGCGAGCCGGCGCATCACAGCACCTCGATAGTGAAGATCTCGTCGGGCTGCCACGCCAGCCCGAGGAGCATGCGCAACGCGACCGCGAGGATCATCACCGCGAGCAGCAGCCGCAACAGGTCGGGTTTGAGCCGTGACGCGATGCCGGCGCCATATTGCGCCCCGACCACGCTGCCGAGCAGCAGCAGCGAGGCGAGCACGATGTCGACCGCCTGCGTGGTCATCGCGTGCACCAGCGTGGTGACCGCGCTGACCGCGAGGATCATGACGAGGCTGGTGCCGACGACGACCCGCGCGGCCATGCCGAGGATGTAGATCATCGCCGGGATGACGATGAACCCGCCGCCCACCCCGAGCAGCACGGTGAGGATACCCGCGCCGAAGCCGACCAGCATCGGCGCGATCGGGCTGATGTAGAGCCCCGAGGCGTAGAAGCGCCAGCGGAACGGCAGCGCCGCGATCGCGCGGTGGTGGCGGCGCGGCGGCGCGCGCTTCTCTGGCGGGTCGATCCACTTGAGCGCCACCAGCGCGTCGCGCAGCATCAGCCCCCCGACCCCGCCGAGCAGCGCGACGTAGAGGAAGCCGATCACGAGGTCGACCTGCCCCGAGGCTTGGAGCAGCCGGAACAGCCCCGCGCCGGTCAGGCTGCCGATGATGCCGCCGGCGATCATCACCCCGCCCATCTGGAAGTCGACCCCGCCGCGACGCATGTGCGCGGCGACCCCCGAGACGCTGGTGCCGGTCACCTGCGTCGTCGCGCTCGCCACCGCCACCGTCGGGGGGACGCCATAGAAGATCAGCAGCGGGGTGGTGAGAAAGCCCCCGCCGACCCCGAACAACCCCGACAGGATCCCGACGAGCAGCCCCAGCGCGATGATGAAGAGGCCGTTCACGGCCATTTCGGCGATGGGCAGGTAGATATCCACGCGCGAGACCTAGCGGTGCCCGCCGCCGAAGAGAAGGCGTGGCATGCGCGGGCGCGCGATTTTGCTAGAAGTTGGCGGCCAGCGTCAGCACCGGCCCCGAGCCGGGGCGCGCGTTGCCGAGCACCTGCTGGCGATAGTCGGCGTGCAACCGGACCCCGTGCCACGCGGGCAGCGACACGCGCGGCCCCACGTCGACCCGCTCGAGCCCGGGTTGCGCGGCGCCCCAGACGCCCGCGCCGAGGCGCAGCCCGCGCCACAGCGGGCGGCTCGCGGTGGCGGCGCCGTCGACGAACCAGTCGCGCGTCCCGAGCCCGACCACCCCGGCCTGCGCATAGGCGTCGAGCGAGAGCCCGAGCCCGAGCGGGCGCGCCGCGACCCCTCCTTCGGCGAACAGCGCGAAGGCCGAGCGCGCGCCCGCGCCGTCGCCGATGCGCTCGCGCCGCTCGGCGGTGATCGCGATCGGCAGCGCGGGCACCGGGCGCAGCCGCAGCCCGAGCGCGACCTCGTCGCCGCGCACGCTCCCGGTGGCGGTCGAGAAACGCGCGGCGAGCCCGAAGCGGCGGTCATGGTTGTAGATCAGCCGCGCGCCCGCCTGGTCGCCGCCGAGGCTCGAGCCGGGGGCTAGCCCGGGGGCGAGGCCGGGGGCGTCGGCTAAGGGTTCGCGCGCGAGGCTCCACAGCGACAGTTGCCAGCGGTCGAGCGGCGGCGACGGCGCGGGGGTACCGCGGGCGGCGGGGGTGTTCCATACCGGCGGGGGGACCGCGGCGCCCGCCGCCGCGGCGGGGGCGGGGGTGGCGGCCGCAGGACGCGCTCCCGGCGTGAGCGTGTAGCCGGCCAGCGCGGGGTCGAGCGCCACCGCGGGCGCTCGGGCCGACGCGGGCCGGGCCGCGGCGCCGCGCCAGGACGCAGCGCCCCCGCCGCCGTGCATCGGCGCGGGGACGGCGGCGGCAGCGGAGGGCGGTGCGAGGGGCGCCCCGGCGGGGGCGAAGGGGATGAGATAGCCATAAGGGGTGAGCACCGCTCCAGCGGGCAAGGCGGCGGGCAGCGCGGGGGACAGCGGGGCGGGCAGCGACAGGCGCTCGCCCGGCGGCGGCGCCACCGCGCCCGGGGGCGCGGGGCTCGCCGCGGCGATCGGGTCGGCGGCGCTCGCCTGCGCCTGCGGGGCGGCGAGCGAGGGCGCGCCCGATAGCCCGCTGCCGACCAACCGCAGCCCGACCCAGCCGGCCAGCACCAGTCCGAGGAAGCGCGTGGCCTGACTCATGCGCGATACTCGCGCGGATAGACATGCGCGGTCTTGTCCCAGCGCCGCGGGCCGGGGGCGAAATGGAGCCGCAGCGCGCGCCACGCGGCGAGGATCGCGATGCTGTTGCCGACCACCAGCCGGGGGATCGCCCGCAGCCCCTCGGCGAGCCCGTAGGTCATTCCGGTGAACAGCGCGCGCATCGCCACCCGCCAGCACAGCAGCACCGCGTTGATGAGGAGCAGCGTCTCGAGCAGCGGGTCGCGGCGCCAGTCGACCGGTGCGCCCAGCCGCGCCGCGAGCCACAGCTGGAGATAGAGGAGCAGCGCGGCGTAGCCGGCGAGGAGGAGGAGCGCGGCCAGCGGCCCGCGCCGGTCGCGCAGCCGCATCCAGCGTTCGCCCAGGCCCCCGCGCCAGCCGAGCCGGTCCCAGCCGGCCAGCGCGATGCCGCCGATCCAGCGCGCCTTCTGGCGCACCGCGGCATCGAAGCTGGCGGGGAAGTGGCCGCGACTGGCGACCACCGCGGGGCTGCCCGCCACCGCGGGGATGCGCACGAACAGCGTGCGCAGGCCGAGCTGGCCGAGCTTGAGCCCGAGTTCGTAATCCTCGGTCTGGCTGTCGGCGTCGAACGGGCATCCGCCCTGCATGGCGGCGATCCGGCCGAGCGCGGCGCGGTCGATCGCGCACCCGACCCCGGCCAGCGGGACCGACGCGCCGACCGCCTCGCGCACCACCAGCTCCTTGCCGTGCGCCTCGGCGAACTCGTCGCAAAAATGGCCGCCGATCCAGCGACTGTCGCGGTCGATCAGCGGGACCACGGGCAGCTGGATCGCCCCGCCCCGCCCGGCGAGCGCGGCGAACAGCGGCAGTTCGAGCGGGTGCACCACGTCCTCGGCATCGTGCAGCACCACCGCGCGCGCTGCCGAGCCGCGGCGGGCTCCCTCGGCGACCAGCGCGTCGTAGAGATGGTTGAGGCAGTCGGCCTTGGTGGTGGGACCGGGGTGGGGCAGCGCGACGCGGCGTAGCCGGGGGTCGTCGATCGCCGCGATCGCGGCGGCGGTCAGTGGATCGTTGGGGTAATGACCGACCAGCAGCAGATAGTCGCCCTCGCCATAGCGGGCGAGCGTGGTGCGCAGCATGTCGCCGATCACCGCGCTTTCGTCCCACGCGGGATGAACACCGCGGTCCAGCCGGGCGCCGCGGGCGCGGGCAGCCGCTCGGCGAAGGCGCGCGGGTGGGCGCGGTAGACGGTCAGGCTGCGCCACGACCGCCGCGTGAAATAGAGCAGGTCGACGAGCAGGTCGTCGAGCGCGAAGAGGAAGAAGCCGACCGCGGCGAACAGCGCGAGCTCGGCGGCCACGGCGGGGAGCCAGTCGCTCACGAGGGGCCCCCGCGCGGGGCCGCGGCGGGGCGGCGGCGATGCTGTCGATGGAACGCTCGGGTCGGCACGCACCCTCCCGGGGAGAATGAACCGAGCGCTTCGATCCATAACGGCTTTATTGATCGGCGCAAGGATAATCGGAACGGGAGCGTAAGGCTGGGAACGGCGCGCGCCCCCGGTCTTTACTAGAAGGTAAGGTTAACGGGGTAGGCATCGGGGTGGGAGACACCAGGAGACGCCCACCGATGGCCAGCCGCGTACAGCATCAACTCTCGGGCCTGATCGACCGCCACCGCCGCCGGCTGGCGGCGCGCGCGGCGGCGATCCACCACGGGCTCGAGGCCAATCTCCCCAAGCTGGTGGTCGGCTGGATGCTGCTGGCCATGTCGGCCTGCTCGCTGCGGGTCGTGGCGAGCCCGACGATGGGGCAGGGGCGCGGGCTCGAGACCGCCGCGCCCTATGTGCTGGTGGTGCTCGCCCCGGTGGTCACGTTGCTGTTCGCGCTGCACTGGTTCCGCGACGGCGAGGCGATGCCGCGCGACGGGGTCGACCTGGCCCGCATCGGGCACTGGCGCAAGGTCGCGCCCGCCCGCGCGCGCGCGCACGCGCTCTATGGCGCGGGGGGGATCATGGTCTCGCTCCTGATCGGCATGCTGCTCAACGTCCCGCTGCGCGTCACCGAATTCCTCGTCGCGATCCCCGCCATCCCCTCCGACACCCCGCACTGGCTGTCGACGCTGCACTTCATGATGACCCTCGACGTGGTCGTCCTGACCAGCCTCTATACGCTCGCCTTCTGCGCCGCGCTGCGCAAGGTCCCCTTCTTCCCGCTGCTGCTGGGGACGATCTGGCTGCTCGACCTGACGATGCAGCTGGTCGTCGCGCAGGTGGTGGCGGGGGCCGGCCTGCCTCCCGGGGTGGCGGCACCGCTGCACACGCTGCTCGACGGCAACGTGAAGAAGGTGCTGATCTCGGCCGCGCTGTGGGCGCCCTATCTGCTCCTGTCGGAGCGGGTCAACATCACCTACCGCCACCGCGTCGCCGCCTGATCGCGCGCGCGGCGCCGCGCTCGACGCGGCGACTCGCAGCGCGACTCGGGGCGCGCCGACTCGGGACGATGACGCCCCGCGGCGCCGTCCGGGCCCGCGAACGGGGGTGGCGGGACGGCCACGGCGCGTCCAAATGCGGGACAATCGTTAACCAGAAAAATTAGTGGGCTTGGCATTTAACCGAGAGTTAATGGCGGAAATCCGTGATTCTCGCCTGCTTCACTCACCTCGGATTGTAATGCGAGTTAAATTTCAATGGTTGACAGTTCGTTACTTTCCCCCCCCTTTTGAGGTCATCCGATGCGGGGGTGGCACTACCCAAGCGACGGCAGCGAGGCCCGGGCCTGACCTTCCGGGAACGCGATCGCCGCAGGTGCCGAGCCGAATTGGACGGGGTGGCCGGGGTTGGTCGCTCCATCACCATGACGACAAGCACTAGGGGACGAATGATGACCAATTTCATGAAGATGATCAAAGACGAAGCGGGTGGTTCGGCGGCGGAATATGCGCTGATCCTCGCGATTATCGGCGCGACCGTGGCGATTGCCTCGATCCTGCTCGGCAACGCCATCGGCAACGCCATGAACGACACCTCGAACTGTCTCGAAGCCGCTCCGGCCGACCGTTCGACCACCTGCCTCTAGGCAGCAGCGAATGAAGCAGGGGCGGCGGACCATCGAATGGTCCGCCGCCCTTCTTCATTTTGGGACGCTGTCGGAACGAAAGGTTGATTTGCGCTCGGTTTTAAGCTCCAAAGCTGATATAGGTTAAACGCGTTAACGGGCATCGACCGATGCATCGCTCGGGGGACTCGCATGAGACGTCAATCGGTTATCGCAATCGCCATCGCACTGGTCCTCGGGATCGTCGCGGTCTATCTCGCCAACACCTGGCTGTCGGAGCGCGAGGCGCGCATCGCGGCGGCCAACCAGGGCACCACCGAGGTCGCCGTCGCCGCCGTGCCGCTGGCCTATGGCGCGCCGATCACGCCCGACAAGGTGCGGTTCGCCAAATATCCCACCGACATGCTCCCGGCGGGGGTGTTCACCTCGCTCGACGACCTGCTGCCCGAGGGGCGCGCGCGTCACGCGCTGCGCCCGATCGAGATCAACCAGCCGCTGCTCGCCGCCGACCTCACCGGCGAGGGCGAGGGCGCCTCGATCGCCGCGCTGCTCCCCGACGGGATGCGCGCCGCGACGGTGCGGATCAACGCGGTGTCGGGGGTCGCGGGGTTCATCAAGCCCAACGACACCGTCGACGTGCTGATCACCCGGCAGGCGATCGGCGGCGGCGAGCAGGTCACCGACGTGCTGCTGCAGAACATCCGCGTCATCGCGATGGACCAGGATGCGCAGGGGCAGGAGGACCGCGCCCGCGTATCCAACACCGCCACGCTCGAGGTCACCCCGGTCGAGGCGCAGAAGCTCGCGCTCGGCCAGCGGCTCGGCAGCCTCAGCCTGGTGCTGCGCAAGCCCGGCGAGGAAGAGAATATCGCGCGGCTCGAGACGGTCAGCCTCGACGACCTGCGCTACGAACTGTCGGCGGGCTATCGCCCGGCGCCGCGCGAGGAGGCGGCGGCGCGCCCCGCCGCGGCGCAGCGGATCACCCAGCGCGCGCAGCAGCCGCGGCCCACCCGGACCGCGCCCGCGCCGCGGCCCAAGCCGACGGTGGAAGTGACGCGTGGACTTGAATCCGAAACTTACGAAGTGGGGGAATGACCATGGGGGCAATCTGGAAAAGCGTCGCCGCGGCACTGCTGGCAGGGGCCGCGCTGGCCCCGGCGACCGCCGCGGCGCAGAGCGTGACGCCGGCGATGGGCGATTATGCGGGCGAACTGCAGGTGCCGCTCAACAAGAGCCAGGTGCTGCGGGTCGACCGGCCCTATGCCAAGGCGCTCGTCGGCAATAGCGAGATCGCCGACATCCTCCCGCTGACCGACGACTCGCTCTACGTGCTCGGCCAGTCGATCGGCACCACCAGCCTGACCCTCTACGACAATCGCGACCGGCTGATCGCGGTGGTCGACGTCGCGGTCGGCCCCGACGTCGGCGGGCTCAAGCGCCAGCTCGCCGAGCTGATGCCCGGGGACCAGGTCGGGGCGCGCATGCTCGGCGACGCGATCGTGCTCGAGGGGATCGTCTCCTCCTCGGTCGCCGCCGACCGCGCGCTGCGCCTCGCCGAGGCCTATAACCCCGCGCGGGTCATCAACATGCTGCAGGTCGGTTCCTCGCAGCAGGTGATGCTCGAGGTCCGCTTCTCCGAGATCAAGCGCAACGCCCTGAAGGACATGGGGGTGAGCTTCTTCTTCTCGGGCGACGATGTCGCCGGCGCCTTCGGCGAGGGGGCCGCGCTCGGCCCCGACTCCGATGGCGATTCGGTGCTCTCGCTCGGCTCGATCCGCGACAGCTTCGGCATCATCACCGGCAGCTTCTCGGCGCTCGGCGCCAACATCTCGGCGACGCTTGACGCGCTCGAGCGCAAGGGGGTGGTCACGACGCTGGCCGAACCCACGCTGGTCGCGCTGTCGGGCGAGACCGCGAGCTTCCTCGCGGGGGGCGAATTCCCGATTCCCGTCGCGCAGGGCTCGAGCTCGGGCACCGGCAACACCGCGATCACCGTCCAGTTCAAGCCGTTCGGGGTCGGGCTCGCCTTCACCCCGACCGTGCTCGCCGACGGGGTCATCAACCTCGTCGTCGAACCCGAGGTCAGCTCGATCGACAGCTCGGCCTCGGTGACGATCAACGGGCTGCTCGTGCCGGGGCTGCAGACCCGCCGCGCCTCGACCGTGGTCGAGCTGCGCGACGGCGAGAGCTTCGCGCTCGCCGGCCTCATCCGCACCGACTTCAACGACACGGTCCGCCAGTTCCCGCTGCTCGGCTCGATCCCGATCATCGGCACGCTGTTCCGCTCGACCAGCTTCCAGCGCGAGGAGACCGAGCTGGTGATCGTGGTCACCCCGCGGCTGGTGCGCCCGGTCCCGGCGGGCAGCCTGCCGCTGCCGACCGACCGCGTCACGCCGCCCGACGAGATCGACCTGTTCCTGCTCGGGCGCAGCGACAGCGGCGTGCCGGGGGTGGCGCTGCCCGGCGCGCAACCCAACGAGGTCTGGTTCCCGATCGGCGAGCCGCCCACCGACGCCGCCCCCGAGGGGCATATCTTCGGCGGGATGGCCGCCGTCGATCCGGCGACGCTCGAAGGAGACTATGGCCATGACTATTGATCGCAAGAGCGGCCTCGCCGCGCTCGTGCTGGCGCCGCTCGCACTCGGCGCCTGCGCACCGGTCGACCACGCCTTCGGCGAAAGCGTCGCCTACGCCAAGTCGGCGCACACGGTGAACCCCGACCCGGTCTACACCGAGGCCGATGCCGCGCCCGGCGCCAGCGGCGACGTCGCCGCGGCGGCGGCGGAGCGCTACCGCACCGGCTCGGTCGAACAGCCCAATACCGTCCGCAGCACCCAGGTCCGGGGCGGCGGCGGCTAAGTCCAAGGAGATGAAAGGTGTTTCGCTCGCATAGAAGCCTGATCCACCGGTCGGACGGCGCCGCGGCCCCGACCATCGCCCTGTCGCTGTTCGCACTGGTCGGCGCAGGGGGGATCGCCTTCGACTATGCGCGGATGGCGAGCCTCGACACCGAACTCCAGAACGCCGCCGACCAGGCCGCACTCGCCGCCGCCTCGCAGCTCGACGGCAAGGCCGACAGCTGCGCCCGCGGCGCGCAGGCGGCCGCCCGGCTCGTCGCCAACGAGACGCGCATGGCCAATGACGGCGATGCGGCGGGCTTCATTGTCGAGGTGCTCGAGGCGAGCTACGACTGCGACGGCCCCTCGCAGGCCGCCAACGAGGCGCTCAAGATCCGCTTCTGGCAGGACCGCGGCAAGACCATCCCGGCCACCGGCGGCGGGGTCGATGCCAAGTTCGTCGAGGTCGAGGTCGAGACCCGCCGCGCGATCTTCGCGCTGACCCCGGTGGTCGCCGCGCTCGGCTCGGGCGACCTGCGCGGCGTCGCCTTCGCGGGCATCAATGAGGCAGTGTGCAAGGTGCCGCCGCTGATGATCTGCAACCCCAACGAGGGCAACCCCTCCCCCTCGACCGACTTCGAGGTCGAGGATTTCATCGGCTTCGGGTTGCGGCTCAAGGCGGTCGATCCCGGCGGCGCCGAGGCGCCCGGCAATTACGGCTTCCTCAAGACCTTCGGCAACGGCACCCCCGGGCTCAAGGCAGCGCTCGGCTACAATACCCCGGGGGGCGACTGCCTCGACGGCGACGAGGTCACCACCGAGCCGGGCAACAAGGAGAGCGTCACCGCCGCGATCAACACGCGCTTCGACATCTTCGTCAACGGCCAGCTCAACCAGATCGGGTGCGCGAGCGGCTTTCCCTGCAATGCCAGCACCAATTCGGTGAAGGACCTCGTCCTCAAGGGACCGGGCAACCAGTGCGGAGTGGTGCCGACGGGCAACCCCAACGGCTGGCGCGAGATCACCGATGCCAACCAGCGCTACTATCCGGTCAACAATCCCACGAGCCCGAAGCACTATCTCAACTACACGCACACCCCGGCGGCGATGGGGCATCCGCGTGACAAGTGCCACGCGGTGAACAACCTCGGGATCTGCACCTACCAGGGGGGGGCGCAGACCATCTGGGGCGACGGCTATTGGGACATCGACGCCTATTTCCGGGCCAACCACCCGACCAAGATCGCGGGCTATCCCGGGTACCTCGCGGCGGTCGCGGCCGACCCGACCCTGCAGAACGAGATCATCGCCGCCTCGCCCACCGGGTCGATGCCGACCGATCCCAATACCGGCCTCGCCCGGCTCTATCCGACCCGCTACATGGTCTACCGCTGGGAAATGGGGAACGGCATCTCGCAGGCGAGTGGCGGTACCGCCAACATGCCGGCGCAAAAGGCGGTCGGCTCCAACAACTGGTACGCCCGCCCCAAATGCGACGCGAGCGGCGGGATCGCGGGGGGCTATGATTCGAGCGGCGGGGTCGATGACGACGTGCTCGACCGCCGCCTCGTCACGGTCGCGGTGCTCAACTGCCAGGCCGACGGCGTGGCGGGGCGCTCGACCGTGCCGGTGGTGGCGTGGATCGACGTCTTCATGGTCGAACCCAGCTTCAGCCGCGCGGGCAACACGCGCAGCGAATATGGCGACCTCTACGTCGAGATCGTCAGCGGCGCGGCCGCGGGGCAGCAGGAAGAGATCCAGCTGGTCAAGAAGGCGATCCCCTACCTAATCGAATGACGCGCTCCCCCCGCCTCGACGTTCGCGCGCTCGCGCAGGACCAGCGCGGCAATGCCGCCGCCGAGCTCGCGCTCGCGATCCCGCTGCTCGTCCTCCTCTTCCTCGGGGCGATCGAGATGGGCAATTATTTCGTCTCGGCGCATCACCTCCAGAAGGGCGTGCGCGATGCCGCCCGCTATGCCGCGCGGGTGCCCTATGGCGACCTGTCGACGGGGGGCTGCACCTATGCCACGGGCAGCGCGGCGGACACCGCGATCCGCAATCTCGCGCGCACCGGGTCGGTCGACGCCTCACGCCAGCCGCGGCTCAATTTCTGGACCGACAACGCGACCGTCAACGTGACGATGGTGTGCGACACCTCGGGCGATTACGCGGGCGCGTTCGAGGACAATGTCGACGGCGCGCCGCAGGTGACGGTGCGCGCCCGGGTGCCCTATCCGACGCTGTTCGGCTATCCCTTCCTGCCCGACCTCCTGTTCATCAACGCCGAACAGGAAGCCGCGGTGTTCGGCGCATGATCCGCGTGCTCGCCTTCCTCGCCGGCGACCGGCGCGGCGGTTCGGCCGCCGAGTTCGCGCTGGTGCTGCCGCTGCTCATCATCCTGCTCTTCGGGATCCTCGATGCCGGGCGCTGGATGTGGGAATCGAACCAGCAGGAAAAGGCGACGCAGGCGGCGGCGCGCTGGGCGGTGGTGACCGACCCGGTGTTCAGCGGGCTCGAGAGCTTCAGCTTCGCCACCGACTATTCCTCGCCGATCACCGGGGGCGACATCGTCCCCGCCGCCGATTTCGGTGGCGCGGTCTGCACCAACACCAGCTGCAACTGCACCGGCTCGGCGTGCGGCGAGATCAACTACTCCCACGATGCCGCCGCCTTCGACGCCATCCGGCAGATGATCGCCTACCATTATCGCCCGGTGCCGCCCGAGAACCTGACCATCCGGTACGACAATGTGGGGCTCGGCTTTTCGGGAGATCCCAACGGCCCCGACGTCGCGCCGCTGGTGACCGTGGAGCTGACGGGGCTGAGCTTCACCCCGCTGTTCTTCCAGATCCTCGGGATCAACGCGATCCCGATGCCCGACATCGCCACGGCGCTGACCGCCGAGGACATGACGGGCGACTATTCGAATTGATGAGAGAGACATGATGCGCATGAGTGGCGACAACCGCAGGGACAACAACTGGAAGGCTTCCGACAGCCGGCCCCCGGTGTTGCTCTACCTCAACGTCGCCGACGGCGATGCCGGCGCGCTGGCAGGGGCCGAGGCGGCGGGGCTGCCGCTCCAGCTCGTGATCACCCGCCCGGGCGATACCATCGACCTCGGCGAGATCGACCGCGCCGCGGCCGCGATCATCCAATTGTCGGAGGACGAGGACGGCGCGGTCGAGCAGTTCGCCACGCTCGCGAAGGCGACCGAGACCCCGCTGCTCGCCGCCGCCTTCGATCCCGGCCTCAGCTTTGTGCGCGCGCTGATCCGCGCCGGGGCCCACGATGTCATCCCGCTGCCGCTCGACGTGGCCGAGCTCGAGACCTCGCTCCATCCGGTGCGCGACCAGATCCACGCGCGCGACCACCGCTCCAGCACCGGGCCGGCCAAGCTGGTGACCTTGATCAAGGCCGAGGGCGGGGTCGGCGCGACCGCGCTGATGACGCAGCTGGCGACCCGTTTTGCCGCGCACGAGCGCCGCGCGGGGCGCGAGGCGCTGTTGCTCGACCTCGACATCCAGTTCGGCGATGCCGCCTTCCAACTCGGGCTCCTCCCCAAGCTCGGGGTCGACGACCTGCTCGCGGCGGGCTCGCGGATGGACGGCGACATGATGCGCACCGTCGCGGCGCCGCACCCGAGCGGGTTGAGCATCATCGCCGCGCCCCCCGAAATCACCCGGCTCGACGCGATGGACGTCGACCAGGCGCTCAAGCTGGCCGAGGCGGCGATGCAGGAATTCGGCACCGTCTTCGTCGATCTGCCGACCAACTGGACCGACTGGTCGCTGTCGCTGCTGGCGCGCTCGGACCTCGTCATCATGGTCTGCGAACTGTCGATCGCGAGCCTGCACCGCGCCAAGCGGCAGCTCGACCTGATCGCGAGCCAGGACCTCGGGCACCTCGACGTGCGAATCGCGGTCAACCGCTTCGAAAAGGGCCTGTTCAAGAATGTGACGCGCGAGGACGCCGAACGTGTGCTGGGGCGGCCGGTGGCGTACACGCTGGCCAACGACCATGCGACCATGACCGCCGCGATCGAACAGGGCATCCCGGTCGCCGAGATCCGCCGCAAGGGGGCGCTCAACCGGGATCTCAAGACGCTCGAGGCCGATGTCACGGCAAGGTTGGGATTGGAGCGATGACCATGTTTCAGATCAAGAAAACGGCGGCGACCGAGGAGCAGGAGGGGGCCGAACCGACCGCGGCGATGGCCGAGGAGAACGACCGCGACCGCGAGGAAAAGCGGCGGCTGATGTCGGTCGGCGACGCGGGGGCCTTTGCCAAGCGCGACGCCAACATCGACCTCAAGGTCGAGCTCCACCAGAGCCTGCTCGACCAGATCAACCTCGCCGCGCTCGACGCGATGAGCCGCGAGCAGGTCGCCGACGAGATCGGGGACATCATCGCCGACGAGCTGGCCAAGAAGAGCCACGCGCTCAACGCCGCCGAGCGCAAGCAGCTGGTCGATGACGTGCTCGACGAACTGCTCGGGCTGGGCCCGCTCGAGCCGCTGCTCAAGGACACCACGATCACCGACATCCTCGTCAACGGCTACAACAACGTGTTCGTCGAACGCTTCGGCACGCTCGAACGCTCGCCGGTGAGGTTCAAGGACGAGCGGCACCTCCTGCGCATCATCCAGAAGATCGTCTCCGACGTCGGGCGCCGGATCGATGAATCCTCGCCGATGGTCGATGCCCGGCTGGCCGACGGCAGCCGCGTCAACGCGGTGGTGCCCCCGCTCGCGCTCGACGGGTCGCTGCTGTCGATCCGCAAGTTTGCCAAGGTCCCGATCAGCCTCGATCGGCTGGTCGAAATCGGCTCGGTGCCCGAACCCGTGGCCGAGATCCTGCGCGGCTGCGTGGCGTCGCGGCGCAACGTGCTCATCTCGGGCGGGACCGGGTCGGGCAAGACGACGATGCTCAATGCCATGAGCGCGTTCATCGACAAGAGCGAGCGGATCGTCACGATCGAGGATTCGGCCGAACTCCAGCTCCAACAGGAGCATGTCGCGCGGCTCGAGACGCGCCCGCCCAACGTCGAGGGGCGCGGCGAGGTGGCGATGCGCGACCTCGTCAAGAACGCGCTGCGCATGCGCCCCGACCGCATCATCGTCGGCGAGGTGCGCGCCGGGGAGGCGTTCGACATGCTGCAGGCGATGAACACCGGGCACGAGGGATCGATGACCACGGTCCACGCCAACACCCCGCGCGATGCGCTCGCGCGCGTGGAGCAGATGATCGGCATGGCCGGGGTCGACATGCCCGCCAAGGCGGCGCGCGCGCAGATCGCCAGCGCGGTCAACGTCATCATCCAGGTCAGCCGCCTGTCCGACGGGCGGCGGCGCCTGACGAGTGTTTCGGAAATCACCGGGATGGAGGGGGAAGTGATCACCTTGCAGGAAATCTTCCGGTTCCGCTTGCGCGGCCGCGAGAGCGACGGGTCGGTCAAGGGCAGCTTCGAGGCCACCGGGATCCGCCCGCGTTTCCTCGACGCCTTCGACGCCCATGGCATCGCGGTCAGCTCCGAGCTGTTCCGTCCCGACGCGAAGCTCGACTGATGGACGTCTTCATCCGCGTCCTCTTCCTCGCGCTCATCACGCTCGCCGTGATGGTCGTCGCGGGGCTGACCACCAACGTCGTCCTCGCCAGCCGCCGTCATGGCGGGGCGATCAACCGCCGCCTCGGCATGATCGAGAGCGGGGTGAGCCGCGAGGAGACGATGCTGCGGTTGCGGCGCCGGGCCTTCTCGATGGGCGAGGGGGTGCCCGGGCCGATCCGCCGCTGGGGCGACCTGTTGCACCGCAAGCTGGTGCAGGCGGGCGTGACCACCCCGTCGGTGACGATGGTCACCGCGCTGATGCTGGCCCCGATCGCGCTGTTCCTCGTCTTCGCGGGGCTGTCCTACGCGCTCGGGGGCGGGCTCGCCGCGGGGCGCATCATGCTGTTCGCGGTGCTGGCGATGATCATCGGCGCGCTGCTGCCGATCGTGGTCATCAACCTGATCGCCGATCGGCGACGCAAGAAAATGGCCGAGCAGTTCCCGGTCGCGCTCGACATCTTCGTGCGCGGGTTGCGCGCGGGGCACCCGGTGGCCGCCGCGCTCGAGATGCTCACGGTCGAGATGCCCGACCCGATCGGCTCCGAATTCGGGCTGGTGGTCGACGAGGTGACCTACGGCGCCGACCTGCGCGAGGCGCTCGAGGAGATGGCCGAGCGCTGGGACCTCGACGACCTGCGGATGTTCGTGGTCAGCCTGTCGGTGCAGGCCGAGACCGGGGGCAACCTCGCCGAGGTGCTCGACAATCTGGCCAAGGTGATCCGCGACCGCCACGCGCTGTTCATGAAGGTGCGCGCGCTGTCCTCCGAAGGGCGCATGACCGCGTGGATCCTGTCGGTGCTGCCGCTGTTCGCCTTCATGATCGTGTTCCTCGGCAACCCGCAATTCTTCCTCGAGGTCGCTGATGACCCGGCCTTCGTTCCGAGCTTCGGCGTGCTCGTCCTCATGTGGTTCATCGGAGTGATGATGATCCGCAAGCTCATCGACCTCAAGGTGTAGACCGATGCTCGACTATCTCCTCGACAATGACTTCGCGCGCTATGCCGCGCTGCTCCTCCTGTTCGCGGCGGTGGCGATCGTGGTGGTGATCGGCGCCAACCTCGTCGAGCAGCGCCGCGGGGTGCGCTCGCGGCTCGAGACCGACAAGGGGGTGTCCGCGGCGACGGCGACGACCGGCGCGGCGCGGCTGCGCGGCGAGCAGCAGCGCGGGGCCTGGATCGACATCGTCAACCAGCTCGAGAAGCGCGGCGTCAACCTCGTCTCGACCACCGACCAGGGGCTGCGGCGCAAGCTCGTCGCGGCGGGCTACGAGGATCCGAGCGCGCCGCGCGTGTTCACCCTCGTCCGCATCATCTCGACGCTCGCCTTCCCGTTGCTGCTCGTCGCCTACAGCTTCGTCAGCGGCACGCAGCTCGGACTCGCCTCGAGCTATTTCATGGCGGTGTTCGCCGCCGGGCTCGGCTACGTCATCCCCATCCTCGTCATCCAGGCCAAGGCCGACCGGCGCAAGGAAGAGCTGCTCAACGGCTTTCCCGACGCGCTCGACCTGATGCTCGTCTGCGTCGAGGCGGGGCTCGGGCTCGAGGTCGCGTTCGACCGGGTCGGGCAGGAGATGTTCCATTCGCACCCCGACCTCGCGCGCCATTTCGCCGGGGTCGTGCTCGAGCTGCGCGCCGGGCGCAGCCGCGAGGATGCGCTGCGGCGGTTTGCCGACCGCGCCGGGGTCGACGAGATCCGCGCCTTCTCGACGCTGCTGATCCAGAGCCAGAAGCTGGGCAGCTCGGTCGCCGCGACGCTGCGCGTCTACGCCGCCGAGATGCGCGAGAAACGACGGATGCGGGCGGAGGAACGCGCGCACCGGCTGCCGGTGCTGCTGGCGTTGCCGCTGGTCGGCTGCATGCTGCCGGTGATGATCGGGGTGCTGATGGTGCCGGCGGTGATCCGCGCCATGCGCACGGTGGTGCCCGCGCTCGGCTGAGCGCGAACGAGGAACGAGCAACGAGGAAGAAGGGGGACGACGATGCGCAACCTGATGATCCTGCCGCTGATGATGACCGCCGCCTGCGCGGCGCCCGGGGTCGACGTGCGAATGATCGACCGCGGGATCTCGAGCGCGCAGCTCGGGGTCGAGGCGCGGCTCGCCGAGGCCGACGGGTTGCTCGCGGTGGGCAGCACCGGGCTCGCGATCGAGGGCTATCGCAAGGCGCTCCGGCTCGACCCGCGCTCGGCGCGCGCAAACGCCGGGCTGGCGCGCGCCTACGACCGGATGGGCCGGTTCGACCTGTCGCGTCGCTATTACGAGACCGCGCTCGCGCATGCGCCGGGCGACCCAGCGCTCTACGAGGCCTTCGCCGCCTCGAAGATGCGGCAGGGCGACCGCGCGGGCGCCAGCGCGCTGCTCGCCGAGGCCGCCGACCGGCAGGCCCGCCACGCCGCGCTGGCCGCGCGCGCGGCCGCGGAGGTCGCGCCGCCGCCGCCACCCGTTGCGCTGGCCCGCGCCCCCGCACCGGCACCCGCGCCCGCGCCCACGCGCGCGGCACCCGACACGGATGCGAGCGTGGTCGCGACCGGCCCCCGGCTCGAGCGGCTGAGCGGGCACGAGGTGCTGCTCGCCAGCACGGGCAGCCCGGCCTTGCCCGCCGCTGCCGCGCCCGTTGCCGCGCCCGCCGCGCGCCTCGCCACCGCGCGCGCCTTCGCGCGCGAGGAGCTCGGCGATCGCCGGGGCGCGCTGGCCGCGCCCGTCGACGATCGCCCCGCGATTATCACCCTCGTGTCGCGCGACACGCGCCCGGGCGAGGGGCTCGAGGTGACGACCCCCGCGCCGCTCGCGATGGCGAGCGCGATCAACGGGCCGCTCCCCGCACCGGGCGCTTCGGGCGTGGTGCCGATGGTGTCGGCGATGATGGCCGCGCCGCTGGCCGCCAGCCCGGTGGTCGCGCCCCCGGCTCCGGCGCTGCCCGCCGCCGCGATCCCGGTCACCAGCCTTGCCATGGCCGCCGCGCCGGCCCCGACCCCGCTGGTCGCGCCGCCCGCGCCCTCGCGCGCGCCGGTGGCGGCGAGCGCACTGCTCGCCGCGCGCCCCGCGCCCGTCGCCGCGACGATCACCGTGATCGACACCGCGATGATCGCGGCGGTCGCGCTGGCCAGCGACGTCAGCCTCAGCGGGGCCACCGCCCCCATCGCCCCGCCCCCGCCAGTGGCGCCCGTCGCGGCGCCCGGCGCCGAGGTGCGCGCGCCCGCGATGATGCCGGCGATCGCGCCGCCGCCCCCCGTCGCACCCGTGCACGCGGCGGTCACGCTCGCCGCGCAGGCGGGCAACCTGGCCGCGGCAGCGGGGATCGGGCCGCACGCCATCCATGACGGATCGGCCCGCCGCGCGCGCTCGATCATCCTCTACCCCGAGGGGGGCGAGGCCGCGGCGCGGCGACTGGCCGCGCGGCTCGGCCTGCGGGTCACGGTCCAGCGCGGCCCGGTCGACCGGGTCACGCTCCACCTCGGCAGGGACGCCGCGCGCGCCCTGCTGCCGCAGGGGTGATGCGCGCCGGCTGGGCCCTCATCGCGCTGCTCTCGCTGCCCGCCGCGGCAGCGCCGCCCGCGCCCGCGCCCGCGCCCGCCGCGCGCGCCGCGACCGACGAGGCGGCGCGGCTGCTCGCCGAGACCGATCATGCGATCCGCATGGGGCGATACGAGCAGGCGCGGATCCTGCTTGCGCAGGCGCAGGTCGCGGGCGCGAGCGCGAGCGCGAGCGAGACCCGCGCGGGCGACCTTGCCTTCGCGCGCCGCGACTGGGACAGCGCCTACGGGCTGTATCGCGGGCTGATCGCGCGCGGCGCGGGCGACGCGGCGATGGCGGCGCGCGCGGCCCGCGCCGCGCTCGAACTGGGGCGGCTCGACGAGGCCGCAAGCTGGCTCGACCGCGCGCTGGCAGACGAAGCGGTGGCGCGCGACTGGCGGCACTGGAACCTGCGCGGGGTGATCGCCGACCGCAGGGGCGAGGGCGCGCGCGCCGAGGCCGCCTATGCGCGCGGCGCCGCGCTCGCCCCCGAGCAGGCGATGCTGCTCAACAACTGGGCCTTTTCGAACATGCTGCGCGGGCGTTGGGCCGAGGCGGCGGCGCTGGGGCGCCGCGCCGCCGCGCTCGCGCCCGACCGGCCGCTCTATGCCGCCAACCGCGATTTCGCGAGCTGGGCGGCGGGTGCCGCCTTGCCCGAGCGGCGCGCGGACGAGCCCGCCGCCGCCTTCGCGGCGCGGCTCAACGATGCCGGGGTGGCGGCCGCGCTCGGCGGCGATGCCGCGCGCGCGCGCGCCGCCTTTACCCGCGCGCTCGGCATCTCTAGCACTCATTACGAGCGCGCTGCCACCAATCTCGAAAGGCTCGACCCCGCCCGATGACCCTCGCTGCCCTCGCGCCCGACTGGCTGTTCCTCCTGTTCGGGCTCGCCTTTCTCTATGCCGCCGCGATTGACATCCACCAGCGCCGGATCCCCAATGCCGCGCCCATCGCGCTCGCGCTTGGTGGCCTCGTGGCGGCCGCGCTCGCGGGGCCCGAGGCGAGCCTGTGGCAGAACGGGCTGCTGTTCGTCGCCATCCTCGTGGTCGGCACCTTCAGCTTCGGGCGCGGCTGGCTGGGCGGGGGCGACGTCAAGCTGCTCGCCGCGGCGAGCCTCTGGTTCGGCCTTGCCGACGGCGCGCGGATGATCGTCGCCACCGTCCTCATCGGCGGGGTGCTGACGCTGCTGATGCTGATGGGGCGGATCGCCTTTCGCGGCAAGGATCGCGAGAAGGCCCGGCTGATCCCCTATGGGGTGGCGATCGCGCTCGGCGCGGTCGGGACCGGGCTGTGGCTGCGGGGCTGATCGCGGCGAGCCTCGCGCTTGCCGCCCTCGCCCCCGAGCCGCTCGGCGGCGATGCCCGCTGGGCGGCCTTCCGCTGGGAGGACGGGCGCTGCGAGGCGCGCGGGCGCGGCTGGCGCGTGCTGCCCGACAGCCAGCGTCACCGCCAGCCGATGATCAGCTTCCTGTTCGAGGAAGGCGCCGCGCCCTACCTGCACGTCCGGCTGCGCCGCGCCGTCGCGCCCAACACCCGGGTCCAGCTGGTGGTCGACGAGACGCCCTTCCTCCTGACCGGCGAGGGGCACAGCGCCTTCGCGGGCAGCGCCGAGGCGCTGGCGGTGATCGCGGCGTTGCGCACCGCCGCCAAGCTGCGGGTGACCGCGCGCCACCGCGGCGGCGGGCGCTTTACCGATTATTATCCGGTGGGCGGGGTCCCCGCGGCGATCGACGCCGCCGCGACCGGATGTGCGCGTGCGCCTCGTTAGGGCTGGAAAAAGTTCGCCAAAGCAACTAGATCGCCCCCGATCATGAGCGCCGATACCCCCCTGATGCCGATTGCCGGCCATGTCGATCCCGTTCCCGCGGGCCGTTCCCCCGCGCCCGATGTTGACGGCAAGGTCAATCTCGTCGGCCTGTCGAAGGACGCGCTCAAGGCGGCGCTGCTCGAGGCGGGCATGGCCGAGAAGCAGGCCAAGCTGCGGGGTAAGCAGATCTGGCACTGGATCTACAATCGCGGCGCGACGTCGTTCGACGAGATGACCGACATTGCCAAGGCGCAGCGCCCGTGGCTCGAGGAACGCTTCACCATCCGCCGCCCGCAGGTGGTCGAGGCGCAGGTCAGCGCCGACGGCACGCGCAAGTGGCTGCTGCGCACCCACGACAATCACGATTTCGAAATGGTCTTCATCCCCGATGCGGACCGCGGCACGCTGTGCGTGTCGAGCCAGGTCGGTTGCACCTTGAACTGCCGTTTCTGCCACACCGGGACGATGCGGCTGGTGCGAAACCTCGAGCCCTATGAGATCGTCGGACAGGTCATGCTGGCGCGCGATGCGCTGGGCGAATGGCCGAGCCGCCCCGACGGACGCCTGCTCACCAACATCGTGATGATGGGGATGGGCGAGCCGCTCTACAATTTCGACAATGTGAAGCAGGCATTGAAGATCGTGATGGACGGCGACGGGCTCGGCCTGTCGAAGCGGCGCATCACGCTGTCGACCTCGGGCGTGGTGCCGATGATGGAGCGCTGCGGCGAGGAGATCGGGGTCAACCTCGCGGTCTCGCTCCACGCGGTGACCAAGGAGGTGCGCGACGAGATCGTGCCGCTGAACAAGAAATACGGCATCGAGGAACTGCTCGAGGCCTGCGCCGCCTATCCGAGCGCCAACAATGCGCGGCGCATCACCTTCGAATATGTGATGCTCAAGGACAAGAATGACAGCGACGAGGATGCGCGCGAACTGGTGCGGCTGCTCAAGCAGTATGACCTGCCCGCCAAGGTGAACCTCATCCCCTTCAACCCGTGGGAGGGCGCGCCCTACGAATGCTCGACCCCCGATCGGGTCAAGCGCTTCAGCGACATCGTCTTCGAGGGCGGCATCTCGGCACCTGTGCGCACCCCGCGGGGACGCGACATCGACGCGGCCTGCGGGCAGCTCAAGACCGCGGCGGAGAAGAAGAGCCGGGCGCAGCGCGACCGCGAGGCGGCGGGCGAGGCCTAGGCGGGCTGGCGGCGAAAGCCGCTGCGTTCCCCGTAGGTGAGCGTGCGCCAGCCATATTCGAGCGGGCCGAAGCGGTAGCGCCCGAGCCACCAGTGGCTGAAGAGCACCTGTAGCGCGAAGAAGCCGAAGGCGATGGCGAGCGTCTGCGTCGGCGCGAGCCTGCCCGTCATCGCGAGCCCCCCGATGCCGTAAAGCAGGAAGAACATCATCACGCTCTGCGCGATGTAATTGGTCAGCGCCATGCGCCCGACGGGGGCGAACAGCCGCGGCAACCAGCCCCAGCGCGCGCGGTGGAAGAGCAGGATGAGGCCGGTGGCATAGCCGATGGCGAGGAGGGGCACGCCGACGGCGTGGAGCGCGCCCGCGACGAAGAAGACCTTGTGGACGATGCCGAATTCCATCGCGGTATAGAGCGCCTCCAGCAGCAGCCCGAGCGGCAGGCAGGCGAGGCACAGCCGTCGCATCGCGGGGAGCAGCTCGCCCGCACGCTGGAGCCAGCCCTTGCGCGCCACCCAGGCGCCGAGGAGGAACCGGCCGAGCACGTAGAGCAGCCAGCCGGCGACGATGCCCGAGCCGAGATAATCGTGCCAGTGAAGCCGGGCGACCTCGGTGATCCAGGCGCCATAGTCGCTGCCGAGGAAGGCGGCCTGGCGCTCGGCGATCGCGTCGGGGCTGAGGACGGCGGCCTCGGCCTTGTCCTCGAGCCCCAGCAGCTCGCGAAGCCAGAAGAAGAAGGGGCGCGCGCCCAGCGCGAGGACCGCGCCGCCGACGAGCATCGCGCGCATCGACAGCCCGCGCAGCGCGAACAGCGCGAACCCCATTAGCGCGTACATGTGGAGGATGTCCCACGGCCACAGCAGGAACAGGTGCGCCACGCCGAGCGCGAGGAGGATGCCGATACGGCGGCGGTAGAGCGCGGCAAAGTCGACCCCGCGTGCCTCGAGCCGCTGCATCTGGACCCAGAACCCCATGCCGAACAGGAAGGCGAACAGCGTGTTGGCCTTGTCGGACACCAGCCAGTTGACTAGCAGCAGCGTGTTGCGCTGTACGGGGTCGGCGAAATGCGCGTCCATCTGGTCGGGCAGCAGCGTGTAGCGCAGCGCGTTCCACCAGACGATATTGGCGATCAGCACGCCGAGCAGCGCGAACCCGCGCAAGATGTCGAGTTCGCCGATCCGCTCGGCCGACGTGACCGGTGCCGCCCCCGATGCGCTGTCGCGTTCCATGTCGCCCCCCTTTTGCGCGCACGATAGCAGGTGCAGGGGCATTGCGCCACGACGGGTCGCTTGCCACAAGCAGTCGGAAAACCGGGGGGGAAGCCGCCACCATGTCGCTCTTGAAGAAACTCGCCGACCAGCACCTCACGGCCGGCACGATCACGCTCATCCGGCACGACGGCACGCGCGAGACGATCGGCTCGGGGAGGCGCGCGCTGACCGTGAAGCTGCACGATTCCAAGGTGATCGGCGACATCGTGCGCAACCCGCGGCTGCGGCTCGGCGAGGCCTATATGGACGGGCGGCTGACGATCGAGGACGGCTCGATCCTCGACCTTCTCGAGATCGTCCAGAAGTCGTCGCGCTGGGAGGAGGGCGGGCTCGATTCCTCGCCCTTCGCGACCTCGGCGCTGCTGGGGCGCGCGGCGCGCTGGCTACGGCGCAACAACCCGGTGACCAGCCGCAGGAATGTCGCGCACCACTATGACATCGGCAACGATCTCTACGCGCTCTTCCTCGACGAGCGGCGCCAGTATAGCTGCGGCTATGTCACCGACGAGGCCCACGGGCTCGAGCGGATCCAGGCCGACAAGCTCGCGCATATCGCCGCCAAGCTCTACCTGCGCGAGGGCGACCATGTGCTCGACATCGGTTCGGGCTGGGGCGGGCTGGCGATCTATCTCAACAAGGTCGCGGGGGTGAAGGTGACCGGGGTCACCCTGTCGGTCGAACAGCTCGACTATGCGCGCAAGGCGGCGAAAGAGGCAGGGGTCGAGGATCAGGTGCGCTTCGAGCTGACCGATTATCGCGCGCTCACTGGTAGCTACGACCGAATCGTGTCGGTCGGCATGTTCGAGCATGTTGGCGAGGCGCATTATCAGGAATTCTACCGCACATGCCGGGAATTGCTTGCCGATGACGGGGTGATGCTGGTGCATACCATCGGCAATTTCGGCCCGGCCTCGGGGCCCGACCCTTTCACCGACAAATATATCTTTCCCGGCTATCATATCCCCTCGCTCAGCCAGATGTGCGCAGCATCCGAAAAGGCGCGGCTGATCACCACCGACATCGAGACGCTCCGGCTCCATTATACGCATACGCTGCGCCACTGGCTCGAGCGCTGCGAGGCTGCGAAGGACCAGATCGTCGCGCTGCTCGACGAGAAATTCTATCGTATGTGGTGCTTCTACCTGGCCGGCGGGGTAGTAATGTTCGAGGATGGCGGCGCAGGCAATTATCAGGCGCAGTATGTGAAGGACCGCCGCGCCTTGCCCATCACCCGCGACTATATGGTCGAGGCCGAGGCGCGTTACCGGGCGATCGATGCTGGCTGAGCCCGCGGCACCCCCGCCCCCGGGCTGGTGGGAGCGCGGCTGGTTCCTTGCCTTCCTGCTGGTTGCCGCCCTCGTCCCCTTCGCCACCACCGGGCTCCCCCCGCTGGCCGACCTGCCGGGCCATTATGCCCGTGCCGCGGTCGCGGCGGGGATCGAGCACGTCCCCGCCTGGCAGGAACGCTTCACCTATCGCTGGATTCTCGTACCCAATCTGGGGGTCGACGTCCCGGTGGCGCTGCTGGCGCCCCTGACCGGGGTCAAGCTGGCGATGAAGCTCGTCGTCATGGCGATCCCCCCGCTTACCATCCTCGGCTTCTGGACGCTGGCCAAGGCGGCGACGGGGCGTGTGCCACCGACCTTCGCGGCGACCGTCGCGCTCGCCTTCTCGCACCCCTTCCTCTTCGGCTTCGTCAATTTCAGCTTTGCGGTGGCGCTCGCTCTGTTCGTCCTGGCGCTCTGGATCCGGCTCGGCAAGGAAGATCGTTTCCTCCTGCGCGCGGCGCTCGTGGTCCCGTTCGGGAGCCTCGTCTATTTCGCCCACGCCTTCAGCTGGGGCCTCCTCGGGCTCGCCGCCTATGCCGCCGAACTGGTGCGCTGGCGCCAGCGTGGCGAAGGGCTGCCACGCACGGTCCTGATGGCGACGGTGTCGATATGGCCGCTGATGCTCCCGTCCCTCCATCTCGGCGGCTGGATGGTCCAGCGTGGGATCGAGGGCGCGGCGGCGGCGCCCACCTCCAACTGGGTGCTCAAGGCGAACTGGCTGCTGGCCACGCTGCGCGATGGCGAACGTTGGGCCGACACCCTCCCGATCGCGGTGATCGCGACCATGATCGGCGCGCTCCTGACCGGCTGGGTGCGGGTCGCGAGCAAGGCGCTCGGGGCGGGGGCGGTCCTCCTCCTCCTCGCCTTCCTCGGCATGCCGGGCACGGTCGCGGGATCGGCCTTTGCCGACATGCGCATGGCCCCCTTACTGTTCGCGCTGGCACTGCTTGCGCTCGATGGCACCAGCCAGGGAGCGCGGCGGTGGCTCGCCGCCGCCGCGTTGGGGATCGCACTCTACAAGCTCGGCCTCGTCACCCATAGCAGTCGGTTTTGGGATGCGGCGATCGAGGAGCGACTCGCGGTCCTCGAGGCCGTCCCGCAGGGCGCGGCGGTCTACATGTTGCATGGGCCGACCCAATGTTTCGACCAATGGTCGCTGCGCCGGACCACCCATCTCGGCGGCTATGTCATCGCCGATAAGCAGGGGTTTTCGAACAATAGCTGGGCGCTGGGCTCGGCCAGCCCGTTGCGGCTGCGCGACCCGCTCGCTTCGGGCCATGACCGCGACCCCTCGCAGCTAAGCCGGCTCGACAATTGCGGCCCGCTCCATTTTCCGCAGTTTTTCGACGTGCTCGAACGTTTCCCGCGCGAGCATTACGAATACCTCTGGTTGGTCGATGCGCCGATGCCGCCGGGCTATAACGAATTCGAGCTGGTGGCCGCCAATCGCGGCGCGATGCTCTATCGGATCAAGAGGTAAGTTTTTTTAGGACGTAGCCTTGTGTCCATAACAGGCCGCGCAGGACGGGCACCTTGGCGAGCGTGCGGTCGAGCGCCTTGAGGAGCTTGGCGCCCGGTTTGCCACCGGCCTCAGCGAGGAGGGGGAGGTAGAAGCCGAAGCGCTTCTGTTCGACGACCTCGAAGCCGGCCTTTTCGATCTGCGCCCCGAGCTGGCTAGCGGTCAGCAGGTTGATATGCCCCAATTCCTCGGCATGGCCGTAGATCTTGCGCGCGAGCCAGAGGACGGCGGGGAATTTGAACAGGCGCGCCATAAGTTCGACAGTTGCCCAGCGCTGCGGGGTGGTGAGGATAAAATGGCCACCCGGCTCGAGGCTGTCATGGACGGCATCGAGCAGGCCCTGGCTGCCGGCGGGCGGGACATGTTCGAGCACCTCGGAGCAGATGGCGAGCTGGTGCGGGCCGAGGCCGAGCTTTTGCGTCGCATCCCTCTGGTGGACGCTGATTCCCGGCTTTCCCGCGACATTGGCGAGATAAGCGGGGTGGATGTCGACCGCGTCGACATGGCGCCCGCTGCCCGCCATTTCCTCGGTGAAGATGCCGCAGCCGACGCCGATCTCGAGCAGCCGGTCACCGGGCTGAGAGTAGCGCTGCACCCGGTCCATCACGAAATGGCGGCGGTCCCAGTGGAGCTGGCGGCGGGTGGCGTTGGGGTCGGTGTAGAGATTGCGCTGGAAGGCGACGTCGTCGGCCGAGCCCTGTGCCGCGCGGATCGCGTCGGGGGCCATGTCGGCGGTGGCGGTCATTCGCGGTCTCCGATTTTTTCGGCCACGACATATAGCGGGCGCTGCTTGGTCTCGGTGAGGATGCGCCCGACATATTCGCCGAGGATGCCGAGGCTGATGAGCTGCACCGAGCCCAAGAACAGCACCGCAACCATGATCGAGGCATAGCCCGGCACGTCAACCCCGGTGACCAACGTGCGGATGACGATGAGGGTGGCATAAGCAAGCGTGCCCAGAGCGACGAGCCCGCCGACATAGGACCAGACGCGCAGCGGCACGGTCGAGGCCGAGGTGATGCCGTCTAAGGCGAGCGTCCACAGCTTCCAGAATCCGAACTTGGTGGTGCCGTTCTCGCGCTCCTCGCGGGCGTAGGTGACGGTCGCGGTCTTGAAGCCGGCCCAGCCGAAAAGCCCCTTCATGAAGCGGTTGCGTTCGGGCAGCGCCTTGATGACGTCGACGACCTTGCGATCGAGCAGGCGGAAGTCGCCCGCATGTTCGAGGATCTTGTCTTTCGAGAGCGCATTATGGGTGCGATAGTAGGCGCTGGCGGTCCAGCGCTTGAGCATGCCGTCGGACTTGCGGTCCTCGCGCACGCCGACGACGACCTCGTGCCCCTCGCGCCATTTGGCGAGCATCGGGGCAAGCGCCGAGGGCGGGTCCTGCATGTCGACGTCATAAGGGATGACCGCCTTGCCGCGGGCATGGTCGATCCCGGCGGTGAGCGCGGCTTCCTTGCCGAAGTTGCGGCTGAGCGAGAGACCGCGGACCCGGGGGTCGCGCGCGGCGGCGTCGCGGATCAGCGTCAGGGTCGCATCGCTCGATCCGTCGTCGATGAAGAGTATCTCGAAGCTCTTGCCCGCGGGATCGTCGAGCGCCTCGAGGATCGGCATCACGGTGGCGAGAAAGGCCGGAATGGCGGCTTCCTCGTCCTTGACCGGGACAAGCAGGGTCAGTTCGGGCGATGCTATCTGGATCATCATGTTCATGCGTACACCCATTTGCGATGCAGCGCGAAAGTCAGCCACGGGGTGACGAAGACGAAGGCCAGCGTCGGCCACCAGGTCGGCCCGCCGAGCTGCTTGACGAGCAGCCAGACCCAGAACTGGTTCACGACGAGGCCGCCGACGTTGACCAGCGCGAACCGCAGGTTGCGCCGCGCCGGATTGTCGCGCCCCCCATGGTCCTTGAAGCTGATCCGCCCGTGCAGCGCGTAGGAGATGAAATTGAACACGATGAAGACGAGCAGCAGCGACAGGTTGGGGTCGATGAAATGCGCCACCACCCAATAGGCCAGCGCCACCGCGATCGTGATGCCGAACCCCGTCGCCGCATAGCGCGCGAGCTGGACGAGCACCGTCCGTCGCTCAGGGTCGAGCCCTTCCCATGTCTGCCGCATCGCGGTTCCCATCCGTCTCGTTCCCGCCCCGTCCCGTGGTGCCGTTTCGAATCTAGTCGCTTTCGCATGGCTTGGCATCCCCATGGTAAACAGCCTGTAAAGATATGCGCATCCGAGCTTTTGCTTGCGTCGTGGGGGCCGAGCGGGAATGGTCGGGGGGCGAGGGATAAAGAGGCAGGGGGCAGGGGGCAGGGGGCACGATGCTCGGGCGGATCCGGAACTGGATGGAGCGGCGCTGGGTCGTCGGGACGATGATCGTGTGGATGCTGTTCACCAGCATCGTGACCGCGACCAACGCGGTCGACATCGCCACCCTCAACCTGCGCGACACCGACGACAACCTGCGCCTGCTCCAGGTCCGCGACTGGCTCGCCGGGCAGGGCTGGTACGACCTGCGCCAGTATCGCATGCTCGCCCCGCAGGGTGCCGACATCCACTGGTCGCGGCTGGTCGACCTGCCGCTCGCCGGGCTGATCGCACTCACCGAACCGCTGATCGGGGTCGATGCCGCCGAGCGCTTTGCCGCCACCGTGGTGCCGCTGCTCGCGCTGCTCGTGGCGATGCTCGGGATCGCGCTCGTCGCGCGGCGCGTGGCGGGGCCGCTCGGCTGGGCGCCGGCGGCGGTCGCAATCATCTTCTCGACGGTGGCGATCAGCGCCTTCATGCCGCTGCGGATCGACCATCACGGCTGGCAGCTCGCCTGCCTCGCCTGGGTGCTGGCCGGGGCCACCGACCCGGCACGGCGGCGCGGCGGCGTGGTCGCCGGGCTCGCCACCGCCACCTCGATGGTGATCGGGCTCGAGATGCTGGTGCCGCTCGCGCTGGTCGGCGCGGCGCTGGTGCTCGGCTGGGTCGCCCGCGCGCAGGAGGCGCGCCGCCTCGGCGCCTATGGCGCCGCACTCGCGGCGGGCTGTGCGGCGGGATTCCTCGCTTTCGCCTCGAGCGCCAACCGCGCGCTATTGTGCGACGCGCTCACCCCGGTCTGGCTGTCGGACATGCTGCTCGCGGGGGCCGCCGCGCTGCTGCTCGCCTGGGCCAGTCCCGCCGGCTGGCGCCGGCGACTTCTGTTCGCGGCCGCCGCGGGGGGCGCGATCGCGGCGTTCCACGCGCTCGCCTTCCCGCACTGCCTGAGCCGGCTCGAGGGCGTCTCTCCAGAGGTCAGCGCGCTGTGGCTCGAACGCGTCAACGAGGCGCGCGGGGTCCAGACGCACAGCCCCAAGATCGCGCTGGTCACCCTCCTCCCGGTGGTGATCGGGCTGCTCGGCTACGCGCTCGGCTGGCGGCTCGGCGCGCGCGACTTCGAGGCGCGGCGGCGGCTGCTCCTCGTCGGGCTCGCCGCGATCGGCGCCGCGGCGATGCTGGCGTGGCAGATCCGCGCCGGCGCGGCGGCGCAGCTGCTCGCGGTGCCGGGCGCGGCGCTCGCGGTGACGCTCCTGCTGCCGCGCACGCTCGGGTCGGGCTCGCCGCTGGTGCGGATCATCGGCACCTATCTGGTCGTCACGCTGGGGATCGGCGCGCTGGCACCGATCGCCGCCCAATATGTCCCCGCCAACGACAGCGAACGCGAGGACGAGCGCATCAATCGCGCGCTCGAGGCGCGCGCCGCGGATAGCGGCGAGGGGGTGCTCTACTGCCGCGAGGCGCGCGTCCTCGGGCTGCTCAACCGGCTCGACCCGGCGACGGTCTTCGTCCACATCGACCTGGCGCCGCGGCTGCTCGTCCTCACCCATCATGACACGATCGTCGGCCCCTATCACCGCAGCGATGTGGCGATCGGGCACGTCCTGTCGGTGTTCGATGCCCCCCCGGCCGAGGATGCCGCCGCCGCGCGCACGGTGCGCGCCTATGGCGCCCGCTACCTGATGGTCTGCGACGAGGACCGCGCGGGCGATCCGCCCGAGCCGGGCACCGGGCTCAACGAGCGGTTGCTGCGCGGCGAGGTGCCCGACTGGCTCGACCCGGTCGATGCGCCCTTCCTCGAGGGGCTCCCGCTCAGATTGTACGCAGTTCGCTGATCAGCGCGGCGGCGATGCCGTCGATCACGAATTGCGACGCCAGCGCGGCGAGGATGACCCCGAGCAAGCGGGTGATCATCGCCTCGAGCTTGGCCCCCATCAGCTTCATCAGCGGTCCCGCCGCGAGCAGCGCCCCTAGCGTGAGGAGGATCACCACGCTCATCGCGGCGGTGATCGTAAGCCGCTCGGCCATGCTCGAGGCCTCGGCCATGTAGAGCATGATCGCCGCGATCGTGCCGGGCCCGGCGATCATCGGGATCGCCATCGGGAAGACCGACACGTCCTCGGCCTCGGGCGTGCCCTCGATCTCGCTGGCGCGGTTCTCGCGCCGTTCGGTGCGCTTCTCGAACACCATGTCCAACGCGATCATGAACAGCATGATGCCGCCGGCGATGCGGAAGGCGGCGAGGCTGATCCCCAGCGCGCCGAGCAGCGGCTCGCCGAGATAGGCGAAGAAGAGCAGGATGAACCAAGCCACGATCGCGGCGCGGATCGCCATGCGGCGGCGGTGCGGCGCGCTGGCGTCGCGGGTCAGCCCGGCAAAGATCGGCGCATTGCCCGGCGGGTCGACGATCACGAGGAAGGTGACGAAGGCGGATACGAACAGTTCGATCATTCGGCAGGTCCCTCGGCCAGGTGGACGATGTCATAGTCGTCGCCGTTCCACGCCCAGACGCGGAGCATCCGGCGCGGCTCGGGCACACCGCCCCAGACGCCGTGTCGCCATTCCCATTTGAGGCTGGCATCGGCGCTCATGTCGATGCCCCCCTTCATGGTGTCGGTCTCAACGGCAACCGGCGGATCGGCGGCGGGAAGCGAATCGCAGACGATGGTCGGTTGTTCCACGCCCTCGAGCCCTACCGGGTCGCCGAGCAGCCCCATGTCGATCCGATAGCGCCATCCCTCCTCGGTCAGGCGCCAGATCGTGTGGAAGTTGCCGGCCTGCGCGGAAGCGGGATCGAAGAAGGGACCGCGGTTGAACGCATGGCCGCCGTCGCAACTGGTCAGCGAGACGGCGGGCCACCAGGCGATCGGGACGGCGGGTTCGCCATCGGCGGCGAGCACCGCGGCGACCGCCTTGGCGGGGAAGACCGAGCGGGCGACGAGGATCGCGTCGTCATCGGCCCACTTGGCGAAGGCGAACCACTGGCCCGCGCGCGCGTCGTCGGCAAAGGCACGTTCGGCCTCGATCGCGCTGGCGGGCTGGGCCAGCCAGAAAAGGGCGGCGAGGACGATCACAGCGTCGGCGCCTCGAGCCCCTCGCGCGCATGCGCGGCGACCAGCGTGTTGGCGAGCAGCATGGCGATGGTCATCGGCCCGACCCCGCCGGGCACCGGGGTGATGGCGGCGGCATGCCTGGCGGCCTCGTCATAGGCGACATCGCCGACGAGCCGGCCCTTGGCGCCGTCCTCGGCAGGGGCCAGCCGGTTGATCCCGACATCGATGACGGTCGCGCCGTCCTTGACCCAGTCGCCCTTGACCATTTCCGGACGCCCCACCGCGGCGACGAGGATGTCGGCGGTCTTCGCCAGTTCGGGCAGGTTGCGCGTGCGGCTGTGGGCGATGGTGACGGTGGCATTCTCCGCGAGCAGCAGCTGCGCCATCGGCTTGCCGACGATGTTAGAGCGTCCGATCACCACCGCGTGCAGCCCGCTGAGGTCGCCGCGCTCTTCCTTGATGAGGCGGATGCAGCCCGCGGGCGTGCAGGGCACGAGCGCTTCCTTGCCCACCGCGAGCTTGCCGGCGTTGACGACATGGAAACCGTCGACGTCCTTCTCGGGGTCGATGGTGTCGAGCACCTTCGCCTCGTCGAGATGGTCGGGCAGCGGCAGCTGGACGAGGATGCCGTCGACGGTGGGGTCGGCGTTCAGCTTGCGCACGAGGCGCAGCAGCTCGTCCTCGCCGGTCGAGGCGGGCAGGCGATGCACCGCGCCGTCCATCCCCGCCTTGTGGAGCGCTTTCTCCTTGGCCCCGACATAGACCGCGCTCGCCGGATCCTCGCCGACGAGGACGACGTGCAGCCCGGGCTTGCGCAGCGCCTTGCGCGCGAACTCGCGCGCCCCGGCGGCGACCTTCTCGCGCAGCGCCGCGGCGGCGGCCTTGCCGTCGATCGCGCGCGCGGCGTTCATCGCGTCACCGTCGGCCCGAGCTCCATCAGGATGCCCGGGAACAGGATGTCGCGCAGCACGATGATGCCGAGGATGACGATCATCGGCGACAGGTCGATCGGGCCGAAATCGGGCATCAGCTTGCGGATCGGGCGATAGATGGGGGCGGTGATGCGCTCGAGCACCTCGGTGATGGTGGCGACCACCCGGCTGTAGGGGTCGAGCACCTTGAACACGAACAGCCAGCTGATGACGACTTGGGCGACGATGACCCAGAAGAGCGCGGTGAGCAGCAGCGAGAGAATGGCGAAGAGAGCGTAGATCATGACGCTGGCTTAGCCGCCCCCATGTGCGCCCGCAACACGGCTGTGGTCAGGGGGCGAAACGGTTGGGCTGCGCCTCGGCGAGGATGAAGGCGAAATCGCCCGCCGGATCGGTCCATTCGTGGGTCGGGGTCCAGCCCCCCGCCAGCAGCAGGCAGCGCGCCCCGCGCGGCCCGTACTTGTGGCTGTTCTCGGTATGGATGCTGTCGCCCCTGGCGAAGGCGAAGCGCTCGCCGTCGAGCGCGATCGCGGTATCGCGCACGGCGACGAGGTGCATTTCGATCCGCCCCAGCATCTCGTTCCAGCGCGCCTCGTGGACGAAGGCGTCGGGGTCGAGCTCGGCGCCGAGTTCGCGCTGCATCCGGGTGAGGAGGTTCTTGTTGAAGGCGGCGGTCACCCCGTCGCGGTCGTCATAGGCGGCGCGCAGCCGGTCGAGGTCCTTGATCCGGTCCATCCCGATCAGCAGCTTGGAGCCGTCGCGCAGGATGTCGCGAAAGGTGCGCAGCAGGTCGGCCGCGCTGCGCGGCACGAAATTGCCGATCGTCGAGCCGGGAAAGAAACCGATCCGCTCGAGCCCGGCGATCTCGTCGGGCAGGTCGAAGGGCTTGGTGAAGTCGGCCTCGATCGGGTCGATCGCGAGGTCGGGGTGGTCCTGTTGCAGCTCGGCGGCCGAGGCGCGCAGATAGTCGCCCGAGATGTCGATCGGGACATAATGGTCGGGCTCGAGCGCATCGAGCATCAGCGGGGTCTTGGTCACGCTGCCCGCGCCGAACTCGATCAGCGCGCCGCCCTTGCCCGCCGCCGCGGCGATCGCCGCGGCATTGTCGCGCATGATCGCGGTCTCGGTGCGGGTCGGGTAATATTCGTCGAGCCGGGTGATCGCGTCGAACAGTTCGGAGCCGCGGGTGTCGTAGAGCCAGCGCGCGGGCACCGCCGGCTCGGGCTGGGCGAGCCCGCGCTTCACGTCGGCGCGGAAGGCGGGATCGACGGTCGGGGCGGGCGCGGCGGCCTCAGGCATTTCGGGCAAGGCGAACTCCGGTGAACTGCCAGCGCTGCTGGGGATAAAAGAAGTTGCGATAGGAGGCGCGCGAATGGCCGCGCGGGGTCGCGCACGACGCGCCCTTGAGGACGAACTGCCCGCACATGAACTTGCCGTTATATTCGCCCACCGTCCCCGCCTCGGGGGCGAAGCCGGGGTAGGGGAGATAGGCCGACTGGGTCCATTGCCAGCAGTCGCCGAACGGCCCCGGCGTGCCCAGCGGCATGACCGGCGCGGCGGCATCGAGCTGGTTGCCCGCCGCCGCGTCGGCGGCGCCGAAGGCGGTCTCCCATTCGGCCTCGGTCGGCAGCCGCGCGCCGGCCCAGCGGGCATAGGCGTCGGCCTCGTAATAGCTGACGTGGGTGACCGGGAGCGCGGGCTCGATCGGGCGGCGGCCCGAGAGGGTGAAGCGCGACCAGCAGCCGTCCTGCCGGCGCCAGTAGAGCGGGCTCTCGACCTGGTTGTCGCGCACCCAGGCCCAGCCATCGGAGAGCCACAGCGAGGGGGTCGAATAGCCCCCGTCCTGCATGAAGTCGGCCCAGTCGCCCTGGCTGACCAGACGATCGGCGATTTCGAAGGGGGCGAGCAGCGTGCGGTGGCGCGGGCGCTCGCAATCGAAGCTAAAGCCGTCGCCCGCATTGCGCCCGATCATCGCCTCGCCGCCCTCGTGGCGGGTCCAGCCGAGCGGGGCGGCGCTGCCGTCGGCGATCCCGGGGCCCTCCATGTAGGCGGGGTCGAGCGGGTTTTCGTAGAGCGTGGCGAGGATGTCGGTGAGGAGCAGCTCCTGGTGCTGCTGCTCGTGGTGGATGCCGAGTTCGACGAGCGCGCGCTGCTCGGGCGAGAAGCCGGGCAGCGCGGCGAGCAGCGCGGCATCGACCGCGACGCGATAGGCACGCACCTCATCGAGGCTGGGACGGCTGATCATCCCGCGGCAGGCGCGCGCGTGGCGTTCGCCCTCGCCCTCGTAATAGCTGTTGAACAGATAGGCCCAGCGCTCGTCGTGGAGCGTGTAGCCGGGGACATGGTCGCGTAGGAGGAAGGTCTCGAAGAACCAGCTGGTATGCGCGAGATGCCATTTGGCGGGGCTCGCGTCGGGATGCGGCTGGAGCGTGGCGTCGGCGTCCGACAGCGGCGCGGCGAGGTCGAACGTCAGGCTACGGGTTGCCGTATAGTTTTTGCCGAGATCCGGCCTTGGCTGTTCGTCGGAACGGGCCACGATGCGGCCACCATAGGAAGTCGCGGGCGGGCTGGCCACCGTGCTTTTGCCGAGGGTCAACTTACCGGGTCGCGCCCGGCTGCCAGAGGAGATCGCCGCTGCCGCGCGCCGCGAGCGCGCGGGCGGCGACGAACAGGTGGTCCGACAGGCGGTTGAGATAGGCGAGCGCGGCCGGGGTGACCGCCTCCTCGGCGGCGAGCGCGGCGGCTTTGCGCTCGGCGCGGCGCACCACCGCGCGGGCGAGATAGAGCTGCGCGGTGCCGGGCGAGCCGCCGGGCAGCACGAAGCTGGTGAGCGGCTCGAGCCCCGCGTTCATCGCGTCGATCTCGTCCTCGAGCCGCGCGACCTGCGCGGGCACGATGCGCAATGCGCCCTCAACCCCCTCAGGGGTGGCGAGGTCGGCGCCGAGGTCGAACAATTCGTTCTGGATGCGGCGCAGCGCGTCGATTTCGCCCTCGCCGCCCTGCTCGATCGCGGCGATCGCGACCCCGAGCGCCGAATTGGCCTCGTCGACGTCGCCGATCGCCTGCATGCGCAGGCCGTGTTTGGGAACCCGGCTGCCGTCGACCAGCCCCGAGGTGCCGTCGTCGCCCGCGCGCGTGTAGATCTTGGTGAGTTTGACCATCGCGGACAGGCTAGGCGCTTTAGCCGCTCGCGACCAGCAGGATCGCGACGATGATCATGATCGCCACGCCTTGGAAGATGACGCGCTTCTGCATGTAGTTCTGCTGCTGCGCGCCCGACACGTCCTTGCCCGAGGCCATGGCGATCACGCCGCGCACGAGGACGTAGGCGGTGGCGCCCATGGCGAGGATCAGGATGATGATGAGAAATGTGGTCATGATTGCCCCTATGTAGGATCGACGAGGCGGTATCCCAAGGGCAGCCTTTCGTCCATCAGCGCCGCGAGCAGCGCCGGGCCCTCGACCCCGTCGGCGCGCAGCTGCTGGAGCGTGGGGGCCCGGTCGCGCTTGGCGAGCCGCCGCCCGTCGGCGCCGACGACGATGGGGTGGTGGAGATAGGCGGGCTCGGGCAGCTCCAGCAGCTGTTGCAGCAACCGCTGGATCGGGGTCGCGCCCGCCAGGTCGGCCGAGCGGGTGACCAGCGTCACCCCCTGCGCGGCATCGTCGAGTACGCAGGCGAGATGGTAGGCGGCAGGCGCGTCCTTGCGCGCGAGGATCGCATCGTCGAGGTCGGCGCGGGTCGACAGGTGGACGCTGCCGTCATGGTCCTGCCAGCTCGGCAGCGCTCCTACCCGCGCGAGCGCCTTCTCATGGTCGAGCCGCCAGCTGTGCGGCTGCGTCGCGCGCCGCTCGGGCTCGTCGGGCAGGTCGCGGCAGGTGCCGGGATAGCGCCCGCCCGCCGCGCCATGCGGCGCCGCGAGCGCCGCCTCGATGTCCTTGCGCGTGCAAAAGCAGGGGTAGAGCAGCCCGGCCCCGCGCAACCGCTCGAGCGCCTCCTCGTAGACCGCCGCGCGCTGGCTCTCGACCAGCACCGGGCCGGCGAACGACACGCCGAGCCAGTCGAGGTCCTCCTCGAGCGCGGCGACGAATTCGGGGCGGCAGCGGGTGGTGTCGAGATCGTCGATCCGCAGCCGCAGTTCGCCGCCTCCCGCCACCGCCGCCACCCCGCGCGCGAGGCTGTAGGCATGGCCGAGATGGAGCAGCCCGGTCGGCGAGGGGGCGAAGCGCGTGATCATCGGGACTCGCCGCTGTGGCAAAAGTGACTCTTGCCAGATTCGGCGGTATCTGTTGTCATCGCATCAACATCATGGGTTGGCATCCATGCTGGTGACAGACGGAAAGACGGGCTCGCACGCCGCCGGTCTCCCGCTCGGTGAGTGCGATTTGCCCGGGGGACGGTGTCGGGGCCCGCAAGGGAACGACACGAAAGGACGCCCGCGTGCATCACCACCTCGACATGGCGCTTCACCCCGACCGCACGCGGCACCCCGACAGCTGTCCCGCGCTGGTGCTCAACGCCGATTACACGCCGCTGTCCTATTATCCGCTGAGCCTGTGGCCGTGGCAGACCGCGGTGAAGGCGATGTTCCTCGAGCGCGTGGACGTGATCGATCATTACGAGCGCAGGGTGCACTCGCCCAGCTGCGACATCAAGCTGCCGAGCGTGATCGCGCTGCGGCAGTACGTCAAACCCAACCAATATCCCGCCTTCACGCGGTTCAACCTGTTCCTGCGCGACAAGTTTTCCTGCGTCTATTGCGGGAGCGGCAAGGAGCTGACCTTCGACCATGTGGTGCCGCGCCGGCAGGGGGGCCGGACCAGCTGGGAGAATGTCGCCACCGCCTGCGCGCCGTGCAACCTGCGCAAGGGCGGGCGCACCCCGGCGGAGGCGAACATGCCGCTGTTGACCGGCGAGCCCATTCGCCCGACCAGCTGGCAGCTGCAGGAACATGGCAAAGGCTTCCCGCCAGGCCACCTGCACGAGAGCTGGCACGACTATCTCTACTGGGACGTCGAACTGGAGGCCTGAGCCGCGCTGGCGGCGCGAGCCGGGCAAGGGCGCGTCAGCCGTTGCGGGCCAACCATTCTTTCAGCCTGGGGGCGACCTCGGGGTCGTCCATCCCGAGTGCGAGGTTGGCCAGCGCGAAGCCGGCCTTGGTGCCGCAGTCGTGGCGCACCGCGTCGACCGCGACCGCGTGGAAGGGCTGCTTGCCGATGAGCTTGGCCATCGCGTCGGTGAGCTGGATCTCGCCGCCCGCGCCCTTTTCGTGCGCCGACAGTTCGTCCATCACCTCGGGCTGGAGGATGTAGCGGCCGACGATGCCGAGGGTGGAAGGCGCGTCCTCGGGGACGGGCTTTTCGACCATGCCCTTCACCTCGGTCGCACCGTTCGCGCTCTCGCCGGGCTCGACGATGCCGTAGCTCGAGGTCTTTTCGCGCGGCACGTCCTGCGCGCAGACGATATTGCCGCCATGCTCCTCGTAGGCGGCCATCATCTGCTTGAGCGCGCCGGGCTTGCCGACCATCAGGTCGTCGGGGAGGAGGACGGCGAAGGGCTCGTCGCCGGTGATGTGGCGCGCGCACCAGATGGCGTGGCCGAGCCCGAGCGGTTCCTGCTGGCGCACGGTCAGCAGTTCGCCGAAGCCCGCGCGGCTGGGGGCGAGCGGCTCCTTCGACTTGCCGCGCTCCTCCATCGTCTTCTCGAGCTCGTAGGCCATGTCGAAATAGTCGACGAGGCTAGCCTTGCCGCGCCCGGTGATGAAGACGAGGCGTTCGATCCCCGCCTCGCGCGCCTCGTCGACCGCATATTGGATCAGCGGGCGGTCGACGATGGTCAGCATCTCCTTGGGCATGGTCTTGGTCGCGGGCAGCAGCCGCGTGCCGAGACCGGCGACGGGAAAGACGGCGTAGCGGACGGGCTTGGGCATCTAGTCCTCTTCCTCTTCGGGGTCGCGCGCGGGCAGGTCGACGCCGGGCTCCTGCCGGACATCGGGGCCGGGCAGGTCGGACACGTCGGCGCTCGGATCGTCGATATTGGTCGCCGGGTCGGGCTGCGGCGCGGCGCCGCCCTCGGGCGGGGGCAGGTCGAACGGATCGGGCGCGCGCGGGGTCGAGCGGCGCACCAGTTCATCGACCCGCTCGGGCCGCGCATAGGGCGGCGGGGTGAGCAGGTCGTCCGAGGTCGGCGGGGCCTGCGCCAGCGCGGGCTGCGGCGGCAGCTCGGCGCCGGGCGCGGGCTTCAACGGGCCCGCCTGGCCGCAGCCGGCGAGCGCGGCGAGCGGCAGGGCGAGCAGGGCGACACGCTGGTTCATCACCGCCGCAATGCCGCATTGAAGGCGCGCTGCCAACTCCCTAGGTACGTCGCCATGTCCACGCCTCCCTCCCTGCGCGCGCTCGGCGCCGTCCTCCTCCCCCTCCTCCTCGGTGCCTGCGACGCATCCGCGCCGACCACCGATCAGTCGGTCGTCGCGCGCGAGGGCGGGGTCGATCGCAGCCACGCCGGCGCGGCGATGCCCGCGATCGACATTCTCGACCCCGAGGGCGAGACGGTGGCGCTGGCCGATGTCGCGGCGGGCGAACCGTTGCTCGTCAACCTGTGGGCGAGCTGGTGCGCGCCCTGCGTCGAGGAACTGCCGACGCTGGTCGCGCTGGCCGAGCGCGGCGAGGTCGCGGTGCTCACCCTGTCGCAGGACATGGGCCCCCAGCCCTCGGTCCGCGCCTTCCTCGAGGATGAGGGGCTCGACGCGGTCGAGGCGTGGCAGGATCCCGAGATGGCATTCACCGACGCGCTACCCGTCGCGGTGATGCCGACGACGGTACTCTATGATGCGCAGGGCCGCGAGGTGTGGCGCTACCTCGGCGACCTCGACTGGTCGGGCGAAGAGGCGGCGGCGTTGCTCGAGGAGCTGGACTGACCGTCGCGTCGTCCCTGCGCCGGGGCGAGCGCCTAGTCCCTGAGCAGGTCGTTGATGCTGGTCTTGCTGCGGGTCTTCTCGTCGACCGTCTTGACGATCACCGCGCAGGCCAGCCCGGGGCCGCCGTCGCGCCCCGGCAGCGTGCCGGGCACGACCACCGAATAGGCGGGCACGCGGCCGTAATGGACCTTGCCCGAATGGCGCTCGACGATCTTGGTCGAGGCCGAGATGAAGACTCCCATCGACAGCACCGCGCCCTTCTCGACGATCACCCCTTCGGCCACTTCCGAGCGCGCGCCGATGAAACAGTCGTCCTCGATGATCACCGGATTGGCCTGCAGCGGCTCGAGCACCCCGCCGATCCCCGCGCCCCCCGACAGGTGGACGTTGCGCCCGATCTGCGCGCAGCTGCCGACGGTCGCCCAGGTGTCGATCATCGCCCCCTCGCCGACATAGGCGCCGATGTTGACGAAGCTGGGCATCAGCACCGCGTTCCTGGCGACGTGCGCGCCGCGGCGCACGATCGCGCCGGGCACCGCGCGAAAGCCCGCCTGCTTGAAGGCGTCCTCGCCCCAGCCGAGGAACTTGGAATCGACCTTGTCCCACCACGGCGCGCCGCCGGGGCCGCCGGGGATGGTCTGCATCGGGTTGAGCCGGAAGGACAGGAGCACCGCCTTCTTGAGCCACTGGTTGACCTTCCAGCCGCCCCCCGGGCCCTGGCCCTTGTCGGGTTCGGCGACGCGGGCCTCGCCGCGGTCGAGCATCAGGATCGCTTCGCGGACCGCTTCGGCCAGCGCCTCGTCGGCGCTCGAGATGCTGTCGCGGCGATCCCACCCCTGTTCGATGACCTGCTCGATGCTCATGATGCTTCCCCTTGGTTGAGCGATTGCAGCCAGTCGCCGACGTCGCGGATGGCAATGTCGACATGCCCGGTTTCGGGCGCTTCTTGCGCCTGTTCGGAGCCATTGTCGACCCACACGGTGGTGAGCCCGAGGTCCTTGGCGGGCTTCAGGTTCTTGGCCATGTCCTCGACCATCACCGCGCGCGCGGGATCGATCGCGAACCGGTCGAGCAGCAGCTCGTAGCCATGGCGCTCGGGCTTGGGCCGGTAGCTGGTGGCGTGGATGTCGTGGACATGGACGAAGTGGCTGCCCAGCCCGAGCCGCTCGAGCACGCGCGTGGCATAGGGCGCATCGCCGTTGGTGTAGATGAAGGCGCGCCCGGGCAGGCGCGCGATCCCCTCGACGATGCGCGGGTCGGGGGTGAGCCCCTCGAGCGGAATATCGTGGACATCCTCGAGGAAATGGTGCGGATCGACCCCATGCTCGGCCATCAGCCCCGCCAGCGTGGTGCCATGCGCGTGGAAATAGCCCTTCTGGACCTTGTAGGCGGCGTCATGGTCGATCTCGAGCAGCCGCGCGATATAGGCGGTCATGCGCCGGTCGACATGGCGGAACAGCCCGCTCGCCGCCGGGTAGAGCGTGTTGTCGAGATCGAAGATCCAGTCGGTGATGTGCGACAATCGCGGGTCCATGGCGCGCCCGTCCTAGCTTTTGGTCCGCTTTTCAGCAAAGCGTAAGTTTTGCTTAGCTATCGAAGTGCAGAATTTTCTTTTTTCCTAACGGGTTGAACAGATGATCGGATGCAATCGGGGCCACCGCGCCTGGACGATGACGAGCCTGGCGGCGCTGGCGATGGGGCTGGCTGCCTGCGGAGGGTCGAGCCCGCCGCGCTCGACCCCGGCCCCCCCGACCGCCGCGCCCGCCCCCGCGCCCGCCCCCGCGCCGGCGCCGGCGCCCGAACCCGAGCCCGAAGTCGACTTCGACACCGCCGAATATCGCGCCAGCGCCTATCTGGGCGCCAGCAACGCGATCGCCGCCTACGAGGCGGGGGCGAGCGGCGAGGGGGTCGGGCTGGCGGTGATCGACACCGGGATCAATGCCTCGCTGTCCGCCTTTGCGGGCCGCGTTTCGGCGGCGAGCCGCGACGTGGCGGGCAATGACAGCGTCACCGACGTCGATGGCCATGGCACCGCGGTCACCGCGGTCGCGGCGGCCGCGCGCGACGACCGCGAGACGATGGGGGTCGCCTATGAAGCGACCATCCATGCCTTCCGCGCCGACGACCCCGACAGCTGCGGCACCGAGGGCGGCTGCGTCCTCACCGATGTCGCGATCGCCGAGGGGGTCGATGCCGCGGTCGCCGCGGGGGCGCGGGTGGTCAACATCTCGCTCGGCGGCGGTGCCCCCGGGCCCACGCTGCGCGACGCGGTGCGCGCCGCGGCAGCCGCCGGGGTGGTGGTCGTCGTCTCGGCGGGCAACGACGGCGAGGACCCCGAGCTCGGCGACAATCCCGACGTGCTCGCGCGCGGGCTGGCCGACGCGGCGCCGGGGATGGTGATCATCGCCGGCGCGGTCGGCGCGATCAGCGGCGGCGGGGTCGATGCCGACCGGCTCGCCGCTTATTCGAACCGCGCCGGCACCAGTGCGAGCCATTACCTGACCGCGCTGGGAACCCGGCTGCGCGCGCCCGATCATACCGGGCAGGAATTCCTCTGGTCGGGCACCAGCTTCTCGGCCCCGGTCATCGCGGGCGCGGTGGCGCTGCTCGCGCAGGCCTTCCCCAACCTCACCGGCGCGGAGATCGTCGAGATCCTCTTCGCCAGCGCCGATGACCTCGGCGCGGCGGGACGCGATTCCACCTTCGGCCACGGCCGGCTCAACATCGCCGCCGCCTTCCAGCCCTCGGGCACCACCAGCATCGCGGGGACGAGCACGCCGGTCTCGCTGACCGACAACGGCTCGATGCCGGCGGCGGCGGGCGACGGCGGCGCGGCAGGGGGGCATGGCACGCTGGTGACCGATCGCTATGGGCGGGCCTATGCCTTCGACCCCACCGCCACGCTGGCGCGCGCGCCCAGCGCCCGTCCGCTCGGGCGCGCGCTCGGAGGCGGGGCGGTGCGCAGCGGGGCGATGGCGGTCGGCCCGGTCGCGGTCGCGCTCACGCTCGCGCCGCGCGCCGGTCAGCCCGGCGGCGCGCTCGACGCGCGCCCGCTCGGGCTCGCCGAGGCCGAGCGCGATGCCGCCCGGCTGCTCGCCGCGCAGCTGGTCGCGCGGATCGACGACCGCACCGCGGTGGCGCTCGGCTTCGCGCAAGGCGCGGGCGCCATGCGCCGCCAGCTCGAGGGCGCCAGCGAGGGCAATTGGCTGGCCGCGCGGCGCGATGATCGCGGGTTTGCCGCCGCGGCGGGCGAAAGCCTCGTCCTCGCCCGCGACCTCGGCGCGCTGCAGCTGACGCTCGGCGCCGAACGCGGCCGGGTCTGGAGCCCGGTGCGCGCGGGCGAACAGCGCAGCGACTATGCCGGCTGGTCGCTCGGCCTGTCGGGCAAGGCCGGGCCGCTCGGCACGCTCGGGGTCACGCTGACGCAGATCGACGAGGCCGAGACGCTGCTCGGCGCGCGGCTCTCGCCGGTGTTCGGCGGGGGCGCGGGCGCCGCCTCGCGCCTCGTCGATGTCGACTGGCGCCGCGCGTTCGGCCCGGTCGCGGTCGAACTGTCGGCGCGGCGCGGCTGGACCGATTTCGCCGGCGGCGCGCTCGAGACCAGCGCCTACGCCGCGAGCCTCGCCCTCGGCGACCTGCGCCGGGCGGGCGACCGGCTCGCGCTGCGGGTTTCGCAGCCGCTCCGGGTCGAGGCGGGCGGGCTCGACCTGTGGCTGCCGACGGCGTGGGACTATGCGACCGAGACCGCGACCTTCGGGCAGCAGCGCTATGCGTTCGTCCCGTCGGGGCGCGAATGGATCGCCGAGCTCGGCTACGCCACCCCCATGGCGGGCGGCTGGCTCAGCGCCAACGCCTATCGGCGCGAGGCCCCCGGGCATGTCGCGGGCGCGCGCGCCGATCTGGGCGGCGCGCTGCGCTACAGTCTCGATTTCTAGCTAGACGGTGAAGCTTTCGCCGCAGCCGCAGGCGCCCTTGGCGTTGGGATTGTCGAAGACGAAGCCGGCGGCGAAATCGTCTTCCTTCCAGTCCATCACGCTGCCGACGAGATAGAGCACGCTCGCGCCGTCGACGTAGAAGGTGCCCCCCGGGGTCTCGATCTTCTCGTCGAAGGCGCTCTCCTCGGTGACATAGTCGACCGAATAGGCGAGCCCCGAACAGCCGCGCCGCGGGGTCGAGAGCTTGACCCCGATGGCGTCGGCGGGGGCCTTGGACATGAGGTCGGCGACGCGCGCTTCGGCGGCGGGGGTGAGGGTGATGGCGGCGGGGCGCTGGCGCGTTTCGGTCATCTAGAGCATCCCCAGTTCGAGCCGCGCCTCGTCGGACATCTTGGACGGGTTCCACGGCGGATCCCAGACCAGCTTGACCTCGGCATCGCGCACCCCGGGCACGCTCAGCGTGCGCACCTCGACCTCGCCCGGCATCGTCTCGGCGACGGGGCAGTGCGGGGTGGTCAGCGTCATCGTCACGGTGGCATCGCCGTCCTCGGTGACCTCGACCCCGTAGATCAGCCCGAGGTTGTAGATGTCGACCGGGATCTCGGGGTCGTAGATCGACTGCAGCGCCTCGACGATCGCGGCCTTGACCTCCTCGGCGCTATCGGGCGCCGCCTGCGCGGCGCTGAGGAAGCCCTCGAGATAGTCGCGCTTGCGGCCGAGCTTCTCGCTCGCGCTTTCGGGCGGCTGCTCGTCCTGCATCGGCGTCTCGCCGACGCGCGCGCGCGGCGGCTTCTCGACGCTGTCCACTTCCTCGATCTCGATCTTGCGCTGGTCACTCATCCGAAAATCCGTTTCACTTTCTCGAGCCCGTCGAGGAGCGCCTCGACGTCGCCCATGTCGCTGTGCGCGGCAAAGCTCGCGCGGACGGTGGCGGGGACGCCGAGCCGGTCCATCAGCGGCTGGCAGCAATGGTGCCCGGCGCGGACCGCGACCCCGACATCGTCGAGGATCGTGGCGACGTCGTGCGCATGCACCCCGTCCATGTTGAAGCTCACGATACCATGTGCGTCGGCGGGGCCGTAGAGCGCGATGTCGTTGCGCGCGCGCAGCCCCTCGCGGGTCGCGGCGACGAGCGCATTCTCGTGCGCGGCGATCGCCTCGCGCCCGACGCCTTCGATCCAGTCGCAGGCGGCGCCGAAGCCGATCGCCCCGACGATATGCGGGGTGCCCGCCTCGAAGCGCGTCGGCGCGGGGGCGTAGGTGGTGCCTTCCTCGAACGAGACGCGGTCGATCATCGACCCGCCGCCCTGGTAGGGGGGCATGGCGTCGAGCAGTCCGGCTTTCGCCCAGAGCGCACCGATCCCGGTCGGGCCGTACATCTTGTGCGCGCTGGCGACGTAGAAGTCGCAGCCCAGCGCGGCGACGTCGAGCGGCAGCCGCGGCGCGGCCTGGCAACCGTCGAGCAGGAAGGCGGCGCCGACCTCGCGGGCCATGGCGGCGACCGCGGGCGCGTCGAGCAGCGCCCCGGTGACGTTCGAGAGGTGCGACAGCGCGACGATCTTGACGCGGCCGTCGAGCCGGTCGCGCAGGCTGTCGAGGTCGATCTGCCCGTCTTCGCGCACCTCGGCGACGCGGATCTCGGCGCCGACCGCCTGCGCCAGCATCTGCCACGGCACGATGTTCGAATGGTGCTCGAGCCGCGACAGCAGGATCGCGTCGCCCGCGCCGACATGGTCGCGGCCCCAGCTCGCGGCGACCAGGTTGATCGCCTCGGTCGCGCCGCGCGTGAAGACGACCTCGCCGGCGGCCCCGCCGAGGAAGCGCGCCACCGTCGCGCGCGCCGCCTCATAGGCCCGCGTCATGTTGGCCGAGCGGTCATAGACCCCGCGGTGAACGGTGGCATAGTCCTCGCCATAGCCCCGCGCGATCGCCTCGATCACCGCGCGCGGTTTCTGCGCGGTCGCCGCGCTGTCGAGATAATGCCACTCGCCCACCCCCGGGAATTGCGCGCGCAGGTCGGCGGGAATGGGGGCGTGGACGTTCATCGGGTCAGCTCGCGCAGGCGGGTGCGGGCGAGCGCGGCGATCTCGCTGTCCTCGCCCAGCGCGTCCCACAGGCCGCCGATGAAGCCTTCGAGGAGGAGCGCCTTGGCCTGCGCCGGGGGGAGCCCGCGCGCGGCGGCATAATAGAGCTGCATGGCATCGAGTTCGCCGACCGTCGCGCCATGCGCGCAGGCGACGTCGTCGGCGTAGATCTCGAGCTCGGGCTTGGCGTTGGCGGTGGCCTCGCGGCTCAGCAGCATCGCCTTGATGTCCTGTTCGCTGTTGGTCTTCTGCGCCTCGCGCGCGACCGCGACCTGCCCGAGATAGGAGCCGACGGCCTTGTGCCCGAGGACGCTGCGCACCGTCTGGGTGCTGGTCGCATCGGGGGCGACGTGGCGCACGACGGTGACCACTTCGAGCGTGGCGTCACCGCTGCCCACATTGGCCGCGCGGAAGGCGAAGTCGGCGCCCGCGTGGAGCGTCACGTCGAGTTCGATGCGGCCGTAGCGGTCGGCGGCGTTGAGCGCGTAGAGTTCGAGCGCCGCGCCTTGCTCGATGACGATCCGGGCGCGCTTGACGTCGATCGGATCGCCACTCGGCAGCCAGGTTTGCTGCAGGCTTTTGTGCGCAGCAATTTCGACCGTCTCGGGCGGGCCGAGATCGTCCCAGACCTCGCCCAGCGCCTTGATGTCGGCGTAGCGAAAGGCCTCGTCGGCGCGGGTGGGGAGGGGGGCGGTCATGGTCAGGCCACCACCTCGGCATAGCCTTCGCGCTCGAGCTGGAGCGCGAGGTCGGGGCCGCCCGACTTGACGATGCGGCCCGCCGACAGGACGTGCACCTTGTCGGGCTGCACATAGTCGAGGAGGCGCTGGTAGTGCGTGATGAGGAGCACGCCCTTGTCGGGCGCGCGCATGATGCGGTTGATGCCCTCGCCGACGGCCTTGAGCGCGTCGATGTCGAGCCCGCTGTCGGTCTCGTCGAGGATCGCGAATTTGGGCGCCATGATGCCCATCTGGACCATCTCGGCGCGCTTCTTCTCGCCGCCCGAGAAGCCGACGTTGACGGGGCGCTTGAGCATGTCGGGGGCAAGCCCGAGCGCGCCCGCCTGCTCCTTGGCGAGGCGGATGAAGTCGGCGCCCGAGAGCTCCTCCTCGCCGCGGGTGCGGCGCTGGGCGTTGAGGCTCTCGCGCAGGAACTGGAGCATCGACACGCCGGGGATCTCGACCGGATATTGGAAGCCGAGGAAGAGCCCCGCGGCGGCGCGCTCGTGCGGGTCCATCTCGAGCAGGTCCTTGCCCGCGAAGGTGGCCGAGCCGTCGGTCACCTCATAGCCGGGGCGGCCGCCGAGCGCATAGGCGAGCGTCGACTTGCCCGCGCCATTGGGGCCCATGATGGCATGCACTTCGCCTGTGGGGACGTCGAGGTCGAGCCCCTTGAGGATGGGCTTGTCGCCGGTGGCGACGTGGAGGTTTTCGATATTGAGCATGGCTTAGAGCACAAATCCCTTGTCGGCGAATTTCTTGCGGATCTTCTCCGCGTCCTTTTCGGAGGTGGTGGCGATGGCGACGCGACCGGTGGTCTCGTCGGTATGGACGCCGGTTTCCTTGCAGCTCTTCTCGACGAAGGCGGTGACGTCCTTGGCGATATCCTTGGGTACGTAGCGGATCATCCGACACTCCCTTCCAGTGACAAGGCGAGGAGCTTCTGCGCCTCGACGGCGAACTCCATCGGGAGTTCCTTCAAGACTTCCTTGGCGAAGCCGTTGACGATGAGCGCGACGGCGGCTTCCTCGTCGAGCCCGCGGGCCTGCGCGTAGAACATCTGGTCCTCGCTGATCTTGGAGGTGGTGGCCTCGTGCTCGATCGTCGCGGTGGGGTTCTTCACCTCGATATAGGGCACGGTGTGCGCGCCGCAGGTCGAGCCCAGCAGCAGGCTGTCGCACTGGGTGAAGTTGCGGACATTTTCGGCCTTGGGCAGCACGCGGACGAGCCCGCGATAGGTATTGTCCGACTTGCCCGCCGAAATGCCCTTGGAGATGATCGTCGAGCGGCTGTTCTTGCCGATGTGGATCATCTTGGTGCCGGTGTCGGCCTGCTGGAAATTGTTGGTGAGCGCGACCGAGTAGAATTCGCCGACGCTGTCGTCGCCCTTGAGGATGCAGCTCGGATATTTCCAGGTGATGGCGCTGCCGGTCTCGACCTGCGTCCAGCTCACCTTCGAGCGGTCGCCCGCGCACAGCGCGCGCTTGGTCACGAAATTGTAGATCCCGCCCTTGCCCTCCTTGTCGCCCGGATACCAGTTCTGGACGGTGGAGTATTTCACCTCGGCGTCCTCGTGCGCGTAGATCTCGACCACGGCGGCGTGGAGCTGGTTTTCATCGCGCATCGGCGCGGTGCAGCCCTCGAGATAGGAAACGTAGCTGCCCTTGTCGGCGACAATCAGCGTGCGCTCGAACTGGCCGGTATTCTCGGCGTTGATGCGGAAATAGGTCGACAGCTCCATCGGGCAGCGCACGCCCTCGGGGACGTAGACGAAGGTGCCGTCGGAGAAGACCGCGCTGTTCAAACAGGCGAAATAATTGTCGCGCTGGGGCACGACGCTGCCGAGATACTTCTTCACCTTGTCGGGGTGCTTCTTGATGGCCTCGGAGATCGACATGAAGACGACGCCCGCCTTCTCAAGCTCGTCGCGGAAGGTCGTGGCGACACTGACGCTATCGAAGACCGCGTCGACCGCGACCTTGCGCGCGCCCTCGACCCCCGCGAGCACCTTCTGCTCCTCGATCGGGATGCCGAGCTTCTCGTAGGTGCGGCGGATCTCGGGGTCGAGCTCGTCGAGGCTTTTCAGCGTCGGCTTCTTCTTGGGCTCGGCGTAATAATAAGCGTCCTGGTAGTCGATCGGCGGGATCGTCAGCTTGGCCCAGTCGACCTCCTCCATCTCGAGCCAGGCGCGAAAGCCCTTGAGGCGCCATTCGAGCATCCACTCGGGCTCGCCCTTCTTGGCCGAGATGAAGCGCACCGTGTCCTCGTCGAGGCCCTTGGGCGCGAACTCCTGCTCGATGTCGGTCGAGAAACCCCACTCATAGTCCTTGTCGAGCGCCTCGCGGGCCTCGGGGTTCATCTCCTCGCGGGAGGTCAGGGTCTTGGGGTCGTTCATCTCAAAGGCTCAATTCTTCCAAAGTGACGTCCTGCAGCGCGCCGCGGACCTTCTGCCCGACGATCCCCATGTGCGGCTTGACGCGGCAGGTGGTGTCGAGCGCGCAGCCCGACGGCCCGCCGTCGGCGCATTGCGTCATCGCGATCGGCCCCTCGACCGCCTCGATGATGTCGGCGAGGCTGATGTCGGGGGCCGGGCGCGAGAGGCGATAGCCGCCGCCCGCGCCGCGCTGCCCGTCGAGCAGGTCGGCGCGCGCGAGCGCCTGCATCAGCTTCTGCGCGGTCGGCAGCGGCACCCCCGTGCGCTCGGCGATCGCGGCCGCGCTCAGCCGTTCGCCCGGGGCACGGGCGGCGGCGGTCATCATCACGACCGCGTAATCGGCAAGATGGGTCAGGCGCATCGTCGTGGGGTCAGCTCTTAATCGGACCAATTCGTTCCGATTGGCGAGCTAGGGATGCGCCGCCCCTATTTCAAGCGATTTCGGGGAGTTGCGAGTCGTTCGCAACCGCGCCGCGCGGGCGACGGGCGCTATGGCGCCCCGCCCGGCGCGGTGCCCGTGCGCTATTGCGCCCCGCCCGATGCGGTGCCCGCGCGCGCCGCCTGCCGCTCGGCGACCCAGCGCTCGACATTCTTGTCCATCACGTCGAGCGGCACCGGACCGGTCGAGAGGATCGCGTCGTGGAACCCGCGCCAGTCGAAATCCTCGCCCAGCGCGGCCGCCGCCTCGGCGCGTGCCTCCATGATTCGGAGCTTGCCGATCATGTAGGCGGTCGCCTGCCCGGGCATGACGATATAGCGCTCGATCGCCTTGACCACGTCGCCCTCGGGGTTGGGTGTGTTGGTCATCAGATAGTCGATCGCTTCCTCGCGGCTCCAGCGCTGGTGGTGGATGCCGGTATCGACCACCAGCCGCGCCGCGCGCCACAATTCCATCCCGAGCCGCCCGAAGTCCGAATAGGGATCGGTGTAGAAGCCCATGTCCTTGCCGAGCTCCTCGCTGTAGAGCCCCCAGCCTTCCGAATAGGCGGTCTGGCCGCCGAACCGGCGGAAGGCGGGCAGCCCCTCGAGCCCGGTCTGGATCGAGCGCTGGAGGTGGTGCCCCGGATTGCCCTCGTGATAGGCCAGCGCCTCAAGCTCGTTGAGGCTCATCGCGTTGAGATCGTAGAGATTGACGTAATAGACCCCGGGGCGCGAGCCGTCGGGCGCGGGCGACTGGTAGAAGGCCTTGCCCGCCGACTTCTCGCGGAACGCCTCGACCGGCTTGACCACCAGCGGGTCGGTCGGGAGCAGCCCGAAATAGAGCGGGAGCCTGGCGTCCATCCGCGCCTGCACCGCCGCCGCTTTCTCGAGATATTCGGCGCGGCTCTTGGCAAAGAAGCGCGGATCGGTGCGGGTATGTTCGAAGAAGTCGGACAGGCTTCCCTCGAACCCGACCTGGCGCATGATCGCGCGCATCTCGGCATGGATCCGCGCGACATTGGCGAGCCCGATCTGATGCACTTCCTCGGGGCTGTAGTCGCTGTCGGTATATTGCCGCAGGAGGAGGCGGTAATAGGTATCGCCGTCGGGCAGCCGCCAGACCCCGTCGTCGGTCCCCGCCATCGCTTCCTGCCGCACCATCTCGGCGCGCAGCAGCGCCATCGCGGGCATCGCCTCGTCGCGCCAGGCCGCCTCCGCCGCGGCGATCAGCGCTGCTTTTTCGTCGGCCGCGATCTCGAGCGCTGCCACCTTGTCGGCAAAGTCGGCGAGCACGGCATTATCCATTCCCGCCTCGAGCAGATTGTCGATGTCGGAGATGACCCGCGGGTAGACCCACTTGGGGGGCATGATGCCGTCGGCCGCGCGCGCCGCCGACTGCTGCGCCAGTTCGGGCCAGATCCGGCCGATGTCGGCGATCCGCGCGATATAGGCGCGCGCATGCTCGACAGTGCCGATGCGGTGGATGTTGATGAGGAAGGCGGGAGCGGCGGACTGCTGGCCGAACATCTGGTTGAACAGGAAGCCGTGGCGCTCGAACGGCTCCAGCCGTTCGGCATTGGCCACCTCGCGCAGGAAGATCTCGTAGCTCAGCCGGTCCTGCACCGACAGCGTCGCGGGGTCGAACTCGGCGCGCAGCCGGGCCGCGGTCGCGCGCATCAGGTCGAGCCGGGCCGCGGCATTGGCCTCCGAGACGTCGCCCCAGGTGCCATAATCCTCGTCGATGATCCCGCGATACGCCTTGGAAAGCGGCGACAGCTCGAGCAGCGCGGCATCATAGTCCTCGAACAGCGCGGCCAGCGCGGGGTCGCCGGCGGTCGCCGCCGCGCGCTGTGTCTCGGGCGCGGCGGGCGCCGTCGCGCTCGCCTGCGGGGCGGTCTGCGCGGTGGCGCAGGCGATGGTGCCGAGGCTGGCGGCGGCAAGGATGAAGAGGCGCATGATCGAGACTCCTGACAGCGGGTGATGGGGCCCGTCCGGCCCCGGCTTGCGATCTTCTTGCCCGGACCAGCGCGACAAGGCTAGGGAAGCGTGCATGCTCTACGGTCTCACCCGCCCCCTGATCTTCCGGATGGACGCCGAACAGGCCCACCGGTTGACGATTCTGGCGTTGAAATATCTGCCCAAGCGGCCCGTGCCGACCTTCGCGGCCTGCCTCGGGCAGGATGTCGCGGGGCTGCATTTCCCCAGCCCGATCGGGCTCGCGGCGGGGTTCGACAAGAACGGCGAGGTGCCCGACGCGATGCTCGGGCTCGGGTTCGGCTTCGTGGAGATCGGCACCGTCACCCCGATGCCGCAGGAGGGCAATGAAAAGCCCCGGCTGTTCCGGCTGACCGAGGATCGCGCGGTGATCAACCGCATGGGGTTCAACAATGACGGGCAGGACATGGTGCGCGGGCGGGTCTCGTTCCGCGATCACCGGCGCGGGATCATGGGGGTCAATATCGGCGCCAACAAGGACAGTGAGGATCGCATCGGAGATTATCGCCGCGGCGTGGTCTCGATGTCGCCCTACGCCGACTATCTGACGGTCAACATCTCCTCCCCCAACACCCCGGGGCTGCGGCAGCTGCAGAGCCCCAAGGCGCTGAAGGAACTGCTCAAGCTGGTGCGCGAGACGCGCGGCGAGAGGGGCCCGCCGATCTTCCTCAAGGTCGCCCCCGACCTGGCCGAGGACGACCCGGCGCGGATCGCGCGGGTCGCGCTGGCGAGCAAGATCGACGGGATCATCGTGTCCAACACCACGATCGAGCGCCCCGAGGGGCTGCGCTCGGCCCACGCGCAGGAGACGGGGGGGCTGTCGGGGCGCCCGCTCAAGGCCAAGGCGCTCGAGGCGCTGCGCGCCTTCGCCGCCGCGACCAAGGGCAAGATCCCGCTGATCGCGGCGGGGGGGATCGAGACCGTCGACGACGTCTGGGACCGGATGCGCAGCGGCGCGAGCCTCGTCCAGCTCTATTCGGCGCTCGTCTACGAAGGGCCGGGGTTGGCGATGCGTCTCAACGGCCAGCTCGCCAAGCGGCTCGAGGACGAGGGTATCGCCAACATCGCCGACATCGTCGGCGCCGACCTCTAGCGCTCATTCGCCGATCAGGACGACTCCCTCGCGGCGCGGATCGGCGCCGCCGTCGATGCGGCCGTCGGTGCGGATGATGACCCCGTGCACCCCCGAGCCCTCGCCCTGCCCGGGCGCGAGCGCGACCCCGCGCGCGGCCAGCCCCGCGACCACGCCAGCGGGCAGCTTGTCGACCTCGGCGCCGATCGTCTCGCCCCGGGCGATGAGGTTGGGCAGCGCCAGCGCTTCCTCCATGCTCAGCCCCCAGTAGGTCGCGCCGACCAGCGTCTTGCCGACATAGGCGGGGATCGAATTGCCCCCGGCCGAGCCGATCGCGCCGGCGAATTCGCCGTCGTCGAGCAGGATCAGCGGGATCATCGAGGAGCGCGGGCGCTTGCCCGGCGCGACGGCATTGGGGTGCGCCTCGCCATCGGCCGACAGCGGATCGAAGCTGAAGTCGGTGAGCTGGTTGTTGAGGAAGAAGCCGTCGACCATGCGCCCGGTACCGAAGATCGATTCGACGGTGGTGGTGATCGAGATGGCATCGCCATAGCGGTCGCGCACGATGAAGTGGCTGGTGCCGGTCGGCTCCATCGTCCGGTCGGGCACCGGGCGCCGCGCGCCCTCGGGGCGCCCGGCTTCGGGCGCGGGGCCGGCGGTGGGGGCGATGAGGCGGGCGCGCGCGTCGAGATAGTCGGGGGCGAGCAGCCCCGCGATCGGTACGTCGGGGACGTCGCCGAAATAGGCGTCGCGATCGGCGTACATGAGGCGGCTCGCCATCGCGAAGAGGTACCAGCCCTCGGGGTCGTCGGCGCTGGTCTCGGCGATGGCGGTGCGCTCGAGCAGCCCCAGCAGCTGGAGGAAGGCGGCGCCCGAGGAGGGCGGGGGCGGGGCGCAGACCGAGAAGCGTAGCCAGTCGGTGCAGACGGGGTCGCGCTCGATCACCTCATAGGCGGCCAGGTCGGCCAGCGTCAGCGTGCCGGGCAGCTCGCCCTCGCGCGTCTTGGCGACGATGCGCTCGGCGGTCGGGCCGGCGACCAGCGCCGCGGGCCCCTCGAGCCGCAGGCGGCGCAGGAAGTCGCCGTAGGCGAGGTTGCGCAGGCGATCGCCGGTGGTCTTGTCGCCGAAATAGCGCACCGCGTCGGGCTGCGAGAGCTGGGGGAAATCCATCGCGAGGAAGTTGCCCAGCCGCGGGCTGATGATGAAGCCTTCCTCGGCGGTGACGATGGCCTTGGTGAACAGCCGGTCCCAGCCGAGGCGGCCATGATCCGCGTGCGCGGCGTGCAGCGCGGCGATGGCGCCCGGCACCCCGACGGCGCGGCCCGAGAGGACGGCGGCGCGATAGGACAGGCGGTTGCCGTCGGCGTCGAGGAACATGGTGCGGCTGGCGCCCGCGGGGGCGACCTCGCGGCCGTCGTAGACGCGGCTCGTGCTCGTGTCGGCGTCGTAGAAATGGAGGAAGGCGCCCCCGCCCACGCCCGAGGATTGCGGCTCGACGAGGCTGAGCATCGCCTGCACCGCGACCGCCGCGTCGGCGGCGCTGCCGCCGCGCTCGAGGATGTCCATCCCCGCCTCGGCGGCGAGCGGGTTGGCGGCGATCACGAAGGGACGGTGGGTCGCGCGATCGTCGGGGCCGAGCGCGGCCTGCGGGGTGGCGCAGGCAGCAAGGAGGAGCGCGAGCAGGAGCGGGAAAAGCCGGGTCATGGCCACGGTTGCTAGCCAGCCGCTGGCCCCCTGTCCATCGGAGGCGCGCTCTTTATCGGTGGCCAAAATGCGCTATGACAGCCCGAATTTTACGGGATCGCGCCAGTCAGGAGGCGTGTTCCCGCGTGGAGAGGAGACCCCATGGCGAGTCGTCGCACCGAACTCGAGCATTTCCCCAACCTGGTGACGATGTTCTTCACCCGCGCGCGCGAGAAGGGCGATGCGCCCTTTCTGTGGGCCAAGAAGGATGGCGGCTGGCAGTCGATCAGCTGGCGCCGCGCGAGCGAGATGGTGGCGGGCATGGCGCAGGGGCTGCGCAACCTCGGGATGGAGGAAGGCGACCGCGTCATGCTGGTCAGCGAGAACCGCCCCGAATGGCTGATCGCCGACCTCGCGATCATGGCGGCGGGCTGCGTCACGGTGCCGACCTACACCACCAACACGACGCGCGACCACCAGCATATCCTCGGCAACAGCGATGCGCGCGCGGTGATCGTGTCGACCCAGAAGTTGGCCGAACCGCTGATCCCCGCGGTGCTGTTCGCGAGTGAATGCCATCACATCATCTCGATCGACGACATCATCACGGGCCAGTCGCCCGATGTTGCCAAGTTCCACCACTGGGGTGACCTCGTCGAGACCGAGGCCGACCTCATCGCCTTCGAGGAAGAGGCGCGGCAGAAGGGGCGGAGCGATTTGGCCTGCCTGATCTACACCTCGGGCACCGGGGGCGCGCCGCGCGGGGTCAAGCAGCATCACGGGATGATCCTCCACAATGTCGAGGGGTGCGTCGACGTGATCGCCAACGACTTCGGCTGGGACGACGAGGTGTTCCTCTCCTTCCTGCCCGCCAGCCACGCCTACGAGCATACGGGCGGACAGCATTTCCCGATCGGGCTGGGCGCGCAGATCTATTATGCGGAAGGGCTCGAGAAGCTCGCCGCCAACATCGAGGAGACGAGGCCGACGATCATGGTCGTGGTGCCGCGGCTGTTCGAGATGCTGCGCGCCAAGATGCTCAAGACCATCGAGAAGGAGGGCGGTCTGGCCGCCTACCTGCTCAAGCGCGCGCTGCAGATCGAGGCGAAGCGCTACGAGGGCCGCTCGAGCCTGCTCGACGCGCCGATGGACGCGATCCTGTCGCAGACGCTGCGCAAGAAGGTGCGCGACAAGTTCGGCGGGCGGATGAAGGCGATGGTCTCGGGCGGCGCGCCGCTCAACCCCGAGGTCGGGCTGTTCTTCCAGGCGATGGGGCTGACCATGCTGCAGGGCTATGGCCAGACCGAGAGCGGGCCGGTGATCAGCTGCAACCGCCCGAGCGCGGGGTTGCGGATGGACACGGTCGGGCCGCCCTTGAAGAATACCGAGGTGAAGATCGCGGAGGATGGCGAGATCTGCGTGCGCGGCGAACTGGTGATGACCGGCTATTGGCGCAACAAAGACGATACCGCCAAGGTGCTCGACGAGGACGGCTGGCTGCTGACCGGCGATGTCGGGCATCTCGACGAGAAGGGCCGGATCAAGATCACCGACCGCAAGAAGGACCTCATCGTCCTCGACAAGGGCGACAATGTCGCGCCGCAGCGGATCGAGGGGATCCTCACGCTGCAGCCCGAGATCGGGCAGGCGATGGTCTATGGCGATCGCCGCCCCTATATCGTCGCGCTGCTGGTGCCCGACGCCGAAGCCACCCGCGGGATGAACGCCGAGGAGGTCAAGCGCGCGCTCGGCGAGGCGGTCGACCGCGTCAACGCCGACCTGTCGGTGATCGAGAAGGTGCGGCGCTTCATCATCGCCGACGAGCCCTTCACCGTCGACAACGAGATGCTCACCCCCAAGCAGTCGATCCGGCGGCACAAGATCAACGCGGTCTACGAGGAGCGGCTGGGCAAGCTCTACAAGCGCTGACGGGTGCGGCGCCGCGCCGCCCGAGGCTCGCGTCTATCGGGTCGCGTCTGTCGGGCGCCGCGCCTATTCGGGGTCGCGATAGGGGATGAAGTCGCGGAACACGCACACCCCGCCGGTCATCCCCGACACGGTATCGACCACCCGCGCGATGTCGCCGCTGCAGGTGCGCCCCATCTGGCTTTCGATCACCAGCGCGTTGCCGATGCGGTCGACGTCGTTGCAATCGGCCTCGAAGGTCTGGAGATAGCGCGTGTTGCCCGAGCGATAGACGATCGTGCGCTCGTCGATCGCGGTCGAGCCCTGCGTGTTCATCGGCAGGCAGCGCACCGGCTCGTCGGGCACGCGGTCGCCGAGCAGTTCGGCAAGTTCGCTCTGGTCGTCGGCGCTCATCTCGTAGGCGGAGGGGGCCGCGCAGCCCGCCAGCAGCACGAGCGGGGCGAGGACTGGGATTCGGGTCATCGGAACGACTCCATTTTCGGTTGCGTCCTAGAAACGATCCTTGGCCTTGCGATGTTTCGCCAGGATGAACGGGTCGGGGGCGCGGACGAAGGGGTTGGTCGCCCGCTCCTGCGCCACCGTGGTGGGGACCGTCCGCTCGCCCGCCGCGCGCCGCGCCGCGACCGCCTCGAGCCGTTCGGCGATGGCGGCGTTGTCGGGCTCCGCGGTGACCGCGAAGCGCGCGTTGGCGAGGGTATATTCGTGCGCGCAGTAGAGCGGCGTATCGGCGGGCAGCGCGGTCAGCCGCTGCAGGCTCGCATGCATCTGCTCGGGGGTGCCCTCGAACAGCCGCCCGCAGCCCATCGCGAACAGCGTGTCGCCGCAGAAGACGGGGCCGTCGTCGAAGACATAGGCGATGTGGCCGAGCGTATGCCCCGGCACGTGCCAGATCGTGGCCGCCTGCCCGCCCAGCTCGATCCGATCGCCGTCCTCGAGCGCGCGGTCGAGCCCCGGCACCTTGTCGGCCTCGCCCGCGGGGCCGAGGACCGTCGCCCCGCTGGCCTGCTTGATCGCCAGATTGCCCCCGGAGTGGTCGGGGTGCCAATGGGTCACGAGGACGTGGGTGATCGTCCAGCCGAGCGCGGCGGCGGCCTCGAGGCAGGCGGCGCCGTCGCCGGGGTCGACCACCGCGACCGCCTCGCCGACCTTGACCAGCCAGTGGTAATTGTCGCTGAACGCGGGCACGCAGGCGATGGTGAACGCACCCAGTTCGTCGATCTCGTAGCCCGCGCGCGTCACCATGTGCCGACATTCTCCATCGACGCCCACGGCTCCGCAGGCGGGCGCGCGCCGTCCTTGTCCAGCAGTTCGATCGAGATGCCGTCGGGGGTCTTGACGAAAGCCATTCGGCCATCGCGCGGGGGGCGGTTGATCGTCACCCCCGCCGCCGCCAGCCGGGCGCAGGTGGCGTAGATGTCGTCGACGTGGAAGGCGAGATGGCCGAAATTGCGCCCGCCGCCAAAGTCCTCGGGCTCGCCGTCCCAATTGTGGGTGAGCTCGATCTCGGCGGTCTCCCCCGGGACGCCGAGGAAGATGAGCGTGAAGCGTCCCGCCTCGCTGTCCTTGCGGCGCCGTTCCTCGAGCCCGAGCCGCTCGAAGAAGGCGACCGTCGCCGCGGGGTCGGTGACCCGCAGCATGGCGTGGAGGAAGGCGGTCATCGCGCGGGGGCCTCGGGCGGGGCCGCGGCGGCGAGCGCGGCGAGCCGTTCGGCGGCGATCCGCGCGGCGGGATGGTCGGGCATCGCCGCGACCGCGGCGGTCCACGCCGCCCGCGCCCCCGCCTCGTCGCCCGACGCCAGCAGCACCTCGCCCTTGGTGAACAAGACCTCGGGCGCGTCGGGGGCGCGCGCCTCGGCCTGCTCGATCCGTTCGAGCGCGGTCGGATAGTCGCCCGACTGCCCCGCCATCTCGGCGGCGGCGAGCCAGTAGAAGGGGTCGTCCTGCGCCAGCGGGCCGGCCTGCGCGAGCGCGGCATTGGCCTCCTCGGCGCGCCCGAGCGCGTGCAACGCCCACGCCTTGTCGAGCAGCACCCAGCCGCGCTGGAGCGGGGCGAGGCTGTTGCTCGCCGCCGCCGCCGAGGCGGCGAGCAGCGCGTCCTCGTGCTGCCCGGCGGCGTTGAACAGCGCGGCGGCGGCGGCGCGCGCGCGCGCCGCCTCGACCAGCCCGGCCGCATCGTCGGCGATGGCGATGAACTCGGCGGCGGCGTCGGCGTGGCGCCCGTCCTTCATCGCCAGCTGGGCGCGGCATTCGCGGCTCTCGCGGCTGGCGTCGGTGCCGCAGACGAGCATTTCGCCCGGCAGCCCGACGGTGGGGACGGGCTGGGCGCCGAGCGCGGCGCCGAGGAAGGCGGCAAGGAGGAGGGTCATCGGTCGGCGGCTCCCTTCTGGGTGATCAGCTGGTCGAGCGCGTGGAGGTCGGCGAGGATCGCGGCGATCTCGTGCGGCGCCGACAGGCGATGTCCGCTATTCTTGATGAGGCGAAGCTGAACGTCGGGGCTGGTGAGCCGCTGCAGCGCGCGCGCGGCGACGCGCGCGGGCACGTCGCGGTCCTTCTCGCCATGGACGAAGCGGACCGGCCCGTCGAAGTCGATCGGCGCCTCGAGCAGCCGCAGCGCCTCGCCCGACTCCCAGAAACCGCGGTGCGTCACCATCACGGAGTCGTCATAGTCGCTCGCCCGTTCGAGCCGCCCCGTCGCCGCGATCGTCGCTTTCTCTTCCTCGGAGAAACCCCAGTCGGTGAAGTCGGGCGCGGCGGCGAGCCCGAGCACGCCCGCGACGCGGTCGGGGCGGCGCATCGCGGCCGCCAGCGCGAGCCAGCCGCCCATCGACGAGCCGATCAGCAGCACCGACCCCTTGGCCAGCCGGTCGATCGCCGCCAGCACCTCGTCGAGCCAGCGCTCGAGCGTGCCGTCGGCGAAATCGCCGCGCGAGCTGCCGGTGCCCGAATAGTCGAGCCGCAGGCAGCCGCGCCCGCCGCGCGCCGCATAGGCGTCGATCGCGGTCGCCTTGCCGCCCTCCATGTCGGAGGCGTAGCCGGGGAGGAAGAGGTAGGTGAGGCCCTTGCCGCGGCGGTGGCGGTAGGCGATGGCGCGGCCCTCGACGTCGAGGTGCTGGAGGGAAGGCTGGTCGGTCATGCCTTCCCTCTAGCGGGCCCGGTCGGGGTTATGAACCGCTATTGCGCGAGGAAGCGCGCCAGTTCCTCGGCGAAGCGGTCGGGGCGATCGTACATGATGAAGTGCCGCGCGTCCTCGATCGCGACGAGATCGAGCTGGTCGAGCCCGTCATATTGCGCCGCGTAGAGCGCGGTCTTGGCGGCGGCATCGTCGTCGAGCGAGCCGTCGACCGGGACGAGCAGCGTCACCGGCGCGGTCACCGCGCCGAGCTGCCCGCGCACGTCGCGCGTCATGACCTCGTGGAACAGCTGCCCGGTGACGCGCAGGTCGGCGGTCGCGGTCTGCGCCATGACGGTGCAGCGCGCGCCCTCGTCGCGCACCATCGCCTCGATCATCGGCGGCACCGCCGCGCAATCGACGGGGGGGCGCGGCTGGTCCGCCTGCGCCAGCATCTGGCGGCGCATCATCGTGGCCATCGGGCGCACGCTCTCGGGGGTCGCCTCGGGATCGAACAGCACCGAATAGAAGGGCAGCGAATCGATGATCATCAGCCGCTCGACCCGCTCGGGATGCGCGAGCGCGAGGTTGAGCCCGGTGAAGCCGCCGAGCGAATGGCCGACGATCGCGGCGCGCCCCTCGCGCAGGCTGGCGACATAGGCGGCGAGCTCCTCGACCAGCGCGGGCAGGATCTCGCCCGACGCGTTGGGGCCCGCCTCGGTCCCGCCGAAGCCGGCGATGGTCAGGCGGTGGACGCGGTGCGTGGCGGCGAGCTGGTCGAGCACGGCGTCGTAGACCGCGGGCACGCTCGACAGGCCGGGGATCAGGAGGAGGTCGGGCCCGGTGCCGACGACCTCGACGGCGAAGCGCGTCGGTGCGAAGGCGGGCGCCGCGCGCGCGGCGACAGCGATGTCGGCGGCGGCGGCGGGCAGGGCGGGGGTGGTCGCCGCGAGCGCGGCGGCGAGGAGGAGGGTCGTCATGGGTCTATCCTTTCGGGTCGAAGATCTGCTCGATGGCGAGCTCGAAGACCTCGGCGATGGTGAAGGCGAGCGGCAGCGAGGGGTCGTACTTGCCCGTCTCGATGGCGTTGACGCTCTGGCGCGATACCCCGAGCTTCTCGGCCAGGTCGCCCTGGCTCCAGTCGCGCTCGGCGCGCAGGACCTTGAGCCGGTTCTTCATCTCAGCACCCCTCGCCATAGGTGCCGAAGGTCAGCTTGTTGACCAGCGCGCCGAGGCCGAGCCCGAAGAAGAAGGTGATCGGCCACCAATAGGCGTCGAGATGCGGGACCTGCCCGAAATTCTCGAGGAAGCCGTAGATCGAGGCCGCCGAGAAGGCGACCGCGGTGGCGACCAGCGTCTGCCGCACCATCAGCATCCGCATGAACTCGTCTTGCTGCTCGACCAGGAAGCGCCCCATCGCGTAGAAGTAGCCGGCGATCGCGAGCCCCGGCACGATCGCGATGGCGATGCTGAGCGGGGTGACCGGATCGCCCTCGTCGATCAGCGCCGAGGCGGCGAACACCGCGCCGACATAGGCGACGCTGACGATCAGCATCCGCACCAGATAGGCGCGCGAGGCGCGCCCGCGCGGGCCGAGCCGCCCGACGTTATGCGCCGCGTTGAGCCCCGCCTTGACGAGGAAGAGGATCGGGAGGGCCAGCAGCGCGCGCGAGAGCAGCGGGTCGTCGATATCGCCATATTCGAGCCCGACCGCGATCCCGAGGAGCGAGGCGGCCATCGCCGCGAACCACGGGACGACGGGCTTCTTGGCGGGGGTCGCGCCGTCAGCCTGCGCCATGCTCAGCAGCCCCCGCAGCGCTTGGCCGGGCGCAGCGTCACCAACGCCGCGGCCATCAACCCGAGGGTGATGACGAGGCTCTCGCTGTCGCCGAGCCCGGCCTGCTTGGCGGCGATCGCCGCGGCAATGATCGCGGCAGCCCAGACGAATGACTGGATGGTCTTGTTCATGGTCAAACTCCCTTTTCAATCTGTAAAGCGTATTTGACACAAGTCGCGCACCTTGTCAAGCGACATTGACAAAAGGACAAGCGCGCTTGCTTTTGGCTTTTGGTTGAACGGGTTGCGCGCCTGCACTAGGGGAAGGGCCATGACCGAGATGGTGAAGATCGAGCTGCCCGACGGCAGCGTGAAGGAAATGAAGTCGGGCGCGACCCCTTATGATGTCGCGGCCGAAATCGGCCCCGGGCTCGCCAAGGCGGCGATCGCGGCGCGGGTCGACGGCGAACTGCGCGACCTCAAGCGCCCCTTCGAGGGCGACGCGAGCCTCGCGCTGGTGACCAAGCGCGACGAGGCCGAGGCGCTCGAGCTGGTGCGCCACGACTTCGCGCACGTCCTCGCCGAGGCGGTGCAGAACCTCTATCCGGGCACGCAGATCACCTTCGGCCCGGCGACCGACGACGGTTTCTACTACGACTTCGCGCCGGCCCCCGGTCGCGGCATGTTCACCGAGGAGGACCTGCCCGCGATCGAGGAGGAGATGCGCCGCATCATCAAGGCCGACAAGCCGCTGGTGCGCGAGGTCTGGGACCGCGAGAAGGTGCGCCAGTTCTTCATCGACCAGGGCGAGGCGTTCAAGGCCGAGTGGGTGATGGAGCTGCCCGAGAACGAGCCGATCACCATGTACAAGACCGGGACCGGGGAGGCCGACTGGATCGACCTGTGCCGCGGCCCGCACCTGCCGAGCACCGGCTATCTCGACCCCAAGGCGTTCAAGCTGACCCGCGTGTCGGGCGCCTATTGGCGCGGCGACCAGTCGAACCCGATGCTCAGCCGCATCTACGGCACCGCCTGGCTCGACAAGAAGCAGCTCGCCGCGCACCTGAACCGGCTCGAGGAAGCCGCCAAGCGCGACCATCGCAAGCTGGCGCAGGAGATGGACCTGTTCCACCTCCAGGAAGAAGCGCACGGCAGCGTCTTCTGGCACCCGCAGGGCTACAAGGTGTGGCGCGAACTCGAGGCCTATATGCGCCGCGCCATCGACGCGGGCGGCTATAGCGAGATCAAGACCCCGCAGCTGATGGACGTCAAGCAGTGGACCCAGTCGGGCCACTGGGGGAAATATGCCGAGAACATGTTCGCGGTCCCCGACATCGTGCCGGACGTCGAAAGCGAGGAGGAGGCCGCCGCCCCCAAGGTCGCCGAGGATGCCGACTGGATGGCGATCAAGCCGATGAACTGCCCCGCGCACGTCCTCGTCTTTAAGCAGGGCATCACCAGCTATCGCGAGCTGCCGATCCGGCTCTACGAGAATGGCTGCTGCCACCGCAACGAGCCGCACGGCGCGCTGCACGGGCTGATGCGCGTGCGCCAGTTCACGCAGGACGATGCGCACATCTTCTGCACCGAGGACCAGGTGGTCGAGGAGATCCAGAAATTCTGCCGCCTCGCCGACCGCATCTACAAGGACTTCGGCTATAGCTATGCGGTCAAGCTCGCGACCCGTCCCGACCGCCGCTTCGGCAGCGACGAGATGTGGGAAAAGGCCGAGCAGGAGATGCGCGACGCGGTCGCCGCGGCGGGCATGGCCAATGACGACTATGGCTGGGAGGAGCTGCCCGGCGAGGGCGCCTTCTACGCGCCCAAGCTCGAATGGCACCTGACCGACGCGATTGGCCGCACCTGGCAGGTCGGCACCATCCAGTCGGACCGGGTGCTGCCCGAGCGGCTCGATGCCACCTATGTCGGCGAGGATGGCGAGAAGCATCGCCCGGTGATGCTCCACCGCGCCATCTTCGGCAGCTACGAGCGCTTCATCGGCATGCTGATCGAACATTATGCCGGCAAGATGCCGCTGTGGCTGGCGCCGACGCAGGTGGTGGTCGCGACCATCGTCTCCGACGCCGACGATTTCGCCAAGCAGGCCACCGACCGGCTCAAGGCGGCGGGGCTGCGGGTCGAGACCGACCTTCGCAACGAGAAGATCAACTACAAGGTGCGCGAACACAGCCTCGCCAAGGTCCCGATCATCGCGGTCGTGGGCAAGCGCGAGGCCGAGGAGGGCAAGGTCGCGCTGCGCCGGCTCGGTAGCCGCGACCAGGAGATCGTCAGCCTCGACGAATTCGTCGCGGCGGCGAAGGCCGAGGCGACCCCGCCCGACCTGCGCTAGGCGGGACGGGGGCGCATGCAATCAAGGGGGGCAGGCCGGTGAGCGTCATCGCCTATGTGTCGGTCTTCGTGTCGATCATCCTCGGGGTCGCGCTCGCCGATCTCGCCGCGAGCACGCACCGCCTGATCGTCGCGCGCGCCCGGGTGCGCTGGGACTGGCGCGCCCCCGCGCTGGCGCTGATCGCGGTGCTCCAGCTGGTCGGCATCTGGTGGGCGTCCTTCGACTGGTATGTCGATGCCGAGCGGCTCGGGCTGGCCGCCTTCATGGTCGATTTCGCGCTGCTGTTCCTGCTCTACCTGCTCGCCGCCGCGGCGCTGCCCGACGCGGTCGACGACAGGCTCGACCTGCGCGCCTTCTACACCGCCACCGCGCCCTATTTTTGGAGCGTGCTGGGGCTGGTCTTCCTGCTCGTGGCGGTGGCGCTCGCGCCGCGGCTGGTGCCCGGGCTGACGCTCGGCCAGTGGGCGCGCCAGCAGGCGTTCAACCTCGTCCAGGCGGGGCTCTGCTTCGCGCTCGCGCGCTGGTCGGCGCCGCGGCTGCACGCGGTGGCGATCCCGCTCCTCCTCCTCCTCTTCGCGGCGAGCTACTGGCGCCTCGCGATCGGCTAGCCCGTGACGGCCCCGGTCGGGGCTTGTCGCCGCGTTAACCATTCCTTTGCCTCCGCTTCCTAGACCGAGGGGCGGGGCCGCATCGCTCGGGATTGCGGCGGGGACGGGGTTGTTACGTGTCGTTGTTCAGCAAGGCTATCGCGCAGGTCGCGCTCACGGTGCAGCGGGTGTCGAGGGGGACCTTCTCGCTGACCCGCGCGATCATCATCACCATCACGATCATGGCGCTGATCATCGTCGGCATGGCGGCCAGCGGGTTCATCGCCTCGATCGAGGACCGCAACGAGGCGGTCGCGCTGCGCGACGTCAACGCCTTCACCACCGACGTGATCACCGCGGGCGAGCATTGGGCGCGCGCGCGCGGGCTGACCTATGTCGCGCTCAACGACCCGCGCCCGGTCGCACGCGCCACCCTCGACGACATCCGGCGCGCGCGCTCCGCGGGCAATCGCGCGATGGCCGCCGCGCTCGACGGCTTTGCCGCGCAGGCCGCGAGCGAGCGCGAGATCCACGAGCGCTACCTCGCCGCCGACGCCGCCTTCGCGGCGCTCGAGGCCGAGGCGCTGGCCGCGATCCGCGCGCCCGGCGCGACCCGCGATCCGGCGCTGGCGGCGCGCTTCCTCGCGGCGGCAACGCGCCGCATCGCGGCGGCGCAGGCGCTGCGCTTCACCACCGCCGCGCAGGCCCGCACCGAAGGCGCGATCGCCAACCTCATGATGCTCAAGCACCTGTCGTGGCAGATGGGCGAATATGCGGGGCGCGAACGCGCCATCGTCGCCGGCCAGATCGCCGCCGGCCAGCCCGTCACCCCGGAACAGCGCGCCACCATCATCGAGAACCGTGGCCGCGTGCTCAATGCCTGGGACGCGCTGCAGATGCTCCACGCGGCCAGCGCCGACCGGCTCGACCTGCAGCCCGCCATCGCCGCTGCGCGCCGGACCTTCTTCGAAGATTATGACGCGGTACGCGGCGCGGTCTATGCGGCGAGCGATGGCGGCGCCCCCTATCCGATGGACGCCTATCAGTGGTTCGCGGCCTCCACCGAGGCCATCGCCCCGCTGCTCGCCATCACCGATGCGGCCGAGGCCGCCACCCTGTTCTGGGTCGATCGCCAGCATGGACGCGCCGGCTGGTCGATCGTCGTCGAGGGCGCGCTTCTCCTCGCCGCCTTCGCGACCGTTATCGCGCTCATCGCGATCACCATCTTCCACGTCCAGCGGCCGATGGCCGAACTGATGGGAGCGACGCGCATGATCGCCCGCGGCCGGTTCGATGCGCGGCTGCCGACCGGCGCGCGCGCGCTCGAGATCGGCGAGATCGCCGCCACCCTCTCGCGCTTCCGCCAGGCGGTCGAGGAACGCGAGACGCTCGAACAGGCCAAGGTCGAGGCCGAGCGCCGCGATGCCGAGGCGCGCTCGGTCGCGCTCGCCGCCGAGCAGCGCGCGGTCGAGGAGCGCGCCCAGCGCTCGCGCCAGCTCGCCGATGCGGGCAACGAATTCACGCGCCGGATGCACGAGACGGTCTCCACCCTCGCCGCCGCCGCCGACCAGATGTCGGCCACCGCCGACCTGATGGTCGAGCAGCTCGGCCAGACCACCGGCGAACTGAGCGCGGTCGCGCGCGATACCGGCAACGCCTCGACCCACGTGCGCGAGGCGGCGGCGGCGGCGGACCAGATCCGCCTCGCCGTCGGCGACATCGCGCGGCAGGTCGAGGAACAGCGCGCCTCCTCGGGCGAGGCGGCGGACAAATCCTCCGACACCGCGGGCGAGGTGCGCCGTCTCTCGGCAGCCACCGGCAGCGTGGGCAAGATGGTCGGGATGATCGACGATGTCGCCAAGAAGACCGGGCTGCTCGCGCTCAACGCCACCATCGAGGCGGCGCGTGCGGGCGAGGCCGGGCGCGGCTTCGCGGTCGTGGCGGGCGAGGTCAAGGCGCTGTCCGAACAGACCGGCGAGGCGACCGCCAGCGCGGGCCGCACCGTCGGTGACATGGCGGGCTCGATCAATCGCTCGGTGGCCGGATTCACCCAGGTCGACGAGGCGATCCAGCGGATCAGCCGCGCGGCGACCGCGATCGCCGCCACCGTGCGCCAGCAATCGGCGGCGACCGAGGCGCTGAGCCAGGGGGTCGAGAGCGCGGCGCGGATCGCCGACACGGTCGCCAGCCGCGCGCGCTCGGTCGACGAGGGCGCGGGCTCGGTGATGGCGGCGGCGACGCAGGTCAAGGCCGCCTCGGGCGAGCTGGCGCGGCTCGCCGATGCGGTGCGGATCGACGTCGAGCAGTTCCTCAACGACCTGCAGGCCGCCTGACCCGCGCGCCGGGTCGGCGCGGCGACGGGGCGTCCTGACCGCCCGCCCCTTTATTTCGGGGGCAAAAGTTCCTAGGTCGGAGCGCATCAGATCAACGACTCCGAGGAGAAATCGCTATACGACCGCCCCTTTCGCGACGTGGGATGTCGCCGCCGCCCCTTTCCGGCCCCCGCTACGACAAGCATATCCAGTCACCCAAGGTGCGGGTGATTGACGAAAACGGCGACAATCTGGGCGTGATGTTTACGCGCGAGGCGATGGAGCAGGCCAACGAGATCGGCCTCAACCTCGTCGAGATTTCCCCCAACGCCGACCCGCCCGTCGCCAAGTTCCTCGATATCGGGCGCCACAAATATGAGGCGCAGAAGAAGGCCAATGCCAAGCGCAAGGCCCAGAAGACGCAGGAGATCAAGGAGATCAAGATGCGTCCCAATATCGACGACCACGACTATCAGGTGAAGATGAAGAAGGTCGTCCAGTTCATCGAGAACGGCGACAAGGTGAAGCTCACCATTCGCTTCCGCGGCCGCGAAATGGCGCACAACCAGCTCGGCATGGCGGTGCTCAACCGCGTCGAGGAGGATACTGCCGAGATCGCCAAGATTGAACAGCGCCCCCGCATGGAAGGGCGCCAGATGCTGATGGTGGTTGCGCCCAAGTAACGGCGACGCGCCATCGGCATCAGTATAGTATAAGCAACCCATCGTGCAGCGCAGCGCAAATGCTGCGCTGCACGATGTTGCATTTGGGTCGCATTTCCCGGCGAAACGCGCGCGACAGCGTGCAGAAATCCTTCCCTAAGGGCGCCCCGCTGGCGTAGGCCAATTGGGATTTCTTCAAGTTTTGCACTCAGGGGAGGCAGTTCCATGCGCAAGTCCATCCTTCTGGCATCGGTGGGGGCGTTTGCGATCGCCACCCCGGCCCTTGCCCAAGACACCGATACCGATGACGGTGACGCCGAGGTCGCGCAGAGCGCGGTCGAGGGCGCCGCGGTCGACGACAGCACGGTCGAGGAAGACGACTTCTACCGCGACACCAGCGACATCGTCATCACCGCGACGCGCCGCAACGAAGCGCTCTCCGACGTGCCGCTCGCGGTGTCGGCGGTGACTGCCGACATCCTCCAGAATTCGGGCGCCAGCGACATCCGCCAGCTGACCCAGGTCAGCCCCTCGCTGCTCGTCTCCTCGACCTCGTCCGAGGCCGCCGGCGCCACCGCGCGGATCCGCGGCATCGGCACCGTCGGCGACAACGCCGGGCTCGAGAGCTCGGTCGCGGTGTTCATCGACGGCGTCTACCGCAGCCGCACCGGCACCGGCCTGTCCGAACTCGGCGCGATCGACCGCATCGAGGTGCTGCGCGGCCCGCAGGGCACGCTGTTCGGGCGCAACGCCTCGGCCGGCCTGATCTCGGTCATCACCGCCAAGCCCGCCTTCGAGCCCGAGCTCGCGGTCGAGGCGACGGTCGGCAATTACAACATGCGCCGCGGCGAGATCGGCGTCACCGGCCCGCTCGGCGACACGCTCGCCGCGCGGCTCGACGGCGTCTACCTCGAGCGCGACGGCTTCCTGACCGACGAGATCTCGGGTCGCGACGTCAACGACCGCAATCGCTGGCTGCTGCGCGGCCAGCTGCTGTGGGAGCCCTCGAGCGACGTGTCGATGCGGCTGATCGCCGACTATTCGACCCGCGACGAGGAATGCTGCGGCGCGACCTACCTGCCGACCCGCGACTATACCGCGGCGGGCGAGAGCCCCTCGACGATCGCCGCGCTGCTGCGCGGGCTCGGCGCCGAGGTCAACGAGGACACCTTCGCGCGCGAGATCGCGATCACCCCGGGCCGTTCCTATCGCGGCGACGTCGAGGATTACGGCCTGTCGGGCGAAGTGGTGTGGGATCTCGGCGGGGCCGAGCTGACCAGCATCACCGCCTACCGCATCAACGATTTCGTGCGCGGGCAGGATGCCGACTACAACAACCTCGACATCCTCTATCGCGACGATGACGGCGGCGCCTCGACCAAGTTCGAGACCTTCACGCAGGAACTGCGCCTGCAGGGGCAGGCGGGGATCGTCGACTGGCTGGTCGGCGGCTTCTACGCCGACGAGACGCTGACGGTGAACGACAACCTCACCTTCGGCGACGACTATGCGCTGTGGGCCAACTGCCTGTCGGGCTTCCTGCTCGTCTCCGAGGGCGCCCCGCCGAGCATCATCGACCCGGCCAACGACACCTGTCTCAACACCCCGGTGTCGTCGGGCACCCGCGACCAGCTGATCGCCGGGATCAACCAGCTCTATGCCGCGCTGCCCAACGTGCCGCCGGCGCAGCAGCCCGCGATCCTCGCGCAGATCCAGGAACTGGCCACCCTCGCCACCGCGGTGAGCGCCTTTGCCGAACTGCCGGCGGGCACCACCAACGTGCCGGGCATCGCCTTCCCCGATTTCGGCGTCGGGCCGATCGGCGGCAACCTGGGCTACGTCAACCTCGCCAACGCGCTCGCCTTCCAGGCGAACCCGGCGGGATTCACCCCGTTCAGCTTCACCCCCACGGTCGACGACTATTTCCAGCAGAAGGGCAACAACTGGGCGCTCTTCACGCACAACATCTTCGACGTCACCGACTGGATGGATATCACCATCGGGCTGCGTTACACGCATGACGAGAAGGAACTGGCGGTCGACCTGCGCGACGACAACCGGTTGTGCAGCTTCTACGCCGCCAACCTGCCCGACTTCCAGCAGCTCCCCTGCCTCGTGCCGGCGGCGCCGGGCGGGCAGTTCGTGATGACCGATAAGCGCACCGAGGACCAGCTCTCGGGCACCGGGGTCATCAGCGTCCGGCCGCACGACGACCTGCTCACCTATCTGAGCTATTCGCGCGGCTACAAGGCGGGCGGCTTCAACCTCGACCGCTCGGCGCTGCGCCGCACCAACAACAATGGCGCGATCGTCGCCGGGCAGGATCTGGGCGCGCTCCAGTTCGAGCCCGAGATCAACGACGCCTTCGAGCTCGGCGCCAAGTACAATGGCCGCGGCATCGACATCAACGTGGCGCTGTTCCACCAGGTCTTCGAGAACTTCCAGCTCAACCAGTTCAACGGATTCGCCTTCGAGGTCGCGAACATCAACGGCTGCGACCAGCTCGACGTCGCCAACGGCGATGCCGACGCCAGCCCGCTGACCGGCTCGTGCGTGGGCGACCTCAAGGGCGGGGTGCGCTCGACCGGGGTCGAGTGGGAAATCTTCTCGCGCCCGATCGACAACGTCCAGCTCAATTTCGGCGGCACCTGGGTCGACACCAGCTATCGCAACGAGGTCGTCGGCGCCGACGGCGCGGCGCTCTCGCCGCAGCTGTTCCAGCTCAACAACCGCTACATCTCGAACGCCAACGAGTTGACGATGACCGGCTCGGTCAGCTGGACCCCGCCGATCGGCGACAACGGCCTGTCGGGGCTCGTCTATCTCGACGGGCGCCACATGAGCTCGTTCAACACCGGCTCGGACCTCGACGTCGAGAAGATCCAGCCGAGCTTCCAGACCTACAACGGCCGCATCGGCTTGCGTGGTCCGGATCGCAGCTGGGCGGTCGAGTTCTGGGTCCAGAACATCACCGACGAGGATTATATCCAGGTCGCCTTCGACGCCCCGCTGCAGGGCTTCGGCACGGGGCTCGCCACTAACACCGCGCGCGGGGTCGACGAGGGGCTCTACCCGGTCGCCAACCAGCTGTTCGGCGCCTTCCTCGCCGATCCGCGCACCTACGGCGTGACGCTGCGCGGGGTCTTTGGACCGCGTTCGGCGCCGATGCCCGAGGTGGCCCCGCCCCCGCCGCCCCCGGTGGTCGAGGAAGCGCCGCCGCCGCCCGCGACGATCACCTGCGCCGACGGGACGGTCGTGCTCGCCAGCGAGCAGTGCCCGCCGCCGCCGCCGCCGCCGCCGCCCGCGCCCGAACCCGAGCGCGGCTAACGGCGCGCCCCCGGCGGGGGTTTGCCCAGTCAAAAGGGGAAGGGCCCCGCAACCTCGCGCGAGGTTGCGGGGCCCTTTTTTCCACCTGCGGGGCATCCTCGCCGAGCGGGCGCCCCCGCGTACGCGGCGCGTCGGGGTCAGGCGGCGACGGGATCGGCGGCGGCGTCGGCGAGCCGCCGCCGCAGCCACTCGGCGGTATCATGGTCGAGTTTGCGACCGTGATCGTCGGTCAGGTAGAAGGTGTCGACCGCGCGTTCGCCATAGGTCGCGACGTGCGCCGAATGGACCACCGCGCCAACCGACAGGATCGCATGCGCGAGCCGCGCCAGCAGCCCGGCGCGATCGCGCGCATGCACCTCGATCACCGTCATCCGCGTCGAGGCGGTCTGGCTGACGATGATGTTGGCGGGCACCTCGAAAGCGGCGTCGCGCTCGCTCAGCGGCTCGGGCGCGGGCGGGGCGGGGAGCTGTTCGGACTCGATGCTCTGGCGCAGCGCCGCGCGCAGCCGCTCGCGGCGCCGCTTGTCGCGATAGGGGCGTCCCTGCGCATCGACGATGAGCAGGTTGTCGAGCGCGCGCTCATCGCGGGTGGTGTGGATGCGCGCGCCGATGATGCTCGCCCCCGCCGCGCTCAGCCCGGCGCAGATGCGATAGAAGAGCCCCGGGGCGTCGGGGGTGAAGATCGACAGCCGGGTCGCGGCGGCATCGGCGTCGCGGCGCATCCGGATCGAGGCGCGCGGCGGCCCGAGCGCGCGCTCCGCCTCGGCTTCGGCCACCTGCCGCGCATTGTCGACCTGCCAGCCCGTCGGCTCGGCCAGCCAGTAGCTGTCGGGCAACCGCTTGTGATGCGCCTCGAGCGCGGCACGCGGCCAGTCGAGCTGCGCGTCGAGTTCGCTCTTGCGTGCCGCGACGAGGTCGCTGCGCCCGTGCTGCTTGTGGCCGAGCCGCAGGCGTTCCTCGGCGGCCTCGAACAGCGTGCGCAGGAGCCGGCGCTTCCAGTCGGTCCAGGTTCCCGGGCCTACCGCGCGAATATCGACCACGGTGAGAATCAGCAGCATCCGCAGCCGCTCGGGGCTCTGCACCTGCCGCACGAAGTCGTCGATCGTGGTGGGATCGGCCAGGTCGCGCTTGAAGGCGGTGGCGCTCATCAGCAGGTGGTGGCGCACCAGCCAGGCGACCATGTCGGTTTCCCCCGGGGTGAGCCCGAAGCGCGGGCCCAGCACCCGCGCGATCTCGGCGCCCAGTTCGCTGTGGTCGCCGCCGCGCCCCTTGGCGATATCGTGCAGCAGCACCGCGACATAGAGCGCGCGGCGGCTCGCCACCTGCTTGATCAGCGCGCTCGCCAGCGGATGGTCCTCGGCCAGCTCGCCGCGATCGATCGCGGCGGTCAGCCCGATCGCGCGGATGGTATGCTCGTCGACGGTATAGTGGTGATACATGTCGAACTGCATCTGCGCGACGACCCGTCCGAAATCGGGCACGAAGCGCCCGAACACCCCGGCCTCGTTCATCCAGCGCAGCACCGTGTCGGTCGCCTCGCGCCCGGTCAGGATGTCGAGGAAGACCGCGTTCGCCTCGGGGTCCTCGCGCACCGCGTCGACCGCGCGCGCGGCGCGCGCCGCCGCGCGCATCGCGTCGGGGTGGATCTCGACCCCCTCGGCCTGCGCGGTGCGGAACAGCTGGAGCAGGCGGATCGGTTCCTCCTCGAGCCACGCCTGCCCCTTGACCGAGAGCCGCCCGCGATCGAGCGGGAAGCCGCCGAGCTTCTTCTCGCGCCGCAGCAGCGTGGGCAGCGCGAAGCGGCGCCCTTCCTCGGCGAGCTGGGCATCGAGCTGGGCGAGGAACACCCCGGTGAGGTCGCCCACCGCCTTGGCGTTGAGGAAGTAGAAATGCATGAAGCGTTCGACCGCCGCCTTGCCCGGGCGGTCGGCATAGTTCATCGCCTCGGCGATCTCGCGCTGGTGGTCGAACCCGAGCCGGTCCTCGGCGCGCCCGGTGACGCGGTGGAGGTGGCAGCGCACCGACCACAAGAAGCGCTCGGCGCGCTCGAAGCGGCGGAATTCCTCCTGCGAGAACATGCCCTTCTCGACCAGCTCGGCGGGGCGGCGCACGTCGTGCACATATTTGCCGATCCAGTAGAGCGTGTGCAGGTCGCGCAGGCCGCCCTTCCCGTCCTTGACGTTGGGCTCGACGAGATAGCGGCTGTCCCCCATCCGCGCGTGGCGTTCCTCGCGCTCGGCCAGCTTGGCGGCGACGAACTCGGGCGCGGTGCCGCGCACGATCTCGCGCGAGAACCGGCTCTCCATCTCGTGGCACAGGAGGTCGTCGCCCCAGATGTAGCGCGCCTCCAGCGTGGCGGTGCGCACGCTCATGTCGTCGCGCGACAGCGCGATTACCTCGCCCGGGGTGCGGACTGCATGGCCGACCTTCAGCTGCAGGTCCCAGAGCAGGTAGAGCAACCCCTCGATCGCCTGCTCGCACCAGGCGGTGCGATGGTCGGGCACGAGGAGCAGCAGGTCGAGGTCGCTGTGCGGCGCCATCTCGCCGCGCCCGGTGCCGCCGATGCCGACGAGCGCCAGCCGTTCGGCCGCGGTCGGGTTGGGCACGGGGAACAGCCGCTGCACGACGAGATCGTGCGCGAGCCGCAGCAGCTGGTCGAACAGGAAGCTCGTCGCGGCGGCATGGACCCGCCCGCGATAGGGCTCGGCGACCATGCGCCGGTCGATCTCGGCGCGTCCCGTCGCGAGCGCCTCGCCGAGGATCTCGAGCGCGGGGGCGCGCGCGGCCTCGCCAAAGGGCAGCGCCACGAGCGCCTCGTCGAGCGCGCGACGGTCGATGATCGCGCGGCGATCCTCGATCAGCGAGGCGCGCGGGGGCAGCATCAGCCGGCCCCGCGCTCGTCGTGGAGCGCCTTGAGGCGGTAGAGCGTCTCGAGCGCCTCGCGCGGGGTGAGCGCGTCGGGGTCGAGCGCGCCGAGCGCCTCGGCGAGCGGATCGGGGGTGGGCTCGGCGGGCGCGGTGGCGGCGAACAGCGGCAGGGCGTCGAGCCCCGCGGCGATGCCGCCCGTCTCGTCGCGGCCCGCTTCCAACCGCGAAAGGATGTCGCGCGCGCGGGCGAGGATGGCGGGGGGCAGCCCGGCGAGCTTGGCGACGGCGATGCCGTAGCTCTTGTCGGCGGGGCCCTCGGCGAGCTCGTGCAGCAGCACCAGGTCGCCCTTCCATTCGCGCGCGCGGACATGGTGGAGCGACAGCGCCTCGAGGCGGTCGGCAAGCCGGGTGAGCTCGTGATAATGGGTCGCGAACAGCGTGCGCGCGCGAAGGCTGTCGTGGCACGCCTCGGTCACCGCCCAGGCGATGGCGAGCCCGTCGTAGGTCGAGGTGCCGCGCCCGATCTCGTCGAGGATGACGAGGCTGTTGCTGGTCGCCTGCGCGAGGATGGCGGCGGTCTCGACCATCTCGACCATGAAGGTCGAGCGCCCGCGCGCGAGGTTGTCCGACGCGCCGACGCGGCTGAACAAGCGGTCGACAAGGCCGACCTTCGCCGAGGTCGCGGGAACGTAACCGCCCGCCTGCGCCATCAGGCAGATCAGCGCGGTCTGCCGCAGGAAGGTCGACTTGCCCCCCATGTTGGGGCCGGTGATCAGCCAGAGCCGGTCGTGCGGCCCGAGTTGGCAGTCGTTGGCGATGAAGCGCTCGCCCGCTTGCTCAACCGCGGCCTCGACGACGGGGTGGCGCCCGCCCGCGATCTCGAGGCAGGGCTGGCTGACGAGGCTGGGCAGGCACCAGTTGCCCTCGACCGCGCGGTGCGCCTGCCCCGCCGCGACGTCGAGCCGCGCGAGCGCGTCGGCGGCGGCGGTGAGCGGGGCGGCCTGGTCGACGGTGGCGGCGACGAGCCGCGCGAGATGCTCGGCCTCGAGCGCTAGCGCCTTGTCGCCCGCCTCGCCCAGCGCGGTCGCGCGCTCGTGCAGCTCGGGCGAGTTGAAGCGCACCGCATTGGCCATGGTCTGGCGGTGGGTGAACCCCGAATCCTCGGCCATCAGCGGCGCGGCGGACCTGGCGGGGACCTCGATATGATAGCCGAGGACGTTGTTGTGCTTGATCTTGAGGGTCGCCACCCCGGTGGCCTCGCGATATTTGGCCTCGAGCGCGGCGATCGCCTGGCGGCCGCCCTTCGACAGGTCGCGCAAGGCGTCGAGCTCGGCATCGAAGCCCTCGCGGATATAGCCGCCCTTGGCAGTCTCGATCGGGGGGGTGTCGACGAGCGCGGCGGCGAGCAGGTCGCGCAGCGTGTCGTGGCCGGTGAGACGCGGGAGCAGCGCGGCGAGGAGGTCGGGACGCGCCTCGAGCTGCGACAGGCGGGCATGGAGGTCGCCCGCCCCCGCCAGCGCGTCGCGCAGCTGCCCGAGGTCGCGCGGGCTGCCGCGCCCCGCCACCAGCCGCGACAGCGCTCGGGCGAGGTCGGGCAGCGCCTTGAGGCGGCTGCGCACCTCGTCGCGCAGGAGCTGGTCCTCGACGAAGAACTGCACCAGCGCGAGGCGCCGGTTGATCGGCTCGAGGGTGGCGAGCGGGGCGGCGATGTCGCTGGCGAGCAGGCGGCGCCCGCCCGCGGTCACGCAGCGGTCGATGGCGTGGAGGAGGCTGGTCGACGCCGTGCCGTCGGCGCCGCGCAGCAGTTCGAGGCTGTCGCGGGTCGAGGGATCGATCGCCATCAGGCTCGAGCGCTCGATCCGGCGCGGCGCCGCGAGGTGCGCGGTGGCGTCCTTCTGGGTGGCGTCGAGATAGGCGAGCAGCCCGCCCGCGGCGGCGCATTCGGCGCGCCCGGGGTTGCCGAAGCCGGCGAGGTCGCGGGTCCCGAAGCGGCGCTTGAGCGCGTCCTCGCCGGCGCGGCTGTCGAACCCGCCCGCGCCGGGGGTGGTGGCGATGCCGGGCACGGCCTCCTCGGCGATGACCTCGGCGGCATCGAAGCGCGCCAGCTCGGCGGGCAGCGCCCCGGTGTCGCAGGCGACTAGTTCGAACCGCCCGGTCGAGATGTCGCAGGCGGCGATGGCATAATCATCGCCGGCGCGGCCGATCGCGGCGAGCCAGTTGGCGGCGCTACTGTCGAGCAGCGTGTCCTCGGTCAGCGTACCGGGGGTGACGACGCGCACGATGCCGCGCGCGACCAGCGCCTTCGACCCGCGCGCGCGCTTGGCCTCGGCGGGGGTCTCGATCTGCTCGGCGATGGCGACGCGGTGTCCCGCCTTGATCAGCCGCGCGAGATAGTTTTCGGCGGCGTGCACGGGCACCCCGCACATCGGCACCGGGACCCCGCAATCCTCCCCGCGCGTGGTGAGCGCGATGTCGAGGCATTGGGCGGCGACCTTGGCATCCTCGAAAAATAGCTCGAAGAAGTCGCCCATGCGGAAGAACAGCAACGCGTCCCCGGCCTCGGCCTTGAGGTCGTGGAACTGCTGCATCACGGGGGTGGATTTGGGGGTGGAATCGTCGCGGGCCATCTTGGGCGTGACGCTAGCCGCTTTCCCCCGGCGTTTCCATTAAGTCCGTGACTCTTCAGGGGCCTCTTTTTATGGCGGGCGCCATACAGGAGAGAAAATTGAGCGAAGCCAACGTCAAGTTTTCCGAAGCCGAAGCGATCGAGTTCCACAGCCGTGGCCGTCCCGGCAAGATCGAGATCAAGGCCTCCAAGCCGATGGCGACCCAGCGCGACCTCGCGCTCGCTTATTCGCCCGGCGTCGCGGTGCCGGTCGAGGCGATCGCCGCCGACCCGGCGCGCGCCTACGAACTGACCGCCAAGGGCAACCTCGTCGCGGTGATCTCCAACGGCACCGCGATCCTCGGGCTCGGCAACCTCGGCGCGCTCGCCTCCAAGCCGGTGATGGAAGGCAAGGCGGTGCTGTTCAAGCGCTTCGCCGACGTCGACTCGATCGACCTCGAACTCGATACCGAGGATGCCGAGAAGTTCATCGAGGCGGTGGCGCTGATGGGCCCCAGCTTTGGCGGCATTAACCTCGAGGACATCGGCGCGCCCGACTGTTTCGTGATCGAGCAGGCCCTGAAGGAGCGGATGAACATCCCGGTGTTCCACGACGACCAGCATGGCACCGCGATCATCACCGCGGCGGGGCTGATCAACGCCGCGCACCTGACCGGGCGGACGATGGACAGCCTCAAGGTGGTGGTCAACGGCGCGGGCGCGGCGGCGATCGCCTGCGCCGACCTCATCAAGTGCATGGGGGTGCGGCGCGAGAACGTGCTGATGTGCGACCGCTCGGGGGTGATCCACCAGAACCGCGGCGACCTCGACCAGTGGAAATCGGCGCAGGCGGTCAAGACCGACAAGCGCACGCTGGCCGAGGCGCTCGAGGGCGCCGACGTGTTCCTCGGGCTGTCGGCGGGCAACGTGCTCGACGGCGAGATGATCAAGGTGATGGCGAAGGACCCGATCATCTTCGCGATGGCCAACCCGACCCCCGAGATCGCGCCCCCGGTGGCCAAGGCGGCGCGCCCCGACGCGATCATCGCGACCGGGCGCTCGGACTATCCCAACCAGGTCAACAACGTGCTCGGCTTCCCCTTCATCTTCCGCGGCGCGCTCGACGTGCGCGCCACCGCGGTCAACGACGAGATGAAGATCGCCGCGGCGACCGCGCTCGCCGAGCTGGCGCGCGAGGCGGTGCCCGAGGAGGTCGCGGCGGCCTATGGCGGCGCGGCCAAGAGCTTCGGCCCCGACTATATCATCCCCGCCCCCTTCGACCCGCGGCTGATCGAGGTGGTGCCCGCCGCGGTCGCGCGCGCCGCCGAGGAGAGCGGCGTCGCGCAAAAACCGATCGCCGATTACGACGCCTATCGCGCCGAGCTGCGCGCCCGGCTCAACCCGACCTCGAGCGTGCTCAGCCTCGCCTTCGAGGCGGCCCGGCGCAATCCCAAGCGGGTCCTGTTCGCCGAGGGCGAGGAGGAGAATGTCCTGCGCGCCGCGATCGCCTTCAAGGAAGGCGGCTACGGTATCCCCGTGCTGGTCGGGCGCGAGTCCACCTACGACCGCCTGCGCGACCTCGGGGTCGACGACCCGCACGCCTATGAAGTGCTCAACAGCCGCAACTCGCCGCTGGTCGAGAAGGCGGTCGACTTCATCTACGAAAAGCACCAGCGCGGCGGCATGCTGCGCCGGCAGGTCGAGCGGATGGTCAACCAGGACCGCAACTATTTCACCGCCGCGATGCTCGCGCTCGGCGAGGGCGATGCGATGATCACCGGGACCACCCGCCCGTTCAGCCAGAGCCTCGCGCAGGTGCGCACGGTGATCGACGACGATCACGGCGCCGAGCCCTTCGGCATCAACATCGTCGCGGGCACGCGCGGGCAGACCGTGCTGATCGCCGATACCTCGGTGACCGAACGCCCCTCGGCCGAGCAGCTCGCCGCGATCGCGGTGCGCTCGGCCGCCTTCGCGCGCCGGATGGGGCAGGACCCGCGCGTCGCCTTCATCAGCTATACCACCTTCGGCAACCCGCCGGGGCGGCATATCGAGGAACTGCGCGACGCGGTGAAGGTGCTCGACCGGATGACCACCGACTTCGAATATGAAGGCGAGATGGGCCCCGACGTGGCGCTCAATTTCGAGGCGCAGCGGGCCTATTATCCCTTCTCCCGCCTGACCGGGCCGGCCAACATCCTGATCATGCCGGGGCTGCAGTCGGCCAACCTGTCGGCCAAGCTGTTGAAGGCGCTGGGCGGCGAGACGCTGCTGGGGCCCTATCTGATGGGGATGAGCCTGCCGGTGCAGATCGCGCCGATGACCGCGACCTCGAGCGACCTCGTCACGCTCGCGGTGCTCGCCTCGGGGGGCGCGGACGGCTTGCGCCGGAGCACCGCCGCGCGCGGCGCCGCCGAAGCGGTCGTCGGCTAGCCCGGCGCCGCGCGGCACGCGGCACGCGGCACGCGCCGCGCGCCGCAGCCCGGCGCTCAGATGCGGTCGGCGGCGCTCACCGTGTCGCTCGCGCGTAGCGCGGCGACGATGGCGTGGAGGTGGGCGAGGTCGTGCAGCTCGGTGTCGACGTCGAAGGTGTGGAACGCGCCGTCGCGGTGGACCAGCCCGAGGTTGACGATGTTGGCGCCCTTGGCGCCGAAGATCCCCGCCATGTTGCCGAGCGCGCCCGCGATATTGTGGAGGATGACGCGGATCCGCGCGGTCCCGCCGTCGGACTGGTCGCCCCATGCGAGGTCGAGCCAGTCGGTATCGTCGGAGGACAACAGGTCCTCGCAGCCGATGACGTGCACCTCGATCATGTCGTCCTCGCGGCGCACCCCGACGATGCGGTCGCCGGGGATCGGATGGCAGCATTGCGCCAGCTCGAAGGCGACCCCGGGGGTCAGCCCCTTGATCGAGATGGCGCTGCGCTGCTCGGGCATCCGCCCGTCGGTCTTCTCGAGCTGCGCGGTCGAGCCGGGGACCAGCGCCTCCATCACCGCTTCATCGGAAATGCGGCGCTTGGCGATCGCCTCCATCAGCGCCGCCTCGTCTTCCATCTTGAGCCGCTTGGCGGCGCGCTTGGTCGCGCCCGCGCGCGGTGCCGAGGGCAGCCGCTCGAGGATCTCGGCGAAGATCTTGGTGCCCAGCTCGATGGTCTCGTCGCGTTCCTTGTGTCGCACGAAGCGGCGGATCGCGGCGCGCGCCTTGCCGGTGGCGACGAAGCGCAGCCATGAGGGCTGCGGCTGCTGCGCGTCGGAGGCGAGGATCTCGACCTGGTCGCCATTGTCGAGGATGGTGCGCAGCGGCACGACGCGGCCGTTGACCTTGGCGCCGACCGTCTGGTCGCCGAGGTCGGTGTGGACCGCATAGGCGAAATCGACCGCGGTCGCGCCCTTGGGCAGCTGGATCAGCTCGCCCTTGGGGGTGAAGGCGAAGATGCGGTCCTGGTACATCGCCATGCGCGTATGTTCGAGCAGCTCCTCGGGGTCGGCGGCATGTTCGAGGATCTCGACGAGGTCGTTGATCCAAGGCACCTTCTGGTCGCTTCTCGGCGTGCCGTCCTTGTAGGCCCAGTGCGCGGCGAGCCCGCGCTCGGCCTGCTCGTGCATGTCGTGGGTGCGGATCTGGATCTCGATCCGCATGTTGGAATCGTGGATCACCGAGGTGTGCAAGCTGCGGTAGCCGTTGCGCTTGGGGGTCGAGATATAATCCTTGTAGCGCCCCGGCACCATCGGCCAGCGCTGGTGGATCAGCCCCAGCGCGCGATAGACGTCCTCGACCGTATCGACGATGACGCGAAAGGCCATGACGTCGGACAATTGCTCGAAGCTGATGTGCCGCTCGGCCATCTTCTTCCAGATCGAATAGGGGTGCTTCTCGCGCCCCGTGACATCGGCGTCGAGCCCGTGGTCGGCGAGGTGCAGCTGGAGCCCCAGCCCGATGCGGTTGATGACGTCGCCGCCCTTGGCGTTGAGCTGCTCGAGCCGCTTGAGGATCGAGGCATAGGCATCGGGCTCGAGATGCTGGAAGGCGAGCGTCTGCATCTCCTTCATCATCTCGTACATGCCGATCCGCTCGGCGAGCGGGGCGTAGATGTCCATCGTCTCGCGCGCGATGCGGCGGCGCTTCTCCTCCTTGGGGATATGGTGGAGCGTGCGCATGTTGTGAAGCCGGTCGGCGAGCTTGACCAGCAGGACGCGAATGTCGCCCGACAAAGCGAGCAGGAACTTGCGCAGGTTTTCGGCGGCGCGCTGCGACTCGCTCATCGCCTCGACCTTCGAGAGCTTGGTCACCCCGTCGACCAGCCGCGCGACCTCCTCGCCGAACAGGTTCTCGATCTGCTCGGGGGTGGCGACCGTGTCCTCGATCGTGTCGTGGAGGATCGCGGTGACGATCGTGGCGTCGTCGAGCTTGAGGTCGGTGAGGATGCCCGCCACCTCGATCGGGTGACTGAAATAGGGGTCGCCGCTTGCGCGCAGCTGGGCGCCATGCGCCTTCATCGAAAAGACATAGGCGCGGTTGATCAACGCCTCGTCGGCGTCGGGATCGTAGGCCCGGACCTTTTCGACCAGTTCATATTGCCTCAGCACACTATGATTAATGGGGCCGCCGAGGGGGATTGTGCAAGTGCAAAAAGCACCGCCGGCGCGTCACTTGCGACGCGCCGCGCAGGTGCGGGCGGGGGTCAGCGCGCCTTGGCGTTACAGCGCTCGAGGCTCGCCGCATCGAGCGCGCGGCCATCGACGGCGAAGCGGGTCAGCGGCCCGACTTCCTTGGCGAGGCGCTCGCACAGCACGAGTGGGCGGCTCGCCGCCGAGCGCGTCTTGCAGGTCGTTCCGGCGCACTGGAAGGCGGCGCCCTCGACCAGCACGCGCGGTTCGACCTCGGCGACCGCCTCGGCGGTCAGCAGCGGCGCGGCGGCAACCGCGGGGGCGGCGAGGGCAGCGGCGGCAAGGGCGGGAAGGAGTGCGCGCATGGGACCGTCCTTTTCAGTTGCAATCCGCCACTGGGTACGCAGGCCAGTATCTTTTTGCAACTGTTATTTTGCGGACGAGGGGCCTATGACCTTGGCAAGACTCGGGGCCGTCGCCCCGGCCAGTAGAGGGAAATCACCGTTGAGCGGTATCGAACCTGACATTGAGGCTTTCAGGGATGCCGCGCTGCGGTGTCCGCTGCCACCCGCGATCGAGCTGATCGGGGAAAAATGGTCGTTCCTGATCCTGCGCGGGGCATTCAACGGGCTCCAGCATTTCGAACAGTTCCAGGCCGGGCTGGGGATCGCGCGCAACATCCTGTCCGACCGTCTGTCCAAGCTGGTCGCGGGCGAGATCCTCGACCGCGCGCCCGACCCCGACGACGGGCGCAAGGTGCTCTACCGGCTGACCGACAAGGGCGAGGCGCTGCTCCCCGTGGTCGTGGCGCTGCGTCAGTGGGGCGAGGACTGGGGGCATGGCTGCGGCGACATCGAGCTGGCCGACGCGCGCGACGGCCAGCGGATCGAGCGGGTGCGCGTGACCGCGCACGACGGGCGGCCGCTGTCGCTCAAGGACCTGATGTGGGTCGATCGCCGCACCGGGGCGAGCATGCGCCGCCACGAGATGGAGGGGGTCGAGCTCTAGCCGCGCGCCGCGCGGCCCACGCCAACCAAAAAGGGCGGCCCCCGATCGGGAGCCGCCCTTTTGGCGTCGCGGTCGGTCGTCGGCCTAGTCGGCAGCGCCCGGGGTCGGGCGCGGCGGCGCCGAGGCGGTGAGCCGCAGCGCTTCGGCCGATTCGGACAGGCTCGACAGTTCATCGGTCTCGTCGTCGTCGTCGATCTGGACCCGCTGGTGCCCGCTGATGAGGCTTTCCTCGAGCTGCTTGGGCTTGACCGTCTGCTCGGCGATCTCGCGCAGCGCGACGACCGGGTTCTTGTCGCGATCGCGATCGATGGTGAGGTCGGCACCGCCCGAGATCTGCCGCGCCCGCTCGGCGGCGAGCAGGACGAGATCGAACCGGTTGGAAACCTTGTCGACGCAATCTTCGACGGTGACGCGCGCCATAAGCCGCTGATCCTCTTCAAACTTCGTGGCGGAAATATCGAACGGGCGAGATAGGGATCGGGGGGGCAAGAGTCAATGCGCCTTGCCAGCGGCGCCGCGCCCCGCCAAGGCTGGCGCGATGGAGCCGGCGATCGACTTTTCCTGCCACGACCATCGGCTGGTGCTGCTCGCCTCGGGGCAACGGCGGCGCGACCTGCTGCTCGACTGGATCGACGGCGCGCGCCACAGCCTCGACCTCCTGTTCTACGACGTCGCCGACGATGCCAGCGGGGTCGCGGTGCGCGACGCGCTGGTCGCGGCGGCGCGGCGCGGGGTCGCGGTGCGGCTGGTCGTCGACGGCTTCGGGATGCGCGACATCGCCGATGCCGAGGGGTTCTTCGGCCCGCTACGCGCGGCCGGGGGCACCGCCTTCGCGTTCAACGCGCGGTTCGGGCGGCGCTACCTCATCCGCAACCACCAGAAGATCGTCATCGCCGACGGCGCGCGCGCGATCATCGGCGGCGCCAATATCGCCGACGACTATTTCAGCGACGCGCCCGGCGCCTGGCGCGACCTGTGGCTGACGGTCGAGGGCGCGGCGGTCGCCGGGCTCGCGACCTATTACGAGGCGATCTTCGGCTGGATGAAGCGCAAGTCGCCCAACCTGCGCAGCCTCGCCGACCTCGTCGCGCGGGCGAGCACCACCGAGGGGCCGCTGCAATGGCAGTTCTCGGCGCCCTGGCCGCGCCACACGCCCTGGCCCTCGGGACTGATCCGCGACCTGTGGAGCGCGCGCGAGATCGACCTCGTCGCCGCCTATTTCAGCCCCTCGGCGGCGATGCTGCGACGGCTCGAGCGGATCGCGCGCGACGGCGGGCAGGTGCGCCTGCTGACCCCCGCCAAGTCGGACAACGACACCACCATCGCGGCGGCGCGGCACAGCTACCACCAGCTGCTCGACGCCGGGGTCGACATCTGGGAATATGAACGCACCAAGATGCACACCAAGCTCGTCGTGATCGACGATGCGGTGCATATCGGCAGTTCCAATTTCGACTTTCGCAGCCTGTTCCTCAACCTCGAGGTCATGCTGCGGATCGAGGATGCGGGGGTGGCGGCGCGGTTGCGCCAGTGGGTGCGCGGCGAGCTGGCGCAGGCGCGCGCGATCACCCCCGAGCTGCACGCCCGCCGCGACACGCTGTGGCAGCGCACGCTCTGGGCGCTCGCCAATTTCCTCGTCACCTCGATGGACTATACCGTCAGCCGGCGGCTCAACCTGCCGCTGGGCGACGACGACTGATGGGCGCGGCGGCGACCCCGTTCGGGCGCGTGCCTGGCAGCGCGCTGTCGCGCCGCGACTTCGCGCTGTTGTGGGCGGCGATGCTGGTCACCGCGACCGGCAACACCGCGATGCAGACGATCATCCCCCCGGTCGGGCGCTCGCTCGGCATCGCCGATTACTGGATGGCGCTGGCGTTCACCACCTCGGCGGTGGCGTGGGTGGTCTGCGCGCCAATCTGGGCGAGGCGCTCGGACAAGCACGGGCGCAAGCCGCTCGTGCTGATCGGGCTGGGGGGGTTCATCGTCTCCACGCTGGGCTGCGCGGTCGCGCTGCAGGCGGGGTTGGCGGGATGGATCGGGGTCGTCCCGGCGATGCTCGGCTTTGCTGTGGTGCGCGCGCTTTACGGGCTGTTCGGTTGCGCCACCCCGGCGGGCACGCAGGCCTATCTCGCGGCGCGCACCCGGCGATCGGCGCGCACCGTCGCGCTCTCGGGGCTGACCGCGGCCTTCGGGCTCGGCACGGTGATCGGCCCCGCGCTGGTGCCCGTCTTCGCGCTGCCGGGGCTCGAGCTCGTCGGGCCGCTCTACGTCTTCGCGGGTGTGGGGCTGCTGACCCTCGCGGCGGTCGGCTACTGGCTGCCCGACGACCGCGCGCGGGTGCGCCGCGCGCGCGCCGCGGCAATGGGGTTCCCCAGCGCCAGCCCGACCGGCGCGGCGGTGCGCGCCGCGACCAGCGCGCCCTCGAGCACGCGGCTGCGCTGGACCGACCCCCGGGTCCGCGACTGGCTGGTCGCGGGGGCGATCACCAATACCGCGCTCGCCGGGCTGCTCACGGTGATGGGCTTTTACGTGATCGACCAGCTCGGGCTCGACCCCGCCGGTGCGCTGGGCGAGGTCGGGCTGGTGCTGATGGGCGGGGCGGTCGCCTCGCTGGTCGCGCAATGGGGGCTGATCCCGCGCACCGGCTGGGCACCGCGCCAGCTCATCCGCGTCGGCGCCGTGGTGGCGATCCTCGGCACGCTGGCGGTGATGGTCGCGGCCAGCCTCCACGCGCTGGTGCTCGGCTATGCCATCGCCTGCCTCGGTTTCGGGCTCACCCGCCCCGGCTTCGCGGCGGGGGCGAGCCTTGCCGTCCCGCTCGCCGAGCAGGGCGCGGTGGCGGGGCTCACCACCTCGGTCAACGGCTTTGCCTTCATCTTCGCGCCGACCGCCACGCTGCTGCTCTATCACCTCGCGCCGTGGCTCGCCTTCGCCACGCTGGTCGCGCTGCTCGCGCTCAGCCTCGCGCTGTTCGGGCGCGGGCGCGCGGGCTGATCATTCGTCCTCGTCGGGCTCGGGCGCGGGCGCGCCGTTCTTGCTCTTGCTCCTCGGGCTGAGCATGCCGGGACTGACGAAGCCGATCGTCGGCTGCGGCTTCAACGCCTCCTGCTTCAGGTTCGAGCGGATGCGGGCATATTGCTCGAGCATCTTCTTGGTGACCGAGGGGCGCGTCTCCTCGAAGGCGGCATCGAAGTCCTCCGCGCACACCTCGGCCTTCTCCATGTCGCGGCGCATCGCGATGAGGCCGGCGCGGCGCACGAGGTCCTCGAGGTCGGCGCCAGTGAAGCGCTCGGTGCGCGCCGCCAGCGCGTCGAGGTCGACGTCCTTGCCGAGCGGCATGCTGGCGGTGTGGATCTCGAGGATCCGCCGCCGCCCCTCGAGCGTGGGCGGCCCGACGTAGATCAGCTCGTCGAACCGGCCCGGGCGCAGCAGCGCGGGGTCGATCAGGTTGGGGCGGTTGGACGCCGCGATCACCACCACGTTGTTGAGCTCCTCGAGCCCGTCCATTTCGGCGAGGATGGTGTTGACGACGCGTTCGGTCACCGCCGGCTCGCCCATCTTGCCCCCGCGCGCGGGCACGAGGCTGTCGATCTCGTCGATGAAGATGACGGTCGGGGCGACCTGCCGCGCGCGCGCGAACAGGCGCGCGATCTGCTGCTCGCTCTCGCCATACCATTTGGACAACAGGTCGGACGACTTGGTGGCGATGAAATTGGCCTCGCTCTCGCGCGCCGCGGCCTTGGCGAGCAGGGTCTTGCCGGTGCCCGGCGGGCCGTAAAGCAGGAAGCCGCGCGCCGGGCGGATGCCGAGGCGGCGGAATGCCTGCGGGTGCCGGAGGGGCAGTTCGATCCCTTCCTTGAGCTTGTCGCGCGCCTCATCGAGCCCGCCGATATCGTCCCAGCCCACGCGCGGCATCTCGACCATGACCTCGCGCATCGCCGAGGGCTGGACGCGCTTTTGCGCCTCGCGGAAGTCGTCGGCGGTGACCGCGAGATTGTCGAGCACCTCCTGCGGGATCTCCTCGTCGCCGAGGTTGATCCGCGGCATGATCCGCCGCACTGCCTCGAGCGCGGCCTCGCGCGTCAGGCTCGCCATGTCGGCGCCGACGAAGCCGTAGGTGCGCCGCGCCAGCTTGTCGAGGTCGACGTCCTCTTCGAGCGGCATGCCGCGGGTGTGGATGCCGAGAATCTCGCGGCGCCCGCGCTCGTCGGGCACGCCGACCACGATCTCGCGGTCGAAGCGGCCGGGGCGGCGGAGCGCGGGGTCGATCGCATCGGGGCGATTGGTCGCGGCGATGACGACGAGGTTGGCGCGCGGCTCGAGCCCGTCCATCAGCGTCAGCAGCTGCGCGACCAGCCGCTTTTCCGCCTCGCCCTGCACCTTGTCGCGCTTGGGCGCGATCGAATCGACCTCGTCGATGAACACGATGCTCGGCGCCGCCTTGGCCGCGTCCTCGAACAGCTTGCGCAGCTTCTTCTCGCTCTCGCCATAGGCCGAGCCCATCACCTCGGGGCCCGCGATATGGAAGAATTCGGCGTCGCTCTCGTTGGCGACCGCGCGCGCGAGCATGGTCTTGCCGGTGCCGGGGGGGCCGTGGAGCAGCACCCCCTTGGGCGGGTCGACCCCGAGCCGCTGGAACAGCTCGGGATGGCGCAGCGGCAGCTCGACCATCTCGCGCAGCGCGTCGATCGTGTCGGTCATCCCGCCGAGGTCGTCATAGGTCACCGCCGGTCGCTCGCCCGCCTCGACCGCCGCCCCCTCGGGCATCAGCTCGATCTCGGTGTCGGCGTCGATATGGACGATGCCCTCGGGCTTGGTCGCAACCACGCGCAGGCGAATCTCCTGCAGCGCGAAGGTCGGCGCCTGGAGCAGCTGGCGGATGCTCTCGGGCATGTCGGTATTGACCCGCTGGTGCCCCGCGGTGGCGACGAAATCGCCCCGGGTCAGCGGCGCGCCGAAGAAGCTGCGTTTCAAGGCATCGGTCGAGCCGGTCAGCCGGATGCCTTGCTGCGCGGGGGCGAAGCTGACCTTCTTGGCGGGCTGCGAGGTCGCCTTTTCGACGGTGACGAAATCGCCCGCGCCCACTCCCGCGTTGGAACGCTGGAGCCCGTCGAGGCGGATGATGTCGAGCCCCTTGTCGTCCTTGTAGGGGCGGATCGCGCGCGCCGGGGTGGTGCGCTTGCCGCTGATCGTGATGACATCGCCGTCGGCCAGCCCGAGCCGGTCCATCAGCCGGGCGGGCAGCCGGGCGAGGCCACGCCCCGAATCGGCGGGGGGCAGGCTCGCCACCTGGACGCGGTTGGGTTTGGTCTGGGGATCGCTGTCGGTTTCGGCCACGGGGGGAAATGCTCCTTCGCTCTGCCGGGTCAATGAGCACGGCAAGGCAAAGGTTCACAAGCCGACACATGCGCCATGAAAAAAGGGCCCGGTCACGTGAAGTGCCCGGGCCCCGTCAGGAGAGGATGCCGAACCAGTGGTCCGACGCAACCTTTATCGCACCGCACCATTTTTTGTGCAAGTGCAAAAGTTGTGAACGTTCACTTTTTTAGAGATCGACGGTTTAGTGGACAAGCGCGGCAAGCGAAAAACGGCTGTATTCCGCTCATAACTCCGGGATTTCGCCGGGCCCATCCCCCTGGGTGGTAACTTCACCACCTATTGCGTGAGTTGGACCTGGAGTTCGGCGGCACGCAAGGGCAGGTCCGAACCGGTCCGGGCGGCGAGGCCAAGGCAGGCGTCGGTAAGCTTGATGGTGTGATCGTCCAGCGTGGCGGCGGCGCGCGCCGCGAGGCGGGGGCCCGCCGCGATGTTCGAGCGATCGCGCGTATCGGTACGGCGGTCGAAGGCGATGATCGCTGCCGCCACGAATCCGGCGACCGCGGCCTCGAGCCGGCGCTGGCCCGGCGGGTCGAGATGATCCACGAGGACACGGGCCATGGTCGACACGGTGACGCCGTGCAGCAGCGTGAACCGAGCGGAAAAGTCCTCGTTTTCAAGGTATCCGGCGACAGCGCGCAGCGCGAGCCGATCGCAGCCGTCCCTTGGGTCGGCCCCCGGCGCAAGCCTCGCCACCGCGTCGAGGTATCCCGGCTGGGCGGCGGCCAGTTCGAGCGAGTTGGTCAAGAGGCCCGGGGCCGGCTCGAAGGTTGCGAGCGGTGCCAGCTCGGCGGACCAGTCGTCGACCGACGAATCGCCGCTCAGCGCCGCTGGCGCTGGCAGGCCGGGGTCCGAGCGCCAATGCGCGAGCGCGGCGCCGAGCTCGTCGATGCGCACGGTCGGAACGTGCCCCTCGGCCGCGGCGCGCGCGATCCCGCGCACGGCATGTGCCGTCCGCAACAGGCAGTGGCCGGCCCTGGCAGCCGCTGCCGGCACGAGGTCGGGGAGTTGCTCGGCGAGCATCGCCCGCCAGTCGCCGCCGCGCGCGGGCGGACGAACGCGCGGTTCGAGCCGGGGCCTGTACGATCGCACGAAGGGGTCGATCCACTCGGTTGCGCCCATGTGGTCGAGCGCCTCGCTCGCCATCGGTCCGTGGTTCGAGAGGCCGCCACCAAAGAGGCTGTTCGTCGCGAGGAATTCTTCCAGCGCGTCATCATGATCGAGCGGTCGGGTGCCTGTGTCCATCATGGAGTCATGCCTTCCTGGCCGGCCTCGCTGGCTATTTCTTGATCAGACCGACGATCTTGCGGACTGCCTTGCGGGTCAGGAAACGGCTGGAATTGGCCGAGATCTTGTTGGCGATGCCGGGCACGACGACGGCCTTGTCGGCCTCGAGCCCCTTGATCCCCGCCGCGACCACCTGTTCGGCGGTCATCTTGACGGCATCGACCGCCGAATTGCCGCCGAACCCCGCGACGTCGCCGAATTCGGTCGCGGTCGGGCCGGGGCAGAGCGCGCTGACGTGGATATTCGACTTGCGCAGTTCCTCGTGGAGCGCCTCGGTGAACGCGAGCACATAGGCCTTGGTCGCGAAATAGACCGCCATGCCGGGGCCCGGCTGGAAGCCCGCGACCGAGGCGACGTTGAGGATGCCGCCGTGGCCGAACCGCTTCATCCCGGGGATGACCCCATGCGCGAGTTCGGTGAGCAGCCCGCAGTTGAGGTCGATCATCTGCCGCTGGCGGGCATTGTCGAGCGCATCGAAGGCGCCGACCAACCCGAACCCCGCGTTGTTGACGAGCGTGCCGACCTGTTCGCCCGCCGAGGCGATGTCGGCGAGCAGGCGGCTGGCGGCGTGCGGCGCCGAGAGGTCCATCGCCACCGCCCTGGCATTGCCAAGGTCGCTGGCGAGCGCCTCGATCCGCTCGCGGCGGCGCGCGACGAGGACGAGGCGGTGCCCCCTGGCGGCATATTGGCGCGCGAACTCGGCGCCGAGCCCGGCCGACGCGCCGGTGATGAGGGTGATCGGCTTGGTCATCCCGGTTGCTTAACCGACCACCGGCGGGGCGAACAGGCTTTGACCGATCATTGACCGGGGTTAAAAGCGCGGCAGGGGGAACTGCCATGAACCGTGCCACCATGCCCGCCGGGCCGATCGATGCCGCCAAGCGGCTGGTGCTGCTCGACGGGGTGCGGGGGCTGGCGCTGCTCGGCATCCTGTTCGCCAACATGACCAGCTTTTCGGGCTGGTATTTCATGGAGCCGTCCCAGAATGCGGCGGTCGCGGTGGGCGCGATCGACCGCTGGATCGACCTCGCCTTCGAGATGCTCGTCCACGGCAAGTTCTACGCGCTCTTCTCGCTGCTGTTCGGCATCGGCTTCGCGCTCCAGCTCGAGCGGATCGAGGCCAGGGGCGAGGGGGCGGGGCGCTATGCGCGGCGGCTCGTCTTCCTCGCGCTGTTCGGGGTGGCGCATATCCTCCTGGTCTGGATCGGCGACATCCTGCTGCTCTACGCGCTGATGGGGTTCGTGCTGCTCGCGCTGCGGGGGCTGCCGACCCGCGCGCTGATCCCCGCCGCCGCCATCTGCTGGCTGCTCCCGGTCGGCTGGGCCGCCTACCAGCAGGCGAGCGGCTTCAATGCCTTCGCCGCGCTGATGCCGCCGATCGCGCCGCTCGCGGCCGCGCTCGACGTGCCCTTCGGGCCGGGCGGGCCGACCGCGATCTGGGAGAGCCCCTACTGGGGGATGCAGATGCGCAGCCATGTCATCGACCTTTACCTGCGCTTCGTCGTCTATCTCGACGAGATGCGTTTCACCAAGGTGCTGGGGATGTTCCTGGTCGGGCTGTGGGTCGGGCGTGCCGGGCTGCACCGCGATCCGGGGGCGCACCGGGCGCTACTCCGCAAGGTCGCGGTCGTGGGGCTCGCGGTCGGGCTGCCCGTCTCGCTCCTTAAGGCGGCGATGGTGCTGGAAATGTGGACGCCGGCGAGCGGCGGGCTCACCCTCTTTGCCGCCACCTACAGCCTCTCGGTGCCGCTGCTCGCGCTCGCCTATGCCGCGCTCGCGGCGCTGGCCTATGCGGCGGGGCGCGAGGGCTGGCTCGGGCTGTTCGCGCCGATGGGGCGGATGGCGCTCACCAACTATCTCGTGCAGTCGGTGCTGCAGGCGTTCATCTTCTTCGGCTTCGGGCTGGGGCTGGTGAACCGCTTCGCGCTTCTCTGGCACGTCCCGCTGACGCTGGCGATCTTCGCGGCGCAGGTGGTCTTCAGCCGCTGGTGGCTGGCGCGGCACCGCTTCGGCCCCGCCGAATGGCTGTGGCGCAGCCTGACCTATGGCAAGGCGCAGCCGATGCGCCTTGCCACGGGCCAGCAGGCGATCGCTTAGGAAACGGTCGCCTTCTCGATCTTGCCGGGATTGGGCACGGGCTCGCCCGTCGGCAGCTGGTCGACATATTCCATGCCGCTCTCGACCTGCCCCCAGACGGTATATTGGTTGTCGAGGAAGCGCGCGTCGTCGAAGCAGATGAAGAACTGGCTGTTGGCCGAGTTGGGATCGGGGGTGCGCGCCATCGAGCAGGTGCCGCGGACATGCGGTTCGCTCGAGAATTCGGCCTTGAGGTCGGGCAGGTCGCTGCCGCCGGTGCCGGTGCCGGTGGGATCGCCGCCCTGCGCCATGAAGCCGGGGATCACGCGGTGGAAGACGACGCCGTCGTAAAAGCCGTCCTGCGCGAGCTTGGTGATCCGCTCGACATGCCCCGGGGCGAGGTCGGGGCGAAGCTTGATGACGACATCGCCGCCAGTCGAAAGGGTGAGGGTCAGGGTATCGGCCATGGATTGTTCCGTCCTTGTGGGTTGCACTCTCCGCCCGCTGTAGCGGGGCCTAGCCGCTTGCGCCACCCGGCGCGCCGTGCCTAAACCCGGGGCACGCGATCCACGGCCTGGAGGGGGACATCATGAGCGAGACCACAGCCTCTCCCGAGGACGAGGACCTGGTGCTCGACGAGGACGATCGCATGCGCCCCGACTTCGTGCGCGAGGTGGTCGAGGACGTGCGCGAGGGGCGGATCGAGGACGCCTGCGCGCTGGTCGCCGAGCTGCACCCCGCCGACCGCGCCGACCTGATCGAGCTCGCCGGGCCCGAGGACCGCCCCGCGATCATCACCGCCTTGGGTAGCCTGATCGATGCCGACGTCTATGCCGAGATGAACGAGCATGTCCGCGAGCTCGTCATCGAGGAGATGGAGCCCGAGGACGCCGCCGACCTCGCGAGCGAAATGGACACCGACGATGCGGTCGCGGTGCTCGAGGATCTCGAGCCCGAGGACCAGCAGGCGATCCTCGAGCGGATGGAGCCCGACGATCGCGCCGCGGTCGAGGAGGCGCTGTCCTACCCCGAGGAGACCGCGGGGCGCATCATGCAGCGCGACCTCATCGCGGTGCCAGAGCATTGGCAGGTCGGCCAGGTCATCGACTATCTGCGCGCAGGCGAGGAACTGACCAGCGATTTCTGGGAAGTGTTCGTGGTCGGGCCCCAGCATCACCCGGTTGGCACGACCAAGCTGTCGACGCTGCTGCGCACCCAGCGCGGGGTGCCAATCACCGACATCATGCAGGAAGAGCAGACGCTGATCCCGGTCGACATGGACCAAGAGGAAGTGGCGCTCAAGTTCCAGAAATATGCGCTCATCTCGGCGGCGGTGGTCGACGACAGCGGGCGGCTGGTCGGCATGATCACGGTCGATGACATCGTCCACATCATCCAAGAAGAAGCGAGCGAGGATACGCTGCTGCTCTCGGGCGCGGGCGAGGGCGACATCAACGAGCCGGTGCGCGAGGCCTATTCGGGGCGCGTGCGCTGGCTCATTGCCAACCTCGGCACCGCGCTGCTCGCCACCCTCGTCATCGCCCAGTTCGAGGACACCATCGCGCGGCTCGCGATTCTTGCCGCGCTGATGCCGATCGTCGCTGCCTTGGGCGGCAATGCGGGCACGCAGGCGCTCGCGGTCACGGTGCGCGCGCTCGCCACCAACCAGCTGACCGGGTCGAACCGGGGGCGGGCGATTCGCCGCGAGGGGCTGGTCGCGCTGATGAACGGGCTGACTATCGCGGTCATCCTTGGCGCCGGGGTGGCGCTGGTGCTCGACCCGATGATCGGCGCGGTGATCGCCGCCGCGATCCTGTTCAACATCCTCGTCGCGGGGCTCGCCGGGGTGCTGGTGCCGGTGGTGCTCGACCGCTTCGGTGCCGACCCCGCGGTCGCGAGCAGCGTGTTCGTCACCACCGTCACCGACACGATGGGCTTCCTCGCCTTCCTCGGGCTGGCCAGCGCGGTGCTGCTCTAAGCGCTTGAAAAGCCGCGCCTATCGCGCCACTTAGGGGCCATGTCCTGCGTGCACATGACCAAGGTGGCCTATGGCTGCGCGAGCCTGCCGACGCTGGAAAAGCGGATCGCGCGGCGCGCGAGCGGGGGCAAGGTGCGCATCGTCACCAAGCGCCGCCCGGTGCGCCATGCCGAGGTCTTGAACGGCGGGCGGCTGCACTGGATCGTCAAGCATCGCATCGTCGCGCGCTCGCAGGTGCTCGCCTTCGAGGAGCGCAAGGACGGGCGCTGGGACATCGTCCTGTCGGACCGGCTCGAACCCTGCGCCGCCTTTCCCAAGCGCGCGCACCAGGGCTGGCGCTATCTCGAGGACAAGGACGCGCCGGGCGAGGAGGATGACGGCAGCGGTATCGGCCAATTGCCGCCGCGGCTCTATGGCAAGCTGGCCGCGCTGGCGCTGGTCTAGCGGCAGCCGGTCACCAGCGGCGCGCCGACCAGCCGCAATTCGCAGCTGGGCCGCCCCGCCAGCATGATCTCGCCGGTGCCGACCGCATCGATCCGCGCCTCGCGCGCCGGGCCGAGCGTGACCGTCGAGGGGCCCTCGACCCCGAGCGTGACGCGGTCGCTCTCGAGCGCTTCGCCGTCGAGCAGCGACATCCCGCGCACGATCAGCGTGGCATCCTCGACCTCGCCCGCGACCCGCGCGCTCGCCGCGCCGTTGAGCGCGAGGTCAAATTGCTCGACCGCGAGTGCGCCGACGGTTCCCCGCCCCGCGCCCTGGAGCGCAAGCCCGAAGCTCGGTCCCTCGACCCGGTCGATGTCGATCAGCCCCGATCCGTTGACCCAGACGCGGCGCAGCCCGTGGGTGCCAAGGCGGATCGCCACCGGCTCGGCGCGATCGCGCTCGCGTCCCGACCAGTTGGAGCGGTCGGCCGAGATGATCAGCGTGCGCCCCTCGACGCGCATCCGCACCCCGTCGAGCGCGGCGGGATTGCCCGTCGCCACCGCGTAGGGCGCGCGCGCGGTCTCGAGCGCGACGCGATACCCGCCGTCGAGCCGGACCTGGTTGAAGTCGGTCACGGTGAAGCGGCGCTCCTGCGCGGGGGCGGCAGGCGCCGCGGCGGGGGCGGCGAGCAGCGCGGCGAGCGCGCAAAGGGCGATGATCCTCATGATCGGGGACCATCGCCCAAGAGGGTTAACAAAGCGGCAAGAGGGCTAGCTGCAGACCACATCGCCCGAGCCGAACTTGGACACCTCGCAGGTCGCCCCGCCGGTCAGCGCGACATCGCCCGAGCCCGCGATCGAGATGTCCGCCTCGCCGCTCACCTGCGCGGTGACGTCGCCCGAACCGGCGATCGCGATATCGGCGCTGGTCACCGCCAGCCCGGGGCCCTCGAACCCGCCCGAGCCCGCGATGGCCACGTCGAGGCTGTCGGCGCGCCCGCCGACCGCGATATCGCCCGACCCGCCGATGTTGAACGAGGCGCGCTTGGTCGCCAGCGCGGGAATGCGCAGGTCGCCCGACCCGGCGATGGTGCCCTCGAACGCCTCGGCGTCGACCGCCTCGAGCCGGATCGTGCCCGACCCCGCGATCGTCGCTTCCTTGAGCGCCGCGGTGGTGATGCGCACGGTGACCTCGGTGCCCTCGGACCAGCGGATGATCGCATTGTCCTCGTCGTCGGGGCGGATCGTCAGCTCGTCCCCCTCGAACTCGAACTCGGTCCGGTTGAGCGCGGCTTCGGGGCCGGTGATCTCGATCGCCGGCGTGTCGCCCTCGACCACGATCACCTCGTAGCGCCCGGCCACCGTCAGGCGCTCGAATTCCTGCGCCTCGATGGTGCGCGTGATCGCCGGGCCGTTCTCGATCTCGATGATGCGTCCATCGTCGATCATGTCGACGCAGCTCGGCACCGCGCCGAGAAGGAGGAGGATGGCGGAGGCCTTGAAGATCATGTGACGGTTCCCTTTGACTGTGTTGCCACCCTAATACGCCGGGCGGCCGGGCGATGCAAGCGCGCCGCGCGTGGCCAGCAAAAAGGCCCGACCGTTGCCGGCCGGGCCTCCTTGGTGATCGTGGTGATCGGGAGAGGCGCCCGTGTCGAGCGTCCCCCGGACGCTCTTAGGCGTCAGAGTCCGCGTCGAGCGTCCCCTGGACGCTCTTAGGCGTCCTCTTTCTCCGCGTTCCAGATCTTGGCGGCGTCGTCGAGCACCTTGATGATCTTCTCGAGCGCGGTCTTCTCGTCGGTCTTTTCCATCGCCGCGAGTTCGCGCGCGAGGCGCGAGGAGGCGGCCTCGAAGATCTGGCGCTCCGAATAGCTCTGCTCGGGCTGGTCGTCGGCGCGGAACAGGTCGCGGGTCACCTCGGCGATCAGGATGAGGTCGCCCGAGTTGATCTTGGCTTCATATTCCTGCGCGCGGCGCGACCACATGGTGCGCTTGACCTTGGGCTTGGACTTGAGCGTTTCCATCGCGTCCTTCATCGCCTTGTCGCTCGACAGCTTGCGCATGCCGGTCGATTCCGCCTTGTTGACGGGGACGCGAAGGGTCATCTTTTCCTTCTCGAAGCGCAGGACGTAGAGGTCGAGCTTGGCACCGGCAATTTCGGTCGACTGCAGTTCGATGACCTTGCCGACACCGTGCTTGGGGTACACGACATAATCGCCGACATCGAAGCTAAGAGCCTTGCTCGCCATATAAAAATCTCCGGTTGGTCACGCTGGACAGGCAAAGGCGGTCGACGTCCCCCGAAGTGACCGGCCCCGTGATGCGTGCAGCGTGTGTTGGTGTTCCTGCATGAAGAAGCCGTCGCGCTCGGGCGGCGGCTCGTGATGACAATTATATAACAGATTTCCTATTCAAATGCGAGTCCCAGTTGTTTTGGGCCACTGATCGCTTCCTCGACCGGCGAGGAAAGCCCCAGACCCAGCAGCCGCACGCCTTTTGCCAACGGAAACAGGGGGCTGAGCAGCGAACGACCCGCGGCGTGGAAGGTTGCCGCGTCGCTCACGGGGGTGGCGAAGCTGCGCGCGCGGGTGATGGTCTCGAAATCGGCATATTTGACCTTGAGGTTGACCGTGCGCCCGACGAACCGGGCGCGCTCGATCCGCTCCCACGCGATCTTCGACACGCGCTCGAGCTCGGCATAGGTCTCCGCCTCGCCGCGCACGTCCTCACCGAAGGTGCGCTCGGCCGAGCAGCTCTTGCGGGTGCGGTCGGCGCGCACCGGGCGCTCGTCGATGCCGCGGGCGATGCGATAGTACCAATCGGCGCTCGAGCCGAAGCGCGCGCGCAGATCGCGGTAGGACCAGGCCGCGAGGTCGGCGCCGGTCTCGATCCCCAGCCGGGTCATCTTCGCCGCGGTCTTGGGGCCGACCCCGTGGAAGCGCTTGACCGGCAGGCTCTGGACGAAGGCGGGGCCACGGGCGGGGGGGATGACGCATAGCCCGTCGGGCTTGTTCTGGTCGCTGGCAAGCTTGGCGATGAACTTGCAATAGGAGACGCCGGCCGACGCGGTGAGGTCGGTCTCGGCCTTGATGCGGGCGCGGATATCCTCGGCGATCGCCTTACCCGAGCCGAGCCCGTGCGGATCCTCGGTGACGTCGAGGAACGCCTCGTCGAGGCTCAGGGGCTGCACCGCCGATGCGTGGATCGCGAAGATCTCGCGGATCTGCCGGCTGACCTCGCGATAGACGTCGAAGCGCGATTTGACGAAGATGAGCTCGGGGCACTTGCGCCGCGCGGTCACGCTCGGCATCGCGCTGCGCACCCCGTAGCGCCGCGCCTCGTAGCTCGCCGCCGCCACCACCCCGCGGTGCCCGCCGCCGACCGCGACCGGGCGTCCTCGCAGTTCGGGATGGTCGCGCTGCTCGACGTTGGCGAAGAAGGCATCCATGTCGACGTGGATGATCTTGCGCCCGTCGGCGCCGGGTTCGGGCAGCGCGTCGGGACCGGAGAGGGAATCGGGGTGCAGGCTCACGATAGCCCTTCCTAGCGCCTTTTCCTCTCGCGCCCGATATGCTTTAGGGCGGCGCGACTCTCTAAATTTATTCGACCCGAAGGACCGACCCATGAACATCCACGAGTATCAGGCCAAGGAACTGCTGAAGAAATTCGGTGCCCCGGTGCCCGCGGGCATCCCCGCGATGAGCGTGGAAGAAGCGGTGGAAGCGGCCAAGCAGCTCCCCGGCCCGCTGTGGGTGGTCAAGGCGCAGATCCACGCCGGCGGCCGCGGCAAGGGCCATTTCAAGGAACTGCCCGAGGGGTCGAAGGGCGGGGTTCGTCTCGCCAAGTCGATCGAGGAAGTCGAGGCGCACGCCAAGGACATGCTCGGCAACACGCTGGTGACGATCCAGACCGGCGACGAGGGCAAGGAAGTCCAGCGCCTCTACGTCACCGACGGGGTCGACATCGACCAGGAATTCTATCTCGCGATGCTGGTCGACCGTGCCTCGGGCCGCCTCGCCATCGTCGCCAGCCCCGAAGGCGGGATGGACATCGAGCAGGTCGCGCATGACACGCCCGAGAAGGTCCACACCTTCACCATCGATCCCGCGACCGGGCTGATGCCTCACCACGGGCGTAGCGTCGCCGCCGCGCTCGGCCTTTCGGGCGACCTTGCCAAGCAGGCCGCCAAGGTCACCGCCGCGCTCTACAAGGCGTTCCTCGGCACCGACGCCTCGCAGATCGAGATCAATCCGCTCGCCGTGTCGGGCGACCAGCTGATGGTGCTCGACGCCAAGGTGGGCTTCGATTCGAACGCCATGTTCCGCCACAAGGATATCGCCGAGCTGCGCGACCTGACCGAGGAAGACCCGATGGAGGTCGAGGCCTCCAAGCACGACCTCGCCTATATCAAGCTCGACGGCGACATCGGCTGCATGGTCAACGGCGCGGGCCTCGCCATGGCGACGATGGACATCATCAAGCTGAACGGCGCCTTCCCCGCCAACTTCCTCGACGTCGGCGGCGGCGCCGACAAGCAGAAGGTCACCGCGGCCTTCAAGATCATCCTGTCGGACCCGGCGGTGAAGGGCATCCTCGTCAACATCTTCGGCGGCATCATGCGCTGCGACACGATCGCCGAAGGCATCGTCGCGGCGGCCAAGGAAGTCCATCTCGACCGCCCGCTGGTGGTCCGGCTCGAGGGCACCAATGTCGACAAGGGCAAGGAGATCCTCAACAATTCGGGTCTCCAGATCATCGCCGCCGACGACCTTGGCGATGCCGCCAGGAAGATCGTCGCGGAGGTCAAGCAGCCGGCCTGAGCCGCGGCTTCATCGAACGGGAAAGGGTCGCTTCGGCGGCCCTTTTCCTTAGCCCCCGCCGCCCATGAGGAGATGGCCGAGCCCGAAGCCGACGGCGGCGAGGCCGAGGCTCACGCTGATCACGAGCAGGAGCCCGTCGCGCACCAGGAGCGCGAGACCGATGAAGACGATCGCCAGCATCGGCCCCGAGCTGGCGAAGGGCAGCACCTCGAGGAAGGGCACCGCCGCGCACAGCGCGAGGATCACCACCGCGGCGAGCTTCATGAAGACCCCCGCGGTGAGGTGCCGAAGCCGGCGGTGGAACCACTGGTCCATCCGGTCGGCCACGCCCTCGGCCTTCTCGGCTGCTTTCCGCAGTCTTTCGCCCGTGACGCGGCGGTTTTCGATGATGTCGGGGATCCAGATGCGCTTGCGCCCGAACAGCATCTGGACGGCGAAGATCGCCACGATGATCGCGAGGATGGTGGGCACGCCGGGGATCGCGCCGAGCGGGGTGATCTCGAGCAGCGCGGGTACGATGAGGAAGGGCGCATAGGTGCGCGTGCCGAAGGCATCGGCGATGTCGCCGACCGACACGCAGGCCTTCTCCTCGCCGATCTCCTCGAGCCCCTCGACGATGTCGCCGACCGACTTAACCGGGCCCAGTTCGCCCTTGCTGTCATGCGTGCTCATGGCGAAAGAACACCGCTCCGCCGCGAAATGTTGCGTTTCCGGCCGCTACGGAACTTGCGCCATTTGACGCGCGCTCAATAGCCAAGCATATCGCACTCGAAATTTCAGTCAGGAGAAGTCAGCCCATGAAGCTGCTGGTCGCCGTCAAACGGGTGATCGACTATAACGTCAAGCCGCGCATCAAGCCCGATGGCAGCGGAGTCGATCTCGCCAACGTCAAGATGAGCATGAACCCCTTCGACGAAATCGCCGTCGAGGAAGCGGTTCGCTTGAAGGAAGCGGGCAAGGCGGAGGAGATCGTCGCGGTCTCGATCGGCCCGGCCAAGGCGCAGGAAACGCTGCGCACCGCGCTCGCGATGGGCGCCGACCGCGCGATCCTCATCCAAACCGATGAAGACGTCGAACCGCTGGGCGTCGCCAAGCTGCTCGCCAAGGTCGCCGCCGACGAGAACCCCGACATGGTGGTGCTCGGCAAGCAGGCGATCGACGACGACAGCAACGCGACCGGCCAGATGCTCGCCGCGCTGCTCGACTGGGGGCAGGGCACCTTCGCCTCGAAGGTCGAGCCGCAGGACGGCGCGGTCAGCGTTACCCGCGAGATCGACGGCGGGCTCGAGACGGTGAAGCTGCAGCTTCCGGCGGTGGTCACCACCGACCTTCGCCTCAACGAGCCGCGCTATGCCTCGCTGCCCAACATCATGAAGGCCAAGAAGAAGCCGCTCGATGTGAAGACGCCCGACGACTATGGCGTCGACATCACACGCCGGCTGACCATCACCAACGTCGCCCCGCCGCCCACCCGCGAAGCGGGCGAGAAGCTCGAGAGCGTCGATGCCCTCGTCGCCAAGCTCAAAGAACTGGGAGTTGCCTGATGAAGACGCTTGTTCTCGTCGAACATGACGGCGCCGCCATCAAGGACGCCACCCTTTCCACCGTCACCGCGGCCGCCAAGCTGGGCGAGGTGCACCTGCTCGTCGTCGGCAAGGACGTCGGCGCCGTCGCCGAGGCCGCCGCCAAGATCGCCGGCGTCGGCAAGGTGCATGTCGCCGATGCCGCGCATCTCGAGCACCAGCTCGCCGAGGATGTCGCGCCGATCATCGTCGACCAGATGGGTCACCATGACGCCTTCCTCGCGCCCGCGACCACGACCGGCAAGAACGTCGCCCCGCGCGTCGCCGCCAAGCTCGACGTCGCGCAGGTCAGCGACATCATCGCGGTCGACGGCGCCGACACCTTCAAGCGCCCGATCTACGCGGGCAACGCCATCGCGACGGTCCAGTCGTCGGACGCGAAGAAGGTGATCACCGTGCGCGGCACCGCCTTCGACAAGGCCGCCGCCGAGGGCGGTTCGGCCGAGATCGAGGCGATCGACGCGGGTTCGGCCAGCGCCAAGTCGAGCTTCGTTTCGGCCGAGCTCTCCGACGGCGACCGTCCCGAGCTGACCAGCGCGGGGGTGATCGTCTCGGGCGGGCGTGCCTTCGGGTCGAACGAGCAGTTCCACGCGCTGCTCGACCCGCTCGCCGACAAGCTGGGCGCCGCCGTCGGCGCGAGCCGCGCCGCGGTCGACGCGGGCTATGCCCCCAACGACTACCAGGTCGGCCAGACCGGCAAGATCGTCGCCCCCGAGGTCTATATCGCGATCGGCATCTCGGGCGCGATCCAGCACCTCGCGGGGATGAAGGATTCGAAGGTCATCGTCGCCATCAACAAGGACGAGGAAGCGCCGATCTTCCAGGTCGCCGATCACGGCCTCGTCGGCGATCTCTTCCAGATCGTCCCCGAGCTGACCGAGAAGCTCTAGGGCTCGACACCCCACGAAAAGATGGAAGGGCGGCCCTGCGAAAGCGGGGCCGCCCTTCTCTATTTCGCGAGGAGCGTGGGGTTGGGGGAAGCGGCGCGCCGGAGCGGGTTGGCGCGCCGCAGGGCCCCTCGCGACGGTGCGCCTAGTTGGCGCGTTCGTCCTCGTCGGCGCGTCCGCGCGCGCGCGCTTCGGCGCTACCGTTGGCCGAGGCCGACCCCGACAGGGTCAGCGCGCCGTTCGCGGGGACCGAAGGCGTTTCGGGCAGCGCGGGGACCGCGAGCGCCTCGCCTTGCGCATCGCCCGAGGCGGCGCCCTGCGCATTGCCCGACGCGGCGCCGCTGGCCGACCCGGCGGCGCGCGTTGCGCCCTGCGCGAGCGACCCGACCAGCGTCCCGCCGGCTTCACCGCTGCCCTGCGCCGCGCCGCGGGCGCGCCCCGCGGCGGTGCCGCTCGCCGCGCCCGCGGCAGAGGTCACGCCGTTGCCCGCCGCGCGCACCGCGTCGGTGCCGACCAGCCGCGCGCTGCCGCCCGCCGACTGCTCGGTCGAGGCCGAGCCCGAACCGGCGAGACCGGCGCTGCCGAGGCCCGCCGCGTCGACCGCGCCGTCGGTCACCGCGTCGACCGACCCCGCGAGCCCGACATTGCCCGAGGCCGACCCGCTGCCGGGATCGATCGAGCGGTTGACCGAGCCCGACAGCGTTCCGTCGGCGATCCCGGCGACGCTGCCCGAGACCGAGCGCGCGCCATTGCCGACGAGGTCGCCGCCCAGCGCGCCGGTGACCCCGCCGCGCCCCGACAAGGCGCCATCGACGGTGCCGCGCACCCCGCGCCCGAGGTCGCCGCCGAGCGACCCGCCCGCCGAGCCGCCGAGCGTCTGGTTGACGGTGCCGCCGACATTGCCGAGCAGCTGCGCCGAGGCGGCGGCGGGAACGAGCGTGCTGGAAGCGGCGAGGGTGGCAATGATCATCATGGTCTTCATGGATCGTCTCCTTTGCTGTTGCGAGGGGCCTCGAAGCCCCCGATCCGCGAACAAAACGACACCCCCTGGGGGCTTCATCCCGGGCGGCGAAAAATTATTTCGCGGCGACCGTTTCGGGGTCGACCCGGCACGGCAGGCAGACCACGCCCTTGCCGACGCGGCCGCGTCCCTTGACCGCCTCGCGCTCGAGCGCGGCGCGCGATCCCGCCAGCGCGAGGCGGGCGCTCGCGAGCGGCGCGGCGAAGCTGGTGCCGCGCACCTCGACATAGCCTCCCGCCGGCGCCGCGGCGGCGAGGTCGGCGCCGGGGGCGGCGAAGGCGAGGTTGCGATTGCGCGTCGCCTCGCGCAGCGCGCGGCGATCCTCGTCGACCCCGGTGACCGCGACCACGCCGTCGTAGGAAGCGGGATAGGCGGGGGGCGCGGCGGGGCCGTCATTGCCGACCGCGGCGACGATCGCGACCCCGCGTGCGCGCGCGGCGGCGACCGCGCGTTCGATCAGCCGGTTGGGCGGCCCGACGAGGCTGATGTTGACGACCTCGGCACCGTTGGCGGCGGCCCAGCCGATCGCGCGCGCGATGACGCTGGCCGCGCCCGCGGCGGGGTTGCCCCCGTAGACGTCGGCGACGAGCAGCTCGAGCCCGGGCGCGGCGCCGCGAAAGCGCCCCTCCTGCCCGAGCAACAGCGAGGCGACCGCGGTGCCATGCCCGGTGGCCACCGCCTTGCCGCTGAGGCCGCGCTGGCGGATCGCGGCGCCGCGCATCGCGGCATGCGCGGCCACCCCGCCGTCGATGATCGCGACCTTGTGCCCGCGCCCGAGGGTGGAGCGCGCGCTCGCCGCCAGCGCCGTGCTGGCGGGCAGCAGCGCGCCGCCCGCCGGCTCGAAGACATGGTTGTAGTCGACCGCATCCTCGCCGACGAGCCGAACGAGCCGCTTGTGCGCCTCGCGCACGTCGTCGTCCTCGGGCCCGATCGCGACCACCACCAGCTCGATCCCGAGCCCCTCGATGGTCTCGCGGCGCAGCGGCTCGAAGCCGTTGGCCTGCGCGCGGGCGATGGTCAGCGCGTCGGGCGCGACGAGCAACAGTTCGCCGCGGCGCACCGGGTTGCGGTCGCGGTCGCGGTCGAGCTGCTCGGGATGGTCGGCGATGAGCTGGGCGAGCCGCTGCTCACGGAGGTCGGCGAGGAGGCGGCGGGGCAGGTTGCCGACCGCCGCGCTCGCGCGCGCGCCGGTCCCGCGATCGAGCGACGGCAGCGCGCTGGCCTGCGCGGCCTGCTGCTCCTCGCCGCTCAACCCGTCGAGCAGCCCGATCCCGGTCGGCGGCAGTGGCGGCAGCGCCCCGCGCACCGGCGCGACGAGCTGGCCCGGGCTGGGCAGCAGCTGTGCCGAGGCGGGGCTGGCGGCGAGCGCGAGGCTGGCAAGCAGGACGAGACGGGTGGACATGGATAAATTCCTAAAACATTGTCGTGGGCGAATGAAACGACGTTCGGCCGTCGTTTCATCCGCATGAGGTGGAATGTCCGACAATCACGATCGCTTCGCGCGCCTGTTCTCGCCCGTCTATCCCCGTCTGCGACGCTTCGCGCACGGGCTGACCGGCAGTCCGGCCGACGCCGACGACCTTGTGCAAAATGCCGCCGAACGCGGGATGAACAAGTTCGCGCAATATCAGGAGGGCACGCGGTTCGATTCGTGGATGTTCCGGATCACCCGCAACCTGTGGATCGACACGACGCGCGCGAGGGGCCGCCGCGATGCGCGCGAGCTGCCCGAGGCGGCGGGGCTGGCGGTGGGGCACGACCCGCGCCCGGCGACCGAGGCGCGGCTCGACCTTGGCCGCGCGATGGAGATGATGGCGCGCCTGCCCGCCGAGCAACGCGAGGTCGTCGCGCTGATCCTGCTCGAGGGGATGGGCTACCGCGAGGTGGCCGAACTGCTCGACCTGCCGATCGGCACGGTGTCGAGCCGGCTGGTGCGCGGGCGCAAGGCGCTGCTCGAGATGCTGGGAGAGGCGACGAATGACTGACGAGGAAGAATTTTTCGCCTGGCTCGACGGCGAGCTGGACGCCGAGGCATCGGCGCGGGTCGCGGCGCGCGTCGCCGCGGACCCCGCGCTCGAGGCGCTCGCCGCCGAGCACCGCGAACTGGGCGACCAGCTGCGCGGCGCCTTCGCCCCGACGCTGGCCCCCATGCCCGCCGAGCTGCTTGCCTCCCGCCCGGGCGCGGAGCGCGTGGCGGCCAACGACAACCGCCGCTGGGCGAGCGGGCTCGCGATCGCCGCCAGCCTCGCGGTGGCGTTCCTCTTCGGCACGCAAATCGGGGGCGGGGGCGAAGGCGCCGGGCCGGGGCTGGTCGGACAGGTCGACGGAATGGTGGTGGCGCAAGGGCCGCTCGCCGCCGCGCTCGACACCCGGCTCGCGGCCGATCCCGCGGGGGAGGTGCGGATCGGGCTTACTTTCGCCGACGGCGCCGACCGGCTGTGCCGCAGCTTCGCCGCGCCGGGCGCGCAGGGGGTCGCCTGCCGCCAGCGCGGCGACTGGGCGATCGAGGGGCTGTTCGCGGGCCCCGGGGAAGTGGGCGACTATCGGATGGCGAGCGGGGGCGACCCGCGCGTGGCCGAGCTGGTCGACGCGCTGATCGTCGGCGAGCCCTATGACGCCGCCGCCGAGGCGGCCGCGCTCGGGCGCTGATCGCCTACTCGCGATCCTCCCCGAACAGGTCGCCCGCGCGCTCGAGATCGTCGCTGCGGCTCGGCAGCGGCGGGGTGAAGCGAAGCACGGCATAACCCGCCAGCGCCGACAGGAGCGAGCCCGCGAGCGTGCCGATCTTGGCCGCGTCGACCAGCTCGGGCTGCCCGGGGAAGGCGAGCCCGCCGATGAACAGGCTCATCGTGAAGCCGATCCCGCACAGCATCGCGGCGCCGTAGATCTGCGCCCAGCGGGTGCCGCGCGGGCGCGTCGCGAGCCGCATCTTCACCGCGCCGTAGATCGCGCCATAGACGCCGATCTGCTTGCCCACGAAGAGCCCGAGCATGATCCCGAGCGGGAGCGGCTGGAACAGCGCGTCGATATTGTCGGGCAGCGCCACCCCGGCGGCGACGAAGCCGAAGATCGGCACGATGCCGAACATCACCCACGGATGGATGTCATGCTCGAGCTGGCGCAGCGGCGACTTCTTCTCGCCGCTGCCGAGCGGGATGGTGAGCGCGGCCATCACCCCGGCGATGGTCGCATGCACCCCCGAGGCCAGGACGAGATACCACAGGACGACGAAGCCGATGATGTACCACAGCAGCCGCCGCACCCCGTACATCGCCATCACCGCCATCATCCCCATCACCGCCAGCGCGCCCCCCAGCGCATAGGTGTTGAGGTCGGCGGTATAGAAGAGCGCGATGATGATCACCGCGCCGATGTCGTCGACGATCGCGATGGTCACGAGCAGCAGCTTGATCGAGGCCGGGGCGTAGCGCCCGAGGATCGCGATCACCCCGATCGCGAAGGCGATGTCGGTCGCCGCGGGGATCGCCCAGCCGTTGATGCTGGCGGGGTCGCCCCCGGTGACCGCGACGAAGACTAGGGCGGGGATCGCCATGCCGCCGATCGCGGCGATGATCGGCAGGCGGCGTTCGCGCGGGGAGGACAGGCGGCCCTCGAACCATTCGCGCTTCACCTCGAGCCCGACGAGCAGGAAGAAGACCGCCATGAGGCCGTCGACCACCCAATATTCCACGCTGAAGACCCCGAAGCGCGGCCATTCGGGGCCGAACTTGAACTTGAGGAGCTTCTCGTAGGCTTCCGCCATCGGCGAATTGGCGAGGATGAGCGCCAGCGCGGCGGCGCCGATCAGTACCAGGCCGGCAAGCTTTTCCTGCGCGGCGACGTCTTGAGGGGTCTTGGCCATGACGCCTGATAGACAGAGGGGCGGGCCCTCGCCAAGGGGAAAGGCAGGACAGGGTCGATTATCGCCGCTCGGTGACCGAAAAAGCCGGCAAGAAGGGCAAGGTTGATTGTTAATCTGTGTCGCGTTAGCAAAATCTTGCTCGGGACCCGAGACCGTATGGGGGGAATAAATGAGAAAGACTGTCTTGCTGCTGTCGGCGGCGTCGCTCGCGCTGACGAGCGGTTGCGCAACCTCGCTGCACACCGAGCGCGATTATCGGTTCACGGACGAGGCGGCTGTGTTGGGGGTGCCTTACCACCTTCCCATGCTGCAGTATGAAGTGACGCTGACGACGACCCTGGCGTCGTGCGAGGGCCTCACAAAGGATGGGAAGCCCGATGGAAATCCGAATGTAAGGCTCTTGTCGAAAGTCGAGGCGACGCCCCATCATGTTCCGGGCGAAACCTATCTGCTCGATTATCGACAACTGTCGAACTGGGCCAAGACCAGCAGTTTCGAGCTGACCGACCATGAGAAGACTGGCACGCTGGCCACGCTCAACGCCTCGGCCGAGGACCGGAGCGCGCAGATCTTCGGATCGGTCGTGGAGACGGTCATCGGGATGGCCGCCTTGGGCGCGGGGATACCCAAGGTGGAAACGACCGCCGCGAACGGCGAAAAAGAGGTCAAAAACGTCCCCGTGCTGGAATGCTCTGAGTACGCCAAAAAGGCACTCGCCGCGCTTCGGGAGCAGACCGAAACCGTCGAGACATTGGGCGGCAAGTTGAAGGTCGTGACCGCGCAGATCGAGAAGCTTAACAATCATAGTGGGGCATTGGCCGAGACGGAAAAAACGAATTTGCTGAAGGCCGGCGGATTGCTCGACCAGCAAAAACATCTGACCACTGCGCTCAAGGCCGCGCGCGCCACTTTGCTTCAGCAACAGCGCGATCTCGGCATTGTGCGGACGATCAGATGGCCCAGCAAGTTTTCCCGGGAAAACAAGGAAAGCTTCTCGATGGACGAGCAATCCCGTGCGCGTCTCGCCAAACTGGTGGCCATCAAAGAAATTCCCGAAACGACACGGACGACACAGGTCGAATGTAAGGCGGAGGAAACGGGGGTGGAATGCCTCACGCGGGGTACGGGTATCACCTTGTCAATTGATCCGCTGACGACGCAGGCTGTCCGGTCGGTGGCCAGCAGGAGGCGGGACCAGCAAGACCAAGAGGCGTCGAACCGATGGGCTTATGACCCCGCAAGGGCGCAAGCCGGCCTGTTCGTGCGTCCGCCCGGCCGTGGACAGTTGGTCGCGCGCCGGACAGGCGACGGGACAGAATTGCTACGCGGCAAGGTGCAGGCTGTCCCGCAACTCGGCCAATTGCGATTGCTGCCCTTTTCCAACGGCAGGTTGGAAAATAACGCGTTGACGCTTGAGCTACGTACTGACGGTGCGATCAAGTCGATTAAGTACGAAGATAAGGCCGCTGCCGGCGAGGTCGCTGCCAAAGCGGCGGCTGATGCCGTCGGCCAGTTCGGCGCGCTGGCGCAGGCATTGCGCGACGATCGTGAAGCCGATGCGGCAGCCGCGCTCGCCCAGATCGAAGCCGATCGCGATGCCGAACTCGCCGCGCTGCAATTCGAAATCGATCGGGAGACAAAAGAACAGGCGCTCCTCCAGCTAAAGGCCGGGCCCGAGGTCAGTCCGACCGCCGCCTACGAGGCACAGACGGCCGCCGCCGAGGCGCGCACGGTGCTCCTCAACGCCCTCGTCGCCGAGTTGGTCGCGCAACGCAAATTCGAGGCGGAGCAGGGCTCTTGACGGCGCTGTAGGGAAATGGTGCCTGGGGACGGGATCGAACCGCCGACACTGCGATTTTCAGTCGCATGCTCTACCAACTGAGCTACCCAGGCGCCGGGGCAAAAACGGCGGACGCCGCTTGCGGTGAAGGCGCCTCTAGCGAGCCTCATCCTCGCTGTCCAGCCCTTCTTGCACGACCGCCGGGCCGGGGATGCGATAGCCGTCGCCGAGCCATTGCAACAGGTCGCGATCCTTGCACCCGCGCGAGCAGAAGGGGCGAAATTCGCGCGCCGTCGGCTGGGCGCAGATCGGGCAGGCGGGGGGCTTAGGCGACATAGGCCCCGGACATGGCAAGGCCCGGCGCATCCTTCAAGTTGACCGCGCCGCCGATTCGCCGTTCGAGCGCGGCGATCCAGTCGGGCCGCAGCGCCGCGATGACCGCGGGATGGGCATGGAGCGTGGCCGCGCCGACGTGGGTCGCGGCGCGGCGCAGCAGCGCGCGCGCCTCGAAGGCGGCGCGATCGGCCGCAAGGTCGATCAGGCTGGCGCGGGTCTTGGGGCGCACCACCTGGACGAAGCCGAAGCCGTTCATCGCGGTCCGCTCGAAGGGTTTCGCCAGATAGTCGTCGAGGATGTCGCCGACCTGCTTGCGCGCCGCGCGCCCCTCGAGGCTGGGAAAGTCGATCCCGGTCGACCCGCCGAGGTCGAGGCGGCGGATGGCGCGGGCGCTCGCCCAGGCGGCCATCTGGCCGAGCTTGTCGGGGACCAGCCAGCCGTCGACGTCGATCATCGTCATGGCGGCGGTCGGCTCGATGCGCAGCTGGCCGCCGTCGAAGTCGACGAGCCCGGTGCGCGCTTCCTCGAGCACTTCGTCCCAGCCCGCGATGGTGCCCGACCTGCCCTCGGCGAGCGGGGGGGCGGGGGCGGGATCCGCGTCGGTCTGGACCGCGAGCGCGCGTTTCCACGGCTCGGCGCCGCCGAGCGCCTCGCGGGTGACGCGGATGCGGATCGTGGCGCCCTCGCTGATGCCCGAGGCGCCGCGCGGCAGGAGGAATTGCTCGCCCGCCGCCTCGACGGTGACCCGCGGGGCGATGGCGAGCAACCGGGCATCGAGAATGGTCCCCGCGGGGGTCACCCCGTCGCGGCGCACGCGCGCTTCGAGGACGTCATCGCCCTCGACCAGCGCGGCACGGGTCTCGCCGATGCCGTCCTCGATGATCCACTCAGGCAAGGGGGTAGCCCGCGGCCTTGAGCATGTTGCGCGTTTCCCCCAGCGGCAGCCCGACGACGTTGGAATGGCTGCCATGGATGAAGCGGACATAGACTTCGCCATAGCCCTGCAGCCCATAGCCGCCCGCTTTGCCCATCCATTCCTCGGTCATCGCCGCGTAGGTGTCGATTTCCTCCGCGCTCAGCCGCTTCATCGCGACGATCGTCTCGACCACCTTCTCCCACTGGCGCCCGTCGGGGGCGATGGCGGCGATGCCGGTGAAGACGCGGTGGCGGCGGCCCGAAAGCAGCGCGAGGCAGTCGCGCAGCGTCGCTTCGTCCTCGGCCTTGGGAAGGATGCGGCGACCCACGGCAACGACCGTGTCGCCCGCCAGCACGAGCGCGTGGCGATGGCGCTGCGCGACCGCGGCGGCCTTCTCGCTGGCGAGGCGGCCGGCGTGCGGGCGCGGCAATTCGCCCGGCGCCGGGTCCTCGTCGATATGCGCGGGATCGATGACGTCGGGCGTCACGCCGATGCGCGCCAGCAGGTCGCGGCGGCGTGGGGAAGCCGATGCGAGGACGAGCTTCATGGTGGCGCTGGCGCCTTACTTGAAGCGGTAGGTTATCCGACCTTTGGTCAGGTCGTAGGGGGTGAGTTCGACGAGGACTTCATCGCCGGTCAGCACGCGGATGCGGTTCTTGCGCATCTTGCCGGCGGTATGTCCGAGGATCTCGTGGCCGTTCTCCAGCTCGACGCGGAACATCGCGTTGGGCAGCAGCTCGACCACCCGACCCCGCATCTCGAGAAGTTCTTCCTTGGCCAATGTCCATCCTTCTTAGCGGTTCGTGTGGAGCACCGCCCTTAGCGGGAAGGGGCTGAAAAAGAAAGCGGGAGCGTGGGGTCCCCCGCGCTCCCGCTATGCTTCGGTAAATGATCGAGGATCAGAGCAGCCCGTTGCCCGCCCCCGCCAGCGCGGCGAGCAGCAGGATCGAGACGATGTTGGTGATCTTGATCATCGGGTTGACCGCCGGGCCCGCGGTATCTTTGTAGGGATCGCCCACGGTATCGCCGGTCACCGCGGCCTTGTGGGCTTCGCTGCCCTTGCCGCCGTGGTTGCCGTCCTCGATATACTTCTTGGCGTTGTCCCACGCACCGCCGCCCGAGGTCATCGACAGCGCGACGAACAGCCCCGAGACGATCACCCCGAGAAGCAGCGCGCCCAGCGCGGCAAAGCCGTTCTCCTGCCCCGCCACCGCGGTGATCGCGAAATAGACCACCACCGGCGCGAGCACCGGGAGCAGGCTCGGCACGATCATTTCCTTGATCGCCGCCTTGGTCACGAGATCGACCGTCTTGGCGTAATCGGGACGCTCGGAGCCGTCCATGATGCCGGGCTTGGCCTTGAACTGCTCGCGCACGTCGATGACGACGTCGCCCGCCGCGCGGCCGACCGCGGTCATCCCCAGCGCCCCGAACAGGTAGGGGAGCAGCGCGCCGAGCAGCAGCCCGACGATGACGTAGGGGTTCTCGAGGCTGAAATCGACATCGACCGACGGGAAATACTTGCGCAGGTCGGTGGTGTAGGCGGCGAACAGCACGAGTGCGGCCAGCGCGGCCGAACCGATCGCATAGCCCTTGGTCACCGCCTTGGTGGTGTTGCCGACCGCGTCAAGCAGGTCGGTCTTCTCGCGCACGCTCTCGTCGAGCCCCGACATCTCGGCGATGCCGCCGGCATTGTCGGTTACCGGCCCGTAGGCGTCGAGCGCCACGACCATGCCCGCAAGACTGAGCATCGCGGTAGCGGCGTAGGCCAGCCCCATCAGCCCGGCGAGCTGGAAGGCGATCACGATCGCGACGACGAACAATAGCGTCGGCAGCGCGGTCGCCTCGAGGCTGATCGCGAGCCCCTGGATGACGTTGGTGCCATGCCCCGTCTCGGACGCCTTGGCGATCGACTTCACCGGGCGATAGTGGGTACCCGTATAATATTCGGTGATGAAGATGATCAGCCCGGTCACGCCGAGCCCGAGCAGCGAGCACCAGAACAGGTCCATCCCGGTGAAGGGCGCGATGGTGGTGGTGCCTTCCTCGGCGAGCGGGGCGCCCGGGTCGACGTCGGTGATCACCCCGCCGATCTGCGCGGTCATGTCGCCGAGCGCGAACTGGGTGGCGAACCAGATCAGCGGCACCGCGAGCACCGCCGAGACGATGAAACCCTTGTACATCGCCGCCATGACGTTCTTCGACCCGCTCGAGAGCTTGACGAAATAGGTGCCGATGACGCTGGTCAGAATGCAGGCCCCGCCGATCAGCAGCGGCAGCGCCATCAGCGGCACCAGCAGCTCGCCCACGACCCCGCCGAGCAGCAGCGCGGTGAGCACCATGGTGATGCCGACGGTAACGACATAGGTCTCGAACAGGTCGGCCGCCATGCCCGCGCAGTCGCCGACATTGTCACCGACATTGTCGGCGATGACCGCGGGGTTGCGGGGGTCGTCCTCGGGGATGCCCGCCTCGACCTTGCCGACGAGGTCGGCGCCGACGTCGGCGGCCTTGGTGAAGATGCCGCCGCCCAGGCGCGCGAAGATCGACACTAGGCTGGCCCCCAGCGCCAGCGCGGTCAGCCCGATGATCACCGTGCTGTCGTCGGCGGCATGTCCGCCGGGACCGATCAGGTAGGCGAAGTAGCCGGCGATCGCGAGCAGCGCGAGCCCGACCACGAGCAGCCCGGTGACCGCGCCCGAGCGGAACGCCATCGTCAGCCCCTGCTGGAGCCCCGAGCGCGCCGCCTCGGCGGTGCGCACGTTGGCGCCGACCGACACGTTCATGCCGATGAAACCCGCCACACCCGACAGGATCGCGCCGATCGCGAAGCCGATCGCGGCGGCCCAGCCGAGAAACAGCAGGACGATGACGGCGACCGCCACCCCGACCAGCGTGATGGCGCTATACTGGCGCTTGAGATAGGCGCGCGCGCCTTCCTGGATGGCGCCCGCCACCTCGACCATGCGTTCGTTGCCCGCCGGTGCGCCGAGCACCTGGCGGGAAGTGATGATGCCGTAGAGCAGCGCAACGACGCCGCAGGCAATCGCGATCAACACCAGATTCATGACTGGAAAACCCCCCTGTTCGGGTCGGCGAGGAGCGCCGTTCCCATGATGTAACGAGCAACAGGTGTAACGCACATTTTAGCGTGCGCAAGGCTGCTCGCGCGGGGTGTTGATATGGGTTAAGCGAGGACCAGCGCGAGCAGGCTGCCGCCGAGGAAACCGGCGAACCCGAGCAAGAGGCGGCGCGGGTCAGTCGCGATGATGTTCATGGCCGAGCCTTTCGGGCAGGTCGACCGGATCGTCCCCGTCGTGGAGCGCGAGCCCGGTCCCGGGCGCCAGCCGCCCGATTACCGTCAGTCTCGCGTCCGATGGTAAAGATTGCCTTACCAGCGGTTCGTCCGCGGGCGCGATCGCGGCGAGCAGCGCATAATCGTCCCCCGCGGTCGCCGCGAACAGCCGCGCCGCGCGGTCCGCGCCCTTGTCGGCGATGAAGGCGGTCTCGAGCGGGAGGCGGGCGAGGTCGACCCGCGCCGCCAGCCCGCTCGCCGCCGCCAGCCGCCCGGCATCGAGCAGCAGCCCGTCGGAGACGTCCATCATCGCGTGCGCGAAGGGGGCGAGCGCCTCGCCCGCCGCGAGCAGCGGCACGGGGCGGCGGTAGATCTCGACCAGCGCCCCCGAGGCCTCGCGGTCCTGCTCGAGCGCCTCGAGCCCGGCCATCGCCGCGCCGACCGTGCCGACGAGGAGGAGGAGGTCGCCCGCGCGCGCGCCGCTGCGCCGCGGCGCGGGCACCGGGGCGGTCCCGATCGCGGTCAGCCCGAGCACGCGGGGGGCCCCGTCGGGCAGCGCCACCGTGTCGCCCCCGAGGAGCGGCAGCCGGTAGCTCTCGCAGGCGGCGGCGAGCCCGGTCAGGAAGCGCTCCTCCCACTCGCCCGGGGCCATCTCGCGCCCGGGGGTGCCGATCGTGAGCGACAGCAGCGCGCCGACCGGGCGCGCGCCCTTGGCGGCGAGGTCCGACAGGTTCACCGCGGCCAGCTTCCACCCGACGCTCTCGGGCGGGTCGCCGCGGCGATAGTGCACTCCCTCGACGATCGTGTCGTGGGTCAGCACCCGCCCGTCGAGATGCGCGACGTCGTCGGCCAGCCCCGCCGCGGCGGGATGATCGGCGAGCCGCGCCAGCCGCGCGTGCAGCCGCGCCTCGAGGCTCAGCCCCGCGGGGGCGGGCGATGACGGCTTCACAGGGGGGGCGCGGCGCGGCATGGTCGAACTGCAATCGCACGAGGGAGAGGAAATTGCCAATCGCCTTGCTGCTCGCGCTCGGCGCCGCGCTGCAGGATCCGGGCCCCGAGGCCGCCGCGCTGGCGCGGCAGGCGGCCGCGCTCGCGCAGGATGCCGAGACCGCAGCCGAGGTCGGGGCCGAGGTCGGGGTCGTCGCCGAGGCCGACGCCGGCGCGCTCGATCCCGACGTCGAGGTCGACGGCGACGGCGACGCCGACGCGCCCCCGCGCGCAGCGGGGCCCGTCGACACGCTCCCCGGGGCGGCCACGCTCCCCGCCGTCGCGGCGGGGCGAATCACGCAGATGATGTTCGACGACGGCGCCGCCGCCGGGGTCGGCGAGGTGTGGGTCTGGACCCCGCCCTCCTACGGGCGCGACCCGCGCGCGCGCTATCCGGTGCTCTATGTCCACGACGGGCAGAACCTGTTCGATCCCGCCTTTGCCGACGCGGGGCAGGCCTGGGGGATCGACGAGGCGATCACCCGGCTGGCCGCGCGCGGCGACCTGCGCGAATGGATCGTCGTCGGCATCCGCAGCCCGCGCGAGCGCTGGCGCGCGCTGTTTCCCGAGAAACTCTACGATTTCCTCCCCGCGGCGCGGCAGCGCGCGCTCGCCGAACCGCGCGGCGCGCTCGTCGGCGATGCCTATCTCGGCTGGATGGTCGAGCGGCTCAAACCCTATATCGATCGCCGCTACCCGACCCATGCCGGGCCCGAGAATACCGCGGTGATGGGGGCCGCGCTGGGCGGGCTGACCAGCCTCTACGCGGTCGCCGAATATCCGCATGTCTTCGGGCAGGGCGCGGCGCTGTCGGCGCGCTTCGCGCTGCCCGATGCCGACACCGGCCCCGCCGACCCGGTCGGCGACATCGTCGCGGCGTGGGACGCCTATCTCGATTCGACGCATATCGATCCGCAGCGCAACGCGCTCTACCTCGATCACGGGACCGCGCCTGCGGGCGAGGCGGCGGGCTACCACGCCGCCTTCGCGGCGATGATGCGCAAGGGGGGCTGGCCCGCGCGGCATTTCGAGAGCCGCCGCTTCACCGGCGCCGCGCCCGACGTGCAGAGCTGGCGCGAGCGGATCGACATCCCGCTCGCCTTCCTCGATCGCTACGATCCCTGAGGCCGCGCCAAACCCGCGCCCGCGCGTGCGCCTAGCCGCGCACGTCCTTGGCGATGGCGTCGAGCAGGCCGTTGACGAAGCCCTTCTCGCGCGCATCGAAGAAGGCGTCGGCGACGTCGACATATTCGTCGATCACCGAGGCGCGCGGCACGTCGGGACGTGCCACCAGCTCGTAGGTGCCCGCGCGCAGGATGGCGCGCATCGCGCGATCGAGCCGCGACAGGCTCCAGCCTTCCGACAGCTTGGCCGCGATCTTCTCGTCGAGTTCGTCCTTGCGCGCCAGCACGCCGGCGACGATGTCGTCGAAGAAGAGCACCTCGGCCTCGGCATATTGCACGTCCTCGATCACCTGCCCGAGGCGGTGTTCGTGGAATTCGTGGATGAGCTGCGCGGTGCCGGTGCCCTCCATCTCCTGCTGGTACAGGGCCTGGACGGCGGCGAGCCGCGCGGCGGAACGGCTTTTCGATCTCGACATGGGGCGGCCTTTGCCCGCTGGCGCCCGATCATGCAAGGAAAAGGGCGGAGGAGACGCCCGTGACCGCCACCCCCGCGCAGGCCTTTTCGAACCAGGCCGACTATTGCCGCGCCAACGGCGCCCCGCTCACCGCCGCCATCTGCCGCGCGGTGTGGAAGGGGCTCGATCCCGACAGCGCGCTCGGACGCATGATCCATCGCTGGCCGCGCGATCCGCTCAAGGACGTCGTGCCGCTGCGGGTGGCGGCGGGGTTGCAGGCGCTGCACCTGTCGGGCGCCGAACCGCGGCTCGCCCCGCTCTACGCGGGCGAGTTGCTGCGCGAGGAGATCGCGCCGCTGGTGGCCGCGGTGCTGCGCGCGCACGAGGCGGCGATCCTGCCCTGGATGGAGCGCCCCCCGCAGACCAACGAGGCGGGGCGCTCAGCGGGGTTGATGGCGGGCCTCAAATGGCTCGCGGGGCAGGGGCTCGGGCCGCGTTTCGAGCTGGTCGAGATCGGGTCGAGCGCGGGGATCAACCTGATGATCGACCGCTTCTTCATCGACCTCGCGGGCACGCGCAACGGACCCGCCGACAGCCCGGTGCGGCTGGCCCCCAAATGGAAGGGGGCGCCGCCGCCCGAGGCGCCGGTCGCGATCCTCGCCGCGACCGGCTGCGACCGCGACCCGCTCGACCTCGCGCGCGCGGCGGACCGCATCCGACTGGCCGCCTATGTCTGGCCCGAGATGAAGGAGCGCACCGCGCGGCTGGAGGCGGTGTTCGACCTCGCCGCGGCGCGGGGGGCGCCGCAGGTGGTCGAGGCCGATGCCGCCGACTTCGTCGAGGCGCAGCTCGCCGCGCCGCGCGAGAACGGGGTCACCCGGGTGCTGATGCACAGCCTCGTGTGGCAGTATCTGCCGGCCGAGACGCAGGCGCGGATCCGGCTGGCGATGACAGCAGCGGGGGAGGCGGCGAGCGCGCACCAGCCGCTGGCGTGGGTCAGCCTCGAGGGCGACCGGGCGCTGCTGCGGCATGTCCTCAAGGTCCGCTACTGGCCGGGCGGCGCGGAGGAGGCCACGCTCGCGCACGGCCATGCGCATGGCGGCTGGATCGACTGGCTAGCCGAGGAAGTCGGCTAGCGCCTTCGCGACGGGTTCGGGTTTCTCCCACGGCACGAAATGGCCCGCGTCGGCGACCCGCTCGATGCGCAGGTCGTCGACCAGCTCGCCCAGCCCGTCGAGCTGGCAGGGGAGGAGCGCGGGGTCCTTCATGCCCCAGACCACCAGCGTGGGGATGCGGATCCGCGGCACCCCGCTCATCACCCAGTCGGGATAGGGCACGTCCTCCTCGTCCATCGCGGGGACGAGGATCGGCGAGGCGCGGTACCAGGCGAGCATGCCCTCGAGCGCGCCCTCCGCGCTCCATTCCTCGAGATAGGCCTGCCGGTCGGCGTCGGGGATGGTGGCGAGGTCGAGGTGGGGGCAGAAGCTCTTGTCGAAGAAGGTGTCCCAGCCCATCGCGCGAATCTGCTCCTCCATCCCGGTGGCGCGGAAGGCGCGCATGTACTGACTCGCCGCGCGCTGGGCGGGATCGTCGATCAGGCTCTTCTGGAAGAGGAGCGGGTGGGGCGAATTGACGATGGCCAGCTTCTCGATGTGCGGGCCGCCGCGCAGCGCCGCCGCCCACGCCACCGCGCCGCCCCAGTCGTGCCCGACGAGGCTGAATTTCTGGTGCCCGAGCGCCGCGGCAAGCGCCAGCAGGTCGGCGATCGCCTTGTCGGTGCGATAATCATCGAGGTCGCGCGGCTTGTCCGAGCCCCCGAAGCCGCGCTGGTCGGGCATGATCAGGCGGAAGCGATCCTCGAGCAGCGGCACGATGCCGCGCCAGGTGCGATGCGATTCGGGAAAGCCGTGGAGGAGGAAGACGGGCGGCGCGTCTTCCGGCCCGGCGAGCGCGACGTCGAGGCCGATGCCGGTCGAAAGGGAGATGCGCTGGGTCTTCACGGATAGCTCACCGTCTTGGGCACCGCGGGGATGGGGATGCGCTCGACATCGTCGCCGGGGACGAGCGGGAAGCGGCGCGCGGTCCAGTCCTCCTTCGCCTGCGCGATGCGATCGCGGCTCGAGGAGACGAAATTCCACCACACGTGGCGCTTGGTCGAAAAGGCCTCGCCGCCGAGCAGCATCGCGCGGCCCCGGCCCTTCAGCGTCATCGGCTCGCCGGGTTTGAGGATGTAGAGGTTGAAGGGGTCGAGCGGCTGGTCGTCGAGGGTGATCGTCCCCTCGGTCACCAGCACCGCACGCTCGTCGGCCTCCGCGTCGATCGGGAGCGCGCCATCCTCGAGGACGATGTCGGCGTAGATGGTCGGGCTGTGCTGCGGCGTCGTGGCGGTCTGGCCCCATAGCGTTCCCATCAGCACCCGCGCCGAGGCCTTGCCGTCCTCGACCAGCGGCAGCCCCTCCTCGGTGACATGGTCGAAGGCGGGCGCGATCTCCTCGCGACCGTCGGGCAGCGCGAGCCAGGTCTGCATGCCGTAGAGCCGGGGCCCCGCGTCGCGTTCGGCCTGCGGCGAGCGCTCCGAATGGACGATGCCCTTGCCCGCGGTCATCAGGTTGATCGCGCCGGGGCGGATCACCTGGCTGGTGCCGAGGCTGTCGCGGTGGTGGATCGCGCCCTCGAACAAATAGGTCACGGTGGCGAGGTTGATATGCGGGTGCGGGCGCACGTCCATGCCCTGCCCGGAGGCCATTTGCGCGGGGCCGAACTCGTCGACGAAGATGAAGGGGCCGACCATCGTGCGCGGGCGGCTCGGCAGCACGCGGCGGACCTTGAAGGCGCCGAGGTCGTGGACGCTCGGGGTGATTTCTTGGAGCGCGCTCATCGCGCTTCGTCGGGCGTCTGCGCCCTGATGGCCAGCGCGTGGATCGGATTGTCCATCAGCTCGCCCAGCGCCTTGTACACGAGGCGCTGGCGCGCGACGCGGCCGAGCCCGTCGAACCGCGCCGAGACGATGTGCACCGACCAGTGCGTCTCGCCCGAGCCGTCGTCGCCCATGTGCCCGGCATGCGCGGCGCTGTCATTGTCGAGCGTCAAGGCGACGGGCGACAGCGCGTTCGTCAGGCGGCGGATGATCTCGGCGCTGGTGTTCTGGGTCATCGCTCCCATATAGGGACGCGAGCGCGATGACCAAACGACCCGAGAAATTCCATGGCCGCGTCGAAGGCGCGGGGCAACGGTGCGCGGTTCCCGGATGCGGGGACGCGGGCGAATTCCGCGCGCCGCTCACCCCGGGCGATTTCGACGGCCCGGGCGAGGTGCGCTGGCTGTGTCTCGACCATGTTCGCCAGCACAACAGCGCCTACAATTATTTTGCCGGGATGAGCGCCGAGGAGATCGAGGCGGCGCAATCGCCGATCCCGCGCCGCGCGGGCGAGGGCGGGCGACGCTTCGCCTACGCGCCGGGCGCCGACCCGGGCCCGCGCTGGGCCGATTTCGACGACCCGCTCGATGCCATCGCCGCGCGCTTTCGCGACGCGGCGACGATGCGCGAGGAACGGCGCCGCTCGCGCTTCTCGGCCGAGGAACGCGGCGCGCTGCGAGTCCTCGGGCTCGGCCCCGAGGCCGACCTCCACGCGGTGCGCAAGGCCTATGCCGGGCTGGTGCGCCGCTACCACCCCGACCGCAACGGCGGCGATCGCCGCCACGAGGCGCGGTTGCGCGCGGTCATCGACGCCTTCCAGCGGCTACGCAAGAGCACCGCCTTCGGCTAGCCGTCGGGCGCCCCCACCGCCCGCTCGAGCGCGGCGATGTCGATCCTGACCATCGCCTGCATCGCCGCGAAGGCGGCGGGCGCGCTGTCCGGGTCGGCGAGCAGGTCGAGCAGGCGCTGCGGGGTGACCTGCCAGGCAAAGCCGAAGCGGTCGGCGATCCAGCCGCACGCCATCGCCGCACCGCCCCCCGCCTCGAGCGCCTGCCACACCCGGTCGGTCTCCTCCTGGTCGCGGGTCACCAGCATCAGGCTGGTCGCCGGGCTCGGCCGGAAGGCGTCGCCGCCGTTCATCAGCATCACCCGCTGCCCGGCGATCTCGAGGTCGATGGTGATGACATCGCCCGCCTTGCCCCCCGGCCAGTCGGCGGGCGAGCGGTTCTCGGCGATCAGTCGCGTGCGCGGGAAGCTGTCGACGTAGAAGGCGGCCGCCGCGCTGGCCTCGTGGTCGAACCACAGGCAGGGCCGCAACGCGCCGCTCACCGGTCGACGATCGAGCGGAACCCGCCGAGCACCATCCGCTTGCCATCGAACGGCATATGCTCGGGCTGGGGCATGGCCTCCATATAGGCCCGCATCTTCTTCCACCCCTCCTCGCGCGCCTCCTTCGAGGGCCATTCGACGTAGCTGAAGACGGTCTTCTCCCCCGCCTCGGCGAGCACGGCGGTGTGGAAATCGTTGAGCTTGCCGGTCGGGCAGTCGTCCTCGACCGCCTCGACCACGCGGGTCGCGCCCCATTCGCGAAACTTGGGCGCCAGTTCCTCGGCGAGCGCGCGATAGGCCTCGAGTTCGCCCTCGGGCACGGGCACGAGATAACCGTCGACATAGGTCATGACCATTGCTCCTCTCTCGGCCCGGCGCGGCAGGCGGCCGCGCCCGTCGCCCTTGCGCCGCCGCATAGCATGAGGGCGGGAGTCGCGCCTACGACCAACGGCGGTTATTGTGGCGCGCATCCTCCTCCTCTAAAGCCCCTCCCATGACCGAGCTTTCCAACACCGACGCGCCGCGCCGCGCCGACACGCTGCTGAGCGCGCCCGACAAGATGGTGAAGGTGCGCGACGCCTTCGGGATCGACAGCGACATGGAGGTCCCCGCCTTCTCCGAGGCCGACGAGCGCGTGCCCGACGCCGACCCCGCCTATGTCTTCGACCCCGACACCACGCTGGCGATCGCCGCGGGCTTCGCGCACGACCGCCGCGTCATGGTCCAGGGCTATCACGGCACCGGCAAGTCGACCCACATCGAACAGGTCGCGGCGCGCCTCAACTGGCCGCTCATCCGCATCAACCTCGATGCCCACATCAGCCGCATCGACCTCGTCGGGCGCGACGCCATCGTCCTCAAGGACGGCCAGCAGGTCACCGAGTTCAAGGAAGGGCTGCTGCCCTGGTGCCTCCAGCACCCGGTCGCGCTCGTCTTCGACGAATATGACGCGGGGCGCCCCGACGTGATGTTCGTGATCCAGCGGGTGCTCGAGACCGAGGGCAAGCTGACGCTGCTCGACCAGAACCGGGTGATCAAGCCCAACCCGCATTTCCGCTTGTTCGCGACCACCAACACGGTGGGGTTGGGCGACACCACCGGGCTCTATCACGGCACGCAGGCGATCAACCAGGGGCAGATGGACCGCTGGAACATCGTCACCACCTTGAACTACCTGCCCGCCGAGACCGAGGCGCGGATCGTCCTCGCCAAGTCGGGCGAATATGACAAGCCCGAGGGCAAGAAGACGGTCGAGAGCATGATCAAGGTCGCCGACCTGTCGCGCCAGGGCTTCATCAACGGCGACATCTCGACCGTGATGAGCCCGCGCACGGTCATCAGCTGGGCGCAGAACGCGCTCATCTTCGGCGATGTCGGCTATGCCTTCCGCGTCTCCTTCCTCAACAAGTGCGACGAGGCCGAGCGCCCGGTGATCGCCGAATATTACCAGCGCGTCTTCGGTGAGGACCTGCCCGAGAGCGTGGCGAGCCGCGCGGGCTGATGCCCGAGCCCGACACCCTCGACGACTTCCGCCGGGCGCTGACCGGCGCGGCGCGCGCGCTGGCGCGCGACGAGGCGCTCGAGATCGCCTTCGCCGAGGCCGGACAGACGGGCGAGGGGCGGGTGCCCTCGCCAGGGCGCGACCTTGCCCCCGCGCTGGTCGCCGAGGCGCGCGGCGCGGCCGACGCGCTGGCGCTGCGCCACCGCTATCACGACCCGCGGGCGCACGCGCGCCGCGCCCCCGCCGACCTCGAGGCGCGCGCGCTCTACGACGCGCTCGAGACGGCGCGGATCGAGGCCCTGGGGGGGCGCGACTTTCCCGGGGTGAAGGGCAATCTGTCCGCGCATGCCGAGGCGCGCGTGCGCGTCTCGCCGCTGATGCGCGCGCGCAGTCCCGAGGAGGTCCCGCTCGAGATCGCGGTCGGGCTGCTGGCGCGCCAGCGGCTGACCGGCGAGGCGCCCTCCGAGGCGGTGGCGCGCAAGCTCGACCTCGTGCGCGCGCAGGTCGAGGAGAAGGCGGGCGCCAGCCTCGATGCGCTCGATGCCGCGCTCGGCGACCAGGCGGCCTATGCCGATCGCGTCCGCCGGGTGCTCGCCGACCTCGATTTCGACCTCGAGGACGAGGAGGATGGCGAGGCCGAGGAGCCCGAGGAGGGCGAAGACGGCGAGCCGCCCGAGGACACGGGCGAGGGCGAGGACGAGGACGAGGACAGCGACAGCGCCGCCGACGCGGGCGATGCCGAGCAGCGCCCCGAGCAGGACGACGGCGACGACGACGGCGCGGCCGAGATGGACGAGGCCGACCTCCCCCCCGCGGGCGACGACCATGACGATTCCGCGCAGCAGCCGCGGCAGGGGCGCCGTCCCGACTGGGCCGAGGCCCCGCGCGAGGGGTACAAGGTGTTCACCGAGGCGCATGACGAGATCGTCCACGCCGAGGAATTGTGCGACCCCGAGGAGCTCGACCGGCTGCGCGCCTATCTCGACGGGCAGGTGGCGGGGCTGGCGGGGATCGTCACCCGGCTCGCCAACCGGCTCCAGCGCAAGCTGATGGCGCAGCAGGCGCGCAGCTGGGATTTCGACCAGGAAGAAGGGTTGCTCGATGCCGCGCGGCTGGCGCGCGTCGTCGTCTCGCCGACCCACTCGCTGTCCTACAAGATCGAGCGCGAGACCGAGTTCAAGGATACCGTCGTCAGCCTGCTGATCGACAATTCGGGCTCGATGCGCGGGCGCCCGATCTCGATCGCCGCGATCTGCGCCGACGTGCTCGCGCGCACGCTCGAGCGCTGCGGGGTCAAGAGCGAGATCCTCGGCTTCACCACCCGCGCGTGGAAGGGCGGCCTCTCGCGCGAGGACTGGCGCGCGGCGGGCTGCCCGCCCCAGCCCGGGCGCCTCAACGACCTGCGCCACATCATCTACAAGAAGGCCGACGAGCCCTATCGCCACGCGCGCCGCCCGCTGGGGCTGATGATGCGCGAGGGGCTGCTCAAGGAGAATATCGACGGCGAGGCGCTGGTCTGGGCGCATCAGCGGCTGATCGCGCGGGCCGAGGAACGGCGGCTGCTGCTGGTCATCTCGGACGGCGCGCCGGTCGACGATTCGACCGGGTCGGCCAATTCGGGGGCCTATCTCGAACAGCATCTGCGCCATGTCATCGACTGGATCGAGACCCGCTCGCCGGTCGAGCTGGCGGCGATCGGAATCGGCCATGACGTCACCCGCTACTACAAGCGCGCGGTCACCATTATGGACGCCGAGCAACTGGGCGGGGCGCTGATGGACCAGCTCGCCGGACTGTTCGATGTCGAGATGCGCTGAGCACGAAAAAGGCCCGGCCGACAGGGGTCGACCGGGCCCCCCTCGGTACGCGACTCGAGGGATGGATAGGACAGGGAAAAGGGGGAAAACCCTGTCTATGCAAAGGCTTATGCCAGAACTGCCCCGTCCGGGGACTGAATAGGAGATGCAGCCTTCGTTCAGGTCGCTGGCGGGCAGGTCGGCGCGGCTGGTCACCGCCGCCGCGCTGTTCGCCGCCATCGCCGCGGTGGGGCTGCGGCTCGACCATTATCGCAGCTGGGGGCCGCAGCAGCCGTTCGCGGTCGCGCTCGAGGAGGTCGCGCTCGACCGCGCCGCGCCGCGCGGCTGGCGGCTGGCGGGGGCGTGGCGGCTCGACCATCGCTACCTGCGGCTGTCGGGGATGTCGGGGCTGGCGTTCGCCGGCGACCGGCTCGCGGCGGTCACCGATCATGGCCAGATCGTCCTCTTCGCGCCCCCCGAGGCCGGGCAGGCGCGGCTGCTGGTCGAGCCCTTGCCGCTGCCCGCGCGCGAGGGGCTCGATGCCGAGGCGCTGGTGGTCGACCCCGACGGCGCGGGCGGGCAGGTCGCCTACGAGCGGCGCGAGCGCATCGAGCATTTCGTCGACGACTTTCGCGCGATCGTCGCGCACTGGCCGGTGCCCGGCGCGGGGCGCGGCAATCGCGGCATCGAGGCGATGACCCGGCTCGACGGCCGGCTGGTCGCGCTCGCCGAGACGGGCGAGGGGTTCATCGAGACGCAGCGGCGGCTGGCGCCGATCGCGGTCGAGGGGCTCGTCGCGATGCCCACCGGGGCGGCGACGCGCGGCACGGGCGAGCTGCTGGTGCTCCAGCGCGGCGTCGGGCTCGCCGGCTTTCGCACCTGGGTCGCGAGCGGGCGGATCGAGGATGGGGTTATCCGGCTCGACCCGGCGGTCCTGCTCGGGCTGAGCCGGCGCGACAATGCCGAGGGCATCGCGCTGCGCGCGCGCGCCGACGGCGGGGCCGAGATCTGGATCGTGACCGACGACAATCGGGGTCCGCCGCAACGCACGCTGCTGGTGCGTTACGAGATGGACCCCGAGGGCTGGCCGATCCGGCGCTGAGCGCGGGTCGGCGGCACGCCGCGGCGTGCGCGCCGGGCGCTTAGGCCTGCGCGGCCTTCGCCTTGGCGACTTCGCTCTTCAGCTTGGCAGCCTTGGGCGACAGCTTGTCGCTGCTGGTCTTGAGCAGCCAGTTGTCGAGACCGCCATTATGTTCGACCGAGCGCAGCCCGTGGGTCGACACGCGCAGCTTGACGCGGCGGTCGAGGGTCTCGCTCAGGAGCGTGACGTTCTGCAGGTTGGGAAGGAAAACCCGCTTGGTCTTGTTGTTGGCGTGGGAAACGTTGTTGCCCACCTGCCGGCCCTTGCCGGTCAGTTCGCAGACGCGCGACATAATTCTCGTCCTGTGTCGGTTGGGGACCAGCCGGTCCCGGAAAGCGCTGCCCGATAGCCCGGCCCGTCGCGCAGGTCAACCGATTCGCCCTTGCGGACGCGTCACGGCGGCAACCCGGGCGCCCCTTTGACGTTTTTTTCACGCTATCAACGGGCAAGGGAGTTTGCCGTGCGGGGGCTGGTCGCCGTCATCCTGATCATTCTCGTCGTCATCATCGCCGCGATCGGCGCGGGCTTCGTCCACCTCGACCGCGATCGCGGTCGCGCCGCCGCGACCGCGTTCGACAACCCGGGCTTGATCGACGCCAGCGACAATGGCGGCTTCGATGTCGAGACGGGTAGCCGCCCCCCGGGCGAGCGCGCGCCGCGCGTCGCGGAGCCGCCGGAAGACACCGCGCCCGCTACCGCCGCTTCGCCCGCGGCCCCCGCAGCCGCCGCCGCCGCGCCGGGGGCGTGACACGACCCGCCCGCGCGCGCTAGCGGGGGGCATGACCGCTTTCCCGCTCCCCGCCCCGATGCGCCAGGCGCTCGACCTCGCCGCCGCCGCCGCGGCAGCGGGCGAGGTGCCCGTCGGCGCGGTGGTGACCGATCCGCGCGGCCGGGTCGTCGCGCGCGCCGAGAACCGGATGCGGCGCGACGCCGACCCCACCGCGCACGCCGAAATGGTCGCGATTCGCGCCGCCGCCGCCGCGCTCGGCAGCGAGCGGCTGGTCGGCTGCCAGTTGTTCGTCAGCCTCGAGCCCTGCGCGATGTGCGCGGGGGCGATCGCGCTCGCCCGGCTCGCCCGGCTCACCTATGCCGCCGAGGATCCCAAGGGGGGCGCGGTCGCGCACGGCCCCCGCTTCTTCGCCCAGCCGACCTGCCACCATCGCCCCGAGGTGCTCGCCGGGCTGGGCGAGGAGGAGGCCGCCGCGCTGCTGCGCGACTTCTTCGCCGCGCGGCGTTGAGGCGTCGCCGTCGCGCGCGGCGCGATGGCGCAAGAAAAGGCCCCCGCTTCCGCACCGGAAGCGGGGGCCTCGTCATTGAACGCGCGAGGGCGTGCGAGCGGCCTAGTAGCCCGCCGCGTTGACGTCCTGCTGGGTCACCGGCACGACCTTGATCTCGACCCGGCGGTTCTGCGCGCGGCCATATTCGGTCGAATTGTCGGCGATCGGCTGCGTCTCGCCATAGCCGACGGTGGCCATCCGCGCCCGCTGCACCCCGCGCGCGGCGAGATAGTCGGCGACCGCGTTGGCGCGATTGACCGAGAGCCGCTGGTTATAGTCGTCGCGCCCCGTCGAATCGGTGTGGCCCATGATGTCGATATAGGTCGAATCATAGGTCGAGAGCGTCCGCGCCACCTCGTCGAGCGTCGCGCGGAACTCGGGCTGGATGGTATAGCTGTCGACCGGGAAGGTGACCGAGCTCGGCATCCGCAGCAGCAGCTCGTCGCCGTCGCGGATGACGTCGACCCCGGTGCCCGCGGTGGCGCGGCGCATGTCCTGCTCCTGCTTGTCCATATAGGCGCCGACCGCGCCGCCGGCGACCGCGCCGACCCCGGCGCCGATGATCTTGGCGGTGCGATCGTTGCGCCCGCCGATGATGTCGCCGAGCAGGTAGCCGAGCACCGCGCCCGCCCCGGTGCCGATCGCGGCCTCGGTCGAGATCCGGCGCTCGCCGGTCATCGCGTCGGTGGTGCAGGCCGCGGTGCCGAGCCCGGCAACCACGGCAACGGCGGTGATCTTGTGCGTCAACTTCATGTTCTTACTCCCTTGGCAACTTGTCCGTCGGGCAACCAAAGTCGCGTGCCCGCGGAAGTTCCATGCCGGTGCGTGCGCGCTCGTTTCGGAACCTCAACTGAACGCATGCGCTTGTCGGATCGTCGTTAAGGCGGCAAAAGGCCCGTCGACCATCATGCCCCCATCCGATCCCTTCCCCATTCTCGACCTTTTCGTCCTGCTCGCGCTGATCGCGCTCAACGGGGTGCTCGCGATGAGCGAGCTGGCGATCGTCTCGGCGCGCCCGAGCCGGCTGCGCTCGCTGGCCGAACAGGGCTCGGCGGGGGCGCGCCGCGCGCTCGACCTCGCGGGCGAGCCGGGCCGCTTCCTGTCGACCGTGCAGATCGGCATCACGCTGATCGGCATCCTCGCGGGCGCCTATTCGGGGGCGACCTTCGGCGAACCGGTGTCGCAGCGGCTCGAGCTGCTCGGGCTCGGCGGCGCGACCGCCGACAGCCTCGGCTTCGGGCTAGTGATCGTGCTCACCACCTATGTCAGCCTCGTCATCGGCGAGCTGGTTCCCAAGCAGATCGCGCTGCGCAACCCCGAACCGATCGCCGCGCTGCTGTCGCGCCCGATGGCCTTCCTCAGCCGCGCCACCGCGCCGCTGGTGTGGATCCTCGACAAGACCAGCGCGGCGATCTTCAAGCTGGCGGGGATGAACCGCGAGAACGACCAGGCCGTCACCGCCGAGGAACTGCACCTCGTGGTCGCCGAGGCGCAGTCGGCCGGCGTGCTCGAGGAATCGGAGCGCGCGATCATCTCCTCGGTGGTCCGCCTCGCCGACCGCCCGGTGCGCGAGATCATGACCCCGCGCACCGAGATCGACTGGCTCGCCGCCGATGCCACCAGCGCCGAGATCCGCGCCGCGCTCGCGCAGACCCCGCACAGCCGGCTGCCCGTCGCCAACGGCTCGGTCGACGACATCGTCGGCATCGTCTCGGCGCGCGACCTGCTCGACGCGATGCTCGACGGGCAGGAGCTCGACCTCGTCGGGCTCGCCCGCCCGGCGCCGATCATTCCCGACCTGATGGACGCGATGGACGCGCTCGACGTGCTGCGCGAGGCCGACGTGCCGCTCGCGCTGGTGCACGACGAATATGGCCATCTCGACGGGATCGTCACCCCGGGCTCGATTCTGATCGCGCTCGCGGGCACCTTCCGCAACGACGAGGACGAGGAGGAGCCGGTGCGCGCCCGCGAGGACGGCTCGTGGCTCGTCTCGGGCACCGCCAATGCCGAGATCCTCGTCGAGAAGCTGGGATTGAAACTCGACGAGGACCGCGACTATGCGACCGCCGCCGGGCTCGCGCTCGCGGTGCTGCGGCGGCTGCCCGAGGAGGGCGAGAAATTCGCCTTCCAGGGGTGGGTGTTCGAGATCGTCGACATGGACGGGCGCAAGATCGACAAGCTCATCGCGAGCCGCCAGCGCAAGCGCCGCAAGAAGCCGACCCCCGCCGCCCCCGCGGCCTAGAGCTTGCCGAAGCGCGCCTCGTAGCCGTCGATGTCGCCGCGCGCGAGATAGTCGGCCTGCTCGACCACCCGGTCGCGCGCGAGCCGTCCCTTGAAGCTGCCGAGATGCTCGTCGATCTTGGCGAGCTGCGCGGGGGTGAGCTTGGCGATCTGGTCGAAGCGCACGATCCCGAGCCCGTTGAGCGCGGTGGCCAGCTTGGGCCCCACTCCCTTGAGCCGCTTGAGATCGTCGGGCTCGCCGGTGGCGCCGGGCAGGTGCTCGTGGACCTCGGCCTGCATGAACTGGCCCGACACGTCGGTCAGCCCCGCCGCCGCCTCGTCGACCAGCCCGCGCCCTTCCTTCGAGCGCGCGTCCTCGATCCCCGCCATGTGCGGGCGGCGCGGCGCGCTGTCGTCGGACAGCGTGACCCGCTGCTTGGGGCGGAAGATAAGGTAACCGGCGACGATGCCCACCAGCAGCGCCACCAGGATGACCGGCCAATAGGTTTGGATGAGCGTGTCCATGAAAGCTCCTCAGATCTCGTAACGATAGGGATCGCGCGCGCGACCGAACAGGAAGAAGGCGACCAGCAGCCCCGCGCCGAAGGCGGCGAGCCCGGCCAGTTCGACCTCGACTATGAGAGGTAAGAGCGGGACCCCGCTCACGGTTCCCCCGCCCCCGGGCACGAGCCACTGCACGTCCGCGACTTGCGGCAGGTCGGACAGGATGCGCGCCAGTTCGGCGCGCTGGAAATCATCGGCCTCGCCCGCCAGCCACAGCCGCCGCGTCAGCGGCTCGCGCTCGACGAAGGGGGTGATGTGTCCCATCTCGTAATAGGCCAGGTTGCGCCGCGCCAGCTCCTCGGTCTCGAAGGCATAGCGCGCCGAGGCCTGCCCGAGCGCGCCGTGCCACAGCGCCGAGGCGAGCACGACCAGCGCGATGCCGAACAGGAGGACGAGGCGGGGCTTCATCGCCTCCCGCTCTGCCATGGGCGCGAAGCGGCTGGCAAGGGGCGCGCGCTCAGCCATCGCGTTCGAGTTCGCGCCAGCCGATGTCGCGGCGGGCGAAGCCGTCGCCGAACTCGATCCGATCGAGCGCGGCATAGGCCCCCGCGCGCGCATCGGCGAGGCTGGCCCCCGCGGCGGTGACGTTGAGGACGCGCCCGCCGCTGGCGACCAGCGTGCCGTCCTCGGCGCGCGCGGTGCCCGCCTGGAAGACGATCGCGCCCTCGGCCTCGGCGGCCTCGATGCCCTCGATCGCGCCGCCGCTGGCCGCGCGCGCGGGATAGCCCTTGGCGGCGACCACCACGGTCATCACATGCGCCTCCTCGAGCGCGAGCGGGTCGGCCTCGGCCAGCCGCCCCTCGGCGACCGCGCGCAGCGTCGCGGCGAGGTCGCCGGCGATGCGCGGCATGATCGCCTGGCATTCGGGGTCGCCGAAACGGACGTTATATTCGATCAGCTTGGGGCCCTCGGGGGTCAGCATCAGCCCGGCGTAGAGCACCCCGCGATAGGGCATGCCCTGCGCGGCCAGCCACGCCGCGGTCGGGGTCACGATCTCGAGCATCGCGCGGCGCGCGAGGTCGTCGGTCAGCACGGGGGCGGGGCTGTAGGCGCCCATCCCCCCGGTGTTGGGGCCGGTATCGCCCTCGCCGACGCGTTTGTGGTCCTGCGCGCTGGCGAGGAACTGGACGGTCTCGCCGTCGCACAGCGCGAACAGGCTGGCTTCCTCGCCCTCGAGGAACTGCTCGATCACCAGCGGCGCATCGCCCGCTGCGCGCACCGCCGCCTCCGCCTCCTCGCGGGTCGTGGCGACGGTCACCCCCTTGCCCGCGGCGAGCCCGTCGGCCTTGATCACGACGGGCACCCCGAACGCGTCGATCGCGGCCAGCGCCGCCTCCACGCTCGCGGTCTCGCGGTAGGCGGCGGTGGGGATGCCGGCGGCGTCGCACAGCCGCTTGGTGAAGCTCTTCGAGCCCTCGAGCATCGCCGCCCCCTTGCCCGGGCCGAAGCAGGCGATGCCTTTTTCCTCGAGCGCGTCGGCAAGCCCCGCCACCAGCGGCGCCTCGGGGCCGACGACGACGAGGTCGGCGCCGATCCCCTGCGCGAGCCGCACCGTGGCCGCGGTGTCGCCGAGGTCGAGCGCGTGCACCTCGTCGGCCCAGCGCGCCATCCCCGGGTTGCCCGGCGCGACGTGGAGCTCGGCGCAACTGCCGCATTGCGAAAGTCGCCACGCCAGCGCATCTTCGCGTCCACCCGAACCCAAGAGCAGGATCTTCATCATCGCCTCCAAGCCACCGTCTAGCGGCCTGTTAGCGCCCGATCGCCCCGGCGACAATTCACCCGCGCAAAGCGTCGGCGAATTGTCGGCGGCGTTGAAGCGCACGGTCGAGGACCGCTTCGGGCAGGTGCGCGTGCGCGGCGAGATCTCGGGCTGGAAGCGCGCCGCCTCGGGGCATTGCTATTTCACCTTGAAGGATGCCGATGCCTGCCTCGATGCGGTGCTGTGGAAGGGGCAGGCGGGGCGGCTCGCCTTCGCCCCCGAGGACGGCGCCGAGGTGATCGCCACCGGCAAGGTCACCACCTATCCCGGGCGCTCCAAGTACCAGATCGTCGTCGCGTCGATGGAGCTGGCGGGCGAGGGCGCGCTGATGGCGCTGCTCGAGAAGCGCAAGAAGGCGCTCGCGGGGGAAGGGCTGTTCGCGCGCGAGCGCAAGCGCCCGCTGCCCTACCTGCCGCGCGTGATCGGGGTGGTGACCAGCCCGACCGGCGCGGTCATCCGCGACATCCTCCACCGGCTCGAGGATCGCTGCCCGACGCACGTGATCGTCTGGCCGGTGCAGGTCCAGGGCGAGCGCGCCGCCGCGCAGGTCGCGCAAGCGATCGCCGGTTTCGACGCGCTCGACGCGGACGGCCCGGTGCCGCGCCCCGACCTCCTCATCGTCGCGCGCGGGGGCGGGTCGATCGAGGACCTGTGGGCGTTCAACGAGGAAGCCGTGGTGCGCGCCGCCGCCGCCTGTTCGATCCCGCTGATCAGCGCGGTCGGGCACGAGACCGACGTCACGCTGATCGACCATGCCGCCGACCGCCGCGCGCCGACCCCCACCGCCGCCGCCGAGATGGCGGTCCCGGTGCTCGCCGAGCTGCGCGGCTGGCTCGGCGAACTCGACCGGCGCCGGCGCGACCGGCTCGCGCGCGAGCTCGAACAGCGCGCCCGCCGCGTCGCCGACCTCGGCGACCGGCTGCCGACCCCCCAGCGGCTGCTCGAGCCGCCATCGCGGCTGCTCGGCGAGGCCACCCGCGCGCTGCGCGCGGGGCTGCGGCACCGCGCGCAGGGCGCGGGCGCGCGGCTCGCGGCGGTCGCCGGGCGGCACCGCGCCGACCTGCTCGAACGCCGGGTGACGGGCGCCGCCGAGCGGCTCGAGGCGCAGGCACAGCGGCTCGCCGGCGGATTGCGCGAAGGGGTGCGGCGCGGCGCGGCGCGGCTCGACGCGCAGGCCGAGCGCGCGGTGGTCGCGCTGCGCCAGCAGCTGCGGCGCGAGGAGGCGCGCGCCGCGGCGATCACCAGCCGGCTGCGTCCCGAGCCGGTGCGGCGCAGCCTCGGCGACCTGTCGCGGCGGCTCGAGGCGGCGTGGGAGATGGCGCGGCTGGTCCACCCCGACCGCCCGCTCGCGCGCGGCTTCGCGCGGGTGATGGCGGGGGAGACGGTGGTGACCGGAGTGGGGATGGCACGCTCGGCGGCCGCGCTCGACCTCGTCTTCCACGACGGCCGGCTGGCGGTGGTCCCCGCCGCCGCGCCGGGCGCACCGGGCGGCGCGCCCAAGGCGCCGCGCGCGCCGCGCGCCGTTGCGAAGCGCGGCAAGAGCGCCTATCGGGGCGGCAGTGACCAGCGCGGCCTGTTCGACCGCGACGAGGATGGAGATCCCTGATGCTGCTCGGCGGCGGACGCGAAGCGCGAATCCACTATGACGATGCCACCTTCCGGCTGATTGCCCACGGCGACCATGTGCGCTGCGCAGTGACGGGCGCGAAGATCCCGCTGGCCGAGCTCAAATATTGGTCGGTCGCGCGGCAGGAGGCCTATGTCGACGCGCATGCCAGCCTCGAGGCCGAACGCCGCGCGCGCGGCGGCAAACTGGCCTGAACCGCTTGCCGCGGCGCCGGCGCCGTCCGTCGCGCGGCTGTGTCAGCTCGGCAACAGTCCGTAGTCAAATTGTCAAAACCCCCTTCGGTGCGGTTGCGTATCGGAGGCACAGCGCCCTAGCGTCGCGCCGATGTCGACGAATGATCGTCGTGACATCTGGCTTTTTTCGCCGGTGCCCCGGTGCCGGTGATGAGAGGGGAAACTATGAACATCGATAAGAAGAACGTGCTGCTGGCCAGCACCGTGATCGCCGGGATGGCGTTTGCGGCGCCGGCCTATGCGCAGGACCAGGGCGAGGAAACCGGCCCGGTCGAACAGCAGAACACCGACGTCAATGCCGAGGGCGCGCCGATCGCGGAAGCCCAGGACATCGTCATCACCGGTACGCGTATCGCGCGTCCCAACGTCGACAGCGCCAGCCCGGTCACCGTGGTCGGCGAAGAAGTCATCGCCCAGACCGGCACGACCCGCGTTGAGGACCTCCTCAACTCGCTGCCGCAGGTGACGCCGGGCCAGACGGCGTTCGTCTCGAACGGCGCGACCGGTACCGCGACCGTCAACCTGCGCGGCCTCGGCTCGAACCGTACGCTGGTCCTGATCAACGGCCGCCGCCTGCAGCCGGGTGACCCCCGCCAGCCGGTCGCCGACATCAACCAGATTCCCGCCGCGCTCGTCGAGCGCATCGACGTCCTCACCGGCGGCGCCTCGTCGACCTATGGTGCCGACGCGGTTGCGGGGGTTGTCAACTTCGTGATGAATACCGACTTCGAAGGCGTCCAGCTCGACGCGTCGTTCGGTGTCTACCAGCACAACAACCGCGGTGAGCGCGCCTTCGGCGATCGTCTCATCACCGACGCGCAGGACGCGCGCGGCTTCACCTACCCGACCGGTTCGGTGTGGGACGGCGAGACGCTCGACGTCCAGCTCACCATGGGTGCGGGCTTCGACGACGGCCGCGGTCATGCGGTGCTCTACGCGGGCTACCGCGAGATCGAGCCGATCCTCCAGGGTGATCGCGACTATTCGTCGTGCGCCATCAACACCGCCGGCAACTGCGGTGGTTCGTTCAACTCGCCCAACGCGACCATCGTCGATCCCACCTTCGGTGGCTTCTTCTTCGGTGTCGCCGACGGTTCGGACGACTTCTCGGGCTTCGGCACCCCCGGTGCGCCGCCCTACAACTACGCGCCGGTGAACTTCTTCCAGCGTCCCGATACCCGTTGGACCGCTGGCGGTTTTGCCAACTATGAAATCAGCGACCAGGTCGAAGCCTACGCCGAGTTCATGTTCATGGACGACCGTTCGGACGCGCAGATCGCCGAATCGGGCACTTTCTTCGCCGAGCAGTATGACCTGGCGTGCGACAGCCCGCTGCTGACCGCTGCGCAGGGGGCCACCCTGTGCGCCGCGATCGACGGCGAGGCCGATGCGGGCGACCCGGTCGCCGACGGCGTCGTGCCGATCTTCATCGGTAAGCGTAACGTCGAAGGTGGCGGTCGTAACGACGCGCTGCGTCACACCGGCTACCGCGTGGTTGCCGGTCTTCGCGGCGACATCAACGAGCGCATCAGCTACGACGTGAGCGCCCAGCACGGCATCACCGACTATTCGACCTTCTACTCGAACGACTTCTCGCTGAGCCGTCTGCGGCAGGCCCTCCAGGCCACCACCGACGCCAACGGCAACGTCGTCTGCGCCGATCCGACCGCGGTTGCCGCGGGCTGCGTTCCCTACAACCCGTTCCAGGGCCAGGGCCTCGTCAGCGATCCGCGCAACGGTGTGACGCAGGCCGCGCTCGACTATGTGCTCGTTCCGGGCCAGGTCACCGGTGACGTCAAGCAGAGCATCTTCCAGGCCTATGCCACGGCGGAACTGTTCAACATCGACCCGATGGCGGCGGTGACCGTCCTCGGCGGTGTCGAATATCGCCAGGAATCGCTCGCGATCCGTCCGGACATCACCTTCCAGACCGGCGACCTTGCCGGCCAGGGCGGTGACAACCCGCCGGTCAACGGCGACCTCGGCGTGACCGACCTGTTCGCCGAAATGCTCGTCCCGGTCCTGTCGGACATGCCCGGCATCGACAGCCTGACCTTCGAACTCGGCTATCGTAACTCGGACTATTCGACGGGTGCCAACACCGACACCTACAAGGTCCTCGCGGAATATTCGCCGATCTCGGAGATCAAATTCCGCGGCGGGTACAACCGTGCGGTTCGCGCGCCGAACATCCTCGAGCTGTTCTCGCCGCAGAGCCGTGGCCTGTGGTCGGGTGTCGATCCCTGCTCGGGCGCCACGCCCGAATTCACCGCGGCGCAGTGCGCCAACACCGGCGTGAGCGGTGCCCAGTACGGCACCATCGCGCCGAGCCCGGCGGACCAGTATAACGCGATCTTCGGCGGCAACCCCTCGGTTGACCCGGAAGTCGCGGACACCTGGACGGCCGGTGCGGTGTTCCAGGGCGGCGACATGCTGCCGGGCTTCGTCGCCACGGTCGACTACTACCAGATCGACGTCGAAGGCGCGATCTCGACCGTCGGTGCCGAAACGATCCTGCGTCAGTGCGCGCTGACCGGCGATTCCGACTTCTGTAGCCTCGTCGTTCGCGACCCGATCTCGGGTTCGCTGTGGGCGGGTCAGAACGGCTTCGTCATCAACACGCTCCAGAACATCGGCGGTTTCTCGACCGAAGGTGTCGACGTGGGCCTCAGCTACGGCCGTGACATCGGCCCGGGTCGTGTCAACCTCGACCTGCTGGGCACCTACCTGCTCGAATATGCTGCCGACGCCGGGATCCCCGTCGAAGGTGGTGACGCGGTCGTCGACTGCGCGGGCTACGCCGGTTCGTTCTGCGGCTTCCCGCAGCCCGAATGGCGTCACACCTTCCGCACGGCGTACAACATGGACAACGGCTTCGGTGTCGCGGTCCGTTGGCGCCACATCGGTGCGGTCGAGCTCGACCAGTTCATCGATGATCCGGATCGTGCCTTCTCGGGTACCCCGGACGAGCGCGGCAACCTCGCGTCGAAGGATTACTTCGACCTCACGCTCACCTATGACGTCAACGACGACATCGGTCTGATGCTGGGTGTCACCAATATCTTCGACACCTCGCCGCCGCTGGTTCCGGCCGCGTACGGCACTGACAACGCCAACACCTGGGCGGGCACCTATCCGCCGGTGGGTCGTTACCTCTTCGCGAGCACCTCGCTGAAGTTCTAACGCCAGGCGTCAGCCAAGAACTGGGGGGTGGGACCAAGGTCCCGCCCCCCTTTTCTTTTGGGCGCGCTCTCGGCGCGCTGCCGCCGCGTCGCCCGGCCCGCCAGCGCACCGGCGAGCGCTGGGCGCACCGGGCCCGCGCGCGGCGAATTTCGATGGTGGGATGCGAAGACCCGCGGCGCGATCAGCCGGCGGGCACCATGTCGAACGCCATGGTCAGCCGCTCGCCCGTCTCGAACGGCAGCGTGCCGTGCCAGAAGATCGAGGGGAACAGCGCCAGCTTGAGCGGCGCCGGGCGCACCCGCGCCAGCGGCTCGACCGCGCGCCCGCCGTCGATCGGCGGCTGCCCGATCTGCAGCCAGCCCTCGTGCCCCCCCGCGGTGCCGAGCCGCTCGGGCAGGTCGACATAGAGCGCCGAGGACAGCCAGCCGTGGCTGTGGATATGCGGGACGTGGTGGCCCCCGCCGCGCAGCAGGATCGACCAGCTGCCGACCATCCGCACCGCCCCCGCCGCGCGGCGCGACAGGAAGGGGTGCTGCGGCTCGGGCGCGGGCAGCGCCTCGACGTGGGTGCGCACCGCGCGCAGGATCGCCGCGCGCGCGGCGACGATCTCGGGGTCGCGTCGCTTGAACAGGTTGCCGAAGGTCTGGCTGCCCCCGCGCGGGCTCTGGCCGAGCGGGGGACCGGCGGCGTGATGCAGCGCGCGCAGCCGGGTCGCCAGCGCGCGCCGCGCCGGCGCGTCGAGCTCGACCTGCTGCTCGCTGACCAGCGATTCGCCGCGATAGAACCAGTCGGCCTGCGGGTGGCCCGAGGCGCGCAGCGCGGCCCCGAACCAGGCCCAGCATTCGAGGTCGCCATGCCGCTGCAGCGCCGCCGCGCCGACACGCAACAGCTCGTCGATGCGCCCGGTGCGCATCAGGTGGCGCAGCCGCGCCGCGTCGAACGCGCGGTCCTGCATGTTGACGAGGCGGCGGAACTGCTCGTCGGCCTCGGCAACGCGGCCGCGTTCGGACAGCAGGTCGGCGCCGACCATCGCGATCAGCGGTGAGTTGGGGAAGGCGGCGATCGCCTCGCCCCAGGCGACGTCGAGCGCGGCGCCATCCTCCATCGTCTTGAGCGTGCCGAGATAGGCCGCGCGCAGGGGTTCATCGTCTGGACGCGCCTCGACGGCGGCCGCGAAGCTGGCGGTGGCGTCGCCCTCGCGCATCATCCAGCGCAGCTGGGCGAGCGCCTGGTGGCCCGCGATCCAGCCCGGTTCGCGCGCCAGCCGCGCCTCGAGCGCGCGCGCCGCCTCGCTGGCGCGGCCCTCCATCTCGAGCGCGGAGACGAGCTCGAGCAACGCGGGCGCGCGCGTGTCGCCCCGCGCGGCGATGGCGTCGGCGATGGCGTCGGCGACGGGCTCGCCCATCTCCTTGCGCAGCGACAGGATGGCGAGCCGGTCGGGCGTCTCGGCGGCCTCGAGCAGGGCGACCGCGAGGTCGTTGCGATCGATCCGCCGCGCCAGCTCGACCAGCCGCGCGGGCGCGAGGCTGCCCTCGGCCGCGGCGGCCTCGATCAGCCGCGCGGCCTCGTCTTCGTCCCAGCGCTCCAGCGCCGCCCCGATTGCAGCCTCGACTTGGTTCATGGTCCGACTTGCTGGCCGGGCGCGGACGGCTTGTCCAGCCCGCGCGCGCGCTCCCCTTTGCAATCGACCGCTTGCGGGTCTAGGCTGGCACCTCGATCCGGCCGTCTGCAGCCGGCGCAGAGGGAGTTAAGAGCGATGAGACATCTTCTTGCCACCGGGGCGCTGGCCCTGTGCGTTGCCGGCGCGGCGATCGCCGGGCCGCCCGACCAGGCGCGCGAGGAAGCCGCGGCGCTGGCCGCCGAGGCGACCGCCGAAGCGCGCGGCGACAATGCCTATGTCTGCAAGAAATTCCCGCCCAAGGTGGGCAGCCGGCTGGGCGGCAAGCGCCAGATCTGCAAGACCCAGCAGGAATGGGACCTGATCGAGACCGAGACCCGCACCTCGATGCAGGAAAATTCGCGGCAGGCGCTGCAGAGCAAGGGGCCCGGCGGCTGAGCCGGGCGCTCCGCCCGCCATGCCCAGCATGGCGCTGACGCCGGTCCGGGTTCGGGCCGGCGTTTGCTTTTCCTAACGGGTCAGGCGCGCACCGCGTGACACTGCCAGGCGACCGGCGCGCCCGCGACCTCGATGACGCGGCAGCGCCCCGCCGCGACCTGCGGCCCGAACCGCGCCAACCAGGCCTCGGCGTCGTCCACCGCGGCGCGCTGGAGCGCGGCGGCGATGGCGCGCTCGGTGCGCGCCTTGGCGAGGAAGCCCTGCCAGATGTCCGCGCGATCGGTACCCGCGACGATCGCCTGCCCGAGCCCGCGCGCGATCTCGTCGACCAACCGCGCATGACGGGGGTGCGCGGCGCGCACCGCGAGGACCGCGCTCACCAGCGCGGGGCGGTCGCCGGCCTCGAAGGCGGCGGCGACCCCTGCGTCCGCGAGCGCGTCGAGCACGGCCGCGCGCTCGGCGGTGTCCTGCACCACCGCGCTGCGCGCGTGATGCGCGATGAAGAGCAGCGGGGCGCCGGGGTGCAGCGCCGCCGCGAGCCGCGGGCCGACCGCCGTGGGGTCGGCATATTCCACCCCGAACTGGCTGGCGGCGGCATCGAAACGCGGTTGGTCGAAAGGCAGCGCCTCGAGCGGGGTGCGGTCGAGCAGCGTCAGTCCCTCGCGCGCCGATGCCGCGATGCGCGCGGCATCGACCCCGGTGAGGCGAAGGTCGGGACGCGCGTCGAGCAGGCGGTGCGCGACCTCGCCCTTGCCGCAGGCGAGGTCGAGCACGGCGGCACCGGGCGCGAGCGCTGCCGCCCATTGGCCCCACGCCTGCGCGAGCCGCCCGCGCACCGCCGGGGTCTCGGGCAGGCAGGCGCCATGCGCGGCCTGCGCCCAATAATCGCTCCAGGCCGCCGCGCTCACGCGGGGGACAGGCGCAGTTCGCCGTTGCCCTCGTCGACGGTCACGGTCATGCCGTCGCGCACCCGCCCGGCGAGGATCTCGTCGGCGAGCGGGTCCTGCAGGTATTTCTGCACCGCGCGCTTCAAGGGCCGCGCGCCGTAGACGGGATCGTAACCGACCCGGCCGAGCCAGTCGCGCGCACCGTCGGAGAGCTCGATCACGATCTTCTTGTCGTCGAGCAGCTTCTGCAGCCGCTTCAGCTGGATATCGACGATCGGGCCCATGTGGCTCTGGCTCAGGCGGTGGAACAGGATGATCTCGTCGAGGCGGTTGAGGAATTCGGGGCGGAAATGGCCGCGCACGACCTCCATCACCTGGTCCTCGACCAGCTTGGGGTCGCTGTCCTCGTCCTGCTGCGCGAGATATTGCGAGCCGAGGTTGGAGGTGAGGATGATGATGGTGTTGGTGAAGTCGACGGTGCGGCCCTGCCCGTCGGTCAGTCGCCCGTCGTCGAGCACCTGCAACAGGATGTTGAAGACGTCCGAATGCGCCTTCTCCACCTCGTCGAACAGCACGACCTGGTAGGGGCGGCGGCGCACCGCCTCGGTGAGCACCCCGCCTTCCTCGTAGCCGACATAGCCCGGGGGCGCGCCGACGAGGCGGGCGACGCTGTGCTTTTCCATGAACTCGCTCATGTCGATCCGCACCATGGCGGTGGGATCGTCGAACAGGAATTCGGCGAGCGCCTTGGTGAGTTCGGTCTTGCCCACCCCGGTCGGGCCGAGGAAGAGGAAGGAGCCCAAGGGGCGGTTGGGGTCCTGCAGCCCGGCGCGGCTGCGGCGCACCGCGGTCGAGACCGCCTTCACCGCCTCATCCTGCCCGATCACGCGCTTGCCGAGGAGCTGCTCCATCTGCAGCAGCTTCTCGCGCTCGCCCTCCATCATCTTCTCGATCGGCACACCGGTCCAGCGCGAGACCACCGAGGCGATATCCTCGTCGGTGACTTCCTCGCGCAGCATCGCGCCCTCGGTGGCGGCGCTGGCGGCCTCGAGCTTCTTCTCGAGGTCGGGGATGCGCCCATATTGCAGCTCGCCCGCCTTGGCGAGGTCGCCCGAGCGCTGCGCCTGTTCGAGCTCGATGCGCGCGGCATCGAGCGCGGCCTTGAGGTCGCCCTCGGCGTCGATCTTGTCCTTCTCGGCCTGCCAGCGCTGGGTGAGTTCGGCGCTCTCCTGTTCGAGGTCGGCGAGTTCCTTCTCGAGCTTCTCGAGCCGGTCCTTCGACCCCTGGTCGCTCTCCTTCTTGAGCGCCTCGCGCTCGATCTTCAACTGGATGATGCGGCGGTCGAGCTTCTCGATTTCCTCGGGCTTGGATTCGACCTCCATGCGGATGCGCGAGGCGGCCTCGTCCATGAGGTCGATCGCCTTGTCGGGCAGGAAGCGGTCGGTGATATAGCGGTTCGACAGCGTCGCCGCCGCGACCAGCGCGGCATCGGTGATGCGCACCCCGTGGTGGAGCTCGTATTTCTCCTTCAATCCGCGCAGGATCGAGATGGTGTCGGGGACCGTGGGTTCCTCGATCATCACCGGCTGGAAGCGGCGCTCCAAGGCCGCGTCCTTCTCGACATATTGACGATATTCATCGAGCGTGGTGGCGCCGATCACGTGTAGTTCGCCGCGCGAGAGGGCGGGTTTCAACAGGTTGCCCGCGTCCATCGCGCCGTCGGTCTTCCCCGCGCCCACCAGCTGGTGCATCTCGTCGATGAACAGGATGATCTGCCCGTCGGACTGCTTGACCTCGTCGATCACCCCCTTCAGCCGCTCCTCGAACTCGCCGCGATATTTGGCGCCGGCGATGAGCGCGCCCATGTCGAGGCTGACGAGCGTGCGGTCCTTGAGGCCGTCGGGCACGTCGCCATTGGCGATGCGCAGCGCCAGCCCCTCGGCGATGGCGGTCTTGCCGACGCCGGGTTCGCCGATCAGGACGGGATTGTTCTTGGTGCGGCGCGCGAGCACCTGCACGGTGCGGCGGATTTCCTCGTCGCGGCCGATGACCGGGTCGAGCTTGCCGTCGCGCGCCTTCTCGGTGAGGTCGATCGCATATTTCTTGAGCGCGTCGTAGCGATCCTCGGCGTTCTGCGTGTCGGCGGTGCGCCCGCCGCGCAGCGCCTCGATCGCCTGGTTGAGCCCCTGCGCGGTCAGTCCCGCGTCCTTCAGCGCCTTGGCGACATCGTCGGTGCCCAGCGTGGCGGCGAGCAGGATGCGCTCGACCGTGACGTAGCTGTCGCCCGATTTCTCGGCGACTTCCTGCGCCTTGTCCAACAGCCGCATGGTGTTGCCGTCGACGCCGGGCGCCTGGCTGGCGCCGCCGCCGGTCACGCTCGGCTCCTTGGCGACCAGCGTGTCGATATTGGCGCGCGCGGTGCGGGCGTCGCCCCCGGCCTTGGCGATCAGCCCGGCGGCCATGCCCTGCTCGTCATCGAGCAGCGCCTTGACGAGATGCGCCGGCGTGATGCGCTGGTGGTTCTCGCGCGCCGCGATGGTCTGGGCGGCCTGCAGGAAGCCGCGCGCGCGTTCGGTCAGTTTTTCGAGATCCATAGGGTGTGCCCCTCAAAAAAAGCGTAGAAAATGGTCCTTCTTGAGCCGAATGTAGTGTTGCAAAGACGCAACACAAGGGGCGCGGTGTGTTTTTGGGCTAACACGCTCAATATTGGTCGATCCGCGCGGCTTCGCGGCGCTCGAGCGCGATGCCGCACTGGCGCCCGCCTTCTGCCTCGCTGACGCCCCAGATGCGATATTTCCACGCATCGACATGGAAGCGCAGCCCGACATAGAAACCGAAGCCCGCGTCGTAGCGGCGCCCGTAGCGCGCGTGGACGGTGCACAGCCGGTTCATCAGCTCGCCGCGCTCGAAGGGGTAGCGCGGCACCACGTCGAGCGCGATGTTCGAGCGGTGCACCGAGCGCGCCGAGCCGCCCGCGCAGCTGTTGAGATAGGGGTTGCGATAGGAGGACAGCACCTCGACCTCGCCGATCGCGGGGACGACCGCTTCGGCGACGTAGCGCAGCGTGTTGACGATGCCAGGCCAGAGCGTGCGCGGGGGCACTTCATAGGCGGGCTGGCCGCACTTGCGCCAGTCGCTCGCGGTGCGCAGCAGCTGCCAGCGCTGGACCACCGAACCCACCCCGGCGGCGTCGAGATAGGCGAAATAGGCGTCGATCTCGGCCGCGAGCTGCGGGTTGCCCGCGCGCCAGGCCTGGTAGCCCGCATAATCCTGCCCGGGCTCGATATAGCTGGCCGCGGTGTCGGGCAGCATCGGCGCGATCGGCGCCATCGCGACGAGCATCGCGCTCAGGAGGCTCATGCCGGTGACCATGCGCTATCGACGCTTGGGGCTTGCAAAGGGTCCGCCATCGGCCCAGCCTTAGGGGCATGACGACACCGTTGGAAGTCGAATTGCCGCACCGCCTCGGAAAGGCGGAGGCCCGCGCCCGGATCGCGGGCAACACCCACCGTCTCGCCGACGCGATCCCGGGCGCGATGGCGGAGGTCCACGAGGCGTGGGACGGCGACTGGCTGACCCTCACGGTGGGGGCGATGGGGCAGGAGGTGCGCGCGCTGATCGAGGTCGAGGAAGCGCTCGTCAAATGCCGCATCGACCTGCCCGGGGTGCTCGGCATGTTCCGCGCCGCGATCGAACGGGCGATGAAGACGCATGGCGAGGACCTGCTGCTCGAGGACCGCTCGCTCGACTAGCCCCCATTTGCTGCTATGCTCGCGGGCGACAAGCAGGGGAGACGGGCGATGCGGCATTTCGCGATCGTGGGGTCGGGACCGGCGGGCTTCTACACCGCCGAAGCGCTCGCCAAGGCCTATGGCGATGCCGCGCGGATCGACATCATCGACCGGCTGCCGGTGCCCTACGGGCTGATCCGCTTCGGGGTCGCGCCCGACCACCAGTCGATCAAGAAGGTCGCGCTGCGCTACGACAAGGTGGCGGAGGCGGACAATGTGCGCTTCGTCGGCAACGTCTCGATCGGCGATGCGGTCTCGGTCGCCGAGCTGCGATCGCTCTATGACGCGGTGATCATGGCGACCGGCGCGCCGCACGATCGCCGGCTCGGGATCGAGGGCGAGGAGCTGCCCGGGGTGCTGGGGTCGGCCGAATTCGTGGGCTGGTACAACGGCCATCCCGACCATGCGGGGCACGCGCCCCCGCTCGACGGCGAGCATGCGGTGGTGATCGGCGCGGGCAATGTCGCGCTCGACGTCGCGCGGATCCTGTCGAAGACGCTCGACGAGCTCGAGGGGTCGGACATCGTCGCGCATGCCTATGACGCGCTGGCGGCAAGCCGGGTGCGCGATGTGACCATCCTCGCGCGGCGCGGGCCGCACCAGATCGCGATGACGCCCAAGGAACTGGGCGAATTGGGCCACCTCGAGATCGCCTGTCCCGAGGTCGATGCCGCCGAATTCCCCCCGCCCGAGGCCGACGATGCGCTCGAGGATCGCGGGCTCGCCAAGTCGGTCGGGCTGCTGCGCGACTATGCCGGGCAGCCCTGCGATAAGGAACGCGCGATCCGCTTCGACTTCTTCGCCCGCCCGGTGCGGATCGAGGGCGCGGGCAAGGTCGAGCGGGTCATCGTCGAGCGCACGCGGATCGACGACACCGGCCGCGCGCGCGGGACGGGCGAGGAATATGAACTGCCCGCCAGCCTCGTGGTGAGCTGCATCGGCTATTCCTCGCCGCCGATCGAGGGGGTTGCCTACGACCACCGCGGCGGCCGCTTCGCCAACGAGGGCGGGGTGATCGAGGAGGGACTCTACGCGGTCGGCTGGGCGCGGCGCGGGCCGACGGGCACGATCGGCACCAACCGTCCCGACGGCTATGAGGTGGCGGGGCTGATCGAGGCGGCGATGGCGCCCGGCAGCGAGGGCGGCAAGGCGGGCGGCGAGGGGCTCGACGCGCTGCTCGACGCGCGCGATGTCCACGCCACCGGCTTTTCCGACTGGCGCAAGATCGAGGCCGCCGAAGAGGCCGCCGCGCGCGCGGGGGCGCCGCGCGAAAAGATGGTCTCGACGAGCGAGATGCTCAGGCTGCTCGGGCACGAGTAAGATGCCGCTTGCATCACCCGGGAGAGGCGGCTAGGGAGCGCTTCGCCCTTGCCCCTCCGTCTCGGGATATCGAGCAAACGTCGGGGAGTAGCTCAGCCTGGTAGAGCACTGTCTTCGGGAGGCAGGGGCCGGAGGTTCGAATCCTCTCTCCCCGACCATTTTCTTTTTTTTGCAATGGGATCAGTAACCCAACCCTAAGCTTGGGGTTGCGCTCGATGTGCAGGCGACCGTGCGCGACCTCATGGACAAGGGCGTTACCGTCGATGTGCATGGCCTTGGTTCAATCGGACGGGGCGTGGGTGAGCTTATCGTGGCCGTGCTGGCCCAAATGCCGGATATGGAACGCCAACGCATTCGTGAGCGGTGCGAGGTTGGTCGTGAGGTGGCGAAGGCGTCGCTGGAGGCCACGGGGAACACGCACAGGGGCAAGGCTGGCATGGGAAGGCCGAGGGCTGCGGATGCGGCCGAAGTCGTGGCTTGGCGCCAGGAGAATGAAGCCAGCATCACGACCACCGCTGCGCATTTTAGCGTATCCGCTGCTACGATGAAAAGATATCACCTCGCACAACGCTGAACTCGGTGGGGACAGCCCTCACTTTCCAAATGGCGAGATCGTACGACTCTCCGGCGATGGAGCCGATGGTCTTGCTTTTATAGAGCGCGGGAAAGGACCTCTTGTCCTTGAGGTTGGACCCGACAAACCCGCTGTGACCGATGAGCGCGCTGGTCATTGATAGACGAACCGTCGCATGAGCATGAACAGGATCAGCGGCGTGACGAAGATCATCGGAACCGTCGGCCACCATGTCGGACCGTCGAGCTGCTTGACCAGGAACCAGACGAAGAACTGGTTGATGCTGTAGCCGACCAGCGACACCGCGAGGTAGCGCGAGGCTCGGACATGGGGACGATCCCTTTCCCCATGTCCCTTGAAGCTGACCGCGCCGTGGGTGACGTAGCTGATGCCCCAGAAGGTGATGAACACGATGGTGAAGGACACCATCGGATCAAGCCCGGCGAAATCGGCTAGCATCCAGTAGCTGGCCGCGAGCGCGAGCGTCAGGCTGAGCCCGACGACCGCATAGCGCGACATCTGGATCGCGACCGTACGCAGTCGATCGGGCAGCAGCCTTAGGAGCGGATCGAACAAGGTGGTGGGCCTTCCGAGACCAATGGCTGACTTACGCGGTCGGCGCCTGCCAGGCGGTCACGCGGAACAGCGTCGCGACCGGCAGGATCGACGTGGCCGCGCGCCGGCTAAGCATCTTGGCCGTCGCTGCCTCGATCGCATGAATGTTGGTCTCGTGATAATGGCCCTCGAACCCTGCGACGCGCCGTCCTAGGCGATAAAGCCGGTTCTCGGTCGGGCCCGACAAGATCAGGACACCGCCCGGGGACAGCTTGCGCACCAGCCGCTCGAGAAGCTCAACGTAGTCGGTGTTATGCTCGAGCGAGTCGATCGCGAAGATGTGGTCATAGGCACCGTCGGGGGCGTCATCGAGCGTTGTCTGCTTCGCCTCGGGAAGCTGTTGCTTGAGGAATTGCGCGGCAGGATCGTGGCTCTCGATGAAATCATATTGGACGCCCTTGGGGAAAAGGTGCCCGAGCTCGCCGATGGAAGAACCGAAATCGAGCACGCGCTTCATGGGCGGGCCAACCCGCTTGGCTATCTTGGCCGCCGCGAACAGGCGCAGCCAGCTGACACCGGCAGCGAGCGGATTGGGGTGGCAATAGGAAGGGACGCAGCTCTCCTCCCAAAGCTCGAAATCCTCGTCGTAAGCGATCGCTTCGCGAAGCACCCTCTGACGCTCTCTGATATGCGCAAGTTTGTTCATTTTTTTCCTTGTAGACGTCTTGGAGTGACAATGACCTTCTTGTGAAGGAGCCGCCGGTGCACCGGCTGGTCGGGAACGGATGAGATGTCCTGCGAAAGGAAGCCCAGGATCAGCTGGATGCCGACGAGAACCGGCAGCGCGCTGAGCATGACGGTGCCCGCAGTCGCCGCTTCGTCCGTCCGGAAGCTCTCGATCCACTTGGCGAGGCCGTAGCCAGCGCCCAACGTCATGAGCAGGACACCGGTCGGCAGGCCGATCGAGCCGATGCTGAAATTGCGCAGGACGTAATTGTAGAACAAGCGCTTCATGAAATTGCGGAAGTGGAGGAAGGGGAAGGTCACGAGGCAGCGCCAGATGCTGAGATTGCTGACCTCCTCGCCGTAGGTCGTCTCCATCGGCAGTTCGATGACCTTGGCCCGCAGGATGGCGAGGCGGAACAGGAAATCGGATTCGAAGAAGTAGCGCGGGTGGAGCTTGTGCAAGGGGATGAGCCTCGCGACCTCGGCATGGATGGCGACATAGCCGTTGGTCGGATCGAACAGGTGCCAGTAGCCGGTCGACAGCTTGGAGAAGAAGGACAGGCCCGCATTGCCGAGCAGTCGCAGCCGCGGCATTTCCAGCACGTGCTCGATGTCGAAGAAGCGGTTGCCCTTCACATAGTCGGCCTCGCCCTCGAGGATTGGCTTGGCGAAGTCGGGCACGAAGGCGCCATTCATCTGACCGTCCCCGTCGACCTTGACGACCACGTCGGCGCCGTCGTCGAGCGCCCTGCGAAGGCCTTTGACCACCGCGGCGCCGACGCCGCCATTGGTCTCGCGCGCGACGGCGACGACCCGCGGGTCGCGTCGTGCCAGCTGCGAGATGACCGACCGGCTGTCGTCGTTGCTGCAGTCGTCAACGCAATAGATGCGCCAGACGTCCGGCGGGATCGTGGCTACGACCCCTTCGATCGTCCGACTGACGTCGTAGCAGGGAATGACGACCGCGATGCGATGCGATTGCTGGCTCATTGCGGCATCTGTCCTTCACGGTCGGATCGGGGCGAGCAGCGAACGAACTGGCGGTACTTGCCGATCGGCTCGATCTCCCGATAGTCCTCCCAGAGCTCGCGGAACGCGGCATCCTCTTCGTAGAATTGCACGAAATCCTCGTTCCGCAAGAGATCGGTGTGGCGGGCGGCATAGCTGTCGATCAGCACGAGGTCGGGCTGCCGCGACAGGTCATGCAAGATGAATTCCCGGGCATTGCTCTCGATGGACGCAGCATGGGGGCTGCGGGCCAGTCCCTGCCGGATCTGCATCGTCGCCGGCAGGAACCAGTGGCTGTTGGTGCGGGAAACATATTCGCCATCGGCATAGATGGACGCCGGGAAGGAGGGGTAGGGGTGGACGGCGACCATAAGGAACCTGCCATTGTCGGCATGGGTATCGATCGACCCGAGGATGCGGTCGATTTCGACCGTTCGCGTGCCGCCAGGCTTGTTGACCTCCCACCAGGCCATGACGGGCCGCAGCGCTACCAGGAAAAGGCTCAGGATTGCGATCGAGGCTGCCAGCCGGAGCGTCTTTCGACCCGCAGTGGAAAGGTTCGCCAGCATGACGAGCGCGATCACGGTGACGGGCAGGCGATGGTAGGTGTAGCCCTTCTGCTGGACGACATAGGCGAGGATGAAAGCGAGGCAGGCAGCGAACAGCAGGATGCCGAGATTGTCCTGACGATAGATCGCATAGACGCCGACCGGCACGATCATGAGCAGCCACGGCAGGAGGGGGAACCGGATGACCTGCCACGGCCGATTGAACGACCAGTAGATCTCGTTTGCCAGCGGGACGGCGCGTTGCAGATACTCCTGGTTGAAGAGCAGTACCATGGCGGCATAGCCGACCATCACAGCGCCGATCGCGAGGTTCTCGGCCCGGAACAGCGAGATGCGCCCACGCCGTTTCCATTGGATAACGAGTTCGACGAATAGCGGAACCGCGAGGAAATAGGGTTTGAGCGCGAAGCCAAGCCCCGCGGCGACGCCGATGACGAGGACGAGGCCTAAGGAAGGGAGCGCCTGGTGATCGAGCCGCCGTGCGACCAAGCCCAGGTAGGGCGGGGTCGCCAGCACGGCGAGATGTTCGCGCTGAGCGAACTCGCGGCCGGGAAGGACGAGGAGCGCGGTGGCCGCGACCACCGTCAGGACGAGCTGCCGGCTCGCGGAACCACTGCCTGCCAGCCGACCGAAACACAGAGCCGAGATCGCACTGGCCAGTGCAACGGCAATCCGGAACGTCCAATCGAGCGGCCAGCTAAGCTGCATGGCGAGGGCGGTTGTCGGCATCGACAGATACCAGGCCAAGGGAGGGTTCGGCTCGATGATGTCGATACCGAATTCCGCGCCCTGTAGCATTTCCCGGGTGCCCCAGAGCACCCAGGCGACGTCATGGTTCGGATAGGTGCTCAGCTGGATCCAGATCGTGGCTGCGGTGAGCGCTGCCAATAGGGCCAGGAGGGGCCAACGGTTGCTCGAAAACACGCTTTCATCCGCTCGCGAAGAGCCGATCTCGCGTCCCGATGACGCCGAGCCGTCCAACATTCCAAGATTTTTCCGGCCCACCAGTGGTGGCATTCGGAATTGCATCTACGCCCCCTACGCCTTTCACGTAACAGGGCGTAGATAAAAAGTCCTCAGCAAAGTGTTTACCTTGATACCCGTCGAAAATTTTCCTCGTGACTAGCGCAATCGTCGAGCGCGTCTCCCGCGCGCCGGGTGTCCGGTGGTGCGGGCCGGCGGGGGGGGGGGGGCGGTTGTGGCCTTTCGGGTCAGCGGTCATGGTGGTCTCACCCCCGGTGACCCGGCCGGGGTGAGAGCCGGGCGCGCCTCAGCCTGCGGGGCGCGCCATCAGTGTCTCGCCGTTCGACCCGATGAAGGTCACCGAGCCGTCCGAACGGAAGCGGAAACCGATGAGAATGTTCATCGCCGCAGTGAATTGCTGTTCGATCGCGTCTTAGGGCGGGGCGCAGGCGCGGCGTGTCATCGCCAGATTGCCGAGCTGCACGCGGTCGCCATATTGCTGGAAGGAGCCGGTGAACTGGTTGGAGGGCGTCGAGCCCGACACCTGCCCGTCGTCCCACGTGATGGTCGGCTTATTCTCCGCGGTCACCGCATTGCCGTTGATGGCATAGACCTCCCATCTTCCCGACAGGCCGGTCGCGCCCTAGTCGCCGCCGGTGCGGACGAGCACGATCGTGCGGATATTGGCCGATCCCATCGCGGGGTCGTAGGGGGTGGTGGTGTTGCTGGTCCACAACTGCTCGTTTTTGACATTGTAGATCGTCGAGCGAACGCCATAGCGGTGGTTGGACGCGAACACGCCGCTATCGGCCTCGAGCGCGAAGTCGAAGGGGACGGACTCGCCTTCGCCGACCCGTTCGACCTCGGAGGCGATCAGCGGGGCGGGGGCATCGGCGCGAGATGTCCTGCAGGGTCACGCGATAATATGCGCCCGAGGCAGCGCCACGCGCTCGCGATAGGTGATGTCGCCGCTGATCGCATAGGTCTCAGTCTGCGCATAATCGTCGGTGGCGCAGGCGGCGAGCGGGAGCGCCACGACGCAGGCGAGCACGAGGCGGGCAAGCGTAGCGAAAGGCAGGCACGTCATGACATCGTCTCCTTCGAGAAGCGTGGATTTCTGGCCGATGGGGACGACGTAGCTGCGCGGCCAAGCACCATATTCCTCGCTCAGTACGCCGTTGCGATAGCTGCCTCATAGTCGTCGCGACCGCCGCGGATTCTGATCCCCACGACCCCGCCGCCGGGGCCGATATGGCCGGCATGGAGCGCGGCTCGGGAGATCTCGCTCTCGGTAATAGACGCCGGTGCGATAGACATTGCCCGACGGTGTCGCATTGCCCGAGCAGCGGGAGGTGAGGTCTTCGCGGCGATCGGTCATCGCATCGGCATCGGTCGGGCAGCGCTGGATGTCGGCATCGGCACGATTGGCCCAGAAGGGGAAGGTGAAGCTCTTCGACCAGCCGCCATAGTCCTGGCTGGTGACGCCGTTCTGCGTCGAGCCTTCATAATTGTCGCGCCCAAAGCGCATGGCATAGGTGACGACACCGCCGCGCTGGCCGATCACGCCGGCATGGACGGCGGCGTTGCAGATGCCCGAGCGCTCCATGTAGACTTCGGTGCCATAGACATCGCCATCGCCGATCCCGGCGCAGCGGCAGGTCTCATTGCCCCACAATCCCTGGGTGCGGCGCGCGCTGAGCGGGCACTCCTTGATGCGATCCTGCTGGAAATCGTCGCGGTCGATCTCGACCAAGTCATTGTCGGGGGTCGCCTACTGCGGCGCGGCCGAGTCGGATGACAGGGCGGGGAAGAGCATCGTGCCGGTGGCGGCAGGGAGGTAAGGGGCGTAGGTCCTGATCATCATGGGGCGCTCCTCGACATTCCCGACCCGTGGGGTCGTCACGCCTTGCCCGCCCGCGGTAGCGCGCCGAAGCAGTTAACATATGGGATTGATTACGGAAACGTCAGAAGCGTCAAAAGACGCTCCCTCCGTCGCGGATTTCAGCGATTTAATCGTTAATCAGGCATATTCTTCCTTGGCCGCGAGCGCCTTCATCAGCGCCTGCGCGGTGGGCGCCGAGGACGGCGGGTTCTGGCCGGTAATGAGGAGCCCGTCGGCGACGACATGCTCGGCAAAGACGCCGCCCTCGCTCCACTGGGCGCCCTGCTCCTTGAGCGTGTCCTCGAGCAGGAAGGGGACGACGTCGGTGAGGCCGACGGCTTCCTCCTCCTCGTTGGTGAAGCCGGTGACCTTGCGACCCTTGACGATCGGCGCGCCATCCTCGGTCTCGACGATTTTGAGCACCGCGGGGGCATGGCACACCAGCGCGACCGGCTTGCCCGCGCGCAGCGTACCCTCGATGATGCGCTTGGAATCGGCGCTCTCGGCGAGGTCCCACAGCGGGCCGTGCCCGCCGGGGTAGAAGACCGCATCGAAATCGGCGGGATCCATCTCGGACAGCAGCTTGGTGGTCGCGAGCGCCTGCTGCGCCTCGGGATCGTTCTTGAACCGCTCGGTGTCCTCGGTCTGGTTGTCGGGCTCGTCCGACTTGGGGTCGAGCGGGGGCTGGCCGCCCTTGGGGCTGGCGAGGGTGAGGCGGTGGCCCGCGTCCTTGAGGACGTAATAGGGCGCGGCCAGTTCCTCGAGCCAGAAGCCGGTCTTCTCGCCGGTGTCGCCGAGTTCGTCGTGGCTGGTGAGGACGATGAGGATGTTCATGGGGACTTGCTCCTGTGATGAGGGTGACGCGCCGCGTCTTCCTGCCTACAACGCGCGCATGCACAGGCTCGATCCGGTAATTGTCGACAACAGGTTCCGTGGTCCCGACGGGATGGGCAATGGCGGCTATGTCTCGGGGCTGGTGGCCGAGGCGGTCGGGGGCAGGGCGGCGAAGATCCGGCTCCACGCCCCGACCCCGCTCGACCGGGAGATCGCGCTGATGCGCGACGACAAGGGGGCGCGGCTGGTCGACGGCGACACGCTGCTGGTCGAGGGCGAGCCGCTCGGCAAGCCGCTCGACCTCGACCCCATCCCCGCGCCGCCCGACGATGCGGCGATCGCGGCGGCGCGGGCGCGCTTTCCCACGCCTGCTCAGCATATGGCGCCACGCTGCTTCGTCTGTGGCCCGCTGCGCGATCCCGCGGAGGCGCTGCACCTCATCACCGGGCATGACGAGCAGAGCGGGCTGGCGGCCGACCGCTGGACGCCGCGCGCCGACCTCGCCGATGCCGACGGGCTGGTGGCGACGCGCTACGTCTGGGCGGCGCTCGACTGCCCTTCCTATTTCGCCACCGGGCTGGTCGACACGCCCGCGCTGCTGGCCGGGCTGGCGGCGCGGGTCGAGCGGCGCCCGGCGCCGGGCGAGCGCCTGACGGTGACCGGCTGGCCGCTCGAGGCGGACGGGCGCAAGCTGGATTCGGGCAGCGTGATCCATGACGCCGAGCGCCGCGTCGTCGCGATAGCGCGCGCGCTGTGGATCCGGATGGACGCGGGGCTCTAGGTCGCGAAGTCGGGATCGAGCCGGTAGGCGAGCCGCATCAGCGCGGGCCAGGCCAGCATCTTGGCAACGATCGGCAGCCCGGCGCTGCCCTGCTGCGCGGTGATCTCGGGCGCGCCCTGCGGCGGATGGTTGAGCGCGTCGGGTCCCGCCGACAGCGCCAGCACCTGCGCCTGGCAGGCCCGTTCGAGATAGTAGAGCCGGATGAAGCATTCGGCCACGCTCGCGCCGGTGGCCAGCGTGCCGTGGTTGCGCAGGAGCATCATCGACTTGGTCCCGAGATGCGCGACCAGCCGCTCGCGCTCGTCATGGTCGACCGCGACGCCCTCGTAATCGTGGAAGGCGAGGTCGTCGCGCACCAGCATGGCGGTCTGGGTCAGCGGCAGCAGCCCGTCCTTGTGCGCGCTGACCGCCTGCCCGTGCGGGGTGTGGAGGTGCATCACCGCCTGCGCGTCCTCGCGGTTCATGTGCAGCGCCGAGTGGATGGTGAACCCCGCCGGGTTGGTCATGAAGGGGGTCTCGTCGACGGCATTGCCATGCACGTCGACCTTGACCAGCGAGGAGGCGGTGACCTCGTCGAACATGAGATTGTAGGGGTTCAAGAGGAAGTGATGCTCGGGCCCCGGGACGCGCGCCGAGAGGTGGGTGAAGATGAGGTCGTCCCAGCCGAAATGGTGGACCAGCCGGTAGGCGGCGGCGAGCTCGACGCGGACCTTCCATTCCTCGGGCGAGACCTTGCCCTCGAGGCTGGGGATGTCGGCGCTGTCGATCGGGCTGGCGCCCTGCATGGCGGCGGCGAGCGTGTCGGCGCGGTTCATGGGTGGGCTTCCTGCTTGTCGGGGTGGGCGGCGGCGAAGGCGGGGTGCGCGCTCGCGCTTTCATCGGCGCGCCGCAGGTGCGGATAGTCGTCGACCGGCACCGAGAAGCGACGCGCGTTGTAGAGCTGGGGGACGAGGCAGATGTCGGCGAGCGTAGGCTGGTCGCCGAACAGGAAAGCGCCCGCGCGCGGGGCCGCGAGCGCCTCGAGCGCGTCGAACCCCTCGCGCACCCAGTGGCGATACCACTCGTCCTTGGCGGCTTCCTCGCAGCCCAGCTCGGCCTTGAGATATTTGAGCACGCGCAGGTTGTTGAGCGGATGGATGTCGCAGGCGACCAGAGTCGAAAGCGCGAGCACATGCGCGCGGTCGGCATCGTCCTCTGGCATGAAGGGCGGTTCGGGCCGGGTCGCGTCGAGATAATCGAGGATGGCGAGGCTCTGGGTGAGGCGGTGGCCGTCGATCTCGAGCATCGGCACCAGCCCCTGCGGGTTGCGCGCCCGGAACGCCGCTTGCTTCTGCGCGCCCGCGACGAGGTCGACCTTCTCGGCATGATAGTGGATGCCCTTGAGGTTGAGCCCGATGCGCACCCGGTAGCTGGCCGAACTGCGATAATAGTCGTGGAGGATGGGGCGCGTCATTGGCGGAAGACTGGGGCTTCCCGACCGCCGCGTCAATCGTCGGCGGCGAGAAAGGGGGCGAGGTGGCGGGGCCGCACGCGCGCCGGTCGCCCGCTCGCCCGGTCGATCATCGCCCAGGCGGTGGCGGCGCGCACGTGGAGTCGGCCGTCGCGCGCGAACTCGACGTGGCGGATCGAGCGCGCCCCCTTCGCGGCGGGGTCGATCCAGCTGCGCGCGATGACCTGCTCGCCCTCGTGCAGCGGGCGCAGATAGTCGATCTCGTGGCGGCTCACGACCCAGAAGACCTCGTCGACGAGCGCGGGCGGGGCGACCGCCTCCCAGTGCGCGATCGCGACCTCCTGGATCCAGCGCACCCAGACCGCATTGTTGACGTGCCCGAGCATGTCGATGTCCTCGGCGCGCGCGGTGACCCGATGGGTGTAGACGGGCGCGCTCACGATGCGGGGGCCGCGGGCGGGCGCGGGGGCGCGAGCCCGGCGGCGGCGAACAGCGCCTCGAGCCGCGCCGCGGTCACCGGGACTGAGAAGGCCATGGCGCGCATCAGCGCGGTCGCCTCGGGCGGTCCCCCGATCGCGGCATGATGGTCGAGCCATTCGGGCGCGCTCACCGTGCCGTCGTCGCCGCTGCGCGCGATCAGCGCCGACCAGAAGTCGAAAAAGTCGCCGCCCGCGCGCCGCGCGGCGGCCTCGGCGACGAGCCCGAACAGGAAGCCGCAGCCATAGAAGGCCTGGTCGGCGCCGCGTTCGGGGGCCGCCGCGAGCGGTCCGCCGCCGCCGAGCTGCACGCATTCGTCCCAGCTGGCGCGCAGCGTCGCCGCCCCCAGCGCGGCGGCGCCGTCGGGGTCGACCGCCTGCGTCGCGCGCAGCGCCATCAGGTCGGCGCCCCCCTCGCTGGTCCAGGCCGCCCCCGGGGGGCCGTAGCCGACGAGGTTGCCGAGCCAGAAATGCGCCGCCTCGTGGGCGATGAACTGGCGCGCCCGCGCGGCCGCGAGCGGGCTGGGCGCGAGCAGCGGCGCGCCCTCGAGCTGCATCACCACCTGGTTGGCGACCACGCTGCCGCCCAGCCGCACCCGCCCCGGCGTGGCCCCCGCCCAGCCGACGAGCAGCTCGGGCCGCTCGTCCTCGTGCGGGCCGAGGCGCGCCGCATAATAAGCGAGGATCGCGGGGATTTCCTCCTCGAGCTGGTCGGCGAGCCAGCCCGGCACCGCGGGGTCGACGCGCATGACCAGCTGGTCGGTGGTGCGCCCCGCGGCGGGGCCGTGGAGGACATAAGCGGCGGCGGGCACGGCGAAGCTGCCGTGGCGTCCGCCATGGTGGAAATCACGCCCCTCGAAGCGCACCAGCGGGTGCCCGCCGGCATAGTCGGGCAGCATCGTCCAGTCGGCGCCGAGCGCCTGCACCGCGCCGACCGAGGGCGCCGGGCGCAGCGTGAAATGATCGGAAAACAGCGCGGTACTGTCGGGGCCGAGCCGGAGCGCGGGCTGGTAGTCGCTCTCGAGCAGCCCCTCGAACGGGGCGAAGGCGATCTCGACCCGCGACGGCAGCGCGCCGCCGTCGACCGTCACGAGCGCCTCATGGTGCCCGATCCGCGCGAGGCGGACCCCCTCGGTGAGGACGCGCCAGCTGCCCGCGCGCCAGCTCGCGCCGGTGGCCCGATCGCGCCCCGAGCGCAGGAAGATCCACACCGGCGCGCTGACGTGCAGGTCGAGCCGCAGCCGGTAGGCGTCGCGCGCCTCGGCCGACACCAGCGCCTCCATCACCGGGACGCCGTCGCGCGGGCGCTCGTAGGCGCTCGGCGCCGCGCCCGCCGCGCTGGCCGCGCCCGCCACGCCGGCCGCGAGGAGCGCGAGCCCGGGCACCAGCCGGCGCGCGATCGCGCGGCGCGGCCTCACCGCGCGCCGACCTGGTCGAGGACGAAGGCGTAGGCCTCGGCGGTCTCGTAGAGCGAGTTCCAGCGCCCCGACTTGCCGCCGTGCCCCGCGCCCATGTTGATCTTGAGGAACAGCAGATTGTCGTCGGTCTTGGTGGCGCGCAGCCGCGCCGCCCACTTGGCGGGCTCCCAGTAGGTCACGCGCGGGTCGTTGAGCCCCCCGGTGATCAGCATCGGCGGATAATCCTGCGGCTTCACCTGGTCATAGGGGCTGTAGGACAGGATATATTCGAACGCCGCGGGATCGGTGATCGGGTTGCCCCATTCGTTCCACTCGCCCGGGGTCAGCGGGAGGCTGTCGTCGAGCATGGTGTTGAGGACGTCGACGAAGGGGACGTCGGCGACGATCGCGCCGTAGAGCTCGGGCGCCTGGTTGGCGATCGCCCCCATCAGTTCGCCCCCCGCCGAGCCGCCCTGCGCGGCGACCTTGCCCGCCTCGGCATAGCCCGCCGCGATCAGCCCGCGGGTAACGTCGACGAAATCGTTGAAGGTGTTGGTGCGCTTGGTCAGCTTGCCATCGAGGAACCACTGGTAGCCAAGGTCGTCACCGCCGCGGATATGCGCGATCGCATAGGCATAGCCGCGATCGACGAGGCTCAGCCGGCTGGCCGAGAAATAGGGCGGGATGGCGTTGCCATAGGCACCGTAGCCGTAGATGAAGAGCCGCCCCGAACCGTCGAGCTCGTGATCGGCGCGGCGCATGATCGAGACCGGCACCCGGGCCCCGTCGCGCGCCTCGATCATGAGCCGGTCGACGACATAGCGCGTCGGGTCGTAGCCCGAGGGGATTTCCTGCACCTTGAGCGTGTCGAAGGTCCCGCTTTCGGGATCGTAGTCGTAGACGGTGCTGGGGGTGACCATCGAGCTGTAGCCGATGCGATAGGCGGCGGGCGCATATTCGGCCATCCCGGTGAAGCCCGCAGTATAGGCCGCTTCCTCGAAGGGTATGCGGGTCATCTCGCCGCTGTCGTAGTCGCGCAGGTAGAGCTGGTCGAGGCCGTCGAGACGGCCCGAGACGAGCAGGTGGTCGCGATGCGCGTCGACGTCCTCGAGGTAGAATTCGTCCGACCCCGGGATGACCGTGTGCCACTGCTGCGGCGCGGCGGGATCGGCCTCGGCGAGGCGGAAGTTGACGTGATTGTCGTTGGTGACGATCCAGAACTTGCCGTGGCTCGCGTCGACCGAATATTGGATGTCGGGACGGCGGCGCATGATCAGCTGCGGCGCGGCCTCGGGCCGGTCGGCGGGGATGAAATACCATTCGCCCGAGCTGTTCTCGCCGGTCATCACGAAGATGAAATTCTCGTCGGTCGACTTGGCGAGGTTGACCGTGAAGGCGGGGTTCTCGGTCTCCTCATAGACCAGCCGGTCGGCCTCGGGATCGCCGCCGAGCGGGTGGTAGAAGGCCTCGTAGGTGCGCCAATTCTCGTTGGCGACGGTATAGAAGAAGCCCGCGCCCGCCTTGTCCCATTCGGGGGTGCCGAGCGCGGTCTCGCTGACCGTCTCGAGCACCTCCCCGCTGGCGATGTCGATCACCTCGATGGTGTAGCGCTCGGACCCGTTGCGGTCGGTCAGGACGATCGCCTTGGTGCCGTCGGGGCTGACCTCGTAGCCGCCGAGGCGGAAATAGTCGTGGCCCTCGGCCTGCTCGTTCTCGTCGTAGATCAGCGTGCCGCCCTCGGGGGTGACGTCGCTGCGGGTGCCGTCGGCCTTCTTGCGATACCACAGCCGATATTGCGTGCCGGGGGCGAACTCGGACCAGTAGACATAATCGCCCATCTTCACGGGGACGCCCTTGTCGTCCTCCTTGATGCGCGCCTTCATCTCCTCGAACAGCGCCTCGATCTCGGCCTCGCGCGGGGCCTTCCATGCCTCGAAATAGGCATTTTCGGCCTTGAGATAGTCGAGCACGTCGGCATCGTCGATCACCGGGTAGCTGTCGTCGCGCAGCCAGGCATAGGGGTCCTCGACGGTGATGCCGTGGCGGGTGTAGCTGTAGTCGCGCTGCTCGGCGACGGGCGGTTCGGGCAAGTCGGTCATGCTGTCCTTCTGGGCGAGGGCGGGGGTGTTGAGCGCGGCCAGTCCGAGGCCGACCGCGAGGAGGCGACGTTTCATCGGCTTTGCTCCTTCACTTTCTGGCCAGCGACACTAGGTGCTATGCGAAGCCTTGCAACCCGATTTCGCCCGATGGACGGGCCACAGGAGATAAGATGTCGACCCATGCCGATCGCCTCGCCGCGCTGCGCACGCAGCTGAAGGACGATGCCCTCGACGGCTTCGTCGTGCCGCTGACCGACGAACATATGAGCGAATATGTCGGCAGCTACGCGCAGCGGCTGGCGTGGCTGACCGGCTTCGATGGGTCGGCAGGGGCGGCCGCGGTGTTGCCCGAGGAGGCGGCGATCTTCACCGACGGGCGCTATACCATCCAGGTCCGCAACCAGGTCGACGGCGAGCTGTTCAGCTACGAGGACGTGCCGCAGACGAGCATCGCGCAGTGGCTCGCCACCCATGCCCCCGAGGGCGGGCGGATCGGCTATGATCCGTGGCTGCACACGCGCGCGTGGGTCAAGGCGGCGACCAAGGCGCTGGCCGACAAGGGCGCGCAGCTGGTCGCGGTCGAGCGCAACCCGATCGACCAGGTGTGGATCGACCGCCCGGCGCGCTCGAGCGCGCGGCTCGAACCCTATTCGCAGAACCTTGCGGGGCGGTCGAGCGCGAGCAAGCGCGAGGACATCGCGCGCTGGCTCGAGGCCGAGGGCGCGACGGCGACCGTGATCGCGGCGCTCGATTCGATCGCGTGGACGCTCAACGTGCGCGGGTGCGACATCGTCCACACCCCCGTCGCGCTCGCCTTCCTGATCGTCCACGACGATGCCAGCGCCGACCTGTTCATCGACACCGAGAAGGCCGATGATGCGCTGCGCAACCATCTCGGCGAGGCGGTGCGGATCCACCCGCGCGCCGATTTCGAGGCGCATCTCGAGAAGGGGTACGCGGGCAAGACGGTCGCGGTCGACCCCGAGCGTTCGGTCGCCGCGATCGAGATGGCGCTCGAGCGCGGCGGCGCGCGGGTGCTCGCGCGGCGCGACCCGGCGGTGCTGCCCAAGGCGATCAAGAACGAGGCCGAGATCGCGGGTCATCGCGCCGCGCAGGAACGCGACGGGGCGGTGATCGCCAAGTTCCTCAAGTGGCTCGACGAGGAAGCGCCCAAGGGCGGGCAGGACGAGCTGTCGGTCGCCGCCAAGCTGTACGAACTGCGCGAGGCGACGGGCGAACTGCGCGACCTGTCGTTCGACACCATCTCGGGCGCCGGCGCCAATGGCGCGCTGCCCCATTATCGCGTCGACGAGGCCTCCAGCGCCAAGCTCGAGATGAACTCGATCTACCTCGTCGATTCGGGCGGGCAATATCTCGACGGCACCACCGACATCACCCGCACCGTCATCATCGGCACCCCCACCGCCGAGATGATCGATCGCTATACCCGCGTCCTCAAGGGCCATATCGCGATCGCCCGCGCGCGCTTTCCCGAGGGCATCTCGGGCGGGCGGCTCGACAGCTTCGCGCGCCAGTATCTGTGGGAGATCGGCGAGGATTATGCGCATGGCACCGGGCACGGGGTCGGCGCCTTCCTCGCGGTGCACGAGGGGCCGCAGCGGATCTCGCCGCCGGGCGGGGCCTATGCCGGCGCCGACGAACCGCTGCGCGAGGGCATGATCCTGTCCAACGAGCCGGGCTTCTACAAGGAAGGCGCCTATGGGATGCGGATCGAGAACCTCGTACTCGTCGTCGCGCACGAGGTCGAGGGGCGCCGCGTGCTCGGCTTCGAGACGCTGACCTTCGCGCCGCTCGATCGCCGGCTGATCGACAAGGGCATGCTGACCCCCGAGGAGATCGCGTGGGTCGACGAATATCACGCCGAGGTCGCCGCGAAGATCGGCCCGCAGCTCGAGGGCGACGAACGCGCCTGGCTCGAGGCGCAGTGCGCGCCGCTCTAGTCGCCTGATTCGGCAGGTTTTTTCGAGTCGCCCGCCTGCGCCTTCGCCTGCCCCTTGCGGCGGCGCAGGTTGGCGCGCAGCGCCTCGGCCAGCCGTTTCGCCTTGTCGTCCGGTTGCTCGCTCATGGGGGCAATCGCTAAAACAGCGACGGCGGCTTGCCAAGATGCTTGACAGGTCCCGGTGCTTTGGCGATAGGGCCGCCCGTTCCCGCTAGAGATGCTGCCGTAGCTCAGGGGTAGAGCACTCCCTTGGTAAGGGAGAGGTCGAGAGTTCAAATCTCTCCGGCAGCACCAGCGAGCCTTCCCGACACCAGGCGCCATCAGACCTCGTCATGCGGGGTGATCGAGGCGATCACCGTGCGCAGCGTGCGGTAGAGCATCACCACCGTCGTCGCGAGCAGCGCGATCACCAGCACGGTGAGCGCGAACAGGAGGTCGTAGAGCCGCGAGAACCAGTCGGCCGGGAGCTTTTCGAATTCGCCGATCGGGAAGACCAGCGCGAGCAGGAGCGTCAGGCTGGCGATCAGCGAGATGGTGGCGAATTGCGACACCCGGTCGATCGTGCGCCAGACGGCAAGGTCGAAATCCTCGTCGAGCCGCTTGATCATCCCGCTCAGCGTCAGCATCAGCGCGAGGATCGTGGCCGAGGCGGTCGCCGCCGCCGAGCCGAGGTAGAGCCCCGAGGAGGCGAGCGTCTCGACCAGCTGGAGCGCCTCGCCGGTCGAATAGACCGTGCCGATCGCCCAGCGCGCGAGAAACCCGAGCGTGACGAAGATCGTGAAGGCGGCGATCGACCAGGGACAATGGCGCATGCCCCCTCCAACGAGGCGCGCGAGGTCGCCGTTCCCGGCGCCCGTCGTCATCGCGCAGACGAAACGATCGCCCCCGCCGAACCGTTGGGGGATCGGAAAGGAGGCCGGCCCGATGGTGGGAGGCGCCGACAGCAAGGATCGCTCGAACCACGAGCTGGCCGAGGATCGGACCGACCTCGCCGAGGATCGCACGATCATGGCGGTCGAGCGGACGATGGCGAGCTGGATGGGATCGGGCATGGGGCTGATCGGCCTCGGGCTCGGGCTGCGCGCCCTGTTCGGCGCGTTCGAGCCGGCGTGGGTACCCAAGGCGATGGCGACCTTCTTCATGCTGCTCGCGATCCTCGTCGTGCAGGGCGCCAAGCGGCGGATGTGTTCGGCGATCAACCGGATGAGCGCCAACTGGGTGCAGGAACCCTCGACCAAGGGCATGGAATTGGTCGCCACCGGCATCTCGGCGGGGGCGGTGATGGTGGCGGTCGGCATCTGGCTCTTTTTCGGCTAGGGAGGCGGCATGAACGATGCCGACGACAACGACCTCCATGTCGAGGGATCGGAGCGATCGATGGTGGCGCTGATCATCCTCTTCGCCGCGATCCTGCTCCTCCTCGTCTTCCTGTTCCGCAGCGAACTGGGGATCGAGATCCCCGCGGTGGCGGTCGAGGTGCCCGCGGCGGTGCCCGACGGCGCCTATTCGGCGGACGACCGGCCGGCCCGCTGAGCGCGCCCGCGCAGCGGCTCCCGTTGACAGGAGGCGCGGCAAACGCCACCCCTCGCCGCTTCAGGACAGGAGGAACGATGGCGCGCGATACCCTTACCGGCTTTGGCTCCCACGTCGAAACCGAGGCCGTCGACGGCGCGCTGCCGATCGGGCGCAACAGCCCCCAACGGCCCGCCTACGGGCTTTACGCCGAGCAATTCTCGGCGAGCGCCTTCACCATGCCCCGGCACGAGAACCGCCGCAGCTGGCTCTATCGGCTGCGCCCGACCGCCGACCATCCGCCCTATGCGCCCTATCGGGGCAACGGCCTCGTGACCGCGACCGGCAGCGACCAGCCGCTCGCGCCCAACCGGCTGCGCTGGGACCCGCCCGCGCTGGCCGGGGGCAACGACTTCGTCGACAGCCTCGCGACCATGCTCGCCACGCGCGATCCCGCCGACCTCAGCGGGGTGGCGCTGCACGTCTACCGCGCCGACGTGTCGATGACGAACCGCAGCTTCATGGACGCCGACGGCGAGCTGCTCCTCATCCCCCAGCGCGGCGCGCTCCACCTCGTCACCGAGATGGGGCGGCTCGAGGTGCCGCCGGGGCACATCGCGCTGGTGCCGCGCGGGATCCGCTTCCGCGTCGAGGTGCCCGACGGCGGCGCCGGCGGCTATGTCGCGGAGAATTACGGCGCGCCCTTCCGGCTGCCCGACCTCGGGCCGATCGGCGCCAACGGGCTCGCCAACCCGCGCGATTTCGAGATGCCCGCCGCGGCCTATGAGGATGTCGAGGGCGACCACGAGCTGGTCCAAAAGCATGGCGGGCGGCTGTGGACGACCACGCTCGATCACAGCCCGCTCGACGTCGTCGCCTGGCACGGCAATGTCGCGCCGATGCGCTACGACCTTTCGCGCTTCAACACGATCAACACGGTCAGCTTCGACCATCCCGATCCCAGCATCTTCACGGTGCTGACCAGCCCGTCGGAGACGCCGGGGCGCGCCAATGCCGATTTCGTCATCTTCCCGCCGCGCTGGATGGTCGCCGAGGACACCTTCCGCCCGCCCTGGTTCCACCGCAACGTGATGAGCGAGGCGATGGGGCTGATCCACGGCGAATATGACGCCAAGGCCGAGGGCTTCGCGCCGGGCGGCCTGTCGTTGCACAACATCATGAGCGGGCACGGCCCCGACGTCGACACGTGGAAGAAGGCCAGCGCGGCCGACCTGAAGCCGCACAAGCTGGACGCCACGCTGGCCTTCATGGTCGAGACCTGCTGGCCCTATCGCCCGACCGACTTCGCGCTGGAAAGCGCGCAACCCGATTATGACGAAGCCTGGCAGGGCTTCCCCAAAGCAGAGGTGCCCGATGCAGACTGACCCGACCATTTCGCCCGATCTCGACTGCTGGGTCGAGGGGGCCAACGGCCATCCCGACTGGCCCGTCCAGAACCTGCCGCTCGGGGTCTTCTCGAGCGCCGACGGATTGCCGCGGATCGGCACCGCGATCGGCGACTATGTGCTCGACCTCGACGCGCTGGCGCAGGGCGAACTGATCGCCGACGAGGACGTGCGCGAGGCGCTCCAGCAGCCGATGCTCAACGCGCTGTTCGCGCTCGGCGCCGAGGCGATGAAGGGGCTGCGCGCGCGGCTTTCGCAGCTGCTCACCGACAGCGACTATCGCGCCGCGATCGGCCAGCATCTCATCGCCATGGACGAGGTGGAGATGGAGCTGCCCGCGCTGGTCGGCGACTATACCGACTTCTATGTCGGCATCCATCATGCGACCAATGTCGGCAAGCTGTTCCGCCCCGACAATCCGCTGCTGCCCAACTACAAGCATATCCCGATCGGCTATCACGGGCGCGCCAGCTCGGTGCGCGTGTCGGGCCACCCGGTGGTGCGCCCCTCGGGGCAGAAGCGCCCGAGCGAGGAGGGCGCCGCGCCCACGCGCAGCCCCTCGGCGCGGCTCGACTACGAGCTCGAGATGGGGATCTGGGTGGGCGAGGGCAACGCGCTCGGCGACCCCATCCCGATCGAGGAAGCCGAGAACCATATCGCGGGCTACTGCCTCCTCAACGACTGGTCGGCGCGCGACCTGCAGGCGTGGGAATACCAGCCGCTGGGGCCGTTCCTCGCCAAGAGCTTCCTCACCACCGTGAGCCCGTGGGTGGTGACCCCGCAGGCGCTCGCGCCCTACATGAAGCCGATGCCGCCGCGCCCCGAGGGCGATCCCCAACCGATCGACTATCTGGCGGGCGGGCCCGACAAGGCCGCGCTCGGGATCGCGCTCGAGGTGCTGCTCAGCACCGAGAAGATGCGGCGCGCGGGCGATGCGCCCCACCGCCTCAGCGAAGGCGAGGCGGCGGCGGCGATGTACTGGTCGGCGGCGCAGATCGTCACCCACCATGCCAGCAACGGCTGCAACCTCCAGCCCGGCGACCTGATCGGCACCGGCACGCTCTCGACCGCCGAGGAAAGCGGCTACGGCTCGCTGCTCGAACTGTCGGAGGGCGGCAAGAAGCCGATCAGCCTGCCCAACGGCGAGACCCGCACCTTCCTCGAGGACGGCGACGAGGTCACGCTGCGCGCCCGCGCGGTGGCCGAGGGGCAGCCGGGCATCTCGCTGGGCGAATGCACCGGCCGCGTGCTGCCGGCGCGCGGATGACCCCCGTGCTCGTCCTCGCGCTCGCCCTCGTCGCGGGGCTGCTCAACGGCCCGCGCACCTTCGCGCCGGTCGCGCTGGTCGCTTGGAGCGCCGCCTTCGGCTGGCTCGACGTGGCCGGCACCTGGCTCGGCTGGCTCGGCGCGCCCGCCCCCGCCGCGCTGCTCACGCTGCTGGCGCTGGGCGAGCTCTATGGCGACAAGGTGACGACGCGCTCGCGCACCTGGCTCCCGGGCATGATCGCGCGCGCGGTGATGGGCGCGCTGGTCGGCGCCGGCATCGCGCTCGGCGCGAGCGACCCGGCCCCGGGCGGCTGGGGCGCGCTGCTCGGCGCGCTCGGGGCGCTGGTCGGGACCCCGGCGACCCTGCCGTTGCGGCTGGCGCTGGCCCGGCGCCTGGGCCGCGACCTGCCCGCCGCGCTCATCGAGGATGCCATCGTCATCGGCGGCATCGCGGCGATCATCGCGCTCGTTGCCTGACGCCACCGCCCTAGGGCCGGGGTTGGGTTGGCGCCCGCGCCGCCCCATCTAGGCGGCATGGCCGATCCTGACGACGATCCCCGCGAACGCGCCGTGCCCGCCGGGCGCGCGGCGCGTGTCGGGCAATTCACAAGGCTTGGCCTCGGGGTGGTCGGCGGGATGGTTGGCGAGGGGGCGCGGCGGCTCGCGCGCGGGGAGGGGCTGCGCGCGCGCGACCTCATGCTCACCCCCGGCAATATCGCGCGCGTGACCGAGCGATTGAGCCACCTGCGCGGCGCGGCGATGAAGCTGGGGCAGATGATCTCGATGGACGCGGGCGACCTGCTGCCCCCCGAGCTGGCGGCGATCCTCGGGCGGCTGCGCGAGCAGGCGCATCGCATGCCGCCGCAACAGCTGAACCAGCTGCTCAAGGCCGAATGGGGGCCCGACTGGCGGCGGCGCTTCAAGCGCTTCGAGCCGACCCCGATGGCCGCCGCCTCGATCGGGCAGGTGCACCGCGCCACGTTGCCCGACGGGCGCGCGCTGGCGGTGAAGATCCAATATCCGGGGGTGGCGCAGTCGATCGACAGCGACGTCGACAATGTCGCCACGCTGCTGCGCGTCTCGGGGCTGCTCCCCAAGGCGCTCGACATCGCGCCGCTACTCGAGGCGGCCAAGGCGCAGCTCGCCGAGGAAGCCGATTACGAGCGCGAGGGCGCCCAGCTCGAGGCCTATAAGGCGCGGCTGGCCGATGACCCGCGCTACGTCGTGCCCGGGCTGGTGCCCGAGCTCACCACCCCCAATATCCTCGCGATGGACTTCGTCGAGGGGGTCGGGATCGAGACGCTGCGCGAGGCGCCGCAGGCGCTGCGCGACCGGGTGATGGGCGAACTGATCGAGCTGGTGCTGCGCGAGCTGTTCGAGTTCGGGGTGATGCAGACCGACCCCAATTTCGCCAACTATCGCTTCCAGCCCGAGAGTGGCCGGCTGGTGCTGCTCGATTTCGGCGCGGCGCGGCCGGTCGATCCCGCCATCGCCGATTCCTATGCCAGGATCCTCGCCGCGATCCGCGCCGGGGGCCGCGACGCGGTGCGCGAGGCGTCGGTGGCGGCGGGGTTCGTCAGCCCGATCGCGGCGGACAGGCACCGCGCGCTGATCGACGGCATGATCGACGTTATCGTCACCGAATTCGCCCGCCCCGGGCCGTTCGACTTCGGCGACCGCGGGTTCGTCGCGGGCCTGCGCGAGCAGGGGATTCGGATCGCCGAGGACCGCGAGGCGTGGCACCTGCCACCCGCCGGCACGATCTTCGTCCAGCGCAAGATCTCGGGCACCGCGCTGCTTGCCGCCAACCTCAAGGCGCGGGTCGAGATCCGCCCGCTGATCGACGCCGCGCTACACGAACGCGCCGTCTAGCTGGCGGATCATCCCGAGGAGGGCATCGATCGCGGGGGTGTCGATGCCATGCTCGCGCGCGATCGCGCGCGGCGCGGCGACCAGCGCCTTCCACTCGAGCGGGCGCCCCGCCTCGACGTCCTGCAGCATCGAGGGCTTGAACACCCCCAGCTTGCGGGTGACCTCGAGGCGGTCGTCGACGCTGTCGGCGATGGGACAGCCGATCGCCTCGCCGATGCGGCGGCACTCCTCCATCCCGGTGCGGATGAAGCCGACCAGCTGCTCGTCGTCGAGCAGGCGGTCGACGGTCTGGCGGGTCAGCGCGGACAGCGGGTTGATCGTGAGATTGCCCCACAATTTGTACCAGATGGCGCTGCGGATATGCTCGTCCTGCTCGGCGGGCACCCCGGCCTCGCGGAACAGCCGGACGAGCTCGGTGACGCGCGCCGACTGCGCGCCCGAGGGTTCGCCGAGGAGCAGCTTGTCGGCGGTGCCCACGCGAATCCAGTCGCCCGTCCGGCTGACCGAGGCATGGACCACGGTGCCGATGACGTTGCCGATCGGCACCGCCGCGCGCAGCGAGCCGACGGGATCGACGTCGACCACCGTGGTGTCCTCGAGAAACCAGAAGGGAACCCCGTTCTGCAACGGCAGCACGAGCGTGTCGTCCTTCATGTTGGTGGCGAGCAGCGGCGCGACCTGGGGCAGGTACATCGCCTTGACCGCGAGCAGGATGAGGTCGGGCTTGGGATCGAGCGCGTCCCACACCGGCAGCTCGACCCGCGTCTCCTCCTCGCCCTCCTCGAGGACGATGATCTCGTTGTCGCCGCTGATGCGCTTCGGCTCGCGCAGGATCGCGACCTCGTGGCCCGCGGCCTTGAGGCGTCCGCCGAGCCAGCAGCCGATCGAGCCGGCGCCGATGATCCCGATGAATTTCTTGTCGCTCATGTCCACCCGTCTTGCCTGTGAGGCACAAGCGCCGGGCGCCGCCCCATGTTCCTGCGCGCCACCAAAAAGGGCGCCGCGGTGTGGCCGCGACGCCCCTTTCGATCCGGCTGCCCGGAGACGCCTAGCCGGCGACATACTCCTTGGCCGGGCGACGCGCGTAGATGCCGAAGCCGGCGATGATCGCGTAGCAGGCGATCGGCAGGAACAGCGCGGTGCGCAGGCTGTCGGTCGCATCGGCGATCAGCCCGAACAGCGGCGGCACCACCGCACCGCCGAAGATGGCGATGTTGATGATGCCCGAGCCGTCGGCGGCGCGCGGCCCGAGCTTCTCGCAGGCGAGGCTGAAGATGGTCGGGAACATGATCGAGTTCATCAGGCCGACCGCCAGCAGCGCATAGCCGGCGACGGTGCCGGTGGTGTTGGCGCTGATGAGGATCAGCGCGATCGCGCCGATCGCGTTGAAGGCGAGGATCTTGCCGGGCGAGAAGACGCGCAGCAGCCCCGAGCCGATGAAGCGACCGACCATCGCCCCGCCCCAGTAGAGGCTGATGAGCTTGCCCGCCGACAGTTCGTCGAGCCCGAGCACGCTTTCCTGCATCAGATAGTTGACGATGATCGAGCCGATCGCGACCTCGGCACCGACGTAGAGGAAGATGCTCAAGGCGCCGAAGCCGAAGCGGGTGCGCTTGATCAGGTCGAAGCCCGCGAGCCCCGAGGAGGGCGCATGTTCTTCGCCCTTGAGGCGGTTGCGGAAGACCCAGACCGCGAGCGCGACCAGCGCGATCAGCCCGGCGAGCCCGAGATAGCCCTGCCAGATCGCTTCCGACCCCGCCTGCCGATAGGCGGTGAGTTCGGCGCCTTCGAGTTCGGCGGCGGTCACCTCGGCGAGGCTGCCGAGGATGATGATCGAGCCGACGAAGGGAAAGACGGTGGTGCCGAGCGAGTTGAAGGCCTGCGCGAAGGTGAGGCGGCTGTGCACCGTCCTCTGCGGGCCGAGCAGGCTGATCAGCGGGTTGGCGACGACCTGCACGATGACCACCCCCGAGGCGAGGATGAACAGCGCGAAGAGGAAGACGCCGTAGATCGCGGTCTGGCTCGCCGGGATGAAGAGCAGGCAGCCCACCATCATCGTCAGCAGCCCGATCACCGCGCCCCGCATGTAGCCGACCTTCTTGACCAGCTTGGCGCCGGGGATGCCGATCAGCAGGTAGGCGAGGAAGAAGGCCGACTGCACCAGCAGCGCCTCGAAATAGCTGAGCGTGAACAGCTCCTTCAGCTTGGGGATGATGACGTCATTCAGGGACGTGATCCCGCCGAAGATGAAGAAGAGCGCGAAGACGAAATAGTTCAGCCCCGGCGCGTCGATGCCGACGTCATGTTCGACTTCCGGCCGCGGATCGGTGCTGCTGGCCGCATCGGGCGACACTGAAACCATGGAAAAATCCTCCCCCAAAGAGCTTGCCCCCGACAGGACGCTGCCGGGAAAAGAGCGCGACTGTGAACGATCACAAGGGGCGCGTCCATCCTCTTTGTGCCGTCAAAGCGCTTGTCAGGGAAGGGGTTAGCGGATGGTGCGGATGCGGGTCACCGCCAGCGCGGACAGGACGGTCGCGCCCGCGGCCAGCAGCATCAGGCTGCGCAACGGTGCCCCGCCCAGCGCGCCCGCGGCGAGCGAGAGCGCGAGCGCGGGGGCGATGACCGAGGGCAGGGTGTTGGTGAGGTTCATCATGCCGAGCAGCGCGCCGCGGCGGCGCCGCCCGGCGACGAGGCTCGCCACCATCGCGCTGTCGACCGAGAGGAAGGCGGTGAGCGCGGCGGTGAAGAGCGCGTGCGCGGCGATGACGAGGCCCCAGTGCGGCGCCCAGGCGAGCAGGCCGAGCATCGCCGCCATCACCAGCGCGGTGGCGACCAGCACCGGCTTGCGCGCCCCGAGCGCATCGCTCCACCGCCCCGCCGCGAGCCCGGCGAGGATGGCGAACAGGTTGGAGACCAGCGCGAGCAGCGCGACCGCGGCCGAGGCGGTCTGCGCGCCGAAGCCGCGCGCGCACGACGCGACGCTGTCGACGTAGAGGAAAAGGTAGGAGATCACGCTGACCGCGCCGATCTGCACCAGCAGCCGCGCGATCCAGGCATAAGCGAAATCGCCGCGCAGCAGCTTCCACGCCGCCGCCCCCGGCGCCTCGCCCCGCGGCGCGGTGGCGATGACCGGGGCGCGGGTCCAGCCGACGAGCAGCGGGGCGATGGCGAGCCCGACGAAGGCGGCGACCATCGCGAAGGGCCAGCCCGCATCGCCCGCCGAGACCCAGCCGACGAGGCTGACGGTGAAGCCGGCGAGCGGGAGCATCGCCCCCTGCGCCCCCGCGACCAGCCCCTTGCGCGCGTCGGGGACATAGTCGGCGAGCAGCGCATTCAAGGGCGCGAACAGGATGTTGAAGGCGAACTGGAAGGCGATCATCGCGAGCATCAGCTGCGCCAGCGTCATCGCCCAGCCGAAGGCGGAGAGGCTGGCGAGGACGAGCAGGAGGCCGATGAGGATCTGCGGGCGGCGGGTGCCGATCCGCGCCATCCAGCGATCGCTCCACCAGCCGCCGAGGATGTGCGCGCCGCTCGCCACCAGCCCGCCGACGAGCAGCAGCAGCGACAGGTCGGCGAGCGCGCTGCCCGGGGCCACCGCCTCGACCCGGCGCGGCAGCAGCAGCACCAGCAGCGGCATGAAGGCAGTGAACGCGCCGAGGGTGGCGAGGATGAGGCGGGGTTCGAACCCGCTCGAGTGCAGCGCGGGACCGGGCGCGCGCGGCGGCGCGCTCACCGGCGCCGCGGGCCGGTGGTCTCGCGCACGATCAGCTCGAACGGCAGGACGTGGACCTCCTCCTCGACCTCCTTGCCCTCGGCGCGGTCGATGAGCAGGTCGCACGCCTTGGCCACCATCTCGGCGGTGGGCTGGCGGATCGCCGACAGCGGGGGCACCGAGAAGCGCACGCCGGGCGTGTCCTCGAAACAGAGCAGCGACAGCCGGTCGGGGACCTTGATCCCGCGCCGCCCTGCCTCGCGCAGCACCGCGAACGCCATCTCGTCATTCTCGGCGATGATCGCGCTCGGGCCGTCGCCCTCGTCGAACCAGCGCGCGGCGATGGTCGCCGCCTTGTCGTAGGAAAAGTCGCCCTCCTCGACGCGCGGGGAATGCCCCGCCGTGCGCATCGCCGCCACATAGCCCTCGCGGCGGGCGAGCGAGCCGCGGTAGCGCGCATCGCCCGCGAGCAGCGCGATGTCGGCATGGCCGAGCGCGGTGAGGTGCTCGACCGCCGCGCGCGCCGCGCCCGCCTCGTCCATGTGCACCGAGACGGCGGGAATGTCGGGGTTGGGCAGCCCGATCCGCACGAACGGGCGCGCGCGCTCGCGCAGCTGCGCCGCGAGTGCGGGGTTCTCGCTGTGCGGCTGGGTCAGGATGATGCCGTCGGGCTGGAGGCTGGTGAGGATGCGCTGCATCTGCTGCGCCGCCTGCGTGGGCTCGGTGTCGACGAGTTCGAACAGCATGTGATAGCCGCGCTCCTCGCACGCCATCATCCCGCCATAGAGCATCTGGTCGACCCAGTCGTTGCCGCGTCCGGCGGCCCAGTTCTCGATGGTGCGGGCGCGATCGTTGATCGCCATGATGAGGAAGCTGCGCGCCCCGCCCATGCGCCGCGCGGCGAGGTTGGGGACATAGCCGAGCCGGGCGATCGCCTCCTCGACCCGCGCCTTGGCGTCGGCGCTGACCGAGGGCAACCGGTTGATGACCCGGCTCACCGTCTGGCGCGACACGTTGGCCGCGCGCGCCACGTCCTCGATGGTCACCGAACGCTTACTGCTCATCTGCTCCAAATTCCCCCATGGCTTGCGCCTGTTATCATCCCCGCCGCGAATGGCAAAGCGCGATCGGGTCGCGTGGGGCTTGCCCCTTGTGAACGCTCACACATCTGATACAGCTAGCAGCCGGAGCGAGACCGGTCGCAGGCCGGGATCCTCGCCAGGAGAGAAACACACGGCGGGTGGCCGCGGTCGGGGGTGTACGGACCGATCTGCCGGGTCGCATCGCCGTGGCGCAACAGGAGTGCCCCCATGAGTCGCATCGCCCCTTCGCTCGGCCTTTTGATGGCGGCCACCGCGCTTGCCGGCTGTACCGCCCCGATGACGGGCACCGCCCCCGCCAGCGCGACCACCGCGACAGCCAGCGCGCTCGACGAGGAGGCGTTCGTCGCCGACCTCGTCGCGCGCATGAGCCTCGAGCGCAAGGTCGCGCAGCTGATCCAGCCGCAGATCAACAGCTTCACCCCCGAGGACATGGAGCGCTATCGCTTCGGCAGCTACCTCAACGGCGGCAACGGCGGTCCCTATGGCGACGAGTTCGCCCCCGCCGCCGCATGGCTGCGCTACGCCGAGGAGATGTACGCGGCCTCGGTCCAGCCGCTGCCGGGCGATGAACCGGTGATCCCGACGATGTGGGGGACCGACGCGGTCCACGGCCACACCAATGTCGTCGGCGCCACCATCTTCCCGCACAATATCGGGCTCGGCGCCACCCGCGACCCCGACCTCGTGCGCCGCATCGGCGCGGCGACCGCGACCGAGATCGAGGTGACCGGGATCGACTGGAACTTCTCCCCCACCGTTGCGGTCGCGCGCGACGATCGCTGGGGCCGGACCTACGAGAGCTATTCGGAAGACCCCGCGCTGGTCGCGGCGATGGGTGCCGCGCTGGTCGAGGGGTTGCAGGGGCGCCGCGGCGCCGACGATCGGCTCGGCGAGGGGCGGGTGATTGCCACCGCCAAGCATTTCTTCGGCGACGGCGGGACCGAGCAGGGGGTCGACCAGGGCGACGTCAACGGCGACCTCGAGGAGCTCAAGGCCATCCACGCGGTGCCCTATCCCGCCGCGATCGGCGCCGGGGTCGAGACCATCATGGCGAGCTTCAACTCGATCAACGGGCGCAAGATGCACGGCAACAAGGAGTTGCTGACCGACGTGTTGCGCGGTGAGATGGGGTTCGACGGGCTCGTGGTGGGCGACTGGAACGGCCACCAGCAGGTCGCCGGCTGCACCGTCACCGACTGCCCGCAGTCGCTGCTGGCGGGGCTCGACATCTACATGGTGCCCGACGACTGGAAGGGGCTGATGGACAATCTGGTCGCGCAGGTTCGCGACGGGACCATCCCGATGCAGCGGCTCGACGAGGCGGTCGCGCGCGTGCTGCGGCTCAAGCTGCGCGCCGGGATCCTCGGGCCCGAGGCGGCGCCGCCGTCGGCGCGCGCCAACGCGGGCGAGCTCGACAAGCTCGGGAGCGCCGCGCACCGGGCGATCGCGCGCGAGGCGGTCGCGAAGAGCCAGGTCGTGCTCAAGAACGACGGCGTGCTCCCGCTCGCCCCGGGCACCGACATCCTCGTTGCGGGGCGCGCCGCCGACAGCATCGCACAGGCGGCGGGCGGCTGGACGCTGACCTGGCAGGGCGGCGGCGAGCTCGACAATGACATGTTCCCCGGCGCGACCTCGATCTGGAGCGGGCTCGAGGCGGCGGCGCGCGCGAGCGGCGGCAGCGCCACGCTGTCGCAGGACGGCGACTATGCGACCCGACCCGACGTCGCGGTCGTGGTGTTCGGCGAGGAGCCCTATGCCGAGTTCGCGGGCGACCGCAAGACCATGGTGTTCGGTGACGAGGAGGGGCTCGAGCTGCTCCGCCGCTACGAGGCCGAGGGGATCCCCGCGGTCGCGGTCTTCCTGTCGGGCCGTCCCCTGTGGATGAACCGCGAGATCAACGCCGCCGACGCCTTCGTGGCGAGCTGGCTGCCGGGCGGCGAGGGGGCCGGGGTCGCCGATGTCCTCTACGGGCTGGTGCCCGCGACCGGGCGGCTGTCGTTCAGCTGGCCCGCCGATTGCGGCGGGGCGCCGGTCAACGGTCCCGAGGGAGCGCTCTTCCCGCTCGGCTACGGGCGCGCGCTCGACGAGGTCGCCGCGCTGCCGCGGCTCGACGAGCGCTGCGATCACCTCGATGCCGCGGCGGCGACCTGGTACGCCGACGGGCGGCTCGCGGCGGGGATCAGCGCTACCGCGGGCGGGCGCGACCTGCCCAACCTCGTGGGCGAGGGCGGCGGGGTGGTCGTGCGCGGCTACGACCGCAACCGGCAGGAGGACGCGCGCCTCGTGACCTTCGGCCCGGGCAGCAGCCTGACGCTCGCCGGCCCCGAAGCCGAGGGCGGCTACCGGTTGGTCTACTCGGTCCACGCCGCGCCCGCCGGCGCGGTGCGCATCGGCGTGGGCGACACGACCATTGACGTGACCGAGCAGATGGCGCTCGCGACGGGCAAGGGGGATCGCGAGATCCTGCTCACCGAGGCCTGCCTGCCGGGGCTCGGCGATGCCCTGACCATCAGCAGCGAGGCGCCCTTCCGGATGGTGATCGCCGAGATGTCGCGGGTCGACATGCCCGCGGGCACGGCCTGCTCCTTCTAGGAGGCGCGATCGCTTCGGCCCGCAAGAAGGCCCGCCCTCCGCGACCGGGGGGCGGGCCTTTTCCATGCCGGCGTGCGCCGGGCGGGCCGCGGCGCGCGGGCGAGCGGCCTATTCGGCGGCCATCGCGGCGGGGCAGTAGCGTTCGAGATACTGGTCGTGCGTCGGCATGTTGCCGACGACGTAGCGGATCGACTTGTCGATCCCCTCATATTCCTCGCGCAGCTTGTCGAGGTCGAGGCTGTGCGCCATCGCGCTGGGACGCCCGGGCACGATGCCCTGCCCCATCATCACCGCCACCCAACTGGTCTCGGCGAACAGCTCGTCCTCCTCGCGGAACACTTGCCCGTTGAGGCGGAACAGGTCGATCTTCTCCTGCAGCGTGTCGGGGATGTCCATCGTCCGGCAGTAGTTCCAGAACTCCGAATCGTCGCGCTTGGTCGCCTTGTAATGGAGGATGAGGAAGTCGCGGATGCGCGAGAATTCCTTGCCGAGGAGGCGGTTGAAGGTCTCCTCCTGCGCGGGGGTCACGCCATCGAGGCTGAGCACCCCGGCGAGCTTGGCGATGGCGCTCTGGATGAGGTGGATCGAGGTCGATTCGAGCGGCTCCATGAAGCCTCCCGACAGCCCCACCGCGACGACGTTCTTGTTCCAGAACTTCTTGCGGCGGCCGGTGACGAAGCGCAGGTGGTTGGGCTCGGCCATGACCTCGCCGTCGACATTGTCGAGCAGGATGCGGGTGGCCTCGTCGGCTTCCATGAAGGACGAGCAATAGACGTGGCCGTTGCCGTTGCGGCGCTGCAGGGGCACGCGCCACTGCCAGCCCGCGCTGTGCGCGGTGGCGCGGGTATAGGGCAGGACGGTGCCGTCGCCGCGCGAGGGGATGGCCACCGCGCGGTCGCACGGCAGCCAGTGGGTCCACTCCTCGTAGCCGGTCTCGAGCGCGTCCTCGATCAGCAGCCCGCGAAAGCCCGAACAGTCGATGAAGAAGTCGCCCTCGATCTCGGCACCGTCCTCGAGCGTGACCGAGCGCACGAAGCCGCTTTCGCCGTGCAGGTCGGAGGTGACGATCTTGCCCTCCTTGCGGACCACCCCGCGCGCCTCGGCATAGCGGCGCAGGAAGCGCGCATAGGCGGTGGCGTCGAGATGGTAGGCATAGTTGATCGCGGGCAGTTCGGCGCCCTCGTCCTGGTGCATGAAGCGACGGTGCATCGCCGCCATCGTCTCGGGGCTGAACTGGTGCAGCGGGCGCGTATCGCCGGCCATCCGGTAGCGCATCCAGATCTCGTGGAACGAGACGCTGTCGACCGCATAGCCATAGTTGCCGAAGGGATGGAAGTAGCTGTCGCCGACGCTCTCCCAATTGACGAAGTGGATGCCCAGCTTGAAGCTGCCCTGCACCGCGGCGAGCAGCTCGGCCTCGTCGATCCCGAGCCGGTCGTTGAAGTTGAGGAAGGGCGGGATCGTCGCCTCGCCCACCCCGACCGTGCCGATCAGTTCGGATTCGACCAGCGTGATTTGCATTAGTTGCGACTGCGCCAGCCGCGACAGCGCCGCCGCCGCCATCCAGCCGGCGGTGCCGCCCCCCACGATCACGATCTTCTTGATAGGCATGAACTTCCGGTCCTCTCCACCTGTCACCCGAGCGCAACAGTGGGTCCCCCGCCGTCGCCCTAAGCCCGCGCAAACTAACGGAAAAGCAGCATATTGTGAACGCGCATCTTTTGCTTGTGAACGATCACACGCTTCTTTACACCTGACCCGTCCATATCTGCGCGATGTCCGCGCTCGCCAATGTATTCAGGGGAGGATCTTTTGGCCACCGAAGAGAAGAATTTGTTCAGCATGCGCATGCTCGGCACCGCGTCGAGCTTTGCGATGGTGATGGCGTTGTCGCAGCCCGCCTACGCGCAGGACGCGAGCGATCCGGCGCAGGCCGAGGACGAGCAGGAAGAGCTCGAAGGCACCGACATGCCGGTCGTCGAGGAAGACGATACCGTCGTCATCACCGGCTATCTTCGCAGCCTCGAGACCGCCGCCGCGATCAAGCGCGACGCCGACACCTTCGTCGACGTCATCACCGCCGAGGACATCGGCGCGCTGCCCGACCGCTCGGTCGCCGAATCGCTCCAGCGCGTGCCCGGCGTGAACATCAGCCGCTTCGTCCAGCGCGACGACCCCGATCGCTTCTCGGTCGAGGGCTCGGGCGTGATCATCCGCGGACTTCCCTACGTGCGCTCGGAACTCAACGGCCGCGACATCTTCTCGGCCAACGGTGGCCGCACGCTCGGCTTCAACGACGTCTCGCCCGAACTGCTCGGGCGCGTCGAGGTGTTCAAGAACCTCACCGCCGACATGGTCGAGGGCGGCATCTCGGGGACGGTCAACCTCGTCACCCGCAAGCCGCTCGACAATCCCGGCCTCAAGATCGCGGGCACGATCGAAGCCAATGTCGGCGACCTCGCCAAGGAATGGTCGCCCGGTTTCTCTGGCCTCGTGTCCAACACCTGGGACTTCGAGGCCGGCACCATCGGGCTCCAGGCTGCCTATGCGCAGCAGGAGCTGGTGACCCGCACCGACGCCAGCCAGATCACCGACCCCTGCTTCCGTCCCGAGACGCTGCTCGCCGACCAGCCCTGCTTCCGCTCGCTGCCGACCGGTTCGGGCGGGATCGACGGCAATGCCGATCCGCTCGGCCCCGACGAGTTCGACACCACCGGGCTGATCATCGCGCCGAAGGGCGCGGGGGTGCGCACCACCACGCTGACCCGCGACCGTAACGCCTTCTCGGGCGTCGCGCAGTTCGAGAGCGCGGGCGGCGAACTCCTCATCACCGCCGAATATCTGCGCGCCGAGACCGACGGCAGCCTCGCCGAATTCGCGGTGTTGGCGCAGGTCAACGACGACAATTTCAGCCCGGTCATCGCGCCCGGCACCAACCCCGTCATCATCGGCCGCGAGCTGGTGTCGGCCACGCTGACCCAGACCAGCCAGGAAGGCATCACGGGCATCCCGACCGAGACCCTGCGCTTCGTGCAGCAGGACGGCGCGATGACCGAGGACTTCTCGGTCGACGTCGATTTCGCGCTGACCGACCGGTTGCGCGGCAACGTCGAATTTCAGACGATCAACTCGGATCGCAGCCTCGACGGCGTGATCACCGCGATGCGCTCGTTCAGCGACATCTTCTACGACAATTCGGGCGAGACCCCGGTGGTCCGCTTCTTCGAGGCGGGCAGCGGCGGCAACGCCGACCTCAGCGCGGTCGCCGACCCCGAGGGCATCTACTACTGGTTCCACCTCGACGGGCGCCTGCGCAACGAGGGCGACCTCAATTCGCTGCGCGGCGACATGGAATATGACCTCGAGGCCGGCCCGCTCAAGCGCGTCCGCTTCGGTGCCCGCTGGGCCGAGCGCAACCAGAAGACCCGGCAGGCCACCTACCAGGTCTGGTCGAACCTCGGCGACACCTGGACCACGCGGAACGGCGACTGGAGCTGGTCGCAGAACGACCCGAGCCGCTTCTACGGCGCGGGCGGCGGCGCCTATGTCGTCGACTTCCCCGGGCAGGCCAGCCTGTACGATCCGTTCGGCGACAACTTCCAGCGCGGCAACGTGGCCGCCCCGGTCGGCGCGGCCTTCTACTACGGCGGCGACGACCTGCTCCGCAAATATCTCGCGGGCACGCTCGAGGCCGACTTCCAGGCGATCCAGGACTTCACCCGTTCGCCCGAACAGCGCGACCTCATCCCGCTCGACGAGGACGGCGAGCCGATCTTCCAGCCCGCCAGCGTCACCAGCGTCGGCGAAGGCACGCTCGGGCTCTACGCCCGCGCCGATTACGAGCATGAGTTCGACAACGGCTGGGTGCTCGATGGCAACTTCGGCGTGCGCTACGTCGAGACCAACGTGCGCAGCGACGGTATCCTGAGCTTCCCCGAGCCGGGGGTGATCGACAACCCCGAGCTGGGCGGTGACGGCGACGGCGTCGCCGAGCGTTCGGATCTCGAGGCGGTCTGCGCCTTCATCGCGGGCAACCCGGGGCTCAACCGCAGCTTCTGCTCGCTGCCCGATTCGCGCCGCGACGAATATGTCGCCGCGTTGAACGGGGCGCGGACCGACCTGGGGTCGGGGCAGAGCTACGACAACTGGCTGCCGAGCTTCAACGCGCGGCTCGACTTCGGCAACGGCATGCTCGTTCGCGGCGCGGTGTCGAAGGCGATCTTCCGTCCCGACCTCGCCGCCAACGGCGTGGGCGGGGTGATCGGCGACAATATCGGCGTCCTCGTCCAGTCGGGCACGCTCGACAGCGGGCCGCTGTTCGCGATCAACACGGGCAACCCGTTCCTCAATGCCACGCAGGCGTGGAACTACGACCTGTCGTTCGAATGGTATTGGGACACGGTCGGCTCGCTCACCGTCACTGGCTTCATGAAGGACATCGACGACGTCGTGACCTCGGGCGCGGTGGTGAACCAGCTGGTCAACTCGGAGACGGGGCTCGCCTATGACGTTCGCGTCGACGGCCCGCAGAACCTCGAATCGGGTCGCCTCAAGGGGGTCGAGGTCGCCTACCAGCAGGTCTACGACTTCCTGCCCGGCGCGCTCGGCGGGATCGGCTCGCAGCTGACCTACACCTATGTCGACGGCGGCGAGTTCTTCAACGACGCGGGCGGCGCGCGGCAGAGCCCGTTTGCGCAGGGGCTCCCGCTCGCGGGCATCTCCGAGCACACGGTCAACGCGGTGCTGTTCTACGAATATGCCGGCCTGTCGGCGCGTGCCGCCTACAACTGGCGCTCGGACTTCCTGCAGACCCCGCGCGACGTGATCTTCCCCTTCTCGCCGATCTATGGCGAGGACACCGGGCAGCTCGACGCGTCGATCTTCTACGCGGTCACCGACAATGTGAAGGTCGGGGTGCAGGGGGTGAACCTGCTCGACGAGGTCACCCGCACCTCGCAGCTGATCGATTACGACGGCACGCGGATCACCCGCTCGGCCTTCCGCAACGATCGCCGCTTCACCTTCCTCGCCCGTTTCGACTTCTAGTCGCGACGCGCCAGATCAACGCAGGGGGCCCCGGCAGCGATGCCGGGGCCCTTTTGCTTGGCGGGTAGGCGGGCGCGAGCGCGGGCGCGGGCGCGGGCCGGGCGCGAGCCGGGACGCTCCGCCGCGGCGCGCCTCACGCACCCGGCGCCGCGCTGCACGCGTCGGCCCATTCGCCGCGGAAGATGGCGCGCGCGCTGACGATCCCCATGTCCTCGTAGGCGAGCGTGCAGAAGTCGAAGAGCGTGTCGGCCTCGAGCGGTTCGAAGGTGAAGGGGTCGGGCAGGTGGTAGTCGGCGATCCGCTGGCTCTCGAGGATGGTCAGCGCGCGGTGCCGCCGATCGCGCGCGAGCGTGGCGATCAGCCGGTCGATCGCGCGCGCCGGCCCCTCGAGGCACTGGAAGAATTCGTGGCTGCTCGAATAAAGCGCCGAGCGCAGCCCGCGCCGGATGTTGTTGCGCCGGCTCACGGCGATGATGTCGTTGAGCTTCTTGAAGGTGATCGGCCCGGTCGGCGCGCTCACGTAGCAGACCCTAAGCAGCGGCAAGGTCGCCTCCTGCCCGCCCCAGCTCCTCGAAGTTGGTCGGGCGACCGAGGAAATAGCCCTGGAACAGCTCGATCCCGGCGGCCTCGAGCAAGGTGCGGGTCGCCGCGTCCTCGAGCCCCTCGGCGATCAGCTCGAGCTCGAGCGAGCGCGAGATCGAGGCGAGCGCGCTGATCACCGCGACATTGGCCTCGCTGTGCAGGTCGTCGACGAACGACTTGTCGATCTTGAGCGCGTTGACCGGCAGGCGGCTGATGTGCGCGAGGCTCGAATGCCCGGTGCCGAAATCGTCGAGCGCGATGCGAAAGCCGCAGGCGCGCACGTCCTCCAGCGCGCCGTAGAGCGCCGAGCCGGGGTCGAAGAAGGAGCTGTTCTCGGTGATCTCGACCACGAAGCGGGTCGGGTCGAGCCCGCGCTGCTCGATCTGGCGGGCAAGCCGCGGCGCGAACTTCTCGCTCAGCAGGTTGGCGGGGGTGCAGTTGAGGTGGATGACCGGGTGGGTGCCGACCATCGCCGCGAGCGCGGCGCTGTCGCGGATCGACTGCTCGAGCACCTGCAGGCTGAGGTCGGGGTCGGTCAGCCCGGCGGCGAAGGCCTCGGGACGCTGCACCCGCTTGCCCGAGCGGGTGCGCGCCAGCGCCTCGACCCGGACCGCGTCGGGATCGGCGAGCGAGACGATCGGCTGGAACGCGGTGAACAGGCGCCGTTCGGCCACCGCGGCGGCGAGGACGGCGACCTGCGCCGCCTTGGCGCCGAACGGGTCGGGCAGCGTGTCGGTGTAGAGGGTGGCATTGCCCTTGCCCGCGGCCTTGCCGTTGTAGAGCGCGATGTCGGCGCGGCGGAGCGCCTCGTCGAAGCTGTCGCCCGAATACCAGCGCGCCAGCCCGATGGTGCAGGGGATCGAGACGCGCGCGCTGCCGCATTGCATCGGTCTCTTGAGGGTGCGGATGAGCTTGCGCAGGAAGCGCATGGCGATCCGCTCGGAGACCGGCTCGGGGAAGAACATGGCGAATTCGTCGCCGCCGATCCGGCACAGCTCGGCGAAGGGGACGATCTCGCGCATCAGGTTGGCGGCATGGCGCAGGGCCTGGTCGCCGACCGCGTGGCCGAAACCGTCGTTGATCGGCTTCATGTTGTCGAAGTCGCACAGCGCGACCCACCCGCTCTTACCCGGCTTGGCGAGCGTGCGCGAGACGATCCGGTAGAAGGCGCGGCGGTTGCGCAGCCCGGTGAGCGTGTCGTGCTCGCTCGCCCATTGGGTCTCGATCGACTTGTCATGCTGCTCGGAGATGTCGACGACCACGCCGGAGATCAGCGTGCGGTCCTCGCTGCCGCTGGCGAGCCCGAAACAGCGGACCCGGCGCAAGGCGCCGCGCGCGCTGATGATATCGGCCTCGAAGCTGAACTTCTCGCGCTTGTGCAGCGCCTCGAAGACCGCGCGGCGCACGGTGTGGCGCGACCCGCGCGAATAGAAGCCGAGCGCGCGATCGAGCGTGATTGGCTCGCCCACCGGCACGTCGTGGAGGCGGTAGGTGCCGGGCGACCAGTCGACGTGGCGGTCGCCGTCGCGATATTGCCAGCACCCCACCTTCGCGAGGCTTTCGAGTTTGGCGTCCTGGGCCAGGAACACGTGTCTTTCCCCCGCAAGCGATGCCTGGGAGTGTAAACGGTTTACGGCGCGGATGGTCGACCCTTGCTCCGAAACGGAGCCGATTGGCGGAGCACCGGCCGCGCGCGTTCGGGGACGGGGCGATGACCGCGCCGATTCGGTGCGAGCACGGCGCGGCGGGGCGCAAAAAAAAGGGGGGGCAGCGGGATGCCAACCGCGGGCGGCGGCGCACGGCGCGTGCCGACCAGCGGATATGGTGCCGCAGAAGGGACTCGAACCCCCGACCCCATCATTACGAATGACGTGCTCTACCAGCTGAGCTACTGCGGCATCGCTTGCGCCCCGGGAGGGGCCAGCGGATGCGCGCCTCTACCAATGTGCGCGCCCGCCTGCAAGCCCGTGCGCGCCGGCGCGCGAGCGGGACCCGGCGCGGCGCTGGTTGAGACGCGCTTAACGAATTTTTCAGCCCGCGCGCGCATGTTCCCATGCAGATCTTATCATCAGGCGGGGTGGGCCATGTACGCGCAGCAGCAACAGACCGACAGGGGTAGCGAGGCGGCCATCGCCGACCGGCGCATGCAGGTCCGGGCCTACAATTACTGGTATTCGCTGCTCGACGGGCGCGACTTCCCCTCGATCGACGACCTCCGGCCCGCCGACCTCCAGCATTTCGCGGTCAACAGTGTGCTGATGGATTTCTCCCGCGGCACCGACGATCCCACGCTGCCCTATATCGGGCAGGCCGTGCGCGCGCAGTGCGGGGTGGGCGAATCGGTCGAACGGCTGAGCGAGGTCCCGCGCCATTCGATGCTCGGCGTGGTCGCCGATCATTATGCCCGGCTGATGGAGTGCCGCGCGCCCGTCGGCTTCGAGAGCGAGGGCCCCGAGGAGGTCGGCGACGGCCCGCTCTACCGCGGCATCCTCATGCCCTTCTCCTCCGACGATCGCACCATCGACTTCGTCTATGCGGTGATCAACTGGAAAACCGCCGAGCAGCGCGCGGCCGAAACCGCGGCGCGGCGCGAGGCCGAGGCCGAGGCGACGGGCGCGCTCGAGGATCTCGACGCCCCCGCGCCGGTGCCGCACGGCGAGCCGGCGTCGCTCGACCCCGCCGAGCCCGCGCCCGTCGCGGCGACGCCGCACGACGATGCCGGGAACGCGGCCACCGCCGCCTACGCTTCCGCCGCGGACTGGACCGACGGCCCCGACAGCGCGGTGGAGGCCGCGACCGAGGACCCCGCCGCCGCACCGGTCGACGCCGACGCGCCGGGGGTGGTCGCCTTCGCCCCCGCGCTCCCCGACGACGAGGAGGCCGCCTCGTTCGCTCGGGTCGACGACATGCCGACCGACGCGGCGGAGGCCGAGACGGCGGCTGCGGGTGATGCGCCGGCCGAGGCCGAACCGGCCGACGGGGGCGCCGATTATGCCGCGCTCGCCGCGGTCGAGCTGCCCGACGACATGGGCGATGCGGGCGAACAGGACGCCGGGGACGAGACGGGCGGCGACTATGCCGAGCTGACCGGCAGCTTTGCGCGCATGGAGCGCCCCGACCCGCTCGCCGACATGGACGAGGCGGCGGACGGCGACATCCTCGAACTGGCCCCCGAGGCGCAGGTCGAGGTCGACCCGTTCGATGCCGCCGCGCCGGGCGAGGACACCGCGGACGCCGCGGGCGCCGACGATGGCGACTCCGACGAGGGCCACTGGGGGGAGGCGCCGACACCGACGGCGCCGGTGCTCGACACCGCCGTGGACGAGCCCGAGCCGACCGCCACCATCGACCCCGCCGCGATCGACGCCGACACGGGCCCCGAGCCGGAAACCGACGCGGCGGACGGGGTAGACGCCCAAGACGCGCTCGCCGCGACGCTCGCCGTGCCGCTGGCGCCGACCGACGCGGCGGACGAGGCGGAGGACGCGCACGAGCCGGACCCGCAGGCGGCGGAGGAAGCCGACGCGGCGACGGCCGACGTCCTCGCGGCCGAAGCGGACACGGACGCAGACGCGGACGCGGACGATGACGCCGACGACCCCTCGCCGCTCGAAACCTGGCTCGAGGCCGCGCGCGAGGCGGCGGCGCTGTCCAACGATGCCGACAGTCGCAGCCGCGCCGCGCTCTACAAGGCGCTCGGGCAGGCCTATGACTTCAGTCTCGTCGCCGAGGCCGAACCCGATCATTATGCGGCGCTGCTCGAGGCGGCGGACCTCACCGTGCAGGCGCGCGCGCCGATGACCCCGATCGTCAAGCTCGTGTTCGGGATCGATTACGACAAGACCCGGCTGACCGAGTTCGCCGCCGCCCTGTCCTACGGCCACCGCAAGGGAATCGCGCAGGGGGACTTCGAGGCGTTCGTGAGCGAGGCCGAAGGCGGGCTCAAGGGGCTGGTCGCCGCCGAGCGCGCGCTCAAGCGCGGCGAGGAGGCGCGCGCGCCTGCCGGCAACGCCCGGCTCGAGGCGGCGTGTCGCCGCCTGCGCGAACGCGACGCCATCGACCTCGCCCGGCTCGGCGCCAACGAGGAGTTCGCGCTGGTGCTGGTGCGCCGCGACGACAATGGGGCGCACGCGCCGGTCGCGCGTGTGATCGATCACAAATTGGTCGAGCGCGCGATCCTCAAGTCGGGACGCTAGAACGCCCGCAAACTCCCCCTTGTGACCCCTCTGGGGCGGGTCTATAGCCCGCCGCCAAGTCAGGATGCGTCAGGGAAGCGGCATGTCGGAACAAGGGATCGATCCCGCCTGGGTGGAAGTGCTCGAACAGGCGATGGAAGCGAGCGCGCTTCCGGGTGACCTCGATGGCTATGGCCTCGAAGACCTCGAGGACGCGGCGCGCTTCGTTGCCGAGACCGCGCAGCAGCGCAAGCCCGGCCGGCTCAACCTCGAACTCGAGAGTTCGGGCGGCGAGGCGGGGCAGCGGCGGATGCGGCTCGCGCTCGTCAACGACGACATGCCCTTCCTCGTCGACAGCGTCGCCGGCGCGATCGCCGCGCGCGGGCTGTCGGTCTACCGCCTGCTGCACCCGATCATCCGCGTGCGCCGCGACGCGGAAGGGCGGATCATCGGCTGGGGCGGCGAGGAGGGCACCCCCGAGAGCCTGATCTTCATCGAGCTCGACCGCGCCGATGCGCGTGGGCGCCACGACCTGTCGGTGATCCTGCGTGACGTACTCGAGCATGTTCGCGCCGCGGTGCGCGACTGGAAGGCGATGCTCGCCGAGATGGCGAGCGACGCCGAGCGGCTGCGCGAGCAGCGCCCCGAAGCGGCCAATTTCCTCGACTGGCTCGGTGACAACAATTTCACCTTGCTCGGCCATCTCCTCATCGGCGAGGACGGCAAGCCGGGCGCGGGGCTCGGCATCCTGCGCGACGGTATCGAGCTGTGGGACGAGAGCGTCGTGCGCGCCGCGATCGAGGCGCTGACCTCGGGGGGGCGCAGCTATCTCATCCTCAAGGCCGACCAGGTCTCGCCGGTGCACCGGCGGGTGCCGCTCGACGTCATCATGGTCCGGCGCGAACAGGGCATCTCGGTGCATTGCGGGCTGTGGACCTCGGAGGCGCTGCGCGCGCCCGCCGCCGAAGTCCCGATCCTGCGGCAGCGGCTCGCCGCGCTCGACAAGGAGCTTGGCTTCTCCCCCGCGAGCCATGGCGGCAAGGCGCTGACGCATGCCATCTCGACGCTGCCCCACGACCTCGTGATCAGCTTCGAGGAGGAGGAAGTGCGGCTCGCCGCGCTGACCGCGATGAGCCTCGCCGATCGCCCGCGCCCGACGCTGCTGGTGCTGCAGGGCACGCTCCAGCGTCACCTCTATGCCTTCGTCTGGCTGCCGCGCGACGAGCTCTCGACCTCGCGCCGGCTGGCGATCGCGATGATGCTCGAGGACGAGGTGGGCTCGCCCATCTCCTCCTGGTCGGTCGAATTGGGCGACGGCGAGCTGGCGCTGCTGCGCTACACCATGGCGACCGATCCCTCGATGCCGCTCCCCGATGTCGAGGCGCTCGACCGGGCGCTGGTCGAGATGGTGCGCGGCTGGGCCCCGGCGGTGGAGGCCGAGCTGATCGACGAGGTCGGCGCCGGCCGCGCCACCCGCCTCGCGCTCTCCTTCCTGCCCGGCATGCCCGAAAGCTATCGCGCGCGCACCACCCCGCGCGAGGGGGCGCTCGACATCACCCGAATGAGCGCGCTCGACCCCGACCTCGACGAGCGCAGCGTGCGGCTGGTGCGCGCCGAGCACGAGGCACCCAACCGGCTGCGGCTCAAGACCTATCGCGCCAACGGGATCATCCCGCTGTCCGAGGCGGTCCCGGTGCTCGAATATTTCGGCTTCGAGGTGCTCGAGGAAATTCCGACGGCGCTCGCCGACGGGGCGCTCGGCTATATCCACGACTTCCACCTCGAGCTGCCCGAGGGCACCGACGTGGCGGCGATCATGGAGCGCGCCGAGGTGGTCGAGGCCGCGATCGCCGAAGTGATGCAGGGCGAGGCCGAGAACGACGGCTTCAACAGCCTCGTGCTGTTCGCCGGGCTCGAGCCCCGCTCGGTGGTCTGGCTGCGCGCGTGGTTCCGCTACATGCGGCAGATCGGGGTGGCCTTCGGGCTGGCCACCGTGGTCGAGACGCTGCAGGACGCGCCGACCGCGACCGCCGCGCTGATCGATGCCTTCATCGCCGCGCACGACCCGCAGGCCGCCGACGACCGCGCCGCCAACGTCGAGCGCGCGCTGCGCAATTTCGACGATGCGCTGTCGATGGTGCAGTCGATCGACGACGATCGCATCCTGCGGCTGTTCCGCGCCATCGTGAAGGCGACGCTGCGGACCAACGCCTTCGCGGTGAAGGACGGCGAATGCCTCGCCTTCAAGTTCGACAGCGCCAAGATCCCCGGGCTGCCCGCCCCCGTCCCCTACCGCGAGATCTGGGTCTACGGCCCGCGCGTCGAGGGGATCCACCTGCGCGGCGGCCCGGTCGCGCGCGGCGGGCTGCGCTGGTCCGACCGGCGCGACGACTTTCGCACCGAGGTGCTCGGGCTGGTCAAGGCGCAGCTGGTCAAGAACGCGGTCATCGTGCCGACCGGCGCCAAGGGCGGCTTCTACGCCAAGCAGCTGCCCAACCCGAACGATCGCGAGGCGTGGTTCGCCGAGGGCACCGAGGCCTATCGCACCTTCATCCGCTCGCTGCTGTCGGTGACCGACAACATCGTCGACGACAAGGTCGTCCACCCCGACAATGTGGTCGTCCACGACGGCGACGATCCCTATTTCGTGGTCGCCGCCGACAAGGGCACCGCGACCTTCTCCGACATCGCCAACGCGATCGCGCTCGAACGCGGGTTCTGGCTCGGCGACGCCTTCGCGAGCGGCGGCTCGAACGGCTATGACCACAAGGCGATGGGGATCACCGCCAAGGGGGCATGGGTCTCGGTCCAGCGCCACTTCCTCGAGATGGGGATCGACGTCCAGACCGACCCGATCGACGTCGTCGGGGTCGGCGACATGTCGGGTGACGTGTTCGGCAACGGGATGATGCTGTCCAAGGCGCTGCGCCTCGTCGCTGCCTTCGACCACCGCCACATCTTCATCGATCCCGACCCCGATCCCGCGACCAGCTGGGAGGAACGCAAGCGCCTGTTCGAGATGGGGCGCTCGAGCTGGGACGATTACGACCGCGACAAGCTGTCGCCCGGGGCGATGATCGTGCGGCGCGACCAGAAGTCGATCCGCCTCACTGCGCAGGCGCGCGCGGCGCTGGGGCTGGGCGAGGAGGTCGAGGAGGAACTCGCCCCGCAGGCGATCCTGTCGGCGATCCTCAAGGCCCCCGCCGACCTCCTCTGGTTCGGCGGCATCGGCACCTATGTGAAGGCCGCGCGGCAGAGCAATGCCGAGGTCGGCGACCCGACCAACGACGCGATCCGCGTCAATGCCGAGGAGCTGCGCGTCAAGGCGATCGGCGAGGGCGCCAACCTCGGGATCACGCAGGAAGCGCGAATCGAGTTCGCGCTCGGCGGCGGGCGCATCAACACCGACTTCATCGACAATTCGGCGGGGGTCGACTGCTCGGACAACGAAGTCAACATCAAGATCCCGCTCAACCGCGAGATGCGCGAGGGACGGCTCGATTTCGACGCGCGCAACCGCCTGCTCGAGGCGATGACCGACGAGGTCGCGGCGCTGGTGCTCGAGGACAACCGGCTGCAGGCGCTCGCGCTGTCGGTCGCCGAGGCGCGGGGCGCGGTCGGGCTGCCCGGGTTCGTGCGCACGATCGAGATCCTCGAGGCCTCGGGCCGGCTCGACCGGCGCGTCGAGGGGCTCGCCAGTTCGGAGGCGCTGATGCGCCGCGGGCTCGACAATGTCGGCATGACCCGGCCCGAACTGGCGGTGGTGCTGTCGATGTCGAAGATGGCGTTGCAGGACGCGGCCGAACAGCTCGACCTCGCCGCCGACCCGGCGCTCGAGGAGGAGCTCTACGCCGCCTTCCCGCGGCCGATGATCGAGCAGCATCGCGACGCGGTCGCCGCGCACCGGCTCGAGAACGAGATCATCGCCACCAAGGTCGCCAACCGGCTGGTCAACCGGCTCGGCCCCTCGATCGCGCTCGACATGACCGAGGAGGAAGGCGTCGCGCTGGGGCAGGTCGCGGTGGCGTTCATCGTCGCCGAGCGGATCCTCGGGCTGCCCGCGCTGTGGGCGCGGATCGAGGCCGCCGAGGTCGACGAGAAGACCCGCATCGAACTTTTCTCGGTGGCGGCGCGCTCGGTGCGCAGCCACCTGTCGGACATCCTGCGCTCGGCCGGGGCGGAAACCCGCGTGTCGGCGCTGCTCGACCTGTTCGCGCCGGGCTACAACGAGGTCGAGAGCGCGACCCAGCGGCTGATCCGCGCCGAGGTGCGCAACGAGGCGCAGGCGCGGCGCGAACGGCTGACCGAGATGGGGGCCGACCCCGAACTGGTCGATGCGCTGATCCACCTCTACGAGATGGACGGGGTGTTCGGGCTGGCCGCGCTGGGGCATCGCAAGGGCAGCAACATCCTGCCGCTGACCGCCGCCTATACCCGGCTCGGCGAAGCGCTCGGGCTCGACTGGGCGCAGCAGCAGCTCATCCGCTACGTGCCCGCCGACAATTGGGAGCGGTTGCTGGTCGCCGGGCTGGCGCGCGACTTCGAGCAGCTGCGGATCGACTTCCTCGCCAAGGTCCTGCGCGGCGATCGCGAACTCGAGGGCGCGATCGAGGCGTGGATCGAGCGCAACCAGCCGCGGATCGAGCAATTCCGCCGCCTCATCGAGCGCGCGCAGAAGGCGGGCGGGGCGACCACGCCGATGCTCGCGCAGATCGCCAACCAGGCGCGCATCCTGCTCGCCCGCTAGTGGGCATGCGCCTCGCGATCCTCACCCCGTCCGAGTGGGACGCGCAATTCTATGCCGCCGAATTGGCGCGGCAGCGCGGCTTGTTCGAAGCGGCGGGGCACGAGGTCGTCGCCTGCCGCTGGAACGCGGCCGACGATGCGCTGCTGCGCGGCGTCGATGCGGTGTTGCCGCTGATCGCCTGGGGCTACCACCTCGACGGCGGGCGCTGGTTCGACCTGCTCGACCGGATCGCCTTTCGCAAGGTGCCCTGCGTCAACGACGTCGCGATCCTGCGGTGGAATTCGGACAAGGCCTATCTCGGCGAGCTCGCCGACAAGGGGGTTGCGGTGGTGCCCACGCTCGAGGGCGAGGGGCAGGACGAGCGGCTGCTCGCGCGCGCCGCCGCGCAGTTTGCGACCGACCGGCTGGTGGTCAAGCCGCGGCTCTCGGCGAGCGGGGAAGGCACCTATGCGCTGCGCCCCGACGAGCCGCTGCCCGCCGATGTCCGCGACGAGCGGCTGGTGGTCCAGCCCTTCCTGCCCGACATCCTGAGCGCGGGCGAGATGAGCCTGCTCTATTTCGACGGTCGCTACAGCCATGCCGCGGTCAAGCGCGCCCGCGCGGGCGAATTTCGGGTCCAGCCCGAGTTCGGCGGGAGCGAGGAGCCGGTCGAGGCCCCCGCCGCGGCGCGCGCGCTGGCCGAGGCGGCGCTGGGCTGCGCGCCGCTCGCCCCCGCCTATGCGCGGGTCGACCTGGTGATGACCGATGACGGCCCGCTGCTGATGGAGCTCGAGCTGATCGAGCCCGACCTGTTCCTGCGCCATGCCCCCGACGAGGGGGCGGGGTTTCGCGACGCGGTGCTGGCGCGGCTCGGCTAGCCCTCGCGCATCCGCGCGATCGGCCCCTCGACCATCAGCCACTGGCGGATCGCGCTCGCGAGGCCCGTGCGCGCGGCGCCCGTCTCGTCGAAGCGGGTGAGGTCGATCCGCGCGACCAGCGCGTTGACCGGCAGGTCGCGCTCGGCGGCGGCGACCTTGAGCGCCTCCCAGAACAGCGGTTCGAGGCTGATCGAGGTCTCGTGGCCACCGATGGTGACCGACCGCTTGGCGACGGGATCGGGGGTGAAGGACATGACGGCCTCGGCGCTAAGGGCGCGAGGGCGGCCTCGCGCCGTCGATCGGGTTTCCGCGTCGCCGACCCGTCGGCCGGCATGCGCGTTTCCCTTTAGCGGATCGGCGGCAGGAGGGGGACCCTCCTGCGCCCGCGCGCCGCTAGTACATGTGCTGGCCGCCGTTGATCGAGAGCGTCGAGCCGGTGATGAAGCCGGCGTCCTCGTCGACGAGGAAACCGACCCCGCGCGCGATTTCCTCGGCCTTGCCGAGCCGCCCGACCGGGATCCGCGCGACGATCTTCTCGAGCACGTTGTCGGGCACGGCGGCGACCATGTCGGTATCGATATAGCCCGGCGCGATCGCGTTGACGGTCACGTTGAAGCGCGCGCCTTCCTGCGCCAGCGCCTTGGTGAAGCCGTGGATGCCCGACTTGGCGGCGGCATAGTTGACCTGCCCGTACTGGCCCGCCTGCCCGTTGATCGAGCCGATGTTGACGATGCGGCCGTAGCCGCGCTCGCACATGCCCTCGAACACCGCCTTGGCCATGTTGAAGCAGCCGCCCAGGTTGGTGTCGATCACTTCCTGCCACTGTTCGTGGCTTTGCCGCTTCATCGTCGAATCGCGGGTGATGCCGGCGTTGTTGACGAGCACGTCGACGGTGCCGAGGTCGGCCTCGATCCTGGTCACCGCGTCCTGGCAGCCGTTGAAGTCGGCGACGTCGAACTTGTAGGCGGGGATCCCGGTACGCTCGGTGAATTCCTTGGCCTTCTGTTCGTTGCCGGCATAGGTCGCGGCAACCTTCATGCCCTTGTCCCTGAGGTGGACGGCGATCGCCTCGCCGATCCCTCGCGTGCCGCCGGTGACCACTGCAACTCGCTGCGTCATGTCCCTCTCCCTGTTGTTCAGGCCCAGCCGCCAAGCTCCTGCCGGATGAGCGTTTCGAGCATCTCCATGCCCGTCTCACGATCATTCAGACAATCGAGGCGGGCGAATTGTTCACCGCCGGCCTCGAGGAATTGTTCGCGCCCCCGGATCCCGAGCTCCTCGATGGTCTCGAGACAGTCGGCGGAAAAGCCCGGCGCGGCGATGGCGAGGCGCGTCACGCCCTCGCCCGGCAGCGCCTCGAGCCGGGTGTCGGTCGCGGGAGCGAGCCATTGCGCCGGGCCGAAGCGCGACTGGAAGGTCACCTCGGTGGGCAGCTCGAGCCGCTCGGTCAGCAGCCGCCCCGTCTTCTGGCACTGGCAGTGATAGGGATCGCCCTTGTGCAGGGTGCGCTCGGGCATGCCGTGGAAGGAGAGCAGCAGTTTCTGCGGCGCAAAATCGAGCGCGGCGAGCTGCGCCTTGAGGTCGGCGGCGAGCGCGTCGAGATGCACCGGGTCGTCATAATAAGGCGGCAGCGTGCGGATCGCGGGCTGCCAGCGGCGTTGCGCGAGCCAGTCCGACAGCGCATCCATGCTGCTCGCGCTCGTCGCCGCGCAATATTGCGGGTAGAGCGGCGCGAACAGGATCTTGCGCGCGCCCGCCTCCCACAGGCGGTCGAGCGCCGCGGGGATCGAGGGGTTGCCGTAGCGCATCGCCCAGTCGACCAGCACGCCTTCGCCGAGCCGCTCGCGCAGCTTGCCCCCCTGCGCCTTGGTGATGGCGGCGAGCGGCGAGCCGTCCTTTGTCCACACTTCCTTGTAGGCCGCCGCGCTCTTCCTCGGGCGCGTGTTGAGGATGATACCGCGCAGGATCGGCTGCCATGCGATCGGCGGGATCTCGATGACGCGGCGGTCGGACAGGAACTGCTTGAGGTAGCGCCTGACCGCTTTCGGCTCGGCCGCATCGGGGGTGCCGAGATTGGTCAGCAGGACGCCGACGCGCGGGGTCGGGAAGGTCGGATGGTCGGCGGGCTTGTCCATATCCTCAACCCCCTAAAGCAAAGGGAAGGCGGCGCAAGGCTGGCCCTTCGCCCAGTGCATTGGCGAGCGCGGCGGGAAGGACCGCCGCACCGAGGCTCGACACCCCGCCGGGAAGCTCGCCCGAGGGGGTGGTGAGCACGGTGATCTCGGGCAGGGCGCGCAGCGCCGGCGCGAGGCCTGCGCGGGCGCCCGGGCGCGGCAGCCCGTCGACCACGCGCGGGGCGGGCAGCTGCAATTCGCCGAGCGCGGCGAGCAGCCCGCCCGTCACCTGTTGCTCGACGAGGGCGGGGTTGATCATCGCGCCGCAATCGACCGCCGCGACGAGGCGGCTGACGCGGAAGGAGGAGGCACTGCCGCTCGCCTCGGCGACCAGCGCGATGCGGCTGCCGTCGAGGCGGGTGCAGGCGACCCCCATCATGCTCGCCCCGCCGCCACCGTCCCAGCCCGCTTCGGCGGCGAGCCGGGTCAGCAGCCGCGCCATGCGCACGTCGCCGCCGAGCAGGCCGATGCGGAACGACAGCGGCTCGCGGCCCAGCGCGCGGGCGGCGGCGTCGATCATCGTCTCGGTGGCGAGCGCGTGGAACGCCTCCTCGCGCCCGCGGTGCCAGCCGGTGCGCAGCGGCAGGTCGAGCGTCGTGGTGCGCAGCGCCTGCGCGGGGATCGTATAGGGCAGCCCGCCCGCCCCGAGCCGGCTTTGCGCGCGGGTGCCGTCGAGCCGGGCCAGCGACGCGCCAAGCCCGGGGGCGGCGGCGTAGGTAGCGCGCCAGCCCGCGATCGCGCCGCCCCCGAGCGCAACCTCGATGCGCGCCGCCATCGGCGGGGCGAACGCGCCGAGCCGCGCCGCCGCCGCGTGGGACACCTGCGCCTGCACCGGGCGGCCGAGCCGCTGCGCGAGCCGAGCCGCGACCGGGGCGGCATCGTTTTCGAGGAGGCGCCCGCTGGGATCGCCGATCCCCATCGGTACCAGCCGGATCGTGCCCGGCGACAGCCCGGTGGCCGCGGCGACCGCGCGGCGGGTCGCGTCAGGCGCGCGCGTGCCCGCCCAGACGTCGATCCCGCCGTCGCCGCGCGGGCGCGCGGTGGCGCTCGGCGCCTCGAGCCCGTGGTGGAGGATCGGCGCGGCGCGAAAATCGGCGACCAGCGGCGCTTCGGCGGCGGCGATCACCTCGCCCGCCTCGCCGACATCGACGAAGGCCTCCCCGCCCTCTTGCGCCAGCGCGGCGTCGAGCGCGGCATCGATCGCGGCATCGCCCGGCGGGGCGCTGGTGACGCGCACGTCGGCGGCGCGCAGCGCCTGTTCGGCGGCCCAGCTGGTCTCGCCGACCACCGCGACGAAATCGGGCGCCTCGACGATCTCGACCACCCCGCCGCGCTCGCTCGCGGCGGCACGGTCCAGCCGCGTCACGCGCCCGCCTGGCGGGGCGAGGCGGATGGCGGCGTAGAGCATGTTGGGCAGCCGGACGTCGGCGGCGAAGGTGAAGCTGCCGCGCATCTTGGGCGGCAGGTCGACGCGATCGGGGCTGGTGCCAATGATGCCCCCGCCCGCCCAGCTCCTGAGTCGGGCCTTGCCCGCGCGCCGCCGCGCCGCCCCTTCCGCGAGGTCGGCGAAGGACAGCGGGCGCTCGCCGCCGCGCACCTCGCTCCCGTCGATGAGCAGCGCGTCGCCATCGAGCCCGGTCCGCTCGGCCGCCTCGTCGCGCAGCAGCTCGCGCATCGCGGCGGCGGCGCGGCGAATATCGAGCGCGAAGCCGCGCACCGAGGTGGCGGCGGCGGTAAGGCGAAGATCGGGCCCGAAGGCGCGCGCGATCAGCGGGTTGGCGAACCCCGACCCGGCCTGTAGCGGCTGCACCGCGATGCTGTCGATCCGCGCCCCCATCTCGTCGGCGATGAGCTGGGCGAAGGCGGTCCAGATGCCCTGGCCATATTCGACCTGCGGGCAGTGCAGCGTGATCCCGCCCTGCGGATCGAGCGCGACCAGCCCGCCGACCGCGGTCCCGCCGGGGGCGACCGGGACGGCGGGGTCGTCATCGCCAAAAGCGTGCCAGGCAACGAGCAGTCCGACGCCGATGCCGCCGCCGATCAGCAGCGATCGCCGGTCGATGCGCACGATCCTCCCCCGGGTCCCCGCGCGGGCCTAGTCGCGATACTGCTTGGCGAGCGCGATGCGGTCGACCTTGCCGGTGCCGAGGCGGGGCAGCGCGGTGTCGGCGACGACGATCTCCTCGGGCACCTTGAAGGCGGCCAGCCGTTCGCCGCAGAAGCTGCGCAGGTCTTCGGCATCGCACCCGCCCTCGGGGCAGGAGACGATGGCGAAGGGCACCTCGCCGAGGCGCTCGTCCTTCTTGGCGAGCACCACCGCCTCGGCCACCGCGGGATGTGCGTAGAGCGCTTCCTCGACCTCGGCCGCGGCGATATTCTCGCCGCCGCGGATGATGATGTTCTTCATCCGGTCGACGATGTAGAGATAGTCCTCCTCGTCGAGATAGCCGATGTCGCCGGTGCGGAAGAAACCGTCGTCGGTATAGGCCGCGGCCGTCGCCTCCTCGTCGCCCCAATAGCCCTTGATCGTGGCCGCCGAGCGGATCGCGATCTCGCCGGTCTGCCCGGCGGGCAGCCGCTTGCCGTCGTCGCCGAGGATGGCGATCTCGACGAAGGGCATTTGCGGGCGCCCCACGCTGGTCGGGCGCTCCTTGTAATTCTGCCAGAAATTGCCGCATCCGACCGCGTTGGTCTCGGTCAGCCCATAGCCCTGGATCGAGCGCGTTCCGGGCAGGTCCTCCTCCTGCCGCTTGAGGTGCGCGGCGGGGCGCGCGGCGCCCCCCGAGTTGATGTCGCCGAGGCTTGAGAGGTCGTAATTGTCCTTATTCGGGTGCGTCATCAGTTCGAGCGCCATCGTCGGCACCCCGGTGAAGACGGTGACCTTTTCCTTCTCGATCAGCTGCATCGCGAGCTCGGCGTCCCACTTGGGCATGAGCACCAGCGCGCGGTCGATGACATAGCTGGTGAGCATCACCGGCACCTCGCCGGTGACGTGGAACAGCGGCACCGAGACGAGCGCGCGCATCTGCTCGGGCACCGGCCGGCCCTCGCTCTCGAGGATGCCGCGCAGCACCATCAGCGAGACGACATAGGTGTAGGTGCCCTGCACCACCTGCCCGTGGGTCGACAGCGCGCCCTTGGCCTTGCCGGTCGAGCCCGAGGTGAAGAGGATGGTGGCATCGTCGTCGGGGGTGACCTGCGGCAGCGCGGTCTCGTCGGCGGCGCCGAGCAGCGCGGCCATCGCGGTCTCGACGGGCTGGTCGATGTCGATATCGAGCGTGCTGTCGCCATGGCCGAGGCCCCGCGCCATCGCCGCGCGCGGCGCGTCGGCGATGATCAGCCTGGGGGCGGTCAGCTCGAGCGCATGGCGCAGTTCCTCCTCGCGCCACCAGCCGTTGATGAGGGTGGCGACGCCGCCCGCCTTCACCACGCCCATATAGGCGGCGATCCAGCTGGTGCAGTTGCGCATCGCGATGGCGACGCGGTCGCCCTTCTCGATGCCGCGCGCGACGAGCCCCTTGGCGATCTTGTCGGTCAGCGCGTTGATCTCGGCGTAGGTGAGCTTTTCCTCGCCCGAGATGACATAGGGATGGTCGGCGTAGAATTGCGCGAACATCATGAACATCATCGGCAGCGTGGGCGGGAAGTTGGCAACCGTCGGCCGCCCGCGGGCGTCGGGCCCGATCACGATGCGCCCGCCTTCGCCGCTGACCGCCGCGAGGACCGCTTCATACTTTTGATCGAGCTCGCTCGGCATCCAACTCTCCTTTGCCTTTGACGCCATCCACCCTATGAGGCGGTAAAGCCTTAGGGAAGCCAGAATGACCGCGATTTCGCCCGCCCCGCCGATCCAGGACTCGATCGATGTCGATCGCTACACCGCCTTTCCCGACCTCGGGCTGTCGGACACGGCGCTCGATCTCGGCGTCTACGAGCTCAAATGGTACAGCCTCGCCTATATCGTCGGCATCTTCTTCGGCTATTGGTACGTGCGCAAGCTGGCCCGACAGCCGGGGTCGCCGATGGCCGAGCGCCATGTCGACGACCTCGTCTTCTGGTCCGCGCTCGGGGTCATCCTCGGCGGCCGGCTGGGCTATGTGCTGTTCTACAACCTCGAGCTCTACCTCACGCAGGGCACGACGATGTTCGGCATCGACCTGCCGCCGCCGCTGGGGATCATCAACCTGCGCGACGGGGGGATGAGCTTCCACGGCGGGGTGATCGGGGTGAGCCTCGCGATCCTCTTCTATTGCCGCAAGCACAAGCTCGACTGGCTGCGGGTCCACGACTATGTCGCCTGCTGCGTCCCGGTCGGGCTCGGGCTCGGGCGGCTGGCCAATTTCGTCAACGGCGAGCTGTGGGGCGGGGTCACCGACGTGCCCTGGGCGATCCGCTTCGTCGAGATGGTCAACGGGGTCGTGGTGCTCGGCCCGCCGCGGCACCCGAGCCAGCTGTATGAGGCGCTGTTCGAAGGGCTGGTGCTGTTCGTCATCCTCGCGGTGATGTTCTGGAAGACGCGCGCGCGCTATTATCCGGGGCTGCTCGTGGGGGCCTTCATCTTCTTCTACGGGGTGTTCCGCTTCGGCATCGAATATTTCCGCGTCGCCGATGCGCACCTCAGCGAGTTCGCGGTAGAGACCGGGCTGCAGATGGGGCAATGGCTGAGCTTGCCGATGATCCTCGGCGGCCTGTTCCTGATGGCGACCGCCAAGCGACGCCGCCAGCGGGTCGAACCGATCGCCGGGCCGACGAGCGTGGCGTGAGCTTCGCCGAGGAATTGAGGCAGCGCATCGCGGCGGGCGGGATCAGCGTCCACGACTATATCGCCGCTTCCAACGCGCATTATTACGCGAGCCGCGATCCGCTCGGGAAGGCGGGCGACTTCACCACCGCGCCCGAGATCTCGCAGATGTTCGGCGAGATGGTCGGTGCCTGCCTCGCCGACTGTTTCCTGCGCGCGGGCGCGCCCGCCGATGCCGCCTACTGCGAATTGGGGCCGGGGCGCGGCACGCTGGCGAGCGACGCGCTCCGGCTGCTGCGCGGGGTCGGCTTCGCGGGCCCAACCCATTTCGTCGAGACGAGCCCGGCGTTGCGCGGCGAACAGGAAAAGCGCCACCCCACCGCGCATTGGCACGACGACGTCGACGCGCTGCCCGAGCGCCCGCTGCTCGTCGTCGCCAACGAATTCTTCGACGCGCTCCCGACCCGCCAGTTCGTGGGGGAACAGGAACGCCGGGTGGTGCTGGCCGACGGCGCCCCCGCCTTCGCCCCCGAGGGCGCGGTGACGCGCGAGGAGAGCGCGGACGCCACCGCCATCGCCGCGCGGCTGGCGGCGCACCTCGCGCGGGTCGGCGGCGCCGCGCTGGTCATCGACTATGGCTATGCGGGCGGCGAGCAGCGCGACACGCTGCAGGCGGTGCGCCGCCATGAACGGGTCGACCCGCTGGCGCACCCGGGCGAGGCCGACCTCACCACCCATGTCGATTTCGGCGCGCTCGCCGAGGCCGCGCAGGACGCGGGCGCACGGACCAGCCGCGTCATCAGCCAGGGCAATTGGCTCGAGACCCTCGGCCTTGGCCCGCGCGCGATGACGCTGGCGGGCAACAATCCCGCGCGCGCCGACGATATCGCCGCGCAGCGCCGCCGCCTGTCGTCGGAAGAGGGCATGGGCACGCTGTTCAAGGTGATGGCGATCCATCATCGCGGCTGGCCGGTGCCCGCGGGTCTGGGCCAGTGAGCCCCCCGCCGTTCATCGCCGCCCCCCCACTGGCCGGCCTGCCGCACGGCTTCTTCGGGCGCGAGGGCGGGGTGTCCGCGCCGCCCTTCGACAGCCTCAACGCGGGTCTCGGCACCGCCGACGAGCCCGGCGCGGTACGCACCAACCGCCGCCGCGCCGCCGATGCGCTGGTCGAGGGCGCCCCGCTGGTCGGGCTCCACCAGGTGCATTCGCCCGAGGTCGTCATCGTCGAACAGCCGTGGGACGAGGCGGACTGCCCCCGGGCCGATGCGCTGGTGACGCGGACGCCGGGCCTCCTCCTCGGCATCGTCACCGCCGACTGCGCGCCGGTGCTGCTCGCCGACCGCGAGGCGGGCATCGTCGGCGCCGCGCATGCCGGCTGGCGCGGCGCGATCGGCGGGGTCACCGACCGGACCATCGGCGCGATGCTGCAGCTTGGCGCCGACCCGCGCCGCATCCGTGCCGCCATCGGCCCCTGCATCGCGCAAAAGCATTACGAGGTCGGGGAAGACATGCTCGCCCCCTTCCTCGAGGAGGACCCCGCCAACGCCCGCTTCTTTCGCGAGGGCGCGCGGGGCCGGCCGCATTTCGACCTCGAATCCTATGTCGCGGCGTGGCTCGCGGGGGCGGGGATCGGCACCGTCTGGCTCGCGGGGGAGGACAGCTATGGTCAGCCGCAGCGCTATTACAGCTACCGCCGCGCCACCCACGCGGACGCCCCCGACTGCGGTCGCCAGATCAGCCTGATTGGCATCGCGCCCGCGGAGCGCTAGGACGCCCCTGAACGCTATTCAGGAGAGCAGTGCCCGTGACCAACGAGACCAAGATCGGCAACCACCAGATCGACCCCCATTCGCTGATGATGGGGTATGGCTACGACCCGCAATTGTCCGAAGGCAGCCTCAAGCCGCCGATCTTCAACACCTCGACCTTCGTCTTCGAGAAGGCGCAGGACGGCAAGGACCTGTTCGCCTATCTCACCGGGCAGAGCGACCGCGTCGCCAAGGGGCTCGTCTATTCGCGCTTCAACAACCCCAACCAGGAGATCCTCGAGGATCGCCTCGCCTTGTGGGAAGATTCGGAAGACGCGCTGGTCTTCTCCTCGGGGATGACCGCCATCGCGCACCTCATCCTCGCCTTCGCGCGGCCCAATGACGTGATCCTCATGTCGGGCCCGCTCTATGCCGCCTCCGAGGGCATCATCATGAAGATCATGCCGCAGTTCGGCGTGAGCTATGTCGACTTCCCCGCCTCGGCCACGCGCGAGCAAATCGACGCCAAGATGGAAGAGGCGAAGGCCAAGGCCGAGCGCCAGGGCGGCAAGGTCGCGCTGGTCTATCTCGAGAGCCCCGCCAACCCGACCAACGCGCTGGTCGACGTCGAGGCAGTCGCCGCCGCGCGCGACGCGATGCTGCCCGACGCGCCGATCGCGATCGACAACACCTTCCTCGGCCCGGTCTTCGCCAAGCCGCAGCACCATGGCGCCGACATGAGCGTCTACAGCCTGACCAAATATGTCGGCGGCCATTCGGACCTCATCGCCGGCGGCCTCACCGGCAAGAAGGCGCTGCTCGACCAGGTGCGCGGCATCCGCAATACGATGGGCGGCATCTGCGACGCCAACACCGCCTGGATGCTCCTGCGCAGCCTTGAGACGGTCGAACTGCGCATGACCCGCGCCGCCGAGAACGCCAAGGCGGTGTGCGACTATCTCAAGGACCATCCCAAGGTCGAACGCATCGCCTATCTGGGGCACCTGCCCGAGGGCAGCCGCCAGAAGGATATCTTCGACCGCCACGAACTGGGCGCGGGGTCGACCTTCTCGCTCTACCTCAAGGGGGGCGAACGCGAGGCCTTCGCTTTCCTCGACGCGCTCAAGCTCGCCAAGCTGGCGGTCAGCCTCGGGGGCACCGAGACGCTCGCCTCGGCGCCCGCCGCCATGACCCACCTGTCGGTGCCGCCCGAGCGCCGCCGCGAACTCGACATCTCGGACAATCTGGTGCGCATCTCGATCGGGATCGAGAAGGCCGACGACCTGATCGCCGATTTCGAGCACGCGCTGAAGGCGGTCTGACCCCGCGCCGTGGCGGGCCGCGCGCGTCCCTGCGGGGCGCGCGCGCGGCCTAGCCCCAGTCCTCGACCGTGTAGCCGCGCACCTCGGCGATCCGCCGCAGCTCGGCATCGGGATTGACCGCGACCGCCTCGTCCGACCATTCGAAGGCGAAGGCGTCGCTGTTGTGGTCCGAATAGAAGCGGACATGCGCGCGCGCCAGCCCGGCGCCCTGCAGCCACTGCTCGATCATCGTCAGCTTGGCCGCGCCATAGCAGTTGTAGCCGTCGATCCGCGGGTGGATGATGTCGTCGATCCCCGCGACCGTCCCGGTGCCGATGACATGGTCGAACCCCAGCAGCTCGCCGATCGCGGCGGCGTAGAAGCGATAGCTCGCGGTCGCCATCACCACCATCCGTCCCTCGGCCTTGTCGCGCGCGATCGCCTTGACCGCGCCGGGGCGCAGGTTGGTGGCGAGCGTCTTCTCGGCAAAGCTGCGCACGATCGGTTGGAGCGCTCGCTCGCTCACCCCCGGGCCGATCAGCAGCCGGTGGTTGATTTCCTTGAGCCGGGCCCGGTCGACGAGCTTGAGCGCATAGCCCAGCAGCGAGGCGGCCACGAGCGGCAGGAGCGCGAGCCGCCACGGCGCGCGCCGCACCGCGCAATGCAGCAGGAAGGGGGTGTAGGTGGGACGGCGCGTGACCGTCTTGTCCATGTCGTAGATTGCCAGGTCGGTCATGCGCCCTCGTCGCTTTCATCGGCTACGGGAAGGAGCCAGCTGGTCACCGGGTCGCCGCGCAGCGCGGCGCTTTTCGCCGCCGCCAGCCGGGTGCCGAGCACCATCGCGGTCACGAGGCTCCAGAAGGCCACCCACTGGATCCCCCACTCGGGGCGGAACAGGATCGCCGAGACGGCGAGCAGCAGGATGTTGATGTTGCGCCGCGCCGCGATCAGGTGGAAGCGGCTGTCGAACGGTTTCCACAGGTGGAGCGCGAAGCCGTGCGCGCGCGCGAAGAGGATCTCGCTGCCGCGGATCGCGGCGTAGGCGGCGACGATGGTGGCGAGCAGGAGCAGCGCGTAGACCGGCTCGAGGAAGCGCTCGCCGCGCTCGAGCCCGCGCATCCAGCCGATATACCATAGCGGGGGGTGGAGCAGGTCGAGCGCGGCATCGAGCCGCCGACCCCACAGATTCGAGGTCCCGGTGATCTTGGCCAGCTTGCCGTCGATCGTGTCGGCCAGCGCGAAGAGCAGCGCGGCGACGAGCCCGGCGCCGAACCAGCCCTGCCAGAAGGCCGCAAACGCGAGCAGCGCGAACAGCGCGGCGATGCCGGTGACCCGGTTGGCGGTCAGCCCGGCGCGCGCGGCGGCGCGGGTCAGCGCGAAACCGATCGGGCGCAGCAGCGTGAGGCTGATCGCATCGGAGACGCGGGGAGTCGCGGCGCCGTAGAGCGCGCGTTCGATCGCGGTGCAGTCGGCGTCGGCATCGAGCCGCGCGATGAACGGGCGATGGCGCTGGTCGATCGCCTCGAGGTCGACGTCCTCGGCGTGCACGAGGGTGAGGACACTCGGCTCGCCGCCCTCGCCGCCGATCAGCCGCTGCGCCTCGATGCGTTCGGCCGGGCGGCTGGCATGGGCGAGCACCGCGACCCCCTCGTGGCACAGCAGCGTGCCCGGGCGCAGCCGCATGTAATCGATCCAGCCCGGGCTCACCGCATGGCCCGCATGCTGGATCATCACCGGGCGGGCGCCATCCTCGCGCAACGCCTCCTCGCTGGCGGCCTCGAGTCCCATCATCGCGGCGACCCGATAGGCGCGCATCCGCGGCGCCAGCCCGAAGGGGGCGATCGCCCCGTCGCCCAGCGGGACAAACAGCATCGGGCGCTCGTTCGCCTCTGGGAAGAACCCGCTCATGCCCCCCTGCTAGACGGGCAATGGGCGACGCGCCAAGCTTTTTGCCGCGCATCTCCTTGCGGGAGGCCCCGCTTTGGCCCATCTGTGGGGGCGATGGGGGACCCTGATCAGACCCACGCCCCGCAGGAGGCGCACCGGCTCGCACCGACGGGCGCGCTGACGATCGCGCGGGTGGGCAGCCTCGAGCGCGACATCGCGGCCGCGCCCGACCCGCTGGTGATCGATCTCGCGCGGGTCGAGACGATGGACACGGTCGGCGCGTGGCTGCTCTACCGCACGCGCAAGCACCGCGGCGCCGAGATCGTCAACGCGAGCCCCGCCGCGCGCGCGCTGCTCGCGCAGGTCGCCGCCGCCGATCACGACACGCAGGTCCGTCCCGACCGCCCCCCCGGGCCGCTCGCCTTCCTCGAGGACCTCGGGATGTGGGCGTTCGACTTCTGGCGCACGCTGCTCGGCATGCTCGGCTTTTTCGGCGCCACGCTGCTTGGCTTCGCGAGCCTGCTGCGCCACCCCAGGCGCTTCCGCCTCAACGCGGTGGTCCAGCGCTTCGACCTCGTCGGGGTGCGCGCGCTCGGCATCATCGGGCTGATGAGCTTCCTCATCGGCATCGTCGTGGGCCAGCAGGGCGCGGTGCAGCTCGCGCAGTTCGGCGCCGAGGTGTTCACCATCAACCTCATCGGGCGAATCACGGTGCGCGAGCTGGGCACGCTGATGACCGCGATCATGGTCGCGGGGCGCTCGGGTTCGGCCTTCGCCGCGCAGCTCGGGACGATGAAGATCACCGAGGAAATCGACGCGATGCGCACGATCGGGGTCTCGCCGATCGAGGCGCTGGTGATCCCGCGCGTGCTCGCGGCGGTGATCATGATGCCGCTGCTCGCCTTCTTCTCGATGGTGCTCTCGCTCATCGGCGGGGGGCTGTTCTGCTGGCTGGTGCTCGAGATCCCGCCGCTGACCTTCATCCAGCGACTGCAGGAAGTGGTGCCGATCACCGACCTGTGGGTGGGGCTGATCAAGGCGCCGGTGTTCGGGTTCCTCATCGCGCTCGCGGGCTGTTTCCAGGGCATGCAGGTGAAGGGCAATTCGGAGGAGGTGGGGCTGCGCACCACGTCGGCGGTGGTGCAGTCGATCTTTCTCGTCATCGTGCTCGACGCGGTGTTCGCGGTGTTCTTCAGCCAGATCGGGTGGATCTGATGATCGCGCCCCCTCCCTCGTGCGAGCCGGTGATCAGCGTGCGCGGGCTGCGCAACGCCTTCGGCACGCAGGTCGTGCACGAGGACCTCGACCTCACCGTGTGCCGCGGCGAGATCATCGGGGTGGTCGGCGGGTCGGGTTCGGGCAAGTCGGTGCTGATGCGCTCGATCATCGGGCTGCAGCCCCCGGTGGCGGGCTCGGTCGAGGTGCTCGGCGAGGAGATGATCGGGCGCGACGAGGACGAGGCCAAGAACATCCGCCGCCGCTGGGGCATCCTGTTCCAGAACGGCGCGCTGTTCTCGACCCTCACGGTGGCCGAGAACGTGCAGGTCCCGATCCGCGAATATTTCCCCTTCATCCGCCCCCCGCTGCTCGACGAGATTGCCGCCTACAAGATCGCGCTGGCGGGGCTCGGTCCCGAGGCGGGGCCCAAATATCCGAGCGAATTGTCGGGCGGGATGCGCAAGCGCGCGGCGCTGGCGCGTGCGCTGGCGCTCGATCCCGAACTGCTGTTCCTCGACGAGCCGACCGCGGGGCTCGACCCGATCGGGGCCGCCAAGTTCGACGAGCTCATCCTGTCGCTGAAGAAAAAGCTCGACCTGACGGTGTTCCTGATCACCCACGACCTCGACACGCTCTATCAAATCTGCGACCGCGTCGCGGTGCTGGCCGATCGAAAGGTGATCGCGGTGGGAACGATTGCCGAGCTCACCGCGCTGGACCATCCCTGGATCCAGGAGTATTTCCATGGGCCCCGCGGGCGCGCAGCCGCGCCGAGGGTCGAGGGTTAAGAGGGGGCAATGGAAACACGTTCGAACCATATCCTCGTGGGCACGGTGGTCCTTGCGCTGCTCGCGGGACTGCTCGTCTTCACGGTATGGATCGCCGGCCTCTCGGGCTCGGCCAAGAAGTGCTACGACATCTATTTCCCCGGCGGGGTCGGCGGGCTCAACCGCGGCTCCAACGTCTCCTTCTCGGGGGTGCCGGTGGGCGAGGTGCAGCAGATCAGCCTCCTGCCGCAGCGCCCCGAATTCGTCTGGGTGCGGATCAGCGTCGATGCCGACACCCCGGTGCTCCAGGGCACCGAGGCGACGATCTCGGGGGTCGGCTTCACCGGCGTGTCCGAGATCCAGCTGACGGGCGCACAGACGGGCGCCCTCCCGGTCACCGACGTTGGGCCGCAGGGCTGCCCCGTCATCCGCTCCTCGGCGAGCGTGCTCGACAGCGTGCTCAACTCGGCCCCCGAGCTGATCGACCGGATCCAGCGGCTGACCGAGCGAATGGCCGAGCTGCTGTCCGACGAGAACCAGAATTCGATCTCCGACATCCTCGAGAATATCGAGAGCGCGACCGACACGCTGGCGGCGCGCGCGCCCGACCTTGCCGACGCGATCGCGCAGGCCAGCGTGGCCGCCGAACGCGCGGGCATCGCCGCCGAACGCTGGGGCGAGGTGGCGCAGACGACCGACGGCATCCTCAAGAACAACGCCGCCCCGGCGATGGCCGAGCTGCAGGAGGCGATCGCCTCGATGAAGGATGCCACGCAGACGCTCGACGCGGCGGTCGCCGACGCGCGCCCCGGGCTCCAGCAATTCTCCAACTCGACCGTGCCCGAGGCCGACCGGCTGGTGCGCGACATGCGGACGCTGACGCAGAGCCTCGAACGCTTCTCGACCCGGCTCGACACCGACGGGATCGGCGGCGCGCTGGGCCCCAAGAAACTGCCCGACTACGACCCCGGAGACGCCCGATGACCCGCGCCGCGCTGCCTGCCCTCCTGACGCTCACGCTCGCCGCCTGCGGGCTGCCGAAGCTGGGCGGCGAGGACCCGCCGCCCGCGCTCACGACGCTCGCCTCGACGGTGCCCGAGCCGGCGCCGCTGGTGCGTGAGCGCGCGGTCACCTTCGCCGTGCCGCTGACCCCCGAGGCGCTCGCGACGACGCGGGTCGCGGCGGTGCGCGGCGGCACCGCGGTCGCCTATATCCAGGACCTGTTGCTCGTCGACAGCCCCGACCGCCTGTTCCAGCAGCTGGTCTCCGAGACCGTCTACCGCTCGACCGACCTGCTGGTGGTCGACCCGCGCCAGCAGGACCAGGTGCCCGCGCTCAAGGTGACGGGCACGCTCTATCGCTTCGACTTCGATGCCGACACCCGCGAGGTGGTGGTCGGCTACGAGGCGCTGTGGGCCGACGGCGGGCGCGTCGCCAGCCGCCGCTTCGAGGCGCGCGAGCCCGCCGTCGGCTATGCCGGCGACGTCGCGCCCGCGCTCAATCGCGCGGCCAACCGCGTGGCCGCCGAGGTCGCCGCCTGGATCACCGGCGGCTGACCGCTCAGGACAGCGACTTCGAGACCTGCTCGAACACGTCCTTCGACAGGCCCTCGGTCTCCATGATCCGTTCGAGCGCGGCGCGCATCATCGCCGAGCGCGCGGGCTCGAACCGCTTCCAGCGACCGAGCGGGGGCACCAGCCGCGCCGCGACCTGGGGGTTGAGCCGGTCGGCGGCGATGATCATGTCGGCGAGCAGTTCGTAGCCGCGCCCCGAGGCGTGGTGGAAGACCCACTGGTTGGCGGTGAAGTTGCTCATCAGCGCGCGTAGCCGGTTGGGGTTCTTCAGCGTGAAGTCGGGATGCTCGGCCAGTCGCGCCACCTCCTCGAGCGTGCCCGCGCGCTCGGCGCGCGCCTGCAGCCCGAACCATTTGTCGAGGACGAGGTTGTTGTCCTTGTAGCGCGCGTAGAAATCGTCGAGCGCCTCGCCGCGCTGCGGCTGCTCGAGGTTGGCCAGCACGGCGAGCGCGCCCTGCCGCTCGGTCATGTTGCGCGCCGCGTCATATTGCGCCTTGGCGAGCGCGGCGCCCGCCGCCGCGTCGCCGGCCGCGAGATAGCCGAGCGCGACGTTGCGCAGCGCGCGGCGGCCCTTGGCCTCGACCGACAGGTCGTCGCCCGCGGGGCGGTCGGCCGCGAGCAGCCGCTCGAGCCCCGCGCGCTGTCCCCGTCCGATCGCGGCGGCGAGCCCGCGGCGCACCTCGTGGACCTTGTCGGGGTCGATGACCTCGAGCCGCTCGCCGATCATGCCTTGCGCGGGCAGCATGATGGCTTCGGCCTTGAAGGCCTGGTCGAGATCGGGGGCGTCGAGGGTGGCCTCGATCGCGGCGATCACCGGGCTGGGGTCGAGCGCGGCGCCCTGTTCGATCGCGGGCAGCATGGCGCGCAGCGCCAGTTCCTGCAGCGCCTCGAAGCGCGCGAAGGCATTGCCGTCGACCCGCGCCAGCGCGGCGAGCTCGTCGTCCTCGCGGTCGGTCTTGAGGATGATCGGGGCCGAGAAGTCGCGATTGAGCGAGACGATCGGGCAGGTCGCGCCGACCGCGTCATAGGTAACCTGCTGTTCGGGCTCGGTCAGCATGACGAGCCGTTCGCCGCCGGCGAGCTCGGCGCCGTTCTGGGGGTCGAGCAGCGCGAGCTTGAGCGGGATCGCCATCGGCGCCTTGTCCGACTGCCCGGGGGTGTCGGGGATCTCCTGCCGCAGCCGCAGCGTGCAGGTCCCCGCCGCCGCGTCATGGTCGAGATGCACGCTCACCCGCGGGGTGCCCGCCTGACTGTACCAGAGGCGGAACTGCGTCAGGTCCTCGCCGCTCGCATCCTCCATCGCGCGGACGAAATCCTCGCAGGTCGCGGCCTCGCCGTCGTGGCGCTCGAAATAGAGGTCGGCGCCCTTGCGGAAGGCCTGCGCGCCGAGGATCGTGCGCATCATCCGAATCAGCTCGGCGCCCTTGTTGTAGACGGTCGCGGTATAGAAGTTGGAAATCTCGATATAGCTGTCGGGGCGCACAGGATGCGCGAGCGGGCCATTGTCCTCGGGGAACTGGACCGCGCGCAGGAGCCGGACGTCCTCGATCCGCTTGACCGCGGCCGAGTTCATGTCCTGCGAAAAGCACTGGTCGCGAAAGACGGTGAAGCCCTCCTTGAGCGAAAGCTGGAACCAGTCGCGGCAGGTGACGCGATTGCCCGACCAGTTGTGGAAATATTCGTGCGCGACGACCCCCGCGATGCCGTCGAAGTCCATGTCGGTCGCGGTCTCGGCGTCGGCGAGCACGTAGCGCGAGTTGAAGATGTTGAGGCCCTTGTTCTCCATTGCCCCGAAGTTGAAATCGTCGACTGCGACGATGTTGAACAGGTCGAGGTCATATTCGCGCCCGTAGGTCTGCTCGTCCCACCGCATCGCGTCCTTGAGCGAGCGCATCGCATGATGGGTCCGCGGCAGGTCCTTCTCGCGCACCCAGATGTTGAGCGCGACCTCGCGCCCGCTCATCGTGGTGAAGCGGTCCGAATTGGCGGCGAGGTCGCCCGCGACCAGCGCGAACAGGTAGCTGGGCTTGGGGAAGGGATCCTCCCAGCGCGCCCAGTGCCGCCCGTCCTCCCCCTTGCCCTCGGCGACCTTGTTGCCGTTGGCGAGCAGGATCGGGAAGGCCTGCGCGTCGGCATGCATGGTGACGCAATAGGTCGACAGCACGTCGGGGCGGTCGGGGTGGAAGGTGATGCGGCGAAAACCCTCGCTCTCGCACTGGGTGCATAGCAGCCCGCCCGAGGCGTAGAGCCCCATCAGCTGCGAATTGGCCGAGGGGTCGATCTCCACCGTGGTCACCACCTCGTGGCGCTCGCCCTCGAGTTCGATGACGAGGTCGTCGCCGTCGAGCGTCCAACGCGCGTCCTGCCCGTCGACCTGGACCGCGAGCGGCTTGAGCTCGTCGCCGGCGAGCCGCAGCGGCCCGCCGCGGTTCTTCTCGACGTCGAGCGTGGCGCGCACGCGGGTGCGCTTGGGGTCGAGATCGATGTCGAGGTCGACATGGCGCACCCACCAGGCGGGCGGTTCATAGTCCTTGCGATAGACGGCGGCATGGTCGGGCGCGGGCGGCGCCTCGGGGTTCATGCGGGCATCGGCCATGGCGAAACATTCTCCTTTTATCCCGCGTCGGGATTGGTGACTTTCATGGGGCGCTGGCGCGACCATAGTGCGAGCACCAGCCCGAGGAGCGCAACCCCCGCGCCGGTCAGGCTGAGGCCGGTCCAGCGAAAACCCTCGAACAGCGTCGACAGTGCCATCGCCACGATCGGCACCATCGCCGAGGAATAGGCCGCCTTGCCCGGGCCGATCCGGCGCACCACCGGGTAGTAGAGCGAGAAACAGACCACCGAGGCGGCGAGGGCGAGCCACAGCAGCCCGGCCCAATAGCCCCAGCGCCACTCGACCACCGGGGCACCGTGCAGCGCGTAGGCGATGAGGCCGTCGGCGAGCGCGCCGATCCCCATCGCCCAGGCGAGCAAACTGAACAGCGGGAAGCGCTTCACCCGCTCGCGCGCCTGGTAGACATTGCTGACCGCCGCCGCGAGCAGGGCGAACACGGTCCAGCCGACCCCGATCATCAGCGCGGTCAAGGTGAGGTCGGGGCGCTCGCGCAGTTCGTGGAGGAAGAGCAGCCCGATGCCGACGACCGCGACCAGCGTGGCGAGGATGAAGCGCGCATTGGGGCGCTGGCCGAGCCACCACCAGCCGAGCAGCGCGTTGGGCAGCATCAGCAGCGCGAAGACGGTCGCGACCAGCCCCGAGGTGACATAATGTTCGGCGGCATAGACGCCGTTGAAGTTGAAGCAGAACTGGCTGATGCCTACGATCGCGGCGGCGCCGAGGAAGCCCGGGGTGGGGCGCAGGCTCTCGCCCTTCCATTTTGCCACCAGCGCCATGCCCGCCGCCGCGATGATGAAACGATAGGTCACCGACCAGGGGGCGGGGACGACCCCTAGCTGGTCCTTGATGACGATCCAGGTCGACCCCCAGATCAGCGTGAAAATGACGAAGGGGAGGGCGACCTGCCGCAGGCCGTCGGCGGGCAGGCTCATAGGCTGGCGATCGCCTCGGCGAAGCGCGCGACCGCGTCCATGTCCTGGTCCCAGCTGGTGACGAAGCGCACCTCGCCCGCCGCCCAGTCGTAGAAATCGAACCCCTGCGCACGCAGTCGCGCCGCCTCCTCGGGGGTCATCTTCACGAACAGCTCGTTGGCCTCGACCGGATGGACCAGCCGCTCGCCGCAGGCCTCGGCGAGGCATTGCGCGGCGGCATTGGCGGCGCGCGCATTGGCGCGCCAGACATCGTCCTCCAGCATGGCAAGGATCTGCGCGGCGGCGAAGCGCCCCTTCGACTGGAGGTGCCCCGCGCGCTTCTTCATCACCCGCACCGTGTCGGCCAGCTCGCGGTCGAACAGCAGCAGCGCCTCGGCGCTCATCCCGCCGTTCTTGATGAACCCGAAGGACAGCGCGTCGACGCCAGCCCGCCACGTCAGTTCGGCGGGGGAGGCGCCGCTGTGCACCACCGCATTGGCGAAGCGCGCGCCGTCGACGTGGAAGCGCAGCTGGTGCTCGCTGGCCTTGGCGCCGAGCGCGGCCATCTCGGCGGCATCATAGACGAGCCCATATTCGGTCGCGTTGGTGACCGAGAGACAGGCGGGCTGGACCTGGTGGACGTCCTTGCGGACCGCCGCCATCGCGGCATCGATCGCGGCCGGCGCGAGCTTGGCACCGGGGCCCTCGAGCAGCGTAAGCTTGGCGCCATGGGTGAAGAAGCCCGGCGCCCCCGCCTCGTCCTGTTCGATATGCGCCATGCGATGGCACAGCACCGAACCCCAAGGCGGGCACAGCGCGGCGAGCGCCAGGCAGTTGGCGGCGGTGCCGGTGGCCACCCAGATCGCGGTCACCTCGGTGGCGAACAACTCGGAAAAGGCGGCGTCCATCCGCGCCGACCAGCCATCGCCGTCATAGGCGGTGTCGAGCCGGTTGGCGGCCACCAGCGCCTCCATCACAGGCGGGCAGGCCGGGGCGGCATTGTCAGAGAAGAAGCGCATGGCTCCCGCATGGCTCGGCCCGCGGGGCGCGTCAATCGGGGGCGGGGGGGAGCGCGAAAAAATGGGGCCGGACCGCTTGGCGATCCAGCCCCGAGATCATAGGGAACATCATGAAGAAAGCCGTCGCTTTCAACTTCCCCTTTTACCTCGATATGGTTAACGAATCCTGTATCCGCCCGCATGAAACGGAAATTTCATCAACGAAAAAGGCCCGTTCGTCTCTTCCGGCGCTGGAAGGGTGCGGTCGTGCTGGGCGCGCTGCTGCTGCTGGCGGCAGTGCTGCACGACCCGGTGCGGATGCTCGAGGAGCGCGGCGGGGTCGTGGTGATGGCGGGGCAGTTCCCGCTGTGCAAGGCGTCGGGCGCCGATACAGCGTGCATTTCGGACGGTGACAGCATCCGGCTCGCCGGGGGCGCGCCGTTGCGAGTGGTCGGGTTCGACACCCCCGAGATCGGCGCGGCACGCTGCGACGCCGAGCACCGGGCGGCGATCGCGGCGCGGGCCGCGTTGCAGCGCTGGGTCAACGCGGGGCCGTTCGAGATCCACTATCGCGCCGAGCGCGACCGCTACGGACGGCGGCTGGGGCGGCTCGAGCGCGACGGCGCGGACGTGGCCGACCACCTGGTCGAGCGCGGGCTGGCGCGGCGCTACGCGGGCGGAAAGCGCGGCGACTGGTGCTAGGCGATGCCGCGCGCGGCGCGGACATGGGGGCTTTCCTCGGCGTCGGCGAAGCGCGCGGGCGCGCCGTCGGCGGCGAGCGCGGCGCGGATCGCGCGGGTGAGGACGAAGGCGAGACTGCCCGCGACGAGGCTGGCGGCGGTGGTCTTCATCGGCGGGCACTTTCTTCACTGGTCAACTGACAGCCCTGTTAGCAGCATGCCGATGAACATTTGGCAAATCGCGCGTTGCGTTCGCGCAACATCGGCGGCTCAATCCTTCTGCAGCGCGATCGGCACGCAGCGGATCAGCCGGCTGTCGGCGAGCGCGGCGGTGCGGTGGACGGTGGCGGCGCGATAGTCGGGATCGGCGATCATCGCGAGGAAGGCGCGCGCGTCGGGGTAGCGCGCGATGAACGCCATGTCCCACGCCTCGTCGGCGGGGCCGATCAGCGTGAGCGCGGGGGTCGCCGACCAGATGACGTCGAGCCCGAGCCGCCGCGTCACCGCGCCCGCCGCGTCGAGATAGCGGTGATAGGCCTCGGCCCCGGTGCAGGGCGCGGCGCCATGCCCCTCGGGGTAGCGCGCGGCGGCGCGGAACCGCAGTAGGTTGAGCATCTCGATCGGCGCGTCGGTCGGCAGGTCGCGAAAGGCGGCGAGCTGGTCCTCGCTCGGGTGGAGATGGGTCATGCGCGGCGGCTCCTGCCGGGGTGAAGGGGAAGGACCCCCATTGTCCACTTTGTCCACTTCGGGAACTTCGCGCCGGCGGCTCGCCGACGCCCCCGCGACCATGGCAGAGGCGCGCGGCGTAGGACAGGGGGTTGGGGAGGGGGTCGGGGACAGGGGCCTGCGGACGGGGGCTTGCGGACGGGGCTTGCGCGGGCGCGAGCGGGGGCGCAGGTTCGGGCACATGAAGGGCAAGGACTATCGCCGCGCGCTCGAGCCGCTCGAGCATGAACTGGCGCAGATGGCGCATTGGGCGCGCGCGACGGGGGAGCGGATCGTGGTCCTGTTCGAGGGGCGCGACACGGCGGGCAAGGGGGGCGTCATCCGCGCCATTTCGCAGCGGCTCAACCCGCGCCAGTGCCGGGTGGTGGCGCTGCCCAAGCCGAGCGAGCAGGAACGCAGCCAGTGGTATTTCCAGCGCTATGTCGCGCACCTGCCGAGCGCGGGCGAGATCGTGCTGTTCGACCGCAGCTGGTACAACCGCGCGGGGGTCGAGCGGGTGATGGGCTTTGCTAGCGAGGAGCAGGTGGCCGCCTTCCTCGACGCGGCGCCGCGGTTCGAGAAGATGCTGGTCGAGGACGGGATCCGATTGTTCAAATATTGGCTGTCGGCGAGCCAGGAGAAGCAGGAGGAGCGCTTTGCCGAGCGGCTCGCCGATCCGTTGAAGCGGTGGAAGCTGTCGCCGATCGACCTCGCCGCGCGCACCCGTTACGCCGACTATACAAGCGCGAGGGAGGCGATGTTCGCCAAGACGCACACGCCACACGCGCCGTGGACGGTGGTCGACTTCAACGACCAGCGGCGCGGGCGGCTGACGCTGATCCGCGACCTGCTCGACCGGCTTCCCGATACGCGGATCGAGGAAGAGGCAATCGACTGGCCCGCGCTCGGGCATCCGCCGCTCGGCGAGGACTTCGGGCTGCTCCACCCGATCGCGCACCGCGAGGGGGAGGAGGGCTGATGGACGGATGGTTCTGGATGATGGTGACCTTTGTCGTCGGCTACCTGCTCGGGCGCAACAGCATGGCGGGCAAGGCCGCGGCGGGCCCGACGGCGGCGGCGAAGGGTCGCCCGGTCGGCGAACTGTCGGCGCGCGGGCGCGCGGCGGTCGAGGCGGCGTTGCACCGCGGCCACAAGATCGAGGCGGTCAAGGCGGTGCGCGAGGAAACGGGGGCGGGGCTGAAGGAAGCCAAGGCGTTCGTCGACGCCTTTGCCGCCAAGCGCGCCGAGCGCCGCAAGGGCGACCCGATCGAGCGCTAGCGGCGGCGCGGCGCGGCGCGGGCGGCGGGATCGCGGCGGGGGTCGGCGCGGTCGTAGCGCGGCAGCAGCCCGGCCCATTCGACCAGCGCGAGCAGCGCGGGGCCGATGATCAGCACGACGAGCATGTAGGTGGCAATCGACATCGCTTCCCCCTGCGTTGTTCAACGCCGGGTTTAACGCGCGCGGTTTAACGCGGGGTAAACGGCACGATCGGGATCAAGGCCGGGGGTTAACCATGTCCCTTGTCGCGGGGCGGGTGAGCGCGGGGCGCACCAAGGCGGCTGAATCGGGCTTAACCCTGTCCGCCAAGGGGTCGTGAACCTTGCGGGTCAACCATCGCGGGCATGGCACGGCAGGATCGGATCGCGCCCGGCGAGGCGCTGTGGGACTGGATCGGCGCGCAGGCGCGCGACGAGGCGATCCGGCAATTGGAACGCGAGGGCTGGCGCGCCCCGCCGACCCCCGAGGAGCGCGGGTCGAGTGCGGGCTGGGCGGTGATCGCGCTGGTCGCGTTGGCGATGCTGGCGGGGCTGTGGTGGGGGTTTACCGGCGGGCGGCACGAGGGGCCGACCCGGCTGCAGGAATGGAATGAAATCCGATCCGGCAGTCCGGGCGGCCCGTCAAGCCACCCGTCTCGACCCTAGCCGAGGACGAGGCAGCCGATGAAGGTCACTCCGCATCCGCAGCAGCAGCTCTGCCCCTTGCTCGCCTGGCAATCGGCCTTGCACTTTTGTCGATCCGAATTGCACTTGAACGGCTTGGTCTCGTAATTGGGGCTCGAGGTGCCGCCCGAGGACAGCACCGCATAGAGCTGGTCGCCGGCACGTTCGGCGCGCGACAGCAGGCGATTCATCTCCATCGGGTCGTTGCCGTCATATCGGGCGACGGCCTCGACGGCTTCAATGGCGCGGCGCTGGGCGGTCATGGCGCGACTGTTGAGCGCCTCGCGCGCGGTGCGCTTGACCATCGCGATCTCCGCCTGCGGATTGGCGACTTGCAGGCGCTGGACGCGTTGCGGGGTGGCTTGTGCCTGGCCTCCAGCGATATTGGCGAGCACCCACCGCGCTTCCTCGCGTTGGGCGTTGATGCCGGTGGCATCGGTGACGCTGACCGAGCAGGTCTCGCTCGCGCTGTTGACGCTCGCAGCAGGCAGCGCCGGGGCGCCCCATAACGCCGCCAGCGCGGTCAGCAGGGTGACGAAGAATGTCATGGTTCAGCTCCCTCTGGGCAGTCGGCGCAAGCAGGCCCCCGCGGGTGAACGCCCCATCGGGGACTCGCACCGACGCACGGGCCCACTCCTTAACATAGATCAGCTCTTCCCGATACTGTAGAAGGCGGCATCAGCGGGCTTGGTGCGGCCCGGCGGAAGGGGAGAGATGGGGGGGCTGGCGCGCCCCGCCGCGCCCCGAGGCGCGTGGTTCGAGTGCGGGCTGGGCGGTGATCGCGATGGTCGCGCTGGCGATGCTGGCGGGGCTGTGGTGGGGGTTCACCGGCGGGCGGCACGAGGGGCCGACGCGGTTGCAGGAGTGGAATGAGCTAAGGGCCGCCGAGCGGAGCGGGAGCGGAACGTAAGCGAGCGAGCGCTAGGCGAAGAGACGGCGCGCCGCGGACGGCCTGCGGGCGTCTAGCGCGACTGGACCAACGGGGTCGGCCGCCCTGACCCCAGCTAAGCTACATTTTCCGCAACGTTGCTCGCTCGTTTTCGAGGCTTTCCAATTTTGACTTAGTAAGTTCAGCGGCCTTGAGCCAATAGACCATGGGCGCGATGGTCCCGCCTTCGTATTGGCCAGCCGCGAATGTCGCCTCGGCCTCCCGGTATGCTTGCCAACTATTTATCGCGATATCGAAGCACGCTTGGTCGTCGGCAGTGAGAAACTCGGACCATTGTCGGAGTTCGTTGTCGAAGTAAATTTCGAGCAACTCATAATTCTTCTTTGACTTTTCGTTCAAAGCCAACTGCGGCCAAATTGATGACTTCGTTGGTGGGTTTTCGGCAGCATCACGTTCGGACTCGGTCAATTCGTAGTCGAAGAACATCCACTCTTGTGGGGCCTTAAGACCAACGACGTGAACGTCGGTCTCCGAGGGTGAAAGCTCAAGCTTTTGCTGTTTGATGGACCCGTCGCGTCGAAGGAAATCCGTCCGAAGCCTCTGCATCTCGTCGAAACTCGGGCTTCGGCCGTGGAAGGCTTTGTAAACCTCAATCCAGTTTCGCACATTCTGGACAGTTTCTGACTCACGCTTCCCCTCAATATGACGTCGTAGAAAGTATCCTACGCCAGTCAAAAGCATGAGGGTTAGCGGAAGCGCCCAGCTCCACTCTATCCCTTGTGTCTCTACTTCGCCCCCGCGAACATATCCTCGCCTTCGTCCTCGGCATCGTCGGCCGCGCCGGCTTTCGCTTTCTGGCGGGTGTCGAAGTTGTCCCAGACGTCCTTCCAGTCGCCGCGCGTCGCGCCCTTCGAATATTCGGTGGCGCGGGTCTCGAAGAAGTTGGCGTGCTCGACGCCGTTGAGGAGCGGGGCGAGCCAGGGGAGCGGGTGTTCCTCGACCATGTAGATCGGCTTGAAGCCGAGCTGTCCCAGCCGCCAGTCGGCGATGTAGCGGATATACTTCTTGATGTCCTTGGCGGTCATGCCCTCGACCGGGCCCATCTCGAAGGCGAGGTCGATGAAGGCGTCCTCGAGCCGCACCACCTTCTGGCAGCAGTCGACGATGTCGTCCTTGACGCTCTGGGTGAGGCAGTCGCGTTCCTTCACGAATTCGTGGAACATGCGGATGATGCCCTCGCAGTGGAGGCTCTCGTCGCGCACCGACCAGCTGACGATCTGCCCCATGCCCTTCATCTTGTTGAAGCGCGGGAAGTTCATCAGCATGGCGAAGCTGGCGAACAGCTGGAGGCCTTCGGTGAAGGCGCCGAACATGGCCAGCGTTTTGGCGATGTCCTCGTCGGACTCGACCCCGAACTGGTTCATGTAGTCGTGCTTGTCGGCCATCTCCTTGTACTGGAGGAAGGCCGAATATTCGCTCTCGGGCATGCCGATGGTGTCGAGCAGGTGCGAATAGGCCGCGATGTGGATCGTCTCCATGTTGGAGAAGGCGGCGAGCATCATCTTCACTTCGGTCGGCTTGAACACGCGGCCGTATTTCTCGTGGTAGCAGTCCTGCACCTCGACGTCGGCCTGCGTGAAGAAGCGGAAGATCTGCGTGAGCAGGTTGCGCTCATGCTCGGTGAGCTTCTGCGCCCAGTCGCGGCAGTCCTCGCCCAGCGGCACTTCCTCGGGCATCCAGTGGACCTGCTGCTGGCGTTTCCAGAAGTCGTAGGCCCAAGGATATTCGAACGGCTTGTAGGTCTTGCGGGCTTCGAGGAGGGACATGGCTCAGGCTCCGGTGAAATGCATGTAGAGAGCGGCGGCCATGATGGCGAGGCCGGCCAGCGTCTCGACGATGACGATGATGGTCCGCTGCTGCGGGCCGAGGGCGGCGATGCGCGGGTAGATGAGGGCGGCGGAGGCCACCATCACCATCCCGGCGATCAGCATGACGAGGTGCAGCGTCTCCATCTTACTGGCACGCCAGACATTCGTCATAGTCGGTGCTGGGCAGCTCGTACTTGGCCGCCTCGGGAGTGTTGTCGGCCTCCACCCCGCCCGCGAACCCGGCGCGCTGCACCGACTTTGAACGCAGGTAATAGAGCGACTTGATGCCCAGCTCCCAGGCGCGGAAGTGGAGCATCAGCAGGTCCCACTTGTCGACGTCGGCGGGGATGAAGAGGTTGAGGCTCTGCGCCTGGTCGATCATCGGCGCGCGGTCGCCCGCCAGCTCGAGGAGCCAGCGCTGGTCGATCTCGAAGCTGGTCTTGAAGGTCGCCTTCTCGTCCTCGGTGAGGAAGTCGAGGTGCTGGACGCTGCCGCCCTTCTCGAGGATCGAATTCCACACCGCGTCGCTGTTCTTGGCCTTCTCGGTGAGCAGCTTCTCGAGGTGCGGGTTCTTGACCGACCAGCTGCCCGAGAGCGTCTTGTGGGTGTAGATGTTGGCGGGGATCGGCTCGATGCAGGCCGAGGTGCCGCCGCAGATGATCGAGATCGACGCGGTCGGCGCAATCGCCATCTTGCACGAGAAGCGCTCCATCGCGCCCATGTCGGCGGCATCGGGGCAGGGGCCGCGCTCCTTGGCGAGCATCATCGAGGCCTCGTCGACCTGGCCGCGGATATGCTTGAAGATCTTGTTGTTCCACGACTTCGCCATCGCGCCCTCGAAGGGCAGCCCGCGGGCCTGGAGGAAGCTGTGGAAGCCCATCACCCCGAGCCCGACCGAGCGCTCGCGCTCGGCGCTGTACTTGGCGCGCGCCATCTCGTCGGGGGCGCGGGCGATATAGTCCGACAGGACATTGTCGAGGAAGCGCATGACGTCCTCGATGAAGCGGTGATTGCCCGACCATTCGTCCCACGTCTCGAGGTTGAGGCTGGACAGGCAGCAGACCGCGGTGCGGTCGGCGCCCAGATGGTCGCGCCCGGTCGGCAGCGTGATCTCGCTGCACAGGTTGGAGGTCGAGACCTTGAGCCCGAGGTCGCGGTGATGCTTGGGCATGTTGCGGTTCACCGTGTCCGAGAACACGATATAGGGCTCGCCGGTGGCCAGCCGCGTCTCGACCAGCTTCTGGAACAGCGAGCGCGCGTTGACCTTGCCGCGCGCCGACCCGTCGCGGGGCGACTTGAGCTCGAACTCGGCGCCGTCGCGCACCGCTTCCATGAACTCGTCGGTGAGCAGCACACCGTGGTGCAGGTTGAGCGCCTTGCGGTTGAAGTCGCCGCTCGGCTTGCGGATCTCGAGGAACTCCTCGATCTCGGGGTGCGAGATGTCGAGGTAGCAGGCGGCCGACCCGCGCCGCAGCGAGCCCTGGCTGATCGCCAGCGTGAGGCTGTCCATCACCCGCACGAAGGGGATGATGCCGCTGGTCTTGCCGTTGAGGCCGACGGGTTCGCCGATCCCGCGGACCGCGCCCCAATAGGTGCCGATGCCGCCGCCCTTGGAGGCGAGCCAGACATTCTCGTTCCAGGTGCCGACGATGCCGTCGAGGCTGTCATCGACGCTGTTGAGATAGCAGCTGATCGGCAGCCCGCGCCCGGTGCCGCCGTTCGACAGCACGGGGGTGGCGGGCATGAACCACAGGTTGGAGATGGCATCGTAGAGACGCTGCGCGTGCTTCTGGTCGTCGGCATAGGCGGCGGCGACGCGCGCGAACAGGTCCTGGTAGCTCTCGCCCGGCAGGAGGTAGCGATCCCGCAACGTTTCCTTGCCGAACTCGGTCAGCTTGGCATCGCGCGAGGGATCGGTTTCGATCGGGAAGCGGCGCTCGTGGACCTTCTTCGAATCGGAGACGACAATGTCGTCGGCGGTCACGTCGCTGCTCGATGCGAGGTCCATGTTGCTCTCCCTAGCCCCCTGATCACATCGCCCGACTCGGCGGGGTCGATGTTCCTGTTTCGTTCATATCGGTTCCAACCCCCTGTTGGAAGCCGTTCGTCGGATTTGGAGAGTCATCGCAACGACTTATCCCCACCATCCCCGCTACCCACAGCTCGCCCCATGCCAGAAATAGGGATTCCTGGCCCCAATCGCTAGATGTTGCGGGGCGAACCGATGGTCAACACAAGGGATAGTGTCTTGGGCGGAGGCTTAACGCAAGAGTCATTTTTCGCTCGACCCCCCGATTGAAGCCGAATTGAACGGCAAAGCCCCGAGCTTCCGGGGTTTTTTGACGATCAAAAAATCTGTGGATGATCGTGTCCCGAAACGACCCGCTCACCGGTCGCGCCGGGGCGGCCCGGGATCGCCCCCGCGCGGCGCCCCGGAGCCCCCCGTCACGCGGCGCCGGCGTCGCTCGGATCACCCCCGGCCCGCCGCGCTGAACTTTCTCGCCGCCGCGGCATTATTGGCGGTGCGGACCGGGCCCCTCTGGCGCGTCCCCCGAGCCGCCCGGCGACGGGCGCGCGGGCGCGTGATGTCGGACCGTATCGGAAGGAACAGCTCCGATGCGCCGGGACGGGCCCCTGCTTTCCCACCCGCGGCGCGACCGGGCGCATCGGCTGGCCGTTTCCTTGCGATCATGCTCGTCGCTCGAGGGAGAAGCTGATGACGGCCACCGTGTGTGCCCCCCGGACCGGGGGGCTGACAGGACCAGGGGGCGAGCGCGCGGCGCGGCGCGCCCCCGCGCCGCCGCGCGGCGGGGAGGGCGAGGGTGGCTGACCTGCTCGCGACCGACTGGCTGGGCACCCCGCTGTGGTTCTGGGGCGCCTTCCTTGCCATCGTGGTTTTCCTCACCGCCTTCGACCTCGGGGTCCTCCACCGCGACGACCGCGAGCTGGGGATCGGCGAGAGCCTCAAGCTGAGCGCCTTCTATATCGGGGTGGCGCTGCTGTTCGGGCTCTGGGTCTGGGCCGAGCGCGGGGCGACCGCGGGGATCGAATATTATACCGGCTTCTTCATCGAGAAGGCGCTGAGCATCGACAATATCTTTGTGATCAGCCTGATCTTCTCCTATTTCGCGATCCCGGCGAAATACCAGTATCGCGCGCTGCTGTGGGGGATCATGGCGGTGATCGTGCTGCGCGGGCTGATGATCGCGGGAGGCGCGGCGCTGCTGGCGGAAGCCTATTGGGTGATTTACCTGTTCGCCGCCTTCCTCATCGTCACCGGGGTGAAGATGTTCTTCGCGGGCGATGCGCCGCCCGACATCGCGAACAACCCGCTGGTGCGCTGGATCGCGCGCCACCTCGCGGTGACCCCCGAACTGCACGGCCCGCAGTTCTTCACGCGCGTCGAGGATCCCGCGACGGGCCGCCGCGTGCGCGCGGCCACCCCGCTGTTCCTCGCGCTGGTGGTGATCAACATCGCCGACCTCGTGTTCGCGCTGGACAGCGTGCCGGCGATCTTCGCGATCACCACCGACACCTTCATCGTCTACACCTCGAACATCTTCGCGATCCTCGGGCTGCGCGCGCTCTATTTCGCGCTCGCCGCGATGATCCACCGCTTCCACTATCTCAAATATGCGCTGGCCGCCGTGCTGGTCTTCATCGGCGCCAAGATCTTCGTCGCCGACCTTGCCATTGATGGGGGCAAGTTCCCCGCGTGGATCAGCCTCGCGGTCACCTTCGGGCTGATCGCCGCGGGCGTCCTCTATTCGCTGTGGCGCACCCGGGGGCAGCCCGAGGCCGGGTGGCCCGCGACCCCCGATGCCGGGGCGAGCCCGGCCCCGCCGACCGGCGAGGAGAAGCGATGAGGCGCCGGAACGCGGCGGGTGGGTCGGATGGAAAAAAGGGGCGGCGCCTCGGCCGAGGTGCCGCCCCTTGCTGTCGTGTCGCCGCGGCGCGGCGGGCCTATTGCGCGACCTCGGCCTCGAGGTCGGCCTCGGCTTCGGCCTCGGTGCAGTCGCCGGTGCGGCGCCCCGAGAGCGTGCGGGTCATCGCATAGTCGCCCTCACCCGAGAAATAGGTGACCGTCTGGACGGTGCCGTCGACCCCGTCCTCGGTGAATTCGGCATCGACCTGGAGGCGGATCTGCCCGCTCTGGCCCTCGCGCTGGCAGACCAGCGCCTGGCGGATCTTGCCGCGCCGGACATAGGGGTTCTCGATCACGCAATCATCGCCTTCCTCGCCGAAGGCGGCCGCGGGCAGCAGCCCGTCCTCGCCGACGCAGACGTTGGCGGTGGTGGTCGAGCCGAGTTCGGCCGAGGTGACGGGATCGGCCTCGTCGGTCGAATCGAGCGACGTCACCTCGCTGGTGATCTCGAAATTGCCGGGCAGCAGCGTGTCGACCGGTGCGACCGCCTCTTCCTCGGCGGCGCTGTCACCACTGCCGCAGGCAGCCAGCGCGAGCGCCAGTGCGCTGGTGGCGAGAATGCGTGTCTTCATGCTTGTCCCCTCCTCTTGGATAATCGCGAGCGCCGCTCAGGCGGCGCCGTCCTCGCAGTCGCCGACCCGTTCGGCGCTGACCTTCATCGTCATGTGCATCCCGCCCTCGTCGGGCGAGGAGGCGCGCATGGTCAGATCGTAGCTCTCGGCCCCGTAGGTGCCGCTCATTTCCATCACCTGCCGGACCCCGTCCATGTTGCAGGTCATCTGCGCGTCGATGCGGCCGTCCTTGAGCGCGAAACGGTCGTAGGCGCAGTCATTGTCCTCGCCCGCGAAGAAGCGCTCGTCGGGCTGTTCGACGTCCTCGGGGGTCAGGCAGGTCGAATAGGTGCGATTGCCCATCATGTCCTGCATCATCGCCGCCATGTCCTCGGTCATGCCGGGCAGCTGGACGTCCTCGATCAGGATCCGGCTCTGCCACTCGCCCGCGCTCATGAAGCTGCCCGCGGCCATGGCGTCGCCAAGCTGGGCCTCGACCTCCTCGGCGCTGATCTTGCCGTCGCCATCGGTGTCGCGGACCTCGCCGTCTTGCGCGCTCGAGCAGGCGCCGAGGCCGAGGCCGAGCGCGAGGGTGAAGGCGGCAACAGGACGCATGGTCGTCTCCCCGGTGATTGGGAAGGCAGCTTGGAGGGGGGCGCGGCGCTTGGCAAGGGGCAAGGCCGCGCCGCGGCTAGCGGCGGCGCCCGGCGGGGCGGCGGGTCGGCGCGTGGAAGTCGGGCGGCTTGGTCGCGATCCAGCCGAGAAAGGCGGCGAGCGCGGGGTGCGCGCGCAGCGCCTCGGCATCATCGCCGATCGCGGCAAGCGTCTTGTTGTCGAGCCCGGCATGGAGCGCGCGGTGGCAGATCGGGTGGACCGGGCGGGTGGTGCGCCCACCGCGCGAGCGCGGGACCGGGTGATGGCGCTCGACCCGCCGCCCGAGCGCGCGGTCGCAGAGCCAGCAGCGGCCGGTATCGGGGCCGGTGTCGGGGCCGGCGTCGGGATCGGGGTCGGGGGGCGCGCGGCGCGGCACGGGCCTAGCCGGGGCAGGGGCCGCGGCGGCTGCCGACGTGGCGGGTGGTGACCGCGACGGTGCCGAGCGCGCCCGCCAGCCGCATCCGGTTGGTCGCGCTGAAGCGGTCGCCCGAATGGCGCCCCGCAAGGTCGAGCGTCATGCTGCCGCGCGCCGAGGTGCAGCGCCCGCGCACGCGCATCGCCCCGTTGGCGAAATCGCGCTCGGTGAAGGTGCAGGTCGCGTCGCGCTCGACCAGCAGCCGCTCGAACGCGGCGGCCTCGTCGGCGCCGAGGCAGCGCTCGTAGGTCTCGACCCGCCCCTCGACCATGCGGCGAACGAGCGGCGGCACCCGTTCGCTGTCGATCGACACCACGCGCGCCTCGACCGACCACAGCCCGGGCGCGGGCGCGGGCGCGGGCGCGGCGGCGGGCGCGGCGGCGGCGAGCGGCGCGGCGAGCAGGAGCGGGAGGGACAGGAGCGGCAGGCGCATGGGCGAACCTTTGCTGGGACGGGGCCGGGACGAGAAACCGGGACGGACAGAGGGCGCCCCCGACTAAGCCGCAAAGCGCGCGGTTGTGCAACCATCGGCGCGGCCCCACATTGGCCCCAACGATGGCTATCCAGATCCGCACCACGCTCGAGGAGCCCGAGACGGGCGAGAGCTTCGTCCCGCATCGCCCCGCGCGTCCCGACAAGGCCGAGGGCGGGCGCCGCTTCGTGCTCAAGTCCGACTACGAGCCCGCGGGCGACCAGCCGACCGCGATCGCCGAGCTGGTCGAGGGGGTGCGCGAGCAGGGCGAGAACAGCCAGGTGCTGCTCGGCGTCACCGGGTCGGGCAAGACCTTCACCATGGCCAAGGTGATCGAGACGCTGCAGCGCCCCGCGCTCATCCTCGCGCCCAACAAGATCCTCGCGGCGCAGCTCTACGGCGAGTTCAAGAGCTTCTTTCCCGACAATGCGGTCGAATATTTCGTCAGCTATTACGACTATTACCAGCCCGAGGCCTATGTGCCGCGCACCGACACCTATATCGAGAAGGAAAGCTCGGTGAACGAGGCGATCGACCGGATGCGACACAGCGCCACCCGGTCGCTGCTCGAGCGCGACGACGTGATCATCGTCGCCAGCGTGAGCTGTCTCTACGGCATCGGCTCGGTCGAGACCTATTCGGCGATGACGTTCAGCCTGAAGAAGGATGACCAGGTCGACCAGCGCGAGATCATCCGCAAGCTGGTGGCGCTCCAGTACAAGCGCAACGACAGCAATTTCACGCGCGGCTCGTTCCGCGTGCGCGGCGACAACCTCGAGATCTTCCCCAGCCACTATGAGGACATGGCGTGGCGGGTGAGTTTCTTCGGCGACGACATCGAGGAAATCCTCGAGTTCGACCCGCTCACCGGCAAGCCGGGGGCCAAGCTGGATCGGGTGAAGATCTACGCGAACAGCCACTATGTGACGCCGGGGCCGACGCTCGAGCAGGCGCGGCACGCGATCAAGCACGAGCTCGAGGAGCGGTTGAAGGAGCTGGTCGCCGAGGGCAAGCTGCTCGAGGCGCAGCGGCTCGAACAGCGGACCAATTTCGACCTCGAGATGATCGCCGCCACCGGCAGCTGCGCAGGCATCGAGAATTACAGCCGCTTCCTTACCGGACGGTTGCCGGGCGAGCCGCCGCCCACCTTGTTCGAATACCTGCCCGACAATGCGCTCTTGTTCGTCGATGAAAGCCACCAGACGGTGCCGCAGATCGGCGCGATGGCGCGGGGCGACCATCGCCGCAAGATCACGCTCGCCGAGCATGGCTTCCGGCTGCCGAGCTGTATCGACAACCGCCCGCTGCGCTTCAACGAGTGGGACGCGATGCGCCCGCAGTCGGTGTTCGTCTCGGCCACCCCGGGGCCGTGGGAGATGGAGGAGACGGGGGGCGTCTTCTCCGAGCAGGTGATCCGCCCCACCGGGCTGATCGACCCGCCGGTCGACATCCGCCCGGTCGAGGACCAGGTCGACGACCTCGTCAACGAGGCCCGCAAGGTCGCGGCGGCGGGCTATCGCACGCTGGTCACCACGCTGACCAAGCGGATGGCCGAGGACCTGACCGAATATATGCACGAGCAGGGCCTGAAGGTGCGCTACATGCACTCGGACGTCGAGACGTTGGAGCGCATCGAGCTGATCCGCGACCTGCGCGTGGGGGTCTATGACGTGCTGGTGGGGATCAACCTGCTGCGCGAGGGGCTCGACATTCCCGAATGCGGGCTGGTCGCGATCCTCGATGCCGACAAGGAGGGCTTCCTCCGCTCGGAGACCAGCCTCATCCAGACGATCGGGCGCGCGGCGCGCAACGTCGATGGCCGCGTCATCCTCTACGCCGACCGGGTGACGGGGTCGATGGAGCGCGCGCTCAACGAGACCCAGCGCCGCCGCGAGAAGCAGCTCGCCTACAACGCGGAGCATGGCATCACCCCGCAGTCGACCAAGCGTGCGGTCGAGGACCTGTTGAAGGACGTCAAGGACGCGGTCGCGGGCGGCGCCGCGCACCCGAGCCCCGAGGCGCCCCCGCTCGCGGGGCACAATCTGCGCGCCTATATTGGCGAGTTGGAAGAGAAGATGCGCAAGGCCGCCGCCGACCTCGAGTTCGAGGAAGCGGCGCGGCTGCGCGACGAGATCCGCAAGCTCGAGGAGGACGAACTCGGCATCCCCGAGGCCGAGCGCGCCGCCCCCAAGGTGGGCTATTCGAACGCCGGGCGGCCGGGGACGCGCAAGACCCGCTTCGGCAAGACGCGCGCGAAACGGATGGGCGGGCGGCCCTAGCGGCGGCTAGCCGATCGCCCCGAGGATCGCGCCGAACAGGGTGAATTGCGCGGCGTGATAGCCGCCGTTGATGAGCCACAGCCCGAGCGGGCGACGCTCGAACAGGTAGGACACGCCGAAGCTGCCCGCGACCCAGAACAGCCCCGCGACCAGCCCGTAGGTGGCACCGGTGACGATATCGACCTCGCCGAGGAACATCGAGAAGGTCGCCGCGGCGAGCAGGTTTAGGACGAAGGCGAGCGAGTAGATCATCGCCATGTTGGCCGAGGCCATGGTCTCCTCGGTGATGCCGACGAGCGCCATCCATTTCCTGCCGAACAGCGGGCCGTACCACAGCCCGCCGAGGACAAAGGCGGACACCGCCGCCACGACAATCGCGATCCAGTTGAATTCCATCGGGTCCCTCCTTCCGGCCGCGCGATCAGCGCAGCACGCCCTTGCGAACCATCGTCACGCTGTACCAGACGAGCAGCAGGGTCACCGCGAAGATGACCGCGGTGAACACCGCATAGCCCGCGCTGCCCATGCTCTCGGGCACCGGATTGACGACGAAGCTGTAGATCGAGGAGCCGACCAGCCCGACGAGCGAGACGATGAAGGCATGGACCGCCCAGCGCTTGCGCAGCAGCAGCAGGACCGAACCCGCGACCGCCCCCCAGACGCCGAGCGCCCAGAAGAATTCCATCCACGCCGGGAAGCCGTAGAAATAGTCGAGCTGGTCGGGGGTGAACTGCCCCATATAGGCATCGTTGCGCGTCTGCGTCATGAGATAGTCGTAGGCGCCGAAGGCGTTCCAAAGCAGGCTGACGACGCCGACCACCCAGAGGTGCCAGGGCGCCGCCGGCGCGGCCGCGGTGGCGTTGGAGGTGACGATCTTCTCGGTCATGGTGCTTCCCCCTGCACGAGGGCGCCGTGTCCGGTGCCCGACATCCGCAACCTGACGCAAGCCGACGCCGTGGTCAATCGCCCGCCGCGACCCCCGCCGTGCGCGGCGGCGGGGCGCCCTGCCAGGACAGGCGCAGCGCGTCGCTCGCGCCCGGATCGGGGCGCGTCTCTAGGGCGATGCCGTCGAGCGCGTCGGCCAGCGCCGCGAGCGCCTCGGGCGGCCCGCTCGCCACTAGCCCGAGACCGAGCCGCCGCGCCGCCCAGCGCGCCTCGGCGAGCGCGGCGGGGTCGAGCCCGCCCTCCGCGTCGAGCGCGATCGGGGCCAGCGGCAGCAGCGGGGGGACGAGTTCGACCGACCAGCCGGGGGCGCTCGCGGCCATGCGGCGCTCGAACCCCCGATAGGCGTCGTAGCCCGCCCCGCCGATGGCCTGCGCGCGCGCTTGAACACGGCGCTTGTCGCGGTCGACCAGCACCTCCTCGGGGGACACGCCGGCGACGATCGACAGCGTCTGGCTGAGCGCGTCGACCTGCCGCTGGACCGCGGCGGCGGCCTCGCGCCCGCGCGCCGCGGCGAGCGCGGCCTGCTCGGCGGCCTCGCCCCCCACCTCGACCTGGAACTGCTCGATGGTCACGCTGACGGGGCGGGCGAGCGTGTCGGCGAGCGCGGCCTCGGCGCGGCGTTCGGCCTGCCCGCGAAGGTCGGGGGTGAGCACCACCGCCGAGACGGCGAGCGGCTCGGCGTCCCAGTCGATCGACAGCGCGTCGATCTTGGCCCGCGCGTCGAATTCGCGCGCGAGCGCCTGGTTGATCGAGCGGGTGGCCTGCGCCTCGAAGGCGATGTCGCGCAGGCTGAGCGTGAGCGGGACCGCGAGCAGCAGCAGCGCGCCGACGATGACCAGCGACTGCACCCAGCCGCGCTTCTTCGAAAGCGTGGTGCGAAACCCGTAGAAGCGCGCCATCGCGGCGGCGGCGGCGGCGATGGTGACGAGGTTGGTGATGAACAGCATCAGCGCCCCCCCGAAGACGCTGCGGTCGAGGGTCGCCAGCCCGAAGCCGACCACCGCGAGCGGGGGCATCAAGGCGACCGCGATGGCGACCCCGACGATCGTGCCCGCGCGGCCCTTGATCATGGCATAGGCGCCGGCCAGCGCCGAGAAGAGCGCGACGAACAGGTCGAGCAGCGTGGGGCGCGTGCGCGCCGCGATCTCGCTGGTGATCTGCTGGATCGGGCTGAGCCACGAGAGCAGCGCGGCGAAGAGGACCGCGGCGACCACCCCGAGGAACAGCGCGCGCGCGCACTCCCGCATCCAGCGCACGTCCCAGATGGCGAGCGCGAACCCCGCGCCGAGGATCGGCCCCATCAGCGGTGACAGCAGCATCGCGCCGATCACCACCGCAGGCGAGGACAGGATCAGCCCGAGCACCGCGATCCCCGCCGACATCGCGGTCATGAAGACATAGCGCGCGTCGGGGGTCGCCTCCTCGCGCAGCCGCGTGATCGCCGCCTCGTGGTCGACGTCGCGCACGAAGTGGCGCCGCCACTGGCGGCGCACGAGCGCGAGAATCTTGAGCTTGTCGCTGATTTCGATCGGCGCGCGCGCGGCTTGGTCGGTCATGGGTCGCATTGGTGACCGATCGGGGGGCAAAGGCCAAGAGGCTTCTCGCACCCGCGGCCCTTGGCGAAGCGGGCGCGCGGCCCTAGGTAGGTGGGATGAACAAGATCCCGCTGCTGCTTGCCCCGCCCGTCTTCCTCCTCGCCTGCGCGCGCACCGAGCCGGTGAGCGAGGAGGAACTGTCCGATGTCGTGGTCGAGACCCCCGCGCTGGCCGACCCCGAGGTCGCCGACGACGGCCCCGACGCGCTGCCCGCCAACGCGATGCAATGGCGGGTCGAGGACGACACCGCGCTGCTCGCGGTCGATCCGGCGAGCCCGCTCCTGTCGATCGCCTGCGGCGAGGATGACAATGGCATCGTGCTGACCCGCTACGGGGTCGAGGGGTCGGGCAGCGCGGGCACGCTGACGATCGTCGGCAACGGCGCCTCGGCGCGGGTTCCGGTGGTCGCCGCCGAGGCCGCCGAGGAAGGCGAGTTCCACTGGACCGCGACGCTGGCGCGCGGCGAACTGGCGAGCAACATCCGCACCGCCTTCGCCGAGGACGAACCGGTCAACATCACCGCCACGAGCGTTGACCCGATCGTGGTCGCGGCGAACCCCGAGCTGCGCGGGCTCCTTGCTCGCTGCGTGGGCGGCGAGATCGGCGACGCCCCGCTGCTGGCGGAGGAGGCCCCGGCGGCCGAATAGGCGCGCCTTCCCTCGCGGGCGAAAGGAAAAGGGGCGGCGGGTCCGATGACCCGCCGCCCCTCTTTGTTGTCGTCGTGGCGAGGTACCGGGGGGGCTTAGAGCCCGACCCCGAGCCCGACCATGACGCTGGCATCGTTGCCGCTATCCTTCCACAGCGCGAAGGACATCGCCGCGTTGAGGTCGACCCCGGGGGCGAGCATCGCGGTGAAGCCGCTGGTGAAGCGGCCGTACATCCCGTCGTCGATCTCGGCGGTGGTCCAGCGGTTGACGATGTCGGGGCTGGTCGCCTGCGCGAAGCGATAGGTGCGCTGGTCGGCGTCGAGCTCCTGCTCGGCGACGAGCGCGGCATAGGGACGGATCTGGATGCCATAGCCCTCGAAGTCGCCGCGCATCTCGAGCCCGGCCTGCCCGCGCAGGCTCGACAGCGAGACCTCGGCGACGCTGAGCATCAGCGCGGGGTCGCCGCTCTCGTCATAGCCGTCGACGTCGAGGCTGACATGGTCGAGCGCGATCACCGGCCCGATCCGCGCGCCGAGCATGTTGGCAAGATAGCCGATCTTGCCGCCGGCGATGAAATGGTCGCCGTCGAACTCGGCGGTCATCGGCAGGCTCTCGAGCACGCCCGCGCGGGTGAGGTCGAAATCGTCGCGGCCGAGCCCGGCATAGGCCTGCGCGAACAGCGGGCCGAGCGCGTAGGCGCCGTAGACCGCGCCGGTCAGGCTGGTCGCCTCGACCGCCGCCGAACCGCGGAAGAACTCGCCCTCGGGCATGGCATAGCGGCCGGCGAGGCCGAGCATGCCGTTGCCAAAGCCATATTCGAACCCGGCGGTGACGCCCGCGCCGTTCATCGCGAGCTCGTCGGTGGTCGCGTTCATCGCCTTGGTGCGGGTCCATCCGTCGCCCTGGACGAACAGCTTGAACCCTTCGGCATAGTCGCCGTCGCGCGGCGCGGTGCCGGCGATGCGATTGCCGACGATGCGGCCCATCTGGTGCGCGTTCTCGAGCGCGACATCGGAGGGGGCATCGAGCGTGAGCGGCGCCTGCAGCTGGGTCGCGACATAGCGCGCGATCACCGCCGAGCCCGCGGCGGTGAGGTGCACCCCGTCGCCGTAGAAGACGAACTGGTTGGCGACGCTGTTGTCGAGCGCGCAGACCAGCGAGCTGAGATCGCCGCCCGCGGCCGCCGCGGTATCGAAGATCGGGCAGGTGGTGCCGGTGAAGCCGAATTCGGCGAGGTTGGCCTCGATCACGCCCGCGACGGTGTCGAGGTCGAGATAGTGGACCATGATGCCCTGCGCGGCATAGTTGGCGAGCACCGGGCGGGTCGCGGCGTCGTAGACGTCGTTGTAGGCTTGGCGGATCTGCCCGGCCTGCGCGGCGGGGGGATAGAGCGCGGTCTCGGGCAGGTTGGCGGTGTTGCCGTTGATCCAGCTGATCGTGCGCGCGCCCGCGCCGACCACCGCGTCGAGCGCGGCGGTCGCGCCGGCGGCGCTGTTGAGCGCCTCGGCCTGGAGGTCGGCGATGTCGGCGGCGCCGGTGGCGACGTCGAGCTGGAAGTCGCGCGCGTCATTGCCGCCGATGTTGAAGGTCACGAGGTCGCCCTCGCCCAGCGTGCCCGACACGCTAGGGAAGACGTCGGGGCCGACGCCGATATAGCCGCCCGAGAGGAAGCTGGCGATCTGGTAGTCGAGCCCGGGCAGGAAGTCGTTGGTGTTGCCGCCATTGGCCTTGGCGCCGCCGACCGCGAAGATCTCGTCGCTGGCGCCGAGCAGGTTGGCGAGCACCTCGGTATAGGCGGGGCCGTTGGAGAAGCGACCCGAGGTGTAGACCACGGTGCCGCGCGGATCGACGCCGCCCAGCTCGAAGGCATTGCCGTCATCGGCATAGCTGTCACCGAAGGCGACGACGCGGTCGATGCGCTGGGCGCTGGCGGCCTGCGGCAGCACGGTGGCAGCGGCCGCCGCCATGGCGGTCGCGGTCAGCAAGCGGGTCTTGATCATCTCTATTCTCTCCTGACGGGGGCGGGACGGCGCCCCGGAAACCTTTTGCGGCGGCGATTCTTGGACAGCGCCCGAGCGAACACAAGCGCGACGGCCGCGCCGCGTGCGCTTCTTCGCGCCATTGTGGCGGGTAGGACACGGCGCCGCCGACGATCGGTTAAAACGCTGTCCTACAGCGAACCGGAATGGTTATATGGGGCGACTCGACCAAGGAGACCGCGATGCGCCCCGACGACTTTTCCAGCCCCGAGCAGCGGGTCGATTTCCTCGACCGGCTGGTCGACCGCCTGATCGACCGCGAGGGCGGTTATGTCGACCATGCCGACGACGCCGGCGGGGCGACCCGCTTCGGCATCACCGAGCGGGTGGCGCGGGCGCACGGCTATGACGGCCCGATGGCGCTGCTGCCGCGCGCCGAGGCGCGCGCCATCTATCGCCGGCTCTACTGGCTGCGCCCGCGCTTCGACGAGGTCGCGCAGGTCGCGCCCGGGGTGGCGGCCGAACTGTTCGATACGGGCGCCAACATGGGGCCCGCGGTCGCCGCGACCTTCCTGCAGCGCGCGCTGACCGCGCTCAACCGGCAGGGGCGCGACTATCCCGACCTCGTCCCCGACGGGCGGATCGGCCCGCGCACGCTGGCCGCGCTGCGCGCCTTCCTCGAGGTGCGCGGGGACGAGGGCGAGACGGTGCTGCTGCGCGCGCTCGAGGCGCTGCAGGGCGAGCGCTACCTGCGGCTCGCCGAGAAGCGGCCCGCCAACGAGAGCTTCCTCTACGGCTGGCTCGCCAACCGGCTCGGCGACCGCGCATGAGGCTGCCCCGCTGGAGCGCGCGCGACTGGCGCGCGATGCTCGCGCTCGTCGCGACGGTGGCGGGGGCCGCGGTCCTGACCGGCTTGTCGATGTGGCTCGTCGCGACCATCGCCGCGAGCGGGGCGGGCGACCGGGCGCTCGCGCTGCCCGCGCTCAAGGCGCTGGCGCGCTCGAACTACGGGCTGCTGGTGATCATCGGGACGGTGCTGCTCAGCCTCGGGCTGGCGATCAACCGCCGCAGCGTGAAGGCGCGCGCGTTCGGCGCCGAGTTCGAGGCCGACGGGGGCGCGCGGCATCCCGACGAGCGGCGCGCCGATGGTTGAGCGGTGGCGCGTGCTGTCGCGACGGGGGCGCGCCGCGCTGCTCGCGCTGCTGCTCGCGCCGCTCGCCTGCCAGCAGCGCGCGCGGCCGCCGGGCGCGCCGCGGTCGACACTATCGCGGCGCATGCGGGAGAACAGCTGGCGGGCGAAGCGCTCGGCCGCCGCAACCGGGAGGAGATCGACCATGCCCAAGGGGCCGAGGCGCCGGTGGGCGCCGCTGTGTCTGGTGCCGGGCTTGACAGCCTGTGTCGCCGCGCCGCCTATCGTGACGACGAACGCTGCCGATTGCGCGGCGCTGGTGCCCGCTGAATGGCGCGAGGGGGTCGCGGGCGCCACGCTCCCCCCCGAGGCGGCGAGCGTGGGCGACTGGATCGTCTTCGCCGACGCGCAGACCGGGCGGCTCGACCGCGCCAACGCGCGCACCCGCGACACGCTCGCCATCGTCGAGACCTGCGAGGCGCGGCACGCCGAGGCGCTCGCGCGAGCGCGACGGCGGGGATGGTTCGCGCGGCTCGGGCTGTGAGCCGGATTGTCGCGCCGCGCGGCGCTTGCTAGGCTCGATAGCGATATGAAACTGGAACTGTCCCGTCCGGTGCGGCCGCCCGTCTCGCCGCAGGCCCGCCGCCGGGCGCGACGCTGGGCGCGCCGGCTCGCGGTGGCGGGCGAGACCTCGCTCTACGCGCTCGAGAAAGTCGGGATCTCGCCGATCGCCATGTTCGACCGGCTGAGCCGGTGGCGCGAGCCCAAGGACGCGGCGCGGCGGGTCGCGCGCGGCGTCACCTATGGCGCGCACCGGCGGCAGAAGCTCGACGTCTACCTGCCGGTGCGGCGGGGCAGCGCGCCCCTGCCGATCCTGCTGTTCTTCTACGGGGGCGGCTGGGTGAAGGGCGAGCGCGGCGAGTTCGGCTGGGTCGCGCGGGCGATGGCGGCGCGGGGCTATATGGTGGTGCTGCCCGACTACCGGCTCGCCCCCCAATATCGCTTCCCCGCCTTCATCGAGGATGGCGCGCTGGCGGTGAAATGGGCGCTCGACCATGGCGGCGAACTGGGCGGCGATCCCGCGCGGCTCGCGCTGGCCGGGCATAGCGCGGGGGGGCACCTGGCGGGCATCCTCAGCCTCGATCCGCGCTATCTCGCCGCCGCCGGGGTGGCGCCGGAGGCGATCAGGGCGGCGGCGCTGATCTCGGCGCCGACCAACTTCCTGCCCTTCGTCGACCCGCGCGCGATCGCCGCGCTCGGGCGGCACCGGCCCGAGCACGAGACCCAGCCCTATCACCTCGCGCACGGGGCGGCGCCGCCGCTCCTGCTTCTCCACGGGACCGCCGACATCATCGTGCGCGCGCGCAACGCGCAGCAACTGCATCGCAAGGTGCTGGCGGCCGGCGGCGAGGCGGAAATGAAGCTCTATCGCGGGCTGACCCATTCGGACCCGATCAAGGCGTTCAGCCCGATCGTCGACAAGGCCGATATCGCGGGCGATCTCGACGCTTTCCTGAAAGCGCGGCTGGGCTGATCGCGCATGCCCGATGGCGACCGAGGCGATTCCCAACCGCCGGGGGGCCGCTAGGGCGGGCGCGAGGACGGGCGCGCGGGACGTCACGATCGGCTCGGGGGCTTCAAGGCAAGCCCGCGCGCGCCGCCGACTTGAAATCGGGGCGGCTTGTCCCCCACATGGCAGGCATGAGCGATACACCCAGGTTTCACGGCACCACCATCATCGGCGTCAAGCGCGGCGGCACCACCGTCGTCGCGGGTGACGGGCAGGTGTCGCTCGGCAATACGGTGATGAAGCCCAATGCCATCAAGGTCCGCCGCCTCGGGCGCGAGGGCAAGGTGGTGGGGGGCTTTGCCGGCGCCACTGCCGATGCCTTCACGCTGTTCGAGCGGCTCGAGAAAAAGCTCGAGGCGCATTCGGGCAAGCTGATGCGCGCGGCGGTCGAGCTGGCCAAGGACTGGCGCACCGACAAGTATCTCAGGAACCTCGAGGCGATGATGATCGTCGCCGATGCCGATACGATGCTGATCGTCACCGGCAATGGCGACGTGTTGGAGCCCGAGGGCGGGATCGCGGCGATCGGGTCGGGGGGCAATTATGCGCTCGCGGCGGCGCGCGCGCTGTCGGATTACGAGAAGGACGCCGAGAAGCTGGCGCGCAAGGCGATGCAGATCGCCGCCGAGGTGTGCGTCTTCACCAACGACAACGTCACGCTCGAGCGGGTCTGACCGGGGGCGGGGTGGGCGCGCGCTTCACCCACCGGCTGGCGCGCGACGACGACCGCCCCGCGCTCGCGGCGCTGATGCGGCTGGCGATCGACCGGCTGCAGGCGGGTGTGCTCACCCCCGCGCAGATCGCGGCGAGCCACGAGATCATGGGGATCGACCGGCAGCTGATCGCCGATCGCACCTATTTCTGCCTGTTCGCGGGGCCGCAGCTGGTCGGCTGTGGCGGGTGGAGCGCGCGGCGCACGCTGTTCGGGGGCGATCACAGCCTCGCGCAGCGCGCCCCCGAGCGGCTCGACCCCGCGACCGAGCCCGCGCGGATCCGCGCGATGTACACCCACCCCGACCATGCCCGCCGGGGCGTCGGCAGCCGGATCCTCGCGCTTAGCGAGGCAGCGGCGCGGGGCGCGGGGTTCGAGGCCGCCGAGCTGATGGCGACGCGCGCCGGCGAACCCTTCTACGCGGCCGCGGGCTATCGCGTCATCGAACGCACCGCGCATCGCGGCGCCAACGGCGCGCTCGTGCCGCTGGTGCGGATGGGCAAGCGGCTCGAGCGCGCGCCCGCTTGAAGCGCCACCGTCCAGCCCCCACCTTCGCCGCCATGACCGAACATATTCCCATCACCAAGTCGCAGCCGCTCACCCCCAAGGCGATCGTCGCCGCCCTCGATGAGCATATCATCGGCCAGCGGGACGCGAAGAAGGCGGTCGCGGTCGCGCTGCGCAATCGCTGGCGGCGCCAGCAGCTCGGCCCCGAGCTGCGCGCCGAGGTGACCCCCAAGAACATCCTGATGATCGGCCCGACGGGGTGCGGCAAGACCGAGATCAGCCGCCGCCTCGCCAAGCTCGCCGACGCGCCCTTCATCAAGGTCGAGGCGACCAAGTTCACCGAGGTCGGCTATGTCGGGCGCGACGTCGAGCAGATCGCGCGCGACCTCGTCGAGGAAGCGGTGCGATTGGAGCGCGACCGCCGCCGCCGCAAGGTCAAGCGCGCCGCCGAGGACGCGGCGATGGAACGGCTGCTCGACGCGCTCACCGGCAAGGACAGCTCGCAGGCGACCCGCGCCTCCTTCGCCGAACGCTTCCGCGACGGCAGCCTCGACGCCGCCGAGGTCGAGATCGACGTGGTCGAGGCGCCCTCGACCCCGTTCGACATCCCCGGGCAGGGCGGGATCGGGATGATCAACCTGTCCGACATGATGAAGGGGCTGGGCGGGCAGCTACCGCGCAAGAAGCGCAAGCTGAAGGTGCCCGCCGCCTACGACCGGCTGGTCGAGGAGGAGGCCGACAAGCGACTGGACGACGACGACGTCAACCGCGCCGCGCTGGAGGATGCGGAGGCCAATGGCATCGTCTTCCTTGACGAGATCGACAAGATCGCGGTGAGCGACGTGCGCGGCGGCTCGGTCAGCCGCGAGGGCGTCCAGCGCGACCTGCTGCCGCTGATCGAGGGGACGACGGTGGCGACCAAGTACGGGCCCTTGAAGACCGACCATATCCTGTTCATCGCGAGCGGCGCCTTCCACGTCGCCAAACCCTCCGACATGCTGCCCGAACTGCAGGGGCGGCTGCCGATCCGGGTCGAGCTGCGCGCGCTGACCAAGGAGGATTTCGTCGCCATCCTCAAGGACACGCGCGCCAGCCTGACCGACCAGTATCGCGCCCTGATGGGGACCGAGGATGTCGCGGTCGACTTCACCGACGAGGGCATCGAGGCGCTCGCGCGGATCGCCGCCGAGGTCAACGAGAGCGTCGAGAATATCGGCGCACGGCGCTTGCAGACGGTGATGGAGAAGCTGCTCGAGGACGTGAGCTTCGAGGCCGAGGACCGCAAGGGCGAGACGGTGGTGGTCGATGCCGCCTTCGTCGAGGCGCAATTGAAGGACATCGCCGGCGACAGCGACCTGTCGCGCTACGTCCTCTAGGGGACGGGCGCCTCGGGCGGGCGGTAGCGCCATGGCAGCCCCTTGGAAAAGGGGGACCACAGCGAGCTTTCGACCCCCGCGATGCGCAGGCGGTCGGCGACCCACTGGTTGCAGGTGGCGACAAGGTTGAAGCCGCCCTTGGCCTCGTAAAAGGCGTCGGAAGCGAAATAGCCCGGGGTGTCGAGCCGTTGCGGCCAGCCGTCGGCGCCGAGGTCGAAGCTCTGCCGCACCGCCTGCCACAGCCGCCGGTATTCGACCGGGCGCAGGCGCAATTCGGCGGCGGCGAAACGCGCCGGGTCGGTGACATATTGGACGTGCATCACGCGGTCGCCCGCGACCAGCGCGCGCACCGCGGTGGCGGGGCGCAGGTCGGCCCAGCGCTCGGCCTCGGTATAGATGCCGCGGTCGCCCGAGCCGATCATCACCCAGTCCGCGCGGGCCCACGCCGGTTCGGCGAGGTCGGCGGCCGGGAAATAGGGCGCCCAGCTGAGCCCGCCCGCCTCGACCGGGAAGACGAGGTCGAGGTGGATGCCGTTGTCGACGAGGTAGACGGTGATGCCCTCGTCGGGTTCGCGCCAGTCGGCGTTGACCGGGACGAGGCTGCCGAGCGCGGCGAGCCCGAGGTAGAGCGCGAGCGGGGCAAGCAGGAACGCGGCGATCCGGCGCGGCCAGCCTGCCTTCCCTCGCTTGGTCGAAGTGCGCTTGCGCCTGGTCACTAGAGCTCCCCCGTCGCCCCGGCGTGCGGCGGGGGCCCATGGCGGCTGGGTAGCAGGGCGGTCGCTATTTGTCTCGGCAGGGCGCGAGTGCGGCGTGCCGTTCGGATCGCCATCGCCCGGCTCATCGTTGCAAGAGCGGGAAAGAGCCGCGCCGCGGCTTTTCCCGTCTCGCTCTTGAGAAAAAGATGGTCGGGGAGACAGGATTCGAACCTGCGACCCCCACACCCCCAGTGTGATGCGCTACCAGGCTGCGCTACTCCCCGACCGGCCCGCGACCGTTTGGGTCGCCGCGGGACGGACGGGCCTCTAGCCCGGGATGCCGTCCCATGCAAGCGCCTCTGGCAAATAGTTTGTTCGCATGATAGGCGCCCCGCTGACTTGAAAAACGGGGGGCGGGTTCCGACCATAAGCGGATCGCTGCATCCCGACAGCCGAACAAGAGACGAATCCATGATCCACTTCCTCGCCGCCGCTGCCGCCGAACCCTCGGGCGCGGTCGCTTTCTTCTTCCAGCTTTTCCCGCTCCTCCTCATCTTCATCATCTTCTGGTTCCTGCTGATCCGTCCGCAGCAGAGGAAGATGCGCGACCACCAGGCGCAGATCGCCGCGGTCAAGAAGGGCGACCGCGTCGTCACCGGCGGCGGGCTGATCGGCAAGGTGACCAAGGTCACCGACGACGAGGTCGAGATCGACCTTGGCGGCGGCAACAAGGTGCGCAGCGTCAAGTCGATGCTCGCCAGCGTGACCGACAAGACCGCCAAGCCGGCCAACGACTAGGACCCCGACCATGCTCGAATTCGCGCGCTGGAAGGTCTGGGCGGTGTGGGCGATCATCGCCGCCGGCATCGTCCTGTCGATCCCGAGCATCCTGTCCGAGGAACAGCTCGAATCCTATCCCGACTTCCTGCCGCAGAGCCGGATCAGCCTCGGGCTCGACCTCGCGGGCGGGTCTTACCTCCTGCTCGAGGCCGACGAGGGCGACCTCGCCAAGCAGCGGCTCACCGCGCAGGAAGAGAATGTCCAGACCGAGCTGCGGGGTGATCCGCGCGTGCGGATCGGCGATGTGTCGACCGCCGACGGGCGGCTCTCGTTCATGGTGCGCGATCCCGCCCAGCTCGACGAGGCGGTCGAGCGCCTGCGCGCGATGACCCAGCCGGTCGGGCTGACCGGGCAGCGCGACTGGAACGTGTCGGTCGAGGATTCGACGCGGATCGTGCTGACCCCCACGGCAGAGGGCGAGCTGCGCGCGATCGAGGACGCGGTGACGGTCGCGCGCGACGTCGTGCGCCGCCGCATCGACCCGTCGGGCACGCGCGAGGTGACGGTCCGCACGCAAGGGTCGAACCGCGTGCTGGTGCAGGTCCCCGGGGTCGAGGACCCCGAAGCGCTGAAGGCGCTGATCGGGCGCACCGCCCGGCTCGAGTTCAAGCTCGTCGACCTCGAGGCCAATCCCGCCCAGCTCAACGCCGGGCGTGCCCCCGTGGGCAGCGAGATCGCGCCCTATCCCGACGCCCCGCTCGGCCTTCCCTTCGTCGGCTATTCGACCGCAGACGGCGTGCCGGTGATCGCGCTCAAGCGCCGCGTCATCGTCTCGGGCGACCAGCTCGCCAATGCGCAGCAGAGCTTCGACCAGGACGGCAACCCCGTCGTCAGCCTCACCTTCAACAGCCAGGGCGCGCGGCGCTTCGGGCGGGTGACGCAGGAAAATGTGCAAAAGCCCTTCGCCATGCTGCTCGACGGCGCGGTGCTCTCGGCGCCCAACATCAACGAGCCGATCCTCGGCGGGCAGGCGCAGATCAGCGGCAATTTCACCGTCGACAGCGCCAACGATCTCGCGATCGCGCTGTCCTCGGGCAAGCTGCCGGTCAAGCTCGACGTGGTCGAGGAGCGCACCGTGTCGGCCGACCTCGGCAAGGATTCGATCGAGAAGGGCGCGGTGGCCGCACTGGTCGCCACGCTCGCGGTGCTGCTCTACATGCTGGCGACCTACGGGCGCTTCGGCGTCTATGCCAACATGGCGCTGATCATCAACGCGTTCATGATCCTCGCCGCGATGGCGGTGTTCAACGCCACGCTGACGCTGCCCGGGATCGCGGGCTTCGTGCTCACCATCGGCGCCGCGGTCGACGCCAACGTGCTGATCAACGAGCGCATCCGCGAGGAATTGCGCCGCGGGCGCAAGGTCCTCGACGCGATCAAGCATGGCTATGACGAGGCCTCGACCGCGATCTTCGATGCCAATATCACCAACACCATCGCCGCCGCGATCATGTTCTATTTCGGTTCGGGGCCGATCCGCGGGTTCGCGGTCGTGCTCCTGATCGGGATCGTGACCTCGGTGTGGACCGCGGTGACCTTCACCCGGATGATGGTCACGCTGTGGGTGCGCAAGGCGCGTCCCAAGACGATCGCCGTCTAGGGAGCGCGGGAAACCATCATGAAACTCATCAAGCTTGTCCCCGACAACACCAACATCGACTTCATGCGCTTTCGCAAGATCGCCATCGCGCTCACGATGGCGCTGGCGATCGCCGGGTTCGTGCTCACCGGCGTGCGCGGGCTCAACCTCGGCATCGACTTCGTCGGCGGCCAGTCGGTGCAGGCCGATTTCGCCCAGCCGGTCGAGATCGAGGAGCTGCGCGGCAAGGTGAACGGGCTCAACCTGGGCGATGCCTCGATCCAGCAGTTCGGCTCGGACACCGCCTATCGCATCCGCCTGCCCAAGCCCGAGGGCGACGAGGCGGCGGCCAATGCGGTGGTGAGCGAGCTGCGCGCCATGCTCGAGGCCGAATATCCCGGCGTCGACGTGGGCTCGGGCGAATCGGTCTCGGGCAACGTGTCCGAGGAACTGGCGATGGACGGCACGCTCAGCCTCGTCTTCGCGATGATCGGTATCGCCGCCTATATCTGGATCCGCTTCGAATGGCAGTTCGGGGTCGGCGCGCTGGTCACGCTGTTCCACGACATCGGACTGCTGCTCGCCTTCTTCTCGATCACCCAGTTGCAGGTCGACCTCAACATCGTCGCCGCCTTCCTCACGGTGGTCGGCTACACGCTCAACGACACCGTGGTCATCTACGACCGTATCCGCGAGAACCTGCGCAAATATCGCAAGATGGGGATCGTCGAGCTGATCAACCTGTCACTGAACGAGACGCTGTCGCGCACCATCACCACCTCGGTGGCGCTGCTGCTGGCGATCGGCGCGCTGCTCCTGTTCGGCCCCGAGGTCATCTTCGGGCTGACGATCGCGATCTTCCTCGGGCTGTTCATCGGCACCTATTCGTCGATCTACGTGTCGGCGCCGCTGCTCGTGTTCCTCGGGGTCACCTCGGACAGCTTCGTTCACGACGAGGACAGCGAAGATCGCCAACGCAGGGACGACGGCGCGGTCGTCTGACACCGCCCTCGCAAAGCCCTTGGCGAGCGATACCCGGAAGGTTAGAGAACAGTCATGTCCATTGGTCCCACCCGCGCGGCGCTGGCCGCTGCCCTCCTCGCCCTTCCCCTGAGCGCCTGCGCCGGCGGCAGCGCGACCGAGGCGGTCGATACCGCCTATGTCGCGCGCGACGTCAACACGCTCTACGCGCTCGGCAAGCAGAGCGCCGACCGCGGCCAATGGTCGCGCGCGGCGGTGGTCTTCGCCGAGGTCGAGCGGCAGCACCCCTATTCGGTGTGGGCGCGGCGGGCGCAGCTGATGAGCGCCTTCTCGCACTACATGGACCGCAACTATCCCGAAGCGGTCTCGGCGGCGCAGCGCTTCCTGTCGATCCACCCGGGCAACAAGGACGCGCCCTACGCCCACTATCTGATCGCGATGAGCTATTATCGCCAGATCGAGGACATCAGCCGCGACCAGAAGATCACCAGCCAGGCGCGCGACGCGTTCGGCGAGCTGATCCGCCGCTATCCCAACAGCCGCTATGCCGCCGACGCGCGGATCAAGGTGGACCTCGTCAACGACCAGCTCGCGGGCAAGGAGATGGAGGTCGGGCGCTTCTATCAGGACAACCGCCGCTGGCTCGCCGCCTCGATCCGCTTTCGCAAGGTGATCGACGATTATCAGACGACGAGCCATGCGCCCGAGGCGCTGCACCGGCTGGTCGAGAGCTATCTCGCGCTCGGCATCCCCGCCGAGGCGCAGAAGGCCGCGGCCACCCTCGGCGCCAATTTTCCCGACAGCAAATGGTATGAGCGCAGCTATCGCCTCATGCAGGACCATCGCCCGCAAGGATAATCCCTGATGCTCAGCCGGCTCGGCATCCGCGACATCGTTCTGGTCGAGCGGCTCGAGCTGGACTTCGCGCCGGGCCTCACCGTGCTCACGGGGGAGACCGGGGCGGGCAAGTCGATCCTGCTCGACGCGCTGGGCCTCGCGCTCGGCGCGCGCGCCGATTCGGCGCTGGTGCGCGAGGGCGCCGAGCGCGCCGAGGCGATCGCCGAGATCGAGCTGCCCGCGGGGCATCCCGCGCTGGCCATGCTCGCGCGCGAAGAGATCGAGGTCGAGCCGGGCGAAGCGCTCATCCTCCAGCGTCGCCTCAAGGCCGATGGCGGCTCGTCGGCCAAGGTCGCGGGCCAGAGCGTGCCCGCCCGCATCGCCCGCGCGCTCGGCGAGACGATGGTCGAGATCCACGGCCAGCACGCCGACCGCGGGCTCTTGGACGCCAAGGCGCATCGCGGACTGCTCGATGCCTTCGGGCAAGTCGACACGCGCGAGGTGGAGGGGGCCTGGTCGCGGTTGTCGGCGCTGCGCCGCGAGCGCGACGAGCTTGCGGCGAAAGCCGAGGCGGCGGCGGCGGACCGCGAATGGCTCGACCATGCGATCGAGGAACTCGACGCGCTCGCCCCCCAGCCGGGGGAGGAAGAGGAACTGGCGGGGCTGCGCCAGCAGATGAAGGATGCGGCGCGGATCGAGGACGACCTGTCGGCGATCGACCCGCTGCTCAACGGCGGCGAGGGGGCGCTGTCGCAGATGCGGCAGGCGGCGCGCGCGTTCGGCCGCGTCCACGAGGTGCACGAGGGGCTGGCGAGCGCGCTTGCGGCGATCGACCGCGCGATCATCGAGGCCGACGAGGCCGAACGGCTGTTCGCCGAGGCGCGCGCCGAACTGGTGCACGACCCGCGCGTGCTCGACGAGGCCGAGGAGCGGCTGTTCGCGCTGCGCGGGGCGGCGCGCAAGCACCGCGTCGATGTCGAGGGGCTAGCGAAATTGCGCGACGAACTGCACGAGCGGCGCAGCGCGATCGAGACGGGGAGCGAGCGATTGAAGGCGCTCGAGGGCGAGATCCTTGCCGCCGAGGCGGTCTATGACGCGGCCGCCGATGCGCTGTCGGGCGCGCGCGAGGCGGCGGCGGCGCGGCTCGACGCGCGGGTCGCCGAGGAACTGGCGCCCTTGAAGCTGGGCGATGCGCGCTTCGTCACCGAGCTTACCCCGAGCGAACCCGGCCCGCACGGCATCGACCGCGTCGAATTCACCATCTCGACCAACCCGGGATCGCCCTTCGGGCCGCTCGGCAAGATCGCGAGCGGCGGCGAATTGTCGCGCTTCCTGCTGGCGATCCGCGTCGCGCTCGCCGAGGTCGGCGGGGCGGGGACGATCATCTTCGACGAGATCGACCGCGGCGTGGGCGGCGCGGTGGCGAGCGCGATCGGCGACCGGCTGGCGCGGCTCGCGCAACAGCACCAGGTGCTGGTGGTCACCCACAGCCCGCAGGTGGCGGCGCGCGGGCAGCATCATTTGCGCATCGCCAAGGCGAGCGAGGGCACGGTCACGCGCACCTCGGTCGAGCTGCTCGGGCCCCACGAGCGGCGCGAGGAGATCGCGCGCATGCTGTCGGGGGCGGCGGTTACCGACGAAGCGCGCGCGGCGGCGGCCAAACTGATGGAAGCGGCCTGAGGGCCCGGCAGGGAGAGAGACGATGAACCGACGCGAGATGAGCCAGACGCACGAGGCCACCGAGCTCCTTCACGAGGTCTTCGACGACGGCAGCGGGATGGCGCGACCCGGGGTCGTCATCCTGCCGAGCTTCGCCAACCGCGGGCCGGTCGAGGTGGCGCATGCCGAACGGCTGGTCGCGCTCGGCTATTCGGTGCTCGCCGCCGACATCTTCGGCAAGGACATGCTCGGGCTCGATGTCGGCAAGGACGAGGACAAGCAGCGCGCCTTCGACACCATGAACGAGAAGATGGAGGACCGCGGCGGCTTCGTGAAGCAGCAGCAGGCGATCCTCGAGTTCGCGCGCGGGCTCGATGTCATCGACGGTGACTGCATCGCGGTGATGGGGTTCTGCTTCGGCGGGCTGTGCACGCTCGACCTTGCGCGCTCGGGCGCCGATTTCCAGGTCGCGGGAAGCTTCCACGGGCTGCTCAAGGTGCCCAATTTCAAGACCGTGAAGATCAAGCCCAAGGTCGCGGTCTTCCACGGCTGGGACGATCCGATGGCGCCCCCCGCCGACGTCGTCGCGCTGGGGCAGGAATTGACCGAGCAGGGGGCGTGCGACTGGCAGGTCCATGCCTATGGCGGGGTCGGCCATGCCTTCACCAACCCGCAGGCGGGCAAGCTCGGGATCGACGGGGTCGCCTTTGACGACAATGCCGCGAGCCGCAGCTGGGACAGCTTCTGCGACCTGCTCGAGGCGACCTTCCGGAAATGAGCGAGGGCCCGCCGCCGGTATGGCAGGTGCGCAGCGCCTACCTGCCCTTGCTCTTCCTCGCGCTGGTGCTGCCGTGGGGGGCGTTCGCGCTGGTGGCGATCACGATGGCGTGGCCGCTGGTCGAGCCGCTCTTCTATTTCTACCTCGTCGTCGCCGGCGCCGTCTTCCTGATCGGCGTGCGGCTGATCCGCGAGAAGCAGACGCCGGGGCTGTTTCGCGCCGCCACCGCGCTCGCGCTCGTCGCGGCGCTGCCCGCGCTGCTGTTCGTCGGCTGGATGGTCGCGACCTCGCCGACCCCGGGGGAGCAGGCGCGCGAACTGGTCGGCGCCGATGGTTGACGTGGCGCGGATGAGCGAGGCCGAGGCGGCCAACCGGCTGATGCGGCTGGCGCGCGAGATCGCCAAGCACGACAGGCTCTATCACGACCGCGACACCCCCGAGATCTCGGACGCCGACTATGACGCGCTGGTCGCCGAGAACCGCGCGATCGAGGCGGCCTTCCCGCAGCTGGTGCGCGACGACAGCCCGTCCAAGCGGGTCGGGCACCTGCCCTCCTCGCCGCTGTCGAAGGTGACGCATGCCAAGCCGATGCTGAGCCTCGACAATGCGTTCGAGGCCGACGACGTGCGCGAGTTTCTCGGCCGCGTGCGGCGCTTCCTCAAGCTCGTTCCCGAGGCGCCCGTCACGCTGACCGCCGAGCCCAAGATCGACGGGCTGTCCTGCTCGCTGCGCTACGAGGGGGGCCGGCTGGTGCTCGCGGCGACGCGCGGCGACGGGAGCGTGGGCGAGGACGTCACCGCCAATGCGCGCACCATCGACGATATCCCCGAGACGGTCGAGGGGGCGCCGCAAGTGCTCGAGGTGCGCGGCGAGGTCTATATGGCGACCGAGGATTTCGCGGCGCTCAACGCGCGGCAGGAGAAAGCGGGCGAAAAGGTCTTCGCCAACCCGCGCAACGCGGCGGCGGGGAGCTTTCGCCAGAAGGATGCAAGCGTCACCAAGGCGCGGCCCTTGCGCTTTTTCGCGCATGGCTGGGGCGAGATCAGCGCGCTGCCGCGCGAGACGCAGAGCGGGATGGTCGACTGGCTGCGCGGGCTCGGCTTCCCGGTCGACCCGATGTTCGTCACCTGCGAGGGCGCCGAGGCGGCGCTCGAGCACTATGACGCGATCCAGGAGGCGCGGCCCGACCTCGGCTACGAGATCGACGGGGTGGTCTACAAGGTCGACCGGCTCGACTGGCAGGAGCGGCTCGGGCAGGTGGCGCGCGCGCCGCGCTGGGCGCTGGCGCACAAGTTCCCCGCCGAACAGGCCGAGACGGTGCTCGAGGCGATCGACATCCAGGTCGGGCGCACGGGCAAGCTGACCCCGGTGGGGCGCTTGAAACCGATCGGGGTGGGGGGCGTGATCGTCTCCAACGTGACGCTGCACAATTTCGACGAGATCGACCGGCTCGGCGTGCGCCCCGGCGACCGGGTGCGCGTCCAGCGCGCGGGCGATGTCATCCCGCAGATCGTGGCCAACTTGTCGGACGCGGCGGGGCGCGATCCCTACCCGCGCCCCGCGACCTGCCCGGTGTGCGACAGCGAGGCGGTGGCCGAGGAAGGCGAGGTCGACATCCGCTGCACGGGCGGGCTGATCTGCCCGGCGCAGCGGTTCGAGCGGCTCAAGCATTTCGTCAGCCGCGGGGCGATGGATATCGACGGGCTGGGCGAGAAGAGCATCGCCGAGTTCCTCGAGCTGGGCTGGATCGAGAAGCCCTCGGACATCTTCGAATTGCACCGGCATCGCGAAGCGCTGCTCAAGCGCGAGGGCTGGAAGGAGACGAGCGTCGACAAGCTGCTCGCCGCGATCGATGCGCGGCGCGGCTTCGATGCGGCGCGCTTCCTGTTCGGGCTCGGCATCCGCCACGTCGGGGCGGTCACCGCGCGCGACCTGATGAAGGCGTTCGGCTCGATCGAGGCGCTACAGGAGGCGGCGCGGGGCGAGACCCCGATCGCCGATCTGACCGCGGTCGACGGGGTCGGCGAGGTGGTGGCGCAGGCGGTGGTCGACTTCTTCCACGAGCCGCACAACCGCGAGGAAGTGGCGAGGCTGATCGCGCGCGCCGCCCCCGCGCCCTATGTCGTCGAGACGGTCGACAGCGACTGGGCGGGCAAGACGATCGTCTTCACGGGCAAGCTCGAAGCCGTGTCGCGCGACGAGGCCAAGGCGCAGGCCGAACGGCTGGGCGCCAAGGCGGCGGGGAGCGTGTCGTCGAAGACCGACCTGCTGGTGGCGGGGCCGGGGGCGGGGTCCAAGCTCAAGAAGGCACAGGAACTCGGCGTGCGGGTGATGAGCGAGGAGGAATGGCTCGCCGAGGTGGCGAAGGCCTAGCCGACCGGTTCGATCGTGACCTTGGCGTGACCGCGGCGGACCATGCCGATTTCCTCGGCGGCGGCGCGCGACAGGTCGATGTCGCGGGCATGGTGGAAGGGACCGCGGTCGTTGATGCGGACCGTGACCGACTTGCCGTTATGCGTGTTGGTGACCTTGACCAGCGTGCCGAAGGGCAGCGTGCGGTGCGCGGCGGTCATCTGCGCGGGGTCGAAGATCTCGCCCGAGGCGGTCGGGCGCCCGGCGAAGCGGCGGCCATAATAGCTCGCGCCGACGATCTCGGGCTCGGGCTCGGCCAGCACCTCGAGGTCGACCGGGGTCTCGGGCAGGTCGGCGGCGGCAGTCTCAATAGCGGGAGCGACCTCGCGCAGGACCACCACCCGATCGGGGCTGAGCGCGGCGGCGACGGGCTGCGCGGGCACGAATGCCGCGCTCCCGGCGAACGCCAGCAGGCCCGCCAGTGCGATGGGTACAGTGGTCCCGAGGTCGATGATCCGCCCTAGTCCGCTCATGGGAGATGCGGACTAGCGTCAAAAAACGAAGGGTCCACCCGTAAACGGGGTTTTTAACTTCGAGTCGTTTCCCGCTTGCGACGAGCTGCGGATCAGGCGGGTCTTTCGAGCCGCAGGACGCGCCATTCACCCGTTCCGCGATCGATACAATCGAGCCCCTGCGCGGTGTAGGCGGCGGCCACGCGGTCGGCCTGGTCGTCGAGCAGCCCCGACAGGATCATCGTCCCCCCGGGCGCAAGCGCGGCGGCGAACCCGGGGGCAAGGTCGATCAGCGGGCCGGCGAGGATGTTGGCGATGAGCAGGTCGAAGGGCTTGGCGTTGGCGATCAGCGGATGGCCGAGCCCGGGGGCGGTGAGCAGCAGGACATGCCCCGCGCCCTCGCCGGTGGGGATATGGTTGCGGCTGGCATTGTCCTCGGCGACCTCGATCGCGACGGGGTCGATGTCCGAGGCGATGATCCGCGCCTCGGGCCAGAGCCGCAGCGCGGCGAAGGCGAGCAGCCCGGTCCCGGTGCCGATATCGGCGATGTTGCTGAACCGGCGGCCCTCGCTGCCGAGCCGGTCGATCGCCTCGAGGCAGCCGGCGGTGGTGGCATGCTGCCCGGTGCCGAAGGCGAGCCCCGCCTCGACGGTGAAATCGACGACGCCCTCGCGCTCGTCGGCGGGGTGGTGCGGGGTGTGGACGTAGAAGCGCCCGGCGCGGATCGGTTCGATCCCGGCCTGGCTCATGGTCACCCAATCCTCCTCGTCGAGATGCTCGACGACCGGCTCGCCGGGGGCGAGGCGGCGCAGGAGGATGAGGTCCTGCGTGCTCGGCTGCTCCTCGAAATAGGCGCGCAGGCGCCATTCGTCGGGCTTGTCCTCGTCGGGCTCGTCGGCGCTCAGCACGGGGGGCGTGTCGTGGAGCGCGAACAGTTCGTCACCGCTGTCGGCGATGCGCTCGGCCTCGGCCTTGGTGCACGGCAGGGTGACGCGCCAGCTCATAGGGTCGGCGCGGCCGCGTCCATCGTGCGCAAGTCGCGCATCTCGCCGGTCTCGCGCGCGAGCCGCTGCTCGAGCTTGTCGCGCTGCGCGCGCGCATAGGCGGCGCAGGCGCCGGGCTCGACGACGCGATCCTCGCCGAAGCGCTCGATCATGTTGCTGGCGCTCGGGTGCGGGGTGAGGAGGATGTCGCAGTCGAGCGCCTCGATACGGTCGAGCGAGGCGCGGAAGGCGTCGAGATAGGCGGGATGGTCGGTGAACCTGTAGGTCTCGCTGCTGACGGGCGAGAGGCTGTCGACATAGGCGATGCGATGGCAGGCCTGCGGACCGCAATCCTCCCACGTCCAGCTCAGCGCGCCGGGGCTGTGGCCCGGGGTCTCGAGCATGCGCACGCGCAGCCCGCCGAGCCCGACCTCCTCGCCGTCGACGAGCAGGTCGTCGACCGCGATCGGGGCATAGCGCTCGTGCATCCCGGCCTGCGGGTCCTCGGGGGCCAGTTGGCCGGCCTCGAGCCAGCGCGCGGCCTCGCCCGAGACCATCCGCGCCTGCGTCATCGCCTTGAGCTTGGCGAGCCCGCCGACATGGTCGTGATGTTCGTGGCTGTGGCTCATCCAGTAGACGTGGCGCAGCGAGAAGCCGAGCGTGCGGATGTTCTCGGCGATGAGGTCGGCGGCGGCGGCGGTGCCGCCGTCGATCAGCATGTGCCCCTCCGCGCTGGTGATGAGCACCGCGCTCACCCCGCAGGTGCCCACGAGATAGCTGTTGCCGTGGACATGGACGGGCGGCGCGGGCTTGTCCCAGTCGTCCCAGTCGGTGCAGGCGGCGGCATAGGCGGCCGGCTCGAACGGGCGCGGCGGCGTCTCGCTGGTGAGCGCGGGGCCGAGGTCGATGGCACAGCCGGCGAGCAGCGCGGGCAGCGCGGCGAGGAGGAAGGGGCGCTTAGCGGACAAAACTGGCTCCGTTGACGTCGAGGATCGCGCCGGTGGCGCTGGCGGGGGCGGTGGTGGCGAGCCAGCGGATGGTCTCGCCGATTTCGGCGGGCTCGGCAACCTTGCCGAGCGGGATGTCGGCGAGCAGCTGCGCGCCGCCGCGGCTGGCGAGATAGTCCTCGGCCATCCCGGTCATGGTAAAGCCGGGGCAGACCGCGAAGGCGAGGATGCCCTCGTGCGCGTAGCCGCGCGCGATCGACTTGGTCATCGCGACCATCCCCGCCTTGGCGGCGGCATAGTGCCAGTGGCGGGGCGAATCGCCGCGATAGGCGGCGCGGCTTGCGACGTTGACGATGCGGCCCGGCGCGTCCTCGGGGCGGCTGCGGAAATGGGCGATGGCGAGGCGGCACAGGTCGGCGCTGGCCTGCAGGTTGACCTGCAGGGTGCGCCCCCAGGCGGCGTGCCAGTCGGCGTCGCTGGCATTGTCGTCGACGGCCTCGAACACGCCCGCGTTGTTGACGAGCACGTCGATCCGCTGGTCGAGCGCGGCGAACGCCTCTTCCCACAATCGGCGCGGCGCGGCGGGATCGGTGAAGTCGGCGGCGAGGAGGTCGCCCCCGCCGCTGGTCGAGGAGCCGATGACGCGGTGGCCCTCGGCGCGCAGCGCGTCGAGGGCGGCCTTGCCGATGCCGCGGCTCGCGCCGGTGATCAGGATATGCATGCGCTTCCCCTAGCGCGGCCGGGCCGCGCGCGCAAAGCGGGTCGCGGCGCGGCTCAGGCGGCCGAGACGTTGAGCGCGAATTCCTCCGAGGCCGAGGAGAAGTGCTCGATCTGCTGCGTGAAGTCGTCGAAATCGGAGCGCACCGCGCCGATCGAACCGGCGACCAGTTCGGTCTCGCCGCGGATCGAGGCGATGGTCGAGCTCATCGAATCGGCGGCGAGCGCGGTCTCGTCGACCGCGGCGGTGATCGTCGTCACGGTCTGCGCCTGCTGCTCCATCGCCTCGCGGATGCGCTCGGCGCTGGCCTGCACCTCGCCGACCGTCTGGCGAATCGCCGCGTTGGAGGCGACGGTCTGCCCGGTCGCCTCGGTGATCGCGCCGATCTTGGCGGCGATGTCGTCGGTCGCGCGCGCGGTCTGGTTGGCGAGGCTCTTGACCTCCTGTGCGACGACCGCGAAGCCGCGCCCCGCATCGCCCGCGCGCGCCGCCTCGATGGTGGCGTTCAAGGCGAGCAAGTTGGTCTGGCCGGCGATGTCGCGGATGAGCCCGAGGATTTCCTCGATCGAGGAGACGTGGAGCTTGAGCGCGTCTGAAGTGGCGACCGCCTTGTGCGCCTCGTCGCCCGCGCGAGCGGCGATGTCGGCGGAGGTCTCGACCTCGAGCCGCGCGTCCTCGATCGCGCGGATCAGCCCGGCGGCGGTCTGCGCCGCCTCGCGCATCGCGGCGGCCGACTGCTCGGCGGCGGCGGCGACCTCGCTGGTCTTGCCGAGCATGCCGCTGGCGCTCTTGGCGCTCTCGTCGGCGCGGCCGAGCATGCCCTTGGCCTTGCTCGCCGCGGTGGCCGAAATCTGCTTCACCTTGCGCTGGAACAGGCGGCTGTGGACCGAGCGTTCCTCGGCTGCCTCGCGCGCCTCGCACACCGCGACCTGCGCGAGGATGATGTCGGCCGAGTAGAGCATGGTGGTCAGCACCGCATCGCACAGCCGGCCAATCATCGCGGGATCGCTCGCGAACTTGCGCCGGGCGGCGGCCATGATCGCCATCGTCATGCGGCTGCGCTTCACGTTCCACTGCGGGATTGCCACTTCCTCGCCGAACAGCCCGATGCCGATCTGGGCGACGTCGCGGATCCATTGGTCGCCGAGCGCCTGGTCGAACAGCCGACGCACGAAATCCTCGCCGCGGGCGCCCAATTCGGCGCGCGCGGCGGCGATCAGTTCCTCTTCCAGCGCGGGCCAGATCTCGGGGTGCGCGGCAACGAACTCCTCGTTGCTGAGATAGGCCTCGACGCGCGCCGCGACCTGTTGGTCGCTGATCGGCCGGAGCGCCTTCATCTTGCGTTGCGAAATCTCGGTCATGGCCCCTCTTCTCGTGCCCGGTCTAGACGGCGAAACGCGATACGAACTGCTGGGTGGTCTCGCGGAAGTCGCTGATCTGGTCGTTGAAGCGCGCGAACCCTTCCTCGACCCCGTCGAAATCCTTGGCGACGGTCTCGGTGTCGGCGCGGATCGTGGCGATGGTCGAGCTCATCGAATCGGCGGCCAGCGCGGTCTCGTCGACCGCGGCGGTGATCGTGGTCACGGTCTGCGCCTGCTGCTCCATCGCCTCGCGGATGCGGTCGGCCGATTTCTGCACGTCCTCGACGGTGGCGCGGATCGAGGCGTTGGTGTCGACCGTCTTCTTGGTCGATTCGGTGATGCCCGCGATCTTCGCGGCGATGTCGTCGGTCGCGCGCGCGGTCTGGTTGGCGAGGCTCTTGACCTCCTGAGCGACGACCGCGAAGCCGCGCCCCGCATCGCCCGCGCGCGCCGCCTCGATGGTGGCGTTGAGCGCGAGCAGGTTGGTCTGGCCGGCGATGTCGCGGATCAGCCCGAGGATCGATTCGATCGCCTCGACATGCCCCGACAGCGCTTCCGACACCTGCACCGCCTCGGTGGCCTGGCTGCCCGCACGGTTGGCGACGTCGGCGGCGGTCTCGACCTCGTTGCGCGCATCCTCGATGGCGCGGATCAGCCCGGCGGCGGTCTGCGCCGCCTCGCGCATCGCGACCGCGCTCTGTTCGGCGGCGGCGGCGACCTCGCTGGTCTTGCCGAGCATGCCGCGCGCGCTCGCGGCCGAGACGGTGGCGCGTTCGCGCAGCGAGCGGCTCTCGGCCGAGCAGCGCTCGACCACGCCGAGCACCTTGTCGTTGAATTCGCCCGCCTGCCGCGACTGCACCAGTTCGGCCTCGGCGCGGGTGATCGAGATGGCGTGGTGGATGAAACAGTCGATCTCGAGCGCCTGCAGGTCGGACAGCGTGCGCGCGAAGGCGACCGTCTGTTCCTCGCTGATCGCGGCCGCGCGGATCGCCACGAACGCGGCCTCGGTCTGGGCGGCGACCGCGGCGAGCAGCGTCGACAGGCTGATCCCGTTGGCCAGCGAATCCTCGACGAAGTCGCGGCTCTGCTCGATCCAGCCCGAATCCTCGAGGTTCTGGAACTTGCGGCGGATATAGGGCGCGATGTCCTGCGCCAGCTTCTCGATGCGCGTCGCCGAGAAGTCGCCGCTGACCTCGGGCGAGCGGGCGTAGCGGCGCCAGAATTCGCGCGCCATTTCCTGCTCGACCCCCTCGACCGCCTCGTAGAGCATGCGCGCCCGGTGCGGGAGGTCGCCCGAAAGGTCGTACATGGAGAGCCCGCGGCTCACATCATAGTCGGCGTCGACCTGCTGCTGGATCACCTTGTTCATGCTCGTCTTGTCGTCCTTGCGCACAGTGGGTTTCAGGCTGTGCACCCGGCTTACGGCCGAAGTGGTTAAGAGCGGGTTAGCCGGTGCGCCGCCTTGCCATGTATTTGCGCATTCCCTATCGGGTGAGCGCTTGAATTTCCTGATGTGAGGAATTGGATGAACGCGCCCTCCTCGCGGCCCTTGTCGCCGCACCTGTCGATCTATCGCTGGCAGCCGCACATGCTGGTCTCGATCCTGCACCGGATCACCGGCGCGGGGCTGACCACCGTCGGGCTCGCCGTGCTGGCCTGGTGGCTGGTGGCGCTGGCCTCGGGGGCCGAAGCCTATGCCGCCTTCGAGGGGGCGATGGGCTCGCTCCCCGGCCAGCTCGTGCTGGTGGGGCTGAGCTGGGCCTTCTTCCAGCACCTGTTCTCGGGGCTGCGCCACCTCGTCCTCGACATGGGGGCGGGCTATGAACTCAAGGTCAACCGCTTCTGGGCGGTGATGACGATCGCCGCCTCGGTCTTTGCCACCGCGCTGCTGTGGGCGGTCCTGAAGGGGGTGATCTGATGGGACGCGGGAAAAGCGCTTCGCCGCTCGCCAAGGTGCGCGGGCTCGGTTCGGCGGGCGAGGGCGGCGAGCATTGGCTCTACGAACGCTTCACCAGCGTCGCGCTGGTGCTGCTCGCGGGCTGGTTCCTCGCCTCGCTCGTGATGCTGCCCGACTTCTCGCAGCCGACGCTGGTCGAATGGCTCGCGAGCCCGATGGGGGCGGTGCCGATGGCGCTGTTCGTCATCACCAGCTTCGCGCACGGGCTCGACGGGCTCAAGGTGGTCGTCGACGACTATGTCCATGAAGAAGGCAGCCGGATCGGCTGGCACTTCGTCCTCACCATCCTCGCCATCGCCGGCGCGAGCTTCGCGCTGTTCAGCCTCGCGACCATCGCCTTCGGAGCTTAGACCCCCATGTCCGCTTACAAGATCATCGACCATATCTATGACGTCGTCGTCGTCGGCGCGGGCGGCTCGGGGCTGCGCGCCACGATGGGCGCGGCCGAAAAGGGCCTCAAGACCGCCTGCGTGACCAAGGTCTTCCCGACGCGCAGCCATACCGTCGCCGCGCAGGGCGGGATCGCCGCGAGCCTCGGCAACATGGGCCCCGACCACTGGACCTGGCACATGTACGACACCGTCAAGGGGTCGGACTGGCTGGGCGACCAGGACGCGATCGAATATCTGTGCCGCGAGGCGCCGGCGGCGGTCTACGAGCTCGAGCATGCGGGCATGCCGTTCAGCCGCACCGAGGAAGGCAAGATCTACCAGCGCGCCTTCGGCGGCATGACGCAGAACATGGGCGAGGGCCCGGCGGCGCAGCGCACCTGCGCGGCGGCCGACCGCACCGGCCATGCGATGCTGCACACGCTCTACCAGCAGAGCCTCAAATATGACGCCGACTTCTTCATCGAATATTTCGCGCTCGACCTGATCATGGAAGACGGCGAGTGCCGCGGGCTCATCGCCCTGTGCCTCGACGATGGCACCATCCATCGCTTCCGCGCGCAGGCGGTGGTGCTGGCGACCGGCGGCTATGGGCGCTGCTATTATTCCGCCACCTCGGCGCACACCTGCACGGGCGATGGCAATGCGATGGTGCTGCGCGCAGGCCTGCCGCTCCAAGACATGGAGTTCGTCCAGTTCCACCCGACCGGCATCTATGGCGCGGGCGTGCTCATCACCGAGGGCGCGCGCGGCGAGGGCGGCTATCTCACCAACGCCGAGGGCGAGCGCTTCATGGAGCGCTATGCGCCGAGCGCGAAGGACCTTGCCAGCCGCGACGTCGTCTCGCGCTCGATGGCGATGGAGATCCGCGAGGGTCGCGGCGTGGGCGAGGAGGGGGACCATATCTTCCTCCACCTCGACCATATCGATCCCGACATCCTCGCCGAGCGGCTGCCGGGGATCACCGAGACCGCCAAGATCTTCGCGGGGGTCGACCTCACCCGCCAGCCGATCCCGGTGGTGCCGACGGTGCACTACAACATGGGCGGCATCCCGACCAACTATCATGGCGAGGTCGTCACGCTGAAGGACGGCAACCCCGACCATGTCGTGCCCGGCCTGTTCGCGGTGGGCGAGGCGGCGTGCGTCAGCGTCCACGGCGCCAACCGCCTCGGCTCGAACAGCCTCATCGACCTCGTGGTCTTCGGGCGCGCGGCGGGGCACCGCCTCGCCGAGGTGGTCAAGGCCAATGGCGCGCAGCCCAAGCTCAAGGATGACGCCGCCGATCTCGCGCTGGCGCGGCTCGACCACTTCCGCCACGCCGACGGCGGCACGCGCACCGCGGACCTTCGCCTCAAGATGCAGAAGACCATGCAGTCGGACTGCGCGGTGTTCCGCACCGAGGAGCTGCTCGCGGGCGGGGTGAAGAAGATCGACGCGATCTACGAGGGCATGACCGACGTGTCGGTCGCCGATCGCGGGCTGATCTGGAACTCGGACCTCGTCGAGACGCTCGAGCTCGACAATCTGCTCGTCCAGTCGAAGGCGACCATCGGGCTGGCCTCGAACCGCAAGGAAAGCCGTGGCGCGCACATGCACGAGGACTATCCCGATCGCGACGATGCCAACTGGATGAAGCACAGCCTCATCTGGGTCGACGGCTGGGGCGGCAAGGGCGGCCAGACCACCATCGATTACCGCCCGGTCCACGAATATACGCTGACCGACGAGGTCGGCTATATCGAGCCGAAGAAGCGGGTCTACTAAGAGACCGCGCCGGCGAATCGAAAAGGGCGCTCCGGGAGACCGGGGCGCCTTTTTTGCGGGGGGTTAGCGCGAATATGGCTTTTGCCGCGGCGAGCCGCTAAGTCCGCCTCCATGAGTGACAAACATACGCCGCGGGACCCGATCTTCCCGTCCTCCAAGACCGACGCCGCCGCGGCCGCGACGATCCCCTCGAGCCCGCAGACCGAGAGCGAGGCGTACAAGCTCGCCTTCCAGGACCATGCGCTGATGCTGCGCGACGAGCTGCGGCCGGTGCGCCTCCAGCTCGAGCTATTGAAGCCCGAACTGCTGATGCAGGAAGCCAAGATCGCCTCGACCTTCGTGATGTACGGCTCGGCGCGCGTGCCCGAGCCCTCGAAGGCCGAGCAGAAGCTGGCCGCCGCCAAGACCGATTACGACAAGAAGGTCGCGCAGCGGCTGGTCGCCAAGTCCAAATATTATGACGAGGCGCGCAAGCTGGCGCGGATCGCCTCGACCTTCCCGGTCGACGAGGACGGGCAGCGCCACTTCGTCGTCACCTCGGGCGGCGGTCCGAGCTACATGGAAGCGGCCAATCGCGGCGCGCACGACGAGGGCAAGGAATCGATCGGGCTCAACATCACGCTGCCGCACGAGCAACTGCCCAACGAATATATCACCCCCGACCTCAGCTTCCAGTTCCACTATTTCGCGCTGCGCAAGATGCACTTCCTGATCCGCGCGCGCGCGGTGGCGGTGTTCCCGGGGGGCTACGGCACCTTCGATGAACTGTTCGAGCTGCTGACGCTGGTGCAGACGGGCAAGGTTCACCCGCTGCCGATCCTCGTCTTCGGCAAGGAGGAGTTCTGGGACCGGGTGCTCGACCTCGAGGCGCTCGCGCTCGAAGGCACGATCTCGAAGGGCGACCTCGACCTCATCACCTGGGTCGAGACCGCCGAGGAGGCGTGGGCCGAGGTGTGCAAGACCTACGACGCCTGCTTCCACCCCTAGCCGGTCGGCGCGGCGGCGGCGCGGCTCAGCAGCGCCCGCCCGCCGCGCGCGCCGCCGCGGCGGCGGCGACGAAGTTGGCGGGCGCGAGGTCGATCTCGCGCGCCACCGCGTCCCACGGCACGTCGTCGGGATCGCGGAAGCGGATGCACGACTTGCCCATGTCGAGCCGCTTGCCCGCGGCCTCGAAGGCGGCGGCGAGCCGCTGCTTTCGCGCCTCGCTCAGATAGGCGCACATCAGGTAGAGCCCGAAATGGCGCTTCTGCGCGGCGAGCGCGGCGAACATCAGCGGCTTGCCGTTGTAGGTCGGGCCCGAGATCGCGAGCGGCACCTCGAAGGTGGGGAAGCCCCAGGTCATGGCTTCGTCATAGCCCTCGGGCACGATCGCCCGCAGACGCGAAAGCGCGCCGCGAAAGGGTTCGCGGCGCGCTTCGTCGATGGTCTCGACATAGGCGTCGACGTCCGCGGCAGCGCGGTCGCCGGCGCGGGCCATGCTAGTTGGCGTCGGGGACGTCCACCCCGCCTTGCGAGCCGGTGCCCTCGACCGCGTTCTCGGTCAGGTCGTCGGCGGTGTCGCTGTCCTGCGCCAGCTGGAGCTCGCCTTCGGCCGAGGCTTCCTCGGCGTCGGCCACCGCGTCGTCCATCGCCGGCGGGGGCGGCACCGCGATGCCGCTGCCCAGCGTGTTGAGATAGAGCATGACGTCGGCGCGATCCTGCGGGTTGCCGAGCCCGGCGAAGGTCATCTTGTTGCCGGGGGCAAAGCCGCGCGGGCTCTGCAGCCAGGCCGACATGTTGTCCCAGCCCCAGTTGCCCTCGAGCCCGGCGAGCGTGTCCGAATAGGCAAAGCCCGGCTTGGCGGCGATGTCGGCGCCCATGATGTCGTAGAGGTTGGGGCCGACCTTGTTGGCGCCGCCCGCGGTCACGGTGTGGCAGGCGCTGCACTTCTTGAAGACATTCTCGCCGCGGGTCGCGTCGGCGCTGGCGAGGAAGAAGGCGATCGGCTGTTCGGCCTCCTGTTCGCCGCCGGCGGCGAGCGAGGCTTCCTTGACGTAGGGCGGGCAATAGCCGTCGCTGGCGTCATCCGAGCAGCTCTCGACCTCCTGCGCGTGGAAGACTTCGCTGACGACGAGCGTCGAGCCGAGCGCGATGATACCGGCGAAAAGCACCCAGCCGGCGATCGTGTTGTTGCGGTCCTGCATGATATCCCCAGAAAATTTTCTTGCACGCCCTTTAGGGCGGTGGGGCGAAGCTTTCAAGGCAGGAGGGAGGGCGCCCCGCGCGCCGCGTCGAAAGCGGCGAGCGCCTTGACGTAGAGCGTCGGCAGCCCCGCCTGCGCGAGCCGGTCGCGCGGCTGCCACCAGCCCTCGACGTCGCGCGGCGGTTCGGGGCGCGATTCGACCGCCAGCGTGAGCGCGAAATGGGTGAAGACATGGCGGATGGCCGCCGCCGCCGCCGCCGGCGCGGGGGGCGCGCCGTCGCGCCACGCGCTGCCCGGGAGCGCCGCCATCCCCCCGAGCACGCCCTTTTCGGGGCGCCGGACGAGGAAGATCGCGCCATCGCGTTCGATCACGAAGGCGGTGCCGTGGCGCTCGGGGCGCGCCTTGCGCGGGGGGCGGGGCGGGATGCTCGCGGGATCGCCGCCGGCATGCGCGGCGCACGTGTCGGCCAGCGGGCAGGCGGCGCAGTCGGGCGTGCGGGGGCGGCAGATGGTGGCGCCGAGGTCCATCAGCGCCTGCGCCATCGCGCCCGCGTCGACCCCCTCGTAGAAGAAGGCCGCGCGCTCGCGGATCTCGGCGCGCGCGTCCTTCACCGGGCGACGAATCGCGAAATAGCGCGCGACCACGCGCTCGACATTGGTGTCGACCACCACCGCCTCGCGCCCGAAGGCGATGGCGGCGACGGCGGCGGCGGTATAGTCGCCGATCCCGGGCAGCGCGCGCAGGCCGGCCTCGCTGTCGGGAAAGCCGCCGCGCCCGGCGACCGCCACCGCGCAGGCGTGGAGGTTGCGCGCGCGAGCGTAATAGCCGAGCCCCGCCCACTGGCCGAGCACCTCCTCGAGCGGGGCGGCGGCCATCGCCTCGACCGTCGGCCAGCGGGCGAGGAAGGCGTCGAAGCGGGGGGCGACGGTGGCCACGGTGGTCTGCTGGAGCATGACCTCGGAGAGCCAGACGTGATAGGGGTCGGGCGCCGCTTTGGCGCCGGGAGGGGTGCGCCACGGCAGGTCGCGCGCATGGGCGCGATAATGTTCAAGCAATTGCTGGCGCGGGCTTTTTCGCATCGCCCGCCTATGGCATGGGTGGAGCCGATGACGAAGAGGGGTGGGAAAAAGGGCGGCGAGGATACGCCCCGCGTGAACGGCGTACGGCGCGCGGGCGACCTTGTCGCGCCGATCGCGGGGGTGGCGTTCAAGCGGTTCGGCTTTATCCAGGGCGCGGTGGTCGAACGCTGGCCCGAGATCGTCGGCGAGCATTATGCCAGGCACAGCCTTCCCGAATCGATCCGTTTCCCCTCGGGCAAGAAGCGCGGCGGCACGCTCACCCTGCTGGTCGAGGGCGCGCAAGCGCCGCTGTTCCAGCACCTCGCGCCGATGATCATGGAGAAGCTCAACGATTTCTTCGGCGCGGGCGCGGTGACCAAGGTGGTGTTCCGGCAGGGGCGGCTGCCGGCGCGCAGGCCCAGCCCCCAGCGCCCGCGCCCGGCCCCCGTGCCCGAGGAACTGGGCGAGGGGCTGCGTGAGATCGCCGACCCCGAACTGCGCTCGGTGCTCGAATCGCTTGCCTCGGGGCTCGAAGGCGCCAAGACTGTTCCCAACATCCCGCTCGTCGGCCGGATCGGCGAGAAGAAACCAAGCTAGCATTTCGGAGAGCTCACCAATGAAGAAACTGATCCTTGCCTCGACCGCGCTCGCGCTGGCGGCGTGCAACGGTGATGGCGATGCCACCGGGGGCGGGGGCGACCTGCCCGTCGCCGATGCCCCGGTCGAGACCGTCGCCGCGCCCGAGGGGCAGCAATGGAGCGAGATCGTCACCAAGACCGATGCGGGGGGCTATCTGATGGGCAACCCCGATGCCGCGGTGCAGCTGGTCGAATATGGCTCGATGACCTGCGGGGCCTGCGCGCGCTTCGACATGGAATCGAAGGACGCGATCAAGGATTATGTCGACAGCGGGCGGATGAGCTTCGAGTTTCGCAACTATGTGCGCGACCCGGTCGACATCACCGCCGCGCTGCTCGCGCGGTGCGTGAGCGAGGATCGCTTCTTCGCGGTCAACAGCGCGCTGTTCGCCAGCCAGAACCAGTGGTTCGGCGAGCAGATCCCGGCCATCGAACAGGCCCGGCTGGCGACCCAGTCGGCGCCGCCGAGCGACCAGTTCAAGGCGATCGCCGAGGCATCGGGGCTCAAGACCGCGCTGGCGCAGCGCGGGCTTCCCTCGGCGCAGGCCGATGCCTGTCTCGCCGACGAGGCGGCGGCGACGCGGGTGGTGGCGATGAAAACCACCGCCGACAGCGATTATCCGATCACCGGGACGCCCGCGTTCCTGATCAACGGCGTGATGCCGACCGAACCGATGGGCTGGGCCACGCTCGAGCAGAAGCTCAAGGCCGCGCTCGGCGAACCGGTCGAGGCTTCCGACGCCGCGCAATAGGGCAGCGAGGGGGGCTCGAGGGTCGTGAAGTTCAAGCGCCTCAAACTGTCGGGGTTCAAGAGCTTCGTCGAGCCCACCGAGATGCGCATTGAACAGGGGCTGACCGGGGTGGTCGGCCCCAACGGCTGCGGCAAGTCCAACCTCCTCGAGGCGATCCGCTGGGCGATGGGGGAAGGCAGCCCCAAGAGCTTGCGCGGCGCAGGCATGGAAGATGTCATCTTCGCGGGCACCGAGACGCGCCCGCAGCGCGATTTCGCCGAGGTGTCGCTGCTGGTCGAGCGCAGCCAGGAGGAAGCGGGCGAGAACCAGGCGGGCGAGACCGAGGTCACGCGCCGGATCGAGCGCGGCGCGGGCAGCGCTTACCGGCTGAACGGGCGCGACGTGCGCGCCAAGGACGTGGCGCTGCTGTTCGCCGATGCGGCGACGGGGGCGCATAGCCCCGCGCTCGTCAGCCAGGGCAAGATCGGCGCGGTCATCGCCGCCAAGCCGCAGCAGCGCCGCCAGCTGCTCGAGGAAGCGGCGGGCATCTCGGGGCTGCATCAGCGGCGCAAGGATGCCGAGACCAAGCTGCGCGCCGCCGAGGCCAATCTCGAGCGGCTCGACCACCTGCTCGGCGAGCAGGCGGCGCGCGCGGCGAGCCTCAAGCGGCAGGCCAAGGCGGCCGAGCGCTATCGTATCCTTTCGGACAAGATCCGGCTGGCCGAGGCGCAGCTGATGCTCGCGCAGTGGCAGGAAGCCGACAAGGCCGCGCTGGCGGCGGAGAAGGATGCCAAGAATGCCGAGGCGCGCGCGAAGACACTCGCCGAGGAACGCGACGCGGCCGAGCAGGCGCGCGGGGAGGCCGCCCAGGCGCTGACCGAGGCGCGCGAGGCGGCGGCGCGCGCGCGCGAGCAGGGGCAGGAGATCGGGCATCGGCTGGCGAGCCTTCGCGCCCAGCAGCAGACGGTGCAGCGGCGGATCGCCGACCTCGACGCCGCGGCGGGCGCGCTGGCCGCCGAACAGGCGCGCGAGGCGGCGCTGCGGCAGGACGCCGACAGCGCGATCCTGGCGCTGGAGGAAGAGCAGAAGCGGCTCGAGGCGACGCTCTCCTCGGACGAGGAGGAAGCGGGCAGGCTGCGCGGGCGGCTGGGCGACGTCGAACGGGCGGCGAGCGAGGCGGAAGCGGCGCTGGCCTCGCTGGTCGCGCGCGAGGCGGCGGCGAAGGCCGAGCGCACAGTCGCGGAGGCCGCGCTCGAGGCGGCGCAGGCGCAATGCGCGCGCACCGAGAACGAGATGCGGCGGCTCGCCGAGCAGGAAGCGGCGCTGGATGCGGGCGATGATTATCGCGCGGCGCTGGCGGCGGCCGAGCTGGCGGCGGGCGAGGCGGAAAAGCGCGTCGCGGCGGCCGAGCAGGCGATTGCCGAGGCCGAGGCCAAGGGCGCGCGCGCGGGCGCGAAGCGCGATGCCGCCGAAGCGGCGCGGGCCGAGGCGCAGGCGGCGCTGGCAACCGCCGAGGCCGAGCACCGGGCGCTGGCGAGCGCGCTCGACAAGGGCGAGACGGGGCTGATCGCGGGGATCCGCGCGGCGCCCGGTTACGAGCGCGCGCTGGCGGCGGCGCTGGGCGAGGATCTGCACGCCGAAATCGGCGGCGCGGGGGCGCGGCGCTGGGCCGAGGGGGGCGCCGAGGACAGCGGGGACCCCGAGCTGCCCGAGGGCGCCGAGCCCTTGTCGGACCATGTCGAGGCGCCGCCCGCGCTGCATCGCCGTCTGTCGATGATCGGGGTGGTCGAGGCCGATGACGGGCAGCCGCTCGCGGCGGGACAGCGGCTGGTGACCCGCGAGGGGGTGATGCGGCGCTGGGACGGCTTTACCGTGTCGGGCGAGGGCGCGGCGGAGGCCGAGCGACTGGAGCGGGTCAACCGCGCCGAGGCGCTGGCGGCCAAGCTGCCGGGGCTGCGCGCGGCGGCCGAGGACGCCCAGGCGGCGCGCGATGCGGTCGAGAAAGCGATCGGCCAGGCGCGCGAGGCCGAGCGCGAGGCGCGGGCACGGCTGGCAGCGGCGGAAGAGGCGCGGCGCGCGGCGGCGCGCGACATCGACCGGGCGAAGGGCGCGATCGAGCGGCAGGACGAACGCAAGGCCGCGCTTGCCGAACGGCGCGAGGAATTGAAGCCCCTGGCGAGAAGCGCCGAGGAGCGGCTGCACGAGGCGCAGCGCGCGCTGGCGGCGCTGCCCGATCATGAGGGGTTGTCGGGCGAGGTGGCGGCGGTGCGCGAGAAAGCGAGCGAGGCGGGCCGCGCGGTGGCCGACCAGCGCGCGGCAGTGGCGACGCGCCAGCAGGGCATCGAGGCGGCGCGCGAGCGGCAGGGGCAGGCCGCGCGCGAGGCGGCGAGCTGGCGTGCGCGGGCGCGCGATGCCGAGGAACGGCTCGCGGGCAATGCCGAGCGGGCCAAGGCGCAGCGCGCCGAGCGCGAGGAACTGGCGGGCAAGCCGCAGGAGCTCGCCGAACAGATAGCGCGGCTCGAGGAGGAACAGCGCGGACAGCAGGCGGGCAATGCCGAGGTGCTCGAGGCCGAGCGCGCGGCGATGGCGCGGCTCAAGCAGGCCGAGGGCACGCTGGCGGCGGCAAGCGAGTCGCATTCCAACGCGCGCGAGATCAGGGCGGCGGCGCAGGCGCGCGCCGAGGCCGCCGCCGAGCGTCGCCGCGACCGCGCGCGCGCGAGCGGGGAGGCCTATGGCTGCCCGCCGGTGCTGCTGGCCGAGAAGTTCGGGTTCGACGACGAAGCGCTGCCCAGTGCCTCGGCGCTAAAGGAGGAGGTGGCGGGGCTGACCGCGCAGCGCGAGCGGATCGGGCCGGTCAACCTCGTCGCCGAGGACGAGCTCAAGCAGCTCGAGGACGAGCAGCAGGGCAGCGCGGCCGAGCGCGAGGAGCTGGGCGAGGCGATCGCGCGGCTGCGCGGGTCGATCGGGCATCTCAACCGCGAGGGGCGGGTCCGGCTGCTCGCCGCCTTCGAGGCGGTCGACAGCCATTTCCAGAGCCTGTTCGCGACGCTGTTCGGGGGTGGCAAGGCGCATCTCGAACTGGTCGAATCGGACGATCCGCTCGAGGCCGGGCTCGAGATCATGGCGCAGCCTCCGGGCAAGAAGCTGGCCGCGCTGACGCTGTTGTCGGGGGGCGAGCAGGCGCTCACCGCGGTGGCGCTGATCTTCGCGCTGTTCCTGACCAACCCGGCGCCGATCTGCGTGCTCGACGAGGTCGATGCGCCCTTGGACGACGCCAATGTCGAGCGCTTCTGCGACCTGCTCGAACGCATGAACGCGCAGACCGACACGCGCTACCTCATCGTCACCCACAATGCGGTGACGATGAGCCGGATGGACCGGCTCTACGGGGTGACGATGGTCGAACGCGGGGTCAGCCGGCTGGTCTCGGTCGACCTCGCGGCGGCGGAGGACCTGATCGCGGCCGAATAATTGCGACCATCGGCCCTTTCGCTATTGCGAATGATTATCAGTAACGATAGGGCGGCACCCAACACACCAGTTGGAGAGCTTATTCATGTCGCTTCGATTCGTCCTTCTCGCCACCGCCACCGGCATCGCCACCCCCGCGCTCGCCGCGACCGGCAATACCGCCAGCGACACCCTCGCCGGGGTCGAACTGGGCGGCGAAGGCCCGGGCGACCCGATCGTCGTCACCGGCAAGCGCGACGGCTATGGCGCCGACCGCAGCGCCAGCGCGACCAAGACCGACAGCGACCTCAACGACGTGCCGCAGGCGGTCAGCATCGTCACCGCCGAACAGATCTCGGACCAGGCGCTGCGCAGCATCGGCGATGTCGTCAGCTACGTCCCCGGCATCTCGATCGAATCGGGCGAAGGGCACCGCGACGCCATCGTCATCCGCGGGTTGTCCTCGACCGCCGACTTCTTCACCGACGGGCTGCGCGACGACGTCCAGCATTATCGCGGGCTCTACAATGTCGAGCGCGTCGAGGTGCTCAAGGGGCCCAACGCGCTGGTGTTCGGGCGCGGCGGCGGCGGCGGCGTGGTCAACCGCGTCATCAAGCGCCCCTTCCACGACGAATATGTCGCGGGCGCCGTCTCGATCGACAGCGAGGGCGCGGGGTTCGCCGAACTCGACCTCAACAGCCCGCTGAGCGGCAACACCGAGGGCCGCCTCAACGCGGTCTACGAGCGGCTCGACAATTTCCGCGACATCGAGGGCGACCGCTTCGCGGTGAACCCGACGCTGTCGCTGCACCTGTCGCCGACCACCCGGCTCGACCTCGGCTATGAGTATGCGCAGGACAATCGCGACGTCGATCGCGGGCTGCCGCCGGCGTTCGAGGGCACGATCGCCAATCCCGCGACCGCGATCGACGGGTATGACGAGACCTTCTTCGGGGTGCGCGGGCAGAACCGCACCGATTTCCACAAGCATGTCGCCGATGCGCGCCTCGAGGCGCAGCTCGGCAGCGAGGTCACCTTCGTCTCGAAGGCGCTGTTCGGGGCGTACGACAAGTTCTACCGCAACGCGCTGCCCTCGAGCGCGGTGACCGAGATCGACGGCGTCGATAGCGTCAAAATCACCGCCTATGAGGACTTCATCCAGCGCGAGAATTTCCTTTGGCAGAACGACGTTGTCGCCAATGTCGTCACCGGCGGCATCGGCCACCGCCTGCTGGTCGGGGCCGACATGAGCCTGCAGTCGAGCGACGCGGGTCGCCTGCGCGGCTTCTTCGACGGGCTGCCCGCCGCCGACAAGAGCCCCAACGGGCGCGAGACCTTCGTGCCCCTGGCGCAGGACATCGTCATTCCCGAGATCACCTTCCGCGGCGGGTCGGGCGAGCGCGCGAGCGAGACCGAGGTCGAGGCGTTCGGCATCTACGTGCAGGACCAGGTCGAGATCGGTGAGCATGTCGAACTGATCGCCGGGCTGCGCCACGACTGGGTCGACATCCGCGTCGCCGACTTCATCGGCGGCACCGACCTGACGCGTTCGGACAGCCTGTGGAGTCCGCGCCTCGGTGCGGTGGTCAAGCCCAATGCGGACCTCAGCGTCTATGCCAGCTGGAGCCGCAGCTACCTGCCCCAGTCGGGCGACCAGTTCGCCTCCCTGTCGCCGACCACCGCGGCGCTGGAGCCCGAGCGTTTCTCCAACTACGAAGTCGGCGCCAAGTGGCGCGTCATCCCCGAGTTCGACGTGACGCTCGCCGCCTACCGCCTCGATCGCACCAACATGCGCGCCGAGGACCCGACCTCGGGCGACAGCGTGCTCACCGGCGAGATCCGCGCCGAGGGCATCGAGCTCGAGGTGCATGGCAAGGTCGGGCGGCTCAGCCTGGCGGGCGGCATGGCCTTCCAGGACGCCGAGGTGACGAGCGACACGGGCGACGCCCCCGCGGGCCGGCAGGTCGCCGACCTGCCCGACTTCGATGCCTCGCTCTGGGGGCGCTACGACGTCACCGACCGGCTCGGGATGGGGCTCGGCGTGAGCCACCGCAGCTCGATGTTCGCGAGCTTCTCGAACGAGGTGGTCGTCGAGGCGCTGACGCTGGTCGATGCGGGGGTCTTCTACGACCTCAGCGACGACATCGCGCTGCAGGTCAATGTCGAGAATTTGTTCGACGCCGACGGCATCGTCTTCGCGCACAACGACAACAACCTCTACCCGGTCGAGGGCCGTACCGCGCGCGCGACGCTGCGCTTCGGCTTCTAGCCCGACATCGCTTCGGCAAATTGACGGGCGCGCTTCAAGTCTTCCACGAAGCGCGCCCGTTCTTCTTGCGCGCGGACCCGGTCGGGCAGGCGCAGGAGGTAGCTCGGGTGCACGGTGAGAAAGGCGGTGCTGCCGTCGGGGAGCTGTTGCGGGCTATCGCGCAGCTTGCCGATGGTGACCGGCTTGCCGAACAGCGCGCGGCCCGCGCTGGCGCCGAGCGCGACGGTGACGGGCGGCACGATCAGCTCGCGCTCCTGTCGGAGCCACCAATTGCAGGCGCTGATCTCGCCCGCATTGGGCGACTGGTGGATGCGGCGCTTGCCGCGAGCCACGAATTTGAAATGCTTGACCGCGTTGGTGACATAGGCGCGCGAGCGGTCGACGCCGGCCTCCGCGAGCGCCGCGTCGAGCAGCTGGCCGGCGGGGCCGACGAAGGGCTTGCCCGCGAGGTCCTCGGCATCGCCCGGTTGCTCGCCCACCAGCATGAGCTGGGGGTCGAGCGGACCTTCGCCGAAGACGGTCTGGGTGGCGTTGCAGTGGAGGTCGCAGCGGGTGCAGGCGCTGGCCTCGTCGCGTAGCAGCGCCCAGGCGGCCTCGACGTTCGAGGGTCGTGCCTTGGGCGTCGCGGGAACGGTTTCCCGCTTCGTCATGCTCGTCTCGATCATCTGCGATTCGCGCTTCTGCGCGCCCGCGAGCAGCTCGGGGATGAGCGCAGTTTCGGGCATGTTCTTCCAATATTTCCGGGGCATTTCGGTGGTCATTGCCTTCACCTTGACCCGCGCCGGGTTGAAGATCGACTTGTAATAGGTCTTCCACGTCGCCTCGACCGGATCGCCGTCGGGGGCATCGGCCTTGGTCGCACCGGGGCTCTCGCTCAGCGCCTCGCCATCCCAGTGGATGCAGACCTCGGGGGTGAGGATCGACCAGCGCATGTTGGGGAAGCGGCGGATGAAGAAACCGGCCTCGGCGCGGGTGATATGGTGGTCGGGTTCGAACCAGGCGACCATCCGCTCTTCGCCATCGCTGTCCTCCATTTCGCGGAAGCGGACGAAGGCGTGCATCTTGTGCGCATCGCGCCCGACCTCCTTGGCGAGGCGGTTGAGGCGGTCGACCAGCGGGTCGGCGCGGTCGGACAGCGCCTCGCGGTTCGACTGCAGCTTCCACAGCATCGCGTAGAGCAGCGCATAGCGCTCGGGGTCCGAATGGAGCGCGACGCGCCTGGCGAGGCCGGGGAAGGCCTTGGGGACGCGGATCTCGCGCGACCCTTCGGGGAGGGGGGCATCCTCGCCGAACAGGCCGACGTCTTCGCCCGCGATCTCGAAGGTGACCGCCTGCGGGGGGATGCCCGCCGCAACGAGACCGCGTGCCGCCTCGCGCCACCCGTCATAATCGTCGGGGCGGGCGAGGAGCACGCGGTGGATGTCGATCTGGGGCCCGTCGGGCAGGATCCTGGTCATGCGCTAACGGGCCACAGCGGGATTATTCCCGATTGTCTTCCATGTCCTTGCCTTCGAGCGCGCGCGCATATTCCTCGGGCTTGCGCTCCTCGAACTTCTCGCCGAGCTCCTTGGCTTCGCTCGTGGACAATTCCTCCTTGGCGGCGGGGAACATGTCGGCCTCTTCCTCATCGATATGATGAAGATAGTCGTGCTGGAGCTTCTTGAACTTCTGCGTCCACGCGGCATCGGTCATCGGCATGTCGGCCAGTTCGGCCATCAGTTCGTCGAGTTCGTGATGCTCGGCGACGCTGTGCTGCCCGTCGTGCCGCAGCTCGGGATCCTCGAGCATGGTCGAATAGAGCGTTTCCTCCTCGGCCGCGGCGTGCGCGGTCACCTCGGTGCGGAAATTGTTGAACAAGGTGCGCCGCTCCTCGCTTTCGCCGGTCATCGTCTCGATCCGGTTCAGCAGCTCGCGATGCTTTTCGTGATCCTTCTTTAGGCGCTTGAAGATGGTCTGGTTGCTCATCGAATACTCCTGTCTGCTCTTCCCCCCACCAACGCGTCGCGGGCACCGCGAGTTCAGGCAGCCTTTGGGGCAGGGGGGTCGAACAGGCCGAGTTGAGCGGGAGGCGGGAGGAGCAGCGCCTTGAGGTCGGCGCGGTCGGTGAGCAGGCTCGGCGACCAGCCGACACAGGTTATGAAAGGCCGCACCTTCTTTACCGAAACGGTTAGTCGGGCGATATCGTCGAGCCGCAGCCGACGGTGCCGGCGCGAGGTGAGGATGCGCCCCACCGCCTTGGTCCCGAGCCCGGGGACACGCAGCAGCTGCTCCTTTGAGGCGCGGTTGACGTCGACCGGGAACGCCTCGCGAAACTTGAGCGCCCAGGCGAGCTTGGGGTCGATGTCGAGCGGGAGCATGCCCTGCTCGTCGGTCGCGGCGACCACTTCCTCGGGCGAGAAGCCGTAGAAGCGCATCAACCAGTCGGACTGGTAGAGGCGGTGCTCGCGCATCAGGGGCGGGCGTTTCAGCGGGAGCACCGCGCTGGGGTCGGGGATCGGCGAGAAGGCGCTGTAATAGACGCGGCGCAAGCCGAAATTGTCGTAGAGCCCGCGCGCGCGGTTGACGATCGCGCCGTCGTTGGCGCCGTCGGCGCCGACGATCATCTGCGTCGACTGTCCCCCCGCCGCATAGCGCGGCGCGTGGCGGTAGCGGCGGCGCGCGTCCTTGGCATCGAGGATATGGTGCTGCATCTCGCCCATCGCGCCGTGGATGCGATCCTCGTCCTTCTCGGGCGCGAGCCGCTCGAGCCCCGAGCGGGTCGGCAGCTCGACGTTGATCGAGACGCGGTCGGCGTGGCGCCCCGCCGCCTCGATCAGGTCGGGATCGGCGTCGGGGATCGTCTTCAAATGGATATATCCGCGAAAGTCGTGATCCTCGCGCAGGCAGCGCGCGACCTCGACCAGCTGCTCCATCGTATAGTTGGACGACTTGATGATGCCGCTCGAGAGGAACAGCCCCTCGATATAGTTGCGCTTGTAGAAGCTGAGCGTGAGGTCGACGACCTCCTGCGCGGTGAAGCGCGCGCGGCGCACGTTCGAGGATTTGCGGTTGATGCAATAATGGCAGTCGAAGATGCAGCTGTTGGTAAGCAGGATCTTGAGGAGGCTGATGCAGCGCCCGTCGGGGGCATAGGCGTGGCAGATGCCGGTGCCGGTGGTCGACCCCATCCCCTTGCCCGACCGGCTGTCGCGCCCCTTCGCCCCGCTGCTCGCGCAGCTGGCGTCATATTTGGCCGCGTCGGCGAGGATGCCGAGCTTTTGCTGGGTGTCGAGCCGTGCCATCTGTTCGCTATACGTTCTCGCGCGCGCGAACGAAAGACTCGCAGCCGACATAGCGGCGAAAATTCATCGACAGCGGGCCACGCTTCGGCCTAGTTTCAGCGCCGAAACACAGGAGACAGACCCATGCGCCTCATGCTCGCCGCCGCCTTGCTCGCCACCACCGCCGCCACCCCGGCGCTGGCGGGCCCGCAGGAGGACTATGACGCGCTCACCGAGCGTTATTGGCAGTGGCAGCTCGAGCAATATCCCACGCTCGCCTCCTCGGTCGGGGTCAAGGATCATGACGACCGGCTGACCGACATGAGCCTCGAGGCGATGGACGAGCGCACCCGGACCAGCGAATTCTTCCTCGCCCGGCTGCGCGCGATCCCGGGCGAGCAACTCACCGAGCGCGACCGCGTCAACAAGGCGATCCTCGAACGCGATCTCGAGACCGCGATCGAGGGGGCGCAATATGGCCAGCGGCTGATCAACTTCACCAACCGCTCGGGCTGGCACCAGAGCATTGCCGGGCTGGCCAACAACCTCACCTTCCGCAGCGCCGAGGACTACGACAATTACCTCAAGCGCCTCGCCGCCTATCCGGCGCAGAACGAGCAGGCGATCGCGGTCGCCGACGCGGCGGTGGAGGGGGGCTATGTCCTGCCCTGCACCGTGCTCGACGGCTATGCCGCGACCATCTCGGGGGTGATCGGCGAGGACGTCACGACGAGCCGCCTCTACGGCCCCTTCGCGGGCGAGCGCCCCGACTTCATCGATGACGGCGAGTGGGCGCGCTACCAGGCGCGTGCGGCGGCGCTGATCGACGGCGAATTGCGCGCCGCCTACGACCGCCAGCTTGCCTGGTTCGAGGAGGACTATCTGCCCCATTGCGCCGAGGCGGTGGGCGTGTCGGCGCAGCCGGGCGGGGCGGCCTATTACGCCTATCGCGCGCGGCTGATGACCACGACCGAGCTGACCCCCGACGAGATCCACCAGATCGGGCTGTCCGAAGTCGCGCGCATCCGCGCCGAGATGGAAGCGGTCGCCGCCGAGGCCGGGTTCGAGACGCGCGAGGCCTTCATCGAGGACCTGCGCACCAACCCCGTCTATTACGCCGAGACGCCCGAGGAGCTGATGCGCTACGTGGCGCGCGAGGCGAAGAAGATCGACGGGCTGATGCCGACGCTCTTCACCGTGCTGCCGCGGCTGCCCTACGGGCTCGCCGAGATCCCCGCCGAGATCGCGCCCGGCACCACCACCGCTTATTACAACCCGGGCAGCCCGCAGAACGGCATCGCGGGGCTCTATTACGTCAACACCTCCAAGCTCGACCAGCGGCCCTTGTGGGAGGTGCCCGCGCTGACCGTGCACGAGGGCGTGCCGGGGCATCACCACCAGATCGCGCTGGCGCAGGAGATCGACCAGCCCGACTGGCGCCGCAATCTCTTCTTCACCGCCTTTGTCGAGGGCTGGGGGCTCTATTCGGAGCGGCTCGGGATCGAGATGGGGCTTTACGACACCCCCGCCAAGGAGATGGGGCGCCTGTCCTACGAGATGTGGCGCGCGACCCGGCTGGTGGTCGACACCGGGATCCACGCCAAGGGGTGGAGCAAGGACCGGGCGATCGCCTACATGCTCGACAATACCGCGCTCAGCCCCGCCAATATCGAGGCCGAGGTCAACCGCTACATTTCATGGCCGGGGCAGGCGCTCGCCTACAAGATCGGCGAGCTGAAGATCCGCGAGTTGCGCACGCTGGCCGAGGAGACGCTGGGGCGCGACTTCGACCTGCGCCGCTTCCACGACGTGGTGCTCGGCTCGGGGGCGGTCCCGCTCGACGTGCTCGAGGGCAATGTGCGGGCGTGGATCGCGGCCGAGCAGGCGGGCTAGGCGCGCCCACTTAGCGAGGCGGTCGGGGGCGCTCGGGGGCGGTCCGGGGCGGTTCGCCGCCCTATTCGGGGACGACCAGTTCCTCGTCGATCTCGACCCGCTCCTCGCCGCTGCGCTCGATCAGCTTCTCGAGGCAGCCGAGCTGCCCGGCGGGGCCGACCGGCGAGCATTGCTGGATGCCGGTCTCGTTGACCGTCTCGAGATAGCGCGCGTTGACCGCCCAGCTCTGGCTTTCCTGCCGGCTGCCGGTCTCGCGCAGTTCCTCGGGGATGCGGTAGCGTTCGCTGTCGGGCTTGCGCGCGCAGACGACGACATTGTCGTCGGTCGAGCGCGGGCAGGGATCGTCGCCGAACACGACGATGCGGGTGACGGTCCGGTCGCGTGCCTGCGCGGCGGCATCGGCGGGGGCGATCAGCGGCGCCAGCGCGGCGACGGCGAGGACGGGCAGGAGGCTCTTGGTCATGGCTCGGGTCTTCCTTTCGATCCCTCAACGCGCGAGGGGGGGAGCGGGTCGCTCAGATGCGTTTGGACAGGGCGATGGCGAGGCGGCAACCGGCGCGGATCGCGGCGGTCATCAGCGGATAGGCGGGGGCCTCCTGCGCGCCATGTTCGCGCGCGGTCTCGCGATGTTCGAGCTCCTCGGCCTGGAAACGGCGGATATCGCCCGACAGCTCGGGGTCGTCGGCGCCGAGCTGGGCGAGTTGCTCCTCATAATGCTTGTCGATCTCGGTCTCGACCGCGTCGGTGCACGCCATCGCCGCCTTTTCGCCCATCAGCGCGGTGACCGCGCCCAGCCCGAAGCCGGCGACGTTCCAGAAGGGCTGGAGCAGCGTGGGGCGCACGCGGCGCTGCGCCATCAGTTCGTTGAAGCGCGCGAGGTGCGCCTCTTCCTGCGCCGCCATGTGCGCGATGGCATGCGCGGCGCGGCTGTCCTCGCCGAGCACCGCGAGCTGGCCGGCATAGATGCGGGTGGCGCCATATTCGCCCGCCTGGTCGACGCGGATCATGGCGTGGGTATCGGGGCGCGGGTCGCCGGGGCGCCAGTTGCTGCTCATGCGCGGCCTTTCATGCCGCCGACGAGGACGAGCCCCGCGGCGGCGAGCGAGAGAATCGCGTTCCACCCCGCCATCGAGATGCCGAGCAGCGACCATTGCACGCTGTCGCAGCGCACCACCGGGGCGCTGACAAGCTCGGCCAGCGTGCCGCCGCTGTTCGAGGCGCAGCGGGTCAGGCCCTCGAACCATCCGAGCTCGACCCCGGCATGGTAGACGCCGATGCCCCCCGAGACCGCGATGGCGAGCCCGGCAAGGAGGACGAGCGGGCGGCGCAGCCGGGCGAGCGGGATGGCGAGCAGCGCCAGCGCGATCGCGATCGCATGCGGCCAGCGCTGCCAGATGCACATCTCGCACGGCACCAGCCCGCCGATCAGCTGCGAGCCGATCGCGCCGGCGAGCAGCGCGGCGGGCACGAGCAGCGCGAGCCCATGCGCGGTGCGCAGGTCGAGCAGCGGCGAGCGGGGGCGGGCGGGCGCGAGCATCAGCGCGCCGACGCCACGCGCTGCGGACGCCGGTTCAACCGCTCGAGCGTCTCGATCGCATAATGGAGCTGGAAGTCCTCGATCCCGGCTTCCTCGAGCTCGGCGGGGGTCGCGAGGAAGCGCGGATCGGGCGCGCTGTCGTCCTCGAGCACCGCATCCTCGACCCCGGCCTGCGCGACGAGGTGGCGGCGCAGGTCGGCCTCGCGCAGCCGCGGCCGGTTGAGGCGGTCGGGATCGGACAGCTGGGGCACCACGATATCGGGTTCGATGCCGCCCGCCTGCACGCTGCGCCCCGAGGGGGTGTAATAGCGCGCGGTGGTGAGCCGCAGCGCGCTCGTCTCGCCGGTCTGGATGATGGTCTGGACGCTGCCCTTGCCGAAGCTGGTCTCGCCCATCACCACCGCGCGGCGATGGTCCTGCAGCGCGCCCGCGACGATCTCGGAGGCCGAGGCCGAGCCCGCGTCGATCAGCACGATCACCGGCTTGCCCCCGGTGAGGTCGCCCTTGGTGGCGTAGAAGCGATCGATGTCGGCGGGGTCGCGCCCGCGCTCGGACACGATCTCGCCGCGGTCGAGGAAGAGGTCGGTGACCTCGACCGCCTGGTTGAGCAGCCCGCCCGGGTTGGCGCGCAGGTCGACGACATAGCCGACCGGGCCGTCGCCGCCGATCGCGCGGTCGATGCCGCGGATCGCGGCGGCGACCCCCTCGGCGGTGGGGGCGGAGAACTGGTTGATGTTGATGATGCCGACATCGCCGTCGACTTCCCACTTGACCGGCTTGAGGTCGATGATCTCGCGCTTGACCGCGACGTCGAAGGGCTCGGTGCGCCCGGGCCGCACGATCGTCAGTATCACCTCGGTGCCGGGTTCGCCGCGCATCTTGGCGACCGCCTCGTCGAGGCTGAGCCCGAACAGCAGTTCATCGTCGATATGGGTGATATAGTCGCCCGCCTTGATGCCGGCGCGATCGGCGGGGGTGTCCTCGGTCGGGGCGATGACGAAGACCGCGCCGTCGCGGTTGGTGACGGTCAGCCCGAGCCCGCCATATTCGCCGTCGGTCGACAGCCGCATCGTCGCGAAGTCGGCCGCGGTGAGATAGGAACTGTGCGGATCGAGGCTCGAGAGCATGCCCTCGATCGCGCCGCGGATGAGGTCGGCGTCGCTGACCTCCTCGACATAGTTGGCGCGCACCCGCTCGAACACCGAGAGGAAATTCTCGAGCTCGCGGTAGGTCTCCTCGTTCTGCGCCTCGGCGGGGCGCTCGAGCCCCGGCATGATCGTCGCCACGCCGATGATCGCGGCGGCGGGAATGAGGGCGGTGGCGAGCGGGCGCAGGCGCTTCACGATGGCAGTGTCCTTGTTGTTGCGGTCCGGACCAACGCGCGGGCCGGGCGCTCGATCCTACCGCGATTAGGCGTGCAGTTGAACCAGAATCAGGATGAACCTGCGATGAGGGCGGGGCTGACCGGGCGCTGCCCGTGCCACAGCTCGACCCCGATCGGGCCGAGCGCGCGCCCGAGCGCGTCGGCGCGCCGGACGCGGTCGCCCGGCTCGTGGTCGGTCGCGACGTTGGCGATGAGGCTGAACCAGCCCGCGCCATGGTCGATGATGACGATGCCGTCGCGCCCGCGGAACGGCCCCGCGAAGGCGATCTCGCCATCGGCGGGCACGCGCACCACGCTGCCGCGCCCGAGCGCCATCGTGAGCCCGCGCGCGCGGACCCCGTCGGGGGTGAGCGAGCCGAGCCCCGCGGTCACGCGCGCGCGCGCGGGCAGGCGGTAGCGGAACGGGGGAACCGTCGCGGGCGCGGCCGTGCGCGCGAGATCGGCGGGCGCGGGCGGCGCGGGCGCGTAGCCCGCGAGCGCCGCGGCGATCTCGGCGGTAAAGGCCTCGCGCGTTGCCGCATCGGCGAGCTCGGCGCCCTGCTCGCGCGCGGCGATGGCGCGCGCATCGGCCCGGCTGGCGGCGATGCCGAGCGCCTGCGCGGCGGCGAGGCTTTCCTGCTGGAGCGCGGCGAGCGCGCGCTCGTCCTGCGCCAGCCGCGCCTGCTCGGCGGCGATCGCGGCGGTGCGCTCGGCCTGCCCCCGCACCAGCGCGTCGAGCTCGGCGTGCCGCGCGCGCAGCGTGAGCGTGCGCGCCTCGATCAGCGGGACCACCGCTTCGATCACCGCCTGCGTGGCGATCAGCTCGTCGATCGAGCGCGCATCGGCGAGCGTGAGGATCGGGGGACGCCGCGACAGGCTGGCCAGACCCGCGAGCAGCGCGGCGGCGGGCGCCTGCCGGGCCTCGAGGTCGGCGCGCAGTTCGTCCGCGGCGGCCGCGAGCGTGCCCTGTTCGATCCGCGCCACCGCCAGCCGTGCCTCGGCCGCCTCGATCCGCGCGGCGATGGTCTGGCGCCGACGCACCATCGCCGCGGCCTTGTCCTCGGCGGCGCTCGCCTGGCGTGCCAGCTGCGCCGCCCGCGCCTCGGCCTCGCGCGCCTCGGCCCGGACCCGGTCGAGCCGCGTCTGCGCGCTCGGCGGCGGGGCGGCGAGCGACTGGCCGGCGAGCGCGGCAAGCAGCAGCGCGGCAAGGAGCGGTCTCATCCGCGCGCCTCGCGGCGCCGCCTCATCGGGCGCCCTCGCGGTGATAGGGGTGCCCCGCGAGGATCGCGGTGGCGCGGAACAGCTGCTCGGCGAGCATCGCGCGGCACAACAGGTGCGGCCAGGTCGCCGCGCCGAAGCTGTAGAGCAGGTCGGCCTCGGCCTTGACCTCGGGCGCGTGCCCGTCGGCCGCGCCGATGAGGAACCGCGTCTCGCGCACCCCCTCGTCGCGCCAGCGCCCGAGGAGGGTCGCGAAGGCGGTGGAGGACAGCGGCTTGCCGGTCTCGTCGAGCACGACGGTGCGCGCCGGCGTCGCCTTGGGCGCGGGCACCACCCCGCCCGTCTCGGGCAGTTCGCTATGCTTCACCTTCCAGCCGATCCGCTTGAGATAGCGGTCGACCAGCTCGCCCTCGGGCGTGCGGGCGATCTTGCCGCGCGCGATGATGTGAAGCAGCATGGGCGCGGCGCCTCGGGTCGGACGGTCAGGCTTCGCCGGCGTCGTCGCCGAAGGCCCACATCCGTTCAAGGTTGTAGAAGCTGCGCACCTCGGGGCGGAACAGGTGGACGATCACGTCGCCCGCATCGATCAGCACCCAGTCGGCGGTCGGCAGCCCCTCGATCCGCGGTGTGACCCCCTCGGCGCCCTTGACCTTCTCGGCCAGTTTCTGCGCGATCGCGGCGACCTGCCGGGTCGAACGGCCCGACGCGATCACCATGTGATCGGCGATCGAGCTCTTGCCCGCGAGCGGAATCGAGACCACGTCCTGCGCCTGCTCGTCGTCGAGCAGCTGCATCACGAGCGCATGCAGCGCATCGGGATCGTCAGATTTCACGGGCGGGGTGGGGACGGTGGCGGCCATGGTCTCTAGCTCGGGCAAGGTCTCTCCTCATGGGTTACGACCGCTGCCTCGCGGTCGCTTCGGGCGCTGGTGAATAGTCCTCGTGCCAGTCGGGATGGCGCGCGCGCAGGCTCGTTGCGGAAGTCGGGTCGGGGGCAAGCGTCAGGAACGTGATTGCCGGTGCCTTCCAGTCCGTCCAGTGCTGCGCCTGGTCTGCGGATCGGACGAAGTGCCGCAGCCAACCCATGGCGCGTGCCGCCCGGGCCCCTCCCTTATAGCCCGGACGGGTCATCACGGCAATCGGCAGCATGCGGGCGATCGTGCGCCAGTCCTTCCAGCGATGGAATTCGCCGATGATGTCCTCGCCGACCAGCCAGATGAAGTGGTGCTGCGGATAGTGGCGCCGCAGCGCGCGCAGCGTGTCGACGGTGTAGCGGGTGCCGACCCGCGCCTCGAAGTCGCTGGCGCGGATCGGGGCGCGGCGCGCCATCGCCCGCGCCGAGGCGAGCCGCGCCGCATAGGGCGCCATCCCCGCCTTGGGCTTGAGCGGGTTGCCCGGGCTCACCAGCCACCACACCGCGTCGAGCCCGAGCGCGCGATGCGCGCCGAGGCTCGCCTGCCGATGCCCGCGATGCGCGGGGTTGAAGCTGCCCCCCAGAAGCCCGATCCGTGCCATGCGCGATGCGCTAGCATGGGGTCTTGGCGGGGGCCAGCGTGGCGGGTTATGCCCGGGCGAGCAGTGGGGGACGGACGATGACGGGCGAGGAACTGGGCGCGATCGGCGAGACGGCGGGCGGCGCGGGAGCCGCGCGTGCGCTCGAGCCGGGGCATGGCGAAGCTGCCGCTGCGGCGGAATCGGGGCGATGCCTCAATTGCGGCTGCGCGCTCGAGGGGGCCTATTGCCACTGCTGCGGACAGAAGGCCGAGGTGCATTTCACCCTGTCGGGGCTGCTCCACGACATCGTCCACGGCGTCCTCCACCTCGACGGCAAGTTCTGGCGCACGCTGCCCAGACTCGTCTGGCGGCCGGGCGAACTAACGCGCGATTACGTCGCGGGCAAGCGCGCGCGCTACATCAGCCCGATCGCGCTCTACCTCTTCACCGTGGTGGCGATGTTCGCGCTGGTCGTCTCGGTCGGCGATGTCGATGCGGACGATGTGCGGATCGGGGCCAGCGCCGCCGACATCGAGACCGTCGCGGAGGCCGAGAGCCGCGTCGCCTCGCTCGAACAGACGCTGGAGGACATGGCGGGCGACGACTATCCCGGTGCCAGCGGCGCGCGCACCGGGGTGAGAGCCGAGCTTGCCGCGACCCAGCGCCGACTGCGCGAACTCGAGGGCAAACCCGATCCCGAACGGGCGCCGGTCGATGCCGCTGCGAGCGAGGGCGACACGCTCGTCGCGCCCGTCGATAGCGGTCCTCTCGAATCGTTTCTCAACGGCCTGACGACCGCCGCTTCATTCGAGGCGCTGAGCGAGAATCCGAGCCTGTTTCTCTACAAGGTGCAGACCAAGGCCTACAAGCTGAGCTGGCTGCTGATCCCGCTCTCGCTGCCCTTCCTGTGGCTCCTGTTCCCCCTCACCAAGCGCTTCGGCATGTATCACCACGCCGTCTTCGTGACCTATTCGATCAGCTTCATGATGCTCTTCACCGTGACGATCAGCCTGCTCGCGCGGGCTGCGCCGGGGGCCGACTGGCTGATCGTGCCGATCCTGCTGGTCCCGCCGCTCCACATGTACCGCCAGCTCAAGGGAGCCTACGGGCTCGGGCGGCTTTCGGCGCTGCTGCGCACGGTCCTCCTCGCGCTCTTCGCGCTGGTGACGCTCGTCCTCTTCCTCGTCCTGATGCTCCTGATCGGCGCCGTGGGATAGCAAGAGGGCGGCCCGTCCACGGACCGCCCTCCTTAGACGATCGGTGCTGCTGCCTCAGGCGGTCGCGGGACCGCCGAGCGGCTTGGGACGCCCCGCCTTGGGGATCGAGCTGCCCGCGACCGGGATCGCGGGCGCGCTCGGGCCGCCGCGATCGATCGTGCCGCCCTCGAGGAGCGTCTTGATCTCGTCGCCGGTGAGCGTCTCATATTCGAGCAGCGCCTGCGCCAGCGTCTCGAGCTCGTCGCCATGGTCGGTGAGGACCTGCTTGGCGCGCGCATAGCCCTTTTCGACCAGCGCACGAATCTCGCGGTCGATCCGCTGCGCGGTCTCCTGGCTGACGTTCATGCCCTGGCTCTGCGAATAGCCGAGGAAGGTCTCGCCCTGCTGCTCCTCGTACTGGATCGGGCCCATCTCGTCGGACATGCCCCACTGGGTGACCATGTCGCGCGCGAGCTTGGTGGCATATTGGATGTCGCCGCTGGCGCCCGACGAGACCTTGTCGTAGCCGAAGATGATTTCCTCGGCGACGCGCCCGCCCATCGCCACCGCCATGTTGGCGTGCATCTTGTCGCGGTGATAGCTGTAGCTGTCGCGTTCGGGCAGCCGCATGACCATGCCGAGCGCGCGCCCGCGCGGGATGATGGTCGCCTTGTGGATGGGGTCCGATGCGGGTTCGTGCAGCGCGACGATGGCGTGCCCCGCCTCGTGATAGGCGGTCATCTTCTTCTCGTCCTCGGTCATCACCATGCTGCGCCGCTCGGCGCCCATCATGACCTTGTCCTTGGCCTCCTCGAACTCGGCCATGGCGACGAGCCGCTTGCCCTTGCGCGCGGCCAGCAGCGCGGCCTCGTTGACGAGGTTGGCAAGGTCGGCGCCCGAGAAGCCCGGCGTGCCGCGCGCGATGACGCGCGCGTCGACGTCGGGCGCCAGCGGCACCTTGCGCATGTGCACGTGGAGGATCTTCTCGCGGCCCTCGATATCGGGGCGCGGGACGACGACCTGGCGGTCGAAACGACCCGGACGCAGCAGCGCGGGGTCGAGCACGTCGGGGCGGTTGGTGGCGGCGATGATGATGATGCCCTCGTTGGCATCGAAGCCGTCCATCTCGACGAGCAGCTGGTTGAGCGTCTGCTCGCGCTCGTCATTGCCGTTGCCGAGCCCGGCGCCGCGATGGCGCCCGACCGCGTCGATCTCGTCGATGAAGATGATGCAGGGCGCGTTCTTCTTGGCCTGTTCGAACATGTCGCGCACGCGGCTGGCGCCGACGCCGACGAACATCTCGACGAAGTCGCTCCCCGAGATGGTGAAGAAGGGCACGCCCGCTTCGCCCGCGATGGCGCGGGCGAGGAGAGTCTTACCTGTACCCGGGGAGCCGACGAGCAGCGCGCCCTTGGGGATCTTGCCGCCCAAGCGCGCGAACTTGCCCGGATCCTTGAGGAATTCGACGATTTCCTGCAGCTCCTCGCGCGCCTCGTCGATGCCCGCGACATCCTCGAAGGTGACGCGGCCCTTGGCCTCGTTGAGCATCTTGGCCTTGGACTTGCCGAAACCCATCGCGCCCCCGCCCGAATTCTTCTGCATCTGGCGCAGCACGAAGAAGCTGATGCCGAGGATGAGGAGGAAGGGCAGCGAGTTGACGAGGATCAGCTGCCACAGGCTGGCCTGCTCGGCGGGCTGGACCGAGACCGCCACCCCATTGTCAAGGAGGCGGTCGGAGAGCCGCGCATCGGGCGGCGAATCGGTGGTGAAGCGCGCGCCGTCGAGCTCGCCCGACACGAGGCTCGAGCCGTCGCTGCGCGGGCTGATCGTGACCGCGCGGATCTCGCCCTCCTCGACCCGTTCGATGAAGTCCGAATAAGGGAGCTTCTCGCCCGCATTGGCGGCGCTGTCGCCCGACAGGGCCTGCACGAAGAGGATGAGCCCGAAGATGATCGCGAGCCAGATGACGAGGCTTCGCATCCACGGATTGCGCGGATTTTCAGGCGGTTGGGGCGTGTTCGGGTCCATGGGTAAGCCTTGATGAAACGGGGGTTTTCCCGGTCAAGATAGGGACGCGGGAGGGCGGCGACAATAAGGGGTTTGGTCGGGAGCGGCTTTTCAGCCCCCTTCGCCGGCGCGCCGCGGCGGGGCGGGGGCGAGGTGCCAGTGCGCGCCGCGCGGGCGCAGCAGGAGCTTGCCGAGGCTCGCGGGTTCGCCGGCGGCGAGCCGTTCCATCGCGCGCGCGAGGTCGGGGCCGCGCGGGGCGGGCTGCCCGAGCGCGGCCATGCCGAGGAGGAGCAGGCGGCGGCGCAGCTCGCGCGGGAGTGCGGCGGGGCGTTCGATCAGCCACCCCCCTTGCTGCGCGCGCGCGCGCGCCTCGAACAATTCGCGGGCGACATGGTCGAGCGCTTCCTCGGCCTCGGCGAGATGCCGCGCGCTGGCGGCATATTGCGCCTCGTCGGCGAACCCGGCGGCGTCGAGCGCGCGGCGCAGCCGCACGCGGTCGAAGCGCGCCTCATCGTTCATCGGGTCCTCGACCACCGCCAGCCCGGCGGTACCGACGACCTCGCGCAGCTCGGCGCGCGGCCATGCCAGCACGGGACGCACGAGCCGCACCGCCTCGCCGAGCGCGCGCTGCTCGCGGATCGCGCTGAGCCCCGGCAGGCCGGCGCCGCGGGCGAGCCGCATCAGCATCGTCTCGGCCTGGTCGCGGGCGTGGTGGGCGGTGGCGACATGGCCGATCCCGCGGCGCCGCGCCCACTCCTCGATCAGCGCATAGCGCGCCGCGCGCGCGGCGGCCTCGACATTGCGCGCCGGCGGCCCGTCGGGCCAGTCGACGGCGAGGGTGTCATGCGCGATGCCGCGCGCGCGGCAGGCCGCGGCGACGGCCTCGGCGTGGTGCGCGCTGTCGGGGTGGAGGCGATGGTCGACCGTGACCGCGGCGAGCCGCTCGGGGCGGGCCGCCTGCGCCAGCAGCAGCAGCGCAAGGCTGTCGGCGCCGCCCGAAACGGCGATCCCGAGCGGGGCGTCGGCGGGCACCAGCCGCGCGAGCGCGCGGCGCAGTCGGTCGACGCGGTCGGCGGGCAGGGGCGGCGGGCGCATCGCTGCCGGACCCCGGCGCGGCTTAGCCGTCGCAGCGCGCCGCGGCCCGCGCCGCGGGCAGCCGTTCGGCGAGGAAGGAGCGCATCGCGCCGCCATAGACGTCCTCGAGTTCGTCGTAGACCCGGCAGGCCTGCGACGGCTGGTTGAGGCGCATCAGCGCCTGCCCGAGAAAATAGAGGCTGTCGGCAGCGCGCTCGCCGGTCTCGTCGCCGCGATAGTTGGCGAGCAGCACCTCGGCGGCCTCGCGCGGGCGGTTGGCGTCGAGCAGCGCGCGCCCCTTGAGGTTGCGCGCCCAGCTCAGCTTGGGGTGGCCCGGATATTGCGCGATCATCGCGTCGAGCTGGCGGATCGCACCGTCGAAATCGCCCGCGTCCCACAGCCGGAAACCGACGTTATAGGCCTCTTCGCCATCGGCGAGCCGGACGGGATCGGTGATCGGGATCACCGCGACGGGGCGCGCCGCGGCGGGCGGGGGCGCGGCGGCCACGGCGCCCGCGTCGGCCCCGCCCGACAGCGCGTCATCGGGCGCGGCCGGGGTCTCGACCATCGGGGTCGGGGCGGGGGGCGGCGGCGCGCTGCGCAGCTCCTCGACGGTGGCGCGCAGCCGCGCGACGTCGGCCTCCATCTGCCCGAGGCGGAATTGTGCCTCCTCCGACTGGCGGACGAGCGTGGTGACCTGCCGCTCGAGCGCCTCGATGCGCCCGGTCATGATGTCGACCGACTGCCGCGTGGCGACCGGTTCGTCATAGAAGCCGGCGGTATCGGCGGGAGGACCGTCGGGGTAGACGCGGCGCTGGACCTGGCGAACCTGCCGCTCGAGCCGCTCGATGCGGTCGCGGTTCTCGCGCTCGCGCGCGCGGTCGCGGTCCTGCGCGTAGGCGGGCTGGGTAAGGAGGAGCAGCGCACAGAGGCTGAGAAGAAAACGGTGCATCGGGAATCCCTGGATCTTGGTGGGTAAGGTCGCGGTCGCGAGGCTCGCAGGGCGCGCCTTGCGGCACGATGAACTAGGCGGCGCCGCCATCGCCATCACCCTCGTCGACGCCAGCGGCGTCGTCGGCCGGCGCGGGGGCGGGGGTCGGCGCCGCGGCCGCCGGCGCCGGTGCGCTCGTCGGTTCCGCCTCCGCCTCGGCCGCGGGCGCGCGTTGGGTGGTCGGCCGGGGCGCGCTGCGCTGCGGGCGTTGGGTAGCGGCGGTGCGGGTGGTGGTGGTGCTGGCGGTCGGCCGCGGCGCGGCGGCGCTCGTCTGGCGCGCCGGCGCGCTGCCCGTCGGTGCCGCGCGAGTGCCGCGTTCGAGCAGGTCGCTCGCGAGCAGCGAGACATCGCGCACGCGTTCGCTGTCGGGGCCGAGCTGGACGATGTCGGTGTCGCCCACCGTGACGCGCAGCGCCTCGGGGCGCGCGGTCTCGAGCGTGGGCGCGCTCGCGCTGGCGGGCACCAGATAGTCCTCGCCGCGGGTCATCAGCCCCTCGTAGAGCCGATCATCGCCATCGCGCACGCGCAGCCAGACCTCGTCGGTGGCGATCAGCCGCACCGGGCCCTCGGGGGGCGCCGGATCGGCCACCGCGGGGGTGACCTCGGCGGGCTCGGCCTCGGCGACCGCTTCGGCGGCTTCCTCTTCGGCGGCGAGGCGGCGATCGTTCATCCAGCTGAACAGCAGGATCGCGCCGATCACCGCGGCGGCGGCGACGACGATCACCCAGCGCGGCATCCCGCGCGAGGTGTCGGCGACTTCATAGGCGCCGACATGCGCGGTGGGCGGCTGCCACGCCCCCATCTCGGCGCGGACCTGGTTGCCGATCGCCTCGCGGTCGAGCCCGACCGCCTCGGCATAGGTCTTGGCAAAGCCGACCGAATAGGTGGCGGCGGGCAGCTTGGACCAGATGCCGGCCTCGAGGTTTTCGAGGTGGCGCTGGGGGATGCGGCTGTCGCGCGCCAGCTCCTCGAGGCTGAGCCCCTTGTCCTCGCGCGCGGCGCGCAACTGCTCGCCCACCGGAGTGCCCGCGTCGGCCGCGCTGATGTCGTTGTCGGTCTCGTCCATGTCCGTCCACCCCTTGTCCCGATCGGCTTCGAAAGAAGGCGGTTCGCCCCCCCTTGTCAACCACCATGGCGGGGCGGTCAGTCGAGGATCACGCCCTGCTCGCTCGCCCAGCTCGACAGCGCGCGGCGCATGTCGCGGGGCGGGTCGGCGAGCAGCTCATCCATCTGCTGCGCCACCTTGCCCGCGTCGAGCGAGCGGATCATCGCCTTGATCGGGCCGATCGCGGCGGGGGTGATCGAGAAGCGGCGCAGCCCGATGCCGACCAGCGCCATCGCCTCGAGCGTGCGCCCGCCCATCTCGCCGCAGATCCGCACCGGGGTCGAATGCGCGTCGCATTGCGCGATGATCCGCCGCAGGTAGCGCAGGATCGCGGGGCTGAGCCAGTCGTAGCGGTCGGCCAGCCGCGGGTCGCCGCGATCGGCGGCAAAGAGGAACTGGGTGAGGTCGTTGGTGCCGATCGACAGGAAATCGACCCGTGGCAGGAGCTGGTCGAGCATCTCGGCCAGCGCGGGGACCTCGAGCATCGCGCCATATTCGACCACCGTCGGCAGGAAGCGTTTCTGGCCGCGCAGCCAGGCGATCTGGTCCTCGAACAGCGCGCGCGCCTCTTCATATTCCCACGGCTCGGAGACCATCGGGAACATCACCTTGAGGTGACGCCCGGCGGCGGCCTCGATGAGCGCCCGCGCCTGCGCCTTCATCAGTGCCTTGCGATCGAGGCTGAGGCGCAGCGCGCGCCACCCCATCGCCGGGTTCTCGGCCACGTCCTTCTCGTCGAGATAAGGCAGCGCCTTGTCGCCACCGATGTCGATGGTGCGGAACACGACGGGCTTGTCGCCGGCCGCCGCGAGCACCGTCTTGTAGAGCTTGTACTGGCTCTCGCGCCCCGGCAGCGTGGCGGCGACGAGGAACTGGAACTCGGTCCGGAACAGCCCGATCCCCGCGGCGCCGACGGTGTCGAGGTGATCGGCATCCTCGGCGAGCCCGGCATTGACCATCAGCTCGACCTGCTGCCCGTCCACGGTCTCGGCGGGCTTTTCGAGGTTGGCGGCGAATTCGGCGCGGCGCGCCTGCGTCATCGCCATGCGCTCGTCGAACGCGTCGCGCTCGCGCGGTTCGGGCCGCACGGTGATGGTGGCGTGGTCGCCGTCGACGAGGATCTCGTCGCCCTCCGCCGCGATATGGCGGATGTCCTCGATCTTGCCGACCATCGGCACCCCCATCGCGCGCGCGACGATGGTGACGTGCGCGGTCAGCGAGCCTTCCTGCAGGACGATGCCCTTGAGCCGCCGCTTGTCGTAATCGAGCAGTTCGGCGGGCCCGAGGTTGCGCGCGATCAGGATGGTGTCTTCCTGCAGCCCGGTCTGGGCCGCGGTGCCGACGCGCCCCGAGACGATGCGCAGCAGCCGGTTCGACAGGTCCTCGAGATCGTGCATCCGCTCCTTGAGCAACGGGTCGTCGATCTCCTGCATCCGCGCGCGGGTGCGCTGCTGGACCCGCTCGATCGCCGCCTCGGCGGTCAGCCCGCTGTCGATCGCCTCGTTGATGCGGCGGCTCCAGCCCTCGTCATAGGCGAACATCTTGTAGGTCTCGAGCACCTCGTGATGCTCGCCCCCGGTACCGAATTCGGCATCGCGGATATTGGCGTCGATCTGCTCGCGCATCTTGCGGAAGGCGGCGTAGACGCGCGCGCGCTCGGCCTCGATGTCCTCGGCGACGGTATGCTCGACGGTGACCTTGGGCTGGTGGAAGACGGCGCGGCCGCGCGCCATCCCGGTGACCAGCTTCAACCCCGCGAGTTGCTGCGCGCCGGTGTCGCGCGCGCGCCCCTTGGTGCCGTCGGCGAGCCCCGCCGAGGCGAGCAGTTCGCTGAGCACCATCGCCACCGTCTGCAGCGCCTCGATCTCGACCTCGAGATACTTGCGGCTGTCCTCGTGCTGCACGGTGAGCACCCCGATCGGGGTCTCGCGCCGCACGATCGGCACCCCGGCGAAGGAGTGGAAATGCTCCTCCCCGGTCTCGGGGCGGAAGGCGAATTGCGGGTGGCGGCTGGCTTCCTCGAGGTTGAGGATGAGCATCTGCTCGGCGATCGTGCCGACGAGCCCCTCGCCCATCTCGAGCCGGGTCTTGTGCACCGCTTCGCGGTTGAGCCCGTGGGTCGCGAACAGCTCGAGATGCCCCTCCTTGAGGACATAGATCGAGCACACCTCGCTCTCCATCGCCTCGGCGATGATGTCGACCACCTTGTCGAGCTTGGCCTGCGCGCTGCCGCGGGCGGCCATGACGGCGTGGAGGCCGGTGAGGATTTCGCGGGCGGCAAAGGCGGCGCTTTCGACCATGCGCCAAGCGCTAGCAGGTCGGGAGCGGGGAGGAAAGCGGGGGTTTCGGGTCCGAATCGGTGGCGATCGCGCTGGCCTCGCTCCCCCCGCAGCGGGCACGATCGAGCCCCCAGCAAGAGGATGTTGCCGATGACTTTCCATCGCCCGATCGACCCGCCCCGACGCGGTCACGGTCCCGGCCGTGCCGCCGCAAGCGGGCGCCGATCCGGCGGGAATCGTGTTCCCCTGCCCGACCGCGGAGCTCGAGCGGCTGTCGAGCGACCTGCTCGGCGCGGTCGATCGCTTCCAGGCCGACCAGGACGCGCATCTCTTCGGGTTGCGGCTGTCGCGGCTGCTGACGCTGATCCGGCTGCAGCTCGCGCGCGCCGACATCGCCGCGCGCGCCCGTGCGCAGGCGCGCGACGACGCCGCACTGGCGCGGCTGGCGCGCGCCGCGGCCGAGGAGGGGGAAGCGGTCGCCGCGACGATCGAGCGCTTCGCGCGCCGCTATGCCGACGCGGGCAGCGCGATCAGCGACTTCACCAATTTCCGGCACGATGCGCGGGTGCTGGTCGGCCATCTCGCCGAACGGGTGGAGCGCGAGCGGGCCATCCTGCCGCGCCTCGCGGGCCAGCTGCGCGCGGTCGAGGCCAAGCGGCCGTAGGCGCGGCCGCTTCGCGACGCGACGGATCGGCGGCTCTACGGCCACCCTCCTCGGCGGCTCGACAACCGCCTCGATGCCGCTAAGGCTCGCCACGGTTGATGTGGGGAGTATCGCCTTGTTGTCATGCTGTCTCTGCGCCGCCAGCCTTGCCCTGATCCCGCCCACGCCGCCGCCGGTGATCGCGTGGGACGATGCGCAGGTCGAAGCGATGCACGACGCGCTCGGGGAAGAAGGCACCCGCCTCGGGATGGCGCTGGCGACGGCCGAAGCCCAGGCGCGACGGGCGGTCCGCGCGCTCGACGCCGACAGCAGTGATGCCGACATCCGCGAGGCACGAGATGCCATGGCCCGCTACACGGCGGCTTTCGGCGCCTACGAGACGATCCGCCTCCAGCTCAAGGCGATGGAACTCCGGCTCCCGACCCCGCTCAGCGAGGCCGATGCCGACAAGGTCGCGCGGCTGATTGTCTCGCGCTACGACCTGCTCAATGCTGCGGCGCGGCGACGCGGGGCGCTCGAGGCGCTCTATCGCGAGAAGCTCGACGCCTCCGCGCCGCCGATCATCACCGCGCCCGCCGCCGACTAGCCCCGGTTGGACAGCGCGGCAGCGGCCTCGTCGACCAGTTCCTTCACGATGTCGGCGATGGGCTCCTCGCGCTTGACCATCCCGACCGACTGGCCGGCCATGACGCTGCCGCTCTCGACGTCGCCGTCGATCACCGCGCGCTTGAGGGCGCCCGCCCAATAATGCTCGATCTGGAGCTGGGCCTCGCCCATCTCGAGTTCGCCGCTGTCGAGCTTGGCGGCGACCTCGCGCTGCTTGGCCGAGAAATTCTCGGTCTCGCGATTCTTGAGCGCGCGCACCGGGATCACCGGCAGCCGCGGATCGATCTGGACGCTCGGCACCGCGTCGCGCGCGGAGGCGCGCAGGAACATCTTCTTGAAATTCTCGTGCGCGATGCACTCGTGCGCGCACACGAAGCGGGTGCCCAGCTGGACCCCGACCGCGCCCATCTCGAGATAGGCGGCGATCGCCTCGCCGCGCCCGATCCCGCCGGCGACGAACACCGGCATGTCGGCGGCGACGTGGGGCAGGATCTCCTGCGCGAGCACGCTGGTCGAGACGGGGCCGATATGCCCGCCCGCTTCCATCCCCTCGACGACCAGCGCATCGACCCCCGAGCGCTTGAGCTTCTTGGCCAGCGCCAGCGCGGGGGCGAAGGCGATGAGCTTGGCGCCATTGCCCTTGATGCGGTCGATCGACTTGCCGCTCGGCAGCCCGCCCGCGAGCACGACGTGGCTCACCTCGTGGCGCGCGCAGATGTCGATGAGGTCGTCGATGTCGGGGTGCATGGTGATGAGGTTCACCCCGAACGGCTTGTCGGTCATCGCCTTGGTCGCGGCGATTTCCTTGTCGAGCAGCTCGGGCGGCATCGCCCCGCAGGCGATGACGCCGAACCCGCCCGCGTTGGAGATCGCGGAGACGAGGTTGCGTTCGCTAATCCAGCTCATCGCGCCGCCCATGATGGCCCAGCGGGTGCCGAGGAATTCGGTCCCGCGCGCCATTAGGCGGTCGAGCTTGTCGTGGCTCATCTGATCATTCCCCCAGTTCGAATGCGGCATGCAGCGCGCGGACCGCGACGTCGACCTGCTCGTCGGGCACCAGCGCGCTGGCCTTGAGTTCGGAAAGCGTGGCCGCGAGCAGCGGCACCTGCCGGTCGGCGAGCACGTCGAAGACCTTGGCGGCAAGCTCGGGATTGGAGCGGATGCCGACCCCGACGACGCTGACCTTGGCGACATTGTCGTCGCTGGTGACGGCGGTCTGGCCGATCGCGTCCTTGGCGCCGTCGAGCGCCTTGAGCGCGCGCGCCAGGTTGGTCTTGGGCACGGTGAAGTGAAGGCTGTCGGGCCCTTGCGCGACCATGTCGACCGACAGCCCCTCGCTCGCCAGCGCGCGCAACGCGGCGGCGAGCCGCCCGGGGCGGTCGCTCGCGGCGAGCTTGACCAGCGCCTCGCTGCGGTCGGCGGCGATGCCGGAGATGGCGATGCGTTCCATGTCAGCCTCTTCCCAGTTGGTGATGATGTGGGTGCCCGGTTCGTCCTCGAAGGCGGAGCGAACCGTCAGCGGCATGTCCTCGCGGATGGCCAGCCCGACCGAGCGGACCTGCAGCACCTTGGCCCCCGCGCCCGCCAGCTCGAGCATTTCCTCGGCGCCCACCGCCTCGAGCTTGCGCGCGGTCGGCTCGATCCGCGGGTCGGTGGTATAGACCCCCGCCACGTCGGTGTAGATGTCGCAGCGGTCGGCCCGCAGCCCGGCGGCGATGGCGACCGCGCTGGTGTCCGAGCCGCCGCGCCCCAGCGTGGCGATGCGCCCCTCCTCGGTGCGGCCCTGGAAACCCGGGATGACCGCGACGGTGCCCGCGCGCAGCGCGCCGTCGAGCGCCCCGCTCTCGATCTTCTCGACCCGCGCATTGCCGTGGACCCCGCTCGCCTCGAGCAATTGCCAGCCCATGAAGCTGCGCGCCTCGAGCCCGGCATTCTGGAGCGTCATCGCGAGCAGCCCCGCGGTGACCTGTTCGCCGCTCGCCACCACCACGTCATATTCGCGCGGGTCGTGATGCGCGGCGGCTTCCTTGCAAAATTGCACCAGCCGGTCGGTCTCGCCCGCCATCGCCGAGACGACCACGCAGGTCTCGCTGCTCGCCGCCTGCCGCTCGACGAGCCGGGCGACGTGGCGGATGCGTTCGATCCCCGCCATCGAGGTGCCCCCGAACTTCATCACGACCCGCATATTTTCTCCGCGTGGCAAAACGTTTCGGTGCTGGTAGGATGGGGGCATGGCGAAGACAAGCATCCTGGCCTCCGAGGCCGCGCATTTCGGTGGCCTCGCGGGCGACTGGTGGGACCCGAAGGGCGCGTCCGCCATGCTCCACAAGCTCAACCCGGTGCGGCTGGGATTCGTGCGCGAACAGCTCGACCGCCATTTCGGGCTCGACGAATGCGACTTCGCGCCGCTCGAAGGCAAGCGCGCGATGGACGTTGGCTGCGGCGCGGGGCTGCTCACCGAACCGCTCGCGCGGCTGGGGGCGAGCGTCACCGGGGTCGATGCCGCGCAGGAGCTGATCGAGGCGGCGCGGGTGCACGCGGCGGGGCAGGGGCTGGCGATCGACTATGTCGCGGGCGAGGTCGCCGGCGTCGAGGGCCGCTTCGACCTCGTCACCGCGATGGAAGTGATCGAACATGTCGCGAGCCCGCGCGATTTCCTCGCCACGCTGGTGTCGAAGCTGGCCGATGACGGGCTGCTCATCCTCTCGACCCCCAACAAGACCCCGCTGTCGCGGCTGCTGACGATCACGCTGGCCGAAGGGACGGGGCGCATCCCCAAGGGGACCCACGACTATGACATGTTCATCCCCCCCGAAGAACTCGCGGCGATGCTGGCCGAGCTGGGGATGGAGGTGATCGAGACCAAGGGCATCGCCTTCTCGCCCGCAAGGGGGCTCCATTTGTCGGAAGACCTGCGGCTCAACTACCTGGTGAGCGCGCGCAAGGCGTAGGCACCCGAGGGGGCGGGGCGGCCTGACCCCTCCTTTTCTGTCGATTGGCGATCGCGGGCTGGCCGGCTTTCGCGCGCTGGTGACCAAGCGATGCTCGCGCCGCTCCGCCTGCCTGGGCGCGCCTGCTAGAAGTCCACCTTGTCGTAGTGCGCGGGCGGGGCGAGCCCTTCCATCCGCTCGCCCAGCAGCGGGCGAAAGCAGGGGCGGCTTTTCATCACCGCATACCAGGTCTTGGCCTGTTCGTGCCCGCGCCAGTCGAGCGCGCCGAGATAGTCGACCACGCTGAGCTGCGCGGCGGCGGAGAAATCGGCGAGGCTGAGGCTCGGCCCCGCCAGCCAGCGGCGGTGGTCGAGCAGATAGTCCATGTAATCGAGATGGCCGTTGGCGGCGCGCATCGCGTCGCGCAGCCGCACCGTGTCGGGGCTGGCGCGGGTGACGAGCCGCTTGAGCATGCGCTCCTCGAGCAGCGGGGCGACGACGTCGGCGAAGAACTTGCGGTCGAACCAGTCGCACAGGCGGCGGATCTCGGCGCGCTGTTCGGGGCCGCCCTGGAGCATCCCCATCTTCTCGGTCGTCTCCTCGACCCATTCGCAGATCGGCTGCGCGCCGATGAGGACGTGACCGCGCTGCGGATCGACCAGCACCGGGGTCTCGCCCGCGGGGCTCATGTCGAGGAACTCGTCGCGCCGCTCCCACGGATATTCGCGCACCAGTTCGTGCGCCACGCCCTTCTCGCCGAGGACGAGACGGACCTTGCGGCCATGCGCGCAGAGCGGGAATTGGAAGAGCTGCAACATCGATCAAGCTTGCTGATAAGAAAGGCCGCCCGCCCCGTCCAGCGGGGCGAGCGGCCAGGATGTCGGAAGGCGAGGCCTAGTCGTGGTCGTGCGCCTCGGCCGCATCTTCCATCTGTTCCTCGACCTCTTCATCGACCATGTCGATGCATTCGCTGTCGTCACCTTCCTCGAGATCCTCGCACGCCGGGGCCGGCTCGGGGAACATCGGCGGCAGGTGCGCCATGCGCGCGGTCATCGTTTGCGCCAGCGGCTTCATCGCCGGCAGCGCGGCGGGAAGACCCTCGAGAAGGCCGAGATAATATTCGGGCTGGAAGCCGATCAGCATGTAGTTGCGCGCGAACTTGCGCCCCGTCGGCGTGGCCGCGAAGGCCGCCAGTTCGAGCAGTTCGGCCTCGCTATACTGGCGCGCGAAGACGCGGGCCATGCCATCGCGGAAGGGGCCGTCGAAGGCGGCGGCGAGGGGCGGCAGTTCGGTGTCGAGGACGTCGCGGATGATCGTCAGGCGCTCGTCGAAATGCTCATCCTTCTCGGCGATCATCGAAGCGACCGACTTGTCGCCGAGCATGGCGATGAACATCGCGGCGGTCGCCTCGATCTGTTCGTCGCTGAGCTCCTCGATGCCGTCGAAGTTGAAGTCGTCACCCATTTCGGCGTCGAGCGCCTTCATGCCCGCGACGATCGCCTTGGCGCTCTCGACCACGCCATATTCCTCGGCCAGCTGCGGGATCGGGGTGTAGAGCATCTTGTCGGCATAGGGGCCGACCAGATAGTCGACGACATATTCGGTGTTGCCCGCGGGCCAGATCATGTCGACCGCGCCGCGCGCGAGTTCGATCTTGGCATCGCTGGGCGCGAGCGCGACGGTCTCGACGCCGCTGTCCTGCGCGGCCAGCGCGGGGCTGGCGATGGTCAGGGCGAGCGCGCTGGCGCTCAGGGCGAAGAGTTTCTGCATGGTTAGTCCCCCCGGACCGGTGATGAAATCAGATGGCGCCGAGCCAGAAGAGGGCGGCGACGCCGACGGCGATACGATACCAGGCAAAGGGTGCAAAGCCGATTTTGGTAACGATCGAAATGAAGGCCTTGACCACGATATAGGCGACGAAGAAGCTGACCAGCGCGCCCAGCCCGATCCAGCCCATGTCCTCGGCCACCATCGCGTCGCGCGCTTTCCACAGCGAATAGACGGTCGCGCCCGACAGCGTCGGCACGGCGAGGAAGAAGCTGAATTCGGCGGCGGTCTTGCGGTCGATGCCGAACGCCATCGCGCCCATGATCGTCGCCCCCGAGCGCGAGACGCCGGGAATCATCGCGAGGCACTGGACAAGCCCGACCAGCAGCGAGCGCTTGAAGCCGATGGTGGCGACCGCGCCGCCGACCTGATCCTCGGGGATGTCGGGCCGCGCGGGCGGGTTGGCGAGCTTTTCGACCAGCAGGATGCCGACCCCGCCGATGATCAGCGCCCATGCCACCACCACCGCATTCTCGAGCAGGTTGTCGATGCTGTCGCCCCAGATCACCCCGATCGCGACCGCGGGAAAGAAGGCGACGAGGATGTTGCGGGTGAAATCGAACGCCCCCTTCGAGCCCTTGAACAGCCCCTTGAGCACGCCCCAGAAGGTCTTCCAGTAGAGCACCACCACGGCGAGGATCGCGCCGGGCTGGATGGCGATGTTGAACACCGCCCATTCGGCGGCATCGAAGCCGAGCAGTTCGGTGGCGAGAATGAGGTGCCCGGTCGAGGACACGGGCAAATATTCGGTCAGCCCCTCGACGATGCCGAGGATGATGACGAGCAATGTGGTGGACATCGACTATCCCTGACGCGCGGCGCGGCCGAAGCGGCCCCCGGGGGTGAAGCGTTCGAGCCACGCCGGCGCGACGGCTTGCATCGGCGTGGGCGTGATCCCCATCGCCTCGAGGCCCGGATGCGCGCCGGTGGCGACATTGTCGCGCTGGAGCAGCAGCCACTGGTCCTTGGTGAGCGGCGCGCCGGGCAGGAAGCCGAGGCTCGACAGCAGGTCGCCCATGACCGGCGGCAATTCGACGAAATTGGGCTTGCGCCCGGCCATCTCGGCGATGCGGTGGTTGAGCTCGCGCATGCTGAGTGCCTCGGGCCCGGCGACCTCGTAGGTCTTGCCCCCCTGGGTGCGGGGATCGAGCGCGGCCTTGGCGATCGCCTCGCCGAGGTCGCGCACGAACACCGGCTGGAAGCGCGTGTCGGGCGCGAGGATCGGGGTCGCGGGCAGGTCGAGCATGCCGGCGAACCGATTGGTGAACTCGTCCTCGGCGCCGAACACGGTCGAGGGGCGCAGGATGGTCGCCTGCGCGAAGGCGGCGCGGACCGCCTCCTCGCCCTCGGCCTTGGTCCTGGCATAATGGCTCGGCCCGTGCGGATCGGCGCCGAGCGCGGAAACCTGGACGAAGGCGCTGGCCCCCGCCGCCGCCGCGAGCCGCGCCGCGGTCGCCGCGCCCTCGACGTGCAGTGCCTGCTGCTTGGCGGTATCGAAGGTGCCGACGAGATTGACCACCGCATCGGCGCCCACCACCGCCGCCTCGATCGTGTCGGGCCGTTCGATATTGGCCGGCATCAACGCGATCTGGCCGACCCGCGAGAGCGGCTGCAGCGTGTGCGCGCTCTTGGGGTTGCGCTCGGCGATGCGCAGCCGGACATTGTGGCGGAGGAGTTGCTCGGCGGCATAGCGGCCGATGAAGCCACCCCCGCCGATGAGGGTGATGATCTTGGGAGCGGTCGGGTCGGACGTCACGGGAAAGCCTCGCTGCTGCCTTGGGGGCGGTACCGGGCGTCTCTAGGCGAGCCGCCCTGTCGCTTCAAGGCCGCGCGGGCCGCGCGGGTTCCCGCGCGCGGGTCAGCGCCCCATCCGTTGGCGCAGGTGATCGAACACGGCCGGGTAGAGGGGGACCTTGAACGCGCAGCCGGCGAGGAACTTGTCGGTCCAGCACACCTCGGCCTCGAGCGGCTGCAGCCCGGGCAGCGTCACCCACAGCCGCTCCCCCAGCGCGGGCTGGTAGGGCAGTTCGATGCAGCAGCCCCCCGGCGACAGGTTGCGGAGCGAGGTGGGATAGGGCTTGCCGCCGGCGTGGCGCGAGCGCACCTCGGCCTCGATGGCGATCCGCTCGGCGCGGCGGGCCTCGTTGAACGGAACCTCGGCATTCATCGTGCGAGCGTCTCCCTCGTCGTACGAGCCTCGGCCGCGTCGGGCGAGCCTCATGCCGTGTCGCGCGGCGCCAGCCTTGGCGGGCGGGCCCAACCTTGGCGGCTGAGGAGCGCGAACCTATTTGCGCAGCATAGATCAGTCGGCGCTAAATTTCAGTTAAATCGTATCCACTTTTGCGCGAGGCGCCGACAATATGCCGTTGACAAGCGGTCGGGGCTGCGAATAGAGGCCGCGTCCTACCGCGGTTTCACGCATCTGTGCCCAGGTGGCGGAATTGGTAGACGCACCGTCTTCAGGTGGCGGCGGGGGCAACCCCGTGGAGGTTCGAGTCCTCTCCTGGGCACCATCTCTTCGTTCGCAATCATCCGCTAACGATTGGAAAAATCCCAGAATTCTGGTAAGAACCGTGGATGATTGTTCGTCATCGTTCGCTGTTGATTGCCTGCAGCCATAGAATTCTGGGGGCCTTTTCTGGGGCTTTTTTCGTCCTGTTCGAGAAATCCGATGGCATTGACTGATAATGCCGTTCGTCAGGCCAAGGCCGCGCCTCGTGAGCGTAAGCTGTTCGATGAGAAAGGCCTATTCCTTCTGCGGTGTTGAATCACATGTTGGGATCGTGCAAACGCATGCTCATTTAGGAGCTAAATGGGCGGATATGGCTCAAGCTTGTCACCATACGCTTTCTCGATGCGTTTAAAATCAGGGGCGAAATCAAGTTTTTTTCGAGCCCTTTCGAGAGATAGAAAAGCTTGCTGCTGCGCAGCGCAAGAAAGCTTTTGAGAAGTCCCTATAGTCAGCAAACTGAGGGACTTCTGCAACCAAACCCCGAATTCGACAGAGTCGACGCCATCTTTGCTAATCGCGCCGAAAGCATCCTCTATAATATCTGCTGCCTCGAGGGCTCTGACTATTACTCTTTTGCGCGGTTCGTAGGGGTTGCCTATCCAATCCTGCGTATCCCAATCTCTGATAATTTTAGCCATTCGTACCGTAACATCGATCGCGGTTCCTGGGTCATTGATGCCGGGTGAAAGGGCGCGCGATGCGATTTCGGAGAGTGCGATCAAGCCAAAGCGAGGGTCGGAGGAATAGCTGCGGGCATCGCCAAGGACAAAGGCATCACGAACCTTGTCGAAGTCAAACCCACGTTCTGCGTTATCGGAAAACACCTTCGCCAGCGGACGTGCCGGATCGACCAGCGCTCCGGGATGGCTAAAAACAAGCACTTCCGCTTCGTTGTCATTCGCCCATTTTTCGAGGCAGTCGATGTCGATATGCTGAATGAAAGCACATTTTTCGGCGAAGACATCTATGCCTCCACCGGTTCGTGGACCAACCGCCGCTGCCCCAAGCGGTGCATGGGCAGGCCACTGGGCAAAGGCCTTGCGGGTCGCATGTTCGACTTTCGTGATCGTGTCGCCTAACCGACCAAGTCGCGCAATATTGTCAACCCAGCGCACAAACGTCACAATGACCCAAGCGAAGGTGATGAGCGTGAAAACGAACAACGTGAATCGACCAGCTATCCCAAAGTAGCCTACCGATAATGCTATCAAGCCGACGATGCTAAATATGAACGCGCCTACGAAGCTTGACAAAGCTGTCTGCGACATTCCGTCAGCAATGATGAGCGAAAAAGCGCGCGGCGTCGCATTTCCCCCTGCCGATGCGTAAGCTGCGACCATAGAGGCCACTGCGAAAGTCGCGACGCCAAGCATGCTGGCTGAGATCACCGTAAGAAGCTTCTCAATCGTGCCGGGACTGATGTTCGGGACGATCTCCTGCAACGCGAGATTGTCAGCCACTTGGCCTAGAAAAACCACTGCTGTTGCGATTAGGGCGTAACCGAGGGGCTTGACCCAAAGCATCTGCCGCAACCGATCCACGGTAAATTTCAACCGGCTAGCAATCATTGATTGAATTTCCCGACCAGTCCGTGAGGCTGGGGCAGGGATGGTTTAGCCTTCCCTCGCATTACGGCCGTGCACGCGCAGCTGCGCACGAAAGCACACACAAAAACCGTGCCAAGCACTTAGCTTCGCTTCCACCAATGTGGTGGACGATTGATCGATTCTGCCTGCTCATCCGGTTCTCCGGTCGGATCGAGAAGGTCCTCGCTGGCAACGAAGTCGGCAATCTCGCTGGTTTCTTCGACCGTATAAGGTTTAAGCGTTTTTCCGTCGCCGCGGAAGCGATCAATTACCTCCAGCATCGACGCATCCGCAAGCGCCGCGCCGACCGCTTCTTCCGATTGGCCGAGATGCTCGGCAAGCAACGAATTGCGGATGCGATTAATGGTATTTTTCAGTTCTTCGCCGCCTGCTGACCGGGCATCAATCAAGCAATCGCATTCACTGTCGAAACCCATCGATCGATTGTTAATATTAGCCGACCCTACGCGGAGAACCACGTCATCAACTATCATGACTTTAGCATGCACATAAATGGCAGCGCCTTGGGCGGTGTAAGGATGAAAAATATTGAATTTGCCGTATCTATCGTAGCTCTTTAGCTTTGTTACGAATTTGGCTCTAGCCGTGTCCATCACCACTTGCTCTAGCCAGCCCTCGGCGCTTTCTGGCATTATTACGACGATTTCGGGAGAGTCGGATTGGGTCAGACGTTGCGCGATTGCAGACGTAATTTTCCGTGAAGCGAAATACTGCGTTTCGATATATATATATCGTTTCGCTTGAATTATGAGATCCGTGAAGAGGGTCTCAATCTCGCGAATTTCTGGAGCGTCTCGATGCTCTCCACGTGTGCGGGCGATAGCTACATTAACGTCGCTCGCCGTTACCGCTCCATCAAAGGGCCAATCACTTAAGTCATTTATGGGTGTGATTGGTTTGGCACCGGCACGTTCCCAACGGTCATATGCGAGTTCACCCAAAACTTCGGCCGCTTTCCCATAAATCGCCATCGAGACATCGTGCCAGGGCTCATATTGCTCGCCATCAGGCGTTCGGCGAACTTTTACATCGTCTTCGTGTTTGCGCGTGTCCCAGCGACCACCCGTAACGTCGATCCCGCCGCAAAATGCGAGGTTGCCATCAACGACGATCAATTTCTGATGATGGCTGGCGCCATACGGATGGGCACTATCGAACTTAACTTTAATTCGTGGATGCCACATCCATTTTAAAAGATCGGCAACCATGCCGCGACGGGCGAGTAGTTTGATCGCAGCAAAATTCCATTTGAGTATATAAATTCGCAACGAAGGGTTGTTGCGGACGATCTCGCTAATCAGTTCTCCCAATGATTCTGTTCCTGAGGGCCCATCGAGACTGATCCTGGTGTCAAAATCCCATCCAATAAGCAGAATCTGCCTCTTTGCCGACAACAAAGCAGTCTTCAAATCCTGGAAAAAATCTTGGGCGTCGATGATCAGCCGTACTTTTTCGGCTGACGCTACTTTCCAGCAGTTTCGGCCTGGGATGTGTGCCGCCTCACTGGCGCATTTGATTTCTTCGGCCATTGATTAATCCTGCTGATATATCCGTGTAATCGGCTTCTACCTGAATGTCGCTTATCAGGACAGCTGATGTTTATAATATAGGTTGCCCCACTTGATGCGAGTGCGTAACGCTACTGACATGGCCGCATCACTGATCCCCGCGCCAGCTCCGCATTTGGATCCAATTCTCGCTACAGTGTTGGACGCTGTAGTGATGATGACGGAGGACGGTGTCATCGCCGGCTGGAATAGTGTTGCAGAACAAACGTTTGGATGGACTGCACGAGAAGCGCAGGGCCAAATCTTGAGTCAACTCATCGTTCCTGCTCAATATCGCCAGGCCCACAGGGATGGGCTAGCCAGGCTTGCAAACGGAGGTGAGCCGCGTGTGCTGCATCGCCGGATCGAAATCACGGCGCTTCACAGAGATGGTCACGAAATACCTGTAGAGCTCGCGATCACCGCGGCTAAACCTGCCGACATAAGAGTCTACGTTGGATTCATACGAGACATCTCTGATCGACGAGAGGCGGAGGCGAAGCTAGAAAAGGAAGCTAAGAAAAACCGTCTCATGTTCAACATTGTGAGCATGGCGGCGAGCACGAGTCCGTTCGATACCATTCTCAAAACAGCTTTGGAGGCATGCTGCCAGATAATTGGCTGGCCCGTAGGGCATGCCTTCATTGTCGCGCCTGGCCCCTCTCCCGAATTGCGATCGTCAGGAGTGTGGTTCGAGACCACAAAAGGGCAGTCTGATCGTATAAGATTTGCGACCGAGGAGATTGTCTTCGAGCGGGGTTTGGGGCTGCCTGGCACGATATTAGCCACGGGCAAGTCTCATTGGATCGCAGATACCGACGATGATGCCAACTTTCCTCGGAGGGGTAATGGCTTTCGGGGAGCTTTTGGGTTTCCGGTTAAGTGCGATGGTCGCATCGTCGCAATTTTAGAATTTTTTTCCGAGATGCCGGTGTCGCCAGATGCGGAATTATTGCTGACAGTTCGAGCCGTCGGTGAGCAGGTAGGGAGAGTTTTAGAGCGCCAATCGGCTGCGGAGAGACAAAGCTTACTTCTGAATGAATTTAGGCATCGTGTGAAGAACGTATTATCTGTCGTACACGCTGTGGCAAACCAGACATTTCGGATGGCCAATACAAAAGAGCGTGCTCATGAAGTGTTCAGTGGACGGCTTATGGCCATGGCCGCGGCTCAAGACTTGCTCGTTGCTCAAAAAGGCACCGGCGCCCAGTTTGGCGATATAATAAAAGCTGCGCTCGTAGGTTCGGGTGTATGCGTGTCCCGCATAAACTATTCCGGCCCACAACTTGTTGTTTCATCTCGACACGCTGTGACAATTTCTCTGGCTATTCACGAGCTTACTACAAACGCGTTTAAATATGGTTCACTTTCAACAGATCGTGGGTCTGTCCGCATTTCTTGGGATGTTGATGGCAACAATCAGTTTAATTTTGAATGGCGAGAAATTGAAGGGCCCATTGTTGCAGAACCGAAACGCAAGGGTTTTGGCAGTAATCTCTTAGAGCGAGGTTTGGCTCATGAACTTGGAGGGCGCGTCAAAATCACTTACTGTAAGAGTGGGTTGGTTTGCAAATTTACCGGTCCTGTCGACGATTTGAGAAAATAAAAAATGATAGGCACGTAAGAATTACAATAAATAGCTACTTTGGTTACCGAAAGCAAAGTCGCAGTGAGCGCCAGCAGGACGGCATAGAGAAGGCGAAGGCCAAGGGCGTGTACAAAGGACGCCCCAAATCCATAGATCCAAGTGAGGTTCAACGCCTCAGGAATACTGGAATGGGTGCGTCTGAGATCGCGAGGGAACTGAAAATCGGTCGGGCATGCGTTTATCGTGCGCTTGCTGGTTAGGCTTTTGGCTCGCTTCCCCGCCTACCTGCTTTTTTCGGAATCCAGTGAAGGCTGGCAACCCTGAGCAAGATATAGGTGAGTGACGCGACGTCGGCCCGAAACTAGTGTCTAGTTCTCGTTGTTCACAGGGAGTTAGCGTTGGAACTCGATTGGGATGAAATAGTCGCTGGCGTACCGACGATCCAGGTGCGTGATTTCCTCAAGCTCACCACTCAGTCCGTCAGTCGCGACTATCTCATTGAACTGCGCAGCAGCCAATACGAGGTTGGTTCACTACTCGACGAACTGCTGGCGCGCGGGTGGATTGAAGAAGATGGGCGAGGTGTTGTCCGCAACACGCTCGCGGGTAACGCAGTAGCCCAAGCCAAGAAGCTGGAACGGATCTCGCGGAATGAAGCCGAACTCCTTCTCCAAGAGGTCTTAGAGGCTGTCGACGAGATCAATGGCGACGATGTCTATGCCTACGACGTGACGCACCTGGCGGTCTTTGGAAGCTACCTTACCGAAACCGACACTCTAAGCGATTTGGACATCGCTTATGAATTGCGGCCTCGATGGACACCTAAGACTGCAGAAGAGGTGAGCGAGCGTTCGATTAGGGCCTTCTCACCGCCTAAATCGGCTGACTGGATGCGCCGTCTTGGATGGCCTGAGGAAGTGGTTTTGGAAAAGGGTCAACAAGCGCGTTTCGCTCGAGAAGCTCAGCAGCGTGCTTTCCCTTGGTTTTCCCTAAGGGAGCCCCAAGTGTGAGTCCTTAAGAGGGACTCAAACCGACATCCCCCTTGCGTCCTGCACTAGCGACTGGCACTTAACTGCACATACTGGAGCGACTAGGAACCGCAGAAATCAGATATTTTCTAGCCAGGTCAGGCAGTCCTCTCCTGGGCACCATACTTTCGAGACCGCAAGTCGTTCGGGTCGCGGGGCTGCCGCCCCCCCGGGTTCGTCCTTCCAGCATCATCGCCAGGCCCTGCGCCTCCGGGCCCCGTGACGCCGCCGGCGGGGACGCGAGGCTTCCGCTTCGCCGCGCGAGCGCCTAGGACGGCAGGCATGACGCTCTACGCTCTTGGCGACCTTGCCCCCCGGCTCGAAGACGGGGCCTGGGCGGCGCCCTCGGCCGACCTCGTCGGTGATGTCCGGCTGGGCGCGCGCGCGAGCGTCTGGTTCGGCGCTGTCATCCGCGCCGACAACACCCCGATCATCCTTGGGGAGGAGACCAATTTCCAGGACGGCGCGATCGGCCATTCGGACCCCGACGCGCCGCTCACCATCGGCGCTCGGGTGACGGTGGGGCACCAGGCGATCCTGCATGGCTGCACGGTCGAGGACGAGGCGCTGATCGGCATGGGCGCGCGGATCTTGAACCATGCGGTGATCGGTCGGCAGTCGATCGTCGGCGCGGGCGCGCTGGTGACCGAGGGCAAGGTGTTTCCCGAACGCTCGCTGATCGTCGGCGCGCCCGCCAAGGCGATCCGCACGCTCGATGAGGATGCGGTGCGGCTGCTGCGCGCGTCCGCCAAGCTCTATGCCGAGAAGGCGGCGCATTATGCGGGCGACCTGGAGGTGGTGGGCTAGCCGGTCGCCCGAGGGGGCACCGACATCGCTCGCTAGCCCAGGCGGTTACAGTGCTGTGCCCTGCGGGCATGAGCGCGGCTTGAAACGCGGGGGCACCCCCGACCATTTCCCTTTCATGATCGAGATCCGACCCTTCGACACATTGGGCCATGCGAACCATGGCTGGCTCGATGCGCGCCACCATTTCAGCTTTGCCAATTATCACGACCCGGCCCGCATGGGCTGGGGGCCGATCCGCGTCTGGAACGACGACGAGATCGCCCCCAAGAGCGGTTTCCCGCCGCATCCGCACCGCGATATGGAGATCATCACCTATGTCCGCACGGGTGCGATCACGCACCAGGATTCGATGGGCAACAAGGGGCGTACGGCGGCGGGCGACGTGCAGGTGATGAGCGCCGGGCGCGGGGTGATGCACGCCGAATATAATCTCGAGGACGAGCAGACGACGCTGTTCCAGATCTGGATCGAGACCGCCAGGCCCAACGCCGACCCGGCGTGGGGACAGATGCCCTTCCCCAAGGACGCGCGCGACGGCGCCTTCCAGCTGCTCGCCTCGGGCGATCCCGACGATGGCGCGCTCTCGTTCAACGCCGATGCGAAGGTGCTGGGGGCCACGCTGCCCGCGGGCAAGACGCTCGAATATCGGACCGGCCGGGATCGTTATCTCTACCTCGTCCCCTCGGGCGCGGTGACGGTCAACGGGCATTCAGCCGGCGCGCGCGATGGTGTCGCGGCGCATGAGGAAGACACGCTGGTCATCGAAGCGGGCGAACGGGACGTCGAACTGGTGCTGGTCGACGCCGCCTGAGCCCTTGCAAAGGGGGGGCGATCCTGCTTGGTCGCCGCCCGACATGAAGATCCTGCTTCCCGCCGCGACGGCGCTCCTGCTGGCCCCCGCATCGCTTGCCGCCCAGCAGCAGCCGGCGACCAACGAGATCGTCGCCATCCCGCCGAGCGGGGGCGAGACGGGCGAGGCCGCGCGCGAGGGCGCGGTCGGCCCCGAATCGCTGCGCGACTTCTCGCTCGATCCCGCCGACCGCGCCCCCGCGCGGCCGCAGGCCTCGCCGCCTGCATCCCCGGGCACGCCAGCGCCCCCACCTTCTGTCGCGCCATCGCCGCGCCCGGTGGAACCGGCGCCGTCGCGACCGACCGCGCCCCCACCTGGGGCGGCGCCGACTGCGGCGAGCGCAGCCCCGCCCGTGGCGGCGAGCGGTTCGGAGGCAACGCCTTCCGCTTCCGCGTCGACCCGATCGCAGGAGGCGGCGAGGACGCTGGTCGCGACCGAGCCGACGGCTCCCTCGGTCGCGATTGCCCCGCGGGCACCGGCGCCGGAACTGGAGGAAGAAGCGACGAATCTGAAGGGCTGGTTGCTCGCGCTGGTCCCGGTCATCGTGACCATCGGTGCCTTCCTGCTGATCGCGCGTCGCCGCAAGGCGCGCGGGGGGAGCGGGCAGTTGGGTCCGACGAAGGTGGCACAAGAAGCGCGGCCCCCATTGCCTGCGTCTCCTCCGGCGCACGCGTCGGCGCGCCCCGCGCCTGCCCGCCCCGCGCCGTCGCCGCCCGCGCCGGATCGCCCCGATCCCGCGCCCGCGCCGAGCGGGCTGGTGACCACCACGCTCAAGCCCGACCTCCAGGTCGCGGTCGCCCCGTTGCGCTGCGCGATCGACGAGGAGGAATTGTGGCTCGACTATCGCATCGACCTCGTCAATCGGGGCACCGGGGCCGCGCACGCGGTGCATTTCGATGTCGCCATGCTCAATGCCGGGCCCGAGCAGGCGCAGCAGATCGCCGAATTCGCGGCGCACCCGCAGGCAACGGGGCGCGCGGCGCCGGTGCCGCTGCTGGCGCCGGGGCAGGGGCGCAGCCTGACCGGGCGCGCGGCGCTGCCGCTGGCGAGCGCCAAGGTCTACGTGATCGAGGAGCGACCGCTGCTGATGCCGATCCTCGTGGTCGCGCCGCGCCGGGCGGCGGGGCAGGCCAACCCGGCGATCATCGGCGAGCCCGCGGTCGCCTATATGGTCGGGCGCAGTGGCGGGAGCGGGGGGCGGCTCGCCCCGATCCGCGCCGACGTGCGCCCCAAGCTGATCCGCGACGCCGCTCTCAAGCCGCTCTGACGCGCCGCTCGAGCGCACCGTGCCTACATCGGCGGCACCATATAGCTGTGCCAGGCGAGGATGGCGGCGGCGCCGCGATGCGGTGACCAGGGTTCGGCCCATTGTCGCACCAGCTTCTCGGGCGGGCGTTCCGGCCGCTTAAGAATCTTCGCCAGTTCGACCTGCACGGCGAGGTCGCCCGCGGGGAAGACGTCGGGGCGCCCTTCGGAAAAGAGGAGGTAGATTTCCGCCGACCAGCGACCGATGCCCTTGATCCTGGTGAGTTCGGCGATCGCCGCCTCGTCGTCCTCGGGCAGGTGCCGGAAATCGACCTCGCCCTCATGCACCAGCCGCGCGAGGCTGCGCGCATAGCCCGCTTTCTGGCTCGACAGGCCGGCGGCGCGCATCGCGTCGTCGTCGGCGACCATCATCGCCTCGAGGTCGGGGTCCTCGCCGAAGCGGTCGGCGAGCTTCCTCCACATGCTGTCGGCGGCCGCGACGCTGACCTGCTGGCCGACGATGGTGCGCAGCATGGTGACGTGGGTGCACGGGCGCACGCGCGGGGCGGGGCGCCCATGCGTCTCGATCACCGCGGCGAACGCCGGTTCGATCGCGGCGAGCGCGTCGAGATGCGCATCGAGGCTCGCCTGCGTCTGGACCATCAGCCGTGGTCGGCGGTGGCGGCGGCGTAGAGGCTGATCGCGGCGGCGTTGGAGACGTTCAGGCTCTCCATCCGCTCGCTGATCGGCAATTTCGCCAGCGCATCGCAATGGTCGCGCACGTTGGCGCGCATGCCGGGACCCTCAGCGCCGAGCACCAGCGCGACGCGCTTGGGGCCGAGCGCCGCGGCGAGCGTCATGTCGGCCTCGCCCGCCAGCCCGATGCGCCAGTATCCGGCCTCGGCCAGCTCCTCCAGGGCGCGGCTGAGGTTGACGACGCGCACCCACGGCACCGTCTCGAGCGCGCCCGAGGCGGCCTTGGCCAGCGCCCCGCCCTCGGGCGGCGCGTGGCGGTCCTGCGTGACGATGGCATCGACATCGAAGGCGGCGGCCGAGCGCAGGATCGCGCCGACATTGTGCGGGTCGGTGACCTGGTCGAGGACGAGGATAGTCGAGCGCTCGCCCGCCCCGGCGATGACATCGCCGAGCCACACGTCCTCGAGCGGTTCGCATTCGATCACCACCCCCTGGTGCGGGGCGTCGTGGGGGACGAGGCGCGCGAGGTCGGTGACCTCGGCCCGCACCACCTGCACCTCGGGCGGGAACTGCATGAAGTTTGCCATTTCCTGCGTGGTCCAGGCCTTGAGGACCGTGCGGTTCGGATTGTCGAGCGCGGCCGCGACCGCGTGCTTGCCCCAGAAGCGCGGGCGGTTGGGGTTGTCGCCGCGCTTGCCTTTACGTTTGCGTGCCATGGGCGCCCAATGCGCCGGGACGCGGCGCGTTGCAAGCGGGGGGCTGTTTTTCAAGGCATCGCGACGCGCGCGCGGTGCCCGCGCTCAGCCGGGGGTGGCGAGCTTCATCAGGACGAGCCCGCCGACGATCATCACCGCCGCTGTCACCCGCAGGAAGCTGAGCGCCTCGCCGAAATAGGCGACGCCGATGATGAAGGCGCCGACCGCGCCGATGCCGGTCCAGATGGTATAGGCGGTGCCCAGCGGCAGGACCTTCATCGACCAGGCCAAGAGCCCGAAGCTCGCCAGCATGGCGGCGACGGTGACGATGCTGGGGCCGAGGCGGCTGAACCCGTCCGACTGCTTCATCGCGGTCGCCCAGACGATCTCGAACAGCCCGGCAAGGAAGAGGATGAACCACGCCATCGGGGGGTGTTCGACCGCGCTCAGCCCGCCCCGTCGGCGTCGAGCGCGTAGCCCGCGGCGCGCACGGTGCGGATGAGGTCGGGGCCGCCATGCTCGTTGAGGGCGATGCGCAGGCGGCGGATGTGGACGTCGACGGTGCGCAGCTCGATATCCTCGCTGTGCGGCCAGACGGTCTCGAGCAATTGCTGGCGCGAGAAGACGCGGCCGGGGTTCTCCATGAAATGCTTCAGGAGGCGATATTCGGTCGGCCCGACCGAGATCGGCTTGTCGTCGCGCTTCACCCGGTGCGCGGCGAGGTCCATCTCGAGCCCGGCATATTCGAGCGTCTCGGCGGCGAGCGCGGGGCGCACGCGGCGCAGCACCGCGCCCGCGCGCGCGACCAGTTCCTTGGGGGAGAAGGGCTTGGTGATATAATCGTCGGCACCCGTTTCGAGCCCGCGGATGCGATCGTCCTCCTCGCCGCGCGCGGTGAGCATGATGATCGGCAGGTTGGCGGTCGACTGGCGGCGGCGCAGGCGGCGGCACACCTCGATCCCGCTGATCCCCTCGATCATCCAGTCGAGGATGACGAGGTCGGGCACGATTTCCTCGGCGAGGATCAGCGATTCCTCGCCGTCGCCGGTGCGGGTCACGGCATAGCCCGCGCGCTGGAAATGGTAGGTGACGAGATCGGCCAGCGCGCGGTCGTCCTCCACCAGCAGGAGTTTCTTGTCCGACATTGGCGCCATCTCCCCCTCTTGTTCGCGCGCGCGCCGCTCAGACGGTGTCGTCGCGCTCGAGCTTGTCGGCCATCATCCCGCCGGTGGCCGCATAATAGACCATCTCGGCGATGTTGGTGGCATGATCGCCGATCCGCTCGAGATGCTTGGCCACGAACAACAGCTGGGTGGCGTGACCGATATGGTGGCTGTCTTCCATCATGTGCGTGAGCAGCGTGCGGAAGATCGAATTGTAGAAGTCGTCGACCGCCTGGTCGCGGCGCGCGACGCGCAGCGCGGTCTCGGCATCGCGCTCGACGAAGGCGTTGAGGACATCGTGCACCATCTCGGTGGCGATCCGCGCCATCTCGGGCATCAGCGAGAGCGGCTCGATAGCGGGCGCGGTCTCGAGCTGCTCGACGCGGCGCGCGATATTCTTGGCATAGTCGCCGATGCGCTCGACCACGGTGGAGATCTTGAGCGCAGCGACGACGTCGCGAAGGTCGCCCGCCATCGGCGCGCGCAGCGCGATGGTCTGGATCGCGCGCTGCTCGGTCTGGCGGTCGAGCTCGTCGATCTTGGCATCGTCGGCGACGACCTTGCGCGCGCCCTCGACATCGCGCTGGGTGAGGCAGCGCATGCTCTCGCGGATCTGGTGCTCGGCCAGCCCGCCCATCTCGCTGATGAGCGCGCGCAGCTGGTCGAGGTCCTCGTCGAAGGCCTTGAGCGTGTGCGCCGACATGAGCGGCTCGTGGGTGTCGCGATCAACCATAGCGGCCAGTGATATAGTCCTGCGTGCGCTGCTGCGTGGGGTTGGTGAAGATCTGCCCGGTCTCGCCATATTCGACGAGGTTGCCGAGGTGGAAGAAGGCGGTGCGCTGCGACACGCGCGCGGCCTGCTGCATGTTGTGCGTGACGATGGCGATGGCGTAGCGCCCGCGCAGCTCGTGGATCAGTTCCTCGATCTTGGCGGTGGCGATCGGGTCGAGCGCCGAGCAGGGCTCGTCCATCAAGATGACCTCGGGGTCCACGGCGATGGCGCGCGCGATGCACAGCCGCTGCTGCTGGCCGCCCGACAAGGCGGTGCCGCTCTCATCGAGGCGGTCCTTGACCTCGTCCCACAGCCCGGCGCGGCGCAGCGAGCTTTCGACGATCGCGTCCATGTCGCTCTTCGAGCTGGTGAGCCCGTGGATGCGCGGCCCGTAGGCGATGTTCTCGTAGATCGACTTGGGGAAGGGGTTGGGCTTCTGGAACACCATGCCGACGCGCGCGCGCAGCTGGACCACGTCCATCGCGGGGGCGTGGATGTCCTCGCCGTCGAGCTCGATCAGCCCCTCGACGCGCGCCGAGGGGATGGTGTCGTTCATCCGGTTCAAGGTGCGCAGGAAGGTCGACTTGCCGCAGCCCGAGGGGCCGATGAAGGCGGTGACCTTGTCGTCGAAGATCTCGATCGACACGTCCTTGATCGCCTGCTTGTCGCCGTAGAAGACGTTGACGTTCTCGGCGCGCATCTTGGGCAGCGCGGGGGCCGCGCTGGTGTCGGCGGCGGTGGCGGTGGTGGTATCGTTCATCGGTTCATTCCTACCAGCGGCGCTCGAAGCGGTTGCGCAGGTAAATGGCGAGGGCGTTCATCGCGAGCATGAAGAGCAGCAGCACGATGATCGCGGCGGAGGTCTTCTCGACGAAGCCGCGATCGACTTCGTCGGACCAGAGGAAGATCTGCATCGGCAGCACGGTCGCCTTGTCGGTGATCCCCGTGGGGGGCGAGGCGATGAAGGCGCGCATCCCGATCAGCAGCAACGGCGCGGTCTCGCCCAGCGCGCGCGCCATGCCGATGATGGTGCCGGTGAGGATGCCGGGCAGCGCCAGCGGCAGGACATGGTGGAACACCACCTGCATCCGGCTCGCCCCGACCCCCAGCGCAGCATCGCGGATCGAGGGCGGCACCGACTTGATCGCGTTGCGCCCGGCGATGACGATCACCGGCATGGTCATCAGCGCGAGCGTGAGCCCGCCCACCAGCGGCGCCGAGCGCGGCAGGTGCATGACGTTGAGGAACACCGCGAGGCCCAGCAGGCCGAAGATGATCGAGGGCACCGCGGCGAGGTTGTTGATCGACACCTCGACCATGTCGGTCCAGCGATTGCGCGGCGCGAATTCCTCGAGATAGACCGCCGAGAGCACCCCGATCGGGAAGGCCAGCGCCATGGTCACGAGGATGGTCAGCATCGAGCCCTTGAGCGCGCCCCACACCCCGACCGCGCTGGGGTCGGTCGAATCCGAGGCGGTGAGGAAGGTCCAGTTGAAGGCGCGGCTGAGCTCGGCGCGCTGTTCGACCGTGGCGACCAGCGCCTCGGCGGCGGCGGAGCCATCGCCCTTGGCGGCCATGTCGATCTCGCTCGCCACCGGCAGCGACAGCGTCGGGGTCGTGCCTGCCAGATCGGGGTCGTCGACCAGCGCCTCGGCCAGCTCGATGGTCGCCCCGTCGGCGAACAGGCGGGTCGCCTCGGCGCCATATTGCCGGGTCGCGGCCTCGCGGATCATGCCGCCGAGCGCGCCGTCGGCGAGCAGCCGGCCGACACGCTCGGCGCGGCTGCCGGTTTCCTCGCGCGGCGGCTCGGTGAACGACAGGTCGACCGTCAGCGGCGCCTCGGTGCGGGTGAAGCCCGACAGCCCGTTGATCGCCATCGTGACGAGCAGGAAGGCGAGGAAGGCGACCGAGATGCCGACCGCGACCAGCCCGAACAGCCGGAAGCGGCGTTCGGCGGCATAGCGCGCGGCGACGCGTTTCTGCATCGTCTCGCTCGACCAGCGGCGGGCCGGCCCGGTCGCTTCGCGCGGACTATTCATAAGCTTCCCGATATTTGCGCACCACGCGCAGCGCATAGAGGTTGAGCAGCAGCGTGATGAAGAAGAGGACGAGGCCGAGCGCGAAGGCGGCGAGCGTCTTGGCGCTGTCGAATTCCTGGTCGCCGGTGAGCAGCTGGACGATCTGCACCGTCACGGTGGTCACGCTGGCGAAGGGATTGGCGGTAAGGTTGGCGGCCAGCCCGGCGGCCATGACGACGATCATCGTCTCGCCGATGGCGCGGCTGACCGCGAGCAGGATGCCGCCGACGATGCCCGGCAGCGCGGCGGGGAAGATGACCTTCTTGATCGTCTCCGAGCGGGTCGCGCCGAGCGCGAGCGAGCCGTCGTTCATCGCCTGCGGCACCGCGGCGATCGAATCGTCGGCCATCGAGGAGACGAAGGGAATGATCATGATCCCCATCACGAGCCCCGCGGCGAGCGCGCTTTCCGAGCTGGCGGGAATGCCCAGGGTGACCCCGAGGTCGCGGATCGCAGGGGCCACGGTCAGCGCGGCGAAATAGCCGTAGACCACGGTCGGCACGCCGGCGAGGATCTCGAGGATCGGCTTGAGCCACGCGCGCACCCGGGCGTGCGCATATTGCGTGAGGAAGATCGCGCTCATGAGCCCGAGCGGGATGGCGACGATCATGGCGATGATCGCGCCGATGAAGATCGTGCCCCAGAACAGCGGCACCGACCCGAAGGCGCCCGAGGAACCGGCCTGGTCGGCGCGGATCGCGGTCTGCGGGCTCCACTGGGTGCCGAACAGGAATTCGACCGGGTTGACCTTCTGGAAGAACAGCAGCGTCTCGAACATCAGCGACAGGACGATGCCGAGCGTGGTGAAGATGGCGATCATCGAGGCGCCGACCAGCACCACCATCATCCAGCGCTCGACCCCGGTGCGGGCGCGGAAGGCGGCGCCGGTTCGGCGCATCGCGAACAACAGCCCGACGAGGAAGGCGGTGAAGGCCACCCCCGCGCCCATCCAGCCATAATGCGCGCGCGCCGCGGCATGGACCGGGGCGAGCGCCTCGGACTGCGGGTAGAAACCGCTGCTCTGGTAGCCGCCGGCGATGGCGCGCGCTTCGCTGAGGATCGCGTCGCGCTGGAGATCGAAGTCGGGCAGCGCCTGCCCCGCCGGCGAGGCGAGGACGGCCTGTTCGACCAGACCGCCCTGCACGATCGCCCAGATGGCAAGGAGGAGGAGCGCGGGGACCGCGCTCCACAGGAAGACGTAGATACCGTGATACCCCGGCAGGCTGTGCAACCGCTCGCCGCCCCGGCGCAGGCCGGAGACGCGCGTGCGCGTCGTGAAGGCGGCCGCGGCCGCCAACACCAGGATGATCATCGCAGCAACGAAGAGGCTCATCGGTTTCCTATCGTCCGTCCCGTCCCCGGTCGCCTAGAGCGAACTGCCGTCGAGGACGGTCATCTCGCTCGCCACGGCGTCCGAACTGGCGCGCTGTTCATCGCCCAGCGCGACCAGCCCGCGGGTCGCGAGCAACCCGCCCGGCTGCCAAGCGTCCTTGTAGGCGGCGATGAAGTCGGCGAGCGCGGGCTTGGCCGCCGCATGCTGCTTCTTGGCATAGACGTAGAGCAGCCGCGCGGCCGGATATTCGAGGCTCGAGATGGTCTCGGGGGTCGGTTCGACGCCATCGAGCGCGACCGGGCGGACCTTGTCGGCATTGGCGTCGAGGAAGCTGTAGCCGAGGATCCCCAGCGCGCCGGGTTCGCCCGAAACCTTCTGGACGAGGAGGTTGTCGTTCTCGCCGGCTTCGACGAACGCCCCGTCCTCGCGGATCTTGGTGCAGGTCGTCTTGTGCGCGTCTTCGTCGCTGTCCTTGAGCGCCTGCATCTCGGCATTGGCATCGCACCCGACTTCCATCACCAGTTCGACGAAGCTGTCGCGCGTGCCCGAGGTCGGGGGCGGCCCGTAGACGAGGATCGGCGTGTCGGGCAGCGAGGGATCGATGTCCGACCAGCGGGTTGCGGTCTGCTCGTCGCCATAAGGGGTGGCGGCCAGCGCGCGATAGACCTGCTCGCTGGTGAGCGTGAGCGGCGCATCGCCGGCGGCGTGGATGAGGGTCAGCCCGTCGATCCCGATCGGCAGTTCGAGGATCTCGGTGACGCCGGCGGCCTCACAGTTCTCGAACTCGCTCGACTTCATGCGCCGCGAGGCGTTGACCATGTCGGGATATTGCGTGCCGAGGCCCTCGCAGAACAGCTTCATGCCCGATCCGGTACCCGTCGACTCGACGAAAACGCGCACGCCCGGATTGGCGCGCTCGAACGATTCCGCGACCGCGGTGGTGAACGGATAAACGGTCGAGGAGCCGACGATCTTGATCTCAGTTGCGGACGGCGAATTGCCCCCCGACCCGCAGGCGGTAAGGAGCGCGGCGAGCGAGGCGCCCAGCAGCAATTTCTTCATGTTGGTTCTCCCCATTTCGGGCCCCCGTGGCCCGTCATGCAATGGGGCGGATAGGGGGTTCTCTGGCAGCCTCTGTGACCGACGCGTGACAATATGATGACTCGGTGCGCGGGATTTTGCGGGCACGCGCGGTCAGCGCGCGATCGGCAGGTCGACGGTGATGGTGGTGCCGGTGCCCAGCGCGCTGGCGATGTTGAGCGTGCCGCGGTGGCGCTCGGCGATATGCTTGACGATTGCGAGCCCGAGCCCGGTGCCGCCGCTGTTGCGGCTGCGCGCCGCGTCGACCCGATAGAACCGCTCGGTCAGCCGGGGCAGGTGCTCGGGCGCGATCCCCGGCCCCTTGTCGCTCACCGCGAGGCGGACGCGATCGCGGCCCGATCGCCGCACCGCCACGCTGACCGTGTCGCACCCCTCGGTGCAGCCATAGCGGATCGCATTGCCGAGCAGGTTGTCGGCAAGCTGGAGCAGCTGGGTCTCGTCGCCGAGGATCGCGGGCACGCCCTCCTCGATCTCGGTCGCGATCGCGCAGCCGCGCCGCTCGGCGAGCGGGCGGTTCTCCTCGACGCACTTGCGCACCAGCGCGCCGAGGTCGATCTCCATGCGCGGCGCGAGGTAGCGGTCGGCCTCGATCCGCGACAGCGCCATCAGGTCGGTGACGATGCGCAGCATGCGCTTGGCCTCGGACTCGATGGTGCGGGCGAACTTGCGGCGTGTCGCCTCGTCCATGGCGCCTTTCTCGGCGAGCGTCTCGGCAAAGCCGAGGATGCCCGCGAGCGGGGTGCGCAGCTCGTGGCTCGCGTTGGCGACGAAATCGACCCGCATCCGCTCGGCCGCCCGCTGCGCGGCGCGGTCGGTCATGCGGACCATCACCACCTTCTCGTCGATCGGCGTGACCTCGACGAGCCAGGGCTGGTCGGCGCGACCGAGCCCCTCGACCTCGAGGCTGGTGCGCCGCGCCGCGGTGATCGCCGCCAGCACCCGCGGGTGGCGGATGGCGAGGCGGATGTCCGAATTGGCGAGGCGGAAGCCGAACTGGTCGCGGGCGGCGCGATTGATCGCCATCAGCCGCTGCCCCTCGACGAGGATCACGGGGTCGGCGAGCGCGTCGATCAGGGCGGCAACCAGCGGATTGAACATGCCGAGGCTTTTAACGCGCCCGTCGGGGCCGGGCTAGCCGGTTGACGACTGCATCCGCCACGGCTCGCCCTCGCGCAGCCGCAGCGCGTGGCGCACGGTGGCGATCAGCAGGATGAGCAGGATCGGGTAGACCCAGAAGCGCGCCGCCGCGGCATAGGCCTGCGGCAGCAGCGCGAGGTTCACCGCCTTGGCGGCGTGGCTGAAGCTGGTGGTGAGCTGGAGCCCCGCGACCCACAGCGGCCAGAAGCGGTCGGACCGGAGCGCCAGCGCGACATAGACGGCGAGCACCGCGAGATCGACCAGCAGGACGCCCATCTCGACCCCGCCATAGCGCCGCTCGACGGGGCCCATGACCACGACCGTCACGATCGAGGCGATGACCGAGACCGAAGCGACGACCTTGTGCTCGCGGCCGCCGGCAACGAAGGCGTAGCCGCAGACGGCGAGCAGGATCAGCGTATAGACGAGGGGTGGCAGCATGATGGTCTCACCGGGTCGCACCGCGATGCGACCCGGTCAATCCTTTCGCTCAGGCGACGACGCGCAGGTCGGCGGTTCCGGTGGTCTCGGGGCATTCGCCAAGGTCGCCATAGCCGGTGGTGCGCAGCCCGGGCACGAGGGCCTGCGTTTCCTTGAGCACCTGGTGCGCCTTGGCCATGCCGCCGCGCGCGCGGACCAGCGCCTGGATGCTGTCGGCGACCTCCTCGAGCGCCTCGTGGCCGGTGGCGGTGGCCACCCCCGCCACGCTGCGCGCGTGGATCATGCGACCCTGCAGCTCGGCGATCGCGGCGATCGCCCCCTCGATCTGGTCCTCGACGGCGCGAACCTGGGTGGCAACTTCGAACGCGGCGGCCTGGATGGCTTGCTTGCGCATGGCGAATCTCCTCTCGTCGCGGCGACCCCGGGTCACGCGAGGAGGATCAGCTCGACAATAGCCGGGCGAGGCTTTCCAGCCCGGCCATGTACATGCCCGCCGAGAAGGTCGCGCCCAAGGCGATGAGCGCGATCCACAGCAGGCGCATGCCGATCCCCATCTCGTTGCGGGGTCGTTGCCGCGTGGCAAACGGCAAAGGCAGGGAGAACCGGGTATCCGCACCATCCTGCTCGGTATTGGACAGAGCGGGCCCGGAACTCCCTGCACGATCGACGTGCCGAATCTGTTTGCCGATCGCCGCTTCGGAATGGACGGGTTCGGCGGGGTCGGGAATGTACGGAGATTGACATATCAAGCGTTGATAAGGGTCTTCCCCCGGCGCCGCCTCGTGATCGGCGAGCAACCGCGCCGCCTGCTGGCGCCGCGACACCCCGAGCGTGTGCAGCGCGATGCGGATGCGCTGGTCCACCGTGTGCGGCGAGATCCCGAGCTTGGCGGCGATTTCCTTGCTATTGTGGTGCGCGGCGACGAGGCGCAGGCATTCGCGCTGCCCCTCGGTGAGGCGGGCCAGGCGCGCCTCGGGGGAGGCGTCTTGCTCGTCGCGCAATTGCTCGCTCATCCTTGGTCCCGGGTCCACTACCTCTTCTGCCCTCGCATCGGGCGAGGCGCCTACCTTAGTGCAATTGTCGGCGCGAAACCACCAACCCGCATTAACCAGCAATTCAATCGGCCCGGCGCGCCACCGCCGCCGCCTTCTATAACGTTTCGCCTATGAAACAAGCTGCTCGACCCGCGTCGGCGGGAGGGTGAGGCCGGCGGCGGGCGCCCGCCGGGCGCGCTCCGGTGCGGATGGAGACAGGCGCGCGCGCCCCGCCGGGACGGGGCGGGAGCGGGAGGGATCGGGGATGATCGGGGGGGAACAATGGTGGACAGGGCTGGATTCGAACCAGCGTACGCTTGCGCGGGCAGATTTACAGTCTGCTGCCTTTAACCACTCGGCCACCTGTCCACAGATGTTCGGCAGGGGCGCCATTTGGCGGCTGCCACGCCGCCTGTCAACCGCCTTGCGGGCGGCTGGAGCGGGTAGCGGGAATCGAACCCGCATATCTAGCTTGGAAGGCTAGTGTTCTACCATTGAACTATACCCGCCCGGGGCTGCGAGCGATGCCTCTGCCAAAGCTCGGCGCGCCGGTCAATCGGGAACGCGGCGGCGTTGCCGGGCTTTGACCGGGCGAAAGGAACCCGCCCGATGCCCGCCCGTGCCAGCTGGAAAGGACAGATCCGCCTCGCGCTCGTCGCGATCCCGGTCGAAATCTACCCCGCCACCAAGTCGGGCAGCTCGGTGAGCTTCCACCAGGTCCACGAGCCCTCGGGCCAGCGCGTGCGCTACGAGAAGGTGGTGCCGGGCATCGGCCCGGTCGACCGCGACGAGATCGTCAAGGGCTACGAGATCGACAAGGGCGAATATGTGCTGCTCGAGCCCGAGGAGGTCGAGGCGGTCAAGCTCGAGAGCAAGCGCACGCTCGAACTCGTCCAGTTCGTCGATGCCGGCGAGATCGACGCGATCTATTTCGAGAAGCCCTATTATGTGGTGCCGCAGGACGAGCTGGCCCAGGATGCCTTCATCGTGCTGCGCGATGCCTTGCGGCAGGCGGGCAAGGTCGGGATCGGCCAGCTCGCCATGCGCGGGCGCGAATATGTGGTGAGCGTCAAGCCGTGCGGGCGCGGGCTGGTGCTCGAGACGCTGCGCTACGAGGAGGAGCTGCGCAAGGCCGAGGCCTTCTTCCGCGAGATCGGCGAGGACAAGCCCGACGCCGAACTGCTCGAGCTCGCCACCAGCCTGATCGACAAGAAGACCGCGCCCTTCGACGCGAGCCAGTTCGAGAACCGCTATGTCGAGGCGCTGCGCGATCTCATCGACAAGAAGGTGAAGGCCAAGGGCAAGCGGGTGATCGGCGATGCCACGCTCGACGAGGAGCGTCCGCAGGGCAGCAATGTCGTCGACCTCATGGCCGCACTCAAGGCGAGCCTCGATGAAGGAAAGGGCAAGGCGAAGGCGGCCGCGAAGAAGAAGGCGGGCGCGAAGAAGACGACGCAGAAGAAGGCCTCTTGAGCTACCGCCCGCCGCAGAAGGCGACGCTCAGCGACCATGTGCCGACCCGTTGCGACTGGCTGTTCGAATATAAGTATGACGGCTACCGGCTGCTGCTCGACACCGGCGACGCGGTGGCGTGGACCAAGAATGGCAAGGACTGGTCGGACCGCTTCGCGGGGCTCATCGAGGCGGCATGCGCGCACTTTCCCAAGGGCTGCCTCGTCGATGGCGAGGCGGTGGTGCTGGGGTCCGACGGCCAGCCCGATTTCGGCGCCTTGCAGCGCGCGCTCAGGAAAAGCGGCGGCAAGGACATCCTCTTCTTCGCCTTCGACCTGATCGAGGAGGAAGGCAAGGACCTCACCGGCCTCACCAACCTCGAGCGCAAGGCGCGGCTGGAAGCGCTGATGGAGGGGGCGCCGCCGCCGCTCTTCTATGCCGAGCATGTTTCGGGCGGCGGCGAAGCAATGCTCGAGGCGGTGTGCCGCGAGGGTGGGGAGGGGGTCATCGCCAAGCGCGCCGCCGCGCCCTACCGCCACCGCCGCACCCGCGACTGGCTCAAGGTGAAATGCAGCAACCGGCAGGAATTCGTCATCGTCGGCTGGGTGGAAAGTGACAAGAAGGCGCGGCCCTTCCGCTCGCTGCTGCTCGGCGTGCACGAGGACGGCGCGCTGCGCTACGCGGGCAAGGTCGGCACCGGCTTCGACCATGAGACGATGGTGGCGCTCAAGAAGAAGCTCGAACGCCTGTCGCGCAAGACGCCGCCGCTCGAGGTGCCCCGCGGCGAGGCGAAGGAAGCGCGTTGGGTCAGCCCCAAGCTGGTCGCCGAGGTCGCCTTCACCGAATTCACGAGCGCGGGCACGCTGCGCCATCCCAGTTTCCTCGGGCTGCGGTCGGACAAGCCCGCGCGGCAGGTCAAGCGCGAGCGCGCGCTGCCGACGGCGGCGGGCGTCGGGGTGAAGGTGACGAGCGCCGAGCGCATGGTCTTCGCGCAGGCGCGCGTCACCAAGGGTCAGCTCGCCGATTACTATGCCGCCATCGCGCCGCTGCTGCTGGTGCATGCGGCGCGGCGCCCGCTCACGCTGGTGCGCTGTCCGCAGGGGCGGTCCAAGCACTGTTTCTTCCAGAAGCACGGCGCCGATGCGCTCGGCGATGCGGTGCATGGCGTGCCGATCCGCGAGAAGGACGGCGGCACCGAGGACTATCTGTGGGTCGAGGACGCCAAGGGGCTCGTCCAGTGCGCGCAGATGGGAACGATCGAGTTCCACGGCTGGGGCAGCCGCAACGACGCGCTGGAGGCGCCCGACCGGCTGGTGTTCGACCTCGACCCCGACGAGGGGCTCGATTTCGCCGACGTGAAGGCGGCGGCGGTGAGCGTGCGCGACATCCTTGCGGAGATGGGGCTGGACAGCTGGCCGCTGCTGACGGGGGGCAAGGGCGTGCATGTCGTCGCCCCGCTCGACGCGAGCGCGAAGTGGCCCGCCGTGAAGAGCTTTGCCGAACGGTTCGCGCGGGCGTTGGCGCAAGATCGTCCCGACCGGTTCACCGCCAATATCCGCAAGAACAAGCGCGGGGGAAAGATCTTCCTCGACTGGCTGCGCAACCAGCGCGGCGCGACCGCGGTGATGCCCTATTCGGCGCGCGCGCGGGAGGGCGCACCGGTGGCGGTGCCGGTCAGCTGGCCCGAACTGGCGTCAGCGAACAGCGGGCACGACTGGCACGTCGGCGACCTCGAGAAGCTGCTGCGCCATGCCGAGGGGTTGACCGGCTGGGGCAAGGCGAAGCAGTCGCTGCCCGACCTCTGACGTCGCCCCGGCGGCCCGGGTCAGTCGATCACGAGCGCGAGCCCGATGATACCGAGCGCCACCATCAGCACGCCGCCGATCACCAGCAGCACCTTGCCCGTGCTCGGCGGCTTGGCCTGCTGGCGCTCGAGTCCCTTTGGGGTGAGATAGTAATGCCCGCCCGCGGTGCGCCCGATAAAGCCCGCCTTGTGCAACGCCTTGACCGTGCGCGCGTGGCTTTTCTTCCCGCCCGGCAACGCGACGGCGTCGGCCGGCCGGAGCGCGCCCGCGTCCTTGAGCGTGTCGAGGATCTGCTTCTGCTCGGCAGCGACCGCGATCGCGGCCGCGATGGCGCCCGAGCTGGCGATGGTCGCGCCCGCGTTCACTGGTCGGCGAACCGGTCGGTGGCGCGCACGAGGCCGTCGAGGATGCCGGGCTCGGCATAATTGTGGCTGCCGTCGGGCACGATCTGGAGGTCGACCTCGGGCCACGCCTTCTTCAGCTCCCACGCCGAGCGCGGCGGGGTGCAGCTGTCGTGGCGCCCCTGCACGATCACGCCCGGGATGTGCCGGATCTTGTGCACATCGCGCAGGATCTGGCCTTCCTCGAGGAAGCAGTGGTGGCGCATATAGTGGTTCTCGATCCGCGCCATGGCGATGGCCTGGTCGGCGTTCTGCATATGCGCCATGACATCGTCATTGGGGAGCAGGGTGACCGTCACCGCCTCCCAGCGCGACCAGGCGCGCGCGGCCTCGAGCTTCTTCTCCTCGTCATCGCCGGTGAGGATATGGTGGAAGGCGGTGATGGGATCGTCGCGCCCGTCCTCGGGGAGGACCGAGAGAAAGCGGTCGAACTCGTCGGGATAGATCTCGCTGGCGCCATATTTGAACAGCCAGCCATATTCGTAATCCTCGCCGAAGAAGATGCCGCGCAGGATGATCTCGCTCGCCCGCTCGGGATGCGCCTGCGCATAGGCGAGGCTCAGCGTCGAGCCCCAGCTGCCCCCGAACACCTGCCACTTTTCGTGGCCGCAATGCTCGCGGAGCTTCTCGATGTCGGCGATCAGGTGCTGCGTGGTGTTGTTCTCGAGGCTGGCGAAGGGTGTCGAGCGCCCGCAGCCGCGCTGCTCGAACAGGAGGACGTCGTACTTCTCGGGGTTCCACTGGCCGCGGTGCGCGGGGCTGATCCCCCCGCCCGGCCCGCCGTGGAGGAAGACCGCGGGCTTGGCCCCCGGGGTGCCGACGCGCTCGTAATAGATGGAATGACCGTCGCCCACGTCCATGTGCCCGCTCTCGTAGGGCTCGACGATCGGGTAGAGGGTGCGGCGTTCGGTCATGCAGGTCTCCAGCAACAAAAAGGGCGGCCCCGAAGAGCCGCCCCCGATGCCTAGCGAGTTTTTGCCCCGCTTAGAAGTTCACGCCGATTTCCGCGCCGATGATGCGCGGTTCGTTGACGAACCCGGTGAGGTTGTTGAAGTCGATGCCCCCCACCGCGCTCGCATCGTCGAGGATGTTGCGCGCGAAGACCGCGACGTCGAAATCGTCGGTCTTGTAGCCGACCCGCAGCCCGCCCTCGAGCAGGCGATCGTCCGAGAATTCGACGCTCTCGTAGAGGAAGAAGATGATCTTCGAACGATAGTACCAGTCGGTGAACAGGTAGAGGTCGCCGGCGCCGACCGGATGCTCGTAGCCGAGCGTCCAGTTGGCGGTCCATTCGGGCGCCTGCGGCAGCTGGTTGCCGTCGATCAGCACCTGCGCGGGGTCGAAGGTCACCGGGTTGAACGGCACCACCACCGGGTCGAGCACGATGCAGGCCGCGCCGCAGCTCTCGACCACCAGGTCGGGATCGTCGATCTTGGCCGAATTGTACGAGACCCCCGCGGTGAGCGTCAGCCCGCGCGCCGGCCGCGCCATCAGCTCGGCCTCGATGCCCGACCCGTTCACTTCCTCGGCGTTGAGCAGCAGGTTGGCGTTGGTCGCCCCGCCGACCGCCGAGAGCTGGAGGTCGTCGGTGGTGAACATGTAGCCGGTGAGGTTGAACATCACCGAATCGAAGCTGGTCTTGACCCCCGCCTCGTAGCTCATCGTGGTCTCGCTGTCGGCGCGCGACATGTCGCGGTCGAACAGGATGCGACCCTGCAGCGAGGGCGCGCGATAGCCCTTGGCGACGCGGGCGAAGAGGTTGATCTGGTCGTCCACCTCATAGACCCCGCTGACGTCCCAGGTCAGCACCTCGTCATCGGCCTCGAGCGTCATCGCGGGGACCGGGCCGCCGAAGAAGGCGCGCCCGTCGAGCGGGCGCTCGGCGACGAGCGTCTTGTCGTCGAGGTTGTAGCGCGCGCCCGCCTGCAGCGTCAGCCCGCTGTCGAAGGCGTAGCTGAGGCTGCCGAACAGCCCGAGGGCCTCGGCGTCCTGCCGCTGGTCGACGATCGCGACCGGGGTGAGGTCGGTCGGGGTGGCGAAGTCGAAGCTCTCGATGTCGATCTTCTCGTTGAAGTAGAAGACCCCCGCCTGGTAGCCGAGCCCGTCCGTGTTGTTCGAGGCGATGCGCAGTTCCTGCGTGAACTGGTCGAGGCTCGGGATATTGTCCTGGCTCTGCGCCGGGAAGGGGATGAACCCGGGCCCCATGTCGGGCAGGAACGAGGCGCCGAAGCCGCCGTCGATGTCGCCGCGGCTGAACAGCTGGCCCGCCCAGTAGCTGGTGATCGAGTAGAGGGTCACCGGCCCGAGGTCGTAATCGAAATGCGCCGACAGGTTGTAGTTGTCGAGTTCCTGGAAGTTGAGCCCGTCGCCGCGCACCTGCGAGCGCACGAATTCGCCGCCGTCGACCCCGACCAGTTCGTTCGACCCGGTCTCGAACAGGTTGGCGCGGAAGACGCGCGCCGAACCCTGCTGGCTGCGCAGCTGGCCGGTCAGCCGCAGCGAGCTCGCCTCGTTCGGCTCGACCAGCAGCTGGACGCGCGCGGCGACATCGTCATAGCCCTCGAGATTGTTCTCGCCCGGCGCGTCGAGATTGTCGATCCAGTCGTCACGGTGCTGGTACAGCCCCGAGACGCGGACCGCGACATTGTCCGCGAGCATCGCGCCCACGCCCGCCTCGGCGGTGATCGAATTGTAGCTGCCCCAGCTCGCCTTGGCATAATTCTCGGCGGTCAGCCCCGGCTTAACGGTGTCGAACTTGACGATGCCCGCCGGGGTGTTGCGCCCGAACAGCGTGCCCTGCGGCCCGCGCAGCACCTCGACCCGGTCGAGGTCGAACACCGGGAACCCCTTGAGGATCGGGTTCTCGAGGACGACCTCGTCATAGACGAGGCTGACCGGCTGCGAAGCGTTGAGGTCGAAGTCGGTGTTGCCGAGCCCGCGGATGTAGAAGCGCGGGAAGGTGCGCCCGAACGAGCTTTCGATGTTGAGGCTGGGGACACGGCCCGCGAGCCCGCGGATGTCGGCGCCGCCGGCGTTGATCGCGGCGAGCGTGTCGTCGCCCACGGTCGCGACCGAGATCGGCACGTCCTGCAGGTTCTCCTCGCGGCGCTGCGCGGTGATGACGATGACGCCGAAGCCTTCCTCGGCATCCTGCAGCACGCTGTCCTCATCACCCGTCACCTGCGCGGCGGCAGGCGTGGCGGCGAACGCCGTGGCGGTGGCCATGGCGGTAAGTGAAATCATTTTCGAAAGGCGACGCATCGAATTCTTCCCCATCTCAGAGGTTTGAAGGGTCCGGCCCCCGCGCCGGTCCCGATGCTTCGCGCCCTCTAGACCATGATGCCCCAGAGTCAATCAACAGCTGGCATCATGGTGAAAATTTCATGTCGCGTGACCGGCATGCATCGCTTTTTCGGCGCGAAATCAGAAGCTTTGATCGCCGTAGACCGGCTCGACCGAGCCGTTCCATTCGCCATGGTAGAGCGCCAGCAGCCGGTCGGCGGGCGACTGCTTGCGGGCGAGGATCTCGCGCAGCGGATCGAGAAACCCCGTCTCGTTGTCGCCCGCCGCGTTGGTGCGCGCGCGCGCGGTGAGGCCGTGGTGCGCCAGCTCCACGACGCGCTCGGCCAGCGCCTGCATGGTGCCGCCGCCGGGGACCGGGGTGCGCAGCCCGAGCCGCGGCACGTCGGCGCGCAGCCGCTCGCGCTCCTCGAGGCTCCAGTGCCGGCACAGGTCCCACGCCGCATCGAGCGTGGCCCCGTCGTAGAGCAGCCCGACCCATAGCGCGGGCAGCGCGCAGATCCGGCTCCACGGCCCGCCGTCGGCACCGCGCATCTCGAGGAAGCTCTTCAGGCGCACCTCGGGGAAGATGGTCGACAGATGGTCGGTCCAGTCGGCGCGGGTCGGCGTCTCGCCCTCGAGCCCGTCGAGCCTGCCCTCGAGGAAGTCGCGAAAGCTCTTGCCCGCCACGTCATGGTAATGCCCATCGCGGAAGACGAAATACATCGGCACGTCGAGCGCATAGTCGCACCAGCGTTCATAGCCGAAGCCCTCTTCGAAGACGAAGGGGAGCATGCCGGTGCGATCGGGGTCGGTGTCGGTCCAGATATGGCTGCGGAAGCTGAGGAAGCCGTTGGGCTTGCCCTCGGTGAAGGGCGAGTTGGCGAACAAGGCGGTAGCGACCGGCTGGAGCGCGAGCCCGACCCGGAACTTCTTCACCATGTCGGCCTCGGACGCATAGTCGAGGTTGACCTGGATGGTGCAGGTCCGCTGCATCATGTCGAGCCCGAGGCTGCCGACCGTGGGCATGTAGCGGCGCATGATGCCGTAGCGTGCCTTGGGCATCCACGACAGCTCGTCCCTGGTCTTGTCGGGCCACATGCCGAGCCCGAGGAAGCCGAGCCCCAACTTCGTGCCCACCGCCTTGACCTGGCGCAGGTGGCGCCCGGCCTCGGCGCAGGTCTGGTGGAGATGCTCGAGGGCGGCGCCCGACAGTTCGAGCTGCCCCGACGGCTCGAGGCTGACGGTGCCGTCCTCGCCCGTCAGCGCGATAAGCTTGCCCCCCTCGATCACCGGCCGCCAGCCGAATTCGGTGAGCGCGTCCAGCAGGTCGCGGATGCCGCCCGGCTCCTCCCAGCTGGGGGCGCGGTGGTCGGCGGTCCGGTAGACGAATTTCTCGTGCTCGGTGCCGATGCGCCAGTCGCGCGCCGGCTTCTCGCCCTGCGCGAACAGCGCGAGCAGGTGGTCGCGGCTGGCGATCGGCGGGCTCTCGGAAAGGTCGGTGCGCGTCGTCATCGCGCCCGCCCTAGCGCGGCGCGGCGCACCCGCCTAGCCACTAAACGCTCCAGTCCCCCGCGCTCGCCATGTACGCCGCGATCGCGGCGAGCGCGGCGGTCTCGGCGCGCAGGATGCGCGGCCCGAGCGAGATGGCGATCGCGCCCTCCTCGGCGCGGATCATCGCGCGTTCCTCGGGCGTGAATCCGCCCTCGGGGCCGACGAGGATGGTGGCGGGCGGCGGCGCGAAGCTCGCCAGCGCGGGCGCCCCGCCCTCCTCGTCGGCGAAATAGAGCGGGGTGCGCTCGCGCTCGAGCAGCCAGCGCTTGAGCCGCACCGGGGGCAGCAGCGTGGCGAGCGCGGTGCGCCCGCACTGCTCGGCCGCCTCGACGATATGCGCGCGGATGCGATCCTCGCCGACGCGCGCCGCGATGGTGCGCTGGGTCAGCACCGGCTGCAGGCGCTCGACCCCCAGTTCGACCGCTTTCTCGACGAGGAAGTCGATCCGCTGCTTCTTGATCGGGGCGAAGGCGAGGGTGAGCCCGCTCGCGGCCTCCTGCGGGCGGGTCTGCGCGGTGACCCGCAGCCGCACCCGCTTCTTGCCCGTCTCGATGATCTCGCCGCGCCATTCGCCGTGCGCGCCGTCGAACAACAGCAGCGCATCGCCCGGCTGGCGCCGCATCACGGTGCCGACATAATGCGCCTGCGGCTTGTCGAGGTCGATCTCGACCCCCTCGGTTAGCGGGGTGTCGATAAAGAGGCGGGGCAGGCTCTCGGGCGGCCAGGCGGGGGTAGCGGGCATGGCCAACGCCTAGCCCCCCGCCTCGCGGCTTGCCAAGCCTTGGCGTCAGTCGCCGGGTGCCTCGCGGAACTCGAACGGATCGCGCCGTTCGCGCCGTTCGATTTCGCCGCACGCCACCGGCAGGCTAATCAGGTAGCCGCCAGTGGGCAGGCCGTCGTTGACGCCGCCGGGCACGGTGAGGCCGTGCACCACGACCGCGCCGAGTTCGAGCGGGCGCAGGTCGCCCTTAACGATATTTTCGCCGGAAATCGGATTGATATATTCGTTGAGATCGATGGTGATCTCGGTCGATACGCTACCGTCGAGATCGTCGTCGATATTATCGAAATCGACGACGATGCCGCCATAGAGCGGCAACCCTTCGCCAAGTTCGACGAAGCCGTCACCATCGCTGTCGCTGGCGATCGTCGGGCAGATCGCATCCCCGACCGCGCCTGCGGGGGTGTCCGACCCGTGGATATGCGCGAGGTGGATGCCACCCGCTTCAAGGCCCTCGACCTCGATCCGCACCTGGAGGTAGCGATTGCCCCGTTCCTGGAAAATGAAGCGACCGGTCACCCCGCTGCCGTTGAGCGCGTCGAGCTCGGCGACGTGGGTGGGATTGGTGATCTTTTCGGGTTGCGATGCGGCGGGTGCGGCCAGCAACGGGATCGCCGCGGCCGCGCAAAGGAACGACTTGCACGTCACACTCATCTCCTATCGTCGATTTTGAAAGGTTGCCAAACGCCTGCCATCCCCCCGGTCGTTCGCTCTGTTAAACACCCGTATACCAACCATGTTAACTTTTGCATAGACCGGGGCTGTGGGAGGCCCCGTTCCGCACATTCTCGTCTTTTCAGCAGGGGAAGAGGGAACGCGGCGGGGGGCTCCCGATTTAGGATCGTGTGAGTAACGAACTGCAGCCGATCGTCGCGGTGGGGCGCAACTGCTGGCGGATCGAGCGGGCCAGCGAGGCGCGCATGATCGTCGACGCCGCCGCCTATTACCGCATCATCGCCGAAGCGATGCAGCGCGCGCGGCGCCGCATCTTCATCGTCGGCTGGGATTTCGACACCCGCATCACCCTCGCCCCCGACCGCGAGGGAAGCTACCATGAAAGCCTCGGCCATTTCTTCATCGAACTGGCGCGCGAGCGTCCCGGGCGCCAGATCGACATCCTCAAGTGGAATTTCGGCGCGCTCAAGCAGTTCTTGTCGCTCCGCGCGAGCTACTGGCTGCTGCGCTGGTGGCTCGCCCCCCCGATCAATTTCAAGTTCGACGGCGCGCATCCCAAGGGGTGCAGCCATCACCAGAAGATCGTCGTCCTCGACGACAGCCTCGCCGCCTGCGGGGGGATCGATATCGCCATGCGCCGCTGGGACACGCGCGAACATGCGCCCGATGACGAGTGCCGCACCACCCCCAACGGCAAGCCCTATGCGCCGTGGCACGACGTCACCATGCTCCTGCGCGGCGAGATCGCGGGCGCGCTCGGCGATCTCGGGCGCGAACGCTGGCGGGTGGCGACGCGGCGCGATCTCGAACCGCTCGAGGATTGCCGCGACGACTGGCCCGAGGATCTCGAGCCGCATTTCACCGACGTCGACGTGGCGATCGCGCGGACCCGCGCGGCCTGGGACGATCTCGAGGAAGTGCGCGAGAACGAGGCGCTCGTGATCGACATGATCGAGCACTGCCGCCGCTTCGCCTATATCGAGAACCAGTATTTCACGAGCCCCAAGATCGCCGCCGCGATCTGCACCCGCCTCGCCGAGGACGATCCGCCCGAGATCGTGCTGGTCATGCCACGCACCGCCGATGGCTGGCTCGAGAGCGTGGCGATGGACGGCACGCGCCAGAAGCTGATGCAGGCGATCAGCAACGGCACGGGGGGCGAGAACTTCCGCATCTACGTGCCGGTCAACGCGGCCGACACCGACATCTACGTCCACGCCAAGGTGGCGATCGTCGATGACCGCTTCCTGCGCGTCGGCTCGTCCAACCTCAACAACCGGTCGATGGGGCTCGACAGCGAATGCGACGTCGTCGTCGACGCGGGCCTGCCCCACAATGCGGGGCGCGGGCTCGAGGAGCGCATCGCCGGCCTGCGCCGCGACCTGATGGCCGAGCATCTCGATGTCGAGGTCGAGGCGATCGCCGCGCTCGAGCAGGAGGGCAAGGGGCTGGTCGAGGTCATCGAGGCGCTGCGCGGGGAGGGCAAGACGCTGACCCTGCTCGAGATGAAGGACCTGTCGGGCACCGAGCAGTTCATCGCCGATCACGAACTGCTCGATCCCGAGGATACCGAGGAAATGTTCGAACCGCTCGCGCGCAAGACGCTGCGCCAGCGCTGGCGCGAGACCCGGACCCGATTCCGCGACCGCTTCTCGCGCTCGGCCTGAGCGCGCGCGCTTGACCCCGGCCCCGTCGCCGCGCCATGCGCGGGCGATGGATCTCGTTCCCGACAGCGAGCGCACCGGGCTGATCGGCGCGCTGCCGAAGAGCTGGCGCCCCTATGCCGCGCTGATGCGGCTCGACCGCCCGATCGGCACCTGGCTGCTCTACTGGCCCTGCCTCGCCGGGCTCGCGCTGGCCGGGGGCGGCGGGCGCTGGGCGCTGGCCTTCTGGTTCCTGCTCGGCGCCTTCGCGATGCGTTCGGCGGGGTGCGCCTATAACGACATCGTCGATCGCGACCTCGATGCCCGGGTCGAGCGCACCCGGCTGCGCCCGCTGGCGAGCGGGCGGCTGTCGCTCAGGCAGGCGTGGGGACTGGTCGCGCTGCTGCTGCTGGTCGGGCTGCTCGTCCTGCTCCAGCTGTCGCTGGCCGCGCAGCTGGTCGCGCTCGCCAGCCTCGCGCTCGTGGCGGCCTATCCCTTCATGAAGCGGATCACCTGGTGGCCGCAGGCGTGGCTCGGGCTGGTCTTCTCGTGGGGCGCGCTGGTCGGCTGGACCGCCGGCTGGGGGAGCCTCGCGCTGCCCGGGCTGCTCCTGTGGGGCGGGTCGGTTTTCTGGGTCATCGGCTATGACACCATCTACGCGATCCAGGACGTGGAGGACGACGCGCTGGTCGGGGTGCGCTCGTCGGCGCGGGCGCTCGGCGGCCGGGTGCGCACGGGGGTCGCCCTGTGCTACCTCCTCGCGGTGGCGCTATGGGGGGCGAGCCTGTGGCAGCTGAAGCCGACCCCGCTGGCGCTGGCCGCGCTCGCGCCCGCCGCGCTGCACCTCGGCTGGCAGGTCGCGAGCCTGCGCGCCGACGACGGCCAGCGCGCGCTCGATCTGTTTCGCGCCAACCGCATCGCCGGGCTGCTGCTCGCGCTCGCCTGCCTGACGGTCGGCTTGTCGCGCGGGGCCTGAGGGCTTAAGCGCCTCGGCCATGCGCAATCTCGAACACGCCCGCCAAGCCACCCGCCGCGCCGTCGACCTCGCGATCAAGGCGGGCGCCAGCGCTGCCGATGCAGCCTTGGTCGCGAGCGGATCGTCGAGCGTCGAGGTGCGAATGGGCGCGCTTGAGGACGTGCAGCGCTCGGAGGGCGAGAAGCTGGGGCTGCGCGTCTTCCTCGGCCAGCGTGTCGCCAGCGTCTCCTCCTCCGACCTTTCCGAAGACGGGCTCGCCGGGCTGGCGTCCCGCGCGGTGGCGATGGCCAAGGCGGCGAGCGAGGACGAATATGCGGGCCTCGCCCCCGAAGCGATGCTGATGGACGGCGCCGCGCCCGACCTCGACCTGTACGAGGACAACGAGCCCGGCCCCGAGGCGCTCAAGGAGCGCGCGCTCGAATGCGAGGCCGCCGCGCTGGCGATCGACAAGGTCGCCAATTCCTCGGGCGCGAGCGCCTCGGCCTCCTCGAGCCTGTTCGCGCTCGCCACCAGCCATGGTGTCGATGCCGCCTTCCGCTCCTCGGGGCACGGCTGTTCGGTCGCGGTGATCGCCGAGGATGCGAGCGGAAGCGAGCGCGACTATGCCTATCATTCGGCGCGCTATCTCGCCGACCTCGAGGATGCCCGCGCCATCGGCACGCGCGCGGGCGAGCGGGCCGCCGCGCGGCTGTCGCCGCGCCGGTTCGAGGGCGGGCGCATGCCCGTCCTGTTCGACCCGCGCGTCGCCACCAGCCTCCTCTCGCACCTCGCCGCCGCGCTGTCGGGCAATGCGGTCGCGCGCCGCTCCTCCTTCCTGCAGGACAAGATGGGCGAGCAGGTCTTCGCCCCCGGGGTGACCATCACCGACGATCCGTTGCGCAAGCGCGGGCTGCGCAGCCACGGCTTCGACGGCGAGGGGCTGCCGGTGCAGCGCATGCACATCGTCGAGGACGGGCGGCTGCAAAGCTGGTTCGCCGCCTCGGCCGCCGCGCGCCAGCTCGGCATCGACCCCACCGGCCATGCGATCCGCGGCCCCGGCGGCGCGCCCGGCGCGGGGCCTAGCAATTTCTGGATCGAGGCGGGCGAGCGAAGCCGGGCGGAGCTTCTCGGCGCGCATCCGCGCTGCTTTCTCGTCACCGAACTGATCGGGCAGGGGGTCAATGGCGTCACCGGCGACTATTCGCGCGGCGCGGCGGGGTTCTACGTCGAGCATGGCGAGATCGTCGCCCCCGCGAGCGGCGCGACCATCGCCGCCAACCTCAAGGACATGTTCGCCACCCTCGAGCCCGGCAGCGACCTCGAACTGCGCAAGGGCGTCGATGCGCCCACGCTGCTGGTCCCCGAGATGACGGTGGCGGTAGGCTAGCGCAGCCGCGAGCCTTCGGGGCGATAGCCCCGCGCCCACAGGACATAGGTCACGCGGCGATGCCCGTTGGCAAGATCGCGCACATAATGGTTGGGGCGGCCCTCGGCATCATAGCCGACAATCCCGCCGAAGCGGCCGCCGGGCAGCTCGGCCTGTGCCGGCGGGAAGGCGCCGAGTTTGTTGCGGCCCTTGCCGCCGCCGCGCCCCGGATTGCCCGACCCGCCGTCATCGGCGCCCTCGCCATACATGGTCGCGCTGTTGAGCACGTTCCAGTCGGCTTGCCCGGGGTCGAGGTTGGACGAGCGATAGCGCCCCCCGCCGTCGGGATCGGCGCTATAATCCATGCAAGTGCCGAGGTTGCGGTTGTAGAAATTGGTATCGAGATGGCCGAGCCCGAAGGTATGGCCGATTTCGTGGCACATCACGAATTCACGCTGCGCAGGGGTGTCGTAGAAACTGCCCGGCGTGAAATAGCTGTCGTTGATCTGCGCGGTCGCCCAGCTGATGAAGGCTTCGGCGTCGGCATCGATCGTCGCCACCCCGACCCAGCCGGTCGAGCCATAGGTGTCGGCGCGTACGATCACCTCGCCGAGGATCGGGTCGCAGGCATTGGCGGCGGCGTCGTCGGCGGGCAACTCGGTGCTGTTGAGCGTCAGCGGCGACTGCGCATTCTCGCCCCATTTCTCGAACGCCGCGACCGAGCTTCCCTTGTAATAGGGTCGCCAGATGTCGGCGGTGTCGCCGCCCTGAAAGGACAGGTCGAGCGTGACGGGCACGCCGCCCGGGGCCCAGCGAAAATCGCCCCATTGGTGGCCCGTGCCCGCGATCGCGGTGCCGGCGGCCAATATGGTTGCGGTGCCCGCGAGGAGTCGGTGAAGGTGCATGATCGTCCCCTTTTTCCTGCCGGAAAGGGACGCGGTCGGCCATCCCTTCCCGCAGCGCGCGATTGTTCATTCGGGGACACCCTGAGTCAATTGGGGCGAATCAGGGAGGCGCGCGTGGTCAGTCGGCCGCCCCCACCGGCGCGATCCCCAGCCGCGGGATCTCGATCTTGGGACAGCGGTCCATCACCACCTCGAGCCCGGCGGCCTCGGCGCGCGCGGCGGCGGCCTCGTCGACCACCCCCAATTGCATCCAGATCGACTTGGCACCGGCGAGGATCGCCTGGTCGACCACGGCGCCGACTTGGTCCGAGTTGACGAAGCAGTCGACCATGTCGATGGGGACGTCGATCTGGTCGAGTTCGCGCCAGACATATTCGCCGTGGACATGCTGCCCGGTGATGCGCGGGTTGACGGGCAGCACGCGATAGCCGCGCTCAATCAGCCAGGCCATCACGCGGTGGCTGTCGCGCTGTGGCTTGTCGGAGGCGCCGACCATCGCGATGGTGCGGGTCTGTTCGAGCAGGCGGGCGATGTCGGCGTCGGCGGTCAGCGGCATGGACTTCTCCTTTGCCCCCCGAACGGTTCAGCCCGCTCTCTTGCTCCCGAGCTGCTCGAGGAGCGCGCGCGCGAGCGCCATGAAGGCGTCCTGCGCGGGGCCTTCCTCGGCGGCGGGCGGCGCGCCCGCGTCGCTCGCCACCCGGATGCTCGCCGACAGCGGCAACCGCCCGAGGAAGGGCAGCCCGAGCTCGGCGGCGCTGGCTTCGGCGCCGCCCCTGCCGAACGGGTCGCTGGTCTCGCCGCAATGCGGGCAGGCGAACCCCGCCATGTTCTCGACGATGCCGAGCACCGGCACGTCGGTCTTGCCGAACAGGTCGATCGCGCGGGTGGCGTCGATCAGCGCGAGGTCCTGCGGGGTCGAGACGATCAGCGCCCCCGCCGGGCGCGCCTTGCTGATCAGCGACAATTGCACGTCGCCGGTGCCGGGCGGCAGGTCGATGAGGATGATCTTCGCCGCGCCCCAGTCGGCCTCGAGCAGCTGGTTGAGCGCCCCCGCCGCCATCGGCCCGCGCCACGCGAGCGCGGTGCCGGGTTCAACGAGCTGGCCGACCGAGAGCAGCCGCACCCCGTGTGCCGACACGGGGATCAGTGTCTTGCCCTCGGCCTTGGGCTTCTCGTCGGTCCCGAACAATCGCGGCTGCGAGGGGCCGTAGATGTCGGCATCGACGAGCCCGACCTCGTGGCCGAGCCGGGCCAGCGCAACCGCGAGGTTGGCCGACAGGGTCGACTTGCCGACCCCGCCCTTGCCGCTGGCGATCGCCACGAAGGTGCGCTCGACCTTGGCCGCGGTCAGCCCGACGCGCACCTCCTCGACCCCGGGAAGCGCCAGCGCGGCGCTCCTGAGGTCCTCCTCGAGCGCGCGGCGTTCGAGCGCGTCGAGCCCGCTGGCATCGACCAGCAGCCGCGCCACCTTCCCCTCGAGGCGGCGGCTCTTGAGGCGGTCGGCGTGCAGATGCGTGTCGAGCGGGGCGAGCGGATCGTCGGTCATGGCCGCCTCCTTAAAAGGCTAAATGCGCGCTGTCCCTTTTTTTTGCCGGGCGCCACCCTATTATCGGGGCATGAGCATTTTTTCGGGGTGGCGCGCGGGCGCGCTTTTCAGCGACAGCAAGGGGCCGTGGGGCCCGGCCGGCGGCGGGGCATCGGGCGGGGGCGGCAAGGGCGGCGACGAGCCCCCCAAGGGTCCCTGGCGCCCGGGGCCGACTCCCCCCGGCGGTGGCGGCCGGCCGCGGCGCCCCGGCAACATCACCAGCCTCGACGAATGGCTCAAGGGCAACCGCGCGCGCTTCGGCGGCGGCGGCCCGGGCGGTCGCGGCGGGCCCTCCTTCCCCGGCATGCCCAAGGGTTCGGTCATCGTCTGGGCGATCGTCGGGCTCGTGCTGCTGCTGCTGCTCTTCTCGACCGTCCACCGCGTCGCCCCCGAGGAGCGCGGGGTGGTGACCCGCTTCGGGCGCTATGTCGAGACGCTGTCCCCCGGGATCGGGCTGACGCTGCCCGCGCCGATCGACCGGGTCAGCAAGGTCGACGTCGAGGACATCCGCAACATCGACGTCGGCTCGGACGAGACCGAGAATTTGATGCTGACCGGTGACGAGAACATCATCGACATCGCCTACCAGGTGCGCTGGAAGATCCGCGACCCCGAGAAATATCTGTTCGAGCTCGCCAACCAGGAGGACACCGTCCGCCAGGTCGCCGAGAGCGCGATGCGGCAGGTGATCGCGCAGGCGAGCCTGCAGGACGCGATCGGCGAGGGCCGCTCGGAGATCCAGGCGCGGGTGCAGGAAGAGATGCAGCAGACGCTCGACGGCTACCGCTCGGGGATCGAGATGCGCGGGGTGGAAATCAAGCGCGCCGACCCGCCCGAGGTGGTCAACGAGGCCTTCAAGCAGGTCACCGCCGCGCAGCAGGACGCGCAGAGCTTCATCAACCAGGCGCGCGCCTACGCGCTCCAGCTCACCGCGCAGGCGCAGGGCGAGGCCGAGGCCTTCGACAAGGTCTATGAGGAATATCGCCTCGCCCCCGAGGTCACCCGCCAGCGGCTCTATTACGAGACCATGGAGCGCGTGCTGCGCGACGTCGACAAGACCATCATCGAGGCCGAGGGGGTCCAGCCCTATCTGCCCCTGAACCAGTTGCAGCGGCAGGCGCGTCCTTCGACGAGCGCCGGTGGAGGCCAGTAATGATCAGCTATGTTCGCAACCACCCGCTGTTCGCCTTCTTCGCCGCCTTGTTCGTGCTGGTCGTCCTCGTCGCCGCCTTCCCGGTCGCGCGCGAGACCGACCAGGGGGTGGTCGTGCGCTTCGGCAAGCCCGAGCGCATCATCAACCCCTATGTCGAGGGGCAGGGCATCGGCGGCGAGGGCGCCGGGCTGACCTGGCGCATCCCCTTCGCCGAGGACGTCGTGTGGATCGACAAGCGCGTGCGCGACATCGACATGGACACCCAGCTCGTCCTGTCGACCGACCAGCTGCGGCTCGAGGTCGACGCCTTCGCGCGCTACCGCATCACCGATCCGTTGCAGATGTATGTCGCCGCGCAGCGCGTCGAGCGTGTCGAGGAGGCGCTACGCCCGATCCTCGGCTCGCAGCTGCGCAACGAGCTCGGCAAGCGCCCCTTCGCCTCGCTGCTCAGCCCCGAGCGCGAGGGGGTGATGGAGAATATCCGCCGCGGGCTCGACGCGGTCGCGCGCCAATATGGCGCCGAGATCATCGACGTGCGGATCAAGCGCGCCGACCTGCCCGACGGTTCGCCGCTGGATTCGGCGTTCGAGCGCATGCGCACCGCGCGCGAGCAGGAAGCCCGCGCGATCCGCGCGCAGGGGCAGAAGCAGGCGCAGATCATCCGCGCCGAGGCCGACGCCGACGCCGCGCGGACCTATGCGGCAAGCTTCGGGCAGGATCCCGACTTCTACGATTTCTACCGCGCGATGCAGAGCTATCGCACCACCTTCGTGAAGAATGGCGATGCCAACGATCCCAAGGGCGAGGCGGCGATCGTGCTGTCCCCCGACAACGAATATTTCCGCGAGTTCACCGGGCGCTAGGCAACCGCGCGCCCGGCGCTGCCGTTGGCAGAAGCGGGGCGCCCGTTGGTCGGGGCCGCAAGGCAGCATTCAAATGGCATTCAGCCCCGCGACCTAGCCTCGCTTTCGAACCGTTGGCATGCGATGATGAAGGAACTGGAATGGCCAAGGAGATGACCACCGTGCGCTACGTCTACGGGATTGCCGCCGCGCTTCTGCTCGGAGGGAGTGCCTATTCGATGACCGGGGGGACGCTGGCCGGCCAGGAGGCGCAGAACGCGCCGCGCCCGGTGCCCGTCGCCGGCGCGCCCGAGAGCTTCGCCGACCTCGCCGCGCGGCTCCAGCCCGCGGTGGTCAACATCTCGACCCGGCAGGAGATCGAGGTGCAGCGTCGCCAGCAGGACCCGCTCGACCAGTTCTTCCGCCGCTTCGGCGTGCCCAACCCGCGCGGCAACAGCGAGCCCGACGACGCGCCGGTCACGCGCGAGACCGGCTCGCTCGGGTCGGGATTCGTCATCTCGCCCGACGGCTATATCGTCACCAACAACCACCTGATCGAGGGGCGTGGCGGCAACGGCGGCACCGTCGACGAGGTCTATGTCACCTTCCCCGACCGCACCGAATATGAAGCCCGCATCGTCGGGCGCGACCCGGACAGCGACCTCGCCGTGCTCAAGATCGAGGGCACCAACCTGCCCTATGTCAACTGGGGCGACAGCGACGACGTGCGCGTCGGCGACTGGATCATCGCGATCGGCAACCCCTACGGGCTCGGCGGGACGGTGACCGCAGGAATCGTCTCGGCGCTGCATCGCGGCATCACCGGGTTCGGCGCCTACGACCGCTACATCCAGACCGATGCCTCGATCAACATGGGCAATTCGGGCGGGCCGATGTTCGACATGGCGGGCAACGTCATCGGCATCAACTCGGCGCTCATCTCGCCGACCGGCGCGAGCGTCGGCATCGGGCTGGCGATCCCCGCCGAGGCGGCCAAGCCCGTGATCGAGAGCCTGCGCCGCGGCGAGGCCCCCGAGCGCGGCTATCTCGGGGTCTCGCTCCAGCCCCTGTCGGAAGACATCGCCGACGCGCTCGGGCTGCCCAAGGAGCGCGGCGAGCTGGTGCGCTCGGTCGTGGCCGGGCAGGCGGCCGAGGCGGCGGGGCTCCAGCGCGGCGACGTCATCCTCGCGATCGACGGCACCCCGGTGACCCCCGACAACACCGTCTCCTACCTCATCGCCAACACCCCGGTCGGCGCCACCGTGCCGCTCACCATCATCCGCAACGGCGAGCGCCGCACCGTCAACGTGCGCGTCAACCAGAGGCCCAGCCGCGAGGAACTCGCGGCCCAGCTCGGCAGTCCCGAGCGCGAGGACGGCGGGATGGCGGCCGAGGACGAGACCCCGGTCGACGGCGGCGATGCGCTCGGCATGACGCTGCAGCCGCTGACCGACCAGATTCGCGATGCGCTGCGGCTCGAGCCCGGGCTCGAGGGCGTCATCATCAGCCGGGTCGACCCCAATAGCGACGCGGCCCGCAAGGGGCTGCAGCGCGGCGAGGTCATCCTGCGCGTCAACCGCCAAGACGTGCGCAACGTCGACGATGTCGACGCCGCGGTCGGGGCCGCGCGCGCGGCGGGGCGCGACAGCGTGCTGGTGCTGGTCCAGCGCGGCCGCCAGCCCGCGCGCTACATCGGGCTCGAGCTCGAACGCTAGGCTTGCGGTTCGGCCCGTCGCCGCTAGGCTCGTCGCGATCAGTGGGGAGAGCGAGCGGCGTGGACAACGAGACGATCTTCATCGGCACCGCGGGCGCGGGCGGGGCGCGGCAGGCATTGCGGCTCGACCGCGCCAACCGGCACGGGCTCATCGCCGGCGCCACCGGCACGGGCAAGACGATCACGCTGCAGGGGCTGGCCGAGGGGTTCAGCCGCGCCGGGGTGCCGGTCTTCCTCGCCGACGTGAAGGGCGACCTCGCCGGGCTCGCGCTGCCAGGCTCGGCGACGCACAAGCTGCACGACCCCTTCACCAAGCGCGCGCGGCTGATCGACTATGACACCTATGCCTACGAGGATTTCCCGGTCCGCTTCTGGGACCTGTTCGGCACGCAGGGCCACCCCGTGCGCACCACCGTGTCGGAGATGGGGCCGCTGCTGCTCGCACGGCTGATGGATCTCAACGACACGCAGGAAGGCGTGCTCACCATCGCCTTCCACCTTGCCGACGCCGAGGGGCTCTTGCTGCTCGACCTCGACGACCTGCAGGCGATGCTGGTCGAGGTCGGCGAGCGGCGCGCCGAGCTCACCCTCGACTATGGCAATGTGTCGACCGCCTCGATCGGGGCGATCCAGCGCCGGTTGCTCCAGCTGCGCACGCAGGGGGGCGACCGCTTCTTCGGCGAGCCCGCGCTCGACCTCGACGACTTCATGGCGTGCGACGAGCGCGGGAAGGGGGTCGTCAACATCCTCGCCGCGAGCGAACTGATGCAGAGCCCGCGGCTCTACGCCACCTTCCTCCTGTGGCTGCTCTCCGAACTGTTCGAGGAGCTGCCCGAGGTCGGCGACCCCGACAAGCCCGAGCTGGTGTTCTTCTTCGACGAGGCGCACCTCCTGTTCGACGATGCCCCCAAGGCGCTGGTCGAGAAGGTCGAGCAGGTGGTCCGGCTGATCCGCTCGAAGGGGGTGGGGGTCTTCTTCGTCACGCAGAACCCGATCGACATCCCCGACGAGGTCGCCGGCCAGCTCGGCAACCGGGTCCAGCACGCGCTGCGCGCCTTCACCCCGCGCGACCAGAAAGCGGTGCGCGCGGCGGCCGGGACCTTCCGCCAGAACCCCGGGCTCGACGTCGCCGAGGTGATCACCCAGCTCAAGGTCGGCGAGGCGCTGGTCTCGGTGCTCGACGAGGAGGGCGCGCCGACCCCGGTCGAACGCACGCTGGTCAAGCCGCCTTCGGCGCGCGCCGGCGCGCTCTCGAGCGGCGAGCGCGCGATGATCATGGCCGCCGACGGGATCGGCGCGCGCTATGACGAGGTCGTCGATCGCGAGAGCGCCGAGGAGGTGCTCGAGGCCCGCGCCGCCGCCAAGGCCGCCGCCGCCGCCGAGGACGAGGCGCGCGCCGCCGAGGAAGAGGCGCGCGAGAAGGCCGAGCGCGCGGCGCGCCGCTCGGGCGGCACGCGCTCGCGCTCGCGCTCGAGTTCACGTTCGAGCTCGACCGTCGACAAGATCGGCCGCGCGGTCGAACGCACCATCGTCAACAAGATCGGGCGGCAGATCGGCAACGCCATCCTGCGCGGCATTCTCGGGTCGATGGCCGGGGGCGGTGCCCGCCGGGCCACCTCCTCGACCGGCAAGCGCGCGCGCCGCGCCGCGGCCAGGCCGCAATGGGACAAGCTGCGGTGAACGCCGAGCTCGGCCTCGTCCAGCGACTCGAAGCCGAATGGCGCCGCGCGCTGTTCGCCAAGGACGAGACCGCGCTGCGCCGGCTCATCCACCCCGATTTCCAGCTCGTCGGGGTGCGCGGCGAGGCCCCCGTGATGCTCGACCTCGACGGGTGGATCGGCGCGCTTGCCAACATGGACGTGGTCGACCTCGAGGTCGACATCCTCGACTGTACGCGGACCAACGGCACGATCGTGGCCACCGTCGATGCGCGCTGGAGCGTGCGCTATCTCGGGCAGGTCATTCAGGAAAGAGTCCTGTTGTCCGATATATGGGTCGAGACGGCGCGCGGCTGGCAGGTGCTGCGCCGCCATAGTTCGCCGCTGGCCTGCGACTAATTGGACAGCGGCGCGATCCTCCCCATATCGGGGCGGACGCAAGTTTGTGAAGGATGACCCGATGATTGCCACGATGATGATCGCCGCCGCGCTGGCGCAGGACCCCGGTACGGTGCGTGCCTCGCGCGCCGCGTTCGACGACTGCCTCGAGGCGCGGGTCGAGGCCGCGCGCGATGGGGGGCAGTCGCCCGCCGATTTCCGCGCCGCGATCCGGACCGCCTGCGCGGCGGAGGCGGCGGCGCTGCGCACCGCGCTCATCGCCTACGACCTGTCGACCGGGCAGGGTGCCGACGATGCCGCGACCTGGGCGCAGGAGGATATCGACGACAGCCGCGAGGCGGCGGCGCGTCGGCTCGAACGCTAGCCGCGTCCGCGGTAGCCGGGCACGCCCTGGTCGGGCAGCCACAGCCCCTCGGGGGGCGTCCCCGACTGCCAGAACACGTCGATCGGGATGCCCCCGCGCGGGTACCAGTAGCCGCCGATGCGCAGCCACTTGGGCTGCATCTCGTCGAACAGCCGCTTGCCGATCCCCACGGTGCAATCCTCGTGGAAGGCGGCGTGGTTGCGAAAACTACCGAGGAACAGCTTGAGGCTCTTGCTCTCGACGATCGTTTCACCGGGCGCATAGTCGATCACGAGATGCGCGAAATCGGGCTGCCCGGTGACCGGGCAGAGCGAGGTGAATTCGGGCGCCGCGAAGCGCACCAGGTAGAGCTCGCCGCGACGCGGGTTGGGCACATAGTCGAGGTCGGCGTCCTCGGGGCTCGAGGGCAGCGCGCGGGTCTGGCCGAGATGCTTGGGGGTCATGGACCAAGGCCCATAGCCGCCCCCATTCGTCGGCGCAAACCCCGCGGTTCGTCGCGCCCGGCGCAACCTTGGGGCCCGCTCCGCCCGTTGGCCGGGCAAAAGGAGAAACCGCATGAGCAATCCGAACAGCTTCCAGACCGACCAATATGTCAAATGGGACTGGGGCGAGGGCACCGGCTGCGGACAGGTCGAGGAGCGCTTCGAGCGCGAGGTGACGCGCACCATCGAGGGCAATGAGATGACCCGCGAGGGGAGCGAGGACAACCCCGCCTACCTGATCCGGCAGGAGGACGGCGACAAGGTGCTCAAGCTGGGCTCCGAGCTCGAAGCGCAGGACACTTAAGCGCCGCGTGCCGTTGGTGTAGCAAGGGGCGCCCGTTGCGGCGCCTTTTGTCTTTCGTCAGGAGGATCGATTATGGACGATCTCGTCACCGCCGCGTGGCTCGAGGCGCATCTCGACGCGGTGCAGCCGGTCGATTGCACCATGTTCCTCGCCGACCACGGGCACGATGCCAATGCCGAGTTCGAAGAGGGGCATGTGCCCGGCGCACTGCGGCTCGATATCCGCGCCTTCGCCGATCTCGACCATGACGCCCCGCACATGCTGCCGCCCCCCGCACTCGGCTGCGCGATGCTCGAGGCGCTGGGGCTGCGGCGCGACAGGCCGATCGTCGTCTATGACGACAGCCCGCTGCGTAGCGCGGCGCGCGGCTGGTTCACCATGCGCCATTACGGCGCGCGCGCGGTCGCCATCCTCGACGGCGGGCTGGGCGCGTGGAAGGCGCAGGGCCGCGCGCTCGAGACCGGCCCCGCGCGCGTGCGCACCGGGCTCTGGCCCGACGCCGGGCCGGTCGGCGGCATCGTTACTAAGCAGGACATCCTGGCCGGCGAGGCGCCGCAGGTGGTCGATGCGCGCAGCCGCGCGCGCTTTCGCGGCGAGGCCGAGGAGCCGCGCCCCGGCATGGGCCGGGGCCATGTGCCGGGCGCGCGGAGCCTGCCGATGGGGCAATTCTATCGTGAGGACGGCACCTTCAAGGACGCCCACGGGCTGCGCGCCGCCTTCGCGGCGGCGGGTGTCGATCCGCACGCGCCCTTCACCGCCAGCTGCGGGTCGGGGGTGACCGCCTGCTCGATCCTGTTCGCCGCGCACCTGCTCGGCGCGCGCGAGGGGCGGCTCTACGATGGGAGCTGGTCCGAATGGGGCGCCGACCCCGACACCCCCAAGGAAACGGGCGACCCCGCCTCCGCCTAGAGCGAGAGGTAGGGCGGGCGCGGCGGCAGCGCGCGGCGGTCCGCCTCGCGCGGCGCGGCATCGGGCGCCTTGTGGGCGGCGCCGGCGTTCGAGTCGCGAGGGGGCAGCGGGGCGATCATGGCCCCGGAATACGCCCCGGCGATGAAGATGGGCTTAACTGGGCTCGATGTCGCGCAGGATCCAGCCGCGCTGGGGGATCGTCTCGATAAACTCGGCCCCGCCGCTGGCGCTGCGCAGCTTCTTGCGCAGCTTGGAGATGAAGACGTCGATGATCTTGGGCTGCGGCTGGTCGTCGGCGCGGCGATAGAGATGCTTCAGCAGCATGTTGCGGGTGACGACATTGTTGCGCGCATAGGCGAGCAGTTCGAGCACGCGATATTCCATCTCGGTGATGCCGATCGGATGCCCGTCGATGCGGATGAGCCGCTGCACGGCGTCGACGTTCATGCGCCCGCCGCACAGGCTCTCGGGCATCTCCTGCCCCTGCGCCTTGAGGCTGGCGAGCAGCTTGGAGGCGGTTTCGTCGGCATCGGTGGTGGCGCCGGGGGCGGGCGCGCCGAGCACCGCCTGCTGGATTTCCGACAAGGCCTTCTGCGCCTCGTCGACGAGGCCCAGCCCGTCCTCAAGCTTGCGTCGCGCGCGCTCGAGCTGGCTTTCGATGTCGACCAGCCCGTTCTGCAGCTTGTTGCCCGCTTCGCTCATGTCCCGTCCCCCCTGGCGCTTACTGCGGCGTGTCGGCGGCGGCGTCCTGCCCGTCGCCTTCGGGCGTCTCGAGGATCGTCTGCGTCGTCGCGCCCTTGTCGACCACACGCGTGTCGGGATCGCCCGCGGTCGAGCGCGCGCCGAGCGGGATGGTGCCGCCGTCGGCGGCCTCGCTGATGACGGTGCGTTCGGCGGCCGAGCGCGGGGCGGGCCCGCCGAACAGCGCCTCGAGCGCGCGCGTCTGCGCCTCCCCCGCGCTGGTCGACACGGTGCCCGCGCGCGGCGGCTCGAGCGTGTAGTCGGGCGGGATGATGAGCGGCGCGTTGCGCGTCACCGCATATTCGTCGAGCGAGCCCTCGTTGCGCGCGCAGCCCGAAACGGCGACGGCGATGGTCATGAGGGCAAGAGCCTTACGCATTGGAAATCTCCTTTTCGCGCCGGGGCCAGAAGGCGCGGATCAGTAGGTAGGCGACACCGAGCGTGATGGCCGCGTCGGCGATGTTGAATACATAGAAAGGCCGAAACGACCCAAAGTGCAAGTCCGCATAGTCGACGACATAGCCGAAGCGGGCGCGGTCGACGATGTTGCCGAGTGCCCCGCCGAGGATCATCGCGAAGCCGAGGCGGTCGCCTTCCTCGCCCGGGCGGGTCATCAGCCAGCCGACGATCGCGGCGATGATCGCGGTGGCGGCGACCAGCAGCCAGCGCCCCAATTCGGTGTCGGCGGCGAGCAGCCCCAGCGAAATGCCGCGGTTCTCGACCCAGGTCAGGTTGAAGATGTCGACGATGTAGACGCTGCCCTTCGCCTCCAGGGCAAAGGGCCCGACGATCCACCATTTGACCAGCTGGTCGACGATGAAGATCGCGAGCGCGATCGCCATGCCCTTGCGAACGCTCATTTGAGCACCTCCTCGCAGCGCCCGCACAGCTCGCCGTCCTGCGTGACCTCGGGCAGGTGGCGCCAGCAGCGCCCGCACTTGGCGTGGGTCGTCGTCTCGATCTTCAAGCCATCGCCCTTGTGGACGGGGCCCGAGATGAACAGTTCGGCGAGGAAGTCGGGGTCCTCGGCGCTGTCGACCGTCACTTCGGCCTGCAGCGACGAGCGGATCACCTTGTCCTTGCGATAGGGCTCGATCGCCTCGGTGACCCGCGCGCGAAGCTCGCGAAGCTCGCTCCACCGCGCCGCCAGCGTCTCGTCCTTCCAGCCGTCCTCGATCTCGGGCCAGAAGAGCGTGTGCACGCTGCCGCCTTGCGGGTAGCGCGTCGTCCACGCCTCCTCGGCGGTGAAGACGAGGATCGGCGAGAGCCAACGCGTGAGCGCGTGGAACAGGACGTCGAGCACGGTGCCATAGGCGGCGCGCACATGCGTCTGCTCGCCCGTCTCGGCATTGACGTCGCAGTAGAGCCGGTCCTTGCGGATATCGAAGAAGAAGGAGGACAGGTCGTCCTGCGCGAAATCGACCAGCGTGCGGACGTAGCGGTTGAAGTCGTAATTCTCGGTCGCCGACCTCAGCACGCCCGACACCTCGGCGATGCGATGCAGCATGTAGCGCTCGAGCTCGGGCATGTCCTTGGCGGGCACGGCGTTGGCGGGATCGTAATCGACCAGCGCGCCGAGGAGGTAGCGCAGCGAGTTGCGAAGCTTGCGATACTGGTCGCCCACCCCGCGCAGGATCTCCTCGCCGATGCGATGGTCCTCGGTATAGTCGACGCTCATCGCCCACAGGCGGATGATGTCGGCGCCATATTGCTCCATCACCTTCAAGGGGCTGATGGTGTTGCCGAGGCTCTTCGACATCTTCATGCCCTTGGCGTCCATCGTGAAGCCGTGGGTCAGCAGCGCCTTGTAGGGCGCGCGCCCGCGCGTGCCGCAGCTTTCGAGCAGCGAGGACTGGAACCAGCCGCGATGCTGGTCACTGCCTTCGAGATAGAGGTCGGCGGGCGAGCGCTGCTCGGGCCAGTCGCCGCTCTCGAGCACGAAGGCATGGGTCGAGCCGCTATCGAACCAGACATCGAGGATGTCGGTGACCATCTCGTAATCGGCGGGGTCGCGACCTTGCCCGAGGAAATGCTGCGCACGATCCTCGCGCCAGGCATCAACGCCCTCGGCGCGCATCGCCTCGACGATGCGTTGGTTGACGTCGTGATCGACCAGCAGTTCGCCGCTCTTGCGCTCGACGAACAGCGCGATGGGCACGCCCCAGGCGCGCTGGCGGCTGATGAGCCAGTCGGGACGGTCGGCGACCATCGTGCCGATGCGGTTGCGCCCGCGCTCGGGATAGAAAGCGGTGTCGGTGATCGCGTCCATCGCCGCCTCGCGCAGCGTGGGATAGTCGTCGGCCACGCCCTCGCCCTCGGGCAGCGGATGCCCGCCCTCGCCCTCCCAGCGCTGCTCGGCGCGGGTCTTCTTGGGCAGGTGATGGAGATGCTTGTCCATCGCGATGAACCACTGCGGGGTGCAGCGATAGATGACCTTGGCCTTCGAGCGCCAGCTGTGCGGATAGCTGTGCGCATAATCGGCGCTCGCGCTCAGCAGCGCGCCGGCCTCCTTGAGGTCCGAGCAGATCGGGCCTTCGGGGGAATTGAAGGGCTTGTTGATGACGCTGCGGCGGCGCTCGTCATCGCCGCCGAGCCACAGCCAGTCGTCGCGATAGGTGCCGTCGCGGGTCACCGCGAAGACGGGCTCGATGCCGTGCTGCTTGCACAGGCGGAAATCGTCCTCGCCATGGTCGGGCGCCATGTGGACGATGCCGGTGCCGCTGTCGGTGGTGACGAAGTCGCCCGCGAGCAGCGGGCGCGGCTTGGCGTAGAAGCCGCCGAGATGGTGCATCGGGTGGCGCGCGACGGTGCCGTCGAGCTCGGCACCCTTGAAGCGCATGACGTCGGTGAAGCCCAGCCCGGTCCGCTTGGCGACCGCTTCGAGAAGGTCGACACCGACGATGAAGCGCCGCCCCTCGGCCTCGACGAGCGCATAGTCGATCTCGGGCCCGAAGCTCAGCGCCTGGTTGACCGGGATCGTCCACGGCGTGGTGGTCCAGATCACCGCATAGGCACCGACCAGTTCGGGCAGCTTGCTCTCGACGATCTCGAACGCGACGTCGATCTGCGGGCTGTCGGTCAGATCCTGATATTCGACCTCGGCCTCGGCCAGCGCGGTTTCCTCGACCGGCGACCACATCACCGGCTTCGACCCGCGATAGAGCTGGCCCGTTTCGGCGAACTTGAAGAGCTCGGCGACGATCTGCGCCTCGGCCTCGGGGCGCATGGTCAGATAGGGCTTGTCCCACTCCCCGATATTGCCGAGCCGCTGGAACTGGTCCGCCTGCACCTCGACCCATTCGGCGGCATAGGCGCGGCATTCGGCGCGGAATTCGGGCGCGGGGACGTCCTTCTTGTCCTTCTTCTTCTTGCGATACTTCTCCTCGATCTTCCATTCGATCGGGAGACCGTGGCAGTCCCAGCCGGGCACGTAGGGCGCGTCGCGCCCAAGCAGCGTCTGCGAGCGCACGACCACGTCCTTGATGGTCTTGTTGAGCGCATGGCCGATATGGATGTCGCCATTGGCATAGGGCGGCCCGTCGTGGAGGATGAACTTCTCGCGCCCCGCGCGGCTCTTGCGCACCTGCCCGTAAATGTCCTCTTGCTGCCAGCGGGCAAGGATCTTCGGCTCCTTCTGCGGGAGACCGGCTTTCATCGGGAAGTCGGTCTTGGGCAGGAAGACCGTGTCTTTGTAGTTCGGCTTATCGGACATGGGGTTAGGCGCTTAAGGGCGCGAACGCCTTCGCACAACAGATAAGGTTAGGGTCGCCCTTGCGAAAGCAGCCGCCGTGCCTCGGCCCCGTCGGCGTCCATCTGGCGCTTCAAGGCTTCGAGATCGTGGAACGCCGCCTCGGGGCGCAGGTAGTGGTGCAGCTGCACCTCGATCTCCTGCCCGTAGAGGTCGCCCTCGAAATCGAAGATGAAGGTCTCGAGCAGTTCCTTGGGCGGGTCGAACATCGGGCGTACGCCGAGGTTGGAGACGGCGTCATGCTCAGCTCCGTCGGGCAGCCGCACGCGGGTCGCGTAGATGCCATAGGCGGGGCGCAGATATTGCCCGAGTTCCATGTTGGCGGTCGGCCAGCCCAGCTCGCGCCCGCGCTTGTCGCCATGCACCACCTTCGCGCGGACCGCGAAGGGGCGGGTGAGGAGGCGGGTGGCGGTGGCCGGATCGCCCGCCTGCAAGGCCTCGCGGATGCGCGAGGAGGAGACGATCGCCTCTTCCATCGCCACGGCGCCCACGGCCTCGGCGCTCATGCCCTTGGCGGCGCCCAGTTCGGCGAGCTTGGCGACATCGCCCTCGCGCCCCTTGCCGAAGGTGAAATCCTCGCCGGTGACGACGCCCGCGACTTGTAGCCTGTCGGCAAGCAACTCGACGAACTCGGCGGCGGTGAGCGAGGCGAGCGCATCGTCGAAGGCGAACACCAGCATCCCGTCGGCACCGGCGTGGGCGAACAACTCCTCGCGCTGGTCGAGCGTGGTGAGGCGGAACGGCTTGGCATCGGGGCGGAAGTGCCGCACCGGATGCGGATCGAAGGTCGCCACCACCGCGGGCCGCCCCTCATGCGCCGCCTTGGCGATGGCGCGCCCGACCACCGCCTGGTGCCCGAAGTGGAACCCGTCGAAATTGCCCAACGCGACGATCGCGCCGCGCAAGGCCTCGGGGGCGGGGTCGGTATGGCTGAACCGCTGCATGGGACTAGCGCCTTAGCGAGGACGAGCGCCCGCGCCTAGTCGATCTCATGTTCATCGAGCAGCGCGCCGCTCAGGCGTTCCTCGGTGAGCGGGTCGAGGTAGATGCCGTTGTCGCCCAGCTGCGCGATGTGGAGCAGCGCGTCGCCGCGGTTGACCACCCCCATCCGGCTGTGGCCGATGACCAGCCCCTCGATCGGCGACTTGAGCACGCTTTCCTCCTCGGGATGGGTCGGGTTGCGCACCGTCGCCACCACCTGCCCGAGGCCGACCTTGCGCCCCGAGGGGGTGCGCACCGAGGCGATGCCGCCGCGTGGGGATCGGAGCCACAGCGAGCGCGTGCTCTCCAGCGGCGCGGCGATCTTGCGCTTCGAGGCCTTTAGATCGAGCATGTCCATCGCCGCCATCACGCGCAGGATGCCGTTGACCCCGACGCGGGTGGAGAAATCGTCGAAGCGCAGCGCCTCGCCCGCCTCATAGAGCAGCATCTCGAGCCCGTTCTCCATCGCCACCCCGCGCATCGAGCCCTCGCGCAGCTTCGAATGCATGATGATCGGGGGCGAGAAGGCCCGCGCCAGTTCGCTCGCCTTGCCACATTCGGGGCTGACGCGGATCTGCGGCAAATTGTAGCGGTGGATGGCGGCCGAATGCAGGTCGATCGCGAAGTCGGCGCGCTCCATCAGCATGGTGCGGAAGAGATAGGCGATGCGGCTGGCGAGGCTGCCGTCCTCGCGCCCCGGGAAGCTGCGGTTCAAATCGCGCCGGTCGGGGAGGTAGCGGCTCCACGCGACGAAGCCGAAGGGGTTGACGATCGGCACCGCGAGCAGCGTGCCGCGCAGCTTCTTGGGCTGCATCTTGGCGAGCAGCCGGCGCACCACCTCGATCCCGCTGATCTCGTCGCCGTGGATCGCGGCCGAGACGAGCAGCGTGGGGCCGGGCGCGGTGCCGTGGACCACGCGCACCGGCAGGTGGACCATGTTGCCCGCCGAATCGCGACTGATCGGCACGTCGACCGCGAGCCGCGTCCCGGGCTTGACCTCATGGCCGTCGAAGGCGAAGTTCGTGCTCCCCATAGGGGCTTAATGACGCAGGTCGGGCTTTGGCTCCACCCCCGTCGACGCGGGACGCCCGCTTTTGCACCTTGCCCGCGCGGCCAGCCTTGACTCGCCCGCCGCGCCCGCCTATTTCGCGCCCATCCCGAACCGCGGTGACCGGCGGCGCCCTCGTTGCGTCCGCCGTTTTCATCGTTGGAACGGGGGAACGCTTTGAGATGGGTTGGCAAGTGCCCGCCAACCCGTGGAGCCGCAAGGAGAATATTTGGTTATGGCACGTATTGCCGGGGTCAACATCCCGACCAACAAGCGCGTCGAGATCGCGCTCACCTACATCCATGGCATCGGTCACACGACCGCCAAGGAAATCACCGAAAAGCTGAAGATCGCGCCGGAACGCCGCGTCGCCGACCTGTCGGACCAGGAAGTCCTGCAGATCCGCGAGACGATCGATGCGGACTACACCGTCGAAGGTGACCTTCGTCGCGAGAATGCGATGAACATCAAGCGCCTGATGGACCTCAAGTCCTATCGCGGCCTGCGTCACCGTGCCGGCCTGCCGGTCCGCGGCCAGCGCACGCACACCAATGCGCGCACCCGCAAGGGCAAGGCCAAGCCGATCGCCGGCAAGAAGAAGTAAGCGCCTCTCAGGCCCGCTTCTCGCACAGCTTTTAGAAGAGAGATTCCAATATGGCACGTGAACCGCAGCGCGTTCGTCGCCGTGAGCGCAAGAACATCACCGCCGGCGTGGCGCATGTGAACGCCAGCTTCAACAACACCATGATCACCATCACCGACGCGCAGGGCAATGCGATCAGCTGGTCCTCGGCCGGGATGATGGGCTTCAAGGGCTCGCGCAAGTCGACCCCTTATGCCGCGCAGGTTGCCGCCGAAGATGCGGGCAAGAAGGCCCAGGAGCATGGCGTGCGCACCCTCGAGGTCGAAGTGAAGGGCCCGGGTTCGGGTCGCGAATCGGCGCTCCGCGCGCTGCAGGCGGTGGGCTTCACCATCACCTCGATCCGCGACGTCACCCCGATCCCGCACAACGGGGTCCGCCCGTCCAAGCGCCGCCGCGTCTAACCGCGCGCTGATCGCCCCGGGCCGAGACCGTCTCGGCCCGACACACCGTTAACACTGGCGGGGGACGCCCCGCCGAACATCTGGGGACACTATGTCGATCAACGCGAAGAACTGGCAGGAACTCAAGAAACCGCAGGGCCTCGACCGCAAGCCCGGCGCCGACGCCAAGCGCAAGGCGACCTTCGTGGCCGAGCCGCTCGAGCGCGGCTTCGGGATGACGCTCGGCAACAGCCTGCGCCGCGTCCTCCTCTCCAGCCTCCAGGGCGCCGCCATCACCTCGATGAAGATCGAGGGCGTGCTGCACGAATTTTCCAGCCTTGCTGGGGTTCGGGAGGACGTGACGGATATCGTGATCAATATCAAACAGGTCGCGGTGAAGATGGAAGGCGAAGGCCCCAAGCGGCTGCAGCTGTCGGCGACCGGCCCCGGCGAAATCACCGCCGGCCAGATCGCCTGCCCGGGCGACATCGAGATCACCAACCCCGATCTCGTCATCTGCCACCTCGACGAGGGCGCGACGCTCAACATGGAGCTCACCGCCGACGTGGGGAAGGGCTATGTCCCCGCGGCGATGAACCGTCCGGCCGACGCGCCGATCGGGCTGATCCCGGTCGACAGCCTCTATTCGCCGATCAAGCAGGTCGCCTACAAGGTCGAGAACACCCGCGTCGGGCAGGAGCTCGACTATGACAAGCTCAGCCTCACGGTCGAGACCGACGGCACGGTGACCCCCGAGGATGCGGTCGCCTATGCCGCGCGCATCCTGCAGGACCAGCTCCAGCTGTTCGTCCACTTCGACGACAGCATGGTCGCGCCGGCGCCGGCGCAGGGAGCCGCCGCGGGGGGCGCCGCCGAGGGCGGTCAGGACACCAACCAGCTCAACCGTTACCTCCTCAAGAAGGTCGACGAGCTCGAGCTGTCGGTGCGTTCGGCCAACTGCCTCAAGAACGACAACATCATCTACATCGGCGATCTGGTGCAGAAGACCGAAGCGGAGATGCTGCGCACGCCCAACTTCGGCCGCAAGAGCCTCAACGAGATCAAGGAAGTCCTTGCCTCGATGGGCCTGCGCCTCGGCATGGAAATCCCGGGCTGGCCGCCCGAGAATATCGAGGAAATGGCCAAGAAGCTCGAGCAGGAATTGCTCGGCTAAGCCGGACTTCCGATGGGAAGAGATCGAGGGCCGTCCCGCAAGGGGCGGCCCTTTTCTTTTGGTGTGGATCCCGTAATGGTCACCTTGCCGAAAGTAAGGGGGCATTGCGTGGATATTGCGGGCTATTTTCAGACTGTCCGGGAAAAATATGAAAGCGGACAGGCGACCGAGCATAGCTATCGTGGCGCGCTGGAAGACTTGTTTCAAAGCATCGACACGAAGCTGACCGTCATCAACGAGCCCAAGCGCTCGGAAGGGGGCATGCCCGACCTCATGCTCCAGCGCGACGGCATTCCTATCGGATGGGTCGAAGCCAAGGATATCGACAAGGATATCATCAAGCTGAAGGGCTATTCGGTCGAGCAGCGAAAGCGGTACGAAAAGGCTTATCCCAACCTCATCTACACCAATGGCGTGGACTTCGAATTCATCCGCAGTGGCGAGCGGGTCAAGCTGGTCACCATTGCCGATTTCATGGGAGAACTGGGGGGGCTCAATCCGCAGCCCGCCGCCTATGCGACGCTCGAACGGCACCTTCACGCTTTCGCGCAGGAAAAGCCGATCTCGATCCGATCCGCCAAAAAACTGGCGGAATTCATGGCGGCCAAGGCGGCCATCATCAAGGACGAAATCGACATGGCGTTGGCCGAGGATGAGGGCTACCGCTCGACGCTGGCTGGCCAGTACAAGAGCTTCAAGCAGAACCTCCTGCCCAACCTCACGCCGGGCGAATTCTCGGACATCTATGCCGAGACCATCACCTACGGCATGTTCGCCGCCCGCTTCCACGATCCCGACCTCAACACGTTCAGCCGCGCCGAGGCGATGGAGCATCTCCCCGCCTCCAACCCATTCCTGAAGGGGTTGTTCGAATATATTGCCGGGCCCCAGCTACCACAGCGCCTCAAATATGTGGTCGATGACCTGGTCGAGGTCATGCGCGCCAGCGATCCCCACTCGCTGTTCGAGAATTACGGCAACTTCACCGCGCGCAACGACCCCTTCATTCATTTTTACGAAGACTTCCTGGCCGCCTACAATCCCAAGAAGCGCAAGAGCCGCGGCGTCTGGTACACGCCCGAACCTGTGGTCGACTTCATCGTTCGAGCCGTCGATGATGTGTTGAAGGAGGAATTCGGGCTGAAGGATGGTCTTGCCGACACGAGCAAGGTGACGGTCGACTGGGACATGGGCACCAACCATCCCAAGACGGGCAAGCCGATTACCGAAAAGCGCGAAGTGCACAAGGTCCAGATCCTCGATCCCGCTACCGGAACCGGCACCTTCCTCGCCAAGGCGGTGCAGTTGATCGCCGACCGCGTGAAATCCCGCGCGCCGGGCAAATGGTCATCCTATGTCGAGGAAGATTTATTGCCGCGTCTTCACGGGTTCGAGTTGCTCATGGCGAGCTATGCCATGTGTCACATGAAGCTCGACATGCAGCTGGCCGAGAATGGCTACAAGCCGAGCGCGAAACCGCCGCGTCTGTCAGTATGGCTGACCAATGCACTGGAACCCGCCGAGCGCGAGGTGCGGGATTTGTTCTTCGCGCCGTTGGCCGAGGAAGCGCGCGGGGCGAGCGAGGTGAAGCGGCAGACGCCGATCATGTGCGTGATTGGGAACCCGCCTTATAACGCTCGATCTGAGAACGTTGGGCAGTGGATCACTAGTCTAATTGAAGACTATAAGTATGTTGATGGGAAGCACTTCGGTGAACGGAAACACTGGCTTCATGATGACTATGTGAAATTTATTCGTATGTCTGAGAAGCTGATTTCTGAAAATCCATCGGGCGGTGTACTCGGATTCATCACAAATCACGGCTACTTAGACAATCCAACTTTTCGCGGGATGCGTTGGCATCTTTTGCAAAGCTTTGACAAAATATGGGTGCTCGATCTGCACGGTAATGCGAAACGCCGAGAGGTCGCGCCCGATGGATCCTCTGACAAAAATGTGTTCGACATCATGCAAGGCGTAAGCCTCGTAATAGCAGTTCGAAAAAATGGGCGTTCGCAAGGCCCCGCAGAAGTGTTCCATCACGAACTATGGGGGAGCAGGCAAAGCAAGAATGAAAATCTATGGACTTTACAAGGAAAGCGAGCAGGATTCCATAAGCTCGAATTACGAAAGCCGCTAAATTTGTTCGTTCCGAAGGATTTAGAGCTTATGGAGCGCTATGAACGCGGCTTCAAGAGTGACAGGCTTTATTCTGTATCGGTGACTGGGATTGTGACTGCTCGAGACCATCTTGCGATTGATTACACGGCCAATGAGCTCTCATACAAAATTGGGCATTTTGTCGACGAGAACCAATCAGATGACGCAATCAGACAGAGATTTTTCTCGCACAAAAAACCTGGGAAGTTCCTGCCCGGAGATAGCAGAGGCTGGTCGCTGTCGGATGCCCGCCGAAAGCTGAAAGATCAGGATTACGAGCAAAAGTTTGAAGATATTGGTTATCGACCCTTCGACACTCGAAAGATTCTTTACAGCACTGACCTAATTGATTGGGGCCGAGAAGCCTTCTATCGAAGCATCAGGCCTACAGAGAACCTATCCTTCGTCACGGTCTCTAAGCAACTTCAATCAAAACCGACGTCCTATTACTTTTTGGCGTCTGCCATGGTGTCGAACGGATATATCCGATCTGATAGCGTAAGTATTGATTCGATTTTTCCTCTCTATTCTTATCCAGACGACTCTTCTGTCCAAACTGACACCCTTGCATCAAAAGAGCGCAAGATCAATTTCGACCCCAAACTCTTTGCCGCCATCTGCGAGGCGGCGGGAATCGACCCTACAGATCAGGCCGGTCGCGAAGACGATTTCCGCGCGCCCACTGGCGATGCCCGCCCCTCCGAGATCAAGGTCTTCGACTATATCTACGGCGTGCTCCACTCGCCCGATTATCGCGAGACCTTCGCCGAATTTCTGAAGATCGATTTCCCGCGCATTCCCTATCCGCCCAGCCCTGCAATCTTCCGCCATGTCAGCGAGAAGGGCGAGGCGCTGCGGCGGCTGCATCTCATGGAGGATGCCGCCGTTGGCGAGACGCCCTATCCCTACCATGGCGAGGGTGACGATGTGGTCGCGGCGCGGCATCCAAGGTTCGAGGACGGCCGGGTCTACATCAACCCCGATCAATTTTTCGATGGCGTGCCGAAGGTGGCTTGGGACTTCTATATCGGCGGTTATCAGCCCGCCCAGAAATGGCTCAAGGACCGTAAGGATCGCGCGCTCTCATGGGACGATATCGGGCACTATCAGAAGATCGTGAAGATCCTCCTCGAAACCGATCGGATCATGCGCGAGATCGAACTTCCGCTCGATCTCGAAGCAGAGGGGTAAGGGTGTCGTGGAAGGGGGTTTGGGGGCCGGGGCCCCCAAGCTGGCTCGCGCGGCAGCGCTTGCGGAGCAACATTCTTGCGATCGTTGTTGGTAATGACGCGGGCGCGCTAATTTCAACAACTTAAGCCATGCCAAACGGGCTCTAATGCCCTATGGGGCGCGCGGGCCGTGCGATTGACGCGGGCCGTGCCGGGCGGTTGGCCGCGGCACCCACTGACTTTCGCCACCCTCTGGGCGCCTCGCGCCATGACGTGGCTTTTTAGCGAGATTTCATGTCCTTCGATCATCTGCCGCCCGTTCTTCAGTCCGCCCTTGCCGAGAAGGGGTATGACACGCTCACCCCCGTGCAGGCCGCGGTCAGCGACGCGGAGGCGCGGGGGCGCGACCTCATCGTCTCGGCGCAGACGGGGTCGGGCAAGACGGTGGCGTTCGGGATCGCGCTGGCGGACGAACTGCTGGGCGCGGTCGGGGACAGCCCGCTGGTCGACAAGCCGCTGGCGCTGATCATCGCGCCGACGCGCGAGCTGGCGCTGCAGGTCAGCCGCGAACTCGAATGGCTCTATGCCGGGGCGGGGATGCGGATCGCGACCTGTGTCGGCGGGATGGATGCGTCGAAGGAGCGGCGCAATTTGCGCACAGGGCCGGCGGTGGTCGTCGGCACGCCGGGGCGGCTGCGCGATCATCTGGAGCGCGGGGCGCTCGACCTGTCGGGGCTGGTGGGGGTGGTGCTCGACGAGGCCGACGAGATGCTCGACATGGGGTTTCGCGAGGACCTCGAGGAAATCCTCGACGCGACCCCCGAGGGGCGGCGCACGCTCTTGTTCTCGGCGACGATGCCGCGGCCGATCGTGCGGCTGGCCGAGCGCTACCAGCGCGATGCGCTGCGCCTCACGCTGGCAGGGGATACGCGCGGGCATGGCGACATTGCCTATGAGGCGATCAATGTCGCGCCCTCGGATATCGAGAATGCGGTGGTGAACCTGCTGCGCTATCACGAGGCGGAGACGGCGATCTGTTTCTGCGCAACGCGCGACAGCGTGCGGCGGCTGCACGCGACGCTGCAGAACCGCGGGTTCGACGTGGTGGCGCTGTCGGGCGAGCATTCGCAGTCGGAGCGCAACCAGGCGCTGCAAGCCTTGCGCGACGGACGGGCGCGGGTGTGCGTGGCGACCGACGTGGCCGCGCGCGGGATCGACCTGCCCAATCTCTCGCTCGTCGTGCATGTCGAGATCCCGCGCGATGCCGAGACGCTGCAGCACCGTTCGGGGCGGACGGGGCGCGCGGGCAAGAAGGGGACGGCGGCGATCATCGTGCCCTACAACCGGCGGCGGCGGGTCGAGGGGATGCTGCGCGGCGCGAGGATCGAGGCGCAGTGGATGGACGCGCCGTCGCCCGAGCAGATCCGCGCGATGGATCGCGGGCGCCTGCTCGAGAAGATCACCGCGCCGGTCGACCCGGAGGAAGAGGAGCTGGGGCTGGCGGCCGAGCTCATCGACAAGATGACCCCGGTCGAGCTGGCGACCGCGCTGGTGCAGGCGCATCGCGCCAAGATGCCGCAGCCCGAAGAGCTCATCCCCAACACCCCCGAGGCGCGCGAGCGGGTGAAGGCCGAGGCGCATCGCCCGGGGTTCGAGGACACGGTCTGGTTCCGCATGGGGGTCGGGCGGCGGCACAATGCGGGGCCGCGCTGGATCCTGCCGCTCCTGTGCCGCCGCGGGCATATCACCCGCAACGAGGTGGGCGCGATCCGGGTCGGGCAGAACGAGACCTTCTTCCAGGTGCCGCGCAGCGTCGCGCCGCGGTTCGAGGATGCGCTGGCGCGCACCGCGGGGGGCGATGACGAGCAGGACGCGATCCCGATCGAGTTTTCGCCCGAGGGCCCGCGCGAGATGGCGAGGGCGAACAAGAAGCAGGGCCAGTTCGCGGTCAAGCCGGCGCGCGGCGGTCCGGGCGATGGCCCGCGCGGGGCCAAGCCGTTCAAGCCCAAGTTCAAGGGCAAGCCCCAATCCAAGCCCAAGCCGCACCGCGGCAAGCGCTAGTCGGCGCTGTCCTACAGATATCCAGATAGGTTATCACTTTCCGAAAGGAGAGTGAGCTATGGGATATCCGGGTTGTCGGGGGCGTGCCCCTGACGGAAGCCTGCGCGGCAGCGCTTGCGGAGCAAGTCGTTGAGCCGCCCGGCCAAGTGGCGCGGGGCGTTCATCGAGGCGCTGGCGACGTGCGGGAACGTTCGGATGGCGGCGCGGGCGGCGGGGATCGATCACACATCGGCCTATGGGCTGCGCTCGCGCGATGCGGCGTTCGACGCGCAGTGGCAGGCGGCGCTGGCCACGGTGTCGCGCGAGGGCGCGAGACCGGTCGCAGTGCCGGGCGAGGAAGAGGTGGAGGTCGTTTCCACCCGCAGCGGGCGGATCGTCGCGGTGGGCAGCGGACGCTTCGGGCCGCGAGCACGCGAGACCTTCCTTGCCGAGATGGCGGCGACGGGGTCGGTGCGGCGCTCGGCACGGGCCTGCGGCTTTTCGGAGCAGGCGCTCTACAAGCAGCGCGACAAGGATCCGTCCTTTGCCAAGGCGTGGAACGCGGCGCGGCGATTGGGACATGCGCGGATCGTTGACCTGGCCGCCGATGCGGCGCAAGCGCAGTTCGATCCCGACACCCTGCCCGAATGCGAGGGGCTGCCCAAGGTGACGACCCGCGAGATGCTCGACATCCTGAAGTTCAGCGCGGCGCAGGCCGAGAAGGAAGAGGCCGCGCTGGCGGCGGCGCATCCGCCAGCCAAGGACGAGGCAGGCAGCGCGCCCGATGCGGCGGCGGTGGCGGCGGCGCGCGCGGCGGTGCTCGACCGGCTCGAGCGGCTCGCCGCCGAGCTGCGGGACGAAAAGCTGGCGCAGGGCTGGCGCGAGGTCGAGGGCGGGTGGGTGCCGCCGGGCTGGACGCCGGGGCCCGCGGACGGGGGCGACGCTTGACTCGCGCGCGCATTTGGTGTCTGGGGCGCTGCAAGACCGGTGGAGCGCCTGTTCTCCGCCGGCTTTTTCAATGGGAACGGCCGGTCCCCACCAGAAGCATCGGCCAGGCTGCGGGTACCTAGGACGGCCCGCATACGAACGGAGAAAGACCATGCGCCATCGCGTTGGCCATCGCAAACTCAACCGCACCACCTCGCACCGCATCGCGCTCCTGCGCAACATGGCGGCGGCGCTGATCAAGCACGAGCAGATCAAGACCACCCTTCCCAAGGCGAAGGAACTGCGTCCCTATGTCGAGAAGCTCGTCACCCTCGCCAAGAAGGGCGGGCTGTCGAACCGTCGGCTCGCGCATTCGAAGCTGATGGACGATGCGCAGCTGCAGAAGCTGTTCGACGTCCTCGCCGAGCGCTACGCCGATCGCCAGGGGGGCTATACCCGCGTCATCAAGGCGGGCATCCGCAAGTCGGACGCGGCGCCGATGGCGATCATCGAGTTCGTCGACCGCGACGTCGATGCCAAGGGGCAGGATTCGGGCCCGGTCGAGATGGCCGAGGACGAGGCCGAGGCCTAAGCCCTCGCGCTCGATCCGAGCTGAAGCAGACGGGCCGTTCCCCAGCCGGGGAGCGGCCCGTTTCCTTTCGGGGCCTGCGCGGCGCGGCGGCGGGGTGCGCGGAGCGCGCGGGGGCGCGGCGATCCGGCCTAGACAAGCGGGCGCTGGCTGGGCCATCCAGTCGGCAACCCTTTCCCGTACCCGGAGACCGACCGATGCGCGTTACCGCCCTGACCCTTGCCCTGCTTGCCACCACCGCCTGCGCCACGACGCCGGCGACCGAGGAGCCGATGATGACCGCCCAAGCCGCTGGCCCCGTGCTCGACTATCCCGAGACCAAGAAGGTCGACGCGGTCGACACCGTGGGGTCGATCACCGTCGCCGACCCCTATCGCTGGCTCGAGAACGACGTGCGCGAGGACCCCGAGGTCGCCGCGTGGGTGGCCGCCCAGAATGCGGTGACCGATGCCTATCTCGACACGCTGCCGGGGCGCGACTGGTTCAAGGCGCGGATGACCGAGCTGTACAATTACGAGCGGATCGGGCTGCCGACCGCGCGCGGCGGGCGCTATTTCTTTACCCGCAACGACGGGCTGCAACCGCAGTCGGTGCTGCACGTGCGCGAGGGGCTCGAGGGGCCCGAGCGGATGCTGATCGACCCCAATATGTGGTCGGACGACGGCGCCACCGCGCTGGCCGGCTACGTGCCCAGCGAGGACGGGTCGATGATCGCCTACATGGTGCAGGACGGGGGGTCCGACTGGATGACCATCCGCGTCCTCGACGTGGCCACCGGCAAGGTGCTCGAGGACGAGATCGAGTGGGTCAAATTCTCGGGGCTGGCGTGGGCCAAGGACGGGTCGGGCTTCTACTACAGCCGCTTCCCCGCCACCGAGGAGGGGGGCAAGTTCACCGGGCTCAACACCGACCAGGCGGTCTATTTCCACCAGGTGGGAACGCCGCAGTCGGCGGATGAGCTGGTGTTCGCGCGGCCCGACAATCCCGAATTGAACAATACCGCGACCGTGTCCGATGACGGGCGCTATCTCATCACGTCGTCCTCGACCGGGACCGACGGCTGGGAGACGGGCGTGATCGACCTCGAGGGCGCGGATCGCACCCGCATCGTGATCGAGCCGGGGGTCGATTACGAAACCTCCTATGTCGGCAACGCGGGCACGACCTTCTATTTCGCGACCAACCGCGATGCGCCGCGCGGCGGGGTGTTCAAGGTCGACATCACCGACCCGCAGCTGGCGCGCGAATGGGTGATCGCCGAGGACGAGGCGGTGCTCGACAGCGTGTCCCATGTCGGCGGGCATCTCATCGCCGACTATCTGGTCGACGTGAAATCGGAAGCGCGCGTCCATGCCATGGACGGCAGCCTCGTGCGCAAGGTCGACCTGCCGGGGATCGGCTCGGCGGGCGGGTTCGGCGGCGATCCGGAGAAAAGCGAGACCTTCTACGCCTTCTCCAGCTTCGGCCAGCCGGGGACCATCTATCGCTACGACGTGGCCACCGGCGAGAGCAGCGTGTGGGCCGCTCCCGAGGTCGAGTTCGACCCCGCCGACTATGTCACCGAGCAGGTCTTCTATACCTCGAAGGACGGCACCCGCGTGCCGATGTTCATCACCAGGAAGCGCGGCGTCGAGGGGCCGGTGCCCACGCTGCTCTACGGCTATGGCGGGTTCAACATCTCGGTCACCCCGAGCTTCAACCCGGTGCGGCTGGCGTGGCTCGACGCGGGCGGCGCCTATGCGGTCGCCAACATCCGCGGCGGCGGCGAATATGGCAAGGCGTGGCACGACGCCGGGCGGCGCGGGTTCAAGCAGAACGTGTTCGACGACTTCGCGGCGGCGGGCGAATGGCTCAAGGCCAACGGGGTCACCACCGCCGACGGGCTGGCGATCGAGGGGCGCTCCAACGGCGGGCTGCTCGTCGGCGCCTCGATCAACCAGCGCCCCGACCTGTTCGACGCGGGGCATGCCGCGGTCGGGGTGATGGACATGGCGCGGTTCGATCGCTTCACCGCGGGGCGCTACTGGGTCGACGACTATAACCGCCCGCAGCGCGAGGCCGACCTCGCCTACAACCTGACCTATTCGCCCTATCACAACGTGCGTGCCGAGATCGATTATCCGGCGCTGATCATCACCACCGCCGACACCGACGACCGGGTGGTGCCGGCGCACAGCTTCAAGCTGGCGGCGATGCTGCAGGAGAAGGCGGGGCCGGGCGACGCGCCGCTGGTGATCCGGATCGAGACGCGCGCCGGGCACGGCGCGGGCAAGCCGACCGACAAGATCATCGAGGAGGCGAGCGACGTGGCCGCCTTCCTCGCCAAGCACACCGGGCTCAAGACCCCGCGCGATGCCAGCCTCGACATGATGGCCGAGTAGGCGACCACGCGCGGGCGGCAGCCCGCGACGCACGCCGGGACAAGGGCGCTTCCTCCTCGCGGGGGAGCTCCCTTTTGCCTTTGCGCGCGAGGCGGCGCGCCAAGCTGAACCTCGCAAAACAGCCGCGTTCAGGCTTGGCCCATCGACGCCATGGTAAACCGGGCACAAGATCGGCACCGACCCTGTCTTCGTCGATCCCCAGTATGGACGAGTAGGAGAGCCACCATGGCCAAGACCTTCAGGATGCTCGGGTTGGCCGGCGCTGCCGCCGCGACCGCGGCCTTTGCCGCGACCCCCGCGCAAGCCCAATATTATCCCGACCACCGCGGCACCACCGCCGAGCGCGTGATCGGCACCATTCTCAACGGGGTGCTCAACGGCGGGCGCACCTATGGCTACGGCCAGTACCCGTCGGGCAATTACGGCTATCACGACTATGCCCGCAGCAACCGCGCCGCGGTCGACCGCTGCGCGCGGGCGGTCGAGAGCCGGCTCGATCGCCGCTACGACCGGCGCCGGGGCTATGACGCCTACGACCCCTATGGCTATGGCCAGGGCTACCAGACCTATCGCCACGGTGCGCGGGTGACCGGGATCACCAGCGTGCGGCGCGACCGCCGCGGCGGGCTCAAGGTCTACGGGCTGGCGAGCCGCGGCTATGCCGGCGGCCCCTATGGCCAGCAGGCGGTGTCCGACCTCAAGTGGGACTGCGAGATCGACCGCCGCGGGCGGATCCGCGACATCGACGTCGATCGCCGCTCGCGCCGCGAGATGGCGCGCGACTGGCAGTATCAGCAGCGCGGACCTTATTATCCGCAGCGCCAGTACGGCTATCGCTACTAGGCGCCAGGAGCGGAGGGCACGGCGGGGCCGCCGACGGGAGACCGTCGGCGGCCTTGTCGTATGTGGCCGGGGTCGGTCGGGCCGGGGCTGGGCCGGTGGGGGGGGGGCGGGCCGCGCCGGGGCGGGGTGTCACCGGCCCCCATGCGCGGGGGCCGGTGACGGGGGTGGAACGTGTACCGGTGGACCGGCACGCCTGTTAGCAGCGCGCCCCCCGGCTGGCACGCGCGATAGGGTCCGGAATGGAGCTTTGCTCGTGGTGGACAGGCGCGGGGCCGGGCAGTATCGCGGGCGCAGCAGGGGCGAACGGCGCCCCGCCGAAAGGGACCGGAAGCGATGCAAGCGAGCGAATTGGGCGGGACGATCCTGATCGTCGATTTCGGGAGCCAGGTGACCCAGCTGATCGCGCGCCGCGTGCGCGAGGCCGGGGTCTATTGCGAGATCGCGCCCTTCAGCATGGCCGAGGAGGCGTTCGCGCGGCTACAGCCCAGCGGCATCATCCTGTCGGGCAGCCCCGCCAGCGTGCCCGACGAGGGCAGCCCGCGCGCGCCGCAGGTGCTGTTCGACAGCGGGCTCCCCATCCTAGGCATCTGCTACGGCCAGCAGGTGATGACCCACCAGCTTGGCGGCGAGGTGAAGCCGGGGCACGAGACGGGCGAGGGCGGCGAGTTCGGGCGCGCCTTCCTGACCGTCACCAGGGACTGCAAGCTGTTCGACGGGCTGTGGAAGGAAGGCGAGCGCCACCAGGTGTGGATGAGCCACGGCGACAAGGTCACCCGCTTCGCCGAGGGCTTCGAGATCGTCGCCAAGTCGGACGGCGCCCCCTTCGCGGTGATCGCCGACGAGAAGCGCCACTATTACGGCACCCAGTTCCACCCCGAGGTGGTGCACACCCCCGACGGGGGCAAGCTGATCGCCAATTTCGTGCGCCACGTCTGCGGGCTGGCGGGCGAGTGGACGATGGCCGCCTATCGCGATGCCAAGATCGCCGAGATCCGCGAACAGGTCGGCGACAAGAAGGTCATCTGCGGGCTGTCGGGCGGGGTCGACAGCGCGGTCGCGGCGGTGCTGATCCACGAGGCGATCGGCGAGCAGCTGACCTGTGTCTTCGTCGACCACGGGCTGATGCGCGCCAACGAGGCCGAGCAGGTGGTCGGGCTGTTTCGCGGGCATTACAACATCCCGCTCGTCCACGTCGATGCGGAGGAACGCTTCCTGTCGGGGCTGGCGGGCGAGACCGATCCCGAGAAGAAGCGCAAGTTCATCGGCAAGACCTTCATCGACGTGTTCGAGGAAGAGGCCGCGAAGATCGGCGGCGCCGAGTTCCTCGCGCAGGGCACGCTCTATCCCGACGTGATCGAGAGCGTCTCCTTCACCGGCGGGCCGTCGGTGACGATCAAGAGCCATCACAATGTCGGGGGCCTCCCCGAGCGCATGAACATGGCGCTGGTCGAGCCCTTGCGCGAACTGTTCAAGGACGAGGTGCGCGAGCTGGGGCGCGAGCTCGGGCTGCCCGACGCCTTCGTCGGGCGGCATCCCTTCCCCGGGCCGGGGCTGGCGATCCGCATCCCGGGCGAGGTGACCAAGGAGAAATGCGACATCCTGCGCAAGGCCGATGCGATCTACCTCGAGGAAATCCGCAACGCGGGGCTCTACGACGCGATCTGGCAGGCCTTCGCGGTGCTGCTGCCCGTGCGCACGGTGGGGGTGATGGGCGATGCGCGCACCTATGACAGCGTGTGCGGGCTGCGCGCGGTGACCAGCGTCGATGGCATGACCGCCGACGTCTATCCCTTCGAGAGCCGGTTCCTCCAGAACGTGGCGACGCGGATCATCAACGAGGTGCAGGGCATCAACCGGGTGGTCTACGACTATACCAGCAAGCCCCCGGGGACGATCGAGTGGGAGTAACCGCAGCAAATTAGTCCGGGGGACTAATTTGGCGGTTACTCCAAGCCAGACGCGAAGCGGACTGGCGAGGCGGGCACGCCTCGTGACGAGCACCGATAAATCGGTTGCGAATGGGAACCCGTGCTGCCCTGCCGCATTGATGCTGCAATGCGACACGATCCGAGAAATTCGATGAAGACCAAGGCCTTGCCGATTTTCGCCACGCTGGCGCTCGCCGCGTGCGGGCGCGCCGAGGCCGATCCCGTCAGCCTCGAGAACGACCTGCCGGTCGAAGCGATGGTGGTGACCGAGGACGAGCGCTCGGCGCGGGTCGAGGCCGAAGTCGCCGAGGTCGCCGCCCAGCGCGCCATCGACGAGATGGGTTGAGAAGGCCGTTCCGCCCTCCCTCCAGGAAAACCCACCTCCCGGCTTGGTCCCACTTGCGCCACGCTTTGTCGCGCTAGCGGAACGAGGCCGGAAAAGCGCGCATTGCGGGGGAAGGGAAGCAACAGGAGGATCCAGATGAACCCGACCAAATTTGCCGCGCTTGCCGCCGGAACGGCGTTGCTGAGCGCCTGCGCGACGCTCGAGAGCGTCGAGGAAACGCTGACCGAAGCGGTCGACGACACCTATACGGCCTACCTCACCGGCGACCAGGTCCCCGGCGGGGGCGACCCCGATGGCTATGCCCGTGTCGAAGTGACGGTTTCCGGCACGCTCGACAATATCTGTTACGAGATCAGCGACCTGCAGGGTGTCACACCGACTGCCGCGCACATCCACGAAGGCGGCGAGGGCGTCAGTGGCCCTCCGGTCGTGGCATTCGAGGACAATGGCGGAAGCTGGACCGGCTGTATCGAAGGGTCGGCGCCTGTTCGCGATCATATCGAGAGCGTGCCCTCGACCCACTATGTCCAGATCCACACCGCCGAATATCCCAACGGCGCGATCCGCGGCCAGCTGTACGATTACGATTGATCGTCCGGCCCAACGGAGTTGAGCGAAGGGGCTGCCTCAGGCGGCCCCTTCTGCTTTGGGGAGCTCGCGCCCCGGCACCTTCACTTCGTGTCCCAGCGCATCGCGCGACCAGAGCATGGTGACGAGCGTGTAGATGACGACGGTGAGCGGGGCGGCGAGGACGACGCCGACGAAGCCGAACAGCCCGCCGAGCGCGGCGAGCGAGAAGATGAGCAGCGCGGGCGGGATCGAGACCGCCCAGTTCTGCACCATCGGGGTGAGGACATTGCCCTCGATCTGCTGCGCGACGAGATAGACCAGCACCGCGTACCAGAACAGTTCGGGCGCGGCCGAGAAGGCGATGATCAGCCCGGGGATGGCGCCGATGAAGGGACCGACCAGCGGGATGAAATTGGCGACCCCGATGGTGAGCCCCAGCGCGGCCGCGCTCGGGATGCCGAGGATGGCGAGCCCGATCCACACCATCAGCCCGACGATCGTCATGGTCGCGAGCTGGCCGAGCAGGTAGCGCCGCAGCGCCTGCCCCGAGGCCTCGAGCGCCTCGACCACCTTGGCCGAGCGGTCCTTGGGGAACAGCTTGGCGAGCCCGCGCTGGTAGACCCCGGGGTCGAGCGCGAGATAGGCGGCGCCGACGATCACCAGCACGAGGTTGGTGAGCAGCCCGAGCAGGCCGAAGGCGAAGTTGAGCGCGCGGCCGGCGAGTTCCTGGACGTCGGGAGTGGTGCCCGCGAGGCTGCCGACGAAGGGCAGCCGGGCGAGCTGGTCGCGCACCTCGGGCACGGCCTGCGCGAGCTGCGCCTGCAAGGTGGCGAACTGGCCCGACAGCTGCGCGCCGAAGAGCCAGCCGAACAGCCCGAGCAGGACGAGGATCGCGGCGAGCCCGAGCAGTACCGAGGCGGTGTTGCCGAGCCCGAGGTGCTGGAAGGGGATCGCGGCGGCGCGCACGAGGACGGCGATGAGGATCGCGCCGAAGATGAGCAGCAGCGTGTTCGCCATCAGCGGCAGCAGCATCGCCAGCCCGATCACCAGCAGCACCACCAGCGTGCGCCGCACCATCTCGCCCAGGCTCATCGCGATTCTCCCCCTCGAATGTCGGGCCAAGGGGTGACGCGGGCCGCCGCGCTTGGCAAGGGGAAAGGGCACGAGGCCACCGAGGAGAAACTGGCATGACACCGACCGCGACGATCCTGCTGCTGGGCTCGGGCGAGCTGGGCAAGGAATTCGTCATCTCGTGCCAGCGGCTGGGGTGCCGGGTGATCGCCTGCGACGCCTATGCCGATGCCCCCGCGATGCAGGTCGCCGATGCGGCCGAGGTGTTCGACATGCTCGACGGCGCCAAGCTGCGCGCGGTGGTGGAGAAGCATCGGCCCGACCATATCGTCCCCGAGATCGAGGCGATCCGCACCGAGATGCTGGTCGAGCTGGAGCGCGAGGGGTGGCAGGTGGTGCCGACCGCGAAGGCGACCCGGCTGACCATGAACCGCGACGCGATCCGCGATCTCGCGGCGGGCGAGCTGGGGCTGGTCACCAGCCCCTATCGCTATGCCGAAAGTTTCGAGGAATTGCGGCAAGCGGCGGGGGCGGTGGGCTATCCGCTGGTGGTCAAGCCGGTGATGAGCTCGAGCGGCAAGGGCCAGTCGACGGTGCGCGGCGAGGACGAGCTCGAGGCGGCATGGCGCTATGCCTGCGCGGGCATGCGCGGCGATCGCCAGCGGGTCATCGCCGAGGGCTTCGTCGACTTCGATTACGAGATTACCCTGCTCACCGTCCGCGCCGCCGACGGGGTGCATTTCTGCGCGCCGATCGGGCACCGGCAGGAGGGCGGCGACTATCGCGAGAGCTGGCAGCCCGCGGCGATGGCCGAGGCGGCGCTCGACAAGGCGCAGGCGATGGCGGCGAGGGTGGTCGACGCGCTCGGCGGCCACGGCCTGTTCGGGGTCGAGTTCTTCGTGAAGGGCGAGGAGGTGATCTTCTCCGAACTGAGCCCGCGCCCGCACGATACGGGGATGGTGACGCTGGTGAGCCAGAACCTGTCCGAGTTCGACCTGCATGCGCGCGCCATCCTCGGGCTGCCGATCCCGCCCTTGAACGCGCGCCCGAGCGCGAGCGCGGTGCTGCTCGCCGAAGCCCACGAAGAGGACTTCGCGATCGAGGGGCTGGCCGAGGCGATGGCGGCGCCGCCCGGCAGCCATGTCGACGTGCGGCTGTTCGGCAAGCCGGTGACGCGGCCCGGGCGGCGCATGGGGGTGGCGCTGGCGAGCGCGCCGGGCGCGGGCACCGAGCGGGCGCGCGAGATCGCGGTGGCGGCGGCGTCCAAGCTGCGGATCCGCACGGGCGACTGATCATGCGCTGGTTCCTCGTCGGCGCGCTGGCGATCCTCGCGTTCGCCGCCAATTCGCTGCTGGCGCGCGCGGCGCTCGCCGACGGGACGACGGGGGCGGGGATGTTCGCGGGGCTGCGGCTGCTCGCGGGGGCGCTGGTGCTGCTGCCCTTCCTCGACCGGGGGTGGCTGGGGCGGCATGTCGGGGGCGGGGCGATGCTGGCGCTCTACGCGATCCTCTTCGCCTTCGCCTATGTCCGGCTCGACGCGGCGAGCGGGGCGCTGATCCTGTTCGCGGTGGTGCAGGCGACGATCGTCGGCGTCGGCGCGGCGCGCGGCGGCAAGGTCGGGCGGCTCGGCAGCGTCGGCATCCTGCTTGCCTTCGCGGGGGTGGCGCTGCTCCTCGCGCCGGGCGCGCGCGGGGTCGATCCGCTCGGCGCGGCGATGATGGCGGCGGCGGGGGTGGGCTGGGGCGCCTATACGCTGATCGGCCAGCAGGGCGGCTCGGCGGCGGGGCGCAACGCGGAAAGCTTCCTCATCGCCGCGATCATCGCGTTGCCGCTGCTCCTGCTCGATGGCGCGGTGAGCGCACGCGGCGCGCTGCTGGCGCTGCTCTCGGGCGCGGTGACGAGCGGGCTCGGCTATGTCGCCTGGTATGCGGTGGCACCGCGGCTGAGCCTCACCGGGGTGGCGGCGGTGCAGCTGGCGACCCCGCCCGCGACCGCGCTGCTGGCATGGCCGTTGCTCGGCGAGATGCCCGGCGCGCGGCTGGCGCTGGCGAGCGCGCTGGTGCTCGGCGGGATCGCGCTGGCGATGCGCGGGCCGCCCGCGCGATCGGCGCGGCTGGCGGAACCGGAGCGGGGCGGCTAGCGCTGGAAGCTGCGATGCCCGCCGATAGCCCGCCCCGAAAGCCGTCCGCCGCCAAGCTGGTCCGCGGCTCGATCCCCGGTCACCTGCTGACCCAGACCGCGCCGATGATGGTCGGCGGGGCGGCGCTGATGAGCGTGGGCATCATCGATGCCTATTTCGTCGGCCAATTGGGCGCCGGGCCGCTGGCGGCGATCAGCTTCATCTTCCCCGTGACGGTGGCGCTCTCCTCGCTCGGCGTCGGCGTGATCGCGGGGATCTCGAGCGTGGTCAGCCGCGCGCTGGGGCGGGGCGAGGAGGAACTGGCGCGGCGGCGCGGCAACATGGGCATCGTGCTCGCCGCCCTGTTCGGGATCATCGTCGGGCTGGGGCTCTATGTCGGGCGGCACGCGCTGTTCGGGCTGATGCAGGCGGACGCGGCGATCCTGCCGCTGATCGATGCCTATATGGGGCCGTTCGCGCTGTTCTTCCCTCTCCTGCTCGTGAGCATGGGGGTCAACGGCTGCCTGCGCGGGCAGGGGCTGGCGAAGCGGTCGTCGAGCGTGCTGCTCGCGCTGGCGGTGGCCAACTGGATCCTCGACCCGCTGCTGATCACCGGGGCGTTCGGTTTTCCCGGCATGGGGATCGAAGGCGCGGCGTGGGCGACGGTCGGCGGCTGGGCGGTCGCGGTGCTGGTCGGCTTCCTGTTCCTCCAGCGCAGCGCGCTGCCCTTTGCGCCGCGCACGCTGCCGCAATGCGACTGGAAAGCCGGCAGCCGCGCGATCGCCAAGGTGGCGGGGCCGGCGGCCTTTTCCAACTCGATCAACCCGATCGGGCTCAGCGTGCTCACCGGCTTCCTCGCCGCGAGCGCGGGGGAGGCGGCGGTGGCGGGGTTCGGCACGGGCGGGCGGCTGCAGAGTTTCGCGGTGGTGCCGCTGCTCTCGCTGTCGGCGTCGATCGGCGCGATCGTCGGGCAGAATTGGGGCGCCGGCGAGCTCGGGCGGGTGCGCCAGGCGCTGCTTTGGGCAGGGGGGTTCTGCATCGCCTACGGGCTCGCCATCGGCGCGCTGCTGGTGGGGTTTCGCGAGAGCTTCGCGGGGGTCTTCACCGACGATCCGCAGGTGATCGCGGCGATGAGCGATTATCTCATGATCGCGGCGTGGGGCTATGCCGGCTATGGCGTGCTGATCATGGCGAACGGCGCGCTGAACGCGCTCGATTTCGCGGGCAACGCGCTGGTGCAGAGCGTGGCGCGGGTGCTGCTGGTGATGGTGCCGGTGGCGTGGTGGCTGGGCGGCGAATGGGGCGCCAACGGCATCTATGCCGCCGAACTCGCCGCCAACCTGTTCGGCGGGCTGATCGCGGCGGCGATGCTGTGGTGGGTGGTGTGGCGGCGCCCCGCGACGGGCTGAGGCGGGTTTCCCGCGCTTTTGCTATTGCGAACCATTCGCAGCCGTGGTCTGACCGGGGCATGGACCGGCCCCGCTATGCTTCCTGTCGATTCGCGATCCCCGGCGCCCCGAGCGCGCGGCGGGCGCGGCATGCGGTGGGCGCGGGCCAGGGCGCGCGCGCATGACTGAGCGCGGCGAGAAGCTGCTGGGCTGGACGCTGCTCGCGCTCCCCGGCGCGTGGCTCGCGCTCACGCTCGCGCGCACCCCCGAGCCGTGGCTGGCCGACTGGATCGCGGCGAGCGGGCTGTGGTCGGCGCGCTTCCTCATCCTCGCGCTGGCGCTGACCCCGTTGCAGCGCCTGTTCGGCAACCGGCGCGCGATCCGGTTGCTGCTGCGCCATCGCCGCGCGATCGGGGTCGCGGCCTTCTGCTACACGGCCGCGCATGTCGCGCTCTATGTCGTCGACATGGCCGACTGGGGGGCGATCCTCGGCGAGGCGGTCATCCCCTCGATGCTCGCGGGCTGGGGCGCAATGCTGGCGATGCTCTTCCCCTTCCTCGCCTCCAGCGATGCGGCGATGCGCCTGCTGGGCAAGGGGTGGAAGCGGGTGCAGCGGCTCGCCTATCCCGCCACGCTGCTGACCCTCGTCCACTGGCTGCTCGTCCATGACGGGGCGGGCGAGGCGCTGCTTCACTTCCTGCCGCTCGGCTTGCTCCAGCTCGCGCGGCTCCATCTCCACCTGACCACGACCAAGAAAGCGATTGCGACATGACCAAGACGATCCTGGCGGCGCTCGGCGCCAGCCTGCTCCTCACCCTCCCGGCGAGCCCCGCCGAGGCGACCGGCAAGATGCGCTGCGACGTGGCCGAGGCCGATCGCCAGCCGCTCGAGAAGCTGACCGCCAAGCTCGCGGCCGAGGGCTGGCAGGTGCGCAAGGGCAAGGTCGATGGCGGCTGCTACGAAGTCTATGCGACCGACCCCGAGGGGCGCCGCGTCGAAGCCTATTTCGATCCGCAGACCTTCGAGAAACTGCTCGTTTCGCAGCGCGGCAAGGAGCTTTTCCGGGCGGCCGGTCGCTAGCGCGGGCGTCCTACCACGCCACCGCCCCGCCCGCGCGCACTTGAAGCGCGGGCGGGGCTTTTGCATATGCGCTGCAACGCAGAGCGGATTTCAAGGGCAAAACATCATGATCACCATGTACGGCATCCCCAATTGCGACACCGTCAAGAAGGCCAAGAACTGGTTCGAGAAGCGGCAGATTCCCTATGCCTTCCACGATTTCAAGAAGTCGGGGATCGACAAGGAGACGCTCGAACTGTGGGTGCTCGACATGGGCTGGGAGCCGCTGCTCAACAAGCGCGGCACGACCTTCCGCGAGCTGCCCGCGCCGCTCAAGGAGGATATCGATGCCGACAAGGCGATCCTGCTGATGAGCGCGCATCCGACGATGATCAAGCGCCCGGTGGTGACCGACGGCGACACCGTGCTGGTCGGCTATGATTCGACCGGCTACGAGAAGATGACCGGGATCGACGACTAGTCGCGGGAACGGCAGGTGGCCGGACCACGTTCGCTTCCTCGAGAAGGAGAATGAACATGGTCAAGGCGAGCTGGAACGGCGAGACGATCGCGCAAAGCGACGACACGGTCGAGGTCGAGGGCAACCACTATTTCCCGCGCGAGCACGTGAAGATGGACCGGCTGGTGCCGTCCGACACGCGCAGCCATTGCCCGTGGAAGGGCGAGGCGCGCTATTTCTCGATCAAGGCCGACGGGGTGACCAACGCCGACGCGGCGTGGAGCTACGAGGAGCCCAAGGAGGCGGCGAGCCAGATCAAGAGGCGGATCGCCTTCTGGAAGGGGGTCGAGGTCGGCTAGAGCCAGCGCTTCGAGCGGGCCAGCCAGGCCGTATAGGACGCGCCGAACTTGCGCGCGAGATAGGCTTCCTCGCGGGCGATGACGTAGCGGTCGATCACGAAGAGGACCGGCACCAGCCCGGCGAGCATCAGCAGGCAGCCGGCGATGATCGCGATCCCGGCATAGGCGAAGGCCATGCCCAAGTACATCGGGTTGCGGGTCAGCCGGTAGGGCCCCGACAAGGCGAGCGCGCGCGTCTCCTCCCACGGTTCGGGCGGGGTGTCGGCGCGGCGCATGGCGAGGATTGCGGTGACGATCAGCAGCGCGCCCGCGATCACCACGACCGCGCCCGAGAAGGCGCGAGCGGGCCAGCTGAAATGGCGCAGCGGCACGTCGCACGCCCCCGCCAGCCTGTCGTGGATGAACAAGAGCAGCGCGAGCGGCACGCCGTAGATCAGCGGCGGCGGGGCGATCACCCCGGGAAGGTCCTTGCGCGCCCGGTCGTCGCGCGGCTCGTTGCCATCGCTCATGGGCGCAAGCCTAGCGGGCCGCGCCGCGGCGCGCTAGAAGCCTCGCCCATGTCCAAGATTACCATCGATACCGATACCAGCCGCGCCACCCCCAAGCCCAAGCCGGGCAAGCGCATGACCGCGCCCGCGATCATGGCGCGCAAGCAGGACGGCAAGGTCGACGAGCCGCTCGTCATGCTGACCGCCTATACGATGCGCATGGCGCAACTGCTCGACGCGCATTGCGACATGCTGCTGGTCGGCGACAGCCTCGGGCAGGTGATCTACGGGCTCGACAGCACCATTCCCGTCAGCCTCGAGATGATGTGCGCGCACGGCGCCGCGGTGGTGCGCGGGTCGTGGCACGCGATGATCATCGTCGACATGCCGTTCGGCAGCTACGAGGCCTCGCCCCAGCAGGCGTTCGAGAGCGCCAGCCGGATCATGAAGGAGACGGGCTGCGCGGCGGTCAAGCTCGAGGGCGGGGAGGCGATGGCCGAGACGGTTCGCTTCCTCACTAGCCGCGGCATCCCGGTGATGGGGCATGTCGGGCTGACCCCGCAGGCGGTCAACATGCTCGGCGGCTATCGCGCGCGGGGCCGGGACGATGCGGAGGAGGACAAGATCCTCGCCGATGCGCGTGCGGTGGCGCAGGCGGGCGCCTTCGCCATCGTGGTCGAGGGGGTGATGGAGGAGATCGCCAGCGCGGTGGCCAAGGCCAGCCCGGTGCCGGTGATCGGGATCGGTGCCTCGAAGGATTGCGACGGGCAGGTGCTGGTGACCGAGGACATGCTCGGCCTGTTCGAGCGCACCCCGCGCTTCGTGAAGGTCTACCACGACCTCGCCGACCAGATTTCGGGCGCGGTCGCGACCTATGCCGACGAGGTGCGCGGGCGCCGCTTCCCGACCGCGGCGCAGACCTATCGCCGCAAGGGGTGAAGGGCTTTGCCTTTGCGGCCAAGCGGCGCTAAGCCAGCCTCCGTTCATTTCGGGGTGGGATGGTGCGTCGGTGACGGCGCCCCGGTCGCGCCCCTGACCAGTCGAGGATAATCCGTGGCCCTTCCCCCGCAAGACGCTGCCAGTTTCGAACGCGAAGTCGACGAGGAATATCGGCGCGCGCAAGCCGCCCAGTTCGGCCAGAAATATGGCAAGTGGATCGCGCTCGCGGTGATCCTGTTCCTCGCCGCGGTGGCGGGCGCCATCTGGTGGCAGGGCGAGCAGGTGCGCAAGGGCGAGGCCGGGGCCGAGGAGCTGGCCAAGGTGGTCGCCGACCTCGGCGATCCCGCCGAGGCCGACACGCTCGCGCCGCGGCTCGAGGCGCTGGCGACGCGCGAGGGACCGGCGACCGCGGCCGCGGCGACGATGCTGCGCGCGGCGGTGCTGCTCGAGCGCGGCGACCGCGCCGGGGCGATCGAGGCCTATCGCGCGCTCGCCGAACGGCCCGACGCCCCCGCGCCCTATGCCGCCGCGGCGCGGATCCGCTGGACCTATCTCGACTTCGACCAGGTCGAACCCAACGTGGTGATCGCCCGGCTGCAGGGGCTCGCGCAGGACGGCCAGCCGTTCCACGGCGCGGCCAAGGAACTGACCGCGCTGGCGCTGCTCGCGCAGGGGCAGGAAGAGCAGGCGGCGCAGCTGTTCAAGACCATCGCCGAAGACCGGAGCCTGCCCTCCAGCCTGCGCACGCGCGCGGTGCAGGTGGCGGGCTCCTACGGGGCCGACGCCACCGCCGCGCTCGCCCAGCTCGAACAAGAAGGACAGTAAGCCTCATGACCGCACGTCACTCCAAGATCCTCCTGTCGCTGGCGCTCGCCGCCGGGCTGGCGGGCTGCGGCCTGTTCAAGGAAGCGCAGAGCCGGACCCCGGTGCTGGGCGAACGCGTCGCGGTGCTCGGCGCCGAGGTCGAGGTCGGGATCGACGCGACCACCGCCGCGCTGCCGTTCGCGCTGCCCGCGCCGCGAGCCAACGAGGACTGGGCGCAGTCGGGGGGCAACGCGCCCAAGTCGATGGGACACCTCGCGCTCAACCCCGACCCGCAGCTGGCATGGCGCCAGTCGGCGGGCGCGGGCTCGACCGACGCGGCGCGGCTGATCTCCACCCCGGTGGTGGCGGGAGGCCGCGTGTTCACCATCGACACGCGCGGCATCGTGCGCGCCTTCGACGCGGCGAGCGGGGCGCTGCAATGGGCGACCGGCACCGCCAGCGATGCCAGCGACCGCGACGCGCTCTACGGCGGCGGGGTCGCGTTCGGCAACGGCCGGCTCTACGCGACCAACGGGCTGGGCAATGTCGTCGCGCTCGACCCCGCGAGCGGCGCGGTGGCGTGGACGGTGCGCCCGGCGGGACCGCTGCGCGGCGCGCCGACCTTCGACGGCACCCACCTCTATGTCACCACGCAGGACAACCAGCTGCTCGCGCTGCGCCCTGCCGACGGCTCGACCGAATGGCGCGCGACCGCCGCGCTCGAGGTCGCCGGGGTGTTCGGCAACGCCGCCCCGGCGGCGGGCCGCGGCACCGTTGTCGCGGGCTTCTCCTCGGGCGAACTCAACGCCTATCGCTACGAGAACGGGCGGCTGTTGTGGCAGGACGCGCTGGCGCGCACCTCGATGTCGACCAGCGTGTCGGCGCTGTCCGACATCGACGCCGACCCGGTGATCGACAGCGGGCAGGTGATCGCGGTCGGGCAGGGCGGGCGCATGGTCGCACTCGACATCCTGTCGGGCCAGCGCCTGTGGGAACTCTCGCTGGCGGGGACCTCGACCCCCACGGTGGCGGGCGACTGGGTGTTCGTCGTCACCGACCGCGCGCAGGTCCTCGCGATCGCGCGCGAGACCGGGCGGGTGCGCTGGATCAACCAGCTGCCGCGTTTCAAGAACGAGGAAAAGCGCCGCGGCGCCTTCTATTATGCCGGGCCGGTGCTCGCGGCGGGCAAGCTGTGGGTGGCGGGCTCGAACGGGGCGCTGATCGAGATCGACGCCAACAGCGGGCGCTTCGTGCGCCAGCGCGATGTCGGCGAGCCGCTGGCGCTGCCCCCGGTGGTGGCGGGGGGCACGCTCTACCTGCTGGGCGAGGATGGCGGGCTCCACGCCTACCGCTGATCGACGCGCGCGCGGCTTGACCCGGCGCGGCGCGCGGTCCAAGGCCGCGCCATGAGCCCCAAGCGCCCCCTGCCCGTCGTCGTGATCGTCGGCCGCCCCAACGTGGGCAAGTCCACGCTGTTCAACCGGCTGGTGGGCCGCCGTCTCGCGCTGGTCGACGACCAGCCCGGGGTGACGCGCGACCGTCGCGAGGCCGAGGCGAGCCTGCTCGGGCTCGACTTCAAGGTGATCGACACCGCGGGGTTCGAGACCGAGGCCGAGCCGACGCTGCCCGGGCGGATGCGCGCGCAGACGCAGGCGGCGGTACGCGCCGCCGACGTGGCGCTGTTCCTGATCGACGGGCGCGCCGGGCTGACCCCGCTCGACCGCGAGATCGCCGACTGGCTGCGCGGGCTCGACACCCCGATCCTCGTCGCCGCCAACAAGGCCGAGGGGCGCGCGGGCGAGGCCGGGCGGCTCGAGGCCTATGAGCTCGGGCTGGGCGACCCCTTCGCGCTGTCGGCCGAGCATGGCGAGGGCATCGTCGACCTGTTCGACGGCCTGCGCGAATATCTCGAGAAGGACCGGGACGCGGCCCAAGAGGACCCCGAAGCGGGCCCCGAGGGCCCCGAGCTCGAGCATGTCGAGGTCGACCCCGACGGCGAGGAAGTGGTGGTCGAGACGCTCGGTCCGCTCAAGCTGGCGATCGTCGGGCGCCCCAATGCGGGCAAGTCGACGCTGGTCAACCAGATGATCGGCGAGGAGCGGATGATCACCGGCCCCGAGGCCGGCATCACGCGCGACGCGATCCACCTCGACTGGGCCTGGCAGGGGCGCGAGGTGCAGCTGGTCGACACCGCGGGGCTGCGCAAGAAGGCCAAGGTCGACGACCGGCTCGAGAAGATGTCGAGCGTCGACACCAAGCGCGCGATCGACCGCGCCGAGGTGGTCTGCCTGCTGCTCGACGCGACCCGCGGACTCGAGGCGCAGGACCTGCGCATCGCCGACCAGGTGCTGCAGGAGGGCCGCGCGCTCGTCATCGGGCTCAACAAGTGGGACGTCGCCGACAATCCGAGCGCGCTCTACAACGGCATCCGCGGCGCGCTCGACGAGGGGCTGGCGCAGGTCAAGGGGGTGCCGCTGATCGCGGTGTCGGCCAAGACCGGCAAGGGCATCGACCAGCTGATGCAGGCGGCCTTCGAGCTGCGCGACAAATGGGCGAGCCGGGTGCCCACCGGGCTGCTCAACCGCTGGTTCGACGACGCCATCGACGCGCACCCGCCGCCCGCGCCCAAGGGCATCCGGATCAAGCTGCGTTATATCACGCAGGCCAAGTCGCGCCCGCCCGCCTTCGTGCTGTTCGGCACGCGGGTCGACAAGCTGCCGACCAGCTATCACCGCTACCTGATCAACTCGCTGCGCCGCGACATGGACCTCGGGCCGATCCCGATCCGGCTGATCACGCGCGCCCCCAAGAACCCCTTCCATCGCAAATAAACGAATGCTTTACCCTCTTTGACTAGGGGGGAGGAGTGATGGAGCGTCCCGACCGGGGCGGAGGGGAAGGGATGTTCGAGCGTTGAGCGAAGCGGCCCAGATCGTCGACTGGAAATATTTCGAGGATGCCCGCGCCCAGCTCGGTCCCGGGTTCATCAAGATTCTCGGCTATTTTCGCGAAGACGGGCTCAGCAGCCTCGAGAAGATCGAGGCGGCGATGCGCAACCACGACACGGTCGCGCTGATCATCCCCGCGCACACCATGAAGGGCGAATCGCGCCAGTTCGGCGCCGAGCCGCTGGCGGCGGTCGCCGAGACGATCGAGAACCGCGCGCGCAGCTGCGTCGAGGAAGGCCGCTTCCCCGCCGAGCTGGTGCCCGACGTAGTCAAGCTGCGCCAGCTGTTCGAGCTGACCATCGAGATGTTCGACGAGGCGACCAACCCGCGGCTGCGCAAGCCGGTCGGCGGGTTCGGGGTTCGCGGCGTGCACAATTCGGGCTTCGGCCGCGCCCAGCGCTGAGCGTCAGCGGCGCAGCGGCGCCCATCGCCCGCGCGCGAGGCTGCGCCACAGCCATTCGAAGGGGCCGTAGCGAAAGCGCTCGAGCCAGGGCTTGGACCATCCCAGCATGACGAGCGCGCCGAGCGGGGCGCACAGCCACCATTGCCCGCGCGAGAGCTGCGCGAAGCCGCCGCCGAACACGAGCGGGGCCATCAGTACGGTGGCCCCGAGATAGTTGGTGAAGGCGGCGCGGCCCGCCGCGCCGAGCCGCGCCGCGAGCGCGCCGCCGCGCCGCGCGAGGAGGATCGCGCAAGCGGCATAGCCGACCGCCATCACCGGCTGCAGCGGGAGGAGCGCGAAGACGCGGACGAGGAGCAGGTCGTCGGGGCGGTAGCCGCGCTGGACGACGAGCAGCAGGACGGGCAGCGCCGCCGCCGCCCCGAGCGGCACCAGCAGCGCCACGCGGGCATAGCGGCGCGGCGGGTGCGCGCCCGCGAGGAAGCCGTTGGCGAGCAGCGCCATGCCGAGCAGCATCAGCCCGAGCGTCTCGACGAAGAACCAGCCGGTGTTGGTGAGCCAGGTCCAGCGCTCGTGGGCGAGGGTGGCGGCGGCATGCGCGAGCGGGTTGTCATGCGCGGCGATCTCGCGCGCCAGCTCGGCGGGCGCCAGCGTGGTGGGGGCGAGCGCCAGCGGGCCGGGCGCGGCCAGCGCGGTCCCCGTCAGCGCGGCGAGGAACAGGAAGTTGAGCGCGAGCAACCCGATCGCGGCGAGCAGTAGCCAGCGCGCGGGCGCCTCGCGGAACCAGAAGGCGACCATCCCGACCAGCGCATAATGGGCGAGGATGTCGCCCTGCCAGAGGAAGTAGAAATGCGCGAGCCCGAAGAGCAGCAGGGTGCCCATGCGCGCGGCATGCGCGGCGAGGGGCGCGCGTCCCGCCGCCTCGGCACGGGCGCAGACGAGCAGCAGCGAGGCACCGAACAGGAGCGAGAACAGCGAGCGCATGCGCCCGTCGATGAAGAGGAAGTTGGCGCCGTGCGCGAGGCGGTCGCCCGCGCCGTCGAAGCCGAGGAAGGTGGGATAGCTGACGGCCGCGCCGGGGAGCCCCATGTCGATGACATTGGCGAACAGGATGCCGATCACCGCGAGCCCGCGGGCGGCATCGAGCTCGGCGATGCGGGACGGCTGGGTCGTCGCCATGCGGGGGAAGGCTAGAGCCAGCTCGTGATGCGGTCGAGCGGTTTCTTGCGCGCGGCGTGGAGCGGGTAGGTCGCGTCGGCGGCGGGGAGCCCGGCGACGATGATCATCATCGGCCGCTCGTCGGCGGGGCGCCCGCAGATCTCGCGCAGGAAGCCCATCGGCGAGGGGGTGTGGGTGAGGGTGGCGAGCCCGGCGCGATGGAGCGCGGCGAGGAGCAGCCCGCAGGCGATGCCCACGCTCTCGGTGACATAATAGTTCTGCTTGCGGTCGCCCGGCTCGGGGCCGCCCTTGCGCTGGGCGAAGACGGCGATGAGGTAGGGCGCGGTCTCGAGGAAGGGCTTTTCCCAGTCGGTGCCGATCGGGGCCAGCGTCTCGAGCCATTCCTCGCCCGCCTTGCCCGCGTAGAAGGCGCGCTCCTCGGCCTCGGCGGCCTCGCGGATGCGGCGCTTGGCCGCGGCGCTCTCGACCACCGCGAAATGCCACGGCTGGTGGTTGGCCCCGTTGGGCGCGGTGCCGGCGGCGCGGATCGCCTGTTCGATCACCTCGCGCGGGACCGGGGCGTCGGCGAAGAAGCGGCACGAGCGGCGCGTCGCGACCTCCTCGTAGAAGCCGCGCGCGGCGGCGATGCGCGCCTCGTCGTCGAGCTCGGGGAGGCGGTAGGGATGCGAGGGAACGTCTTTCATCGGGGACGAGCCTAGCGGGCCGCGCGGCGGCTTGGAAGCGACAACCGCCGGGACGGGGCGCGGCCTTGCGACCGACGGTCTCGAGGCCCGGCGAGGGGGGGGGCGCGCGGGGGCGAGCGGGGTGTCGGCCATGGCGGCCGCGCTCAGGCCTGCTCGTCGGCGGGCTTGGACTGGAGCTGGATATAGTTCTGCAGCCCCATCCGTTCGATCATTTCCTGCTGGCGCTCGAGATAGTCGAGATGCTCTTCCTCATTCTCGAGGATCTCGGCGAACAGGTCGCGGGTGACATAGTCGCGCACCTCCTCGCAATGCGCGATCGCCTCGCGCAGCAGCGGGATCGCCTCGGCCTCGAGCGCGAGGTCGGCGGCGATCAGCTCGGGCACGCTCTCGCCCACCCGCACCGAGCCGAGCCGCTGGAAATTGGGGTGGCCGTCGAGGAACAGGATGCGTTCGGTGAGGCGGTCGGCATGCTGCATCTCCTCGATCGATTCCTTGCGCTCGAAGGCGGCGAGGCGCTCGATCCCCCAATGGTCGAGGAGGCGGTAGTGCAGCCAATATTGATTGGTCGCGGTCAGCTCGTTGGTGAGCGCCTGGTTGAGATACTCGAGTACCTTCTTGTCGGTGACCTTGACCATGAATTCCCGTTCCTCGCTGACGCCCGATGGCGACGTTCATACGCCCCTCGCGCAGGGGCTTCAAGGGCGGGAATGGCGGAAATTCGGGGATTTTCAGCTAATGCGACTGATTAGCAATGCGCGCGCAGCGTGCCGCGCGCGCGGCTCAGGCGGCGGCGACGTCGCGCGGGGCGAGCAGTTGCGCGCGTTCGCTCAGCACCAGCGCGTCGGCATGGTCCTCGCAGCCGCCGCACTGGAACTGGCAGCCGAGCGAACGGTAGGCGGTCTCGGCATCGGGGCAGCCGCGACGGGCGGCGGCGCGGATGTCCTTCTCGCGAATCAGGTTGCAGTGACAAACGACCATGTCGATCGTCATGACGCTATTGCGAATGATTTGCAATAGTAAAAGCGATCTAGAGCTCGCTCGCCATCAGCGTCGGCAGGAAATGCTCGTGCGCCTCGCGCAGCTCGGCGAGGCGGATCGCATCGTCGAACAGGTGGAGCGTGTCGCCCCCCGATTGCCCCAGCGGGGTCATCTCGAGCCCGGCGTCATTGGCGCGCGCGAGCGCGGCGAAATCGTCGGCGGCGACGACATAGACGCCCTGGTGCTCGCCGAACCAGAATTCGGGATCGGTGGTGTCCCAGCCGAGCGTGAAGCCGGTGTCGCCCGCGAGCGCCATCTCGGCCATGGCGACGAGGATGCCCCCGTCCGATACGTCGTGCACCGCGCTGACGAGGCCGTTGTGGATGAGCTTGCGGATGAGCGCGGCGGCGGTCTTTTCGGCCTCGAGATCGACGCGCGGGGGCAGGCCCTCCTTGCGCTCGTGCACGACCTCGAGCCAGCGCGACTGGCCGAGCTGCTTAGCATGGGTGGTGTCGCCGATGGCGATGAGCTGCTGGCCGGGCTTCAGGGCGATGCCGACGGCCTTGGACCAGTCCTTGATGAGGCCGACGCCGCCGATGGCGGGGCTGGGGAGGATGGCGCTGCCGCCGCCGGTGGCCTTGCTCTCGTTGTAGAGGCTGACGTTGCCCGAGACGATCGGGAAGTCGAGCGCGCGGCACGCCTGCCCCATGCCGTCGAGGCAGCCGACGAACTGGGCCATGATCTCGGGGCGTTCGGGGTTGCCGAAGTTGAGGCAGTTGGTGACCGCGAGCGGGGTGGCGCCGACCGCGCTGATGTTGCGATAGGCCTCGGCGATCGCCTGTTTGCCGCCCGTCACGGGGTCGGCATAGCAATAGCGGGGCGAGCAGTCGGTGGTGATGGCGAGCGCCTTGTCGCTGCCGTGGACGCGCACCAGCGCGGCATCGCCGCCCGACTTCTGCACTGTGTCGCCGCCGACCTGAGAATCATACTGTTCCCAGATCCAGCGGCGGCTGGAGAGATGTTCGCTCGCCATCAGCTTCATCAGGTCGCCGGCGAGGTCGGTGCTCTCGGGCACCTCGCCCAAGGGCTCGATCCCCGCCCAATCGCGATACTTGTCCTGGTCCATGTGCGGACGGTCATATTCGGGCGCCTTGTCGGCGAGCGGGGCGAGCGGGATGTCGCAGACGACATCGCCCTGCCATTCCAAGACCATACGGCCGGTATCGGTGACCTCGCCGATGACCGCGAAATCGAGTTCCCACTTCCTGAAGATGGCTTCGGCCATGGCCTCCTTGCCGGGCTTCAAGACCATGAGCATGCGCTCCTGGCTCTCCGAGAGCATCATCTCATAGGGCGTCATGCCCTCTTCGCGCTGGGGCACCTTGTCCATGTCGAGGCGCAGGCCCGAGTTGCCGTTGGTCGCCATCTCGACGCTGGAGGAGGTCAGCCCCGCCGCGCCCATGTCCTGGATGGCGACGATGGCGTCGGTGGCCATGAGTTCGAGGCAGGCCTCGATCAGCAGCTTTTCGGTGAAGGGGTCGCCGACCTGCACGGTCGGGCGCTTTTCCTCGATGCCTTCGTCGAAGTCGGCGGATGCCATGGTGGCGCCATGGATGCCGTCGCGCCCGGTCTTGGAGCCGACATAGACGATCGGATTGCCGATCCCGGTGGCGGCCGAATAGAAGATCTTGTCGGTCCTGGCGACGCCGACGGTCATCGCGTTGACGAGGATGTTGCCGTTATAGGCCTTGTCGAAATTGGTCTCGCCGCCGACCGTCGGCACGCCGACGCAATTGCCATAGCCGCCGATGCCCGCGACCACGCCGGCGATGAGGTGGCGCATCTTGGGGTGCACCGGATCGCCGAAGCGCAGCGCGTTCATGTTGGCGACCGGGCGCGCGCCCATGGTGAAGACGTCGCGCAGGATGCCGCCGACCCCCGTCGCCGCGCCCTGGTAGGGCTCGATGTAGGACGGGTGGTTGTGGCTCTCCATCTTGAAGATCGCCGCATCGCCGTCGCCGATGTCGATGACCCCCGCATTCTCGCCCGGGCCCTGGATCACCCATTCGGCCTGCGTCGGGAGCTTCTTCAAGTGAAGCTTGGAGGACTTGTACGAGCAATGCTCGGACCACATCACCGAGAAGATGCCGAGCTCGACGAGGTTGGGTTCGCGCCCGAGCGCCTCGAGGACGGTCCGATATTCATCGTCGGACAGGCCATGCTCGGCGACGATCTGCGGGGTGATCTGGGTCTCGGTCATGGGCGTCGTCTACTGGGGTTGGGGGCATAAAAAAAGCCCCTCGGCGCAGGTGCGGCGAGGGGCCTTTCGGGTTCGCGAGGGGCCGGGGCCTCAGGCTTCGCAGGTGGCGCCGTTGAGGACCACCGTGTTGGCGTCGGGCGAGCCGGTCATCGTCACGGTCCCGTCCTCGTTGGTGTAGGGGCCGCCGGCGCCCTGCTGGACCAGCTGCATCCCGCGTTCGCCCTGCGGGGTGACGCGCGCGCTCATCTGTTCGCCGGTGCGGATCCAGTCGATCTTGAGGAGCTGGTTCGAGCCCTTGCAGCGATAGTCATCCGAGCCCACGCCCATCGGCACGCTGGCGGGGTCGACGGCCTCGGCGGCGGCGAGATCGTCGGCCATCGGGTCGTCGATCTCGTAGGTGTAGGTCTCGGGTTCGCTCGAGCAGGCGGCGAGGCCGCAGGCCGCGGCGGCGATGAGGATGATGCGCTTATTCATGACGCGCGGGCTTCTCTCTCGTCGGGGGCGCTTCGTCAAGGGGGTATCGCGGCGCGTCGTGGCGATTGCATCGCGCCCGGGGCGGGCGTAGGCTTGGCGCATGGTCGTGCCAGTTCATCAACGCGTCCGGGTCGGGATCACCGGGCTGGCGGTCGTCTTCCTGCTCGTCTTGCTCGGCACCGCGCTGCTCAAGGTCGGCGGGGGCGAGGAGCGCGCGGTGGTCGCGGGCAGCGAGAGCACGCCCGCCGCGCCCGCCGACCCTCTGTCCGAGATCGGCGCCGCGCCGGGGATGGAGGCCGAGGAGGAAGACGAACCGATCGCGCCGCTGCCGATCCCGATCGACCCGGCGACCGAGGAGCTGATCGTCAACGAGATCGCGGTGCCGCCGGAGGCGCAATGAGCGACGAGGCCGGCAAGGCACCGTCGCGCTGGTGGCTGCTGGTCCCCGTGCTGGGCGGGATGCTGCTGCTGGTGCAGCTGGCCTCCTACCTCCTCGACAAGGTGCAGGACCCGGTGGCCGAGGGGCCGCGGGTGATGGCGTTCGACGAGGGGCCGGCGGCAGCGGGCGCGCGGGCGCGGCCCCGGCTGATGCTGGTGACGAGCCTGCCGGCAGGCTTCACCGGGGGCTTCGACCTCGAGGCGGGGTTCGGCTCGCCGCTGCTGGCAAGCCTCGAGCAGGCCTATGCGGTCGAGCTGGCCGAATATGTCGACCCCGGCAAGCTCGGCGAGCATGAGCGCCTCCTGCTCGCGCACCCGCGCGCGCAGCCGGCCGAAGCGCTGGTGGCGCTCGACGACTGGGTGCGCGGCGGCGGGCGGGTGCTGCTGCTCGCCGATCCGCTGCTGAGCGCGCGCGCCGACCATCCGCTCGGCGACCCGGGGGCACCGGCGCCCGGTTTCGCCGACACCGGGCTGCTGGCGCGCTGGGGCGTGCGGCTCGATGGGCCGGTGACCGGGGGCGAGGCGGCGCTGATGGTCGAGGGCGTGCCGGTGCTGCTGCGCTCGCCCGGACGGATGGCGGTCACCGGGTCGGGTTGCGCCACCTTCGCCGAGGCCTTTGCCGCCGACTGCCGGATCGGCGCGGGACGCGCGATCATCGCCGCCGATGCCGACTTCCTGCTCGTCGAGGGCGAGGCGGGCGCGGACAATCGCGCCGCGCTGCTCGCGCTGCTGGCGCGACTCGCGGGCTAGGAATTCGGGCGACAGCGCCTGCCCAACAGACTTATCCACAAGGCCGGGACGCGGCGGGCCGCGTTCATGAACGATTTACCATGTCGCGAAACTCCGCAGGATTCCTGCTGAATCCACGATCGACCATCAGAATCCATGAAATCCCATTGTATCCCACGCAATCCTGCGTTACACACAGGTCCTCAAGTCGCCCCGCTCCCGCCGCCGGTCGCACGGCCTTGGTCAGGCCGACGTCCCCGACCGCCGGCGGGAGCGAGGGCGCACCAGGGGACGCAAAGGGGCCATGGCACTCGATCATCTTTTCCAGGGAAGCGCGGTCAACGCGGTCGACGCCAAGGGCCGCGTCTCCGTGCCCGCGTTCCTGCGGAGCGTGATCGAGAAGCGCGGCGATGCCCGGACCATCGTCCTCGCCAAGCACAAACTGTTTCCCGCGCTCGACGCCTACGACCCCGCTTTCGCCGGGCGTCGCCACGAGAAGCTCGAGCGACGCGCCGAAAAGGTCGAGACCGAAGAGGGCTCCGAGCTCGACGCGATGATGGCCAGCATGATGGCCTTCGGCGCGACCGAGGAAGTGCCCTACGACAAGACCGGCCGGATCGTCCTGCCGCCGATGATGCGGCGCAAGGGCAGGATCGAGGATCTCGCGCTGTTCATCGGGGTGGGCGAGACCTTCCAGGTCTGGAACCCCAAGCTGTTCCTCGAGGACGATCGCATCCACGAGGACATGAAGGACATCGCGCGCTTCCGGCTCGAAGAGCGGGGGGTGGCACTGTGAGCGCGCCCGACACCGGTGCCCGCAAGCCGCACCTGCCCGTCCTGCTCGCCGAAGTCGTGCGCGAACTCAAGATCGAGCAAGGCGACCGCATCGTCGACGGCACCTTCGGGGCGGGCGGCTATACCAAGGCGATCCTCGCGGCGGGGGCGGGCGAGGTGATCGGCTTCGACCGCGATCCCGATGCCATTGCGGCGGCGCGCGAGCGCGTGCCCGACGAACGGCTCACGCTGGTCGCGGCGACCTTTTCGCAGATGGACGAACGCATCGAGGGACAGGTCGACGGGGTGGTGCTCGACCTCGGCGTCTCCTCGATGCAGCTCGACCAGGCGGAGCGCGGTTTCGCCTTCAAGCAGGACGGCCCGCTCGACATGCGCATGAGCCAGGAAGGGATGAGCGCGGCCGAGTTCGTCAACGAGGCGCCCGAGGCCGAACTGGCGCGGGTGATCAAGCTTTACGGCGAGGAGCCGCGCGCGCGCCGCGTCGCCGCCACCATCGTCAAGGCGCGCCCTCTGGCGCGGACCAGCGAGCTTGCGGACGTGGTGCGCAAGACGCTGGGCTATCACAAGGGCATGAAGACCGACCCCGCGACGCGGACCTTCCAGGGCATCCGCATCCACCTCAATGCCGAGCTCGAGGAGCTCGAGAAGGGGCTGGTCGCCGCCGAGAAGATCCTGAAGCCCGGCGGGCGGCTCGCGGTGGTGAGCTTCCACAGCCTCGAGGACCGGATCGTCAAGCGCTTCCTGCGGACCCGCTCGGGCAATCGCCCGCAGGGCTCGCGCCACCTGCCGCAGCGCGCCGACGGCCCGCCCGCCACCTTCGAGGCGGTGTCGAAGGCGATCGCGCCGAGCGAGGACGAGCTGCGCGAGAACCCGCGTGCGCGCAGCTCCAAGCTGCGCAGCGCGACGCGCACCGCCGCGCCGGCATGGGGAGCGGCGGCATGAGGGGGTTCGGCTCGATCCTGTGGACCGCCGGCATCGCGGTGGCGGTGCTCGCCTGCTACCTCGTCAGCCTGCAGGTCGCCTCGAGCCGCGCCGACCTCGAGGAGGTCGAGCGCCAGATCGCGCTGACGACCCGCGAGATCCGCACGCTCGAGACCGAGATCGGCACCCGCGGGCGGCTCGCCCAGCTCGAGCGCTGGAACGTGAATTTCCTCAAGCTGTCGGCGCCACAAGCCGACCAGTTCGCCGCCTCGGCCTATATGGTCGCGGCGATGGCGGCGCCCGAACGCGGGCGCGGTTACGAAGGGCCGGTGATCCTCGCCTCGGCGCCCGCCGAGGCGGCGGTCGGGGCGGGCGCGCTGGTCCACCAGGCGAGCCTGTCCACCAGCAAGCGCCCGCGCCGCGGGCCGACGATCGAGGGCGAGGGGCCCGAGGCGTCGTCGGGGACCGTGTCGTCCCCGGCGGCGCCGACCACCGCGCGCCCCGAGCCCCCGCGCGACCCGCTGGCCCCGCTGCCCGCGGGTGACGCGCGGGCGGCGCCATGAGCCGCGGGCCGGGCCCCGCGCTGGTCAGCGCCCCCGAGCGCCTCAAGCTTCAGGGCCAGAAGCGCCAGCTCCTCTCGATGATGCACCAGCGGCTGATGGTCGCGATGCTGCTGTTCGCCTTCGGCATCCTGACCGTGTCGGGGCGGATCGGCTATCTCGCCATCTTCGGCGCCGACGCGGCGACGACGGCGGGCGGCGCCGCGCATGCCGCGACTCGCGGCGACATCGTCGATCGCGACGGCCAGCCGCTGGCGCGCACGATCGAGGCGTGGACGGTGGCGGTGCAGCCGCACAAGGTGATCGGCAACAAGCTCGACCTCGCGCGCGAGCTGGCGCGGCTGATGCCCGAGAAGGACGAGGCCGACTATTACGCGCTGCTCACCAGCGGCAAGACCTTCGCCTATCTCCAGCGCCGCGCCGGGCCGCGGCTGGTCGAGGCGGTCAACGCGCTCGGCGAGCCGGGCATCCAGCTGACCCGCGAGCCCGACCGGCTCTACCCGCAGACCGCGCTCGCCGCGCACGTGATCGGCTATACCGATATCGACGGCAAGGGGGTGGCGGGGGCCGAGGCGGCGTTCGACGAGGCGCTGTCCGACCCGCGCGGCGGCGACCCGGTGCAGCTCTCGATCGCCGCCCCGGTGCAGGGAGCACTGCGCGCCGAACTCGCCGCGGCGATGACCCAGTTCGACGCGATCGGGGCGGCGGGGGTCATCATGGACGTGCACACCAGCGAGATCATCGCACTCGCCAGCCTGCCCCAGCTCAACCCCAATGTCGCCGGGCAGGGGGGCGCCGAGGCGCGCTTCAACCGCGCCGCGCTCGGGGTCTACGAGCTCGGCTCGACCTTCAAGCCCTTCACCGTCGCGATGGGGCTCGAGGAGGGCAAGGTGACCTCGATGGGGCAGATGTACGACTGCCCCGAGAGCTACGAGGTCGGGGGGCGCCGGATCAGCGACACCCATCCCTTCGGGCGCGCCTGCTCGGTCGCCGAGATCATGATGGAGAGCTCCAACGTGGGCACCGCGCAGATCGCGCAGGCGATCGGCGGCGCGCGGCAGAAGGCGTATCTCGACAAGATGGGCTTCACCCGCCGGCTCGACTATGAGCTGCCCGAGCGCGGGCGCCCGCTGACCCCGCGCGAGTGGAGCGAGATCGCCACCGTGACGGTGGGCTACGGCCACGGCATCGCGGTGACCCCGGTGCACCTCGCCTCGGGCTATGCCACCTTGTTCAACGGCGGGCTCTATCGTCCCCCCACCGTGCTCAAGGTCGGCCCCGACCATCCGGTCGCCAGGGGCGAGCGGGTGTTCTCCGAGCAGACCTCCGAGGCGATGCGCGCGCTCTTGCGGCTGGTCGTCACCCATGGCACGGGGAAGAAGGCCGATGCCCCGGGCTATCGCGTCGGCGGCAAGACGGGCACGGCCGAGAAGATCGTCGGCGGGCGCTATTCCAAGCGCATCGTCGTGACGAGTTTCGCCGGGGTCTTCCCGATCGACGAGCCGCGCTATGTCATCGTGGTGATGCTCGACGAACCCAAGGGGACCAAGGAAACCTTCGGGTTCCGGACCGCCGGCTGGAACGTCGCCCCGCTGGTCTCCAAGACCGTGGCGCGGGTGGCGCCGATGCTGGGAGTGCGGCCCGATACGGCGCGCGAACCCGACATGGGGCAGGTGCTGCCCTTTGTCCGGCTGGACGAGGAGTGACGACTTGCGGCTGTGCGACCTCGCCGGACGGGCGAGCGATACCAAGGTCACGGGCTTTGCGATCGACCATCGCAAGGTCGTGAAGGGCAATATCTTCGGCGCCTTCCAGGGCGCCAGCGTCAATGGCGAGGACTTCATCCCCGCCGCGATCGAGAAGGGCGCGATCGGGGTGATCGCGCGCCCCGGGGCGCGCGTCGAGGGCGCCGAGCATATCGCGAGCGAGGACCCGCGCGCGCTGTTCGCCGAGGTGGCGGGGCGCTTCTACGCCCCCTATCCCGACCGCATCGTCGCGGTGACCGGCACCAACGGCAAGACCTCGACCGTCGAGATGACGCGCCAGCTGTGGCGCATGATGGGGCACCGCGCCGCCTCGATCGGCACGCTCGGGGTGACCACCGCCGAGGAACAGATCCGCACCGGGCTGACCAGCCCCGACATCGTCACCTTCCTCCACAACATGGCGGGCCTGAAACGGATGGGGGTGAGCCACGTCGCCTTCGAGGCCTCGAGCCACGGGCTCGACCAGCACCGCGTCTCGGGGGTCCCGGTCGAGGCCGCCGCCTTCACCAATTTCAGCCGCGACCACCTCGATTACCACGCCACGATGGAGGAGTATTTCGCGGCCAAAATGGCGCTGTTCGACACGCGGCTGAGCCCCAGCGGCACCGCGGTGGTGTGGACCGACGATGCGCATTCGGACGCGGTGATCGCGCGGGTCAAGGCGCGCGGACTCAAGCTGATGACGGTGGGCAGCCGCGGCGAGACGATCCGGCTGGGCGAGCGCCGCGCCACCCCGCTCGGGCAGGCGATCAGCCTCACCCACGACGGCGAGACGCGGCTGCTCAAGCTGCCGCTGATCGGCGCCTACCAGGCCGCCAACGTGCTGGTCGCGGCGGGGCTCGCGCTCGCCACCGGGGCGAGCTGGGGCAAGCTGTTCGAGGCGATGGGGCGGCTGGCGCCGGTGCGCGGGCGGCTCGAGCGCGCGGTGATCTCGAGCCGCGGCGCGCCCGTCTATGTCGATTACGCGCACACCCCCGACGCGCTCGCGGCGGCGATCGCGGCGCTGCGCCCGCACGTCGAGGGACGGCTGATCACCTTGTTCGGCGCGGGCGGCGACCGCGACCGCGGCAAGCGCGCGCCGATGGGCGCGGTTGCGGCCGAGCATTCGGACGTGGTGATCGTCACCGACGACAACCCGCGCAGCGAGGACCCCGCCGCGATCCGCGCCGAGATCCTCGCCGGCGCACCGGGCGCGATCGAGGTCGCCGACCGCCGCGAGGGTATCGCGCAGGCGATCGCGCTGGCGGGCGCGGGCGACATCGTCCTGCTCGCGGGCAAGGGGCACGAACAGGGGCAGATCGTCGGCGACCACGTCCTGCCCTTCGACGATGTCGCGGTCGCGCGGGAGTGCGCGGGATGAGCCGGCCGCTGTGGACCGCCGAGGAAATCGTCGCCGCCACCGGCGGGCGCGCGAGCGCCGACTTCGCGGTGCGCGGGGTCGCCTTCGACAGCCGCGAGATCGAGCCCGGCTTCCTGTTCGTGGCGATGCCCGGGACGGTCCACGACGGGCATGACTTCGTCGCCGGTGCCTTTGCCCTCGGCGCCGCCGCCGCGCTGGTCGCGCGCCCGGTCGAGGGGCCGCACGTGCTGGTCGACGACGTGCCCGCCGCGCTCGACGCGCTGGCGCGCGCGGCGCGCGCCCGGCTGGCGAGCGACGCGCTGGTCATCGGGGTCACCGGCAGCGTCGGCAAGACCTCGACCAAGGAAGCGATCGCCGCCGCCTTCGAGCGGCTCCACCCGGGGCGGGTCCACCGCTCGGTCAAGAGCTACAACAACCATACCGGGGTCCCGCTGAGCCTGGCGCGCATGCCGCGCGAGGCGCGCGTGGTGGTGCAGGAAATGGGGATGAACCACGCCGGCGAGATCGCCCAGCTGACGCGGCTGACCCGCCCGCATATCGCGGTGGTGACCGCGATCGCCCCCGCGCATATCGAGAACCTCGGGTCGATCGAGGCGATCGCCGACGCCAAGGGCGAGATCTTCGAGGGGCTCGAGCCGGGGGGCACCGCGATCATCCCCGAGGCGACCGACCAGCGCGAGCGGTTGGTCCGCGCGGCGCGCGACAAGGCCGCCCGGATCCTCACCGTGGGCGGCACCGAGGGCGATGCCGCGGTGCTCCACTCCGCCCCCGCGCAGGCGAGCGGCAGCCTCGTTACCGCGCGCGTGCCGGGGCGCACCATCACCTTCACCGTGGCGCAGCGCGGCGCGCACTGGGTGCAAAACGCGCTGACCGTCCTGTCGGTGGTCGCGGTGGCGGGGGGCGATGTCGCGCGCGCCGCGCTGGCGCTGACCGAGATGGGGGGGCTCAAGGGCCGCGGCGAACGGCACCTCCTCGCGCACGAGGGCGGCGAGGTGCTGCTGATCGACGAGAGCTACAACGCCAACCCCGCCTCGATGGACGCGACGCTCAAGGCGCTCGGCGAGGAGAAGGTGGCGCGCAAGGTCGCGGTGCTCGGCACGATGAAGGAGCTGGGCGCGGCCAGCGCGCAGGCGCATGCCGACCTGCGCGCCCCGATCGAGGCCGCCGGGGTGGAGCTGGCGATCCTCGTCGGCGCCGAGATGGCGCCGCTCGCCGAGGCGCTGGCGCTAACCCCGATCGAGGTGGTCCATGTTAACGATGCGGCGGCTGCAACGGATGAACTGTTAACGGCGATGCGCCCCGGCGACGCGGTTCTCGTCAAGGCGTCCAACTCGATGGGACTTGGCAAGCTCGTCGAGAAAGTGGCAGGGGGCGGCGCATCATGCTCTACCTGATCGCCGAATGGCTTGGCTTCCCCGGCCCCCTCAACCTTTTCCGCTACATCACATTCCGCGCCGGCGCGGCGACCGGGACCGCGCTCCTCGTCGGGCTGCTGCTCGGACCCGCCTTCATCGCCTGGCTGCGCAAGAAGCAGGGCAAGGGGCAGCCGATCCGCGCCGACGGGCCGCAGTCGCACCTCGCCAAGCGCGGCACCCCGACGATGGGCGGGCTGCTCATCCTCATCGCGGTCTTCCTCTCGGTGTTCCTGTGGATGGACCTTGGCAACCGCTACGTCTGGGCGGTGCTGCTGGTGACCGCGGGGTTCGGGCTGATCGGGTTCATGGACGATTATGATAAGGTGCGAAAAGCGCATCACGCGGGCATCCCGGGCAAGGTGCGGCTGCTGCTCGAATTCGTCATCGCCGGGCTCGCCACCTGGCTGATGGTGGGATTGTCGGGGACCAACCTGCACCTGCCCTTCATCTCGGGGCCGGTGCTCGACCTCGGCTGGTTCTACATCGTCTTCGGTGCGTTCGTGATCGTCGCCTTCGGCAATGCGGTCAACCTGACCGACGGGCTCGACGGGCTCGCGACCATGCCGGTGATCATCGCCAGCGTGGCCTTCACGCTGATCGCCTACCTCGTCGGCAATGCGGTGTTCGCCGCCTATCTCGGCATCCCGCACGTGCTCGGGGTGGGCGAGCTGGCGGTGGTGCTGCTCGCGGTGGTCGGCGCGGGGCTCGCCTTCCTGTGGTTCAACGCGCCCCCGGCGGCGGTCTTCATGGGCGATACCGGCAGCCTCGCGCTGGGCGGCGCGCTGGGCGCGGTGGCGGTGGCGACCCACCACGAATTCGTGCTCGCGATCGTGGGCGGGCTGTTCGTGCTCGAGGCGGTGAGCGTGGTGCTCCAGGTCTTCTTCTTCAAGCGCACCGGCAAGCGCATCTTCAAGATGGCGCCGATCCACCACCATTTCGAGCAGATGGGGTGGAGCGAGCCGACGGTCGTGATCCGCTTCTGGATCATCAGCTTCGTGCTCGCGCTGGCCGGGCTGTCGACGCTGAAACTGCGGTGATCCTGAGCGCGGCCTGGCAGGGCAAGCGCTACGCGGTCTACGGCCTCGCGCGCTCGGGGCTGGCGAGCGTGGCGGCGCTGGTGCGCTCGGGCTGCGAGGTCGCCTGCTGGGACGACAATGCGGAAGCGCGCGGGCGCGCCAACCCCTTCGCCACGCGCGTCGACTTCCTCGAGGAGGGGCTGGAAGGCTACGACAGCCTCGTCGTCTCGCCGGGCGTCCCGATCAACACGCATCCGATCGCGCGGCTCGCGAATGAGGCGGGCTGCGAGATCATCGGCGATGTCGAGCTGTTCGCGCGCGCGCGCGGCGACCTGCCCCGCCATGCGGTGGTCGGGATCACCGGGACCAACGGCAAGTCGACCACCACCGCGCTCATCGACCATGTGCTGCGCGCGGCGGGGGTGGGCAGCGTGGCGGCGGGCAATATCGGTGCGCCGATCCTGAGCCTCGATCCGCTGCCGCAAGGCAGCGCCTATGTGCTCGAGCTGTCCTCCTACCAGATCGACCTCACGCACAGCCTCGCTTGCGAGGTGGCGGTGATCCTCAACATCACCCCCGACCATCTCGACCGCTACGACGGCGACTTCGCCGCCTATGCCGCCTCGAAGGAGCGATTGTTCGCGATGCAGTCGGACGCGGGGGTGGCGATCGACATGCGCGAGGTGGCGGCCCCCGACCCGGGGGCGCGCTGGAGCGCGGCGCTCAGCGGGCCGCACAATGCGCAGAACGCGGCGGCGGCGATCCTCGCCTGTTCGGCGCTGGGGCTGTCGCGCGAGGAGATCGAGCGCGGGCTCGAAAGCTTCAAGGGGCTGCCGCACCGGATGGAGCGGGTCGCCGACAAGGACGGGGTCGCCTTCGTCAACGATTCCAAGGCGACCAACGTCGACAGCGTGGCACCGGCGCTCGCCGCCTTCGATGCCATCCACTGGATCGCGGGCGGGCAGGCCAAGTCGGGCGACCTGTCGGCGCTCGAGCCGCACTATGACCGGGTCGTGCGCGCCTATCTCGTCGGCGAGGCGCAGGACTTGTTTGCCAAGGCCTTGGACGGCAAGGTGCATTTCGTGAAGACGGGGACCATCGAGGAGGCGGTGAAGCAGGCGGCGGCGGCGGCGGGCCGCGGCGAGACCGTGCTCTTGTCGCCGGCCTGCGCGAGCTTCGACCAGTTCCGCGATTTCGAGGCGCGGGGCGAGGCGTTTCGCGCCGCGGTGGAGGCGCTCTAGACGATGCTCAAGATCCGCCCCGCCAGCTACGGCCGCTCGGACCGCTCGGCGCTGAGCCAGTGGTTCTGGGAGGTCGACCGCACGCTGATCGCGCTCATCTTCGTGCTGGTCGGCATCGGGCTGATCGCGGTCGCGGCGGCGAGCCCGGCGGCGGCCGATCGCTACAGCGCGCCGGGCACCACGCTGCCCGAACTCTATTTCTTCTGGCGCCAGCTCGGCTGGATCGTCCTGTCGCTGCCGCTGATGGTGCTGGTCTCGATGGTGCCGCGCCCGCTGCTCACCCGATTGTGCCTCGCCGCCACCGCGGTCGGGCTCGTCGCGCTGGCGCTGGTGCCGTGGCTGGGCAGCGAGGTCAACGGGGCGCGGCGCTGGCTCGATCTCGGGGTCTCGCGGGTGCAGCCGTCCGAATTCCTCAAGCCGGTCTACACCGTGGCGCTCGCCTTCCTGTTCACCCGCCGCTGGGGCTTTGCCGCGCGTGCGGGGGCGAGCGGGGGGCTCGCGGCGCTCACCGCCGTCCTCCTGATGCGCCAGCCCGACTTCGGCTCGACGGTGATCTTCCTCGCCACCTGGGCGGCGCTGTTCGCGCTCGCGGGGGCGCGGATGAAGCTGGTCGTCGGGCTCGGGGTGGCGGGGCTGGTCGGCATCGTGCTCGCCTATTTCTTGTACGACGTGGCGACGGCGCGGATCGACGCCTTCCTGTTCGGGCAGGGCGACAGCTTCCAGACCGACAAGGCGATGGCGACGCTGACCGCGGGCGGCCTGCTCGGGGCGGGACCGGGGGCGGGCAGCCTCAAGTTCAGCGTGCCCGAACCGCACACCGACTATATCTTCAGCGTGATCGGCGAGGAGTTCGGGCTGATCGCCTGCCTCGCCATCGCCATCCTCTATTTCATGATCGTGGCGCGGGTGCTGGTGAAGCTGCTCGACGAGGACGATGCGATGGCGATCCTCGCGAGCGCGGGGCTGGCGCTCCAGTTCGGGCTGCAGGCCTTCATCAACATGGCGGTCAACGTCCAGATCGCGCCCTCGAAGGGGATGACGCTGCCCTTCATTTCCTATGGCGGCTCGTCGATGCTGGCGCTCTCGCTGGGGATGGGATTGCTGCTCGCTTTCAGCCGCCGGAACCCCTATCTCAACCGATCACCCTATGTGGTCCGATGGAGCGGTACATGAACATCACGCTGGCAGCCGGCGGCACCGGGGGCCATATGGTCCCCGCGCATGCGCTGGCCAACGAACTGAAGGCGCGCGGGCACGGCGTGATGCTGGTCACCGACGAGCGCGGCGCGAGGATCCCCGCGCTGTTCGACGAGGTGCCGGTCGAGGTGCTGCCCGCGGGACGGCTCGGCGGCGGGCCGCTGGGCATGATCAAGGCCTTCTTCAGCGTGATGAAGGGGCGCAGCGCGGCGCGCGCGCTCTATCGCCAATTCACCCCCGACTGCGTGGTCGGCTTCGGCGGCTATCCCGCCTTTCCCGCGCTGCTCGCGGCGCATGCCGAAGGGGTGCCGACGATCCTGCACGAGCAGAATGCGGTGCTCGGGCGGGTCAACCGCCTGCTGGCGGGCAGGGCCAAGGCGGTGGCGACCGCCTACAAGACGGTGCACCGCTCGAGGGACAAGGCCAAGGAGGTGCTGGTCGGCAATCCCGTCCGCGCCGAGGTGGCGCGGCTGGGCGAGATGCCCTTCCCGCCGTTGGACGAGACGAGCCCCTTCCACCTCCTCGTCACCGGCGGCAGCCAGGGCGCGAGCGTGCTGGGCGAGGTGGTGCCCGAGGCGCTGGCGCTGCTCGACGAGGGGCTGCGGCATCGGTTGAACGTCGTCCAGCAATGCCGCCCCGAGGATATCGAGCGGGTGCGCGCGCGCTATGCCGAACTCGACATCCCCGCCGAGACGCTGACTTATATCGAGGACATGCCGCGGCGGATCGCTAACGCGCAGCTGGTGATCGCGCGCGCGGGCGCCTCGACCATCGCCGAGCTGACCGCGGCGGGGCGGCCTGCGATCCTCGTGCCGCTGCCGATCGCGACCGACGACCACCAGACCTACAATGCCATGGAGATGGCCAAGGCGGGGGGCGCGGCAATGATCAAGCAGCCCGACTTCACCCCCGAGAAACTGGCGCGGCAGATCGAGGAAGTGGTCGGCGACGGCGAGGCGCTCGCCACCGCGGCGGCGCGCAGCCTGTCGGTCGGGCGCCCGCGCGCGGCCGAGGACCTCGCCGACCTCGTCGAGCGCATCGCGGCGGGCGACACCCCGGTGCCGGTGGGCATGGTCGGCGCGGTCACCCCCAAGCCGCGACCCTCGGGAATGGGAGTGCCCGCATGAAGGCGTTGGGACGCGACCTCGGGACGATCCATTTCGTCGGCATCGGCGGCATCGGCATGTCGGGCATCGCCGAGGTGATGCACCAGCTGGGCTACAAGGTGCAGGGCTCGGACTTGAAGGACGGGCCGGTCACGCAGAAATTGAAGGACCTCGGCATCCCGGTGCATATCGGCCACGACCCCGAGAACCTCGGCGATGCCGAGGTGGTGGTCTGTTCGACCGCGATCCGGCGCACCAACCCCGAGGTGCAGGCGGCATCGGAAAAGCGGCTGCCGCTGGTCAAGCGCTCGGAGATGCTCGCCGAACTGATGCGGATGCAGCGCACCGTCGCGGTCGCGGGCACGCACGGCAAGACGACGACGACGAGCATGGTCGCCGCGCTGCTCGACGCGGGCGGGATCGACCCGACCGTGATCAACGGCGGGATCATCAACCGCTACGGCTCGAACGCGCGGCTCGGCAAGTCGGACTGGATGGTGGTCGAGGCCGACGAGAGCGACGGCAGCTTCCTCAGGCTCGACGGGACGATCGCGATCGTCACCAACATCGATCCCGAGCATCTCGACCATTATGGCGGGTTCGACGAGGTCAAGGCGGCGTTCGCGCAGTTCGTCGAGAACGTGCCCTTCTACGGGCTCGCGGTGATGTGTATCGACCATCCCGAGGTGCAGAATGTCATCGGGCAGGTGCAGGATCGGCGCATCCGCACCTACGGCTTCTCGACGCAGGCCGACCTTCGCGCCGACCATGTGCGCCCCGAGCTCGGCGGCACCTGCTTCGACGTCGTCCACACCGACCGCGACGGGCAGGTGAGCGTGATGAAGGATATTCGCGTGCCCATCCCCGGCAAGCACAACGTCCTCAACGCGCTCGCCGCGATCGGCGCGGCGATGGAACTCGGCGTCACCGAGGACCAGATCCGCGAGGGCTTCGCCAGCTTCGACGGCGTCAAGCGGCGCTTCTCCAAGGTCGGCGAAATCGGCGGGGCGACGATCATCGACGATTATGCCCACCACCCGGTCGAGATCCGCGCGGTGCTCGAAGCGGCGCGCGATGCCTGCCCCGACAGCCGCGTCATCGCGGTGGTGCAGCCGCACCGCTATACGCGGCTGCAGGAGCTGATGGAGGAATTCCAGACCGCCTTCAACGAGGCCGACATCGTCTATGTCACCCCGGTCTATGCCGCGGGCGAGGACCCGATCGAGGGGGTCGATGCCGAAGCCCTCGCCGAGGGGCTGCGCAATCGCGGGGTGCGGATGGTGCGCACCGTCGCCGACGAGGCCGAGCTCGCCGAGGCGCTGCGCGACGTGGCCGCCAAGGGCGATGTCATCCTGTGCATGGGCGCGGGCGACATCACCGGCTGGGCGGCGCGGCTCGCCGACGGCATCGCTGCTGCGAGGAAGAGCAAGTGAGCGCGCCCAGCGAGATCGCCGTGCGGGGCAAGCTGACGGCGAACGCGCCGCTCGCCAAGCTCGTCTGGTTCAAGTCGGGGGGCAAGGCCGACTGGCTGTTCGAGCCGGCCGACGTCGACGACCTGTGCGGCTTCCTGTCGCAGCTCGACCCCGACATTCCGGTGATGGGGCTGGGGCTCGGCTCGAACCTCATCATCCGCGACGGCGGGGTCGAGGGGGTGGTGGTCAAGCTGCCCAAGGCCTTTGCCAAGGTCGAGCAGGTCGATGCGGTGACGCTCGAGGCGGGCGGGGGCGCGCATGGCGTGCTGATTTCCTCGGCCGCGCGCGATGCGGGGATCGGCGGGATGGAATTCCTGCGCTCGATCCCGGGCACGCTCGGCGGCTTCGTCAAGATGAACGGCGGCGCCTATGGGCGCGAGACCTGCGAGATCCTGACCGAGGCGACGATCGTGCGGCGCGACGGCACGCTCGAGCGCTGGTCGAACGACGATCTCGGCTATTCCTACCGGCACAGCGAGCTGCCCGAGGGGGCGATCGTGGTGTCGGCGAGGCTCGAGGGGCATCCCGAGAAACCCGAGGTGATCCAGGCCGAGATGGACCGCATCCAGGAGGCGCGCGAGGCGAGCCAACCGGTGCGCACCAAGACCGGCGGGTCGACCTTCAAGAACCCGCCCGGCGGGTCGGCGTGGAAGTTCGTCGACGACGCCGGCTGCCGCGGGCTCACGAAGGGCGGCGCGATGGTCTCGGAAAAGCACACCAACTTCCTCATCAACACGGGCGAGGCGACGAGCGCGGATATCGAGGACCTCGGCGACGAGGTGCGCGCGCGGGTCAAGCAGCATTCGGGGCAGGAACTCGAATGGGAGATCAAGAGGGTCGGACGGCGATGAGCGATCTCGACAAGGACATGCACGTCGTCGTGCTGATGGGCGGCTGGTCGGCCGAGCGCGAGGTGTCGCTCTCCTCGGGCGAGGGGGTGGTGCGCGCGCTGGAGGCGCGCGGCTGGTCGAACGTCACCCCGGTCGACATGGACCGCAACGTCGCCCGCGTGATCGCCGAGCTGCGCCCCGACGTCGTCTTCAACGCGCTGCACGGCTCGCCCGGCGAGGACGGGACGGTGCAGGGCATGCTCGACCTGATGCAGATCCCCTATACCCATTCGGGCTGCACCACCTCGGCGGTGGCGATCGACAAGCAGCTGACCAAGGCGGTGCTCGAACCGCATGGCATCCCGATGCCGCCCGGCAGGATCGTGACGAGCGAGAGCCTCTACGACGCCGAGCCGATGCCGCGCCCCTTCGTCCTGAAGCCCGTCGACGAGGGCTCCTCGGTCGGCGTGGCGATCGTCACCGACGAATTCGGGCCGATCACGCGCGAGACCGAGGGGCCGTGGCAGCAATTCGACCGGCTCCTGTGCGAGGAATTCATCGCCGGGCACGAGCTGACCGTCGCGGTGCTGGGCGAGGAGGCGCTCGAGGTCACCGAACTCAAGATCGCCAGCGGCTGGTACGATTATGCGCACAAATATGAGGAGGGGCAGACGGTCCACGTCTGTCCCGCCGAGGTGCCCGGACCCGTCGCCGAGCGGATGAAGCACCTCGCGCTCGAGGCGCACCGGCTGCTGGGATGCCGCGGCTGTTCGCGCTCCGATTTCCGCTGGGACGAAGAGCGCGGGCTCGACGGGCTGTTCCTCCTCGAGACCAATACCCAGCCGGGCATGACCCCGCTCAGCCTCGTGCCTGAACAGGCGCGCGCGAGGGGGATCGACTATGGCGAATTGTGCGAGCGGCTGATCGCGGAGGCATTCGGCTGATGGCCCGAGGGGGGACCCGCAAGACCAGGAAGAAGCCCGCGCCCAAGAAGCGCGCGGCGAAGGTGCAGGCGACGCCGGGCGCAGACCGGCTGCTGCGCCGGACGGGGATCGCGGCGGCGCTGGTCGCGCTGGTCGCGCTGCTGTTCGCGCTCGGGCTGCCCGGCATGGCGGGGCGCGCGATCGGCAGCGGGCTCGGCGAGGCCGGGCTCGAGGTCAAGCGGATCGACATCAGCGGGGTCGAGCAGATGGATCCCGACGCGATCTACCGGGTCGCGCTGGGCGAGCATGCCAACGCGCTGCCGCTGGTCGACCTCGAGGGGCTGCGCGCGCAGCTGCTCGACTTTCCCTACGTCAAGGACGCGCGCGTGTCGCGGCGCTATCCCGACGCGCTGGTGATCGACATGGTCGAACGCGTCCCCGCCGCGCTGTGGCAGGGCGAGGACCGCCTGTTCCTCGTCGATGCCGAGGGGGTGGTACTCGAACGCGTGCGGGTGGCGCAGATGCCCGACCTGCCGCTGCTGATCGGCGCCGGGGCCAACCGCGAACTGGCGCAGCTCGAGCGGTTGCTCGCGCGGGTGCCCGCGCTCGCGCCGCAGCTCGCCTCGGCGCGCTGGGTCGGCGGGCGGCGCTGGGACCTCAACGTGCAGACCGGCGAGATCCTCGTGCTGCCCGAGGGCGAGCGCGAGGCGGGGGTGGCGCTCGAGAAGTTCATGGCGCTCGACGCCAAGGCGGCGCTGCTCGGCATCGGGGTCGAGCGCTACGACCTGAGGCTGCCGGGCAAGGCGGTGGCGCGCAGCCCGCAATTCGTCGGCGCGCGCGAGGAAGCGTCGCGCGCGGCGGCGCGCGCGGAGGAGATCGACTGATGGCCGCCGCCCCCGACAATCTCATCGCCGCGCTCGATATCGGCTCCTCGAAGGTCGCGACGATCATCGCGCGCGTGGGCGAGGACGGCCAGCTCGAGGTGGTCGGCTCGGGGCAGCACCAGAGCCGCGGCATCAAGCGCGGCGCGATCGTCGACATGGACGCCGCCGAAACGGTGGTGCGCGAGACGATGGACCAGGCCGAGCGCAAGAACGCGCTGGCGATCGACGAGGTGTGGGCGGGGTTCGCCGCCGGCGGGCTGACCAGCGACGTCGCCACCGTCGAGGTCGAACTGGGCGGCCAGCAGGTCGAGGAGGGCGACATCGCCGCGCTGCTCGAGGCGGGACGCGGGAGCCTCGACCGCGAGGGGCAGGTGGTGCTCCACGCGCAGCCCGCGCTCTATACGCTCGACGGGGTCGAGGGGGTCAAGAACCCGCGCGGGCTGCACGCCGAGAAGCTGGGCGTCGACATCCATGTCATCGCCGCCGACCTCGCACCGTTCAAGAACCTCGACTATGTCATCCGCTCGGCGCACCTCGGGGTGGGGGCGATCATCGCCGCCCCGCTGGCGAGCGCGCGCGCCTGCCTGAGCAAGGATGAGCGCGACCTCGGGGTGGCGCTGGTCGAGCTGGGTGCCGACATGACGAGCGTGAGCCTGCACGTCGGCGGCATGCTGGTGGCGATGCGCACGCTGCCGGTCGGCGCGCGCGACATTTCCGAGGACATCGCGATGGCCTTCGGGGTGTCGCGCCGCGACGCCGAGCGGATGAAGTGCCGCTATGGCTCGGCCAACCTCAGCCCCTCGGACAACCACGAGATGATCGACGCCGAGATCGGCGAGGACGGCGAGCCGGTGCGGATCAGCCAGGCGCAGCTGATCACCGTGATCCGCCAGCGGCTCGAGGAACTGGCGGGCGAGATCGACACCGCGCTCAAGAGCCTCGGGTTCGGCGGGCCGGTCAAGCGGCAGGTGGTGCTCACCGGGGGCGGGGCCGAGCTCAAGAATGTCGACGACTATCTGCAGGGCGTGCTCGGCCATCGCGTGCGCATCGGACGGCCGCGCAAGGTGCGCGGACTGCCCGAGGCGCAGCGCGGGCCGGCCTTCTCGAGCCTCGTCGGGCTGCTGCTGCTCGCCGCCGAGAGCGGGGAGGGGTCCGACGATATCGCGGTGCCGACCCGGCGCCGGCGCCGCGGCGGGCTGGTCGACCGGCTGCTGGGAGCGCTGCGCGGCGGCTGATCGGGGCCAGATCGAATCAGCGAACCGATTAATCGTCCCATACTGAATCATTTCTTCACTAATTGGCCATCGCGGCGCAGTTTTCGCTTTGGCGCCGAGTCGGGATGTGCCAAGATTCCGCTCTACGGTTCAGTAGGTTGGCGGAGCAAGGGAGGCACCCGACATGAGCATCGATTTCCAGCGACCCGAGGTCGACGAACTGCGCCCGCGCATCAGCGTGGTGGGGGTCGGCGGCGCGGGCGGCAACGCCATCGCCAACATGATGGGAGCCGACGTGCAGGGGGTCGAGTTCCTCGTCGCCAACACCGACGCGCAGGCGCTCAACGCCAGCGCCGCCGACACCCGCCTCCAGCTCGGGCTCAAGATCACGCAGGGGCTCGGCGCGGGCTCGCGCCCCGAGATCGGGCGCGCCGCCGCCGAGGAAACAATCGAGGAGATCGAACGCGCGCTCGAGGGCAGCCACATGGTGTTCGTCGCCGCCGGGATGGGCGGGGGCACGGGCACCGGCGCCGCCCCGGTCATCGCCAAGGCGGCGCGCGCCAAAGGGATCCTCACCGTCGGGGTCGTGACCAAGCCCTTCGCCTTCGAGGGCGCGCGCCGCGGGCGCGCCGCCGACAGCGGGATCGAGGAGCTGCAGCAGCATGTCGACACGCTGATCGTCATCCCCAACCAGAACCTGTTCCGCCTCGCCACCCCCGACACCACCTTCAAGGAGGCCTTCGAGATGGCCGACGAGGTGCTGCAGCAGGGGGTGCGCGGCATCACCGACCTGATGGTCATGCCCGGGCTCATCAACCTCGACTTCGCCGACGTGCGCTCGGTGATGAGCGAGATGGGCAAGGCGATGATGGGCACCGGCGAGGCCGAGGGCGAGAACCGCGCCATCGAGGCCGCCGAGAAGGCGATCTCCAACCCGCTGCTCGACGGGGTCAGCATGAAGGGCGCCAAGGGCGTCATCATCTCGATCACCGGCGGCATGGACATGAAGCTGATGGAGGTCGACGAGGCCGCCAGCCACATCAAGGAACTGGTCGACGAGGACGCCAACATCATCTGGGGCAGCGCCTTCAACGACGACCTCGAGGGCAAGATCCGCGTCAGCGTGGTGGCGACCGGGATCGACGGCGAGGAGGATGTGAAGGGGGTGCCGCAGTCGGCGAGCACCAGCCAGTCGAGCGTCTTCACCTTCCCCGGCGCGCGCGGCGGCCAGCCCCCCGCGACCCCGAGCATCGCCCCCAAGGCGAGCTTCTCGATCGACAATGCGACCGCCGCGGCGGCGCGCCCGACCCCGGGCGCTAAGGTCGAGGAAGAGGCGCTCGACCTGACCGACGCGCTCGCGAGCGAGGACGAGCGCGAGGACGATGATCCGCTGATGCTCGAGAGCGACGACATCCTCGCCGGCCCGGTGAGCGCGCCCCCGGTGGCGCCGCCCGCCGACGATGTCGCCGAGACCGACGCCGAGGAGGAGGACGACATGCCCTCGTTGCTGGCGGCCAAGGGGAATGCCCGCAAGACCGTGCCGACCCCGCCCCCCGGCGGCGGCGGGACGCTGTTCGAGCGGATGAGCAACATCGCGCGCGGCGCGCAGGCGACGGGCGAGGAAGGGGCGCAGGACGAACCCGGGTTCGGGGCCGAGAGCTTCGACATCCCGGGCTTCCTTAACCGCAAGAATAACTAGCGAAATTAATGACTTGCCCCTGCTGCTCGTCGCTCGAGCGGCACCGTTCGTCGCACCGCGCGGCAGGGGACAGTTCCCTGAAAGCTTGAGCCGGGCATGACCGTCGCCATGCGACTTCCGATTCCCCCTTCACGGCGCGCCTCGCGCGCGCTCGCCGGCGCCCTTGCGGCGCTGCTCGCCGGGGCCGCCGCCGCGCAGCCCAGCCCGGTCGACGACCTCACCCGCAACCTCGCGCTGCTCGATCGCGAGCCGCGCAACTTCGACGCGCTGGTCGGCGCCGGCGATGCCGCGCTGGCGATCGGCGACCTGCCGAGCGCGGCGGCTTTCTACGGCCGCGCCGCCGAGGTGCGCCCCGAGGACCCCGGGGTGCTGATCGGGCAGGGCTCGGTCGCGGTGCAGATGAACCAGCCCGAGCGCGCGCTCCAGTTCTTCGCGGCGGCGCAGGGCCGCGGCGGCAGCGCGGTGGCGATGGGCGCGGGCCGCGGGCTCGCCTACGACCTGCTCGGGCAGACGCGCGCCGCCGAAGAAGATTATCGCGCGGCGATGGCGGGGCCGCGCGCCGACGAGGCGCGCCGCCGACTGGCGCTCAACCTCGCGATGGGGGGCGATCGCACCGCGGCGATGGCGCTGCTCGCCCCGCTCGTCGCCACCGGCGACCCGGCGGCGCTGCGCGCGCGCGCCTTCGTGCTGGCGCTGACCGGCGATACCGACAATGCGCGCCGCGCGATCGAGAGCGCGATGCCCGGTGCGGGCGCGGCGATCGAGCCGTTCCTGCGCCGCCTCCCGCAGCTGACCCCGCAGCAGAAAGCGGCGGCGGTGCACCTCGGGGTGTTCCCGACCGATGCCGGCGCGGCAGCGGCGAGCGCGCCGCGGGCCGCGCAGGCGGTGCCGCCCGCCGCGGCCCCCGCGCCCGCGCCGAGGGTGGCGCAGGCGTCGCCGCCCGCGGCCGCGCCCCCTTCCGCGCCCGCGCCCGCGCGCACCGCGACGAGGCCGCCCGCGCGCCCTAATCCCCCGGTCGACGCGCAGGCGTCGCAGGTCACCACGCAGGAGCGCTCGGACGACGATCGCCGCGCATCGGCCGGGACCTACGAGGCGACCGGGCCGATGACCTACAGCCGGATCCGCGATGCGCAGCTGCGGCGCGAACGGCGCTTTGCCGACGGCGGCGAGCCGTCCGACGCGCCGACCGCCGAGGCGCAAGCCCCCGAGACGCAAGCGCCCGCGCCGCCCCCCGCGCCGCGCCCGGTGGTGGGCCCGCGCGCGGCGCCCGCGAGCGCGCCCGACACCCCATCCGAGCCGCGCGCGGCCGCGCCCGACCGCCTGTCGGGGATCGAACGCGCGCTGGCGCAACCGCCCGCGCCGCTGGTCACCCGCGAGGTCGCGGCGGCGACCCCGCCCCCCGCGCCGCGCCCCAAATATGACGCCCCCCCGCCGCCCCGGCCCAAGGTCGAGGCGGCGCGTCCGGCGCCGGCCCCCGCCGTTCCCGCCGCCCCCGACATCGGCGTCGAGGGACGCTGGTTCGTGCAGCTCGCGGGGAGCGACAATCGCGGCGCGATGGGCTTCGAATGGCGCCGCCTCCAGCGGCGCGCGCCCGACGCGCTGGCGGGCCGCGACCCGCTGCTGACCCGCGGGGTCGACTTCCACCGCCTGCTCGTCGGCCCGTTCGACGACCGGGGCGAGGCGCAGGCGCTGGTTAACACGCTCAAGGCCGCGGGGGTCGACGCCTTCGTCTGGCAGCGCGACCCCGCGGCGCTGCGCATCGACCCGCTCTAGGAGACCGCCATCGTGCTCGACCCGCGCCTGAGGAGCGACCCGCATGCCTCGCGCGGGCGGCGGCATGGCGAGGACGCGGCGGGCCCGCGCGGCCCGCGCGATGCCTTCCAGCGCGACCGCGACCGGATCATCCACTCGGTCGCCTTCCGCCGGCTGCGGCACAAGACGCAGGTCTTCGTCGCCCCCGACGGCGACCATTACCGGGTCCGGCTGACGCACAGCCTCGAAGTCGCGCAGATCGGCCGCGCGATGGCGCGCACGCTGGGGCTCAACGAGGATCTCACCGAGGCGCTGTGCCTCGCGCACGACCTCGGCCACCCGCCGTTCGGCCACGCCGGGGAGGATGCGCTCGAGGCGGCGGTCGCCGATGCCGGCGGGTTCGACCACAACGGCCATGCGCTGCGCATCCTGACGCTGCTCGAGAGCCCCTATCCGGGGCACGAGGGGCTCAACCTGACGTGGGAGACGCTGGAGGGGCTGGCCAAGCACAACGGGCCGGTCGCCGCGCCCGGCTGGGCGCTCGCGGCGGTCGACGCCGAGCATGCGCTGGCGCTCGCCAGCCACGCCAGCCTCGAGGCGCAGCTCGCCGCGATCGCCGACGACATCGCCTATGACAATCACGACGTCGACGACGGCCTGCGCGCGGGCATCCTCGATCTCGACGCGCTGCTCGCGGTGCCGATCGTGGCGCGGCACTGGCGCGCGATCGAGGCGCGGCACCCGGGGCTCGACCTCGCGCGCAAGCGCGCCGCGCTGGTGCGCGACATGATCGGCACGATGGTCGGCGACGTGATCGCCGAGACGCGCGCGCGGATCGCCGCGGCGGGGGTCGAGACGGTGGACGAGGTGCGCGCGGCGGGGCGTACGCTGGTCGGTTTCTCGCCCGCGCTGGCGGCCGAGGAACGCGCGCTCAAGCAGTTCCTCTACGCCAACCTCTACGACAGCGCGCCGCTGCAGCCGATCCGCGAGGGGGCCAAGGCGGTGGTGACCGGGCTGGCCGAGGCGCTGATCGCGCGCCCCGAGCTGTTGCCCGAGGGATGGGCGCGGGGCGAGGGCGAGACCGCGCGGCGGCGCGGCATCGCCGACTATATCGCGGGCATGACCGACCCCTTCGCGATCGCGCGCCACGAGGCGTGGATCGGGCCGGTCGCGCTCGAGGCCAAATTCTAGCCGCCCCTAGGTATTGCCGCGGCGGCGCCTATATCGGCAAGCATGGCGGGACGCGCACAAGATGACAGGATCGTGCTGATCGGCGCCACCGGGCTGGTCGGCTCGCACCTCTTGCCCCGCCTCGAGGGGCGCCCGCTCCTCAGCCTCGCGCGGCGCGCGACGCTGCCGGCCCGGCCCGGCTGGCGCGAGAAGACGGGGGCGCTCGAGGACTGGCCCGCGCTGCTCGAAGGCGAGGCGGTCGATGTCGCCGTCGCCGCGATCGGCACGACCTGGGCGAAGGTCGGCAACTGGGAGGATTTCGACCGTATCGACCGCCACGGGGTGGTCGAGTTCGCGCGCGCCGCGAGGGCCGCGGGCGCGCGCCAGCTGGTCGTCGTCTCCTCGGCCATGGCCCGCGCGTCGAGCCGCAGCCGCTATCTCCAGATCAAGGGCCAGATGGAGGCCGACGTCGAGAGCCTCGGCTACCCGCGGCTCGACATCGTGCGCCCCGGGCTGCTCAAGGGCGCGCGCCCGCGCGAGCGGCGGGTCAAGGAGCGGCTCGGCATCTGGCTGTCGCCGCTGACCGACCGGCTGGTGCCGCGCAAGCTGCGCTCGATTCCCGCCGAGACGGTCGCCGCCGCGATCGCCGCGCTGGCGGGAACGCCGGGGACCGGGGTCCATGTCCGTCACAACCCCGAGATCCGCGCGCTGGCGGCGACGGCGGCGACGGCGCCCGCGGCGGCGACGGTGACGCCGGGGGCGGGGCGATGATGCGCCCCTTCATCCCGCGCGCGCCGATCATCATGGGCGCGATCAGCGGCAGCTTCCTCGGCAGTCTCGCCCTGGTCGTCATCGCGCTGGTCGCGGGCGGGCGAATCGACCCGGCGATGCTCGTGCCGCTGCTGCTGCTGACGGGCGCGCTGGTGCCGGTGGCGGCCTTCGCCATCGTCCTGTTCGGCTACCCCGCCGCCAATGCGGTCGGCAGCGCGTGGCGCGAGAAATGGGTGTGGGTCGCGGCGCTGCTGATGGGCGCGCTGGCGGGGTGGATGACGCGGATCGCGCTGATGGCGGTGATCGCGGGGGGCAGCTTCGGGATGGCGGGCGACTGGCCGGTCGACCCCGGCCCGGTCTATGGCGCAAGCGTGGGGCTGTGCTTCTGGCTGTTCGAGCGCGACTGGCGGCTGCGCGACGCGGCGCGCCGCGCCGCCGAGGGGCCGGGGGAGGCGCTGCCGACCGCCGAGGATTTCGCCCGCCTGCCCTGATCGGCGACGTGCATTTGGCCTAAAAAGAGACATTTTCGTGCCGTCTGCCTTGGCGTGCGTTGTTAACTTCTGATATACCGTGCGGGTCAACAGCGGGGAGTCGCGGATCATGCCGACAATGCTCTTGGCCACCATGCTCGTGCTGGCCGTCGATGGGGAAGGAGGGGCGCCCGAGGGAATGCGGGTGGTGACCGGGCCGGGGCTGTCGGTGCCGAGCCTGACCGCCGCGCCGCAACCGATGGTCGGCGCGGGAATGGCCTTCGACATGAACGCCGCCGCCGCGCTCGGCGCGCGATGGGGCACGGTGACCTCGACCTATCGCAGCCCGGCGCACAACCGCCGCGTCGGCGGGGTGCCCAACAGCTATCACCTGCGCAACCGGGCGATCGACATCGCGCGTCGTCCCGGGGTGCGGCATCACCAGATCGCGGCCGCCTATCGGCAGGCCGGCTATCGGCTGATCGAGAGCCTCGACGAGGGCGACCACAGCCATTTCGCGTTCGCCGACGGGGGCACGGGGGCACCCAGGCCGGTCGCCACGCTGGTCGGTTCGGACGACGAACCGAACCGCTGGCGGCTGGTCTTCGCCCCCAAGCGCGACTGAAGCGCGCGCGCGGGCTTTTTTCCGGCGACCGGACGCGCTAGAGGGCTGCGCACCTCTTCCCCAGCTGCCGGAACCCAACAGTCATGTCGCTCTACGCCCGTTTTCAGGACAAGCTCGAAGCCATCCTCGGCGATCTCGTGCGCGAGGGCGTGCTGCCCGACGGGTTGCCGATGCAGGCGGTCGCGGTCGAGCCGCCGCGCGATGCCAGCCACGGGGACCTCGCCACCAATGCGGCGATGGTGCTGGCCAAGCCGGCGCGAACCAACCCGCGCGCGCTGGCGGGCGAAATCGCGCCGCGGCTCGAGGCGCTCGACGGGGTCACCGCCGCCGAGGTCGCGGGGCCCGGGTTCATCAACCTCAAGCTCGACCCGCGCGTGTGGGACGAGGAGCTCGAAGCGATGCTCGCGGAAGGCGACCATTACGGCCGCGTCGATGCGGGCGAGGACGCGCGCACGATCAACATCGAATATGTCAGCGCCAACCCCACCGGGCCGATGCACATGGGGCACAGCCGCGGCGCGGTGGTCGGCGATGCGCTGGCGAGCCTGCTCGAATGGGCCGGGCGCAAGGTGGTGCGCGAATATTATGTCAACGACGCGGGCGCGCAGGTCGACACGCTCGCGCGCTCGGCGCACCTGCGCTACCGCGAGGCGCTGGGCGAGGACATCGGCGCGATCCCCGAGGGGCTCTACCCGGGCGACTATCTCAAGCCCGTCGGCGCGGCGCTGAAGGACGCCTATGGCGCGCGCTATGCGCAGGCGCCCGAGGCCGAGTGGCTGCCCGTCTTCAAGCCCTTCGTGGTCGAGAAGATGATGGACATGATCCGCAAGGATCTCGCGCTGCTCGGCATCCACCACGACCTGTTCTCGTCCGAAGCCGAACTGCAGGCCTCGGGCAAGGTCGAGGAGGCGCTCGCCACGCTGCGCGCCAAGGGGCTGGTCTACGAGGGCGTGCTCGAGCCGCCCAAGGGCGAGACCCCCGCCGATTGGGAACCGGTCGAGCTCACGCTGTTCCGTTCGACCCAGTTCGGCGACGACCAGGATCGCCCGATGAAGAAGTCGGACGGCAGCTGGACCTATTTCGGCGCCGATGCCGCCTATCATTACCAGAAGGCGCAGGGCGCCGACCATCTGGTCAACATCTGGGGCGCCGACCATGCCGGCACCGTCAAGCGGGTGCAGTCGGCGGTCACCGCGCTGACCGACGGCGAGAAGGGCCTCGACGTCAAGCTGGTGCAGATGGTGCGGCTGTTCCGCGACGGCGAACCGGTGAAGATGTCCAAGCGCTCGGGCAATTTCGTCACGCTCGCCGAGATGGTCGAGGAGGTCGGCAAGGACGTGGTGCGCTTCATGATGCTCACCCGCAAGGCCGACGCGCCCTTGGACTTCGACTTCGCCAAGGTGACCGAGGCGTCGAAGGAAAACCCCGTCTTCTACGTCCAATATGCACATGCGCGCATCTCGAGCCTCAAGCGCAAGGCCGCCGCGGCGGGGCTCGATGCGGGCGCGGCCGACCTCACGCTGCTCGACGAGGTCGAGCGCGCGCTGGTGCGGCAGGCGGCGCAATTCCCGCGGGTCGTCCGGCTCGCCGCCGACGCCTATGAGCCGCACCGCATCGCTTTCTATCTCTACGACCTCGCCGCCGCCTTCCATGCCAGCTGGAACCGCGGCAACGACGATCCGGGCAAGCGCTTCCTGATCGAGGAGCAGCCCGATTTGTCGCGCGCGCGACTGGAACTGGCGCGCGGGATCGGGCAGGTATTGCGCAACGGGCTCGCGATCATGGGGGTCGAAGCCGCCGAGGAGATGCGTTGATGGACGCCAGTGAAGAGGAACGGCTGCCCTGGCTCGAGGCGGTCGAGGACCAGGCGGGCCCCCGCCCCATCTCGGCCCGCAAGATGGCGGTCGGCGCGGGGCTGGTGGTGACCGGGCTGGTCGCCGTCGGCCTCACCACCTTCCTGCTCGGGCGCGAGGATGCGGGCGGCGCGCCGCCGCTGATCGAGGCCCCCGAGACGCCCTACAAGACGCGGCCGGCCGATCCCGGCGGGCTCGACCTGTCGGACGACAGCGGGACCGCGCACGCGACCAGCGTGGGCGAGGATCCCGACGCCCAGCTCGATACCGCCAAGCTGGCGGAGGAAGCGCCGCGGATCGCGGTCGCCGAGCCCGCGCCCGCGCCCGCGACGCGCCCCAGCGCGCCCGCCCCGCGCCCCGCGCCCGCACCCGCGCCCGCGCCCGCCGCGACGGCGAGCGGGCCGCTGGTCCAGCTCGGGGCCTATTCGACCCGCGCGCAGGCCGAGACCGGCTGGGCGCTCTTGTCGACCAGCTACGACAAGGTGGCGGCGCTCGAGAAGCTCATCGTCGAGGCCGAGGTGGGGGGACGCACCCTCTACCGGCTGCGCGCCCGCGCCGCCGACGCCGCTGCCGCGCGCGCCGCTTGCGCCGCGCTCGAGGCGGCGGGCGAGAGCTGCGTCGTCGTGCGCTGATGCAGGCGGTGATCTACGGGCTGTCGGGCCCGACATTGAGCCGCGAGGAACGCGCCTTCTTCACCGACGCCAACCCGGCGGGCTATATCCTGTTCGGGCGCAACGTGGAGACCCCGGCGCAGGTGCGCGCGCTCACCGACGAGCTACGCGCCCTGCACGGCCGCGACCGCCTGCCGGTACTGGTCGACCAGGAGGGGGGACGGGTCGCGCGGATGCGCCCGCCCGAATTTCCCGCCTTCCCGGCGATGGAGCAGTTCGCGCGGCTTTATGACAAGGCGCCCTCGAGCGCGATCGAGGCGGCGCGCGTCAACGCGCGCGCGATCGGGCTGATGCTGGCCGAGTGCGGGGTCAGCGTCGATGCGCTGCCCGTGCTCGACGTGCGCCAGAAGGGCGCGACCGCGATCGTCGGCGACCGCGCGCTGGGCGAGGAGCCGATGAAGGTCGCCGCGCTCGGCCGCGCGGTGATCGACGGGCTGCATTCGGCGGGGGTGGTGTCGATCATCAAGCATATCCCGGGGCATGGCCGCGCGATGGTCGACAGCCACGAGGACCGCCCCACGGTGACCGCGACGGGCCCCGAGCTCGACGTGGACCTCGCGCCCTTCGAGACCTTGAACTGGGCGCCGATGGGGATGATCGCGCATATCGTCTACACCGCGTGGGACCCCGACCATATCGCCAGTCAGTCGAGCCTCGTCATCCAGGACATCGTGCGCGGGCGGATCGGCTTCGATGGCTGGCTGATGAGCGATGACCTCAACATGGCGGCGATGGACGGCTCGATCGCCGAGCGCGCGATCGGGGTGATCTACGCGGGCTGCGACGTGGCGCTGCATTGCTCGGGCAAGATGGAGGAGATGGTCTCGGTCGCCGAGGTCATCCCCGACCTCACCGAGGCGGGTCGGCGGCGGATGGACGAAGCGATGGAGATCAGCGCCGACGACGAGCCGATGGACATGGCCGAGGCGATCGCCAAGCGCGACGAACTGCTCGCGCTCGCTTGAGGCGCTTGTAAGGGCGCCGATTTGCGCTACGCTTCCCCGATGGGCGAGGTGGTCTTGCATCCGGTGGTCGAGGACGAGGGGCTGACGCTCCACATCGAGCATTGGGAAGGCCCGCTCGACCTGCTGCTCGACCTCGCCCGCGGGCAGAAGGTCGACCTGCACGAAATCTCGATCCTCGAGCTGACCGAGCAGTTCGTCGCCTATATCGAGCGCGCGCAGGCGCTCCAGCTCGAGGTCGCCGCCGACTATCTGGTGATGGCGGCGTGGCTCGCCTACCTCAAGAGCTGCCTGCTACTGCCCAAGGACCCCGAGGTCGATCCCAGCCCCGAGGAACTGGCGTGGCGGTTGCAGCAGCGGCTGATGCGACTGGATGCGATGCGCGAGGCGGGGGCGCGGCTGCTGGGGCGCGACCGGGTCGGACGCGACGTCTTCCTGCGCGCCGCACCCGAGGGGCTCAGGACCGAGCGCAAGTCGCGCTGGCAGGTCCGCGCCTATGACCTGTTCGCCGCTTACGGGCAGGTGCGCGCGCGCACCCAGCCGGCGATGCACGTGGTGCACGACCGCAAGGTGATGACGCTCGAACACGCGATGGAGCGGCTGCAGTCGATGCTCGGCTTCGCGGTCGAATGGACCGACCTTCGCCGCTTCCTGCCCCGGAGCGAGGACAAGGCTTTCCTCAAGAGTTGCCTTGCCTCCTCCTTCCTCGCCAGCCTCGAACTGGCACGCACGGGGATGATCGACCTCGAGCAGGAAGAGCCGTTCGGGGCGGTGAAGGTGAAGAAGGGCCGATGAGCGAGGATTTCGCGCGCAAGGTCGAAGCGGTGCTGTTCGCCGCCGACGAACCGCTCACCGCCGAGCAGATCGGCGATCATGCGGGCGAGGGCGACGTGAAGGCGGCGCTCGGCGAACTGGCGGGTCACTATGCGGGGCGCGGCATCGAGCTGGTCGAGCGCGGCAAGCGCTGGCATTTCCAGACCGCGGGCGATCTCGCGCACCTGTTGCGGCGCACCCGCGAGGAGCCGCGCAAACTGTCGCGCGCGGGCACCGAATGCCTCGCCATCATCGCCTATCACGAACCCGTCACCCGCGCCGAGATCGAGGCGATCCGCGGGGTGCAGATCTCGAAGGGCACGCTGGACGTGCTGATGGAGGCGGGGTGGGTGCGCACGGCGGGGCGGCGCGAGACCCCGGGGCGCCCGCTGCAATATGCCACGACCCCCGATTTCCTCACCCATTTCGGGCTGGCCAGCCGCCGCGACCTGCCGGGGATCGACGACCTCAAGGCGGCCGGGCTGCTCGATCCGCTCGACGAGGAGGCGCTCGAACTGGCGCTGTCGGGCGATGACGAGGAAGAGGATGAGGTGGAAGTCGGGGACGAAGAGGTCTAAACCGCCCGTGAAACAACTTTTACGTGGAGTCTTCTCATGGGCAATATCGGCCTTCCCGGTATCCTCATCCTCGCCTTCCTCGTCCTGCTCCTGTTCGGGCGCGGGCGCTTTTCCAGCCTGATGGGCGACGTCGCGCAGGGGCTCAAGAGCTTCAAGAAGGGCATGGCGGAAGAGGACGAGACCCCCGCCAAGAGCGAACCGCGCCAGCTGCCGCGCGAGGACCAGACGATCGAGGCCGAGGTCAAGCGCGACCGCGAACAGGACAAGCCCGCGAGCTAGTCCATGTTCGGGATCGGTGGCCTCGAAATCCTCGTCGTCGGGGTGATCGCGCTGCTCGTCGTCGGCCCCAGGGAATTGCCCGGGCTGATGCGCGTCGTCGGTCGCTTCGTCGGCAAGCTGCGCGCCTATGCGCGGCACTTCACGCAGGGCATCGACAATATCGTGCGCGAGGCCGAGCTCGAGGAGATGGAGAAGCAGTGGAAGCGGCAGAATGAGGAGATCATGAAGCGCTTTCCCGCCGACCTCTACGACGAGCAGCCGCCGATGGTGCCGGGCGATGCGGCGACCGGGGTGCCCGGCGACTCCGCGCGTCCCGACGACCCGGAGCGCAAGCGGCCGTGAAGGATCTCGACGAGACCAAGATGCCGCTGCTCGAGCATCTCGTCGAGCTGCGCAGGCGGCTCTTGTGGGTGGTCGCCACGCTCGCCGTCGCCTTTGTCGGCTGCTTCTATGTTGCCAAGCCGATCTTCGCGGTGCTGGTCCAGCCGCTGCTCGACGCGGGGCAGGGGCGGCTCATCTTCACCGACATCTTCGAGGCCTTTTTCGTCGAGGTGAAGGTGGCGCTGTTCGCGGCGCTGATGATCACCTTCCCGGTGCTCGCGGTGCAGCTGTGGCGCTTCGTCGCGCCGGGGCTCTACGCCAAGGAGAAACGGGCATTCCTGCCCTTCCTGTTGCTGACCCCGGTCTTCTTCGCGCTGGGGGCGAGCTTCGCCTATCTCGTCGCCATGCCGATCGCGCTCGAATTCCTGCTGGGCTACGAGGGCGAGATCGGCGGGGTGGAGACCGACGCGCTGCCCGGCATCGGCAACTATCTGGGCTTCTCGACCAAGTTCCTGTTCGGCTTCGGGGTCGCCTTCCTGCTGCCGATCCTGCTGATGATCCTCGAGCGCGCCGGGCTGGTGACGCGCGAGCAGCTGGCCGGGGGGCGGCGCTACATGATCGTCGGCGCCTTCTTCATCGCCGCCGTCCTGACGCCTCCCGATGCGGTCAGCCAGGTGATCCTCGCGGTGCCGCTGATCCTGCTCTACGAGTTCGCGCTCGTCGCCATTCGCGTAACGCATTGGCGTCGCGCGAAGGTCGCGGCTGTTGCTGGTTCGGAAGAAAATGAGGGCCCGGAAACGCCACCGGGGGGGGGGAGGGTTGGCGATTCCGGGCCCACTTGAGTGGATAGCGAGAGCGGGGGGGCAAAAGGTCACTATCCATGTGACACAACGCCCCTTTTGAAACCCGGTTCCTAAGCGCGTTTGTTTTTTTGTAAATTTCGCCTCAGCGCGCGGGACGCTGGGCATTTTCCTCGGGGAAGACGGGCAGTTCGACCGAATAACCCCCGAGTTTGCGGTCGAGCGGGGAGCGCAGCTGGCGCGACAGCCCATCGACGATCCGCTCGAACTGGCGGTGGCGCTGGTCGCTCCCGCCGGCGCCCACCAGCGCCTCGCTGGCGACCGTCAGCCGCGCCGTCAGCTCGCTGGTCCGCCGCAACGCGATCTCGAGCTCGATCGCATCGCGCAGGATCGCATATTCGACCACCTCGGTGATGAAGAAGGCGGCCGAGACGGCGGCGTCCTGCGTCGTCGCCGCGCCGTCGAGGTCGAGGCTGATCGCCAGCCGCGCATCGGGGGCCGAGGCGCGCAGGCTGGCCGCCAGTTCGGTGATCAGCGGCCGCAGCTGGATGCCGCGGCTCTCCTCGATCTCGGCGAAATGGTTGCGGTGGACGACGCTCAGCGCCTCGACCCGGCGGCCGATCCCGGCATAGGCCTCGCGCGCCTCGTCGCCATGCGCGCCGCGCGAATGGATGTTGAGCAGGCTGGCGACCACCTGGAGGTTGTTTTTGACGCGGTGGTGGACCTCGCGGACGAGCCGGCGCTGCCCCTCGATCGCGGCGATCAGGTCGCGCTCGCCCTCCTCGATCCGGCTGACCGTGCCGGCGAAGCTCTCGCCGAGCTCGCGGATCTCGCGCGCCGGGCCGAGCTTGGCGGGGGGCGCGAAGTCGTGGGTCGCGACGTCATAGTCGCGCACCGCGTGGTTGAGGCGGCGCAGGGGGCGCATGAAGAGGAGGTGGACCAGCGCCCACGACAGGATCGCGGCGAGCGCCCACATCAGCACCGGCAGGAAGATGTTGAGCCGGTCGCGCAGGTCGACGTCGACATAGTCGGCGGCGGCGTGCGCGGTGAGGCGGCGATCGACGAGCCCGATCGTGAGCTCCTCGTGGCGACGCCCCTCGGCGGTCGGTCCCGGCGGGCCGATCAGCACCAGTTGCTCCTCGCCGTCGTCGAGCACGAAGCCGTCGACGCGGGTGGTGGCGGCGGCGATCGCCTCGGCCATCTCCGCCGCGGTGATCATCCCGGTGGCGCTGGCCCCGGGGATGCCGACCCCGAGGAGCAGCCCCTCGCGCTCGGGGTCGACCCACAGTTCGACGCGGCCGTTGGCGACGGGGCCGCGCGTCACCAGCCCCTCGCGGTCGAGGTCGCCGCATTCGATCGCCCCCTCGGCGGCGGTGATCGAGAAGCGCCGCGCGACCGCGGGCGCGACCGACAGCGCATCTCGCGCGACGAGGCAGGGGTCGCGCTCGCCGACCGAAAGCGCGCCATAGGCCGAGACGCGCAGCGCCAGCGTGTTGCGCGCGACCAGCGCCTCGACCGCGCGCGCGGCGGTGAGCATCTCGCCCTGCGCCTCGCCGCGCAGCGCGCGCCGCGTGTCGGCCAGCTCGGCCGAGGTGGTGTAGACGGTGAGCGCGCCGATCGGCAGCAGCGCGAGGCCGAGCGCAATGACGAGCTTGGTCGGGGTCGAGAGCGTGTTGAAGAGCCGCTCGATCGGGGTCATGCCGTGGCCTGCGGCCTAGTTCAGCTTGTCGAGAAGGTCGCGCAGGTCGTCGGGAATGTCCTCGCGCAGCGTCTCGTCGTAGACCGACTTGAGAGCGCGCCCGAGACTTTCGTCGCGCCCCTTGCGCACGGGGCGATCGGCCCCGGCGGGCACTGCGCCTTTGCGGTTCGCCTCCTTGGTCTTCGCGCTCTCGTCGGTACCGCTCAAGCCAAATTCCCCTTCGCGCGGGTTGTCACGCGCCATGATCCAAACTCCCGAGCGCCGCCGATCCCCTTGTCCCAAGAGGGCCTGGCGATTGTTCCGCAACGGCGTCGCGGCACAGTCGCCGTGGCGGCTCAGACCGTGTCGGAGGGGAGTAGAGGCTAGCTGCCGCTGCCGTCAACCCGACCCCCCCCGACCGGGTCATCTTGCGAGGGGTGAAACCAAAGGGCTTTAGCTTTGTTCCCCTTCCAAGACCGGAAGAGCGGGGACTGTCACGAACACCACACACCCGGCCCGCGCCCCGTCCCCGGGCGCCCTGCGGGACGGGACTTGAAACGGATACGTAACGGCTCCACCTTGGGGGCCGCGCGACAAACAGGAGTTGAGAACGCCCATGTCACTTGGCCAGGAACTCGCCCCCCACCTGCCCTTCCTGCGGCGCTATGCCCGCGCCCTGACCGGCAGCCAGGTGCATGGCGACAATTTCGTGCGCACCACGCTCGAGACGATCGTCGAAAATCCCGACGAGTTTCCGCGCGATCGCGATCCCCGGCTCGGGCTCTATCGCACCTTCCACGCGATCTGGTCGACCGCGCATATCGAGGATGACGCCGATCCCTCCGCGCGCGAGGGCAACGAGGCCGAGAGCATCGCGCAGGCGCGGCTGAGCCAGATCACCCCGCTGTCGCGCCAGGCGCTGCTGCTGACCAGCCTCGAGGGCTTCTCCAACGAGGATACCGCCTACCTGATCGACACCACCCCCGAGGATGTCGAGAAGCTCGTCAGCGAGGCGACCGCCGAGATCGAGAAGCAGACCCGCGCCGAGGTGCTGATCATCGAGGACGAGCCGATCATCGCGATGGATATCGAGACGATCGTGCGCGACCTCGGGCACAATGTGACGGGGGTCGCGGTGACCCGCGACGAGGCGGTCGCGCAGGCCCGCTCGGAACGACCGAGCCTGGTCCTCGCCGATATCCAGCTGGCCGACGATTCCTCGGGCATCGACGCGGTCAAGGACATCCTCGCGGACTTCCGCGTGCCGGTGATCTTCATCACCGCCTTCCCCGAACGGCTGCTGACCGGCGAGCGGCCCGAGCCGACCTTCCTCATTACCAAGCCGTTCCAGCGCTCGACGGTGAAGGCGGCGATCAGCCAGGCGCTGTTCTTCGACGCCGCCACCGTTCCCGCCTAGGCGCGATTTTTCCCGCACTTTCCCGTCGCCCCCGACCAAAGGACGGGGGACGGACGGTTGTTTCGGTGGCGCATTGCGCCTACCTTAGGAAAATCGGTCGCGGCGCGACGCACATCGCCGCGACCCCACGTCACGAGGGGGACGTTCGTTGACCAAGCAGAAGGCCATTGATGAGGGCGACAAGAAGCCCGATCCGGTGCCGCTGCCGGATGACGAGTTCAAGGAGCAACTCGCGCAGGTGATCCCGCACCTGCGCGCCTTCGGGCGCTCCCTGTCGGGCAACCGCGACACCGCCGACGACCTCGTCCAGGAAACGCTCCTCAAGGCGTGGGCCGCGCGCAAGCGCTTCCAGGCCGGGACCAACATGCGCGCGTGGACCTTCATCATCCTGCGCAACCTGTTCCTCTCGCAGATGCGCCGCGCGCGCTTCAAGGGCGAGTGGGACGATGTCACCGCGGCCAAGATCCTCGCCGCGCCCGCGGCGCAGGACCGCCATGTCGAACTGGGCGACATGCAGCGCGCGCTGTTGCAGCTGCCGCAACCCCAGCGCGAGGCATTGATCCTCGTCGGCGCGGGCGGCTTTGCCTATGAGGAAGCGGCGCAGATCTGCGGGTGCGCGGTCGGCACCATTAAGAGCCGCGTGGCGCGCGGGCGCGTCGCGCTCGAGAACCTCCTCAATTCAGAAGACCTGCCGCCGCGCAAGCAGCATGAGAGCGATCCCGAGCTGTCGGCGCTGCAGAACATCATGAGCCAGGTCGACGAACTGTCGAACGAGAATTGAGCCGCGCGCCGTGCCCGGCCTATCCGACGATCGGCCGATCGACGGGGCGGCTGGCGGCGCACTCGAGGCCCCGGGTGCGCCAGCCCGGCGCGGGGCATATCCACAAGTCGGCATGTGAATGAGCGGTCCGTCGGCGAACGCCGCAGCGACGGGCGGTTGGCTAGCTGAGCTGGGCCAGCAGCTCTTCCATGTCGCGTGGCAGCGGTTCGCGGCGCACCGCGTCGAAGGCGCGGCGCAGGTGCGCGGTCACCGGATCGGCGGGCGATGGAATCGTAACGCGCATGGATACGCGCTCGCTTTGCGAGGCGGTCCGGGCGTCAGTCCCCTTGGCGTGGCTGTGCAACATGGTCAGGTAGGTAACGCCCGAGTCGCGCAAGCGTTTCACGCGTGCGGCCAACGCTACGGGGAGATGCGATGAGTCGAAACCGGAACGACCGCCATGCCGCCTGGGCGCGCGCCGAGGCGCACGCGCCCTTCCTGCGCGCCGCGGGGGCGCGGCAGGCGGGGGTGCTCGAGACCTTCCTCGAGGCCGGCAGCGAGGCCGCGGTCGCGGCGGCGATGGCGCTCGAGTGCGACGGGATCGGCGCGCAGTTGCGCTGTCGCCGCGACGCGCTCGCGCTCGCGGTGGCGCTCGCCGACCTGTCGGGCGAATGGGGGCTCGAGCCGGTGACCCGCGCGCTGTCCGACTTTGCCGACATGGCAATCGACCGCGCGCTCGCCGCGGCGATCGAGCAGCGCGTGCCCGGCGCCCCGCTCGAGGGGATCACCGCGATCGCGCTCGGCAAGCTGGGGAGCCGCGAACTCAACTATTCCTCCGATGTCGACCTGATCCTGCTCTACGACCCCGAGCGGCTACCGGTGCCGCCGCGGCGCGAGCCGGGCGAGAGCGCGGTGCGGATCGCGCGCGATTTCGTCGCGCTGATGCAGGAGCGCACCGCGCAGGGCTATGTCCAGCGGGTCGATCTGCGGTTGCGCCCGGCGAGCGAGGCGACCCCGATCGCGCTGCCCGTCGGCGCGGCGATCTCGCATTACGAGAGCGCGGCGCTGCCGTGGGAGCGCGCCGCCTTCATCCGCGCGCGGGTCGCCGGCGGCGACCGCTTCCTCGGGCAGCGTTTCCTCGAGGCGATCGAGCCGTTCGTGTGGCGCCGCGCGATCGACTTCGGGGTGATCGACGAGGTCCGCGGCATCGCCGCGCAGGTGCGCGACCATTATGCCAGCGGGCAGGCGTTCGGCCCCGGCTACGACCTCAAGCGCGGGCGCGGCGGGATCCGCGAGATCGAATTCTTCGTCCAGTCGCACCAGATGATCTTCGGCGGGCGCGCCCCCGAGTTGCGGCGCGGGGCCACGCTCGAGGCGCTCGACGCGCTGGTCCAGCAAGGCCATTTCGCCGCCGCCGACGCGGCCCCGCTCGCGGCCGCCTACCGCGCGCTGCGCACCGCCGAGCACCGGCTGCAGATGGTCGCCGACAAGCAGACCCACGCGATCCCCGAGGATGCCGCGGCGGTCGACAATGTCGCCGCGCTCGACGGCGCCGCCTCGGGCGCGGCGTGGCTGGCGCGGCTCGCGCCGCACGCCGAGGCGGTGGCGCCGCGGTTCGACGAGCTGGTCGCCGAGGCGGGGGGACGGCTGCCCGCCGACCCCGACACGCTGGCGGCACGGCTGGGCGAACTGGGGCTGGCCGACCCGGCGGGGGCGGCGCGGCTGATCGCGGGCTGGCGCGCGGGGCGCGCGCGTTCGCTGCGCTCGGCGCCCGCGCGCGCGGCGTTCGAGGCGATGCTGCCGACGATGCTCGAGGCGATCGGCGCGGGGCCCGACCCGGCGCATGCCTTCAACCGCTTCGCCGACATCGTCGAGCGGGTGCCGAGCGCGATCAACTTCTACCGGCTGCTCGAGGCCAACCCGCCGCTGGCGCGGCTGCTCGGGCGGCTGCTCGCTTATTCGCCCACGCTCGCGGCGCAGCTGGCGCGGCGCCCGAGGCTGCTCGACGGGCTGCTCGACAAGTCGGCGTTCGACCCGCCGCGCTCGGCCGACGCCTTCGGGGCCGGGCTCGCCGAGGTGATCGCCGGGCTCGACTACGACCAGGCGCTCGACCGCGCCCGCGCGCTGGTCAACGAGAAGCGATTCGCACTGGGGGTGCAGCTGATCGACGGCACGGTCGACCCGCTGGTGGTGGCGCGCGGCTATGCCGAGGTCGCCGAGGGGGCGATCCGCGCGCTCGCCGATCGCGCGCGCGCCGAGTTCGAGCTGGTGCACGGGCGCTTCGACGGGTTGGGGCTGGCGATCCTCGGGCTCGGGCGGCTGGGGGGCGAGGCGCTGACCCACGCCAGCGACCTCGACCTCGTGTTCCTCTACGATGCCCCGCGCGCGGCGCAATCGGACGGTGCCAAGCCGCTGACCCCGGCGGACTATTACAACCGGCTCGCCAGCCGCATCGTCTCGGCGCTGTCGGTGCCGACCGCGGCGGGGCCGCTCTACGAGGTCGACACGCGGTTGCGGCCGCAGGGACTCGAGGGGGCGCTGGCGGTCAGCTTCGAGGCGTTCGAGGCCTATCAGCGCGGTCAGGCCTGGACGTGGGAGCATATGGCGCTGACCCGCGCGCGCCCGGTCTATGGCCGGAGCCGCGCGCGCGACCGGGTCGCGGCGCTGCTCGCCGACATCTTCGGGATGGACCGCGACGCGGCGGGCACGCGCCGCGATGCCGCGATCATGCGCGCCGACATCGCGGCGCACAAGCCGCCGCGCGGACCGCTCGACATCAAGTTGGGGCCGGGCGGGCTGGTCGACTTGGAGTTCGCGGTCCACGTCACCCAGCTGATCCGCCGCGAGGGGCTGTCGCCACGGCTCGCCGAGGCGGTCGTGCTGCTGGCCGACGCGGGGCTGGCGCCCGCGACGCTGCCGCGCGACCAGGCGCTGCTGACCCGGCTCCTGCTGCTGTTCCGGCTGGTCAGCCCCGACAGCTCCTCGCCCTCGGCGCGCACCCGCGCGCTGGTCGCCGAGCGGCTGGGGTTCGAAAATTGGGAGGCGGCGGTTGCGGCGCACGATGCGGCGCGGCAGAACATCGCCGACTATTGGAAAGAGGTGCGCGATGCTCAAGCCGGGTGACAAGGCTCCCGTGATCAAGGTGACGACGGGGACGGGCGAGGTGATCGACCTGGCCGCCCCCGGGGGCAAGCTGGTGGTCTATTTCTACCCCAAGGACAATACGCCGGGCTGCACCAAGCAGGCGATCGCCTTCTCCGAGCAGCTCGACGCCTTCGCGGCGGCGGGGGCGCGGGTGATCGGCGTGTCGCGCGACCCGGTGGCGAGCCACGAGCGCTTCACCGCCAAGCACGACCTCACGGTGCCGCTGGTCGCCGACGAGGACGGCGCGATCTCGGACGCCTTCGGGACGTGGGGCGAGAAGAAGAATTACGGGCGCACCTACATGGGGATGATCCGCTCGACCTTCCTGATCGGCGCCGACGGCACGATCCTCGAGGCGTGGCCCAACGTGCGCGTGAAGGGGCATGTCGAGAAGGTGCTCGAGGCGGTCGAGGCCGCCTGACCGGGGGCGCGACCCGCGCGCACCGCGCCCGCCCTATCCGAGTTGTTTAATTCGTGTTAACCATGAGGTCGCTCGGGGGGCGGTGGGCGTTCCACCAGTCGACATCTCGTCCTTTCGAACCTGTTGGCGTCAACCGCGACCGCTCGCGGTGGAGGGGCGGCGCGCGACAAGGGAGACAGGACGATGAGGATCGCAACGATGATGATTGCCGCCACGATGCTGGCGGGGGGCGCCGTGCCGGCAATGGCGCAGGACAGGGCAGCCGACAAAAAGGCGGTGATGGAGGCGGCGCGCGCGCAGTGGCAGGCGGGCATCCAGCAGGCGCCGATGGCCGAGCAATATGCCACCGTCGCCGACGACTATACCGAGTTCAACGCCACCAGCCCGGCGCTCATCCGCGGCAAGCCGCGGGCGATGGCGCTGACGAGCGCCTACGACCAGGGCGGCGGCGCGACGCTGTTCGGCGACATGGAGAATGCGCATGTCCAGCTCTATGGCGACACCGCGATCCTGTCCTACAATTATGTCGGGGTGCAGCGCGACCGCGAGGGTAACGTGGAGCCGCAGAACGCCAAGTCGACCCGCGTCTACGTGAAGATGGATGGCGAGTGGAAGCTGGTTCACGCCAACTTCCAGCCCGCACCGATCATGGAGTAAGGCCGGGGCGGCGGGCGGGGCGGCCGCGCGCCTCCCCGCCCGTCGGCCGCGATGTCCGCCAAAAGCCTGTCTTGGCAGGGCGGGCGGGCTCGTGCTAGCGGGCCTTCCAACTGCTAGTTGAAGGACAAGTGTCGTGGCGGAATTTCGTCTTCCCAAGAACAGCCGTGTGCAGAAGGGCAAGGCCCATCCCGCGCAGGAGGGCGCGAACCTCAAGACGGTGAAAATCTACCGCTACGACCCCGAGACGGGCGAGAACCCGCGCTACGACACTTACGAGATCGACCTCGACAAGTGCGGGCCGATGGTCCTCGACGCGATCATCAAGATCAAGAACGAGATCGACCCCACGCTGACCTTCCGCCGCTCGTGCCGCGAGGGCATCTGCGGGTCGTGCGCGATGAACATGGACGGCAAGAACGGGCTCGCCTGCACCTCGGCGATCGAGGATTACAAGGGCACGCTGACGATCCACCCGCTGCCGCACATGGAAGTGGTCAAAGACCTCGTCGGCGACTTCACCCACTTCTACGCGCAATATGCCTCGATCCAGCCGTGGCTCAAGTCGGAGAGCCCCGAGCCCTCGGGCAAGGAGCGCGAGCAGGCCCCCGAGGACCGCGCCAAGCTCGACGGCCTCTACGAGTGCATCCTGTGCGCCTGCTGCTCGACCAGCTGCCCGAGCTACTGGTGGAACTCGGACCGCTTCCTCGGCCCCGCGATCCTGCTGCAGGCCTATCGCTGGATCGCCGACAGCCGCGATGAAGCCACCGGCGAGCGGCTCGACCAGCTCGAGGACCCCTACCGGCTCTATCGCTGCCACACGATCATGAACTGCGCCAACGCCTGCCCCAAGGGCTTGAACCCGGCTAAGGCGATCGCCGAGACCAAGAAGCTGATCGCCGAGCGCGCGGCTTGACGCTGCGCGCCCGCGCGGCCTAGCGCGGCGGGCATGACAAGCAAGCAAGCACCGCGCGCGCCCGAGATCGAGGAGCATCCCGACCATCCCGGCTGGTACTGGTGGGGCGGGTGGAAGAAGCCCGACAGCTTCGCCGCGCAGGTCGGGCTGATGCTGTTCAAGCAGGGTGACGAGCCCGGCACCGGAATCGTGCGCATGTTCCCCGAGGAACGCCACCTCAACCCCGGCGGGTCGGTGCATGGCGGCTGCGTCATGACCTTCATCGACATGGCGATGTTCGCGGGCGGGTTCGCGGCCGGGATGGAGCGCGCGCATTATGTCACGCTCGACTGCCACACGCGCTTCATGGACCGCGCGCGCGCGGGCAAGCCGCTCGACTGCCTCGTGCGGATCGAGCGCGCGACCCCCGGCGGGATCGTCTTCCTGTCGGGCATCGTGACGCAGGAAGGGCGCCCCTGCTATTCGTACAACGGGACCGCCAAGAAGGTGCGCGACCCGCGCAAGAAGGCCGATGACGAGCGCTGAGGGCCCCGTCGGCCACGCCTATCGCGCGCTGGTCGAGGCGGGCGAGCTGCGCGCCGACGCCGACCAGGCCCGCGCGGTCGCGGCGCTCGACAAGTTCGCCGCCGATCTCGGCAAGACGCGCCGCGGTTTCCTGTCGCGCATGTTCGGGCGCGAGACCCCCGCGCCCTGCGGGGTCTACATGTGGGGCGGGGTGGGGCGCGGCAAGTCGATGCTGATGGACCTCGCCTTCGAGAGCATCGCGATCGAGCGCAAGAAGCGCTCGCATTTCGCGCCCTTCATGCTCGGCGTGCACCAGCGGCTGCGGCGAAAGCGCGAGGCGGGGGTCGAGGACGCGCTGATCCGCGTCGCCGAGGATATCGCCGAGGAGGCGCGCTTCCTCGCCTTCGACGAGATGATGGTCACCAATTCGGCCGACGCGATGATCATGAGCCGGCTGTTCACCGCGCTGATCGAGCGCGGGGTGGGGGTGGTGACCACCTCCAACCGGCCGCCCTCGGACCTCTACAAGGACGGGTTGAACCGCGAGCTCTTCCTGCCCTTCATCGAACTGATCGAGCGCCAGATGCGCGTGGTGCCGCTGAACGGGCCGACCGACTATCGGATCGGGCGGATGAAGGGGATGCGGCTGTGGCACGCCCCGCTCGGCGATGCGACGACGAAGGCGGTGCAGGCGGCGTTTCGCGAGCTGACCGGGCATGACGATGCGGAAGCGCAGAACGTGCCCTCGATGGACCTCGACGTCGGCGGCGGGCGCAGCCTGCATGTCCCCAAGGCGCTCGGCGGGGTCGGGGTGTTCAGCTTCAAGCGCTTGTGCGGCGAGCCGCGCGGGAGCGCCGACTATCTCGCCATCGCGCGCGCCTTCCACACCGTGATCCTCGTCGGGGTGCCGGTGATGGGCCCCGAGATGCGCAACGAGGCGGCGCGCTTCGTCCAATTGATCGACGCGCTCTACGAACATGGGGTGAAGCTGATCGCGGCGGCGGCGGCGGCGCCCGAGGTGCTCTACCCGGCGGGCGATGGCAGCTTCGAATTCGAGCGCACGGTGAGCCGCCTCGAGGAGATGCGCAGCGCCGACTATCTCGAGGAAGGGCACCGCCCCGAGGGGCGCGAAGCCTGACAAGAAAAAGGGGAGCGCGATGGCTCCCCTTCCTCGTTCGATGGCGATTTCGATCAGATCAGGCTGGCGGCGGGTTCGGCCTTGTGCGCGGTCGCCAGCGCGACCCAGCCGATCGGCTGGATCGCGTAGCGGGTACCGTGGGTGACCGGGCTCTCGACCGCCTTGGCGAGCCCCGCCTCGACCATGTCGTCGAGCTTCTCGGTGACCTTGAAGCGCGGCATCTCGAGGTCGGCGGCCACCCCGGCGGCGGTGCGATAGTCGCGCGCCGTGAGCGCCTTGAGGATCGCCTGGTCGTCGCGGCCGAGCGACTGGACGAACAGCTGCTGCGCCTCCGACAGGTCGTTGGCGGCCTTCTTGTGCGCCTCGGCCTGCTTCTTGGCGGCGGCGCCCTTGGCCTCCGAGCGGGGAGCGGCGGCGCGGTCGTCGACATATTCGGCCAGCGCGCGGTTGGTCGCCTGCGCTTCCTTGAGCTGGCCGCGCATCGCGTCGACATCATCGACGATGCGGCGCGAGGAGCTTTCGACGAAGAAGCGGCTGGCATAGCTGGCGACGAGGCCGAGCCCGAACAGGATGACGAGGTTCTCGTAGATCTCGCCCCAGCTGGCGTCGAAGACGTTGGCGACGAGGTCCGAGCGCACGAGGCTCAGCAGCAGCGGGACCGCGCCGGCGGCGACGATGCCGACCATCACGTAGGTGGCGAGCCCGTAGCGGCGCGCGTTGCGGCGCCCGGTGCTGCCCATTTCGTGCCCCGCCGGATGACCCATGAGCCAGGCGGCCACGCTGCCGATCAGCGCGGCACCCAGGATGATGCCGGCAACGGCAATGACCTTATCCATGTTAGTTTTCCCCAATCCCCGGAATTTTCAGTGCCTTAACGCGAAGGCGGCGGGTCGACCGATTCCAAATCGAGCGCGCGGAGTCAAATGCGGCGCGGCCCGTGGGGGGCCGCGCCGCATCGCACGGTTAACCGCGTCGCGACGCCGCGCTAGAGGATGGCGCGGAGCACCTCGCGCACGATCAGCGTGGTCGGATCGACGCGATAGATATAGTTGTCGTCGTAGATATAGCGGCTGCGCGGGTCGAGGTCGTAGCGGTTGCGCAGCTCGTAGGGGATGCGATCGTAGGGGGTGTAGCCCGAGAAGGCGCGGTCGAAACGATAGCCGGTTTCGTAGCGCTTCTTGGCCTGACCCGGGGGCAGACAGCCGTTGCGCTTCTTGGCCAGCCCCGGGGGGCAGGCGGGCTGCGCGTGCATGGCCCCATGCGCGGCATGCTTGCCGCCGCCGGCGTGGGCGGGCGGCTGCGCGAGGGCCGGGGTGGCGACGAGGGCGGCGGTGCCAGCAAGGGCGATGAGCATCTTGTTCATGCGCAACAATATAGGCGAAATCGGCTGAATTACAGCTGACGGAAAGCGCGCTTTTCCGGGGTTCGCGGCGGATCGTCGCCCGCCAGCCACGGTTCGGCGTAAATCGCCCACGCGGGGCCGCGACGCGCCGCGGCGGCGGCGGCGAGGCGCGGTTCGGCGCGCCGGCGTGCACTTTGCCACGCGCGGGGTGTTGAACGGCGCCGCTTGGCGGGCTAGTGCGCGGGCGACCACGAGTCCGCTTGCCGCGGGCGCGACGCATGACATTCGAAAGGACCCCCATGGCTCGCAAGAAGATCGCCCTTATCGGTGCCGGCATGATCGGCGGCACGCTCGCCCATCTCGCCGCGATGAAGGAAATGGGGGACGTCGTCCTGTTCGACATCGCCGAGGGCATGCCCGCAGGCAAGGCCTTGGACCTCGCGCAGGCGGGTCCGGTCGAGGGCTATGATGCCGACCTCAAGGGCACCAACGACTATGCCGACATCGAGGGCGCCGACGTGTGCATCGTCACCGCCGGCGTGCCGCGCAAGCCCGGCATGAGCCGCGACGACCTGCTCGGCATCAACCTGAAGGTGATGAAGGCGGTCGGCGAGGGCATCGCCAAATATGCCCCCGACGCCTTCGTCATCTGCATCACCAACCCGCTCGACGCGATGGTCTGGGCGCTGCGCGAATTCTCGGGCCTCCCGCACGAGAAGGTCGTCGGCATGGCGGGCGTGCTCGACAGCGCGCGCTTCCGTCACTTCCTCGCCGAGGAATTCGACGTGTCGATGGAAGACGTCACCGCCTTCGTGCTCGGCGGGCATGGCGACACGATGGTGCCCGTGCTCGAATATTCGACCGTCGCGGGCATCCCCGTTCCCGACCTCATCAAGATGGGCTGGTCGACGCAGGAAAAGATGGACGCGATCGTGGCGCGCACCCGTTCGGGCGGCGGCGAGATCGTCAAGCTGCTCGGCAACGGCTCGGCCTATTACGCCCCCGCGACCAGCGCGATCCAGATGGCCGAGGCCTATCTGAAGGACAAGCGCCGCGTGCTGCCCGCCGCCGCGCACCTCACCGGCCAGTATGGGGTCAAGGACATGTATGTCGGCGTCCCCGTCGTGATCGGCGCGGGCGGCGTCGAGAAGATCGTCGAGATCGAATTGAACGACGAAGCCAAGCAGAATTTCCAGGTCAGCGTCGACGCCGTCGAAGAGCTGGTCGCCGCCTGCAAGGGCATGGACGAAACCCTCGCCTAAGGAACAGCGACACCATGAGCATTCTCGTCGACAAGAATACCAAGGTCATCACGCAGGGGATGACCGGCGATACCGGCACCTTCCATACCCAGCAGGCGATGGACTACGGCACCAACATGGTCGCCGGCGTCACCCCGGGCAAGGGCGGGATGACCCATCTCGGGCTGCCCGTCTTCGACACCGTGCGCGAGGCCAAGGAACAGACCGGCGCCGACGCCTCGGTCATCTACGTCCCGCCCCCCTTCGCGGCGGATTCGATCCTCGAGGCGATCGCCGCCGAGATCCCGCTGATCGTCGCCATCACCGAGGGCATCCCGGTGCTCGACATGGTCAAGGTGAAGCGCGCATTGGACGGCTCGAAGTCGCGCCTCATCGGCCCCAACTGCCCGGGCGTGCTGACGCCGGGCGAGTGTAAGATCGGCATCATGCCGGGCAAGATCTTCTCGAAGGGCTCGGTCGGCGTCGTCAGCCGCTCGGGCACGCTCACCTACGAAGCGGTGTTCCAGACCACCAACGAGGGCCTTGGGCAGACCACCGCGGTCGGGATCGGCGGCGACCCCGTCAACGGCACCAACTTCATCGACGTGCTCGAGCTGTTCCTCGCCGACGATGCCACCGAGAGCATCATCATGATCGGCGAGATCGGCGGTAGCGCCGAGGAAGAAGCCGCGCAGTTCCTCGCCGACGAGGCCAAGAAGGGCCGGGCCAAGCCGACCGTCGGCTTCATCGCCGGGCGCACCGCGCCGCCGGGACGCCGCATGGGCCATGCCGGGGCGATCGTCTCGGGCGGGCAGGGCGGCGCCGAGGACAAGATCGCGGCGATGGAAGCGGCGGGCATCACCGTCTCGCCCTCGCCCAGCGAACTGGGCACCACGCTCAAGCGGGTGCTGCAGGGCTGAACGAGCGCGCGGGCGGGGCCGAATGTCCCGCCCGCGAACCTTTTTGGCGGGGGCATCGGTTGGTGGGGGAATGGGGCCCCCGAATGCCGGGGGCGCGAAGGGTGACATGATGGACGCGATGAGCGTGGATGCCGAACGAGGGCCGAGCTGGGCCCGGGCCAACTGGCCGATCAGCGAACTCGACGATGCCAATCTCGGGCTCGACCCGGTCGAGGCCAATTATGTCGAGCAGGCGGTCGAGAAGGCCCGCGCGTCGGGGGTGACCGACGCCGCCGCGCTGCGCGCGGTCGCCGACAGCTCGAACCGCGCGATGATGCTGATCCGCACCTATCGCGTGCGCGGCCACCTCGCCGCGCGGCTCGACCCGCTGGGGCTGAGCCACCACGAATTCCCGCGCGAACTGGCCCCCGACTATCACGGGTTCGAGAGCCTCGAGGAAGAGGTCTGGCTGTGCGGCGCGCTGGGGTTCGAGAAGGCGACGATCGGGCAGATCGTCGGGGTGCTCCAGTCGAACTACTGCGGCACCGTCGGCGTCGAATATATGCACATCAACGACCTCGAGGAACGGCGCTTCATCCAGGACCGGGTCGAGGGCAAGAACGCCGAGATCCATTTCACCCCCGAGGGCAAGACCGCGATCCTCGACAAGGTGCTCGAGGGCGAGCAGTGGGAGAAGTTCCTCGCCCGCAAATATGTCGGCACCAAGCGCTTCGGGCTCGACGGCGGCGAGAGCATGATCCCCGCGCTCGAGGCGATCATCAAATATGGCGGCCACATGGGCGTCACCGAGATGACCATCGGCATGGCCCACCGCGGGCGCTTGAACGTGCTCGCCAACGTGATGGGCAAGCCCTATCGCGCGATCTTCCACGAATTCGCGGGCGGCGCGACCAACCCCGAGGACGTCGGCGGGTCGGGCGACGTCAAATATCATCTCGGCACCTCGAGCGATCGCAGCTTCGATGGCAACGAGGTGCATCTGAGCCTCGTCCCCAACCCCTCGCACCTCGAGGCGGTCGACCCGGTCGTGCTCGGCAAGAGCCGCGCGGTGATGACCATCCGCGGCGACCGCCACGGCAAGACCGTGCTCCCCATCCTGCTCCACGGCGATGCCGCCTTCGCGGGGCAGGGGGTGGTCGCCGAGTGCCTGATGATGAGCGGGCTGCCCGGCTATGGCACCGGGGGCACGATCCATTTCGTCATCAACAACCAGGTCGGCTTCACCACCAGCCCGCAGTTCGCGCGCTCCTCGCCCTATCCGTCCGACATCGCCAAGGCGATCCAGGCGCCAATCCTCCACGTCAACGGCGATGACCCCGAGGCGGTGACCTGGGCGTGCAAGGTGGCGATCGAGTTCCGCCAGACCTTCGGGCGCGACGTCGTCATCGACATGTGGTGCTATCGCCGCTTCGGGCACAACGAGGGCGACGAGCCGAGCTTCACCCAGCCGCTGATGTACGCCGAGATCCGCAAGCATCCGCCGATCAGCGAGATCTACGCGCAGCGGCTGGTCGAGGAAGGCGTGATCGAGGACGGCTGGGTCGAGGGCAAGGTGGCCGAGTTCACCCGCCACCTCGAGACCGAGTTTGCCGCGGGCGATGCCTATGAGCCGACCAAGGCCGACTGGTTCGGCGGGCGCTGGAAGGGGCTGCACATCCCCGAGGAGGGCGTGCTCGGGCGGCGCAACGTCGATACCGCGATCGCCCCCGAGGCGTTCGACAAGCTGACCGACGTCCTGACCCACGTTCCCGCCGACCTCGACGTGCACAAGACGCTCGGGCGCATCCTCAAGGCCAAGGAGAAGACGCTGCGCGAGGGCGCGGGGATCGATTGGGCGACGGGCGAGGCGCTGGCCTTCGGCAGCCTCATCCTCGACGGCTACGGGGTGCGACTGTCGGGGCAGGATTCGGGGCGCGGCACCTTTTCGCAGCGGCACGCGGTGTGGGTCGACCAGAAGACCGGCGAGAAGTTCATCCCGCTGCGCGAGATGCGCACCGACGGCGGGCCGCGCTTCGAGGTGCGTGACAGCCCGCTCTCCGAATATGGCGTGCTCGGCTTCGAATATGGCTATTCGCTCGCCGACCCGATGACGCTGACGCTGTGGGAGGCGCAGTTCGGCGACTTCGTCAACGGCGCGCAGATCATGATCGACCAGTTCATCTCCTCGGGCGAGGCAAAGTGGCTGCGCGCCTCGGGGCTCGTGATGCTGCTGCCGCATGGCTACGAAGGGCAGGGGCCCGAGCATAGCTCGGCGCGTCCCGAGCGCTTCCTCCAGCTGTGCGCCGAGGACAATATGCAGATTTGCAACATCACCATGCCGGCGAACTATTTCCACGTCCTGCGGCGGCAGATGAAGCGCGATTTCCGCAAGCCGCTGGTGATCATGACCCCCAAGAGCCTGCTGCGCCACAAGCGCGCGCAGTCGACCCGCGAGGATTTCGTCGGCGAGGGGCACTTCTTCCGCATCCTGTCGGACCCCGACGGGGCGCCCTCGGAGACGGTGAAGAAGGTCGTGCTGTGCACCGGCAAGGTCGCCTTCGACCTGATGGACAAGCGCGACGAGGCGGGGATCGAGGACACGCAGATCATCCGCATCGAGCAGCTCTATCCCTTCCCCTCCGAGCCGCTGGTCAAGCGGCTCGCGGCGATGCCCAACCTCGAAGGCCTGACCTGGTGCCAGGAGGAGCCCAAGAACCAGGGCTACTGGTTCTTCGTGCGCGAGATCATCGACGACTGCCTCGCGCAGGCGGGCAAGGATTTGTCCACCCGCTATGCCGGGCGCGACCCCTCGGCCTCGCCCGCGACCGGGCTGGCCAAGCGGCACGCCAAGCAGCAGGCCGCCTTGATTGACGATGCGCTGGGGCTCTAAAGGCCTTTCACAGACGAGCTAGAGAAGAGAGAGACACACTCCATGGCGACCGACGTCACCGTCCCCACGCTGGGCGAATCGATCACCGAAGCCACCGTCGGCGAATGGCTCAAGCAGCCGGGCGATCCGGTCGAACAGGACGAGCCGATCGTCAGCCTCGAGACCGACAAGGTCTCGGTCGACGTGCCGAGCCCCGTCGCGGGGGTGCTCGAGGAGCATCTGTTCGGTGCCGGCGACACGGTCGAGGTCGGGCAGGTCATCGCCAAGGTGGGCGAGGGTAGCGGGGTGGTCGCCGACCAGCCCAAGCCCGCGCGCAAGGAGCAGGCGCCGGGCGAGGGCCCCGACGGCGCGCAGGAGAACAACGATGTGGTCGCGCAGGGCGAGGCCGACGAGCCCGCGCTGTCGAGCGACCTCACCTTGTCGCCCGCGGTGCGCCGCGCGGTGCTCGAACATGGGGTCGACCCTTCCAAGATCACCGGCACCGGCAAGGACGGGCGGATCACCAAGGACGACGTGATCGCCGCCGCCAAGGCCAAGGACAGCGAACCCGCCGCCAAGGCCGCCGCCGCGAGTGGCGGGCAGGCCTCGGCGCCGACCAACGTGACCGTCTCGGGCGAGCGCCGCGAGGAGCGGGTCAAGATGAGCCGGCTCCGGCAGACCATCGCCAAGCGGTTGAAGGACGCGCAGAACAGCGCCGCGCTGCTCACCACCTTCAACGACGTCGACATGTCGGCGGTGATGGACGCGCGCAACCGCTACAAGGAGCTGTTCGCCAAGAAGCACGGCATCCGCCTCGGCTTCATGAGCTTCTTCGTGAAGGCGGTCGCGCTGGCGGCCAAGGACGTGCCCGCGGTCAACGCGCGCATCGAGGGCGACGAGATCGTCTATCACGACTATCTCGACGTCTCGGTCGCGGTGTCGGCGCCCAAGGGCCTCGTCGTCCCCGTCATCCGCTCGGCCGACCGCATGAGCTTCGCCCAGATCGAGCAGGCGATCGCCGATTACGGCAAGCGCGCCAAGGAAGGCACGCTCGGCATGGAAGACATGGCGGGGGGCACCTTCACCATCTCCAACGGCGGGGTGTTCGGCTCGCTCCTGTCGACCCCGATCATCAACCCGCCGCAGTCGGCGGTGCTCGGGATGCACCGGATCGAGGAGCGCCCGGTCGCGGTGAACGGCGAAGTCGTCATCAAGCCGATGATGTATCTCGCGCTCTCCTACGACCACCGGCTGATCGACGGGCGCGAGGCGGTCACCTTCCTCGTACGCATCAAGGAAGCGCTCGAGGATCCGACCCGCCTGCTGATCGACCTCTAGGGGCGTCGCGCCAGGACAGCAAAGGGGTTCCGCGGCCGTGCCACGGGGCCCCTTTTTGTCATGGCCGCAGCCGCTTCAGGCGGCGAGCCGCGTCCCCCCTTGCGCCGCGCGCACCGCCATCAGCGCGGCGCCGCCCGAGAGCACGGCTTCCGATTGCGACATCGACCAGACCGGTACCTGCAGGAGCAGGCGCTGGAACTGGCGGCGCTTGGTGAAGGCGCCCTCGAAGGCGATCTTGGCCGAGCCGGTGGTGAGCTGCGCGGCGCGCGGGCCCGCCAGCATCACGCCGTTCCACGCGCCCTGCGCATGGACGAGGTTGGCGAGGAAGCGCCCGAACCATTCGCCGAGCATGCGGTCGCGTTCCAGCTCGCGCATCTCGGGGAAGGCGCCCCAGCATTCGTCGTTCCGCTCGGTGGTCAGCATGGCTTCCCAGCTGGTCTGCGAGAAGCTGCCGCGGCGCGCCTCGGCGAGTTTCAGTTCGCGCTCGCTCTGGGGGGCGAAGTCCATGTGGCCGATCTCGGTCTCCATGACGCGCTGATAGCCCTCGCGGTCGATGTCGATGATCGCGGCGCCGACCCCGCCGCCGACATAGACCATCGCCATGCGCCCGGGCGAGGTGAAGTCGGGCGCGGGCTTGGTACCGCGCACGAGGGCGGCGCGGCTAGTCGAATTGGTCGCCGCCCAGCCCATCGCCACGACATCGTTGATGATCCGCACCCGGGTGCCGAACAGGCTGGCGAGGCCCGCGCGGGTGATGGTCCAGTTGGAGCGGGTGAGGCTGATCATCTCGCCCGAGGCGGCGCCGGCGATGACGAGCAGCGGGTCGAGCTTGCCAAGGTCGCGGCCGGTTTCGCGCGCATAGGCCTGGAGGACGTCGGTGAAGGTCGGCTTGCCCTCGGGCGATACCGTGTGGACCGGCCCGAGGACCGGGCGGCTCGACGGCACGACCTCGCTGAAGCGAATACCCGCGGCGGCGCTGGTATCGATCACCAACCAGTTGCGCTGATCCATTCGATCACCCCTCGCTATGTCGATCCGGCCAACTCGCTATAGGGCGCCAAGGGTTAAGAGATGGCTCACGGGGCGGCGCGAGACGTCCTCGCGAGGCGCGGGTCGGTTGCGTTAGCGGGCGAAAGCCTTATGTGGGCGCAATCCGAATTTTAGACACGAGCAGGTTTCTCATGGCTGACTTTGATTATGACGTCCTCGTGATTGGCGCCGGCCCCGGCGGTTACGTGGCGGCGATCCGCGCCGCGCAGCTCGGGCTCAAGACGGCATGCGCGGAAAGCCGCGAGACGCTGGGCGGGACCTGCCTCAACGTCGGCTGCATCCCCTCCAAGGCGCTGCTCCATGCCTCCGAACTCTACGAGGAAGCGACCGCGGGGCACCTCGCGAAGTTCGGCATCGAGCTCGACGGCGCCAGGCTCAACCTCGAGCAGATGATGGCCGAGAAGTCGAAGGCGGTGGGCGAGCTCACCGGCGGGATCGAATTCCTGTTCAAGAAGAACAAGGTCGACTGGCTCAAGGGGCACGCCCGCTTCACCGGGCAGCATAGCGTCGAGGTCGGCGGCAAGACGGTCACCGCCAAGGACATCGTCATCGCCACCGGGTCGAGCGTGATGCCGCTGCCCGGGGTCGAGGTCGACAATGACAAGGGGATCGTGGTCGACTCGACCGGGGCATTGAAGCTGCCCAAGGTGCCCGGGAAGATGGTCGTCATCGGCGGCGGGGTGATCGGGCTCGAACTCGGCAGCGTGTGGCGCCGCCTCGGCGCCGAGGTCACGGTGGTCGAATATCTCCCGCAGATCCTGCCCGGGATGGACGAGGAAATCCGCAAGGAGGCCAACAAGGTCTTCAAGAAGCAGGGCTTCAAGTACAAGCTCGGCACCAAGGTCACCGGCTGCGAGGTCAAGGGCGACAAGGCGATCCTGTCGATGGAGCCCGCCAAGGGCGGCGAGACCGAGACGATGGAAGTCGACGCGGTCCTCGTCTCGATCGGGCGCAAGGCCAATACCGACGGGCTCGGGCTCGAGGCGATCGGGCTGGCGACCAACGAACGCGGCCAGATCGAGACCGACCACGACTTCGCCACCGGGGTCGAGGGCGTCTGGGCGATCGGCGACGTGGTGCCCGGGCCGATGCTCGCGCACAAGGCCGAGGACGAGGGCATCGCGGTGGCCGAGAATATCGCGGGCGAAGTGGGGATCGTGAACCACGACCTCATCCCCAGCGTCGTCTACACCATGCCCGAGATCGCGGGCGTCGGGCTGACCGAGGAGCAGGCCAAGGAAGCGGGCCACGAGGTCAAGGTCGGCAAGTTCCCCTTCATGGCCAACAGCCGCGCCAAGACCAACCGCGACACCGACGGGCTGGTCAAGGTCATCGCCGACGCCAAGAGCGACCGCGTGCTGGGGGTGTGGATGATCTCCTCGCTGGCGGGCACGATGATCGCGCAGGTCACGCAGGCGATGGAATTCGGCGCGACGAGCGAGGACATCGCCTACACCTGCCACGCCCACCCCACCCACAGCGAGGCGGTCAAGGAAGCGGCGATGGCGGTGCAGGGCAAGCCCATCCACATCTAGCCGGCGCGCCGCCTGCCACGTTGCAAATGACGCCGTCCCGGCTATGGCTGGGGCGGCGTCGTCGTGAAGGGCGCAGGCCGGGCGGGGAGAGAAGAGCAACATGCGGAAGACGTTGCGCAAATGGCACCTGTGGCTGGGCTGGCTGGTCGGGGTGCCGCTGCTGTTCTGGACGCTGTCGGGCTTCTTCATGGTCCTCAAGCCAATCGAGGAAGTGCGCGGCGAGCATCTGCTGAAGGCGCCCGCGCCGATCGCGCTGGCGGCACCGCCGCGGCTGCCCGCCGGGCTCGACGCCGCGCCGCTCGAGGCGGTCCGGCTCGAACCGCGCGCGCGCGGCCCCGTGTGGGTCGTCGACCTTGGCGAACGCACGCGGATCGCCGATGCGGCGACGGGTGAATGGCTCGCCCCTTATGGCGCCAACGATGCCGCCGCCGAGGTCGCCGCGCGCTACCGCGGCAGCGCCGCGCTCGACGGCGTGCGCGCGATCGACCCCGCCGACCCGCCGACCGACTGGCGTCGCCCCGTGCCCGCCTGGCAGGTGGCGATGGACGACGGCACGCGCTTCTACGTCGAGGCCGAGAGCGGGCGGATCGCGGCGACGCGGACCGGCTGGTGGCGCGCCTTCGACTGGATGTGGGGGCTGCACATCATGGACCTCGAGACCCGCGAGGACTTCAACAACAACTGGCTGCGGATCTTCGCCGCGCTGGCGATGCTCGCCACGCTGATGGCGCTGGTGCTGCTGCCGCTGGCCACCCGTCGAAAGAAACGCGCGCGGGGCTAGCGCTGCGCGCCGCGATGGTCTAGCTGTGTTATGAAAATAACACAGTGGAGTCCCTGCATGCGTTCGCGTCCCTTCCTGCTCGCCGCCACCGCCATCACCGCCGCCGCCGCGCTCGGCGGCTGCGTGGCCCCCGCCGTCGAGGCCGCGCGCGCGCCGGCCCCGCCGCCGGTTGCCGACGCGGCCCCCGCCGCGGTGACCGCGCGGCTCGCGGCGATCGCGGCGCAGCCCGAGGTGGGGGCGATCGGGCTGGCGCGGATCGAGGGCGGGCGGGTCGCGTGGACCGCCTATGCGGGCGCGCGCGCGCCCGGGGTGGCGGCCGACGACGCGACCTGGTTCAACGCCGCCTCGGTCGCCAAGACGGTGCTCGCCGAGACCGTGCTCCGGCTCGTCGCGGCGGGCCGGCTCGGGCTCGACGACCCGCTCGTCGACCATCACGTCCACCCCGACCTTGCCGACGATCCGCGCGCCGCGCTGCTGACCCCGCGCCGCGTGCTGTCGCACCAGTCGGGGCTGCGCAACTGGGCCTCGGACTATCCCGACGGCAAGCTGGCGTTCGTCGCGACCCCGGGCGACGGGCGCATCCGCTATTCGGGCGCCGCGATCGAGATGCTGCGCGCCTATCTCGAGGCGCGCTTCGGCGAGCCCTATCCGGCGCTGGTCGAGCGCTACCTGTTCGCCCCGCTCGGGGTCGAGGAGGTCGAGGTGGTGCGCGCGCCGCATGTCGCGCCGATGGCGCAGGGGGTCGATGCCACGGGCGGGTGGCTCCCCGCCTTCCTGCGTTACGAGGGCGGCGACATCATCGCCCCGGGCGAGGTGTCGGCCGCCGACAATCTCTACGCCACCGTCCCCGGCTACGCCAAGCTCCTCGCCGGGATCGGCGCGGGGACGGGGCTCGACCCCGCGCTGGTGGCGGCGCGCATGCGGCTGGCGGCGCGCGACGACACCCCGGGGTCAGGCTATGCCTGCGAGGTGGCCGACTGTCCCGACCCGCTCGGCTTCGGGCTCGGCTGGGCGCTGTTCGGGAGCGACACGCGCACCATCGTCCACCACAGCGGCAACGACGTGGCCGAACATGCGCAGGTCTGGTTCGAACCCGAGACCGGTGACGGGGTGGTGCTGTTCATGACCGGGCAGGCGCTGTTCGACGATGCCATCGCCATCCTGCGCACGGTCGATCCCGAGGCGCCGCTGGTCACCTATTACGACCAGATGTTCGCCAAATATTTCCCCTAGTCGGCGAGCCGCGCGAGCCAGCGCTCGCGCGCCGCCGCCGCTGCCCGCGGGGCGGGGGCGGTGGGGGGCACGCATTCGAGGCAGCGCGCCTGCAGGCTCGGCCCGGCGAGCAGTTCCTCGAGCGTGACGAGCGCGCGCACCAGCAGCGCGTCGGGGTGCCCCGCGAGCCGGGCGAACGCATCGGTCCTGCTCGGCTCGGGGGCCTCGGCGCCCAGCAGTTCGGCGAGCCGGGCGGCGACCCCGCGCTCGCGCTCGATCCAGTGGAGGCTGGGCTCGCCCTCGATCCCCGCGGCCTCGGCGGCGAGCGCGATGGCGGTATCGAGCCCCCCGAACCGGTCGACCAGCCCGAGCTGGCGCGCGGTGCCGCCGTCCCAGACGCGCCCCTCGGCGATCTGCGCGACGCGCTCGACCGGCAGCTCGCGCGAAGCGGCGACCAGCGCGAGGAAGCGCGCATAGGTGCTCTCGACCCCGGCCTGGAACAGCGCGTCGGCCGCCGCGGAGGGGCCCGCGAGCAGGTCGGGCTCGCCCGACAGCGGGGTGGTGCGCACCCCGTCGACCCCGACCCCGACCTTGTCGAGCGTGCCCTCGAAGCTGGGCAGCACCGCGAACACGCCGATCGACCCGGTCAGCGTGGCGGTGGGGGCGACGATCTCGTCGGCGGCGGTGGCGATCCAATAGCCGCCGCTCGCCGCGTAGGTGCCGAAGCTGGCGATGACCGGGATGTCCTTCTCGGCCTTGAGCTCCTCGAGCGCGACGCGGATGCGTTCTGAGGCGAGCGCCGAGCCCCCGGGGCTGTCGATCCGCACGACCAGCGCCGAAAGATCGCGCTTGTCCGCCGCCTCGATCGCCTTGACGAGGCTCTCGCCCGCGGCGGTGCCGGGGGCGGCGGTGCCGTCGACGATATTGCCCGCCACGGTGACGATGCCGATCTCGCCGCCCCGCTCGCGCGGGGTCTCGAGCGCGATATAGTCGGCCAGCTCGATGCGCGCGAAGCCGCCCGTCGCGTCCTCGTCCTCGCCCCCCAGCTCGGCGAGCCGCGCGTGCCACGCGGCGCGGCTCGAGAGCGTGTCGACGAGCCCCAGTTCGCGCGCGCGTTCGGCAAGGTCGGTCGAGCCCCCGAAGGCGGCGACCGGATCGTCGAGCGCGAGATCGATCTGCGCGGCGGGACGCGCGGCGCGCACATCGTCGCGCCATTGCTCGCCGAGGGTCTCGACCAGCGCGCGCATGTTCTCGCGCGCCTCGTCCGACATCGAGGAGCGGGTGAAGGGTTCGATCGCGGCCTTGTAGGTGCCGACGCGGTAGATGTTGGCGGTCACCCCGAGGCGGTCGAGCAGGTCGGCGAAATAGAGCTGGCTGCCGCCCGGGCCGGCGAGCCCGACCGCGCCGAGCGGGTTGAGGTGGATCTCGCTGGCGTGCGCGGCGAGCTGGTAGCTGTCGCCGACATAGCCGGTGGCGAAGGCGCTGACGGGCTTGCCCGCCGCCTCGAGCGCGGCGATCGCCTCGCCCAGCTCCTCCATCGCCGGCTGGCCGCCGCCGAGGAACCCGTCGAGGTCGAGCGCGACCGCGGCGACGCGGTCGTCGTCCTTGGCCGCCGCGAGCGCGGCGAGCAGGTCGGGCAGCGCCCATTCGCGCAGCACCGGCTGCCCGGTGAGCGTGGCGAAGGGGGCGGCGGGGGCGGCTTCCTCGACCACGATCCCGTCGAGGTCGACCACCAGCACGCCCTCGCCGAGCACCGGGTCGGGGGTCCCGCGCAGCGCGGCGTAGAGCAGCGCGAAGAACAGGAGCAGGAGCAGGAGCGCCAGCGCGTCCTTGATCCCGACCAGCAGCTTCCACAGGGCGCGGGCGAAACTCACGATCTTCTCTCCTCGACGGGGGTTCGCCGCCACCTTAGGCAGGCGCGCCGCGCGGCTCCACCCTTATTCGCTGGACGCACGCGCGGCGGGTGGCTAGCGGCGTTGGCCATGCGCGCCGCGGCCATCCCTCAAGTCCATCCCTGGCGAAACGAACTGCGCGCCACGCTGCGGCTCGCCTGGCCGCTCATCCTGTCGAACCTGACGATGGCCTCGATCAACGCGACCGACGTGTGGCTGATGGGCAAGGTCGGGCCGACCGCGATCGCCGGGGTGGCGCTGGCGGTGAACCTCTATTTCGCCTTCTCGCTGATCGCGCTCGGGCTGGTCACCGCGGCCTCGCCGATGATGGCGAGCGCGCTCGGGCGCAAGCTGCGCAGCGTCACCGACGTGCGGCGCAGCTTCCGCCAGTCGGTGTGGATGGTGATCACCTACGTCGTCCCCTTCTGGGCGGTCACCTGGCATGCCCGGCCGATCATCGTCGCGCTCGGGCAGGAGCCCGAACTGGCGGGCATCGCGCAGACCTTCCTGCGCGGCTACATGTGGTCGCTGCTTCCCTTCCTCTTCTTCCAGACGCTGCGCAATTTCGTCGCCGCGCTCGAGCGCCCGGGCTGGGTGCTGGTGATGAGCGTGCTCGGGGTCGGGCTCAACGCCTTCTTCGGCTACGGGCTGATCTTCGGCGCCTTCGGGCTGCCCGAGCTGGGGGTGTTCGGGGGCGGGCTGGCGGGGACCATCACCTGGACGATCCTCGCCGCGCTGCTCAGCCTCGTCGTCGCGCGCGACCGGCAGTTCCGCCGCTTCCACCTGTTCGGGCGCTTCTGGCGCCCCGACTGGCCGCGCTATCGCGAGATGTGGCGGCTCGGGCTGCCGATCGGGCTGGCGCTCGGGTTCGAGGGCGGGGTGTTCTCGGCCGCCGCCTACCTCATGGGGCTGATCGGCGAGGCCGAGCTGGCGGCGCATTCGGTCGCGCTCCAGATCGCGGCGCTCTCGTTCATGGTGCCGTGGGGGATCAGCCAGGCGGCGACGGTGCGCGTGGGCATCATGTACGGGCGGCAGGACCATGCGGGGATCGGGCGCGCGGGCTGGACCGGCTGGGCGCTGGCGGTCGGGTTCATGGCGGTGATGGCGGTGGTGATGCTCACCTTCCCGCGCGCGCTCATCACCATCTTCCTCGAGGACACCGCCGAGAATGCGGCGGTGATCGCGCTCGGGGTGACCTATCTCGGGGTGGCGGCGATCTTCCAGCTGGTCGACGGCGCGCAGGTCGCCGGCGCGGGCGCGCTGCGCGGCATCCACGACACCAAGGTGCCGATGATCTTCACCTTCGTCGGTTACTGGCTGATCGGCATCGGCGTCGGCGTCTGGCTCGCCTTCGCGCAGGGCTGGGACGGGGTCGGCATCTGGTCGGGGCTCGCGATCGGGCTGGCGATCGTGGCGGTGCTGATGGCGGGGCGCTGGAGCCGGCGCGAGCGGCTCGGGCTGACGGTCGCGCGCGCGGCCTAGCCGGCGCCTCCCCCGGCGGGGCAAAAAAACTGCCGGGCCAGCGGTTGACTCGTTGCCGGGCGCATCCCAAATGCGCTGCCAGCGCTGGCACTCTCCGCGCGAGAGTGCCAGTCGTCGAGCCAAGAGTTCAACAACTGAGAAAGCAGAGGAAACCATGGGTTTCAAACCGCTTCATGACCGTGTCCTCGTCCGCCGTGTCGAGGCCGACGAGAAGACCGCCGGGGGGATCATCATCCCCGACAGCGCCAAGGAAAAGCCGCAGGAAGGCGAAGTCGTCGCCGTCGGCTCGGGGGCCAAGGCCGAGGACGGCAAGGTGACCCCGCTCGACGTCAAGGCCGGTGACAAGATCCTGTTCGGCAAATGGTCGGGCACCGAAGTCAAGATCGACGGCGAAGACCTGATCATCATGAAGGAAAGCGACATCCTCGGCATCGTCAGCTGAGCCGACCGCTTTCCCCTCTGAGTATTCCAGACCAAGAGAAAGGCAATCCACCATGGCTGCCAAGGAAGTGAAATTCGGGCGGGACGCCCGCGAACGCGTGCTGAAGGGCGTCGACATCCTCGCCGATGCCGTCAAGGTCACGCTCGGCCCCAAGGGGCGCAACGTCGTCATCGAGAAGAGCTTCGGCGCGCCGCGCATCACCAAGGACGGTGTCAGCGTCGCCAAGGAAATCGAGCTCAAGGACAAGTTCGAGAACATGGGCGCGCAGATGCTGCGCGAAGTGGCCTCGAAGACCAACGACATCGCCGGTGACGGCACCACCACCGCGACCGTGCTGGCGCAGTCGATCGTGCGCGAGGGCATGAAGTCGGTCGCCGCGGGCATGAACCCGATGGATCTGAAGCGCGGTATCGACCTCGCCGTCACCAAGGTGGTCGAGGACCTCAAGAACCGCTCCAAGCCGGTCGCGGGGTCGGACGAAGTCGCGCAGGTCGGCATCATCTCGGCCAACGGCGACCGCGAGGTCGGCGAGAAGATCGCCGAGGCGATGGACAAGGTCGGCAAGGAAGGCGTCATCACCGTCGAGGAGGCCAAGGGGCTCGAGTTCGAACTCGACGTCGTCGAGGGCATGCAGTTCGACCGCGGCTACCTCTCGCCCTACTTCATCACCGATCCGGAAAAGATGCTGGTCGAACTCAACGACCCCTATATCCTGATCCACGAGAAGAAGCTGTCGAACCTGCAGGCTATGCTCCCGATCCTCGAGAGCGTCGTCCAGTCGGGTCGCCCGCTGCTGATCATCGCCGAGGACATCGAGGGCGAGGCGCTCGCCACGCTGGTCGTCAACAAGCTGCGCGGCGGCCTCAAGGTCGCGGCGGTCAAGGCGCCGGGCTTCGGCGATCGTCGCAAGGCGATGCTCGAGGACATCGCCATCCTGACCGGCGGCGAGATGGTCTCCGAGGATCTCGGCATCAAGCTCGAGAATGTGAACCTCAACATGCTCGGCACCGCCAAGCGCGTCAGCATCGACAAGGACAACACGACCATCGTCGACGGCGCGGGTGCCAAGGACGCGATCGAGGCGCGCACCGCCGCGATCCGCCAGCAGATCGAGAACACCAGCTCGGACTATGACCGCGAGAAGCTGCAGGAACGGCTCGCCAAGCTGGCCGGCGGCGTCGCCGTGATCAAGGTCGGCGGGGCCACCGAGGTCGAGGTGAAGGAACGCAAGGACCGCGTCGACGACGCGCTCCACGCCACCCGCGCCGCGGTCGAGGAAGGCATCGTCCCGGGCGGCGGTACCGCGCTGCTCTATGCCACCAAGTCGCTCGACGGGCTGTCGGGCGAGAACGAGGACCAGACCCGCGGCATCGACATCGTGCGCCGCGCGCTGCAGGCGCCGGTGCGCCAGATTGCCTCGAACGCCGGGTTCGACGGCGCGGTGGTCGCGGGCAAGCTGATCGACGGCAACGACGAGACGCTGGGCTTCAACGCCGCCAACGACACCTACGAGAACCTCGTCTCGGCGGGCGTCGTCGACCCGACCAAGGTCGTGCGCACCGCGCTGCAGGACGCGGCCTCGGTCGCCGGGCTGCTCATCACCACCGAAGCCACGGTGGCCGAGCTGCCGAGCGACGACAAGGCCGGTGCCGGCGGCATGCCCGGTGGCATGGGCGGCATGGGCGGCATGGGCGGCATGGACTTCTAAGTCTTACCGCCGACTGCTCAGTCGGAAGAAAGGGGGTCGGGCACTGCGGTGTCCGGCCCTTTTTCTTGTGCCTCGCGCGGCGGCGCGGGGTCGGCCGCCTCGGCAGCATCGAGTCGCGCCTCGATCGAGGCCAGACGCTCGCTCGCCGCGGCGTCGGGGCGCGGCGGCGGATCGGGCTCGCGCGCGCAGGCGGCGAGCGCAATGGCGGGGATCAAGAGGAGCGCGCGACTCATGCGCGCGATCCTAGCGCAGCTTGCCGCGCAAAAGAAAAGGGCCGCCCGGCGAACCGGACGACCCTGATCTCACCCGAAGGTGGAAGGCAGCCAGTTAGTCGGCAGCGGCTTCCGTTTCGGTTTCGCCTTCGACGGCAGCTTCGACGTCGGTCGCAGCTTCGTCCATCTCGGCGATGGCTTCTTCGGCTTCGCCTTCGACGGCTTCGCCAGCGGCTTCAGCGTCCGCTTCCATGGCTTCACCGGTTTCTTCGATGTTGGTTTCGACGGTTTCGTCGGTCTGGGCTTCGCAAGCCGCGAGGCCGAGGGCCAGGACGGCAGCAGTCAGAGCAACCTTCTTCATAATGTATTCCATTCCTTGTTAGCGTGCCCGCTCAACGCGCGCACAAGGCACGACCCGCTCCTATCGCTAGGGGCGGGCCTGCGCACTGATTTAGTCCACTGGCATCGGTGGCGCAATGATCTTTTCACATCGGCCGTCCACGGGCGCCGGTGAAATTCTCACTTGCGAGACATAAAGATTTCCTTATGCCTTTAAGCGATGGCCGACGAGATTGATCTCTTGGCGCTTTTCCAGGCGCTCGCGGATGAAAGCCGGTTGCGGATCTGTTTCCTGCTGACCGAGATGGAGCTGACCGTGGGCGAGATCGCGCAGGCGCTCGGCCAGTCGCAACCGCGCGTCTCGCGCCACTTGCGAATCCTCGACGAGGCGGGAATCGTGACGCGCCGCAAGGAAGGCGCGTGGACCTTCGTGACGCTCGACCTGCCCGAAGGCTCGCCGGTGCGTGCGCTGATGGCGGCGGCGGGGGGCGCGACCGCGCGCGCGGTCGCCGCCGATGCGCGGCGGCTCGAGGCGATCCGCATCGAGCGCGCCGAGACCGCGAGCCGCTGGTTCAACGCGCGCAGCGAGCAGTGGGAGCTGCTGCGCGCGCTGCATGCGCCCGAGGAAGAGGTCGAGGCGGCGATTGTCGCCGCGCTCGCGGGGCGCCCGCTGGGGCGGCTGGTCGATGTCGGGACCGGCACCGGGCGGATGCTCGAACTGTTCGCCCCCGGCGCCAGCGAGGCGGTCGGGATCGACCGGTCGCCCGACATGCTGCGGATCGCGCGGGTACGGCTGGAGGCGGCGGGGGAGGCGGTGCGCGCGAGCCTGCGGCAGGGTGACATGTTCGCGCTGCCGCTGCCCGACGGCCATGCCGACACGGTGATCCTCCACCAGGTGCTGCATTTCGCGCACCAGCCGCGCGCCGCGATCGACGAGGCGGCGCGCATCCTCGGCCCCGGCGGGCGGCTGGTGCTGGTCGATTTCGAGGCGCACGGCCGCGAGGAGCTGCGCCGCGACCACGGCCACCAGCGGCTCGGCTTCGCCGACGAGGCGATCGAGCAGCTGATCAAGCTGGCGGGGCTGGCGCCGCGCCCGCCCGCGAAGGTCGCGGGGGGCGAGCTGACCGTGGCGGTGTGGACCGCCGATCGTCCGGGCAAGGCGAAGCGGAGAGCGGCATGACCGATACCACCGCCGACGCGCCGCCGCCGCTATTCGCGCGCCCCGACGGCGATATCGACGTCAGCTTCGAATTCTTTCCGCCCAAGAGCGAGCAGATGAACGCGAAGCTGTGGTCCTCGATCGAGCGACTGGCACCGCTTGGGCCCCGCTTCGTGTCGGTGACCTATGGCGCGGGCGGCTCGACGCGCGCGCGCACCCACGCGACGGTCAAGCGGATCGTCGAGGAGACCAGCCTCACCCCCGCGGCGCACCTGACCTGCGTCGGCGCGAGCCGCGACGAGGTGCAGGCCATCGCGCGCGACTATTGGGACGCGGGCGTGCGCCATATCGTCGCGCTGCGCGGCGATCCGCCCGAGGGCGAGCCCTTCGCGCCCCACCCCCAGGGCTATGCCAATGCCGCCGAGCTGGTCGCGGGGCTGCGGCAAGTCGCCGACTTCGACATTTCGGTCGCCGCCTATCCCGAATGCCATCCCGAGGCGCTCAGCTTCGAGGCCGATCTCGACCACCTCTTGCGCAAGATCGACGCGGGCGCGAGCCGCGCGATCAGCCAGTTCTTCTTCAACCCCGCGCCCTTCTTCCGCCTGCGTGACGCGCTGGCCGCGCGCGGGCGCGACATCGAGCTGGTGCCGGGCATCCTGCCCGTCTCGAACGTGGCGCAGACGCGCAAGTTCGCAGGGCTGTGCGGCACCCAGATCCCCGCGTGGATGGAAGCACGCTTCGAGGGGCTCGACGACAATCCGGCGGCGCGCGAACTTGTCGCGGCGACGATCGCGGCCGAATTGTGCGGGCAGCTCTATGCCGGCGGGGTGCGGCATTTCCACTTCTACACCCTGAACCGCGCCAACCTGTCCTATGCCATCTGCCGCCTGCTCGGGGTGCAGCCGGGGGTGATCGCATGAGCAAGGCCGCGGAACTGCGCGCGCTCGCGAAGGAGCGGGTGCTGGTCAAGGACGGCGCCTATGGCACCGCGATCCAGCGGCTCGGGCTGGGCGAGGCGCAGTTTCGCGGGGCGGTCGCGCTGACACGCGAGCAGCGCGGCAACAACGACCTCCTCAACCTGACCCAGCCGGACGCGGTCGAGGCGATCTGCGCCGCTTATGCCGAGGCAGGGGCGCACGTCCTGGCGACCAACAGCTTCAACGCCAATGCGATCAGCCAGGCCGACTATGGCGCCGAGGCGCTGGTTCACGACATCAACGTCGAAGGCGCGGCGATCGTGCGCCGCGTCGCCGATCGCTTCGCCGCGGACGGCATGCCGCGCTTCGTCGCGGGCGCGGTGGGGCCGACCAACAAGACGCTGTCGCTCTCGCCCGACGTCGCCGATCCCGGCTACCGCGAGGTCGGGTTCGAGGAGGTGGTGCGGGTCTATGAGGAACAGGTGCGCAGCCTCGCCGAGGGCGGGGTCGATTTCATCCTGATCGAGACGATCTTCGACACGCTGAACGCTAAGGCGGGGATCATGGCGGTCCGGAACGTCGAGCGCGCGCTGGGCCGCGAGTTGCCGATCATGCTGTCGATGACGCTGACCGACCTGTCGGGGCGCAACCTGTCGGGGCATACGGTCGAGGCCCTCTGGGCGAGCGTGCGCCATGCCGCGCCGCTGACGATCGGGCTCAACTGCTCGTTCGGTGCCGAGGCGCTGCGCCCGCATTTGAAGGTGCTGAGCGCCCGCGCCGATACGCTGGTGATGGCCTATCCCAATGCCGGGCTGCCCAACGATCTCGGCGACTATGACGAAGGCCCGGGCGAGACGCGCGCGCAGGTCGACGACTGGCTTGCCGAGGGGCTGGTCAACATCGTCGGCGGCTGCTGCGGGACGACGCCCGAGCATATCGCCGCGATCGCAAAGGCGGTCGAGGGGGTGGCGCCGCGCCGCCTCGCCGATCCGCCCGAGGCGATGCTGCTGGCGGGGCTCGAACCGCTCGAGGTGCGCGCATGACCCTCGATGCCAGCCGCTTCGTGATGATCGGCGAGCGGACCAACGTCACCGGGTCGGCACGCTTCAAGAAGCTCATCCTGAAGGGCGATTACGAGGCCGCGGTCGAGGTCGCGCGCCAGCAGGTCGAAAATGGCGCGATGGTGATCGACGTCAACATGGACGAGGCGCTCTTGGACGGCGCCGAGGCGATGGCGACCTTCCTCAAGCGCATCGCCGCCGAACCCGATATCGCCCGCGTGCCGGTGATGGTCGACAGCTCCAAGTGGGCGGTGATCGAGGCGGGACTGCGCTGCGTGCCGGGCAAGCCGATCGTCAATTCGATCAGCCTGAAGGAGGGCGAGGAGGATTTCCTCCGGCTCGCCGCCCGGGTGCGCGACTATGGCGCGGCGGTGGTGGTGATGGCCTTCGACGAGGAAGGCCAGGCCGACAGCAAGGATCGCAAGGTCGCGATCTGCAAGCGCGCCTACGACCTGCTCGTCGCCAACGGCTTTCCCGCGCACGACATCATCTTCGACCCCAACATCTTCGCGGTGGCGACGGGGATCGACGAACATCGCCGCTACGGCGTGGATTTCATCGAGGCGGTGAAGGAGATCAAGGCGCGATGCCCGGGCGTTCAGATCTCGGGCGGGCTGTCCAACCTCAGCTTCTCGTTCCGCGGCAACGAGACGGTGCGCCGTGCGCTGCACAGCGTCTTCCTCTACCACGCCATCCCCGCCGGCCTGTCGATGGCGATCGTCAATGCGGGGCAGCTCGACGTCTATGACGAGATCGACCCCGAATTGCGCGACGCCTGCGAGGACGTCTTGTTCGACCGGCACGACGGGGCCACCGACCGGCTGATCGAGCTGGCGCAGCGCTACCAGGGGCAGGGCGCCAGGGCCTCGGCGCGCGACGACAACTGGCGCGCACTGGGGGTCGAGAAGCGGCTCGAACATGCGCTGGTGAAGGGGCTCGACGCGCATATCGAGGCCGATGTCGAGGAAGCGCGGCAGGGCGCGGACCGCGCGCTCGACGTCATCGAGGGCCCGCTGATGGACGGCATGAACCGCGTCGGCGACCTGTTCGGCGCGGGCAAGATGTTCCTGCCGCAGGTGGTCAAGTCGGCGCGGGTGATGAAGAAGGCGGTGGCGGTGCTGCTGCCCCATATCGAGGCCGAGAATGCGGGCGAAAAGCGCGCCGCCAAGGGCAGGATCCTGCTCGCCACCGTGAAGGGCGACGTCCACGATATCGGCAAGAATATCGTCGGCGTCGTGCTCCAGTGCAACGGCTACGAGATCGTCGATCTCGGCGTGATGGTCGGCTGGAGCGACATCCTCGCGGCGGCGCGGCACCACGAGGTCGACATCATCGGCCTGTCGGGGCTGATCACCCCGAGCCTCGATGAAATGGTGCACAATGCGAGCGAGATGGAGCGCGAGGGGCTGAGCCTGCCGCTGCTCATCGGCGGGGCGACGACCAGCCGGGTGCATAGCGCGCTGAAGATCGCGCCCGCCTTTTCGGGCCCGGTCATCCACGTCAACGACGCCAGCCGCGCGGTCGGGGTGGCGGCCAGGCTGATGGGCGAGGAGCGCGCGGCCTACACCGCCGAGGTGGCGGCGGACTATGCGCGGATCCGCGCGGGCCGCGCGGGCAAGGGCAAGCGCGCGCTGGCGAGCTACGCCGAGGCCTTGGAGAATGGCTTCACGCTCGACCCCGACGGCATCGCGCCGCCACCGCAAAGCCTCGCGCGGCACGAATGGGACGGCTGGGACCTCGCCGACCTGCGCGCGGCGATCGACTGGACCCCCTTCTTTCGCGCGTGGGAGCTGCACGGCACCTATCCCGCGATCCTCGAGGACGAGGTCGTCGGCGCGGCGGCGCGCGCGCTGTTCGCCGACGCGCAGGCGATGCTCGACGAGATCGTCGCGGAAAATTGGCTGACCGCGCGCGGGGTGGCGCAGGTGTGGGAGGCGCGGCGCGAGGGCGATGACCTGATGGTCAATGGCGGCACGCGGCTGCCGATGCTGCGCCAGCAGGTGAAGAAGCGCGCGGGCCGCGCCAACATGAGCCTCGCCGATTTCGTCGCGGCGGACGGCGATCATGTCGGCGGCTTCGCGGTGGCGATCCACGGCGCCGAGGAGCGCGCCAGCGCGTTCGAGGCGGCGGGGGACGATTATCGCGCGATCCTGCTGAAGGCGCTCGCCGACCGCCTCGCCGAGGCCTTCGCCGAGCGGCTCCACCAGCATGTCCGCACCACTCAATGGGGCTATGCCGCCGACGAGGCGCTGACCAACGAGGAGCTGATCGCCGAAGCCTATCGCGGCATCCGCCCCGCGCCCGGCTACCCGGCCTGTCCCGACCATGGGCTGAAGCCGATCCTGTTCGAGCTGCTCGGCGGCAACCCGGCGGGGATCACGCTTACCGAGAATCACGCCATGTGGCCCGCGAGCGCGGTTTCGGGCTTTTATTTCGCGCATCGCGACGCGGCCTATTTCGGGGTCGCGCGGGTCGGGGTCGACCAGCTCGAGGACTATGCGCGGCGCGCCGGGCTCGACATGGCTACCGCCAAAAAGCGGTTGTCGCCCAATCTCGACGAGGAGGCGGCGGCAGGCTAGGGCAGGGGCCGTGATCCAGCGCCTGTTCCTCGCCTTCGCCATGCTCTGCGCCGCGCTGCCCGCGCACGCGCAGCCTTCGACCCATCTCACTCCGCGGCTCGAGGTCGACGGGGCGCTCCATGACGGCAAGGTCGAGGCGGCGATCGTGTTCGAGGCCGAACCCGGCTGGCACGGCTATTGGAAGAACCCGGGCGATGCGGGGCTGCCGCTCGCTGTCGAGTGGGACGTGCCCGAGGGGGTCGAGGTGGGCGAGATCCGCTTCCCCACGCCGATGCGCTACGAGGCGGCGGGGCTGGTCAGCTACGTCTATCGCGGCGAGCATGCGATGCTGACCGAGATTCGCGCCGATGCCGATGCGCCCGACAGTTTCACCGTGCGCGGCCGCGCGACCTGGCTGGCGTGCACCGACAAGGTCTGCGTGCCCGAGCGCGGCAGCTTCGCCACCGTGGTCGAGCGCGGCGCGCCGCAGGGCGCGACCGACGCGGATTTCGCGCGCTGGCGCGCCGCGCTGCCGCGCCCGCTGGCGGGCGACGCGCACTATGCGACCAGCCGCGAGCGGCTCGGCATCGCGGTGCCCATCCCCGCCGACCTCGCGCTCGGCAAGCCCGACCTGTTCATCGCGCAGAACCGCGTCATCGACACCGCGGTCGAGCCCGTCTTCCGCCGCGACGGCGACCGGTTGATCGCCGAACTGGCGCTGCACCCGCGCGCCGATCCCGCCGATTTGCCTGCCGAGATTGGTGGCATCGTCAAGCTGGGGACGGGGCAGGGGCTCGAATTCACCGCGACGCGCGGGCCGGTGCCGACGGGGGGCACCCCGCTCGCTGATACCCGCCCCGCGGCAATCCTCGCCGCGCTGTTCGGGGCGCTGATCGGCGGGCTCATCCTCAACCTGATGCCCTGCGTCTTCCCGGTGCTGACGATGAAGGCGCTCCACCTCGCGAGTAGCGGCACCGACGAGGCGCGCGCGCGGCGCGATGCGATCGGCTACACGCTGGGCGCGGTGGGGGGCACGGCGTTGCTCGGGGTAGTGTTGCTGTTCCTGCGCGCGGGCGGCGATGCGGTCGGCTGGGCCTTCCAGCTGCAGGACCCGCGCACGATCTTCGTCCTGCTCCTGCTCGCCACCGCGATCACGCTGAACCTCATCGGGCTGTTCGAATTGCCGGTCGTCGGCGGGCGGATCGAGGCACGCTCCTCGATCGGCACGGGGGCGCTCGCCGCCTTCGTCGCCACGCCTTGCGCGGGGCCCTTCCTCGGCACCGCGCTCGGGACCGCGCTGATCCTGCCCGAGGCCGCCGCGATCGGCATCTTCGCGATGCTCGGGCTGGGGCTGGCATTGCCCTTCCTCGCGATCGGCTTCGTGCCCGCGCTGCGCAACCGGCTGCCCTGCCCGGGGCCGTGGATGGCGCGGCTCAAGCGCTACCTGGCGATTCCGATGGGGGCGACGGTGCTCGCCTGCCTGTGGCTCCTGTGGCGGCTCGCCGGGCCGATCGGGCTGACCAGCGGGCTGGTCGCGCTGGGGCTGCTGGTCGGCATGTTCGGGCTGCTCGGGCGGCGGCTCGGGCTGCTGCGCTACGCGGTCGCGGGCAGCGTGCTGGTCGCGGTCCTCGGGCTGGTCGTCCTGCCGCCCGAGCCGATCCAGCGCACGCAGGCGGTGGCGGGCGCGCAGACCTGGTTGCCCGAGCGGGTCGCGGCGGCGAGCGCGGCGGGGCGCCCGGTGTTCGTCTATTTCACCGCCGACTGGTGCCTCACCTGCAAGGCCAACGAGAAGATCGCGATCGACCGCGAGGAGGTGCGCGACGCGTTCGAGGCGGCCGATGTCGCGGTCTTCGTCGCCGACTGGACCGACGGCAACGACCGCATCACCCGTTTCCTCGAGGAGCGCGGGCGCGCGGCGGTGCCGGTCTATCTGTGGTATCCGCCGGGCGAGGGCAAGCCCGAGGAACTGCCGCAGATCCTCACCCCCTCGATGCTGGTCCAGCGGGCGCAGGCGGCGCGCGCGCCTTAAGCGCTTCTTTACCATGCGGGCCTAGCCTCGGGGCCGGTATTTTCACGGTCCGGGACCCCTTGCATGTTTCCTCGCTGGCTGCCCCTGGCGCTGCTGTGCACCTTGCCCTCGCTGGCCATCGCGTGGGATTATTTCCACGTCCGCGCGCTGCTCCTGTGGGTCGTTTGCGCCGGCGTCACGGTCGGCCTGTTCGCGATCCTCCAGCTGGCGCGCGGCAAGGGGCTGCGCGAGGTGCCCGGGACGCTGCTGCTGGCGCTCGCCGCCGGGGTGGGCATGGCGGGCTATTCCTCGATGAAGATGTGGCTCAACCAGTTCGGGCTGACCGCCGATTCATGGCTCGCCGACCTGGATGCGCTGCTCTTCTTCGGCGATCCGTGGCGCTATCTCGCCTGGCTCAAGGGCGGGCACCTGATGGTGGTCTACCACTGGAGCTGGGCGCTGTTCATCGCCGTCTCGCTCGTCCGGGCGCGGCGCGACCATGCCTTCATCGGCGGCTGGTTCATCCTGTGGGGGATCTTCGCGCCGCTGGTGCAGTGGCTGGTGCCCGCGGGCGGGCCGGTCTTCTACGAGCGGCTTGGCCTCGGCGACCGCTTCGCGGGCATCGACCCGGCGACGGCGGGGATGTTCGTCGACTATCTGTGGAACGCCTACCTCGCCAACGACACCGAGATCGGCGGCGGCATCAGCGCCATGCCCTCGATGCATGTCGCCTCGGTGGTGTGGGGCGCGCTGCTGTGGCGCAGCCCCGCGGCGGCGGCCTATGCGGCGATCATCTTCCTGCTCAGCATCGCCTCGGGCTGGCACTATGCGCTCGACGGGATCGTCGGCGGGCTGCTCGCCTGGGGGGCGGTGGCGCTGGCGCGGCGGCTGCGCTTCCTGAAGGCGCGGGCCGAGGACGAGGCGGCGCCAGTCGAACCGGCGCCCGCCCCCGCCGCCTAGTCGGCGCTCCAGACCTTCTCGCCCCCGACATAGGTGGCGAGCACCTTCGTGTCGGCGATGGCGCGCGGGTCGCCCGCCGAAATGTCGCGATCGACGATGATGAAGTCTGCGTGACGCCCGGGGGCGAGCGCGCCGAAGCGCTCGTTGGCCTCGCCCGCATAGGCGGCCCACTGTGTGAAGCCCGCGAGCGCCTGCCCGAGGCTCAGCACCTCGTGCGCGCGCCAGCCCCCGCGCGGGGCGCCATTGGCGTCCTCGCGGGTGACCGCGACCTTGAGCCCGACGAAGGGGTTGGGATGCTCGACCGGGAAATCGGAGCCGAAGGCGAGGCGGGTGCCCGCCTCGTGCAGGCTCTTCCACGCATAGGCGCCGCCGAGCCGGTCGGGCCCGAGCCGCTTCTCGGCCATCTGCCAGTCCGACGTCTGGTGCACCGGCTGCATCGAGGCGATGATGCCCGCCTCGGCAAGCCGCCCGAGGTCGGCGGGATCGAGGATCTGGACATGCTCGATGCGGTGCCGCTCGGCGGGGGCATCGAGCTCCTCGAGGATCGCGATCACCTCGGCGTTGGCGGCATCGCCGATCGCGTGGATGGCGAGCTGGAAATCGTGGTCGGCGGCCCAGTCGGCCGCCGCGCGCAGTTCGGCGGGCGACATGACGGGCAGCCCGCGATGCCCATGCTGGTCGGCGTAATCGGCCTTCAGGAGCGCCCCGCGCGAGCCCAATGCGCCGTCCGAATAGAGCTTCACCCCGCCCATCCGCAGCCGGTCGCCGTAGAGCCACGGGGTCGGCGCGGTGCCCGCGATCGCCTGCGCCGGGCCGACATTGGCCGAATAGCTCATGATCCGCACGTCGAGTTCGCCCGCATCGCCAGCGCGGCGCATCGCGTGCCAGTCCTCGACGCTCGTCCCCATGTCGGCCACCGCGGTGAGCCCGTTCGCGAGCATGAAGCGCTCGGCGGCCTCGAGCGCGCGGTCGAACAGGGCGGCGTCGGGGGCGGGAATATGCTGGTTCACCAGCGCCTCGGCGGTATCGATGAAGACCCCGGCGGGGCTGCCGTCGGCGAGCCGCTCGATCGCGCCGCCCTCGGGGTCGGGGGTGGCGGCGGTGATCCCCGCGATGGCGAGCGCGCGGCTGTTGCCCACCGCGGCATGCCCGTCGACGCGGCCAAGCCAGACCGGACGGTCGGCGACCACCGCGTCGAGGTCGGCAGCGGTGGGAAAGCGCCCCTCGGCGAACAGTTCCTGGTTCCAGCCGCGCCCGACGATCCACGGCAGGTCGGGGTTGGCGGCGGCATAGGCCGCGACACGGCGCTGCAGTTCCTCGATCGAGGCGGTCCCGCCAAGGTCGAGCTGGAGCAGCGCGAGCCCCAGCCCCATGACATGGCCATGCGCGTCGATCAGCCCGGGCAGGACATGCGCCCCGCCAAGGTCGACCCGCTCGTCGGCCGCGGGATCGAGGGCTTCGCCGGGGGCGTAGAGCCGCACGATCCGGCCGCGCTCGTCCACCCGCATCGCGGCGAAGCGCTCGAGCGTCCCCTCGGCGGTGGCGTGGAGCCCGTCGGCATTGACGTAGAGCGTGTCGGCCTGCGTCGGGGCGGCACCGAGGACGATGGGGGCGAGCGCGGCGCTGGCCGCGAGCAGGAGCTTTCTGGTCATGCCCTCGCATAGCATTGTCTACCGCCAACGAAAGGGCTAGGCGGCTGGGCATGGAGAGGGAAATCACTGTCGAGGACGTCCGCGCCGCCGCCGCGCGGATCGAGGGCCATGTCGTCAAGACGCCGATGGCCAAGTCGCGTACGCTGAGCGAGCTCATCGGGGCCGAGGTCTGGCTCAAGTTCGAGAACTACCAGTTCACCGCCGCATACAAGGAGCGCGGCGCGCTCAACAAGCTGTGCCAGCTCACCGAGGAAGAGAAGAAACGCGGGGTCATCGCGGCCTCGGCGGGCAACCATGCGCAGGCGGTGGCCTATCACGGCGCGCGGCTCGGCATCCCGGTGACCATCGTGATGCCGACCGCGACCCCGACCATCAAGGTCGAGCAGACCGAGGGGCATGGCGCCACCGTGGTGCTCGAGGGCAAGGTGTTCGACGATGCCTATGCGCATGCGCAGGCGCTCGCGGACGAGAAGGGCTATGTCTTCGTCCATCCCTTCGACGACCCCGACGTGATCGCCGGGCAGGGCACGGTCGGGCTCGAGATGCTCGCCAAGGTGCCCGATCTCGACGTGCTCGTGGTGCCGATCGGCGGCGGCGGGCTGATGAGCGGCATCGCCATCGCCGCGCGCGCGGCCAACCCCGACATCGAGATCGTCGGCGTCGAGGCGGCGATGTTCCCGGCGATGAAGAACATCCTCGAGGGCAAGACGAGCGTGATGGGGGGCGACACGCTGGCCGAGGGGATCGCGGTCAAGGAGCCGGGGCGGATCACCCGCGCGATCATCGGCAAACTGGTCGACCGGATCGAACTGGTCGAGGAAGCCGCGATCGAACATGCCGTCGCGCTGCTCGTCGGGATCGAGAAGACGGTGGTCGAGGGCGCGGGCGCGGCGGGGCTCGCGCATCTTCTCGCGGATCCGCAAGCCTATGCGGGCAAGAAGGTCGGCACCGTCCTGTGCGGGGGCAATATCGACCCGCACCTGTTGTCCAACGTGCTGGTGCGCGAGCTGGTGCGCGCGGGCCGGATCGCGCGGCTGAAGATCGAGGCCGAGGACCGCCCCGGCGCGCTCGCCGCGATCACCGCCAAGTTCCAAGAATGCCGGGTCAACATCATCGAGACCAACCACCACCGCGTGTTCACCGCGCTGCCCGCCAAGGACACGCTGATCGAGGTCGAGTGCGAGGCGCGCGACGCGGCCGCGATCGACGGGCTGATCGAGGCGCTCGAGGGGTGCGGGTTCAAGGTGCGGCGCGAGGCGATCGTCTAGGGCGCCGCCCCGCGGGCGCGCCGCGGCACCCGATTAACCAGATTGCGTCTCAAGCCGGCACAGACTGACTCAGAACCGGGCACCGGGCGAGGTGCAAAAACGTTGCAGACCTGTTAACTTCCTTCCACATCAAGTCGGTAAGGATTGAACGCAGGAGGTCCGGGTGAGCGCCCCATTTCGCTTCCCCAAGTTTTTCGTCACCAACCCGGCACCCTGCCCCTATCTGCCGGGCAAGGTGGAGCGCAAGGTGTTCACCGAGCTGTCGGGCCGCAACGCCGCCGAGTTGAACGAGGCGCTGGGGCGGATCGGCTTCCGGCGTTCGCAGTCGGTCGCCTATCGCCCGAGCTGCACCGACTGTTCGGCCTGCGTGTCGGTGCGCGTGCGCGCCAAGGACTTCGCGCCGAGCCGGACCCAGCGCCGGCTGCTGCGCGCCAACGCCGACCTCGACGTCACCGCGTGCAAGCCGTGGACCACCGCCGAGCAATATGAGCTCCTCTCGCGCTACCTGGCCGAGCGCCATCCCGGCGGCGGCATGGCCGAGATGGACGAACAGGATTTCGCCGACATGGTCGAGCAGACCCCGGTGCGCACCTACCTGATCGAATATCGCGAGCCCGCCGATGCCGCCGGGCGCCCGGGCAAGCTGGTCGGCGCCTGCCTGTCCGACCAGCAGGGCGACGGGCTGAGCATGATCTACAGCTTCTTCGATACCGGCCCCGAGGCGCGCAAGGGGCTCGGCACCTATATCATCCTCGACCATATCATCCGCGCGCAGCGCGCCGGGCTGCCCTATGTCTATCTCGGCTATTGGGTCGAGGGGTCGGACCGGATGGCCTACAAGACGCGCTTCAAGCCGATGGAGCGCCTCGGGCGCGACGGCTGGCGACCGATGGAGGAAAGCCTCACGGTCGACTATGCCGACCGCTCCAAGCCGCTGCCCCAGCGCAGCCGCCCCGCCAAGGTGGTGCCGGTCAAGTAGCGCCGATCGACGGGGCCGATTCGGCGGGTAAAAGAAAAGGGCGGCGGTGCCTCGCGCACCGCCGCCCTTTTCGCTTGCCCCACGCGCTCGGCGTCGCGGGCGGACGGGTCAGGCCGCGGCCTCGCCCGTCGCCTTGTCCTCTTCGGGATCGCGCAGCACGTAGCCGCGGCCCCACACGGTCTCGATGTAATTCTCGCCGCCGCAGGCGAGGCTGAGCTTCTTCCTGAGCTTGCAGATGAAGACGTCGATGATCTTGAGTTCGGGCTCGTCCATCCCGCCATAGAGGTGGTTGAGGAACATTTCCTTGGTCAGCGTGGTGCCCTTGCGAAGCGAGAGCAGCTCGAGCATCGCATATTCCTTGCCGGTCAGGTGGACGCGGTTGCCGTCGACCTCGACCGTCTTGGCGTCGAGGTTGACCGCCAGCTTGCCGGTGCGGATGACCGACTGCGAATGCCCCTTCGAACGGCGCACGATGGCATGGATGCGCGCGACCAGCTCGTCGCGGTGGAAGGGCTTGGTGACATAGTCGTCGGCGCCGAAGCCCAGCGCGCGGACCTTCGAGTCCATCTCGCCGATCCCCGACAGGATCAGCACCGGCGTCTGCACCTTGGCGGTGCGCAGCTTCTTCAGGACGTCATAGCCGTGCATGTCGGGCAGGTTGAGGTCGAGAAGGATGATGTCGTAATCGTAGAGCTTGCCAAGATCGAGGCCCTCTTCGCCCAGATCGGTGACATAGGTGTTGAAGCCCTCGGTCGAGAGCATCATCTCGATGCTCTTGGCGATGGTGGCGTCGTCCTCGATCAGCAGTACACGCATAAAAAATCCCCCGATTAGTCCGGAATTAAGGGCGTTACCGTAAACCACAAGTAACTGGCGCTTAACGCCGTCTAAGCGTCCATTAACCATTACCTATCTGACGCCCAAAAGTTAACAAAGTCATAAAGGTTAACGGAAGCCTTTTTCGGTCCGCCCTGTGACCGAAAGGACTCAATGTGGAGGCAAGCGGGGGCCTTTCCCTCGGGCGCGCGGGTCGGTACGGGGGCGCCATGGACCTCGAGACCCGCATCATCTTCATCGACGCCGCCGTGGTGGCCATCGACAAACCCGCCGGTTTGCCCGTCGACACCCCGCGCCGCGGGGGCGATTCGGTCGAAGCCCGGCTGCCCCAGCTGCAGCAGGGCTACAAGCGGCTCCCCGCGATCATGCACCGGCTCGACCAGGACACCTCGGGATGCCTGCTGCTCGCGCGCAACCCGCCCGCGCGCAAATGGGTGCAGGCCGCGTTCGAGCGCCACGAGGTGCGCAAGCGCTACGTCGCGCTGCTCGGCGGCCCGGTCGAGGGCGATGCCGGCGTCATCGACCTGCCGCTTGCCAAGGTGTCGAGCGAGCAGGCGGGCTGGCGGATGGTCGCCGACCCTGCGGGCAAGCCCGCGGTGACCAACTGGAAGAAGCTCCACGAGGCGGACGGGCGCACGCTGGTCGAGTTCGTCCCCGAGACCGGGCGCACGCACCAGATCCGCGTGCACGCGCGCGAGGGGCTGGGCGTGGGGATCGTCGGCGACCGCGTCTATGGCTTCCCGGGCGGCCCGATGCTGCTCCACGCGCACCGGCTCGAGGTGCCGCGCCCCAAGGGCCGGACGATCAAGCTCGAAGCGCCGCTGCCCGAACATTTCGGCGAATGGGCGGCGTTCGCGGGGGTGTCCTCCTGATGAAGCCCGAGGACGTCGCGCTGCCCGAAGAGGCGCTGGAGGAAAGCTATCTCGCTGCCTCGGGTCCCGGCGGGCAGCATGCCAACACCACCGAGACGGGGGTCCAGCTGCGCGTCGACCTGATGGCGCTGGGGCTGAGCGGGCGGGTGCTCAACCGGCTGCGCCACCTCGGCGGCTCGAAGGTCACCAAGGATCGCGCCGCGATGGTGATCACCGCCAAGGGCTCGCGCAGCCGCGAGGACAATCGCCGCGAGGCGCGCGCGCGGCTTGCCGAGATGATCGCCAAGGCCCATGTGGTGCCGAGGAAGCGCCGCAAGACCAAGCCGAGCCGCGCCGCCAAGGCGCGGCGCACCGACGCCAAGGTGCAGCGCGGCAAGGTCAAGAAGATGCGCGGGAAAGTGGACTACTGATGTACGACTTCAAGATCGAGGCCGGCGACAAGCCCGCCTTCTACGACGAACTCGCCAAGGCGCTGGCCAGCCTCGTCGCGGGCGAGCCCGATGCGGTCGCCAACATGGCCAATGCGAGCGCGCTCATCATGGAGCAGCTGCCCGACCTCAACTGGGCGGGTTTCTACCGCCACGTCGGGGGCGAGCTGGTGCTCGGCCCCTTCCAGGGGCGCGCGGCGTGCATCCGCATCCCGCTGGGCAAGGGGGTGTGCGGGGCGGCGGCCGCGACGCGCGAGACGCAGCTGGTCGAGGACGTGCATGCCTTCCCCGGCCATATCGCGTGCGACGCGGCGAGCCGGTCCGAACTGGTGGTGCCGATCCTCAAGGACGGCGCGCTGTTCGGGGTGCTCGACCTCGACAGCCCGATCCCGGCGCGCTTCGACGAAGAGGACCGCGCGGGGTGCGAGCGGCTGGTGAAGGTGCTCGAGGCGGCGCTCTAGGCGAGCAGGTCGATCCGCTCGTCGTCGAGACCGCCGGGGACGAGCAGCACGGGGCAGGGCAGGTCGCCCGCGCCCTCGCCGGTGAAATGCTTGACGATCGGCCCCGGGTTCTTGCCCGGCGCGGCGCCCAGCACCAGCGCGGCGAGGTCGTCGCGCCCGTGGATGATCTCCTTGATCACCTTGACCGGGTCGCCCTGGCGGATGGTGATGGTCGGCTTGATCCCGCTCGTCTCGACGATCTCGCCCACGGTCGCGGCGATCGCCGCCTCGACGCGGTGGAAATCCTCCTCCTCGATCGCCGCCTGCACCCCGCCCCACGAGACGAATTCCTGCGGCTCGACGATGGCGAGCACCTCGACCCCGCGGTCGGTCTTCTGCGCCCGCCTCGCGGCGAATTGGAGCGAGACTTTCGCCTCCTCGCTCTCGTTGACGATGACGAGATAGTGCTGGTCCATTCACCCCTCCGTCCCGAGTGCTGCGGCAAAAGCGCGCGCCATGCAAGGCTTGACGGGGCGGGGGCATTTGGGGTTGAGCGCTTCACGAACAAGGAGACTTTCATGCCGACCGAACTGAAGATGCCCGCGCTGTCGCCGACCATGGAGGAAGGCACGCTGGCCAAATGGCTGGTCAAGGAAGGCGATGCGATCAGTTCGGGCGACATCCTCGCCGAGATCGAGACCGACAAGGCGACGATGGAATTCGAGGCGGTCGACGAGGGCACGCTGCTCAAGATCCTCGTCGACGAGGGCACCGACGGGGTCGCGGTCGGCACCGTCATCGCGATGATCGGCGAGGAGGGCGAGGAAGTGGGCGAGGTCGAGGCTGCCGAACCCGAAGCGAAGAGCGCACCCGAGGCCGCACCCACCCCCGACAAGGGCTATGGCCGCGACAGCGCGCCCGAACCCGCGACCAAGGAAGTCCCCGCCGCGCCGCCTGCGCCGAAGAAGGATGGCGAACGGATCAAGGCGAGCCCGCTCGCGCGTCGGCTCGCCGAGGCGCAGGGCATCGACCTTGCCGCGCTGACCGGTTCGGGCCCGGGCGGCCGCATCGTGCGCGCCGACGTCGATGCCGCCGCGGGCAAGGCGCCCGCCAGCGCCGAGGCCGCCGCGCCCGCCGCCAGCGCGCCCGCACCGAGCGCCGCGCCCGCCGAGGTCGAACCGCTCGACATCCCGCACGCGGTCGAGAAGCTGTCGAACATGCGCAAGACGATCGCGCGCCGCCTGACCGAGGCCAAGCAGCAGATCCCGCACATCTACCTCACCGTCGATGTCCAGCTCGACGCGCTCTTGAAGCTGCGCAGCCAGCTCAACAAGAGCCTCGAGGATCGCGGCATCAAGCTCAGCGTCAACGACATGCTGATCAAGGCGCAGGCGCTCGCGCTCATCGAGGTGCCCGAGTGCAACGTGTCCTTCGCGGGCTCCAACCTCATCAAGTACGAGCGCGCCGACATCTCGGTCGCGGTGTCGATCGACGGCGGGCTCATCACCCCGATCATCGAGAACGCCAACGAGCGCTCGCTGTCGTCGATCTCGACGGGCATGAAGGAACTCGCCGGGCTCGCCAAGGAGGGCAAGCTGCAGCCGCACCAGTATCAGGGCGGCACCGCGAGCATCTCCAACATGGGGATGTTCGGGATCAAGGCGTTCGACGCGGTGATCAACCCGCCGCAGGCGATGATCCTCGCGGTCGGCGCGGGCGAGAAGCGTCCGCACATCATCGACGACAGCGTCCAGATCGCCACCATCATGAGCGCCACCGGCAGCTTCGACCACCGCGCCATCGACGGCGCCGACGGCGCCAAGTTCATGCAGGCGTTCAAGCGGCTGGTCGAGAATCCGATGGGGCTGGTGGCGTAAAGGATGCCAGAGGCCGCTTCTCGGCTGAGGTCTGCGAGAATCAAAGCGGGTTTCCAGTCGGCGAAGGACGCTGCATCGGCGGCGGGCGTGCCTCCGCCCACTTACTTTGGACATGAAAACGGAACGAGGGGCATCTCGGCCGAGAAGGCAGCCATTTACGCCGAACTTTTTGGGGTAACACCTCAATGGATCATGTTCGGTGAGGGGGGTGAAGTCCCCCTCATCCGCGTCACCGCCATGCCGGCGGACACCAACCCCTATGGCGGGATCTTCGGCGGCTGGCTGATGAGCCAGATGGCGCTCGCGGCGGGGTCGCTCGCCTCGCGGCACTCGAAGGGCAAGGCGGTGGTGGTGGCTGCCAACGAGCTGTCGTTCCCCGGCGCGATGGAGGTGGGGGACGAGCTCTCCGTCTATGCCGAGCTTCTCCAGGAAGGCACCACCTCGATGACCATCCGCGCCACCGCCAAGGGGCGCGAGCGCGACGGGGAGCGCGAGTTCGACGTCGCCAGCGGCACCTTCACCTTCGTCGCCACCACACCCGACAACCGCAAGCGCCCGGTCCGCGGCTGACGCACGCGCCGCGGCGGGCTTGATCGGACGACCGATCGTGCCATGGTGGCCGCGCTCCCGGGGGGCGGAGCGCGGGGGAGTGGCGTGATGGGGCTGACATTGGCGCGGGTGGTGGTGAGCTTCGGCCTCTTCTGCGCCCCCTTCCTGCTCTACCTCGCGGCGAGCAGCACCCCCGAGGATGCGATGATCCTCATCTTCCCCTTCATCGGGGCGATCCCCGCGGTCGTCGGGGCGCTTGTCCTGTTCGTGCCCGCCGAGATGCTGCTCGACCGGCTGGGCCTGCCGGCGCTCAAGAACCTCGTCGTGCCGCTGATCGGGGCGAGCCTGTCGATCATCAGCGTCCTTGTCATCGGCGCCTGGACCGACAGCCTGGGGACGCTGGCGCGCAACGTGGCCCAGCACGGCGCGATGTTCTGGGGAGCGCTGGGCGTGTGGGCGGTGCTCGGCGCGTTCTGGGGGCTGGTCTGGCGCAGCACCGAGTGGCTCGCGCGCAAGGCGGGGCTGGTCGCCAGGTGAGCGGGCTCGAGATGGGCGAGATCGTCCCGCAGATCGCGGGCAGCGCGCTGGCAAGCGTGATCGTCGCCTACATGCTCGTCTATGGCATCGGCGGGCTGGTCGGGAAAAAGGCTTTCTCGATGAACAGCGTGCACGAGGCGCTGCTGGGCACGACCATCCTGATCGGCATTCCCGCCAGCCTCGCCGCCTTCGCCTCGCTCTTCTTCCTCCCGGTGCTGCTCGCCATCCCGCTGCCCTTGTCGGGGTGGGCGATCGGCGCGGCGGTCGGGCTCGCCTGGTCGATCCTCGCCTTTCGCCACTCGGACGGGGGGATGGATGGCTGCACCAAGCTCTTCATGACGGGCGCATCGGGCTATCTCACCGCCATGGCCTGCTGGGCGATCGCGCTCGCCGACCCGCCCGCGGGCGATGTCGGCATGTTCATCAAGCCGATCCTGCTCGCCACCCCCTTCGCGGCGCTGGGGGCGCAGGGGAGGAAGGGCAATGGCGCGCGGGCCTTCCTGTTCGGCAGCTTCATGGCCTTCTTCCTCGCGCTCGGCTTCGTGCCGATCGAGATGGGGTTCGCCGATGCGATCCTGCCCGACAGCGCGTGGCTCAAGTTCCCGATCGGCGGGATGGTCGCCATGACCATCTGGATGATCGTGCCGCGCGCGCTGCTGACCGTCTGGGCGCTCGTCTTCAAGGTGAAGATGGACGAGTGGCGCGAATTCTTCTGGATCATCGGCCTCCTCGGGGTGACCGGGCTATTCTTCGGGCTGCTCTATGCGGCGCTGACGGTGCTCGGCCTCTAGGGGACTTGTCGCTCCACGGCTGGGCAGCTAGTCGGCACCTCAAGCAAATTTCGAAGGAGCAGCCCGCCGTGTCCAACGCTTACGATCTCATCGTCCTCGGCTCCGGCCCCGGCGGCTATGTCGCGGCGATCCGGGCGAGCCAGCTGGGGCTCAAGACCGCGATCGTCGAGCGCGAGAAGCTGGGCGGCATCTGCCTCAACTGGGGGTGCATCCCGACCAAGGCGCTGCTGCGCTCGGGCGAGATCTTCCACCACATGAAGCATGCGGAGAGCTTCGGGCTCAAGGCCGAGGGCGTGAGCATGGACCTCGACAAGGTGGTGGCGCGCAGCCGCGCGGTGGCCAAGCAATTGAACCAGGGCGTCACCGGGCTGATGAAGAAGAACAAGATCGACGTGCACATGGGCAACGGGTCGATCGATGCGCCCGGCAAGCTGACCGTCGAGAAGGACGGCAAGACAACGCAGCTCACCGCCAAGCATATTATCGTCGCCACCGGCGCGCGCGCGCGCGACCTGCCCTTCGCGCCTGCCGACGGCGACAAGATCTGGACCTATCGCACCGCCATGACCCCGCCCGCGATGCCCCAGGACCTGCTGGTCATCGGCTCGGGCGCGATCGGTATCGAGTTCGCGAGCTTCTACAACGACATGGGCGCCAACGTCACCGTGGTCGAGATGCTCGACCGCATCGTGCCGGTCGAGGACGCCGACATCTCGGCCGAACTGCACAAGCAGCTCAAGAAACAGGGCATGACGATCATGCCCAAGGCGGGGGTGCAGAGCCTCAAGGCCGACAAGAACGGCGTCACCGCCGAGATCAAGGACGACAAGGGCAAGGTCGAGAAGAAGCAGTTCTCGCACTGCATCGTCGCCATCGGCATCGTCCCCAACACCGAGAAGATCGGGCTCGAAAAGCTCAAGGTGAAGACCACCAAGGGGCATATCGACACCGACGAGATGTGCCGCACCAACGTGAAGGGCATCTGGGCGATCGGCGATGTCACCGCGCCGCCGTGGCTCGCGCACAAGGCCAGCCACGAGGGCATCATCGCGGTCGAGGCGATCGTCAGGGAAATGGGCAACAAGGAGGTCCACCCGCACGCGATGGACGTGCGCAATATCCCGGGCTGCACCTATTGCCACCCGCAGGTCGCCAGCGTCGGCCTGACCGAGGCCAAGGCCAAGGAAGCGGGGCACAAGGTCAAGGTCGGCAAGTTCCCCTTCATCGGCAACGGCAAGGCGATCGCGCTGGGCGAGACGCAGGGCTTCATCAAGACCGTGTTCGACGCCGAGACGGGCGAATTGCTCGGCGCGCACATGATCGGCGCCGAGGTCACCGAGCTCATCCAGGGCTATACCATCGGCAAGACCGCCGAGCTGGTCGAGACCGACTTCATCAACACCGTCTTCGCGCATCCGACGCTGTCCGAGATGATGCACGAGGCGGTGCTGTCGGCCGAGGGACGCGTCCTCCATATCTGATCGGGAACGGGGCGCCGCGCTGGTTCGTAGGGGGTAGGTCTGCCCGCTAGCCAAGGCCCCTCATGCCCTTTCTCGGCCGCTCCCACCTCCTCGCCCCGCTCGTCGCCATCTTCGCGGCCGCCGACGAGGTGCAAGAGCTCGAGGAGGAGGTCGACGAGGAGATCGGCGAGGTGATCGACGAGATCGAGCGCTTCCTCGCCGACGACCTCGAGGTGTCCGACGCGCTGATCGACGCGATCCAGCAGGAGGAGGGCAAGGTGCTCGTCGTCTATCGCGACATCACCGGCCTGCCCACGGTCGGCGCGGGGCACCTCGTGCGGCCCGAGGACAATCTGCGGGTGGGCGACCGCATCACCGAGGCGCAGATGCGCGAGTTTCTCAGGAACGACCTGCGCGAGGCCGAGGACGCGGTGCGCAAGATCGCCAAGGCGACCCCCTTGAGCCAGAACGAATTCGATGCGCTGGTCGACCTCGTCTACAATGTCGGCCCCGGCAACGTGTCGCCGACCAAGAGCCCGCGCCTCAACGAGGCGCTCCAGAAGCGCGACTACAAGGCGGCGGCCGAACAACTCCATTACAGCAAGGCGCGCGACGGGCGCCGCGCGGGCGGGCTGGTCAACCGCTCCGAGCGACGCCGCCGCATCTTTGAGAAAGGCGACTATGGTGATCCGCGTGAAGGCTGAACTGTTCGCCCTGGCCGGCCTCCTGTCGCTGGCGGCCTGCCAGGAGGCGCAGGACCCGGCGATGCAGGCGCTCGACGAGGCGCAGGTCGACGGCGCGAAGGTCGCGCCGGGCAGCACGGCGGCGGAGGACTGCCTGCTCGTCATCTGGGAGGTGCGCGAGCAGGCGGGCGATTTCGGCGGCGATGCCGAGCGCGACTACGACCGCAGCCACGACGAGGCCGCGGGCGGGGCGATCAGCTGCGCCACCGCGACCAGCGCCTCGCAGTTCGAGAAGACGCTGAAGGCGCTGCGCGATGCCGCCTCGAGCGGCGACCGCGCGGCCACCCTCGCCGAGGCGGGCATCCCGCTCCTCTTCATCGACGAGGACGGCACCAGCCGCGAACTGACCGAAGTGCGCGCGCTCGAGGAGGCGTTCGACGAGGTCTTCACGCAAAAGACGCTCGAGCGGATGCGCAGCCTCGCGCTCGAACAGATGACGGTGATCCCCGACAAGGGCGCCTTCTTCGACCTCGGCGCGCTGTGGCTGGTGGTGCCGGAGACGGGCGCGCGCCCCAAGCTGGTGACGGTCAACAGCCAGGCCGCCGCCGAGGCCGCCGCGGCCGCCGCGCGCGAGGCCGCCGCGGCGCCTGCCGACTGACCCCGCGCGCCGCCGCGCGTGGTGGCGGCGCCGATTTCATGATATAAAGCAGCGGCTTGCGGCGCGCGCCCGGCGGCGGCGCGCCGCGCTGGAGGAGCTTTTGAAATGACAAGAGCGGTGGTCTTGGGCGCCGCGGTGGCGGCACTGGGGCTCGCCGCCTGCGCGCCGGTCGAAGGGCAGCGGGTGGCCGCGGCGTCGGACCGCGCGCGGCCGGCCAGCCCCTATTATCCCGAGGTGGCGACGGTCGCCTACAGCAACGACCCGCTCCCGCGCGGCGCGCAGGAGCTGCCCTGAGCCCGCGGCGCGCGGCGCGCCGGGGGCGCGGCACTCGAACGTGGGCCGACCCGCGGGATGGTCGGCGAGCGGGCAGCAGCACAAGGCAGGCAGGGCGTCATCGCTCGTGTCGACGCCTCGGCTGGTCGAGCGCTCGCGCCGCGCGCCATTGACGCCGCGCCGCGCCTCCTCTAAAGGCGCGCTCGTCCCTGTCGATCCGGCGATTCCCATCGTCCCTTGGCGCGGACAGAGCTGAACATTGCTCTCATCGGGACGCGGAGGCCTCCCCGACCAATCGGGGTGGGCGCTTCGCTTATGCTCGTTGGGGCAAAGTAACCGCCGGGGGTTGCCCGGCACGATGAAAGGTGAAGGCTTCATGCCCACGATTAACCAGTTGATCCGCAAGGGTCGCACCATCCAGAAGGCCAAGTCGAAGGTCCCTGCGATGGAACAGAACCCGCAGAAGCGCGGGGTCTGCACCCGCGTCTACACGACGACCCCGAAGAAGCCGAACTCGGCGCTGCGCAAGGTCGCCAAGGTCCGCCTGACCAACAGCCGCGAAGTCATCTCGTACATCCCGGGCGAAGGCCACAACCTGCAGGAGCACAGCGTCGTGCTGATCCGCGGCGGCCGTGTGCGCGACCTTCCGGGCGTGCGCTACCACGTGCTGCGCGGGGTGCTCGACACGCAGGGCGTCAAGGACCGTCGCCAGAGCCGTTCGAAGTACGGCGCCAAGCGGCCCAAGTAAGCGCTGTCGTTCCGGTTGGCTGCCAGCCGGATCCAGGTTGATCGTTCCCCGCTCGCCATCGCTGCCCGGCTGGAAGCTTGGGCCGGCGAGCCGAGGGAAAAGAAAAGGAATTTCCTATGTCCCGTCGTCGTCGCCCTGAGAAGCGCGTCATCCTTCCCGATCCCAAGTTCGGGGATCTGGTGCTGTCCAAATTCATGAACTCGGTCATGCTCGACGGCAAGAAGTCGGTCGCCGAGAGCATCGTCTACGGTGCGCTCGACAATGTCGAGGCGCGCATGAAGAAGGACCCGCTGGGTGTCTTCCACGAAGCGCTCAACAACGTGAAGCCCGCGGTCGAGGTGCGTTCGCGCCGCGTCGGCGGTGCGACCTACCAGGTGCCCGTCGAGGTCCGCCCCGACCGCGCCCAGGCGCTCGCCATCCGCTGGATGATCGCGGCCGCCCGCGGCCGTCCCGAAAAGACCATGGCCGCGCGCATGGCGGGCGAACTGATGGACGCCAGCCAGAACCGCGGCAACGCGGTCAAGAAGCGCGAGGACGCGCACCGCATGGCCGAGGCGAACCGCGCCTTCAGCCATTATCGCTGGTAGTTCGCATACCATTTTAACGGGGGGCCGCCCGCGGGCGGCCCACCCACTGATCTTCGGAGACTGATCCCATGGCCCGCAGCCATCCCATCGAGCGCTACCGCAACATCGGTATCATGGCGCACATCGACGCCGGCAAGACCACCACGACCGAGCGCATCCTCTATTACACCGGCAAGTCCTACAAGATCGGCGAAGTCCACGACGGCGCCGCGACCATGGACTGGATGGAGCAGGAGCAGGAGCGCGGGATCACGATCACGTCGGCTGCCACCACCACCTTCTGGAAGGTCGACGGCGGCGAAGAGCATCGCATCAACATCATCGACACCCCCGGGCACGTCGACTTCACGATCGAGGTCGAGCGTTCGCTGCGCGTGCTCGACGGCGCGGTCGCGGTGTTCGACGGCGTCGCCGGCGTCGAGCCGCAGTCGGAAACCGTGTGGCGCCAGGCGGACAAGTACAAGGTCCCGCGGATGTGCTTCATCAACAAGCTCGACCGCACCGGTGCCGACTTCTATTATTGCGTCAACTCGATCGTCGAGCGCCTCGGCGCGACCCCGCTCGTCCTCGCGCTGCCGATCGGCGCCGAAGACCAGCTCAAGGGCATCGTCGACCTCGTCGAGATGCGCGGCATCGTCTGGGCCGATGAAAGCCTCGGCGCCAAGTTCGAATATACCGACATCCCCGAGGACATGGTCGAGAAGGCCAACGAGTATCGCGAGAAGCTCGTCGAGCTCGCCGTCGAACAGGACGACGACGCGATGATGGCCTATCTCGAGGGCGAACAGCCCGACACCGCGACGCTCAAGCAGCTCATCCGCAAGGGCACGCTGGCGCGCGCCTTCGTACCCGTGCTGTGCGGCTCGGCGTTCAAGAACAAGGGCGTGCAGCCGCTGCTCGACGCGGTGGTCGAATACATGCCCTCGCCGATCGACGTGCCGCCGATCGAAGGCGTCATCCCCGACACCGACAAGACCGCCACGCGTCCCTCGAGCGATGACGAGCCCTTCGCGGCGCTCGCCTTCAAGATCATGAACGACCCGTTCGTCGGCTCGCTCACCTTCGCCCGCATCTACTCGGGCAAGCTGTCCAAGGGCTCGGTGCTCAACACCGTCAAGGACAAGAAGGAAAAGATCGGGCGCATGCTGCTCATGCACTCGAACAACCGCGAGGACATCGAGGAAGCGTTCGCGGGCGACATCGTCGCCATCGCGGGCCTCAAGGACACCACCACCGGGGATACGCTGTGCGCCGAAAAGGCGCCGATCATCCTCGAGCGGATGGAATTCCCCGATCCCGTGATCGAGCTGTCGGTCGAACCCAAGACCAAGGCCGACCAGGAAAAGATGGGCATCGCGCTCAACCGCCTGGCCGCCGAGGATCCCTCGTTCCGCGTCTCGACCGACCATGAATCGGGCCAGACCATCATCAAGGGCATGGGCGAACTGCACCTCGACATCCTCGTCGACCGCATGAAGCGCGAGTTCAAGGTCGAGGCCAACGTCGGTGCGCCGCAGGTGGCCTATCGCGAATCGCTCAAGAAGGAAGTCGAACTCACCTACACCCACAAGAAGCAGTCGGGTGGTTCGGGTCAGTTCGGCGAGGTGAAGGTCAAGCTCACCCCGGGCGAGCGCGGCGCGGGCATCACCTTCACCGACAACGTCAAGGGCGGGAACATTCCCAAGGAATATATCCCCTCGGTCGAGAAGGGCATGCGCGAGACCGCCGAGACCGGGTCGCTGATCGGCTTCCCGATCATCGACTTCGACATCGAGTTGCTCGACGGTAAGTACCACGACGTCGACTCGAGCGCGCTGGCGTTCGAGATCACCGGTCGTGCGGCGATGCGCGAGGCCGCGCAGAAGGCCGGCATCAAGCTGCTCGAGCCGGTGATGAAGGTTGAAGTGGTCACCCCCGAGGATTATCTCGGCGACGTGATCGGCGACCTCAACAGCCGTCGCGGCCAGATCCAGGGCACCGACAGCCGCGGCAACGCGCAGGTCGTCTCGGCCCATGTGCCGCTGGCCAACATGTTCGGTTACATCAACGAGCTGCGCAGCTTCACCTCGGGCCGGGCCCAGTACAGCATGCAGTTCTCGCACTATGACGAAGTCCCGCAGAACGTTGCGGACGAACTCAAGGCGAAGCTCGCGTAACGGGACTAGCGTAACCGCGAAATAGGCGTTATGGGCGGCGCGTCTTTCGGGCGCCCGCCCGCAAAACTGAAGACATACGAACACTGAAAAGAGGCGTATAATGGCGAAGGCAAAATTCGAGCGGAACAAACCGCACGTCAACATCGGCACCATCGGTCACGTCGACCATGGCAAGACCTCGCTCACCGCGGCGATCACCAAGACGCTGGCGGAAGCGGGTACCTCGGAAGCGGTCGATTTCGCGAACATCGACAAGGCTCCGGAAGAGCGCGAGCGCGGCATCACCATCTCGACCGCGCACGTCGAGTATGAAACCGAGAAGCGCCACTATGCGCACGTCGACTGCCCGGGTCACGCCGACTATGTGAAGAACATGATCACCGGCGCCGCGCAGATGGACGGCGCGATCCTCGTCGTCTCGGCCGCCGACGGCCCGATGCCGCAGACCAAGGAGCACATCCTGCTCGCCAAGCAGGTCGGCGTGCCGACCATGGTCGTGTGGCTCAACAAGGTCGACCAGGTCGACGATCCCGAGCTGCTCGAACTCGTCGAGCTCGAAATCCGCGAAGAACTCTCGAAGCGCGACTTCGACGGCGACAACATTCCGATCATCGCCGGTTCGGCGCTGGCGGCGCTGGAAGACAGCAACCGCGAAATCGGCCAGGACGCGATCATGAAGCTCATGGACGCGGTCGACGAGTGGATCCCCGAGCCGGAACGTCCGCTCGACAAGGACTTCCTCATGCCGATCGAAGACGTGTTCTCGATCTCGGGCCGCGGCACCGTCGTGACCGGCCGTGTCGAAACCGGCATCGTCAACGTGGGTGACGAAGTCGAGATCGTCGGCATCAAGGACACCACCAAGACCACCGTCACCGGGGTCGAGATGTTCCGCAAGCTGCTCGACCAGGGGCAGGCCGGCGACAATATCGGCGCGCTGATCCGTGGCGTTGGCCGCGACGAGGTCGAGCGTGGCCAGGTCCTCGCCAAGCCGGGTTCGATCACCCCGCACACCGAGTTCGATGCCGAAGTCTACGTCCTGTCGAAGGACGAGGGCGGCCGTCACACGCCGTTCTTTGCGAACTACCGTCCGCAGTTCTACTTCCGCACCACCGACGTGACCGGTGAAATCACGCTGCCCGAGGGCACCGAGATGGTCATGCCGGGCGACAATGTGAAGCTGGGCGTCAAGCTCATCGCGCCGATCGCGATGGACCAGGGCCTGCGCTTCGCCATCCGTGAAGGCGGCCGGACCGTCGGCGCGGGGGTTGTCGGCTCGATCAAAGCCTAATATAGGCCCACACAGCCGCGGGGGTCGGTGATTCGTCATCGACCCCCGCGATTGTTTTGAGCCCCGGCCTCGTCGGTGCTCGAGTACAGGTTTCAGGCCCCGTTCAGATGGGTTGCGGTAGAAAACGCATCCAGAAGAACAGGGTCTTCGAGTTTTTGGTTTGAACATGTTCGGCCCCGACGGCAGCTGCCAGGGGGGCTTGGCTCTTTCGCATCGGTGAGTGGAAATGGAAACGCAGAATATTCGTATTCGTCTGAAGGCCTTCGACCACAGGGTCCTCGATCAGGCGACTGGTGATATCGCCGACACGGCGCGCCGCACGGGCGCTCTTATTCGCGGTCCGATTCCGCTGCCGACGCGCATCGAGAAGTTCACCGTGAACCGCGGTCCGCACATCGACAAGAAGTCGCGCGAGCAGTTCGAGGTGCGCACCTACAAGCGCCTCCTCGACATCGTGCAGCCCACGCCGCAGACGGTCGACGCGCTGATGAAGCTCGACCTCGCCGCAGGGGTGGACGTGGAGATCAAACTGGCCTAAGGGGCGCGCAGACCTTCCCCGAGGGAAGCGTTTGTGAGTCGCCCGGCGCGTGCCGGGCGCCAGCCTTTTCAAGGACTTGCAGCCCTCAAAGCTGCATCTCAAGGGCCCCGGCCGCGCGCCGGGGCGTTCGAGGCACCGGGATACCGCACGGCACGGCCGTGGTCATGCGTCCCCCGCCTCCTGCCCCATCGGCAGGAACGACCCAAGCGGGGGTTCGCACATAGCAACGGGTCGCACGCCCTCTCCGGAATCAACCGGGGCGGGCCTCTGATGGGAGCATAGGATCATGCGCACTGGCGTGATCGCGAAGAAAATGGGGATGACCCGCCTGTTCGAGGCGGACGGTCGGCACGTGCCGGTTACCGTCCTGCACCTCGACGGCGTCCAGGTCGTCGGTCGTCGCGAAAAAGACAAAGACGGTTACACCGCCGTGGCGCTCGGCGCCGGCAAGGCCAAGGCGAAGAACGTCAACAAGCCGCAGCGCGAAGCGTTCGGCAAGGCCGAAGTCGAGCCCAAGATGCAGGTCGCGGAATTCCGCGTCGACGAGGACGCGCTCCTCGACATCGGCGCCGAGATCTCGGCCGAGCATTTCGTCCCCGGCCAGAAGGTCGACATCCAGGGCGTGACGCAGGGCAAGGGCTTCGCGGGCGCCATGAAGCGCTGGGGCTTCGGCGGTCTGCGCGCCACCCACGGCGTCTCGATCTCGCACCGTTCGCACGGGTCGACGGGTAACCGCCAGGACCCGGGCCGCGTCTTCAAGAACAAGAAGATGGCCGGTCACATGGGCGCGCGTACCCGCACCCAGCAGAATCTCGAAGTCGTCCGCACCGATGCCGAGCGCGGCCTCCTCTTCGTCAAGGGCTCGGTGCCCGGCTCGAAGGGTGGCTGGCTGATGGTTTCGGACGCGGTCAAGCTGCCGCGGCATGCCGACGCGCCCTATCCGGCCGCGCTCAAGTCGGACGCCAAGGCGGACACCAACAATGAAGCTGGCGCCGACCAGACTGCCGATGCGGCGGTCGCGGCCGACGAAAGCAAGGAAGGCTAAGCGATGAAGGTCAAGGTTCAGACCCTCGATGCGAAAGCAGGCGGCGACGTGCAGCTCGACGATGCCATTTTTGGCGTCGAGCCGCGCGAGGACATCCTGCACCGCGTCGTCACCTGGCAGCTCGTCAACCGCCGCGCCCCGGCGCGTGCGACCCGCGAGCGCAGCGATGTCGCGCGCACCGGCAAGAAGTGGGGTCGCCAGAAGGGTGGCGGCACCGCCCGTCACGGCGATCGCAAGGCGCCGATCTTCATCGGCGGCGGCAAGGCCCACGGCGCCCGTGCCCGCACGTTCAGCTCGAGCCTCAACAAGAAGGTTCGCGCGCTCGGGCTCAAGATGGCGCTCTCGGCCAAGGCCATGAACGGCAAGCTGATCGTGCTCGACAACCTCGACATGGGCGGCGAAGCGAAGACCAAGGCGCTCTCGGCCAAGCTCGACAAGCTCGGGCTCGGCAAGACCAGCCTGTTCATCGACGGCGAAGCGCTCAACGTCGGGTTCGCGCAGGCGAGCGCCAACCTGAAGGGCGTCAACCTGCTGCCGGCGGTGGGCGCGAATGTCTACGACATCCTTCGTCACGACACGCTGGTCCTGACCAAGGCCGGCATTGAAAAGCTGGAGGCCCGGTTCAATGGCTAAGGCAGAGAAGAAAGCGGTCGAGAACCGTCATTATGACGTGATCCTCGCCCCCCACATCACCGAGAAGGCGACTCTGGCCGCCGAGCATAATGCGGTGGTGTTCAAGGTGGCGGGCGATGCGACCAAGCCGCAGATCAAGCAAGCGGTCGAAGCGCTTTACGGGGTGGAGGTCACCAAGGTGAACACCATCAACGTCAAGGGCAAGACCAAGCGCTGGAAGGGCAAGCCCTACAAGCGTTCGGACGAGAAGAAGGCGATCATCACCCTCAAGGAGGGCCAGATGATCGACTATACGAGCGGGGTGTAAGGACCAATGGCACTCAAGGCATATAAACCGACCAGCCCCGCCCGCCGCGGGCTGATCCTCGTCGACCGCTCGGGTCTGCACAAGGGCAAGCCCGTCAAGGCGCTGACCGAAGGCAAGACCAAGACCGGCGGCCGCAACAACAAGGGTCACGTGACCTCGCGCGGCATCGGTGGCGGTCACAAGCAGAAGTATCGCATCATCGACTTCAAGCGCCGCACCGCGGGCGAAGCGACGGTCGAGCGGCTGGAATATGATCCCAACCGTTCGGCGTTCATCGCGCTGATCACCTATGCGGACGGCACCCAGAGCTACATCCTTGCCCCCCAGCGCCTCGCGCCGGGTGACAAGGTGGTCGCGGGCGACAAGGTCGACGTGAAGCCGGGCAACGCGATGAAGATCGGCCAGATGCCGGTCGGCACCATCGTCCACAACATCGAGCTCAAGCCCGGCAAGGGTGGTCAGATCGCGCGTGCCGCGGGGACCTACTGCCAGGTCGTCGGGCGCGACAAGGGGATGGTCATCGTCCGCATGAACTCGGGCGAGCAGCGCTACATCCGCTCGGACTGCATGGCTTCGGTCGGCGCGGTCTCGAACCCGGACAACTCGAACCAGACGCTGGCCAAGGCGGGTCGTACCCGCTGGATGGGCAAGCGTCCGCTCACCCGCGGTGTCGCGAAGAACCCGGTCGACCACCCGCACGGCGGTGGTGAAGGCCGCACCTCGGGCGGCCGTCACCCGGTCACCCCGTGGGGCAAGCCGACCAAGGGCGCGCGGACCCGCAAGAACAAGCAGACGGATAAGTTCATCATCCGTTCGCGTCACGCCAAGAAGAAGGGCTAAACGAACATGGCTCGTTCCATCTGGAAAGGTCCCTTTGTCGAACTGTCGCTTCTGAAGAAGGCGGAAGCGGCGCAGGAACAGTCGAACGCCAAGCCGATCAAGACCTGGTCGCGCCGCTCGACGATCCTGCCGCAGTTCGTGGGGCTCACGTTCAACGTCTACAACGGCAAGAAATTCGTGCCGGTCGCCGTCTCCGAAGAGATGGTCGGCATGAAGCTTGGCGAGTTCGCGCCGACGCGCAGCTTCCCGGGCCACGCCGCCGACAAGAAGGGTAAGCGCTAATGTCGAAGCCCAAGTCTCCCCGCAAGGTCGCCGATAACGAGGCGCTCGCGGTCGGCTCCATGATCCGTGGGTCGGCGCGCAAGCTCAACCTCGTCGCGGGCCTGATCCGCGGCCGCAAGGTCGAGGACGCGCTCAACATCCTCAAGTTCTCGAACAAGGGGATGGCCGAGGACGCCTACAAGGTGCTCGCCAGCGCGATCGCCAACGCGGAAAACAACCACAACCTCGACGTGGACTCGCTGGTCGTCGCCGAAGCCTCGGTCGGCAAGTCGCTCACCATGAAGCGTTTCGCGACCCGTGCGCGCGGCCGTTCGACCCGGATCGAAAAGCCGTTCAGCCGTCTGCGTGTCGTCGTTCGCGAGCAGGAAGAAGCCTAATGGGTCACAAAAGCTCCCCCATCGGCCTGCGCCTCCAGATCAACCGGACCTGGGACTCGCGTTGGTTCGCTGAAGGCCAGGACTATGGCCAGCAGCTCCTCGAGGATCTCAAGATCCGTCGGTTCATCATGGAAGAGCTGCCGCAGGCGGCGATTTCCAAGGTCGTCATCGAGCGTCCGGCCAAGCTGTGCCGCATCTCGATCTACGCCGCCCGTCCCGGTGTCATCATCGGCAAGAAGGGCGCGGACATCGAGAAGCTCAAGCAGAAGCTGGCGAAGATGACCGACAGCGAGGTCAGCCTCAACATCGTCGAGATCCGCAAGCCGGAAATCGATGCGCGCCTCGTGGCGCAGGGTGTGGCCGACCAGCTTGAGCGTCGCGTCGCCTTCCGCCGCGCCATGAAGCGCGCGGTGCAGTCGGCGCTGCGGCTCGGGGCCGAGGGCATCCGCATCACCTGCTCGGGTCGTCTGGGCGGCGCCGAAATCGCACGTACCGAATGGTATCGCGAAGGCCGCGTCCCGCTGCACACGCTGCGCGGGAACGTCGACTATGCCGAAGCGCAGGCGCACACCGCTTACGGCGTGTGCGGCATCAAGTGCTGGGTCTTCAAGGGCGAGATTCTCGGCCACGACCCGCTGGCGCAGGAAAAGCTGATGATGGACGCGCAGACTTCGGGCGTGCGCCCGGCGCGCGACCGTCGATAGAGGAATTGTAAGATGCTGCAACCGAAGCGCACCAAATTCCGCAAGGCCTTCAAGGGCCGCATCCACGGCAAGGCCAAGGGTGGCACCGAACTCAACTTCGGCGCCTACGGCCTCAAGGCCCTCGAGCCGGAGCGCATCACCGCGCGCCAGATCGAAGCCGCCCGCCGTGCGATCACCCGCCACATGCGCCGCCAGGGTCGCCTCTGGATCCGCATCTTCCCGGACCTTCCGGTCTCGAAGAAGCCGGCCGAAGTCCGCATGGGCAAGGGCAAGGGCGCGCCCGAATTCTGGGTCGCCCGCGTCAAGCCCGGCCGCATCCTGTTCGAACTGGACGGGGTTCCCGGCCCGCTCGCCAAGGCCGCCTTCGAGCGCGCCGCGGAGAAGCTGCCGATCAAGACCAAGGTCGTGGCCCGCCTCGGCGAGAGCCTGATCGAGGAGAAGAAGTAATGGCCAAGATCGACGATCTGAAAGCCAAGACCGACGACCAGCTCGCCGACGAGCTGAGCCAGCTGAAGAAGGAGCAGTTCAACCTGCGCTTCCAGGCGGCGACCGGTCAGCTTGAAAAGCCCGCCCGCGTCCGCGAGGTGCGTCGCAGCATCGCGCAGATCAAGACGCTGCAGAACCAGCGCCAGGCCGAAGCGGCCAAGGCGTAAAGAGGAGACGAAGAATGCCGAAACGTATCCTTCAGGGAACGGTCGTCTCCGACAAGGGAGACAAGACGGTGGTGGTCCGTGTCGAGCGCCGGGTGAAGCACCCGCTCTACGGCAAGATCATCAAGCTGTCGAAAAAGTATCACGCCCATGACGAGAACAACGAGATCTCGATGGGCGAGACGGTGCGCATCGAGGAATGCAAGCCGATTTCGAAGACCAAGAGCTGGAAAGTTCTCGATCGCGTCGCGGCGGCCAATCCGGCCGACCTCGACACCCCGGTCGAAGGCTGAGCAGCGTTAAGGAAGGTAGGAAGGGTCAACCATGATCCAGATGCAATCGAACCTCGACGTTGCGGACAACAGCGGCGCCAAGCGCGTCCAGTGCATCAAGGTGCTGGGCGGGTCGAAGCGGCGTTTTGCCAGCGTCGGCGACACGATCGTCGTGTCGGTCAAGGAAGCCGCCCCGCGTGGCAAGGTGAAGAAGGGTGACGTGCATCGCGCGGTCATCGTCCGCACCGCCAAGGACATTCGCCGCCCCGACGGGACGGTGATCCGTTTCGACGGCAATGCCGCGGTCCTCGTCAACAAGAATGAAGAGCCCATCGGCACTCGTATCTTCGGCCCGGTGGTGCGCGAACTGCGCGCCAAGAAGCACATGAAGATCATTAGCCTGGCTCCGGAGGTGCTGTAATGGCCGCCGCGAAGATCAAGAAGGGCGATCACGTCGTCATCCTGTCGGGTAAGGACAAGGGCAAGACCGGTACGGTCACCAAGGTCCTGCCCAAGGAAGGCAAGCTGGTCGTCGAAGGGGTGAACATCATCACCCGTCACAAGAAGCCCACCCAGATGGACCCCAATGGCGGTCTGGGGAAGCGCGAGGCGCCGCTGTTCGCCTCGAAGGTGGCGCTCGCCGATCCCAAGGACGGCAAGCCGACCCGCGTCCGCTTCGAGACGGTCGACGGCAAGAAGGTGCGCGTTGCCACGCGTACCGGGGAGAAGATCGATGGCTGAGAAGTATACGCCTCGCCTCAAGAAGGACTATGACGAGCGCATCGTGAAGGCGATGACCGAGAAGTTCGGCTACAAGAACCACATGGAGGTTCCCAAGCTCGACAAGGTCGTCATCAACATGGGCGTCGGCGAGGCCACGCAGGACAAGAAGAAGCTGCAGGCGGCCGCCGCCGAGATGGAAGCGATCGCGGGCCAGAAGCCGGTGATCACCAAGGCGAAGAAGTCGATCGCGCAGTTCAAGCTGCGCGAGGGCATGCCGATCGGCGCGAAGGTCACGCTGCGCCGCGAGCGCATGTACGAATTCGTCGACCGGCTCGTCACCATCGCGCTGCCGCGCGTGCGCGACTTCCGGGGGCTCAACCCCAAGTCGTTCGACGGCCGCGGCAACTATGCGATGGGGCTCAAGGAGCAGATCGTGTTCCCGGAAATCTCGTACGACAATGTCGACAAGGTCCGGGGCATGGACATCATTGTGACCACGACCGCGAAGACGGACGAGGAAGCGCGCGAACTGCTGCGTCTCTTCAACTTCCCGTTCCCCGCGGAAGCGAAGGAAGACGAGGCCGCGTAAATCACGCGGTCTCTCGACCCCTCCAGGTAGGAAAGAGAGAACTTAAGTCATGGCGAAACTGAGTTCCGTGAACAAGAACGAGAAGCGCAAGCAGCTGGCCAAGCAGTATGCGCCCAAGTACGCAAAGCTGAAGGAACAGGCGAACGACAAGTCGCTCGATGAAACCGAGCGCCTGATCGCCCGCCTCAAGATGGCCGAACTGCCGCGCAACGCGAATCCGACCCGGATCCGCAACCGCTGCGAGCTGACCGGCCGGAGCCGCGGTTACTACCGCAAGTTCCGTCTTTCGCGCATCATGCTGCGGGAACTGGCCAACAAGGGCCTGATCCCCGGCGTCACCAAGTCGAGCTGGTAAGGAATCTGGCATGGCGATGACCGACCCCCTGGGTGATATGCTCACCCGCATCCGCAACGGCCAGCAGGCGCGCAAGGACTCGATCCTGTCGCCCGCGTCCAAGCTGCGTGCCCACGTCCTCGACGTGCTGCAGCGCGAAGGCTTCATCCGCGGCTATTCTGAGGAAGAGCTGGCGGGCAAGGCCGGGCTGCGGATCGAACTGAAATATTTCGAAGGCCAGCCGGCGATCAAGCATCTGGCCCGCGTGTCCAAGCCGGGCCGCCGCGTCTATTCGGGTTCGAAGGACCTGCCGCGCGTGCGCAACGGCCTTGGCATCACCATCGTGTCGACCCCGCGCGGTGTCCTCTCGGACGCCGAGGCGCGCGAGAACAATGTCGGCGGCGAAGTGCTGGCGGAGGTGTTCTAATGAGCCGCATCGGGAAAAAGCCGGTCGTGCTTCCGGATGGCGTGAGCGCCACCACCGAGGGCAAGACCCTGTCGATCAAGGGCCCCAAGGGCCAGCTCGCGATGGACATGATGGACGACCTCGTGAAGTTCGACATCTCCGACGGCGAGATCAAGGTCACGCCGCACAACATGTCGCAGCGCAGCCGCCAGGTCTGGGGGATGCAGCGCACGCTGGTGCAGAACCTCGTCGACGGCGTCACCGAGGGCTATTCGAAGACGCTCGAGATCAACGGCGTCGGCTATCGTGCGCAGGCGCAGGGCAAGAAGCTCAAGCTCCAGCTCGGCTTCAGCCACGACGTCGACCTCGACGTGCCCGAGGGCATCACCGTCAAGACCCCCGACAACACCACGGTGGAAGTCTCGGGGATCGACAAGCAGCTCGTCGGGCACTTCGCGGCCGAAATTCGCAAGTGGCGCAAGCCCGAACCCTATAAGGGCAAGGGCATCAAATATCGCGGGGAATATATTTTCCGCAAGGAAGGCAAGAAGAAGTAAGATGGCGAAACTGTCCCTCTTCGAACGCCGCCGTCGCCGGGTCCGCTCGGCGCTCAAGGCGCGCTCCGCCGGTCGTCCGCGTCTGTCGGTCCACCGCTCGGGCAAGCACATCTATGCCCAGGTCATCGACGATGCCGCCGGCAAGACGATCGCTTCGGCCTCGACCCTCGACAAGGACGTCAAGGTCAAGTCGGGCGCCAACGTCGATGCCGCCGCAACCGTCGGCAAGGCCGTTGCCGCCAAGGCCAAGAAGGCCGGCGTCGACACGGTCGTCTTCGACCGCGGCGGGTTCCTCTTCCATGGTCGCGTGAAAGCGCTGGCCGAAGCCGCCCGTGAAGAAGGGCTGGAGTTCTAATATGGCTGACGAAAAGAAGACCGAAGAAGCGGCGGCGACCGAAACGCCCGCCACCGAAACGGCGCACGGCGAACAGGCTCCCGGCGTTGCGGAAACCCCCGAGGTTGCCGCCGCGCAGGCCGCTGCCGGCGTCGCCGGTGAAGACAAGCCCCGCGGTGGTCGCGGCGGTCGCGGCGGTGGCCGTGACGGCGGCCGTGGCGGTCGCGACGGTGGCCGTGGCCGCGGTCGTGGCGGTCGCGACAATCGCCGCAACCAGGACGATGATGGCGAGGAGCTGATCGAGAAGCTCGTCCACATCAACCGCGTCTCGAAGACCGTGAAGGGCGGCAAGCGCTTCGGTTTCGCCGCGCTCGTCGTGGTCGGCGACGGCAAGGGCCGCGCGGGCTTCGGCTCGGGCAAGGCCCGCGAAGTGCCCGAGGCGATCAACAAGGCGACCGCCGCCGCCAAGAAGGCGATGGTCCGCGTGCCGCTCAAGGAAGGTCGCACCCTCCATCATGACGGCAAGGGCCACTTCGGCGCCGGCAAGGTCGTGGTGCGCACCGCGCCTCCGGGGACCGGCATCATCGCCGGCGGTCCGATGCGTGCGGTGTTCGAAGCGCTCGGCGTCGCCGACGTCGTGACCAAGTCGAACGGCACCGCCAACCCGTTCAACATGATCCGCGCCACCTTCGAGGCGCTCAAGGATCAGACCAGCCCGCGCAGCGTCGCCCAGCGTCGCGGCAAGAAGGTCGCCGACCTTCTCGGCCGTGGCGGCATGGACAAGGCCGAGGCCGAAGCGACCGCCGACGCGGTGACGGAGTAAGCCCCATGGCCAAGAAGAACGACGCCAAGACGATCAAGATCACCCAGACCGGCTCGCCGATCCGCCGCGACAAGACGCAGCGGGCGACCCTCGTCGGTCTCGGCCTCAACAAGATGCATCGGACCGTCGAAGTCAAAGCGACGCCCGAAGTGCTCGGCGCGGTGAAGAAGGTCCAGCACCTCGTCACCGTCGAAGAGGCGTAAAGCGATCGGCTGCCCGGCCCTCGCGGGGCGGGCGGCGAAAGGGGAGAGGGGCTTCACCTTGCGTGACGGCCCCTCTTGCCCGTTCAGGCGACCTGTCCTAGAGGCAGCGCGCCGGGAGCCTTCACCCCAAGTCGCTTGAAGGCCTCCCCTTTTTCAACAAGCGCGATGAAAAGCGAAAGCGAGTGCAAGACATGACCATCAAGATCACCGACCTCAAGGACAACGACGGCGCCCGCAAGGCGCGCATGCGCGTCGGCCGCGGCATCGGCTCGGGCAAGGGCAAGACCGGCGGGCGCGGCCAGAAGGGCCAGAAGAGCCGTTCGGGCGTGTCGATCAACGGCTTCGAGGGCGGGCAGATGCCGCTCCACATGCGGCTGCCCAAGCGCGGCTTCAACAACCCGTTCGGCAAGGACTATGCGATCGTCAACATCGGCATGGTCCAGAAGGCGATCGACGAGAAGAAGCTCGACGCCAAGAAGGTCGTCGACCAGGACGCGCTCAACGCGATCGGCCTGACCCGTGGCGGCAAGGACGGCGTGCGCCTCCTCGCCAAGGGCGAGCTCAAGTCGAAGCTGACCTTCAAGGTCGCGGGTGCCTCGAAGGGCGCCATCGAAGCGGTCGAGAAGGCCGGCGGCAAGGTCGAAGTGATCGCGCCGAAGGCCGACGACAAGGCCGACGCCTAAAAGTTGGTGTGAAGGGGTGGGCAATGTCCCGCCCCTTCCTATATCGAGCCTCCGGGGGGGTGGCCGCGTGTCGCCCGGCTTGAACAGTTAAGGGAACGAGACATGGCGACCTCCGCCGAGAACATGGCTGCCGGCATCAGCTTCGACAGCTTCCGCAAGGCCACCGACCTCAAGAAGCGGCTCTGGTTCACGCTCGGCGTGCTGGTGCTGTTCCGCTTCCTGTCCTTCGTTCCCATTCCCGGCATCGACCCGCGCGCGATGGCGCAGCTGTTCGACACGCAGCGCGGCGGGGTCCTCGACTTCTTCAACACCTTCTCGGGCGGCAGCCTCGAGCGCATGAGCATCATCGCGCTCGGCATCATGCCCTACATCACCGCCTCGATCGTGGTGCAGCTCGGCGCCGCGCTGCACGAGCCGTGGAAACAGCTCAAGAAGGAAGGCGAGGTCGGGCGCAAGAAGCTCAACCAGTACACCCGCTACCTGACCGTGCTGCTGACCACCGTGCAGGGCTATGTCATCGCCACCGGGCTCGAGGGGCTCGGCGCCAACCAGGGCATCGCCGCGGTGGTCGAACCGGGGATGACCTTCCGCATCGCCGCGACCATCAGCCTCATCGGCGGCACGCTGTTCCTGATGTGGCTGGGTGAACAGATCACCAGCCGCGGCATCGGCAACGGCATCAGCCTCATCATCATGGCGGGCATCGTCGCCTCGATGCCGGGGCTCCTCGCCCAGCTGTTCGAGAGCGGGCGCTCGGGCGCGGTCGACCCGCTGGTCGTCGTCTCGGTGCTCGTCCTGCTCGTCGTCATCGTCCTGTTCATCTGCTTCGTCGAGCGCGCGCAGCGCCGCGTGCTGGTGCAATATCCCAAGCGCGCCACCGCGCGCGGCATGATGCAGCAGGAGCGCAGCCACCTGCCGATCAAGGTCAACATCGCCGGGGTCATCCCGCCGATCTTCGCCTCCTCGATCCTGCTGATGCCGCTCACCGTGCTCCAGTTCGCGGGCGGGGGCGCGGATCCCGACGCGGCGTCGAGCGACGTGCTCATCACCATCTCGACCTTCCTCCAGCGCGGCGCGCCGCTCTACCTGTTCCTCTACGGGGCCGGCATCGCCTTCTTCTGCTTCTTCTACGCGGCGGTGCAGTTCAACTCGGAGGACACCTCGGAGAATCTGAAGCGCGCCGGGGGCTTCGTGCCGGGCATCCGCCCGGGCAAGGCGACCGAGCAGTATTTCGACTATCTCCTGAACCGCATCACGGTGATCGGCGCGGCCTATCTGGTGACCATCTGCCTGATCCCTGAGATCCTCTTCTCGAACCTCGATGTCGGCTCGGCGCTGCTCGGCGGCACCAGCCTGCTGATCATCGTCAACGTGACGGTCGACTTCGTGAGCCAGGTGCAAAGCCACCTGATCGCGCACCAATATGGCGACCTCATCAAGAAGGCCAAGCTCAAGGGTGGCGGTCGCCGCCGCTAGCCGCTAGCCCTGTCGCAAGAGGGCATTGATTCGACCGAGGGGACGCGAGCCACATGGACATCATTCTTCTTGGCCCCCCGGGCGCGGGCAAGGGGACGCAGGCGCACCGGCTCGAGGCGGATCGCGGGATGAAGCAGCTGTCGACAGGCGACATGCTGCGCGCCGCGATCAAGGCGGGGACCCCCGTCGGGCGCGAGGCCAAGGCGGTGATGGAACGCGGCGAGCTGGTCTCCGACGCCATCGTCTCGGCGCTGATCGGCGAACATCTCGAAAGCGCCACCCGGGGCGCCATCTTCGATGGCTATCCGCGCACCCAGCCGCAAGCCGAGGCGCTCGAGCTGCTGCTCGCCGACCGCGGGCGCGAACTGGCGCATGTGATCGAACTCAAGGTCGACGAGGATGCGCTGGTCGAGCGGATCTGCGGGCGCTTCTCCTGCGCCGACTGCGGCGCGCTCTACCACGAGACCGCCAAGCCGCCCGAGGTGGCGGGCACCTGCGACGAGTGCGGCGGGCACGACTTCAAGAAGCGCCCCGACGACAATGAGGAAACGGTGCGCAACCGGATGGCCGAATATCGCGCCAAGACCGCGCCGATCCTGCCCTTCTACGAGCGTCGCGGGCTCGTCCGCGAGGTCGACGGGATGGGCAGCGTCGAGGCGGTCGCCGCCGCGATCGACGCCATCCTCGACAGCTAGGGGGCCTTGCGCCTAGGCTCGGGTTCCTGTCGCCACGAGGGGAATTGCCGATGCTGCGCCACCTGCCGCTCCTTGCCGCCGCCACCGCCGCGCTGATCGGCGCGCCGGGCGCGGCGCATGCCGATGTCATCGCCGCCACCACCAACAGCTTCCACATCCGCCACGAGGTGCCGCTGGTGGTGCCCGCGGCGCGCGCCTTCGACCTCCTCGCGCGGCCCGGCGACTGGTGGAGCGATGCGCACAGCTATTCGGGCGCGGCCGCCAACATGCGGCTCGAGCTGCGGCCGGGGGGCTGCTTTTGCGAGATCTGGGACGCGGGCGCGGTCGAGCACTTGCGCGTCGTCGCGGTGACCCCGGGCGAGCAAGTCGTGCTGGCGGGCGGGCTCGGCCCGCTGCTCTACGCCCCCGCGAGCGGGACGATGGTCTGGAAGGTCGAGCCGGGCGGCACGGGCGCGATCCTGACGATCGACTACAAGGTCACGGGGTTCGCCGCCAACGATGCCGCCGAATGGTCGAGCCGGGTCGACGCGGTGCTCGCCGAACAGGTGATGCGCTTCCGCGCGGCGGCGGCGGCGATGCCGCGGCGCTAACCGCGCGCGAGCGTGACGAAGCGGTAGCCGGGGCGCGTGCCCTCGGGCGGATGTTCCTCGCACGCCACCTCCCTCCAGCCCGGCGCCGCGCGCGGGTCGGGCAGGAAGGTGTCGGCCTCGGGCGAACACAGGATCTCGGTCAGCTCGATGCGCTCGGCGTGCGGCAGGTAGAGGGCGAAGATCTCGGCGCCGCCGATCACCCAGATCGGTTCGCCTTGCGCACGCGCCAGCGCTTCCTCGGGATCGTGCGCCACCTCGGCGCCGCGGCCCTGCCAGTGCGGATCGCGGGTCAGCACGACGTGGCGGCGCCCGGGCAGCACGCCGGGCAGGCTCTCGAAGGTCTTGCGCCCCATGATCAGCGCGCCCCCCATGGTCAGCGCCTTGAAGCGCTTGAGGTCGGCGGGCAGGTGCCAGGGCATGCTGCCATCCTTGCCGATCGCGCCATTTTGCGCGCGCGCGATGATCATGTTGATGGGGGGGCTCGGGGTCATCGCCGACCCATGCGGCTTTTAGCCGCGCATGGGAAGGGCTAAGAGCCGGGGGATGACCGATCCTTCGCCCCTCATCGCGGCGCTGCGCGAGCGGCTCGGCCCGCGCGTCGTGACGACCGACCCCGAGCGCATCGCGGGCTGGACCACCGACTGGCGCGGGCGCTGGACGGGGCGCACGGCGGCGCTGCTCGAGCCGCGCTCGACGGCCGAGGTGCAGGCGATCGTACGCGCCGCCGGGGACCATCGCGTGCCGCTCGTGCCGCAGGGGGGCAACAGTTCGATGGTCGGGGGCGCGACCCCCGATGCCAGCGGCACCGCGCTGATCCTGTCGCTGCGGCGAATGGACGCGGTGCGCGCGATCGACCCCGAGCGCCGACAGGTGGTGGTCGAGGCGGGGATGGTGCTCGAGACGCTGCACGCGCGGCTGCTCGAGGCGGGGCTGCGGCTGCCGCTCGACCTCGGCGCGCGCGGCTCGGCCACGCTCGGCGGGCTCGCCAGCACCAACGCCGGGGGGACCGAGGTGCTGCGCCACGGCACGATGGGCGCGATGGTGGTCGGGCTCGAGGCGGTGATCGCGGGGGGCGAGCTGCTCGACACGCTCAGCCCGCTGAAGAAGGACAATCGCGGGCCGCGGGTCGACCGGCTGCTGGTCGGCGGGGAGGGGCAGTTCGGGGTGATCACCGCGCTGCGGCTCCAGCTCGTCGCGGCGCCGCGCGACCGCGCGAGCGCGTGGGTCGCGGTCGACGACCCGAAGGCGGCGCTCGAGCTGCTGCGCTTCTGCGAGGCGCGCTGCGGGGCAATCGAGGGGTTCGAGCTCATCCCCGCCGACGTCGTCGCCGCCGCGGTCGCGGTGATGGGCGTGACCCCGCCGATCGAACGGGCGGCGTGGCATGTGCTGGTCGAGGCCAAGGGGCAGGGCGATCCGGGCACGCTGGCGGGCGCGCTCGAGGCGATCCTCGGCGACGCGCTCGAGGCGGGGCTGGCGCGCGACGCGGTGGTCGCGCGCTCGGAGGCGCAGGCCGAGGCCTTCTGGCGCATCCGCCATTCGCTCTCGGAGGCCGAGAAAAAGCATTACGGCATGGCCAACAGCCACGACGTGTCGGTGCCGGTCGACGCGATGCCCGGCTTTCTCAAGGAGGTGCGCGAGGCGGTCGAGGCGCGTTGGCCGGGGACGAGCGTGTCGGGCTACGGGCACCTGGGCGATGGCAACATCCACCTCCACGTCCGCGCGATGGACCGCGCGTGCGCCGACTGGCGCGAGACCGAGGGCGCGGCGATCGAGCGGGTGGTGCACGACATGGTGGCCACACACGGCGGCTCGATCAGCGCCGAACATGGCATCGGGCAGATGAAGCGCGGCGAGTTCGCGCGGCTCGGCGAGCCGGGGCGGCTGCAGATGCTGCGCGCGCTCAAGGCCGCGCTCGACCCCGCGGGCATCTTCAACCCGGGCAAGCTGCTGCCCTGACCCCGCGCGCCCGGTGCTCGCCCGTTGAGGCGCCCGGCGTCGCCGCCTAGGCTGCGCCGATGACCGACGACATGCTGGGCTTTCTCGAAGGGCAGGTCGAGGCGCAGGCGAACATCGCCATGGCGCACCTGACCGACAGCCATTGGACCGACCTTTCGAGCGGGCGCAATGTCGGCAAGGACGAGCTGCGCGCGGTGGCGCTCCTGTCGGCGGCGGTGCACCAGCTGCAAGCCCTCGAATGGAGCGATCCGCAGGAATGCGCGCGCGCCGCCGCCAGCGCGCTGCAGTCGGTCCGCGAGGATCATCGCCGCCGCCACGACGACCCCGACGGCTATGGCGACGCGAGCATTCGCACCGTGATCGAGGCGTTCGACGCCTATTGCGACGAGCACGAGCTGGTGCCCCGCGCGCCCCCGCCCGCGCCGGCGCCCGCGCCCGCGCCCGGTCGCCCGTCGCGCGGGGTCCTTCGCCAGCTGTTCGGGCGTCGCTGACCGCGCGCCCGCTCGGCCTCAGCGCGCCGGTTCGCCCACCTCTGCGGGCCGGGAGAGCAGGCGGTCGAGCGCCCGGAGCAGCTCCTCGAGCACGACCTGCCGCGCCTCGAAACTGGTGTAGGAAGGCGCGTTCGCGGCGCCTTCGCGTGCCTTGCCCGGCGCGCGCATGACCACGACCAGTTCGCCGACCGCCGCCAGCGCCCCCGCGCCATCGCCGCCCGGGGTGCACATGCCCCCCGACCAGTAGGCCTCCAGCGTCACCGGCGCCCCGGGCAGCGCGCCCTTGACGCGCACCAGCGGCGCGATCGTGGCCCGGCGGGCGTCCGACGGGGGATAATGCATCTCGGTCCAGGGCGCCGAGCGGGTGATCCTGCCGATCCACACGTCGTCGGCGCGCTCGAACGCGGACAGCTGTTGTCGATAGGCCATCAGCAGCGTGTCATTGTCACCGATGCGCTCGACGCGCGCGCGATGTTCCGCCTCGCTTTCGAGCGGCAGTCGGGGGATCGGCAGCTCGTCGATCGAGCAGGCAAGCGCGGGCTCGGCGAGCGCGAGCGCGGCGAGCGCGGCGAGGCAGGTACGGACGCGCGTCATCGGTGTCTCCCCTTGGGCCGTCCCCGCGATAGCAGATCGACGCGCGGCCACTAATCGCCGCCCTTAGCGCCGATGATCGCGGGGAAAGGCTGGGCAAGCGCGGCCGGGCGCTGCTGGCGGTCCGGGCAGACCCATGCTAGCGCTGTGCGCTGCAGCCGGTGATCGAGGCCGGAAACGAGGGGGACCCGACCATGACGCTCGCCACAGCCTTCGCCTTCATCCTGCCATCGTCGATGGCGGCCAGCGCGCGCGCCGGCCGGTGATCGCGAAGGATGGTGCCCGGGCTTCGCAGCGCTCGAGATCGCGCGCGCTCGACCGTCGACGCCAGCGCCATCGCTAGTGCCGGTGCCTCCGTTCGCGCGGCTTCGCGACGCCATCGCGCGCCTGCTCGCCCCGATGCCTGAGACGATCGACATCGAGGGGCTGGGCGAGCTGCGGCGCGACCCGGACCGCCCCAATTGCTACACCGCCTCGGTCGCCTTCGATGGCGCGGCGGTCACGCTGGTCATCCACGACGAGGCGATCTCGCGCCGCGGCATCGCTGCCGCCGCGCCCTTCGCCCTCGAGATGCTCGAGATGCCCGATGTCGTGCAGGAAGAAGCGCGCGAGATCGCGGGGGAGCAGCTGTTTTCGCGATGGCTGTTCGGCAGCGAGGGCGACGAGACCGTGTCGCTGTACGACTGGAAGCGCGGGCTCGCGCTCGATCGGATCTGGGTCATGCCCGACGGGCGCACGATGGTCGACTTCGCCCCAGGCCGCCCCTTTGCGGGGCACCGCGTGACGGTGGCGGGCAGGGCGCCGCTCGATTTCGACGAGGCCTATCTGTCGGTCTAGCCGACCGGCTCGCCGCGCGCCGCCGCGCCGCGCCGCGCGGTCGCTGGGGAAGAATGGTGCGCCCGGGTGGATTCGAACCACCGGCCTCAAGATTAGAAGTCTCGTGCTCTATCCAACTGAGCTACGGGCGCATCGCGGACCAGCGTTAGCGGGTTGAGCGGGATTTGCGAACCGCCGTCGTGCGATCAGGCGATCTGGCCGACCAGCGCCTCGAACAGCCGCCGCCCGTCGGTGTTGCCATGCGCGCGTTCGAACGCGCGTTCGGGGTGGGGCATCATCCCGAGCACGTTGCGCTGCGCCGAGAGGATCCCCGCGATGCCGCGCGCCGAGCCGTTGATGTTGTCGACATAGCGAAAGGCGACGCGCCCCTCGCCCTCGAGCCGGTCGAGCGTCTCGGCGTCGGCCTGGTAGTTGCCGTCGTGATGCGCGACGGGGATGGTGATGCGTTCGCCCTCCTCATAGCCCCGCAGGAAGGGACTGTCGCTCGTCTCGACGCGAAGCTGCGCGTCGCGGCAGATGAAGTGGAGCCCGGCATTGCGCATCAGCGCGCCGGGGAGCAGCCGCGCCTCGGTGAGCAGCTGGAAGCCGTTGCAGATGCCGATCGTCGGCACCCCGCGCGCGGCGGCGGCGGCGACCGCCTTCATCACCGGGCTGACCGCGGCCATCGCCCCCGAGCGCAGATAGTCGCCGTAGGAGAAGCCGCCGGGCAGCCCGATCAGGTCGGTCCCCGCGGGCAGCTCGCTCTCGGCGTGCCAGACCATGTTGGGCTTCTTGCCGGTCACGCCCTCGAAGGCGACGGCGAGGTCGCGATCGCAGTTGGAGCCGGGGAAGACGATGACCGCGGCGGTCACAGCACGTCGACCTTGTAATTCTCGATCACCGTGTTCGCGAGCAGCTGCTCGCACATCTTGTCGATCGTCTCGACCGGGGTACCGTCGGCGAGGTCGAGAAGGATGACCTTGCCCGCGCGCACGTCCTCGACGCCGTCGAAACCGAGCCCGCCGAGGGCATGGTGGATCGCCTTGCCCTGCGGATCGAGGACGCCGGGCTTGAGGGTGATGGTGACGCGCGCTTTCATGGGGGCCTCGTGTCGCAAAGTGGAGCCGTTCCCCGCCCGCTAGCGCAAAGCGCGCAGGCCGCCAAGCTTTACCCTTTGGCAACCCTGTTCGCCGAAGGTGCGCGGCGGCCTCGCCCGGGAGACCCCGCCGCCGACGCGGGGGGCGGCGACGCCCGCAGGCCAGGAGGAGAGGGCGATGATCGTTGGACTGTCATCGGTGATGTTCATTGCGCTGTTCGGCTGGGGCGCCGAATATTTCGGCTGGAGCGATCCGCACGGGCGCGTCCAGTGGGCGCTGTTCTCGGCCTTCGTGCTGGGGATCCTCGCGGGCTACAAGACCAAGGGCTGACAGCCCGCGCCCGATCGGCTAGCGCGCGGGGCATGGACCCTGCCGCCGACCTCGACCCCGACCTGCCCCCCTATGCGCAACTGCTGCGCCTCTCGGTCAGCAAGCGCGAGGGGCGGGTGCATTTCGTCATGCCCTTCCACGAGGACGTCACCGGCAGGCCGGGGTTCCTGCACGGCGGGGCGATCGCCGCGCTGCTCGAATTCGCCGCTTACGCCACGCTGCGCGACCGGCTCGGCGCCGAGGAGGCGCAGGTGCGGATCAAGCCGGTGACGGTGACGGTCGACTACATGCGCGGGGGGCGCCCGCGCGACACCCACGCCGAGGCGGTGATCGAGCGGCTCGGGCGGCGGCTCGCCAACATCGATGCCTTCGCCTGGCAGGAGAACCGCGACGCGCCGATCGCGAGCGCGCGGATGAACGTGCTGCTCGAGCGCGCCTGACCTAGCGGCCCGCCACCTTGAGCGCGTGATAATTGGGGCTGCCGAACAGCTCGTCGACCACCGCTTGGCGCTTCATGTAGAAACCGATGTCATGCTCGTCGGTCATGCCGATGCCGCCGTGCATCTGGATCGCTTCCTGCACCGCGAGCCGCGACACGCTGCCCGCCTTGGCCTTGGCGACCGAGACGAACAGGTCGGCCCTCGACGAACCCTCGTCGATCAGCTGCGCGGCCTTCAGCGTCGCGGCGCGCGCGATCTCGATCTCGCCCCACAGGTGCGCGGCGCGGTGCTGCAACGCCTGGAAGCTGCCGATCGGCCGGCCGAACTGCTTGCGCTCCTTGAGATAGTCGTTGGTCATGCCGAAGGCGCCGGCGGCGACCCCGGTCAGCTCGGAGGCCGCCCCCGCGCTGCCCGCGGCGAGCGCGCGGGCGAGCGGCGCCCAGCCGCCGTCGACCTCGCCGACCACCGCGTCGGCATCGACCGCGACATGATCGAACGTCAGCCGCGCCGCCTTGCTCGCATCGGCGAGCGCGACATTCTCGATTCCCAGCCCCTTGGCACCCTTCTCGAGCGCGAACAGCGTGATCCCCTCGGTTTCGCCCGCGCGGCCCGCGGTGCGCGCGGCGACGAGGATCAGGTCGGCGCTCGCGCCATGGACGACGAACTGCTTGTTCCCCGACAGGGTGAAGCCGTTGCCCGAGCGGGTCGCCTCGAGCGCGGTCTGCGCGGGGGCGTGATGCGCGCCTTCATCGACCGCCAGCGCGGCGACCGTCTCGCCCGACAGGATCGTGGGGAACCAGCGCTTGGCATGCTCGGTGCCTTCGAGCGCGCGCACGGTCGCGACCGCGGTGGTCAGGAAGGGCGAGGGGGTGAGGTTGCGCCCCACTTCCTCGAGCACGACATTGGCCTCGACCTGTCCCAACCCCGAGCCGCCGTCCTCTTCGGGGATGAGGATGCCGGTGAGGCCGAGGTCGGCGAACTGCTTCCACAGCCCGTGTCCGAACCCGTCCTTGCAGCCGATGTCGCGCCAGTGGCGCAGCTGGGTCTCGATCTTGCCCTCGTCCGCCATGAAGGGGCGCACCGTATCCTGCAGCATGAGCTGGTCGTCGTTGAGTTTGAGCATGGTGGATCAGGCTCCCGGAAGCTGGAGGATATGCTTGGCGATGATGCCGAGCTGGATCTCGGAGGTGCCGCCCTCGATCGAATTGCCCTTGGTGCGCAGCCAGTCGCGGGGCTTGGCGCCGCCCTTCGACCGCTCGCTCTCCCATTCCAATGCGTCCGACCCGCCGCCCTGCATCACCAGTTCGTGGCGGCGCTTGTTCAATTCGGTGCCCGCGTATTTCATCATGCTGGGCTCGGCGGGATGCGCCTCGCCCGCCTTGAGCTTGTCGATGAACGCCTCGCTCATCGCCTGGAAGGCGAGCGCGTCGACGTCGAAGCGCGCGAGGTCGGCGGCGAGGATCGGGTCGGCGTCGGGGATCGCCTCGCTCATCAGGCTCGAACCCGCGCCACCGCCGAGCCCCATCCCGCTGATCATCTCGCGCTCGTGCCCGAGCAGGTACTTGGCCACCGTCCAGCCTTCGTTCTCCTTGTGGACGAGCTGGTCCTTGGGCACCTTCACATCGTCGAAGAAGGTCTCGCAGAAGGGCGAAAGGCCGCTGATCAGCTTGATCGGCCTGGTGCTGACGCCCTCGCTCGCCATGTCGAAGAGCAGGAAGCTGATCCCGCCATGCTTGCTCTCTTTCGAGGTGCGCACGAGGCAGAAGATCCAGTCGGCCTGGTCGGCGTAGCTGGTCCACACCTTCTGGCCGTTGACGAGATAGTGATCGCCCTTGTCCTCGGCCCTGGTGGCAAGCCCGGCAAGGTCGCTCCCCGCGCCGGGTTCCGAATAGCCCTGGCACCAGCGGATCTCGCCGCGCGCGATCGGGGGCAGGAAGCGCTGCTTCTGCTCCTCGGTGCCGAACTTCAACAGCGCGGGGCCGAGCATCGAGATGCCGAAGCTGGTGAGCGGGGTGCGCACGCCCATCCGCTTCATCTCGGCCCTGAGGATCTTGGTCTCCTCGGGGCCGAGCCCGCCGCCGCCATATTCCTTGGGCCAGTCGGGCACCGTCCAGCCCTTGGCCGCCGCCTTGTCGAGCCACGCCTTCTGGTCCTCCGATTGGAAGACGAAATCGCGCCCGCCCCAGCAGATATCCTTTTCGGATTTCATCGGCGTGCGCATGGAAGCGGGGACATTGTCCTCCAGCCAACTCCTTATGTCGCGTGCAAAGCTCTCCAGATCGGGCATGGCCTTGTCCTTTACGAAAACGGCAAGTAGCTCCGTTTTGGAACGCTACCGAAGCGTTGGCAACAGGGAGAGCGGCTCGATGGACTTTGACCTTACGGAAAGGCAGGCCTTTTTCCGCGACCGGGTGAAGGCGTTCATCGACGAGCATGTCCGGCCGCGAGTCGGGGACTATCACGAACAGATCGCGACGGGCGATCGCTGGCAGCCGCTGCCGCTGATCGAGGAATTGAAGCCCAAGGCGCGCGAAGCCGGTCTGTGGAACCTGTTCATGCCCCCCGGCGGCCAGCTTGCCCACGTCGACGAGAGCTTCGAGTTCGAGGGCGAACAGCTCACCAACCTCGAATATGCGCTGTGCGCCGAGGAGATGGGGCGGCTCCTGTGGTCGAGCGAGGTGTTCAACTGCTCGGCCCCCGACACGGGCAATATGGAGGTGCTCCACCGCTACGGCACGCGCGCGCAGAAGGACCAATGGCTCGCCCCCCTGATGCGCGGCGAGATCCGCTCGGCCTTCCTCATGACCGAGCCCGGGGTGGCCTCCTCGGACGCGACCAACATCACCTGCTCGATCCAGCGCGACGGCGACGACTATGTCATCAACGGCAGGAAATGGTGGTCGAGCGGTGCCGGCGACCCGCGCGCGAAAATCGCGATCCTCATGGGCAAGACCGACCCGGAGGAACACAAGTATCGCCAGCAGTCGATGATCCTCATGCCCCTCGATGCCGACGGCGTGACGGTCGAACGCCCGCTCACCGTCTACGGCTATGACGATGCCCCGCACGGACACATGGAGATCAAGCTCGACAATGTCCGCGTTCCCGCCTCGAACCTCCTGCTCGGCGAAGGGCGCGGGTTCGAGATCGCGCAAGGCCGCCTTGGACCGGGGCGCATCCACCATTGCATGCGCACCATCGGCGCGGCGGAGGAAGCCTTGGAACTGATGGTCAAGCGGCTTAACAGCCGCGTCGCCTTCGGCAAGACCATCGCCGAACATTCGATCTGGGAACAGCGCGTCGCCGAGGCGCGGATCGAGATCGACTGCACGCGGCTGCTCTGTTTGAAGGCCGCCGACATGATGGACAAGGTCGGCAACAAGCAGGCCAAGGCCGAGATCGCGATGATCAAGGTCAAGGCGCCCAACATGGCGCTGAAGGTGATCGACGATGCGGTGCAGGCGTTCGGCGGCGCAGGCGTCAGCCAAGACACCCCGCTCGCGCACATGTGGGCGGGGATCCGCACGCTGCGGCTCGCCGACGGCCCCGATGAAGTGCATGCGCGCTCCATCGCCAAGCTCGAATATGCCAAGCATGCGGGGCTCCAGCCGTGAGCCGCAAGCTGCGCCGAGGCGGAGGGCTCCCCGGCTGCCTCCTGCGCTTCCTTTTTCTCGCCGGGCTGTTCTTCATGCTCGGCGCCTTGTTCAAACTGGGATGGGATTTCGCATCATGACCGACCCCTTCGACCTTTCCGGCAAGACCGCCATCGTCACCGGCTCCAGCCGCGGGATCGGCAAGGCGATCGCCGAGCAGTTGGCGATGCGCGGCGCCAATGTCGTCATCTCGAGCCGCACGCAGGAAACCTGCGACGAGGTCGCCAATGCGATCAACGCGGCGGGCGCTGGCGGTTCCGGGGGCAAGGCCATCGCGGTCGCCGCCAACATCTCCGACAAAGCCGGGCTGCAGGCGATGGTCGACAAGGCCAATGCCGAATTCGGCCAGGTCGACATCCTCGTCTGCAACGCCGCCTCCAACCCCTATTTCGGGCCGATGGGCGGGATCAGCGACGAGCAGTTCGAGAAGATCCTCCAGAACAACGTCATCTCCAACCACTGGCTGATCCAGATGGTCGCGCCGGGCATGCTCGAGCGCGAGGACGGCTCGGTCGTCATCGTCTCCTCGATCGGCGGGATGACCGCCTCGACCACCATCGGTGCCTACAACGTCTCCAAGGCCGCCGACTTCCAGCTCGCACGCAACCTCGCCGCCGAGTTCGGGCCCAAGAAGGTGCGCGTCAACTGCATCGCGCCCGGCCTCATCCGCACCGACTTCGCGAGGGCGCTGTGGGAGAACCCCGAACTCCTCAAGAAGATCACCCGAACCATGCCGCTGCGCCGCATCGGCGAGCCCGAGGAGATCGCGGGCGCCGCCGTCTATCTCGCCTCGCCCGCCTCCGGCTACATGACCGGGCAGAGCATCGTCGTCGACGGCGGCGCCACGGTGGGGGCCGGGCTGTGAGCGCCGGGGAGACGGAAGGCCGCCTCGCCGGCAGGATCGCGATCATCACCGGCGCGGGCTCGGGGATCGGCAAGGCCACCGCCGAGCTGTGGCGCGCCGAGGGCGCGACCGTCGTCGGCGCCGACCTGATGGGCGCCGATGTCGAGGTCGACGCGGGCTCCGAACAGTCGGTCAAGGCGCTGGTCGAGCAGACCGTCGACCGGCATGGCGGGCTCGACCTCTTCTTCGCCAACGCCGGCGTCTCGGGCGGCTTCGACGGCATCTTCGACCAGGACGAGCGCGCGTGGGAGGAAATCCTGCGCGTCAACCTGATCGGCCCGGCGATGGCGATCAAGCATGCCGCGCCCCACATCAAGAAGCGCGGCGGCGGCGCGATCATCGTCACCGCGAGCGTCGCGGGGCTGCGCTCGGGCGCGGGCGGGCCCGCCTATACCGCCTCGAAGGCGGGGGTGATCAACCTCGTCAAGATCGCGGCGCAGCAGCTCACCGGGTCGAACGTGCGCGTCAACGCCATCTGCCCCGGGCTCATCGAGACGGGCATGACGCGCTTCATCTACGATCACGCGCGCGCCAAGGGGCGCGAGGCCGAGATCGGCAGCCTCAACCCGATGCAGCGCGGCGGCGAACCGCAAGAGATCGCCCACGCCGCGCTGTACCTCGCGTCCGACGAGGCATCCTACGTCAACGGCCACGCGTTGGTCGTCGACGGCGGATTGTCCAGTTCACACCCCTATACGCGGCAGGTCTACGGCCGCACCGCAAGCTAATACGGAGAGAGACGAATATGAGCGATCCCATCAGCACCGAAGACCATGGCCCGGTCCGCATCATCTGGTCGGACAACCCGCCCGTGAACGCATTGGGCGCGGCGGTGCGGCAGGGCCTCGTGCGCGAGATCGAGGCGGCCGAGGCCGATGACGCCGTCGAGGCGGTGGTTATCGCCTGCAAGGGGCGCACCTTCTTCGCCGGCGCCGACATTTCGGAATTCGGCAAGCCCCCGGTGATGCCGTGGCTGCCCACCGTCGTCGACCGCATCGAGGCGTGCGAGAAGCCCGTCGTCGCGGCGATCCACGGCACCGCGCTGGGCGGTGGCTGCGAGGTCGCGCTCGGCTGCCACTATCGCGTCGCGCTCCCCTCGGCCAAGCTCGGCTTCCCCGAGGTCAATCTCGGCCTCCTGCCCGGCGCGGGCGGCACCCAGCGCGGGCCCCGCGTCGCGGGGGTCGAGCTCGCGCTGCAGATGGCGGTGACGGGCAAGCCCGTCTCGGCACAGGTCGCCGCCGACGCAGGGCTCGTCAATCGCCTCGTCGAGGGCGACCTCATCGAACATGCGGTGGCCTATGCCAACGAAGTGAAGGACACCCGCCCGTTGCCGCGCAGCTCGCAGCGCGACGACCGCCTCCAGGATGTCGACCCCTCGATCTTCGAGGAGTTCAAGAAGAAGAACGCCAAGCTCTTTCGCGGCGACGTCGCCCCGGCGGCCAACCTCGAGCTGGTCAGGATCGCGACCGAGAAGCCCTATGAGGAAGGCGTCATCGCCGAGCGCAACAAGTTCATGGAGCTGATGGTTGGCGACCAGGCCAAGGCGCGGCAGTATTTCTTCTTCGCCGAACGCAAGGCGAGCAAGATCGAGGGCGTCTCCGACGACGTCCAGCCGCGCGAGATCAAGCGCGTCGGGGTCATCGGCGCCGGCACGATGGGCGGCGGCATCTCGATGAACTTCCTCACCGCGGGCATCCCCGTGACCATCGTCGAGATGAACCAGGAAGCGCTCGACCGCGGCACCGGCATCATGCGCAAGAATTACGACAGCACCGCCAGGAAGGGCCGCATGACGCCCGAGCAGGTCGAGCAGGCGATGGGGCTGTTGAAGCCTTCGCTGAATTTCGACGACCTCGCCGAATGCGACCTCATCATTGAGGCGGTCTACGAGAATATGGACGTCAAGAAGGACATCTTCGGGCGCCTCGACGGCATCGCCAGGAAGGGCGCGATCCTCGCGTCGAACACCAGCTATCTCGACATCAACGAGATCGCCGCGGCGACCAGCCGGCCGCAGGACGTGCTCGGCCTCCACTTCTTCTCGCCCGCCAACATCATGAAATTGCTCGAGGTGGTGCGCGGCGACAAGACCGCCGATGACGTGCTCGTCACCGCGATGGCCATCGCCAAGAAGATCCGCAAGGTCGCGGTCATCGCGGGCGTCTGTTACGGCTTCATCGGCAACCGCATGCTGATCCCGCGCCAGCTCGAGGCCGAAAAGCTGCTCATGGAAGGCGCCACCCCGCAGCAGGTCGACAAGGTCCATGTCGAGTTCGGCATGCCGATGGGTCCCTTCCAGATGGCCGACCTCGCGGGCGTCGACATCGGCTGGCACCGCGATCCTTCCCGCATCGAGAGCATCCGCGACGCGCTCTGCGCGATCGACCGCTGGGGCCAGAAGAAGGGCGCGGGCTTCTACGACTATGACGAGAACCGCCGCCCGAGCCCGTCGGAGAAGGTGCAGGGCATCATCGACGACTTCGCCAAGCAGAAGGGGATCGAGAAGCGCGAGATCTCCGACCAGGAAATCATCGAGCGCACGCTCTACACGATGGTCAACGAGGGCGCGAAAATCCTCGAGGAAGGCAAGGCGCAGCGCGCCTCCGACATCGACGTCGTCTGGGTCTACGGCTACGGCTGGCCCGTCTATCGCGGCGGCCCGATGTACTGGGCCGACAGCGTGGGTGCGGACAAGATCGTCGAGGGGCTGAAGCGCCAGCAGGAGCGGCTCGGCGACAAGTTCAGCTTCAGCCAACTGCTCCTCGACAAGGCGGAGAAGGGCGAGAAGTTCACCCGCTAGGCGGGCTGTCCTGAAGAAAAGGGCCGCTGTCACCCCGTCGTGGCGGCGGCCTTTTTCGTTGAACAAGGGCGGCGCGCGTGCCAGCGTCCGCCAAACGCATTTCCGGGGGGACCATGCAAAAGCCGCTGCACCGCTATTCCACGCTCGCCGCCTTCTGGCACTGGCTCGCCGCCGCGCTGGTGATCGGCCAGTTCACCACCGGCTGGCTGTTCCACAAGGTGTATGAGAAGGGCACCCCCGAGCGGCTCGAATGGTTCAGCTGGCACAAGACCATCGGCGCGGCGCTGATCGTCGTCGTCCTCCTGCGCCTGCTCACCCGCTTCTTCGTCGCCGCCCCCAAGCAGCCACCGCGGCTGCCCGGCTGGCAACGCGTCGCGGCGGGGGTGAGCCACTTCCTCCTCTATGTCTTCCTCGTCGCCATCCCGCTCGGCGGGCTGATGGCGGTGTCCGACGGCACCAGCTGGGTCGAACTCAAGTTCGGGCTCGCCTTTCCCGCCGTGCCGGGGGTGACCGAGGCGGTCGCCGACTGGGCGGGCGATGCGCACGAGACCTATGTCTGGGCCTTCGCCGCCCTGCTCGGGGTGCACCTGCTCGCAGCGGCCTATCACCAGAGCCGCCGCGACAGCGCCGCGGGTCGGATGCCCCCCTTCTCGCGCTAGTCGCCGCACGAGGGCTAGGCGGGGGCGCGCTTTTCGGCTAGGGGGCCGCCAAACCTCTAGCCGGACAAGATAATATGCAACTTCGCAACGTGGCGATCATCGCCCACGTCGACCATGGCAAGACAACGCTCGTCGACCAGCTCTTCCGCCAGTCGGGCACCTTCCGCGAGAACCAGCGCGTCGAGGAACGCGCGATGGATTCGAACGATCTCGAGAAGGAACGCGGGATCACCATCCTCGCCAAGTGCACCTCGATCGTCTGGGAAGGCGAGGGGCGCGAGCCGGTGCGGATCAACATCGTCGACACCCCCGGCCACGCCGACTTCGGCGCCGAGGTGGAGCGCATCCTCTCGATGGTCGACGGGGTGATCCTGCTCGTCGACGCCGCCGAGGGGCCGATGCCGCAGACCAAGTTCGTCTGCCAGAAGGCGCTCGGGCTCGGCCTCAGGCCGATCGTCGTCGTCAACAAGATCGACCGTCCCGACGCGCGCGAGGCCGAGGTGCTCGACGAGGTGTTTGAGCTGTTCCTGACGCTCGACGCCAATGACGAGCAGCTCGACTTCCCCGCACTCTACGCCTCGGGCCGTTCGGGCTATGCCTCGAAGGACCCGACCGCGCGCGAGGGTGACCTCCAGCCGCTGTTCGAGACCATCGTCGACCATGTCCCGGCGCCCGGGCTCGATCCCGACGCCGAGTTCAAGATGCTCGCCACGCTGCTCGACCGCGACAACTTCCTCGGGCGCATCCTCACCGGGCGCATCGAGCAGGGCAGCTTGAAGGTCGGCGATCCCGTGCGCGCGATCGACGTCAACGGCAACAAGGTCGAGGACGCGCGCATCTCCAAGCTGTTCGCCTTCCAGGGGCTCGAGCGCGTGCCGGTCGAGAGCGCCAAGGCGGGCGACATCGTCGCCATCGCCGGCCTCATGACCGCGACCGTGTCGAACACCATCGGCACCCCGACCATCACCGAGCCGGTCCCGGCCAGCGAGATCGACCCGCCGACGCTGAGCATGACCTTCGCGGTCAACGACAGCCCGTTTGCGGGCCAGGACGGCGACAAGGTGCAGAGCCGCGTGATCCGCGAACGGCTCGAGCGCGAGGCCGAGACCAATGTCGCGATCCGCGTGTCCGAAAGCGCCGACAAGGACGCCTTCGAGGTCGCCGGCCGCGGCGAACTCCAATTGGGCGTGCTCATCGAGAACATGCGCCGCGAGGGGTTCGAACTGTCTATCAGCCGCCCGCGCGTGCTGCTGCGCGACGGCCCCGACGGGCGCGAGGAGCCCTATGAGACCGTCGTCGTCGACGTCGATGACGAATATTCGGGCACGGTCGTCGAGAAGATGGCGATGCGCAAGGCCGAGATGACCGACATGCGTCCCTCGGGGCAGGGCAAGACCCGGCTGACCTTCTCGGCCCCCTCGCGCGGGCTGATCGGCTATCACGGCGAATTCCTCTCCGACACGCGCGGCACCGGCATCATGAACCGCGTGTTCGAGCGCTACGGCCCCTACAAGGGCAAGATCGAGGGCCGCCAGAACGGCGCGCTCATCTCGATGGATAAGGGCGATGCGGTCGCCTACGCGTTGAACGCGCTCGAGGATCGCGGTATCCTGTTCATCAGCCCCGGCGACCCGCTCTACGCGGGCATGGTGATCGGCGAGAATGCCAAGCCGCAGGACCTCGAGGTCAACGCCCAGAAGTCCAAGCAGCTGACCAACTTCCGCGCCTCGGGCAAGGACGAGGGCATCCGCCTCACCCCGCCGCGCCGGATGACGCTCGAACAGGCGATCGCCTATATCCAGGACGACGAGCTGGTCGAGGTCACCCCCAATGCGATCCGGCTGCGCAAGCGCTATCTCGACACGCACGAGCGCAAGAAGATGGCGCGCAAGGACGCTGCGGCGATCTGATTCGCGTCTCGGGCGCAAATCCGCCCGCCGACGAACCGAAGGCGCTGGTCGATGAGCTGCGACCGGCGCCTTTTTCGTTCATGTAAACGACAGCTAATCGTTCATGAAGCCGAAAGAAAAACCGTTTGTTTTCAAGATGTTGCACATTTCGTCGCACTGCACAATCCGTTTACCGCGCCGCATCTTTTTTAATTTCAACAAGGCACTAAATTGATCCTTGTAACGAGAGAGAGCGAGGGCTCGCGCCGCCGTGGAGGGTAGGCGAAGAGCGAGAGCGAGACGGACGGAACCTTCAGCCGCCGCGTAGCGGGGACGAGCCTGCTGGCAGCTGAACGCACGGCCGCACGTATTAGAGACAATCTTGACTAAACTTCGTATTTCGGGCCTCGCGCCCGTCATTGGTGCCACTTTGCTTGCGACCGCCGGTGGTGCCCAGGTTTCCGCACACATGACCGCCGCCACTGGCCCCGCGCTCGATGCCGAGACGCGTGCCGCCTTCCTCGACCGCGCGGCCGAAATCGCCGAAGACGAGCAGTTCACCCTCGACGAGATGGTCGAGAACAACCGCGGCATCGCCGACAGCGAGCTCGACGAACAGGAATGGTGTCTTGCCAACGCGGTCTATTTCGAGGCGCGCGGCGAGAGCCTCGAGGGGCAGCTGGCGGTCGCCGACGTGGTGATTAACCGCACCGAGAGCGAACGCTACCCCGATACGTGGTGCGACGTCATCAAGCAGAAGGCGCAGTTCAGCTTCGTGCAGAACCGCCGCTTCCCCAAGATCACCGAGATGCAGGCGTGGGATACCGCCAAGGCGGTCGCGCAGGTCGCGATCGACGATGCGCACGAGATCGTGCGCGGCGACGTGCTGTGGTACCACGCCGACTATGTCAGCCCGCACTGGGCGCCCGCGTTCGACGAGGTCGCCAAGGTCGGCGTCCACATCTTCTACCAGAGCTAAGCGCTAGGACCCGCACCGGGTCCCACGGGCCTCTCTCTCGTTACAATTGAGAGGGCGGGGTCGGGCACGCGGTGCCCGGCCCCGTTTGGCCTCGGGCCGGCGGGGCTAGTTGCTCGGCTTGCACAGCGCGCCGTCGGTGCACAGGACGGTGACCGCATCGATATCGGCATCGCCCTCGACGGTCCGCCCCGAATTCGCGTAAGTTACCGACACGTTGCCGGCGGGCAGGCCGCGCGGGTCCAGCCCGGCGCGCCGCACGAGCGCGGGATCGGTCAGCGTGATCGAGCGGATGCGCGCGCCCTCGCCGAGCCCGTCGAGCAGCGCCGGGCGACCGCCGTTCATCCAGCGCGAGAAGTCGGCCCGATCGGGAAAGACCAGCACCAGCGCGAGCAGCGCGCCATCCTCATTGTCGAAGGTCGCGCGGGCGACGCGGGGATCGCGCGCGAGCCGTTGCGCGACCAGCAGCGGTCGCTCCACCGCCGGGGCGTCGGCGGTGAGCCGCACGACGAGCGCGGGCGCGGGCGCGGCGGCCGCCACGGGCGGCGCCGGCGGCGCCGCGGCCAGCGGGGCGGGAAGGACCGCGGCGAAGGCGGCGGCGACGAGCGTGGGGCGAGTGCGAGGCGACATCGAGCGACCAGCGCTCGGGCGCGCGCCTTCGTTCCGCGCGCCGGCCTCAGCCCTCGCGGGCGTGCTCGAGGCTGCGTGCGCGCGCGGCATAATGGCGCGCCAGTTCGTCGTGGACCAGCCCGGCGCGGCGCGGCGCGGACGCGGCGGCGAGCCGCCGTTCCTGTTCCGCGCGATCGCGAAAATATTCGAGATCCTCTTTTTGCATGGCGCGTGCCTCTCCCCGTGGCAGGGCGACGATTATGCCGCAAAAAGCGTCCGACTTCAATGCGATACAGCGGCGCCCGCAAGGACGGCGCCAGGCCGGCGCGGGGGCCCCGCGCGCACGGCGGGCGCAAACGCGGGCGCGGTCCGATGTGGCGGTGGCAGGGGCGGGAAAAGCGCTGGATGCCCCACGTGGATTCGAACCACGATTGACGGATTCAGAGTCCGTAGTCTTACCATTAGACGATGGGGCAACTCGTGGCGCGGCAGGGCCGCTCCGGAGCGCGTGGGCGGGCTGATAAGCGGCGCGGGGCGGGCTGTCAACCGATGCATCGCAAGGTCGGTTGCGCAGGCACGGAAAAGGGGGCTAAAAAGGGGACAGGTCAGCCGCGGACGTATTCCCGACCGCGGTGTCGTGTTGGAAGATGATGGTTATGGCGCAGGACGCCGCAAGACAGGCCCCGCCGCGCCGCAGGCGCGCCGGGCGCGCGCGTGGACAGCGCCCCGGGGGGCCGCCGCGCGGGGGACGGAGCCCCAGCTATGGCGCGCTCGACCTGGGCACCAACAATTGCCGCCTCCTCATCGCGCGTCCCGACGGGGGCGAGGGCTTCACCGTCATCGACGCCTTCAGCCGCATCGTGCGCCTCGGCGAAGGGCTCGCCGCCAGCGGGCGCCTGTCCGACGAATCGATGGACCGCGCGGTCGCCGCGCTCGGGGTGTGCGCGCAAAAGCTCAAGCGCCGCAACGTCACCATCGCGCGCTCGGTCGCGACCGAGGCCTGCCGCCGCGCCGCCAACGGGCGCCAGTTCGTCGACCGCGTGCGGCGCGAGACCGGGATCGTGCTCGACATCATCCCGCCGCAGGAAGAGGCGCGGCTCGCGGTGCTCGGCTGCCACAAGCTGCTCGGTCCGGGCGATGGCCCCGCGGTCATCTTCGACATCGGCGGCGGCTCGACCGAGCTGGTGCTGGTCGAACCCCACGGCGAACTGCCGCGCATCCGCGCCTGGTGGTCGGCGCCGTGGGGGGTGGTCAGCCTGACCGAGAGCGAGGGGCGCGAGAATATTGAGGGGCCCGACCGGATCGCCGCCTACGACCGCATGCGGCGCCGCGCGCGCGAGGGCTTCGCGCGCTTCGCCGAATGGCTGCCCAAGGACCGCGCCGACATCCGCCTGCTCGGCACCAGCGGCACGGTCACCACGCTCGCCAGCGTCTATCTCGAACTGCCGAGCTACGATCGCCGCGCGGTCGACGGGCTGCATGTCCCGATTGACGCGATGCGGCTGATCACCCAGACCATCGCCGAGCGCGATCCGGCGGGGCGCGCCGCGTTGCCTTGCATCGGCACCGAGCGCGCCGACCTCGTGGTGGCGGGCTGCGCGATCCTCGAGGCGATCCTCGACATCTGGCCCGCGAGCGAGCTCGGTATCGCCGACCGCGGCATTCGCGAGGGCATCCTGCGCAGCCTGATGGCGCGCGACGGCTATCGGTTGTAGGGGCGCGGCATGGTGAAGAACACGAGCGGGCGCGGCCGGGGCGGGGGCAAGCAGCGGGTGCGGACCGCCAAGCGGCGCACCGCCGCCTCGACCCGCTGGCTGCAGCGCCAGCTCGACGATCCCTATGTGAAGGCGGCTAAGGCCGACGGCTACCGCAGCCGCGCCGCCTACAAGCTGCTCGAGCTCGACGAGCGGTTCGACCTGCTCAAGGGCGTCAAGGGGGTGGTCGACCTCGGGGTGGCGCCCGGCGGCTGGACGCAGGTGGTGCGCCAGAAATGCCCGCAGGCGCGCGTCGTCGGCATCGACCTGTTGCCGACCGACCCGATCGAGGGCGCGACGCTGCTCGAGATGGATTTCATGGACGATGCCGCCCCCGACCGGCTCAAGGAAGAACTGGGCGGCCCCGCCGACCTCGTCCTGTCGGACATGGCCGCCAACACCATCGGCCACAAGCAGACCGACCACCTGCGCACCATGGGGCTGGTCGAGGCGGGGCTCGACTTCGCGCTCGAAATCCTCGAGCCGGGGGGCGCCTTCGTCGCCAAGGTGCTCGCGGGCGGCGCCGACAAGGAACTCGTCACCCTGCTCAACCGCAATTTCGACAGCGTGAAGCACGCCAAACCACCCGCCAGCCGCAAGGGCTCGAGCGAATGGTATGTGGTGGCGAAGGGGTTTCGCGGCCGCGCCGGCGAGGCGGGCGAGGGCTAGGCCCTAGCTGCTGGCGCGCCGCGCCGCCTCGATCGCATTCTTGTAGGCGGCATAGCCGTCGGCCGAGTTGATCACCCGGTTGCCGATGACGAACACCGGGGTGCCGCTCGCGCCCAGCGCGTTGGCGAGTTCGAAATTCTTCTGCAGCTCGGCCTCGAACGCCGGGTCCTCGATCGCCTCGAGGGTCAGCCCGACATGCTCGAGCGCGGCGGTAATCGTCTGCTCGTTGGGGCGCCCCTGCGCGTAGAGGAAGTCGTGGAACGCCTCGAAGCGTCCCGCCTTGGCGGCGGCGAGGCTGGCGCGCGCGGCGATGACGCTGTCGGGGCCGAGCACGGGCAGTTCGCGATAGACAACGCGCAGCCCCTCATCCTCCGCGAGCAGCCGGTCGATGTCGGGCTTGGCCTGCCGGCAATAGCCGCAGGCATAGTCGTAGAATTCGACCAGCACGACCTCGGCGTCGGCGGCCGAGGCCCCCTGCACCGCGCTTTCGAACGGGGTCTCGAGCAGCGCGCGATTGGCCTCGATCAGCGGCGCATATTGGCGGTCGCGCAGCACGTCGCTGGCCTCGAGGATGATCTCGGGATGCTCGAGCAGGCTGGCGCGCACCAGCCGTTCGCCCATCAGCTGGGGGGCGGCCGAATAGAAGATCGCGGCGCTGGCGAAGGCGCCGACGAGCCCGCCCAGCGCGGCGGTCACAAAGGGGGTCTTGGCCATGGCTATCGAATCTCCTCGCCGGCTTTGCGCAATTCATGTTCGCTGACCATGGCGATGTCCTGCGCGCGGATAAAGTCCGGTCCTTGGCCGATCCCGTTCATCGCCATCCGCGCGGAGGCGAGCGCGAGCTTGTGCTGGCCGAGCATGTGGAAGCGCTCGGCGCTCGCCAGCGCGGCGCGCGGGGTGTCGCCCTCGCGTTCGTAGATGACGCCCAGCTGGTACCAGGCGAAGGGGTTGTACCGGTCCTGGAGGACGGCGCGGCGCAGCACCGTCTTGGCCTCGTCGAAGCGGCTCTCGTCCTCGGTCGCGACCAGCGCATGGCCGAGCGCGGTGGCGATCAGCGGCTCGTCGGGGGCCAGTTCGAGCGCGCGGCGCAGCGGCGCGAGCGCGGCGGCAGGGTGCCCCGATTCGAGCAGGATCTGCCCCTTGAGCTCGAGCAGGTAGGGATCATCGGGATGCGCGGCGACCAGCGCCTCGACCTCGGCCAGCGCCTGCTCGGGATAGGCGCCCTGGTGATAGGCATAGGCGCGCGCGGTGCGCGCGGCGGCGTCGTCGCGCGCGTGCGGATAGTCGCGCAGCGCGCGCGCCGGGTCGAGATAGCCGATCAGCTTGGCCTTGACGCGCTGGAAGCGGGCCTCGAGCGCGGGGTCGTTGGCGCGGCGCCACGCGGGGTCGTTCTCGTAGATGTTCTGCAGGTAGGAGACGCGCTCGCCCGACAGCGGGTGGGTGCGCTGGTAGCTGTTGTCCTGCGGGATCGCGTAGCGGAATTCCTGGTTCTGCAGCTTCTTGAAGAATTCGATCGACCCGCGCCCCGAGATCCCGGCCGCCGACAGATAGCTCGCCCCGGCGATGTCGGCGCTGGTCTCCTGCGTGCGGCTGAAGGCGAGGAAGCGGGTGCGCGCGACCTGTTGGCCGAGCAGCATTGCGCCCATGCCCGCCTCGCCGCCGCCCGCCGCCATCGCCAGACCGCCGAGCAGCAGCGAGGCGATCGAGATGGTCGAGGCGTCGTTGACCCCGCTCTGGAGGCGGATGATATGCCCGCCCGCCACATGCCCGAGCTCGTGGGCGATGACCGCCTGCAGCTGGCCGACATGGTCGGACGAGGCGATCAGCCCCGAATGGATGTAGACCCGTTGCCCGCCGGCGACGAAGGCGTTGATGCTGTCGTCGTTGATGAGGACGAATTCGACATTGTCGGGGCGCATCCCCGCGGCCTCGACCAGCGGCGCGGAAATGTCCGCGAACAGCGCCTCGGTCTCGGCGTCGCGCAGGAACTGCTGGGCCGCGGCGGGACGGATGGAAAAGAGCGCGAGCAGCGCGACGAGCGCGGTCACGGTGGCGAGGCGATGGGCGATCCGCGTCATGGGCCGGGGTTGTGCCGCCTTGCGGCTGAACCGTCCATGAAAAACGCCGCACCGGGCGGGGCCCGATGCGGCGTCTTGTCACGGCGGCGGCGGCGCGCGCCTCAGCCGAAGGTGCGTTGCCACCAGCCCTTGCGCGGGGCGCCCTTGTCGCCCTCGGCCGCCTTGGTCTCGGGCGCGCTGTCGGGCGCCTTGTCGGCCTTGTCGGCAGCGGCGGGAGCCTCGTCCTTGCGCGCGGTGCGGCGCCCCGCGGCGGTGGTCGCCGAGCCCGCCTCGGGCTGGGCCGGGCCCTCGCCGCTGTCGGGCTGCGCTTCGCTCTTCTTGGCGCGCGGGCGGCGCTTCTTGGGCGCCTCGCCCTCGCTCGCTGCGGCGGTCGGTTCGGCGCTCGCCTCGGCCTTCTTGGCGCGCGAGCGGCGCTTCTTGGGCGCGGGCTTGGCCTCGGCCTCGGCGTCCGCCTTGGTGTCGACGTCGGCGTCGCTGGCGGACTTGTCCTCGGCCTTCTTGGCGCGCGGGCGGCGTCGGGTCTTGGGCTTGGCCTCGTCCTCGGCCTCGGGCTTGGCTTCGGCTGCGGGCGCCGCTTCGGCCTCGCCTTCGCTCGCGGCGTCGGTCGCGCTGTCCGCGTCGGCCGTCTTCTTGCGGGCGCGCGAGCGGCGCTTGCGCGGCTTGTCATCCGCCTCGGCATCGCGATCGGCGTCACCGTCATCGTCCGCCGACGGGGCAGCGTCGGCCTCGGCCTCGGGCTCGGCAGCGTCGGCATCCGCCTCGGCCTCGCCCTCGGCGCGATCCTCGTCGCGGCCGCGGCGGCGACGCCCGCGCCCGCCGCGGCGGCGGCGACGGCGCTTGGGCGCCCCGTCGCGGTCCTCGCGATCCTCGCGGTCCTCGCGCTCCTCGCGTGCCTCTTCCTCGGCCGCCTCGGTGCCCTCGTCCTCGTCCTCGTCGATCTCGTCCTCGATCGGTTCGGGGTCGGCATCGACGATCGGCGCCTGCTGCGGGCGCTTGGCCGGCCGCGGGCCGCGCGAATCGACGCGCATCTTGGCGCCCTCGAAGGCCTCGTCGATCTCGACCTCGACGGTCACGCCGTAGCGGCTCTCGACCTCGGCCAGTTCGGCGCGCTTCTTGTTGAGCAGGAAGATCGCGGTCTCGCGCCCGGCGCCGAGCACGATGGTCGAGCCCTTGCCGCGCGCGGCCTCGTCCTCGATCATCCGCAGCGCCGACAGCCCCGAGGAGCTGGCGGTGCGCATGAGGCCCGTGCCGTCGCAATGCGGGCAGGCGTGGGTCGAGGCTTCGAGCACCCCGGTGCGCAGCCGCTGGCGGCTCATCTCGAGCAGCCCGAACGAGCTGATGCGCCCGACCTGGATGCGCGCGCGGTCGTTCTTGAGCGCGTCCTTCATCGCCTTCTCGACTTTGCGGACATGGCTGTTCTGTTCCATGTCGATGAAGTCGATGACGATCAGCCCGGCCATGTCGCGCAGCCGCAGCTGGCGGGCGATTTCCTTGGCCGCCTCGAGGTTGGTCTGGAAGGCGGTGTTCTCGATATTGTGCTCCTTGGTGGAGCGCCCCGAGTTGATGTCGATCGAGACCAGCGCCTCGGTCGGGTTGATGACGAGGTAGCCGCCCGATTTCAGCTGGACGGTCGGGTTGTACATCCCGCCGAGCTGGTCCTCGATGCCGTAGCGCTGGAAGATCGGGGTGGGGTCGTCATACTGCTTCACGCGCTTCACATGGCTCGGCATGAGCAGCTTCATGAAGCGGCGCGCCGCCTTGTAGCCGTCCTCGCCCTCGACCAGCACCTCGTCGATCTCGCGGCTGTAAAGGTCGCGGATCGCGCGCTTGACCAGGTCGCTGTCGCGATAGATCAGGCTCGGCGCGGAGGATTTGAGCGTCTTGGCGCGGATCTCGTCCCACAGCCGGGCGAGATAGTCGAAGTCGCGCTTGATCTCGGTCTTGGTGCGCGACAGGCCGGCGGTGCGCACGATCAGCCCCATCGAGCGCGGCAGCTTGAGATCGGCCATGATCTGCTTCAACCGCTTGCGGTCGGGGCCGTTGGAGATCTTGCGGCTGATCCCGCCGCCATGGCTGGTGTTGGGCATCAGCACGCAATAGCGCCCCGCGAGGCTCAGGTAGGTGGTCAGCGCGGCGCCCTTGTTGCCGCGTTCTTCCTTGACGACCTGCACGAGCAGCACCTGCCGGCGCTGGATGACGTCCTGGATCTTGTAGCGGCGGCGCAGCGCGCGGCGCTTGTTGCGGACCTGTTCGACCGCGGTCTCGTCGACCGGCGAGGCATCGGAGGCGAGCCCCTCCTCGTCGGGTTCGGCGGGGCGATCGTCGGTGCCGTCGTCCTCGTGATGCGGGTCGAGCGGTTCCTCGTCGCCCTCCTCGCGCAGCCGCGCTTCCTCGGCGGCATGCTCGGCCTCTTCGGCGAGCAGCGCGTCGCGGTCCTGCTTGGGGATCTGGTAATAGTCGGGGTGGATTTCCGAAAAGGCGAGGAAGCCGTGCCGGTTGCCGCCATATTCGATGAAGGCGGCCTGGAGCGAGGGTTCGACCCGCGTCACCTTGGCAAGATAGATATTTCCCTTGAGCTGCTTGTGCTCGCTCGATTCGAAATCAAATTCCTGGATGCGGTTTCCATCGGCGACCGCGACCCGGGTTTCCTCCGGGTGGCGCGCGTCGATCAGCATGCGCGTGGACATCAATGTTTCTCCGGTCGGCGGCGAGAACGCGCTCGACTGCCGACATGTTGGGGGCGCGCTTCCCGCTCGTGGGGAAGGGCGCAAGTGACTGGAAAATCGTGTCTGCATGCAGGAGCCACGCGCCGCGCCGCTGGTCAGCGAGCGTCAGATGGGCGCCGGAATGGCTCATGCAGCGTCAACCTCTAAAAGGGAGCCGGGAGGGCTCCCGCGGGGTCGAGGACATCGGGGCATGCCCCGGCTCGACAGAAGGGAAGTAGCATCGCGATTCCCCGGTTACAAGATGGTGTCGCATCGCCGCCGGGGCTTTTTCGCGGGGCCGAGGGGCGATAGGGCAGGGGCATGCAGCGTTTTCTTGCCCTCCTCCTCATCAGCATCCTCGTCCTCGGCGGGCTGTGGCTGTTCGCCCCCGCCCGCGAGGCGAACGAGACCGCCGCGCCGCGGCGCGAGGCCGCCACCGCGCTGATCGGCGAGGCGCGCCGCGGCGGGGTGCGGCTCGAACTGCCCGAGGCGATCGGCGAGGTGGCGATCAGCGAGGCCGCGCGCCCCGACGCGCCGCTGGTGCTGATCGACCCCGGGCATGGCGGGCGCGACGGCGGCGCCACCGGGGTCGGGGGCACGCGCGAGAAGGACCTCACGCTGGCGATGGCGCGCGAGGTGCGCGCGGCGCTGGTCGAGGAGGGGCAGGTGCGCGTCGCGCTGACCCGTGACGGCGATGCCACGCTCACGCTCGACCAGCGCGCCGACCTCGCGCGGCGGCTCGGCGCCGACCTGTTCGTGTCGATCCACATGGATGCCGCGCCCAATGCGGGGGCGAGCGGGGTGACCGTTTATTCGCTCGCCGACATTGCCTCGACGACCGAGGCGGCGGCGCTCGCCGAGGCCGAGGCCGAGCGCGTCGGGCAGGTGGTCTCCGATGCCGATGCGCCGGTCGAGTTCCTCCTCACCGACCTCGCGCTGCGCGACCAGATGAGCGCGAGCGCGCAGTTCGCGCGGCGGATCCTGCGGCGCGCGGAGGCGAGCGGCGCGGTGCCGCTGCGCCCGACCCCGCACCAGTTCGCCAACTTCTTCGTGCTGCGGTTCGGCCAGACCCCCGGGGTGCTGCTCGAGGCGGGCTATATCACCAACGCCGAGGACGGCCGCCGGCTGGCGAGCCGCGCCGGGCGCGCGCCGCTGGTCGAAGTGCTCGCCGAGGCGATCGCCGCCGACCTCGCGCGGCGCGGCGGCGCCTAATCGGTTGATTGTAAGGACGCGCGCGCGGCGCTAGGGAGCAGGCATGGCTCGCCTCCCCGATCTCGTCGCCTTCAACGCGCGCGTCCACGACGTCCTCGACCCCTGGCGCGAGCGGCGCTGGTTCCGCTGGGGCGCGTTCGCCTTGCTCGGCGGCTACCTCGTGGCGATGGCGGCGATGTTCCTCGCCGCCGCCAACACGATGAGCCGCGACGAGATCCTCGCCTATCGCCCCAGCCTGCCGACGATGGTGCGCGGCTATGACGGCGAGCTCGTCGGCAGCTACGCGCGCCAGCGCCGGGTCGAGCTGGCCTATGAGGACTATCCCGACCAGGTGGTCGAGGCCTTCATCTCGGCCGAGGACAAGACCTTCTTCTCGCACGGCGGGATCGACTTTCCCGGGCTGCTCGCGGCGATCGGCGAGTTCACCGTCAAGACGGTGACCGGGGGCGGGCGCGCGCGCGGCTCCTCGACCATCACCCAGCAGGTCGCCAAGAACCTGTCGGGCGACGACGATTATTCGGTGCTGCGCAAGATCCGCGAGGCGGTGCTCGCCTTTCGCATCGAGGACACGCTGTCGAAAGAGGAGATCCTCGCGCTCTACCTCAACGAGATCTTCCTCGGGCGCAACGCCTATGGGGTGCAGGCCGCCAGCCGCGCCTATTTCGACAAGGACGTCGACGAGCTCGACCTCCACGAGGTCGCCTATCTCGCCGCCATCCCCAAGGGGCCGAGCAACTATCACCCGGTCCGCAACAAGGCGCGCGCCACCGCGCGGCGCAACTATGTGCTCGGGCAGATGGCCGCCAACGGCTTCATCACCGAGGCCCAGCGCGACGCGGCGATGGCGGTCGAGCTGACCGCAATCCCGACCGGCTCGGCCCGCGCCTTCGAGGAACGCGGCGGCTATTTCCTCGAGGAAGTGCGCCGCGACCTGCTCGAGCGCTATGGCGAAGATGCCGAGGACGGCGAGAACAGCATCTACGCCGGTGGGCTGTGGGTCCGCACCTCCATGAAACCGGTGATGCAGGACGCCGCCGCCGACGCGCTGCGCGAGGCGCTGGCGCGCTTCGACGGCCCGCGCGGCTGGCGCGACCTCGGGCTCACCGTCGACATGGACGAGGACTGGGAGAGCCAGCTGCGCATCGCCCGCGTCGGCACCGGGTTCGGCGACTGGAAGAAGGCGGTGGTGCTCGACAAGTCGGGCAGCAGCGCCACCATCGGCTTCGTCGGCGGCGACACCGCCACGCTGCCGCGCTCGGCGGCGACCATGCCCGTGCGCGGCGGCGGCGGCATCGCCTTCGACCAGTTCCGCCCGGGCATGATCATCGTCGTCAAGGACGAAGGCGATGGCAGCTATGCGCTGCGCTCGATCCCGCTCGTCGGCGGCGCCTTCGTGGCGCAGGAGGTCGACACCGGCCGCGTGCTCGCCATGCAGGGCGGGTTCGACGTGCTCGGTTCCTCCTTCAACCGCGCCACGCAGGCACGGCGCCAGCCCGGTTCGGCGTTCAAGCCGATCGTCTACCTGACCGCGCTCGAGAACGGCTACACCCCCGCCTCGACCATCGTCGATGCCCCCTTCTGCGTCTGGCAGGGCGCCGCGCTGGGCGAGAAATGCTTCCGCAACTTCGACGGCAAATATGCCGGCCCCAAGACGCTGCGCTGGGGGGTCGAGCAGTCGCGCAACCTGATGACCGTGCGCGTCGCCAGCGACACCGGCATCGGCAAGGTGATGGCCAATGCCGCCAAGCTAGGGCTGGGCGAGCATCCCGACTATCTGTCGATGGCACTGGGCGCGGGCGAGGTCACGCCGATGGCGCTGACCAATGCCTATGCGATCCTCGCCAACCATGGGCGCGAGGTGCGCCCCAGCCTGATCGACTATGTGCAGGACCGCTCGGGCAAGGTGATCTACCGCGCCGACAACCGCTGCGCGGCGATGGAGAATTGCAACGCCGAGGACTGGGACGGCGGGGCGATGCCGCGCCCGCCCAAGCGCGGGCGCCAGCTGGTCGACCCGATGGCCGCCTACCAGATCGTCCACGTCATGGAGGGCGTCGTCACCCGCGGCACCGCGCAGCGGCTCGCCCAGCTCGACCGCCCGCTGTTCGGCAAAACCGGCACCACCACCGGCCCGACCAACGTCTGGTTCGTCGGCGGCACCCCCGACGTCGTGACCGGCACCTATATCGGCTATGACGACAACCGCGACATGGGGGGCAACTGGGTGCAGGGCGGCAGCGTCGCCGGCCCCGTTTTCCTCCAGTTCGCCGAGGCCGCGCTCGCCGATGCCCCCAAGATCCCCTTCGTGGCGCCCGAGGGGATCAGCTTCGTGCGCATCGACCGGCGCACGGGCGAGCGCGTCTACGGCGCCTTCCCGCGCGAGGAGGAACGCCTCTCCACCGTGATCTGGGAAGCCTTCCAGCCCAAGACCGAGCCGCGCCGCAGCTTCCGCCGCGACGAGGCGCCCGAGGAGGAGGCGCCGCAGCGCGCCGCGCAGCCGGCGGCGGTGCGCCCCGCCCCCGCGCCGCAGGCCCCGCCCGACGAGAGCGACTTCTTGCAAAGAGAGGGCGGGATTTACTAATCCCCTAGCCGACTGCTGATCCCGGCATCGGGGGCGTTCGCCCGATGCCCAACCATTGGAATTGCCCATGCGCGCAGAAGCGCAAGCCTTCGCCGACCAGATCAACGCCGCGACCCAATTGCTGCGGCGCTTCCTCGACTGGGACAAGGCCAAGAAGCGGCTCGCCGAACTCAACGACAAGGTCGAGGACCCGACGCTGTGGGACGACCCCAAGGCGGCGCAGGAGGTGATGCGCGAGCGCACCCGGCTCGATGGCGCGATCAAGGCGACCGAGCGGATGGAGCGCGAGCTCGCCGACACGCTCGAACTGATCGAGATGGCCGAGGCCGAGGGCGACGAGGCGATGGTCGAGGAGGCCTTGAAGAGCCTCGGCGAGCTTGCCGACAAGGCCGAGAAGGACAAGGTCGAGGCGCTGCTCGCGGGAGAGGCCGACGCCAACAACGCCTATGTCGAGGTCCATGCCGGCGCCGGCGGGACCGAGAGCCAGGACTGGGCCGAGATGCTCAGCCGCATGTATTCGCGCTGGGCCGAGCGGCGCGGGATGAAGGTCGAGCTGGTCGACCATCACGCCGGCGAGCAGGCGGGGATCAAGTCGGCCACGCTGCTCCTCAAGGGCGAGAATGCCTATGGCTATGTCAAGACCGAGAGCGGGGTGCACCGGCTGGTGCGGATCAGCCCCTATGATTCCTCGGCGCGGCGCCACACCAGCTTCTCGAGCGTCTGGGTCTACCCCGAGGTCGACGACGATATCGACATCGAGGTCGCCGAATCCGACCTGCGGATCGACACCTATCGCGCCAGCGGGGCGGGGGGGCAGCACGTCAACACCACCGACAGCGCGGTGCGCATCACCCATGTGCCTACCGGCATCGTCGTGGCGTGCCAGAACCAGCGCTCGCAGCACAAGAACCGCGCCGAGGCGATGAAGCAGCTGAAGGCGCGGCTCTACGAGGCCGAGCTGCAGCGGCGCGAGGAAGAGGCCAATGCCGCCAATGCCTCGAAGACCGAGATCGGCTGGGGGCACCAGATCCGCTCCTACGTCCTCCAGCCCTACCAGCAGGTCAAGGACCTGCGCACCGGCGTCGTCTCGACCGCGCCGGGCGACGTGCTCGACGGCGATCTCGACAAGTTCATGGCCGCCGCTTTGTCGCAGCGGGTGACCGGCGAGGCGGTCGAGGTCGAGGATGACGATGTCGAATAGGACGCTGCTCCTCGCCGCCGCGCTGCTCGCGGTGGCGGGTTGCCGGCAGGCCCCGCAGGTCGACGAGGACGGTTTCCCCACGGTCAATCGCCCGGTCGCCCCGATCGTCTCCGACCGCTTCTCGACCGAGGATGCGCGCGACCGGCTCGGCGAGGCCGAGGCGGTGATGGCGCTCGCGGGGATCGAACCGGGCATGCGCGTCGCCGACATCGGCGCGGGCGAGGGCTATTACACCGTCCGCCTGTCGCCCGCGGTGGGCCCCGAGGGCCGCGTGGTGGCGCAGGACATCCAGCCCACCGTGCGCGACGCGCTCGCGCAGCGCGTCCAGCGCGAGGGGCTCGACAATGTCGCGGTGCGCCTCGGCGAGCCCGACGATCCCAAGCTGCCCCACGCCAGCTTCGATCGCATCTTCCTCGTCCACATGTACCACGAGGTGACCGAGCCCTATCAGTTCCTCTGGAACCTGCGGCAGGGACTCAAGCGCGACGGGCTGATCGTGGTGGTCGATGCCGACCGCCCGGTGAAGCGCCACGGCATGCCCCCCGCGCGTCTCGATTGCGAATTCGGCGCGCTCGGGCTCGAACGCGTCGACATGAGCCAGCTCGAGGGAGGCGATGCCTATTTCGCCACCTTCAAGATCGCCGCCGAATTGCCCGTGCCGACCGCGATCGAGCCGTGCGATTAAGCGCTTGATCGGCTGACGCGCCGCCCTAGGCTGGGCCCATGCAGCAATATCTAGATCTCATGCAGCGCATCCTCGACGAGGGCGCCGAGCAGCAGGACCGCACCGGGGTCGGCACGCTGTCGGTGTTCGGTGCGCAGATGCGGTTCGACCTGTCGCGGGGCTTCCCGCTCGTCACCACCAAGAAGCTCCACCTGCGCTCGATCATCGTCGAGCTCTTGTGGTTCCTGAACGGCGATACCAACGTCCGATACCTCCACGACAACAAGGTCAGCATCTGGGACGAATGGGCCGACGAGAAGGGCGACCTCGGCCCCGTCTACGGCAAGCAATGGCGCCGCTGGGAAACCCCGCAGGGAGAGACGATCGACCAGATCAAGGGGCTGGTCGAGCAGATCCGCACCAACCCCGCCTCGCGCCGCCAGGTGGTGAGCGCGTGGAACCCGGGCGAACTCGAGGCGATGGCGCTCGCGCCCTGCCACTGCCTGTTCCAGACGCATGTCGCCAATGGCAAGCTGTCGCTCCAGCTCTACCAGCGCTCGGCCGACCTGTTCCTCGGCGTGCCCTTCAACATCGCCAGCTACGCGCTGCTCACCCACCTGCTCGCGCGCGAGACCGGGCTCGCGGTGGGCGACTTCGTGTGGACCGGGGGCGATGTGCACCTCTACGCCAACCACCTCGCGCAGGCGCGCGAGCAGCTCTCGCGCGAACCCCGCGCGCTGCCGCGGCTGGTGATCGAGGAACGCGGGCAGGGGCTGTTCGACTATCGGCCCGCCGATTTCTCCTTCGATGGCTACGACCCGCACCCGCACATCAAGGCGCCCGTCGCGGTGTGACGCCCCGGCGCGCGCAGGCGTAGGCGCGGCAACCAAATCCGGTGCGCTCGCGTTTCCCCCCCACCTTGGAGAGGGAGACACATGATGATCCGCAAGTTCCTGATGATTTCGATGCTGGCCGGTGGGGTCGCGCTGTCGGCCTGCAACACGGTGCAGGGTGTCGGCGAGGACATCAAGTCGGTCGGCGAATGCGGCGAGGACGTGATGGAAGGCGGCGACTGCTAAGCCCCGCCAACGTCGGCATCGCCGCGGCCCCGCGCTTCGCGCCCCGGCGCGCGCAGCGCGGGGTCGCGCCATCGTTCATTCCCCGTCAAGCCGCGCGGCGCGAGCCTTGCCCGGCAGCCGCGCGGATTGCGGCTGGACAGGCGCGCGCGCGGCTCGCAAGGATGGCGCGCACCTTGTGCATCTTGGGAGGAATGACATGCGAAAGTTTCTGACCCTCGCGCTGATCGGCGGCGGGCTCGCCCTGTCGGCCTGCAACGCGGTCCAGGGGCTCGGCGAGGACATCAAGTCGGCGGGCGAATGCGGCGAGGACGTGATGAACGGCGGCAACTGCTAGCCACCGCCCGACAAGCGGACGAGAAAAAAAGGGCCCCGGAGCGCGCTGCTCCGGGGCCCTTTTCGTTGGTCAGGCCACGAGGGGCGAGGGGGCAAGCGCCCCCGTCGCCTTACTCCTTGTCGCCGTCGGCGTCGGCATAGTCGCCCGCCGCCGCGTCCGAACCGTCACCCGAGGGGGTGACCTCGGCGAGCGGATCGGTGGTCGCGTCGGCGACGATTTCCGGGTTGGCGTCCCGTTCCTCGGCTTCGGCTTGCTTCAGCTCCTCGGCGGTCTGCGCGGCAGCGAGGCTCTCGGCGAGCTTCTTCTGCTGGGCGCGCAGCGCGGCATCGCGCGACGAAGCGGCGATGCGAACGCGGTTCATGCCCGCGCCGGTCCCGGCGGGGATGAGGCGGCCGACGATCACATTCTCCTTGAGACCGTTGAGCGTGTCGGCCTTGCCCTGCACCGAGGCCTCGGTGAGGACGCGCGTCGTTTCCTGGAACGAGGCGGCCGAGATGAAGCTGCGGGTCTGCAGGCTCGCCTTGGTGATGCCGAGCAGGATCGGCATGCCCTGCGCTTTCTTCTTGCGCGGCGGCAGCTTGGCGTTGACCTCGTCCATCTCCTCGCGATCGACCTGTTCGCCCGGCAGCAGGGTGGTGTCCCCGCCGTCGGTGATCTCGACCTTCTGCAGCATCTGGCGAACGATCACCTCGATGTGCTTGTCGTTGATCTTCACGCCCTGCAGTCGATAGACTTCCTGGATCTCGTTAACGAGATATTCGGCGAGCGCTTCGACACCCATGACCTCGAGGATGTCATGCGGGTCGGGCGAACCGGCGACGAGGTTGTCGCCCTTCTTCACATAGTCGCCTTCCTGGACGTCGATCACCTTCGCCTTGGGGATCAGATACTCGACCGCATCGCCGCCATCCTCGGGGATGATCGCGACCTTGCGCTTGGCCTTGTAGTCGCGGACGAAGGTGAACTTGCCCGAGACCTTGGCGATGACCGCATTGTCCTTGGGCTTGCGCGCCTCGAACAGCTCGGCGACGCGCGGCAGACCCCCGGTGATGTCGCGGGTCTTGGCGGCCTCGCGCGGCATGCGCGCGAGCACCGTGCCGGCCTCGACGGTGGCCCCGTCCTCGACCGCGACGATGGCGCCGGGGGCGAGGCGATAGACGCCCGCTTCCTCGCTGTCGCCGCCCATGGTCAGGCGCGGACGCAGGTCGTCCTTCTTCGACTTGCCCTGGTCCTCGGTGATGACGCGCTGGGTGATCCCCGTCGATTCATCGGTTTCCTCGGCCAGCGTGCGACCATCGACGATGTCCTGGTACTTCACGACCCCGCCATGCTCGGTGATGACCGGGCTGAACGAGGGATCCCATTCGGCCAGCTTGTCGCCCCGCGACACGGTGTGACCGTTGTCGAAGAGGAGGTGCGCGCCGTAGGGGATCTTGTGGGTCGACAGCTCGCGCCCGTCCATGTCGAGGATCGCGAGTTCGCCCGAGCGCGACAGCGAGAGCGTGCGGCCCTTGCCGTCGACGATCGTCGGCATGTCGCGATACTCGATCTTGCCGTCGACCGGCGCCTCGAGGTTCGACTGCTCGTTGAGCTGCGCCGCGCCACCGATGTGGAAGGTCCGCATGGTGAGCTGGGTGCCCGGTTCACCGATCGACTGGGCGGCGATGACGCCGACCGCTTCACCGATGTTGACCGGGGTGCCGCGGGCAAGGTCGCGCCCGTAGCACTTGGCGCACACGCCCTGCTTGCTCTCGCAGATCAGCGGCGAGCGGATCTTCAAAGCCTGCACCTGCAGGTCGTCGATCTGCTTGGCCATCTTCTCGTCGATCATCGTGCCGGACTTGATCGCGACCTTCTCGCCTTCGGCATCCATGATGTCCTCGGCGGTGGTGCGACCGAGCACGCGGTCCGACAGCGAGGCGATGACGCTGCCGCCCTGGACGATCGCGCGCATCTCGAGCGCATTGTCGGTCTTGCAGTCCTGCTCGACGATGACGCAGTCCTGGCTGACGTCGACGAGACGGCGGGTCAGGTACCCCGAGTTCGCCGTCTTGAGCGCGGTGTCCGCGAGGCCCTTGCGCGCGCCGTGGGTCGAGTTGAAGTATTCGAGGACGGTCAGGCCTTCCTTGAAGTTCGAGATGATCGGGGTCTCGATGATCTCGCCCGACGGCTTGGCCATCAGCCCGCGCATGCCGGCGAGCTGCTTGATCTGCGCCTGGCTACCACGCGCGCCCGAGTGGGCCATCATGTAGATCGAGTTGACCGGCAGTTCGCGGCCGTTCTCGTCCTTCTTGATGGCCTGGATCTCTTCCATCATCTCGCTGGCCACCTGGTCGCCGCAACGGCTCCAGGCGTCGATCACCTTGTTGTACTTTTCCTGCTGGGTGATCAGGCCGTCCTGGTACTGCTGCTCGTAGTCGGCGACGAGGCTGCGGGTTTCCTCGACCAGCTTCTCCTTGGCCTCGGGGATGACCATGTCGTCCATGCCGAACGAGATGCCCGCCTTGAAGGCGTGGCGGAAGCCGAGCCCCATGATCTGGTCGGCGAAGATGACCGTCGCCTTCTGGCCGGTGTGGCGATAGACCTCGTCGATCACCTCGCCGATGTCCTTCTTGGTCAGCAGCTTGTTGACCGTCTCGAACGGCACCTTGTGGCTCTTTGGGAGCGTCTCGCCCAGGAGCATGCGCCCCGGGGTCGTCTCGAAGCGCTTCATCTCGACTTCACCCTTCTCGTTCGTCTGCGGCACGCGCGCGACGATCTTGGAGTGGAGCGTGACCGCGCCGACGTTGAGGGCCTGGTGGACCTCGGTCATGTCGGTGAAGATCGAGCCTTCGCCCGGCTCGCCCTCTTTCTCCATCGAGATGTAGTAGAGGCCGAGGATCATGTCCTGCGAGGGGACGATGATCGGCTTGCCGTTGGCGGGCGAGAGGATGTTGTTGGTGCTCATCATGAGCACGCGCGCTTCCAGCTGCGCCTCGAGGCTCAGCGGGACGTGCACGGCCATCTGGTCACCGTCGAAGTCGGCGTTGAAGGCGGCGCAGACCAGCGGGTGCAGCTGGATCGCCTTGCCCTCGATCAGCACCGGTTCGAACGCCTGGATGCCGAGGCGGTGGAGCGTCGGGGCGCGGTTGAGGAGGACGGGGTGCTCGCGAATGACTTCGTCGAGGATGTCCCAGACTTCCTTGCGCTCCTTCTCGACCCACTTCTTGGCCTGCTTCAGCGTCATCGACAGGCCCTTGGCGTCGAGCCGCGAGTAGATGAACGGCTTGAACAGCTCGAGCGCCATCTTCTTCGGAAGGCCGCACTGGTGCAGCTTCAATTCGGGGCCGGTCACGATGACCGAACGGCCCGAATAGTCGACGCGCTTGCCGAGCAGGTTCTGGCGGAAGCGGCCCTGCTTGCCCTTGAGCATGTCGCTGAGCGACTTGAGCGGACGCTTGTTGGCACCGGTGATGGTGCGGCCGCGGCGGCCGTTGTCGAACAGCGCGTCCACGGCTTCCTGCAGCATGCGCTTTTCGTTGCGCACGATGATGTCGGGCGCGCGCAGCTCCATGAGGCGCTTGAGGCGGTTGTTACGGTTGATGACGCGGCGATAGAGGTCGTTGAGGTCCGACGTCGCGAAGCGGCCGCCGTCCAAGGGGACCAGCGGGCGCAGGTCGGGCGGAATGACCGGCACGACGTCGAGGATCATCCATTCGGGCTTGTTGCCGCTCTCGATGAAGCTCTCGACGATCTTCATCCGCTTGATGATCTTCTTGGGCTTGAGCGTCGACTTGGTTTCCTCGAGTTCCTTCTTGAGGTCTTCGAGTTCCTGCTCGAGGTCGAGGTCCATCAGCATCTGCTTGACGGCCTCGGCGCCGATCCCCGCCGAGAAGGCGTCCTCGCCATATTCGTCCTGCGCTTCGAGCAGTTCGTCCTCGGTCAGCAGCTGGAACTTCTCGAGCGGGGTGAGCCCCGGCTCGATGACGACATAGCTCTCGAAATAGAGCACGCGCTCGAGCTGCTTGAGCTGCATGTCCATGAGGAGACCGATGCGCGAGGGCAGCGACTTGAGGAACCAGATGTGCGCGACCGGCGCGGCCAGCTCGATATGGCCCATGCGCTCGCGGCGGACCTTCGAGACGGTGACTTCGACACCGCACTTTTCGCAGACGATGCCCTTATACTTCATGCGCTTGTACTTGCCGCACAGGCACTCGTAATCCTTGATCGGACCGAAGATGCGCGCGCAGAAGAGGCCGTCACGCTCGGGCTTGAACGTGCGATAGTTGATCGTCTCCGGCTTCTTGATCTCGCCGAAGCTCCACGAGCGGATCTTGTCGGGCGACGCGATGCCGATGCGGATCTGGTCGAACGTCTCCGGCTTGGCGGCCGGGTTCGCGAAGTTGGTCAGTTCGTTCATTTTCTATCTTCCCTTCCGCTCGATTATTCGGCCGCGATGGCGGGGGTGTCGCCATCGTCCTCGTCATCCCCGCCGGAGACGGAGTTGAGGTCGACCGAGAGGCCGAGCGAACGCATTTCCTTGACCAGCACGTTGAAGCTCTCGGGGATCCCGGCCTCGAACGTGTCGTCGCCCTTGACGATGGCTTCGTAGACCTTGGTACGGCCGACGACGTCATCCGACTTGACGGTGAGCATTTCCTGCAGGGTGTAGGCGGCGCCATAGGCCTGCAGCGCCCAGACTTCCATTTCCCCGAAGCGCTGGCCACCGAACTGGGCCTTGCCGCCCAGCGGCTGCTGGGTGACGAGGCTGTACGGCCCGATCGAACGCGCGTGGATCTTGTCGTCGACGAGGTGGTGCAGCTTGAGCATGTAGATGTAGCCCACCGTCACCTTGCGGTCGAACGGCTCGCCGGTGCGGCCGTCGAACAAGGTGACCTGCCCCGAGCGGTCGAGACCCGCCTTCTCGAGCATGTCGGCGACATCGGCCTCGCGCGCCCCGTCGAACACCGGGGTGCCCATCGGCACGCCGTAGGCGAGGTGCTGCGCGAGCTCCATCACCTTCTCTTCGGAGCGACCGTCGATCTCGGCGTGATACTTCTCGCCATAGACGTCCTTGAGGTGGGTGCGGATGCCGTCGACATCCTTCTTGGCGATGTCCTTGCCCTTGTGGTGGATGTCCTCGAGCATCGCGCCGATCTGCTGGCCGAGGCCGCGCGCGGCCCAGCCGAGGTGCGTCTCGAAGATCTGCCCGACGTTCATGCGGCTCGGCACGCCCAGCGGGTTGAGGACGATGTCGGCATGGGTGCCGTCCTCGAGGAAGGGCATGTCCTCGACCGGCAGGATCCGGCTGATGACACCCTTGTTCCCGTGGCGGCCCGCCATCTTGTCGCCCGGTTGCAGCTTGCGCTTCACCGCGACGAAGACCTTGACCATCTTGAGCACGCCCGGGGGCAGTTCGTCGCCCGCCTCGAGCTTGCCGATGCGGTCGTCGAGCTTGGCGTCGATGCGGTCGATCGCCTCGTCATACTGCGCCTTCATCGCCTCGAGGTCGGCCTGCGCCGCGTCGTCCTTGACCGCGATCTTCCACCACAGCTTGCGCTCGACGCCCTCGAGCATCTCGGGGTCGAGCTTGGCGCCCTTCTTGATGCCCTTGGGCACCGCGGTCGCGGTCTGCCCGACGAGCAGCTCGGCGAGGCGGTTGTAGGTGGCGCGGTTGAGGATTGCCTTCTCGTCGTTGGCGTCCTTCTTCAACCGCTCCTTCTCCTCGGCCTGGATGGCGCGGGTACGGTCGTCGATGTCGATGCCGTGACGGTTGAAGGTGCGCACGTCGACGATGGTGCCGGCAACCCCCGGGGGCAGCCGCAGCGAGGTGTCGCGCACGTCCGAGGCCTTCTCGCCGAAGATGGCGCGCAGGAGCTTCTCCTCGGGCGTCATCGGGCTCTCGCCCTTCGGCGTGATCTTGCCGACGAGGATGTCGCCCGGGTGCACCTCGGCACCGATGTAGACGATCCCCGCCTCGTCGAGGTTGCGCAGCGCTTCCTCGCCGACATTGGGGATGTCGCGGGTGATGTCCTCGGGGCCGAGCTTGGTATCGCGCGCGGCGACCTCGAATTCCTCGATATGGATCGAGGTGAAGACGTCGTCCTTCACGATGCGCTCGGAGATGAGGATACTATCCTCGTAGTTGTAGCCGTTCCACGGCATGAAGGCGACGAGCACGTTGCGCCCCAGCGCCAGTTCGCCGAACTGGGTCGAGGGACCGTCGGCGATGATCTCGCCGGCCTCGACCGTCTCGCCCACCTTCACCAGCGGACGCTGGTTGATGCAGGTGTTCTGGTTCGACCGCTGGAACTTCTGCAGCGTGTAGATGTCGACCCCCGACTGCCCCGCGGCCACCTTCTCGGTGACGCGGATGACGATGCGGGTGGCGTCAACCTGGTCGATCACGCCGGCCCGCTTGGCCGCAATCGCCGCGCCCGAATCGCGCGCGACGGTCTCTTCCATCCCGGTGCCCACGAGCGGCGCGTCGGCCTGCACCAGCGGCACCGCCTGGCGCTGCATGTTCGAGCCCATCAGCGCGCGGTTGGCGTCATCGTTCTCGAGGAAGGGGATGAGGCTGGCGGCGACCGAGACGAGCTGCTTGGGGCTGACGTCCATCAGCGTGATCGCCTCGCGCTGCGCCATCAGGAATTCGCCGGCCTGCCGGCTCGAGACGATTTCCTCGACGAAGCTGCCATCCTCGTTGAGGTCGGCGTTGGCCTGCGCGATCGTGTGCTTCTGCTCTTCCATCGCCGAGAGGTAGACGACCTCGTCGGTGACCTTGTGGTCGACGACCTTGCGATAGGGCGTCTCGATGAAGCCGTACTTGTTCACGCGGCTGAAGCTGGCGAGCGAGTTGATGAGACCGATGTTCGGCCCTTCGGGCGTCTCGATCGGGCAGATCCGGCCATAGTGGGTCGGGTGGACGTCGCGCACCTCGAAGCCCGCGCGCTCGCGCGTGAGGCCGCCCGGGCCGAGCGCCGAGACGCGGCGCTTGTGGGTGACTTCCGAGAGCGGGTTGGTCTGGTCCATGAACTGCGAGAGCTGCGAAGACCCGAAGAACTCGCGCACCGCCGCCACCGAGGGCTTGGCGTTGATGAGGTCGTTGGGCATCACGGTCGACACGTCGACGCTGCTCATGCGCTCCTTGACCGCGCGTTCCATGCGCAGCAGGCCGACGCGATACTGGTTCTCGAGCAGCTCGCCGACCGAGCGCACGCGGCGGTTGGCGAGGTTGTCGATGTCGTCGATCTCGCCCTTGCCGTCCTTCAGGTCGACGAGCGTCTTGACCACCGCCAGGATGTCCTCGCGGCGCAGCGTGGTGACGGTGTCCTCGGCGTCGAGGTCGAGGCGCATGTTGAGCTTCACGCGGCCGACCGCCGACAGGTCGTAGCGCTCGGGGTCGAAGAACAGCCCGTAGAAGAGCGCATCGGCGGTCTCGCGCGTGGGCGGCTCGCCCGGGCGCATGACGCGGTAGATGTCGGCCAGCGCCTGGTCGGTATCCTCGGCCTTGTCGGCCTTCAGCGTGTTGCGGATCCACGGGCCGGTGTTGACATAGTCGATGTCGAGCAGCTCGATGCGGTCGATCCCCGCCTTGTCGAGCTTCTCGAGGTTCTCGGCGGTCACTTCATCGCCCGCCTCGATATAGATCTCGCCCGTCTTGTCGTTGACGAGGTCGAAGGCCGAGAAGCGCCCGAGGATTTCCTCGGCCGGGATGACGAGGTTCTCGAGCCCGTCGTTCTTGGCCTTGTTGGCCTTGCGCGGGGTGATCTTCTGCCCCGCCTCGAAGACGACTTCGCCGGTCTTGGCGTCGACGATGTCGAACGCCGGCTTCTGGCCGCGCCAGGCTTCGGGACGGAAGGGGATTTCCCAGCCGTTCTTGCCGCGCACATAGGTCACGGTGTCGTAGAAATGGGCGAGGATTTCCTCGTGGTTGAGCCCGAGCGCGTAGAGCAGAGTGGTGACCGGCAGCTTGCGCTTGCGGTCGATGCGCACGTTGACGATGTCCTTGGCGTCGAACTCGAAGTCGAGCCAGCTGCCGCGATAGGGAATGACGCGCGCGGCGAACAGATACTTGCCGCTCGAGTGCGTCTTGCCGCGGTCATGGTCGAACAGCACGCCCGGCGAGCGGTGCATCTGCGAGACGATGACGCGTTCGGTGCCGTTGATGATGAAGGTGCCGTTGTCGGTCATGAGCGGCATGTCGCCCATGTAGACGTCCTGCTCCTTGATATCGATCACCGACTTGGCCTCGGTGTCGGGGTCGATCTCGAAGGAGGTGAGGCGCAGCGTCACGCGCATCGGCGCGGCATAGGTCAGCCCGCGCTGGCGGCACTCGTCGGTGTCGAACTTGGGTTCCTCGAGGACATAGCCGTCGAAGTCGAGATGCGCGGTGCCCGCGAAATCCTGGATTGGGAAGACCGAACGCAGCGTCTTTTCGAGCCCCGAGACATGGCCGCGCCCGGCGTCCGAGCGGAGGAAGTCCTCGTACGACTCGCGCTGCACCTCGATGAGGTTGGGCATTTCGGAGACTTCGTGGATGTTGCCGAAAATCTTGCGAATTCGACGCGACTTCAAGGAGCGGCCCATCGTGGTGGGGACGTCTTTTGCCTGAGTAGCCATGGATTTCCCTGCGCTGCGGGCGCGCGACAATGCTCGCGGGCCCTTGGTCTTCAAGTCCGGCGCGGTTCCTGTGTGTCCCTTCCCATTCGTTCGTCTCGTGCGCGAGGGAGACGTGGCCCGGAAAAGGCAGGAGGCCCCGGGACGCAGGCGGACCTGCGGCGGAGCCACATGATGTTGGATGGAGCCTATCTAGCGCCTCGCCGCGCGAATGCAAGGGGCGATGCGCGCCGCGTCGCCCGCCCGGCTCGTCCGGTCGCAAGCGCGCCTTCACCGGGGCGACAGGAAGCCAGCATGCCGCGCCGCATCCATGCTGCCCAGCCCCGGGGCAATCGCGGCGGATAGCACCGTCCCCTTCGCGCGTTGGCGCGCCATGACCCTGATCGATGACCTGCGCACCGCCTGGTCGCGCGCCGCCGATGACGAGCTCTCGCTGGTCGCCGCGGGCGTGGCCTTCTACGCCTTCCTCGGGCTCGTGCCGATGCTGGCGGCGCTGGTACTCGTCTACGGGCTCGTCGCCGATCCCGCCGACGCCGTCGTCCACGCCGCGCGGCTGACCCGGCTGCTGCCCCCCGACGCGGGGCGGATCATCAACGAGCAGATGGGTGAGGTCGCGGCGGGCGGGGGCGGCAGGACGCTGCTCGGGCTGCTCGTCGCGCTCGCGACCACGTTCTACAGCGCGAGCAAGGGGGGCAGGGCGCTGCTGATCGCGCTCAACCTCGTCGAGCGGGTGGAGGAGGATCGCGGGACGATCGGGCAGACGCTCGCCGCGCTGGCGATCACCGCCGCCGCGATCGCCGGGGGGATCCTCGCACTCGCCGCCATCTCGCTGCTCGGGTTCGCCGAGGCGCTGCTGCCCGGCCTGTCGGGGCTGACCTACGTCCTGCTGCGCGGCGGCTTGTGGCTGCTGCTCGGCGCGCTGGCGGTCACGGGGCTGGGGCTGCTCTACGCGCGCGCCCCCAACCACCCGCCCGCGCGGCTGCGCGACACGGTTCCCGGCGCGCTGCTGGCCACGGTGCTGCTGCTCGCCGCCTCGCTCTGCTTCGCGCTCTATGTCGCGCGCTTCGGCAACTACAACGCCACCTATGGCGCGCTCGGCGCGGTGGTCGTGCTCCAGCTGTGGCTCTATCTCTCGGCGTTCGCGGTGCTGCTCGGTGCCGAATACCAGGCGGTGCGGCGCGGGGTCGGCACCGCGCCCGCGCCTGGCGAATGAAAAAGGGGACGAGAAGCCGGGCTTCTCGTCCCCCACGGGGGCGCTGGGGAGCGGCGCCGGAACGACCGGGTCGATCAGGGCATCAGCACACCGTCGATGACGTGGATGGTGCCGTTGGTCGCATCGATGTCGGTGGCGATCACCCCGATCGCATTGCCCTTATAGTCGGACAGGTAGACCTCGCCGCCGTACAGCGCGGCGGTGATCGAGGCGTTGTCGAGCAGGGTGGGGAAGCTCGCGCTGCCGCCATTGGCCTCCAGCGCGGCGACGATGTCGCTGGCCGAATAGTCGCCGGCGACGACATGGTAGGTGAGGATGTTGGTCAGCGTGCCCTTGTTGGCGGGCATCACCAGCTGGTCCACGGTGCCCGCGGGCAGTTCGCCGAAGGCGGCGTCGGTGGGGGCGAAGACGGTCAGCGGGCCGACGCCGGAGAGCGCATCGACCAGCCCCGCCGCCTGCACCGCGGCGACGAGCGTCTCGAAATTCTCGTTGCCCGCGGCGATCTCGACGATGTTCTGGGTGGGCGCCATTTCCTTGTGATGGTCGGCGCTCGCGCCCGCGGGGGCGGCGATCAGCAGCGCAGCGGCGGCGGCGAGGGTCTTGGTGGCAAGCGTCATGGTCAAACTCCATTCACCCCCCCACAGGTGAAACGTCGGATGCCCGGCCCCGCAGCCTTGGTGTGGAAAATGGCGATCGACCCGCGAAATCAAAGGCGGGCTTTGGTCGGCACCGACCTTAAGCGGTAACGGAAAAGGGCGGCGCCTTTCGGCACCGCCCTTTCCTTGTCGCTTCCGAGCAATCGGAAGATCGCGAGCTTACTTGAGCTCGATGGTGCCGCCAGCGGCTTCGATCTTCGACTTGATCTCTTCGGCTTCGGCCTTCGAGGCGCCTTCCTTGAGCGGCTTGGGCGCGCCTTCGACGAGCGCCTTGGCTTCGCCGAGGCCGAGACCGGTGATCGCGCGGACTTCCTTGATGACGTTGATCTTCTTGCCACCGTCGCCGGTGAGGATCACGTCGAACTCGTCCTTTTCTTCAGCGGCGGCTTCGCCACCACCGGCGGCCGGGCCGGCAACGGCAACGGCGGCCGAGGCGCTCACGCCCCACTTGTCTTCGAGCATCTTGGCGAGCTCGGCAGCTTCGAGAACGGTGAGTTCCGAAAGCTGGTCAACAATCTTTTCCAGATCAGCCATTTTATTCACTCCATTTGAGAGGGCGCTTGTGTGTTTGCCGCCCTGTCGATCAGTTGTTTTGAACCAAACCTAAAAGTTAGGCCGCAGCCTTGGCGCTCAGGACGCGGGCGAGCATGCCGCCCGGTTCCTTGGCGATCCGCGCGATCTTGGTCGCCGGGGCCTGGATGAGGCCGACCAGCGTGCCACGCAGTTCGTCGAGCGAGGGCAGTTCGGCCAGTGCCTTGATGCCGTCCACGTCGAGCACGGTGGTGCCCATCGCCCCGCCGAGGATCTCGAACGATTCGTTCTCCTTGGCGAAGTTGACCGCGATCTTCGCGGCCGCGACGGGGTCCGACGACGTTGCCAGCGCGGTCGGGCCCGAAAGCAGGTCCGAGATCGGCTGGTAATCGCTGCCCTCGAGCGCGATCTTGGCAAGGCGGTTCTTCGCGACCTTGAACTGGGCACCGGCGTCGCGCATCTGGTTGCGAAGGTCGGTCGACTGCGAGACCGACAACCCGTTGTTCCGGGTCACGACCACCACACCCGTCTCCGCAAAGACGTTCTTCAGCTCGGCAACCAGATCGGCTTTTTGCGAACGATCCATGCCATACTCCCAATCGTTCCGCGCATTGCACCATTGCGATGCGCGGGTTGCGCCACCGGCGAACCGGCAGTGCGAAAAGTCCGTTGGGGTTGGGATCGACAGGCAGAAAACAGCCGCTGGCTGTCCGCATATGTCTCTCGTCATCCCCGTCTAGGCCGCAGATTAAGGACGTCTCCCGGAGGATCGGTCCAGCAGCTGTCTCGGACAGAGAAAACCGCCCCGAAGGACGGCTTCGCGGGCCTCTCTACGGATTTGTCGCGCCGAGTCAACCGTCTGTGCCGACCGGGGAAAGCGCGGGCGGGCTCGCGCGTTGGCTGCTCGAACGGATGGAAGGGACGACAAGCCATGGCCGGTGGATGGACCCGCGACGGGGCGGTGCAGGAACAGATCGACGATACGGTCAAGGACGCCGTCGCCGCGGCGCGGGCGCGGCTCGCCCGCGGCGAGAGCCTCGAGACCTGCGAGGAATGCGGCGAGGACATCCCGCCTCGCCGGCGCGAGGCGCTGCCGGGCGTGCGCACCTGCGTCGCCTGCCAGTCGAGCCTCGACGCAAACGTCCGCCATGCGACCATCAACCGGCGCGGATCGAAGGACAGCCAGCTGCGCTAGGCGTGCGCGATCAGTCCTCGCGCTGCCCCGGTGGCGCTTCGCCGCGCCGCTCGTGGCAGCGCGCGACATGGCGCCAGATCGCGCTGACCACGACCGAGCCTTCGCCGACCGCGCTCGCCACCCGCTTGACCGAGCCCGCGCGCACGTCGCCGACCGCATAGACGCCGGGGCAGCTCGTCTCGTAGGCCGAGCCCGCGCCCGCCTCCTCCCCGGTGATCACGAACCCCTCGGCATCGAGGTCGACGAGCCCCGACAGCCAGCCGGTGTTGGGGGCGGCGCCGATCATGATGAACAGCCCCCCGCACGGCTCGCGACGCTCGTCCCCCTCGTGGCGCACCGTGACCGCCTCGAGCCGGCGCTCGCCATGCAGCGCGCTGACCTCGCTGGCGAGGTGGATCTCGATCGCCGGGTCGGCCTCGAGCCGCTCGCGCAAATAGCTCGACATCGTCTCGGCGAGGGCCTCCTCGCGCACGATCAGCTTCACGCAGTCGGCGTGGCGCGCGAGGAACATCGCCGCCTGCCCCGCGCTGTTGCCGCCGCCGACGACGAGCACGGGCTGGCCGGCGCAGAAGCGCGCCTCCATCTCGGTCGCGGCATAATAGACGCCCTTGCCCTCGAGCGCGCGCAGCCGCGGCAGCGGGAGGCGGCGATATTGCACCCCGGTGGCGACCAGCACGGCAGGGGCACAGATCTCCTCGTCATCCTCCTCGAGCCGGGCGCAGAAGCGCTCGTCCTCGGTGCGCGCGACCGCCGCCACCCGCCGCGGCATGACGAAGCGGGTACCGAACTTCATCGCCTGCACCTGCCCGCGAAAGGCGAGGTCGGCGCCCGAGATGCCCGTTGGAAACCCCATGTAGTTCTCGATCCGGCTCGAGCTGCCCGCCTGCCCGCCGATCGCGCTGTCCTCGACGACGAGCGCGTCGAGCCCCTCGGCGCCGGCATAGACCGCGGCCGCCACCCCGGCGGGCCCGCCGCCGACGATCAGCAGGTCGACCTCGGCGCGCTCGCACACGTTGAGGTCGAGCCCGAGCAGCCGCGCCACCGCGCGCGGGGTGGGATCATCGAGGATCATCCCTTCGGCGAAGATCACCGCGGGGGCGTGATCGGCGAGCTGGCACAGGTGGATGCCCTCGCCCTCGGGATCGTCGAGGTCGAAGCTTTCATAGGGGATGCGGTTGCGATCGAGGAACCGCCCGACCGCCTGGATGCGGGCGTCGCGGTCGGCGCCGATGAGCTTGATCGAGGAGCGATGGTCCTCGAACAGCTGGCGCCGCCGCGCGGCGAAGACGCCGATGACATGGTCGGCGAGCCGGGGGCGGCGGGCCATCAGCTCGAGCATCGCCGCGCGCGGGGCCTCGAGCGTGCGGGTGGGGCGCGCGGCGCGCAGCGGCACGGTATGCGCGCCGGCGTTGAGGAAGGCGAGTTCGCCCGCGAACTGGGTCGGGCCGAGGCTGCTCTCGATCATCCGCTGCTGGGTATAGGGGTCGACCAGCTCGATCTCGCCCGTCAGCACGTAGACGAAGCGATCCATCGGGTCGCCCACCTCGGCAACCGTCTCGCCCGCCGCATAGTCGCGCAGCTCGGCGATGGCGGCGATCGCGTCGACCTCCTCGCGCTCGAGCGGCTGGCGCTTCATCTCCTCGAGGTCGGCGCCGATGCTCTCCATTGGGCAAGTCCATCCGTCGTTGGTCGAAAAAAAGGGTGACCTCGTGGCGCGCAGCGGCAATGCTCGGCGCGCAAACTGTTCAATCGTGGGGGGTAAAGTGATGTTCCGTGCCAAGTTCCTGGCCGGCGCCGCGGCGATGGCGCTGGCGTTGCCGCTCGCAGGCGCGCCCGCGCCCGCGCAGGCCCAAGACGCCGGCACCGGCGACAGCGCCAGCGCCGCCGCCGCGCTCAGCGTGCCGCCGATCGCCTTCGAGCGCTGGACGCTCGACAATGGCCTTACCGTCATCGCCATCGAGGACGACACCACGCCCGACGTCTATGTCTCGATGTGGTATGACGTCGGCTCCAAGCACGATCCGGCGGGGCGCGGCGGGTTCGCGCACCTGTTCGAACATATCCTGTCGCGCAAGACCGAGAACATCACCTTCTCCTCGATCGCCAAATATGTCGACGACGTCGGCGGCAGCCGCAACGCCTCGACCTGGCTCGACCGCACCAACTATTACGAGACCGTGCCCGCCGCGCACCTCGAACCGATCCTGTGGACCCATGCCGAGCGCATGGCGCGCCCGGTGATCGACGAGGACGTGTTCAAGGCCGAGCGCGACATCGTGCAGGAGGAATATCGCCAGCGCTACGCCTCGCCGCCCTACGGCCGCCAGCTGCTCGCGCTGAACGAGAACCTCTATTCGGCCTCGCCCTATCGGCGCCCGACGATCGGCAATATCGAGGAACTGCAGTCGGCCACGCTCGAGGACGCGCGCGCCTTCTTCGAGGCCTATTACGGCCCCGATACCGCAACCCTCATCGTCGCCGGCAATTTCGACGAGGCCGAGCTGCGGGCGCAGGTCGAGAAATATTTCAGCGACATCCCGCGCCGCGCCAACCCGGTGAGCCTCGAGATCGAGACGCTGCCGCAGCCGCTCACCGAGAGCCGCACCGTCACCGTGACCGCGCCCAACGTGCCGCTGCCCAAGGTCGCCTATGCCTGGCAGCTGCCCCCGACCAGGAGCCGCGACATGGCGGCGGTCGACCTCATCACCACCATCCTGTCGGGGGGCGACAACAACCGCCTCGACCCCGCGCTCGTGCGCACCGGGCTCGCCGTCGGCGCCGGCACCTTCGCCAACGACCTCGAGGAGGGCGGCTTCATGGTCGTCGACGCGACCGCCGCGAGCGGGACCGATCCCGACAGGCTCGCCCAAGCGCTCGACGCGGTGCTCGCCCGCTTCATCGCCGAAGGCCCGACCGAGGCCGAGATGACCGAGGCCCGCAACACCATCCTGTCGAACCGCCTGCGCGGGCGCGAGACCGCGACCGGGCGCGCCAACGAGATCGGCGAGGCGCTGGTGCGCTCGGGCGAGCCCGACCAGGCCAACAAGCGGCTCGAGCAGGTGCTGTCGACGAGCGCCGCCGACGTCCAGCGCGTGGCGCGCGAGATCATGCGCCCCGATGCGCGCATCGAACTGCGCTACGTCAAGGGCGACGGCGACAATGACGTCTGGGCCAACCCGGCCCCGGGGCCGGTGCTCAAGACCCCGCCGCCCGCCACCCAGCCGCTGCGGCAGGTCAAGGCCGAGGGCGAGCGCATGCCCTGGCCGACCCCGGCCGCCGACGTCGAGGTGCCGGTGACGCAGCTCGAACGCGCGCGCCTGTCCAACGGTATCGAGGTGCTCGCGGGGCAGACCAGCGAGGTGCCGGTCGGCACCCTGATCATCGCCTTCGAGGGCGGGGCACTGGTCGACCCCGCGGCCAAGGCGGGGCGCGCGGCGCTCGCCGCCTCGCTCGCCGAGAAGGGCACCGCGACCCGCAGCGAGGAAGAGATCGCCGCGCGGCTCGAGGCCCTGGGCGCGCAGGTCGGGGCGTCCTCGGCCGCCGACGGCAGCTACCTCTTCGTCCTCGCCCCGGTCGCCAATCTCGAGGCCGCGGCGATGATCGCCGCCGACCTCGTCAAGAACGCGACCTATCCGCAGGCGGTGTTCGAGCGCGAACGCAAGCGCGCGCTCGACGGGCTGCGCGTGGCGATGAACAATCCGGCGGGGCTCGGCGGCATGCTGGTCGCGCCGCTGATTTTCGGCGCCGGCTCGCCCTATGCTGTGCCCACCAGCGGCACCGTGGGCAGCCTCGAGGCGATGCGCCGCGAGGACCTGGTCGCCTATCGCGAGGCCTATTGGCGGCCCGAGAATGCCACCATCATCGCCTCGGGCGGGTTGAGCGCCGAGCGCGCCACCGCGATCGCCGAGGCGGCGTTCGGCGACTGGAGCGTCGAGGGGCCGGGCGGCGAGATCGTCACCGAGGTCGCCACCGAGATGCAGCCGCGGCGCACGCTCGTCGTCGACATGCCCGGCGTCGGGCAGGCGGCGGTGTTCGCGGTCGCGCGGGGGGTGACCGCCAGCGACCCGCGCCTCGATGCGATGCAGCTGGTCAACGCCGAGCTCGGCGGGTCGGGTACCGCGCGCCTGTTCGACGAGGTGCGCAACAAGCGCGCGCTGTCCTACGGCGCCTATAGCGGCATCTCGACCTACACCCACGACGGGCTCATCACCGCGCGCTCGCAGACCAAGAACGAGAGCGCGGCCGAGGTCGCCAAGCTGCTCGTCGAGGAAATGGATAAGGTCGGCGAGGGCCACTACACCGAAGAAGTGCTCGAACCGCGCCGCGCCTTGCTCGCGGGGCGTGCCGACCGTTCGCTCCAGACCAGCCTCGGCTTTGCCGCCACGGTCGCGACCGCGGTGGGCGAGGGGGTCGAGCCCGAGCGCGCATTGTCCTACGGCAATCGCGTGCGCGTCGTGCCCGCCGAGCGGGCCGGCGCGATGTACGGCGCCTTCCTCGAACCCGAGCGCGTCTCGGTGGTGATCGTCGGCGATGCCTCGGCCTTCATCGACGAGCTGCGCGAATGGCGCCCCGACGTCGAGGTCGTCGCGGCCGGGGAGGTCGATCTCGACACGATGCTCGCCCGGTAGGGCGCGGCATCACCGCCCGATCGAAGAGGGGCCGGGGAGCTGCACGCTTCCCGGCCCCTTTTTCGCGCCCGTCATCCCGCGCGAGGGCAAAGAAAAAGCCGGCGGGTTGCCCCGCCGGCCCTTCCGTGTTCGAGCGTTGGTGAAGGTCGCTTAGGCGCCTTCGACCTCGCTGGTGTCGATGCGCACGCCGCGACCCATGGTCGAGGAAAGCGCGACCTTTTGGACATACTTGCCCTTGGCGCCCGACGGCTTGGCCTTGACGATGGCGCTGACGAAGGCGTCGAAATTGGCCTTGAGGTCGGCGTCGGCGAAGCTCGCCTTGCCGATGCCGGCGTGAATGATGCCCGACTTCTCGGCGCGATACTGGACTTCACCGGCCTTGGCGTTCTTGACCGCTTCGGCGGGGTTCGGCGTGACCGTACCCAGCTTGGGGTTGGGCATCAGCCCCTTGGGGCCGAGCACCTTGCCGAGGCGACCGACGACCCCCATCATGTCCGGCGTGGCGATCACGCGGTCATAATCGAGGTTGCCGTTCTGCATGTCTTCCATGAGGTCCTCGGCGCCGACGACATCAGCGCCCGCGGCCTTGGCCTCGTCGGCCTTGTCGCCCTTGGCGAACACCGCGACCTTGACGTCCTTGCCGGTGCCGTTGGGCATGGCGACGACGCCGCGGACCATCTGGTCGGCGTGGCGCGGGTCGACCCCGAGGTTCATCGCGATCTCGACGGTCTCGTCGAACTTGGCGGTGGCCAGTTCCTTGACCAGCTTGATCGCCTCATCGACGCCGTAGAGCTTTTCCGAATCGACCTTGTCGGCGAACGCCTTCTGCTTCTTGGTGAGCTTGGCCATGATTAACCCTCCACCACTTCGAGGCCCATGGCGCGCGCCGAGCCTTCGATGATCTTCGTGGCGGCCTCGATGTCATTGGCATTGAGGTCGGCCATCTTGGTTTCCGCGATCTTGGCAACGTCGCTGCGCTTGATCGTGCCGGCGCTGTCGCTGCCCGGCGCGCTCGAGCCCTTCTTGAGCTTGGCGGCGCGCTTCAGCAGGAAGCTGGCGGGCGGGGTCTTCATGGTGAACGAGAAGCTGCGATCCGCATAGACCGTGATGGTCGTCGGGATCGGCATGTTCTTTTCCATGTCCTGCGTGGCGGCGTTGAAGGCCTTGCAGAATTCCATGATGTTGACACCACGCTGACCGAGCGCGGGGCCGATCGGCGGGGAGGGGTTGGCGACGCCCGCGGGCACCTGGAGCTTGATATAGCCCGAAATCTTCTTCGCCATGGCAAAGAATTCCTTTCACACTGTCGAGACCGCCTCGCAGCGGCTCTCATGTTAAGCGGTACGAACGGCCGGCCCGACGGGCACGGCCTCCCGCGCGAAGTATCTCGATCCGGGGATGGAGATGGGCGCGCGCCTAGCAGCAAGCGCCCGCCCGATCAAGCCCCGCGGCGGTCCGCTAGAGCCGCGTGCGCGCGGCCAGCGCGACCTGCCCGTAGGCATAGCCCTCGCCGAGGATCGTCGGCACCTCGCTGTAGAGCGCCTGCGCCTCGAGGCTGACGCGCCCGGACGCGGGGCTGGTGACCCGCGCCTCGATAAGGCGGCTGCCGCGCCAGTCGCTCCCGCGCTCCTTCTGCGCGCCCCAACCGCCCGCCAGCCGGTAGCGCCACCCCGCGGCAAAGCGCTGGACCTGCACCACCGGGAGCAGCTGGAGATAGTCGCCGGGGGCATAATAGTCATATTCGCGCGGCACGCTGTCGCGGAAATAGCGCCCGCGCAGCTGCAGGCTCACCCCCGCGTCGGGGGCGATCGCGTAGATCGCGTTGGCGCGCGCGTGGAGGCGGCGGTTGTCGCCGCTGAAGTCGAGCGCCGCGCCGACGAGCGTGAGCTGCGCGCGCGCCCCCAGCGGCACGTCGAGCGACGCCCCCGCGAGCGTGCTCGACAGCCCGAGCGCGAGCCCCTGCGGGGTCTCGACGATCTCGCGCTCGACGAAGAATTCCTTGCGCAGCGGTACCGCGTGGACCAGCGCGGCGGTGCCCAGCAGCCGCTCGCCGTCGGTGCCCACCAGGCTGTCGATCTGCCACTCGGGGGCGACCGGGCGGACGAGGCGCAGATAGGCGCGCGTCGCGGTCTCGGGGGTGCCGCCCGCCGGCGCGAAGCGGGCGCGTTCGAGCCGCACCCCGAGCGCCTCCTCGCGGCCGACCCGTGCGAGGTCGAAGTCGATCCCCAGCTTGGTGACCTCGGTGCCGTCGGCATCGCTCGAGGCGAACAGGCTGGCGCCGATCGCGGGACGCGGCGCGTCCGCGCTGGCGCCGGCGTCCCCGCTCGCGCTGGCGCTGGCGCTGGCGCTGGCGTGGGCGCTGTCGGGGGCGAGCGCGAGCGCGAACAGCGCGGCGGTGGCGACGAGGCGCACGGTCACTAGCGGGTTCCCCATTTCTTGCGCAGCCCGAGCAGTTCGGCGACATACCCCCACACGCACACCGGCTGCACGACGATGCGGGGCGGGTGGTTCACGAGTGGGAGGTCGATTTCTACAAGCATTTTCCCGACGCCCGCGACTTCGTGCCCAAGAAGCGCTTCCCCGCCGCGCACCGAGAATTACCACCTGCAGGGGGTCGAGGCCTTTCCCGACGGCTCGCTGCTCTTCAACTACAGCCATTTCGCGGCGGTCAAGCTCGATGCCTGCTCGAACGTCGAGTGGCGCGTGAAGGCGCCGCTGCACCACCAGGTCACCGCCAATCCCGACGGCACCTTCTGGGTGCCGAGCCATCGCGAACTGGCCGACACCCCCGAAAAATGGATCACCTTTCCCTACGACCGCGCCAGCCTCGAGGCGATCACCAAGGATGCCAAGCGCTATCACGACACGGCGGTGCTGCTCTCCCCCGAGGGCGAGATCCTGCACGAGGTGTCGATCCTCGAGGCGGTGGTCGAGGACGGGCCCGAGCAGGCCTTCTACGAGGCCGCGCGCTACGATCCGACCGACCTCACGCACCTCAACGATGTCGAGGTGGTCACCCCGGCGCTGGCCGCGCGGATCGAGGGGGGTGGAGGCGGGCGACCTGCTGGTCTCGCTGCGCGACTTCCACATGCTGGCGATCATCGACCCCGACAGCAACGCGCTCAAATGGTATCGCAGCGGCCCTTGGGTGCGGCAGCACGATCCCGACATCGCCCCCGACGGCACGATCACGCTGTTCAACAACCGCTCGGGGTTCCGCGGCCAGAGCCAGCTGTTGCGCTACGACCCCGCGCGCGACGCGGTCGAGCTGCTCTACCCGCACGACCCCGACACGCCGTTCTTCTCGGACATCATGGGCACCCAGCAGGTGCTGCCCAACGGCAACGTGCTCCTGACCGAGAGCACCGGGGGGCGGATCATCGAGATCACCCCCGCGGGCGAGGTGGTGTGGGACTATCGCGCCGCCTTCGACGAGGAGGATGCCGCGCTGCTGACCGAGGCGGTGCGGCTGGCGCCCGACTTCTTCGAGCCGGGCGCGCTCGCCTGCGCGCCGTCGCGGCGAGGATGATTACCGCCGCCTTTACCATTTTTTCACCGCTCGGCCGGCACAGCGTGGGGCATGAGTGAACGAGGTTTCAGGGACCGGCTGCCGATCTATCTGCTGGCGGCGGCGGGGCTCGCGCTGGCGGGGATGTACGGGGCGGTCGGGGGCTGGCCCTTCCCCCAGCTCGTCGCGCAGGCCAGGACCAGCTACGAGATCGGCCAGACCGTGCTGGGCTCGCGCCGCCCCGAACTGTTCGCGCGCGAATATGACGGCGAGGGGCTGGTCGCCCACGATCCGGCGCGCAGCGCCGGGGGGCTGACGCTCGTCACCGGGACCTTCCGCGAGGGGCAGGCGGTCCGCCTGCTCGATGCGGAGGGGCGCATCGTCCACCAGTGGGAGGTCGATTTCTTCGAGCATTTCCCCGACGCGCGCGAGTTCGTGCGCGACAAGCGCTACCCCGCGAGCCACGCCAACTACTACCTCCAAGGCGTCCACCCCTTTGCCGACGGCTCGGTGATGCTCAACTACAGCCATCTCGCCGCGATCAAGCTCGATGTCTGTTCGCAGCCCGTCTGGCGGGTCCGGGCGCCGCTCCACCACAGCATCTCGCAAAATGCGGACGGCAGCTTCTGGGTGCCCTCGCACCGCGAACTCGACGCCACCCCCGAGGCGTGGATCCACCCCCCGCATACGCGGCAGGGACTCGAGGCGCGGACCCGTGACACCCACCGCTATCACGACACCGTGGTGCGCGTGTCGCCCGAGGGCGAGATCCTCGCCGAGGTGTCGGTCCTCGAGGCGGTCATCAAGGGCGGACCCGAGCACGAATATTTCGATTCGATGGCGCGCAACCCGACCGATCTCACGCATCTCAACGATGCCGTGGAGGTCACCCCCGCGCTCGCCGCCAAGATCGACGGGGTCGAGGCGGGCGACCTGCTCGTCTCGCTGCGCGATTACCATACCCTCGCGATCATCGATCCCGAGGACAATGCGCTGCGCTGGTACAAGACCGGGCCGTGGTTGCGCCAGCACGATCCCGACATCACCCCCGAGGGCAACATCACGCTGTTCAACAACCGCACGCGCTACCTCGGGCAGAGCCAGCTGATGGAATATGACCCGGCCACCGACGCGGCCCGCGTCCTCTATCCGCGCGCGCCCGAGGACCGCTTCTATTCGTGGATCATGGGCACCCAGCAGGCGCTCCCCAACGGCAATTTCCTGCTCACCGAAAGCGCCGCCGGACGGGTCATCGAGGTGACCCGCGCGGGCGAGGTGGTATGGGATTATCGCATGCCTTATGATGACGCCGATGCGGCGATGATCACCGAGGCGATCCGGCTGCCGACCGATTTTTACGATACGGAGATACCGCAATGTCCGAGATGACCCAGAAGCTCACCGCCCCGCTCGCCGGCCTCGCGCTGGTCGGCGCGCTCGTGCCCACCCCCGCGCTCGCCTATGTCGGCGCCGGTGCGGGGCTGTCGGCGATCGGCTCGGTGCTGAGCTTCCTCGGCGTCCTGCTCCTCATGATCGTCGGGTTCGTTTGGTACCCGGTCAAGCGGCTCATGAAGAAGCGCCGCGGCAAGGCCGCCGACGAAGCCCCCGCGACTAGCGCGACCCCCGCGACCCCCGCGACCACCGCCCAGCCCGAGGAATGATCGCGCTGCTGGCGACCTACTGCGCCGCCGTCGCTCTCTTCGCCATCGCCTTCACCCGGCTCGGCATCATCGCCACCGTGCCCGCGCTGATGCGCGAGATGCGCACCGCCTTCGCGGTCATCGGCGACAAGGCGCTCGACGACGAGGCCAAGGAAGCCGCGGTGCGCCAGACCTCGATCGCGCTCCTCGGCAAGGCGCTGAAGCTCGCGCTGGGCCTCGCCGCCGTCCTCGCCGCCGCCGCCATCCCCGCGCTCCTCGCCGAGGCCGCCGGCTGGAGCAGCATGGCCGCCTTCATCGCCTTCTCGCTCGATCCGATCGTCCTCCTCGCCACCATCGGCGTCTTTGTCGCGCTGGGCTGGCTCCTCAAGCGCCGCCGGGCCAGCGCCTGATGGCGATCGAGGATTATGGCTGGGCCGACCGCATAGTCCACCGCCTCGCCTTCGGCTCCCCGATCCCGCAGGACCTGCTGCTCGACATCGAGCAGAAGAAGCACGGGCGGGCGATCGCCGCGCAGCCGCTGACCGCCCCCATCTTCGTCACCGCGCTCGCCCGCGCCGGCACCACGCTGATCCTCGAGATCCTCGCGCGCCACCCGCGGCTCGCCAGCCACACGCATCGCGACATGCCCTTCGTCCTCACCCCCATCCTGTGGCGCGAGCTCACCTGGCGCTTCGCGGTCGCGCAGGAGAAGAAGGAGCGCAGCCACAAGGACGGCCTCCTCGTCAACGTCGACAGCCCCGAGGCGTTCGAGGAAATCCTGTGGAAGCGCGAATTCCCCGATCATTACCGCGCCGACGGCATCACCCCCTGGGGCCCGCTGCCCGAAGCCTTCACCGCCAAGCTCAGCCGCCACATGAAGGCGCTCGTCCTCGCCCGCGGCGGCGGCCCCGAGCAGCGCTATTTGTCCAAGAACAACGCCAATATCGCGCGCCTCCCGGGGCTCGCACAGGCCTTCCCCGACGCCCGCTTCCTCGTCCCGCTGCGCCACCCCGTCGACCATGCGCGCAGTTTCCTGCGCCAGCACCGGCTCGGCCTCGACAGCCATGCCGAGAGCGACTTCGCCCGCCGCTACGCCGCCGATACCGGGCACCACGAATTCGGCCTCGTCCACAAGCCCATCCTGTTCGACGGCTTCGACGGGCAGGGCGATGCCACCCGTCTCGACTATTGGCTGCGCTACTGGATCGCCGCCTATCGCGCGGTCGAAGCCGCCCCGCGCGCCGAGCTGATCGACATGCAGCGCTTCACCGCCGCGAAGAAGGCCGCCCAGCTGTTCGCGCACCTCGGCCTCCCCCTCGCGCCCGAGGCCGTCGCCGAGGCCGAGGCGATGATCCGCCCGATCAAGGCCTATGATGGAACCATCGACGCCGACCCCGCGCTCGTCGCCGCTGCCGAGGCGCTCTACGAGCGCCTGCGCGCCGACCCCCGTTGCGTCCTCTGACACGGCCCGCCGCGCCCCGCCTTGCCAAATAGGATTTGCGCTGATCCAATCGAGCATGAAGCCCGATCCTACAGCGCGCCCCCAATCGCCCCGCCGCCGGCCCCACCGTCCCGCCGACCTCGCCGCCTTTCTCGAGGCGCTCGCGCTGACCGGCAATTTCGCGCTCGCCGCCCGCGCCATCGGCCGCACCAAGGGCGGGCTCTACAAGCGCCGCGCCCGCGACCCCGCCTTCGCCGCCGCCTGCGCGGCTGCCTTGGCCAAATTCCATTCCTCTCCCCACCGGGGGAGAGGAGTGCGAAGCTTGCAAACAGGCTAGCGCAGCTTGGAGCCGGGAAGAGTGAAGGGCAGGGGCCCCCAACCCTCCGCTACCTCCCCGCCCGGGGCACCCGCCGCGCCCAGCTGCGCCGCAGCCCGCCCGGCAGTCTCACCCCGCCGCGCGAGGCTGACTTCCTCACCGCCCTCGCCGCCACCGGCAACGTCCGCCTCGCCGCCGACAGCATCGGCATCGCGCCCAGCAGCATCCACCGCCGCCGCAAGGTCGACCCCGCCTTCGCCGCCCGCTTCGATGAGGCGCAGGAGCGCGCCGAGGCGGTGGTGGAGGACCTGATGGTCGAACGCTTCTTCCTCAATTTCGATGTCGCGCATCGGGTGGAGATGACGGGAACGCGCGAGCTGGATGAAGCGCAGAAACTCACCACGGGGCAGGCGCTGCAGTTCCTCTATCGGATGGATCGCAAGGGGTGAGGGGGCGCGCCGAATGTCCCCTCACGACCCCATTGCGGTCGTGGAAGGTCGCGGGTTTTGCATTGCAGGCAACGATGCCAGCCGCCGTACCATTTGCATGGATCTACAATATATGTTTCTTGTTTGATGATATCGTCATGTAGGGGGGAAGTCGATGAAGCCTAATGTCATCTTGCCCGCGTTCGTGCTGTCACTCACTGCCTGTTCGACAGAGCCACTCCTGGGGGAGCAACCCGCGAACCTCCTCGAACTGGAAGTGCAGGGGCTTTCCTTTGTAGGCCCTGATACGATCAAGTCCGGTTGGACCACCATCCGCGTCAACAACACGGGCGGGATGACCCATCATGCGCTCGTCTATCGACTTCCTGACGGTATCACCGCGGAGATGGTCGACGAGCAGATCGTGGAACCCATTCAAAGAATCCTCACGGCAGCAATTGGTGGCGACACCGAAAAAGCTGCCGAGATCGCGGCAACGATTCCGGCGTGGGTTGGCGACCTCGTGTGGATGGGCGGACCTGGCATGATGTCGGATGGGGTCACCGGCGAGGCGACGATGTATCTCGAGCCCGGCAACTACATTCTAGAGTGCTACGTCAAGACCGACGGGGTTCAACACAATTATAACCCCGAGCCGGGGGAGTTCGGCATGATGCTTCCTCTGACCGTGGTGGCTGAAGATGGCGGGATGGCCGAACCCGACGCCAACGTGACCCTGACCCTCACGAATAGCGGCTACGAAATCACGGATGGTGCTTTCCGGGCCGGCGACAATGACGTCAGGGTCAAATTTGAGGAACAACGCCTCTATAACAACTTCGTCGGTCACGACGCCCATGTCTTCCGGATAGACGACGATACCGATGTGGATGCGGCGGTGCGCTGGCCCGACTTCTTTCCGACCGAGGGACAGCAGACACCCGCGCCTGCCCGCTTCGTAGGAGGCATTCATGATATGCCGCAGGGCGCGACGGGCTATTTCAAGCTGGACCTCGAACCTGGCGAATATGGCATTACAGCCGAGATCCCCGACGCTGCGAAAAATGGTTTCTTCAAAAGGTTCAGCGTGGACACGGACTGAGCGTCCTTAGCTTCCCCCGCCCTGCGGGCACCACGAACGCGCCCAAAGGCATCTCGCCCCTCTTCTTGGAAGGCGGAAAAGCGCCTAGAGCATTGAAGATAAAGGTGTTTTTTGCTATCCGTGCGCCGAGAGGAGGAAGCGTATGAGGCAAGCGGACCGGATCTATTATCTCAAGCGCGCGGAGCAGGAGTGCGAATTGGCGCAAAGCACGCATTCACCTGCCGCCGAGCGCGCGCATCGCGAAATGGCCCGATATTACACCGCTCGGGCGCTGCACGGCGAACGGGAGGCGATGACGTCCTCGCAAGACTGACCGCCGGGGCGCCGGCGTGAAAAAAGGACCGCCGAAGCGGTCCTTTTCTCATTCGCGGCCGCGCGGGGCCTACTTGACCAGTTCGACCTGGTCGAATTCGAGCTCGACCGGGGTCGCGCGGCCGAAGATCGAGACCGACACCTTGACCATGCCGCGCTCGAAGTTGAGCTCCTCGACGATGCCGTTGAAGCTCGCGAACGGCCCGTCGAGCACCTTGACGTTGTCGCCGATCTCGTAATCGACGCTGATCTTTTGCTTGGGCGCGTCAGCGGTCTCGTCCTTGGTGTCGAGCATGCGGTTGGCCTGCGCGTCGGGGATCGGCTGCGGCTTGCCGTTGTTGCCGAGGAAGCCGGTGACCTTGGGGGTGTTCTTGACGAGGTGAAAGACGTCGTCGGTCATGGTCAGCTTGGCGAGGACATAGCCGGGCATGAACTTGCGCTCGGACTGGACCTTCTTGCCGCGCTTGATCTCGGTGACCGTCTCGGTCGGCACCTCGACGCGCTCGACCGCTTCCTCGAGCCCGAGCCGCTTGGCCTCGGACAGGACGGCTTCCTTCACCTTGTTCTCGAAGCCCGAATAGGCGTGGATGATGTACCAGCGGGACATGGAAAAGACTTTCTGATCGATCAGCCGATGAGGCCGATGAGGAAATTGACGATGGCGCGGAACGCGCTGTCGATACCGAGGAAGAAGAAGGCGAGGATCGCGGTCATGATCAGCACCATGATCGCGGTCTGGATGGTCTCCTTGCGGGTCGGCCAGACGACCTTGCGCGCTTCGGCGCGGACCTGCGAGATAAATTCGGCGGGGCTCGGCTTGGCCACGGCATGATCCTTCTGTTCAACGGCTTTCGGGTAGGGCTCTTCCCCCGCCGCCGGTCTCTTCCGGTGCGGGGAACGCTTACCACCCATGTCGCATGGGTAGGCGATGTAGCGCCCCCGCGCGCGAAATTCAAGCGACGATCAGCGCGCGGGTCGCGGGGCGCCGGGGGGCACCAGGTCGGGGCGCAGCGCAAGCCGCACGCCGCGATGCGCCGCCACCTCGACATAGTCGGCGAAGATGCCCTCGATCATCGCGAGCTCAGCCTCGGGGCAGTTCTCGCCGATAATGAAGACCTCGGGCGCGCGCGCGTGGATCGCGCGGATATGCGTCTCGGGGTCGAGCCCGGGCAGGTAGCCGTAGACGTGGATGCTCCAGAAGGGATAGCGGGTCGGCGCCTCGAGCCCCAGCGTCAGGTAATAGATCGGCTGCGCGCAGGTGACATAGCCGCTGGCCCCCGGGGGGACATGCTCCGCGAACAGCCGCGTCGCGCTGCGTTCGCGGTCGAGTTCGGGCAGCCCGCCCGCCGCCAGCGTGCGCGCGACGCCGATCCCGCGCTGCGCCTGCCCGAGCGCCACGAACAGCCCGGGCAGGGTGGCGAGGAGGAGGAGGAGGCTGAGCCGCGCGCGCCGCGCCGCCGGGCTCGCCGCGAGCCCCTCGAGGACGATCAGGAACAGCCCCGGCAGCAGCAGGTGGAAATAATGCGCGAACACCCGCCCCGAGACGAGCGCCATCGTCACCGCCGCCGCGAGGTAGAGCAATCCGAGCAGCCCCAGCCCGCCGCGCGCGGCGCGCTCGCCGGGCGCGCCTTGCGCGCCGCGCGCGGCGAGCCCGAGCAGCAGCGCGACCAGCATCAGCGGCGCCAGTTCGAGCGCTACCGGGCGCAGCACCGTGCCCCAGTCGGCGAGCGCGATATTGCCCTGGTAGCGCGACAGGAAGGCGACCTGCTGCGCGACATAGCCCTCGAGCGTGCCCGCGAGCAGCAGCGGCACGAGCAGCAGCAGCGCGACCGCGATGGCCACCAGCCCCGAGGCGAGCAGCCAGCCGACATGCTTGCGCGGGGCGGGCAGGAGCGCGCCGAGGTAGAGCGCCGCGAGCAGCGGGCCGGCGAGATAGTTGACCTGCACCGCGATCCCCGCGGCCAGCCCCGACAGCAGCGCGGCGGGGGCGAAGCGCGCGGCGCCGCGCGACCAGCCGAGGAAGGCGGCGAGCCACAGCATCAGCCAGCCGTTGAGGAGGATCTCGGTGTTGGAGGAATAGCCCTCGAGCCCGAACGAGGCGAAGGCCCAGCCGAGCCCGACGAGCAGCGCCGCGCGCGGCGGCAGCGCGAAGACGCGGCGCGCGATCCACCACAGCGTCAGCGCCGAGCCGAGCGCGGCCAGCGTGGCGAGCCAGCGGATCGCCGACGGGTCCTCGCCCCCCAGCCCCATCGCCGCGGCATAGTGCAGGTAGAGCGCGATCGGCTTGTGGTCGAAGGCGCCCGCGAAGGGCCATTGCCCCGCGAGCAGGTCGCGCGCGACCAGCATGTAGGCCGATTCATCGACGCTGAGGACGGCGATCGGGTGGAGCGGCAGCCGCAGCGCGAGCACGACCAGCGCAATCAGCGCGGCGGCGCCCCAGCGGGCGCGGCGCGGCGCCTCGGTCGCGGTAATGGCGGTCATGCGCTGCTTCCCCCCGAACGCGCCGGCGGCCTGGCAGGGGCAGCAGGATTCGAACCCGCGACCCTCGGTTTTGGAGACCGATGCTCTACCAACTGAGCTATACCCCTAGGCCAACGCCGGGTTACCCCCCCACCCTCGATTGTTCAAGCCCCTTAGGCGGCAATATCGACCGGCTGGATTTCGCCCGACAGGTAGAGGTTGCGCGCCTTGGTGCGGCTGAGCTTGCCCGACGAGGTGCGGGGCAGGCTGCGTGGGGGCACCAATTCGACGATCGGCGAGATGCCGGTGATCGAGCGCACGCGCTCCTTGATCTCGTCGCGCAGGCGGCCGCGCTCGGACAGGTCGGAGACGCGGCAGTGGACCAGCACCGCGGGCAGTTCCTCGCCCGTCTCGGTGGTCAGCGCGAAGGCGGCGATGTCGCCCGACTTGAAGCCGGGCAGCTGCTCGACCGCCCATTCGATGTCCTGCGGCCAGTGGTTGCGCCCGTTGATGATGATCATGTCCTTGGCGCGGCCGACGATGAAGATATAGCCGTTCGACAGATAGCCCATGTCGCCGGTGTCGAGCCAGCCGTCCTCACCGAGGCAGGCGGCGGTGCTCTCGGGATCGCGGAAATAGCCGGTCATCACCGACCCGCCGCGCACGAGGACGCGCCCAACCTGGCGGTCGCCGAGCAGGCGGTCGTCGTGATCGCGGATCTCGATCTCCATGCCCTCGACCGCCTTGCCGCAGTTGACGATGGCGCGGTAGCGCTGGGGGCGGTCCTCGCCGCCCGGCGCGGGCGCCCCGCCGGCGAGCTTCTCTTCCTCCACCAGCTCGAGCTTGATGCCCTCGCCGGGGGGCATCAGGCTGACCGCCAGCGTGGCTTCGGCGAGCCCGTAGCTGGGGCAGAAGCTCTTGGGGTCGAAGCCCGCCGAGGCATAGGCATCGACGAAGCTCTGCATCACGTCGGGGCGGATCATGTCGGCGCCGTTGCCCGCGATCCGCCAACGCGACAGGTCGAAGCGATCCTCGGCCTTGGTCTTGGACGAGATGCGGCGCGCGCAGATGTCGTAGCCGAAGGTGGGCGAATAGGAGAGGGCGGTGCCGGGGTTGCGGCTTATCAGGTCGAGCCAGGTCAGCGGCCGCCGCGCGAAGTCCTCGGTCTTCATATAGTCGACCGAAATCTGGTTGGCCATCGGCGAGAGCATGCAGCCGACCAGCCCCATGTCGTGATACCACGGCAGCCAGCTGACGCAGCGGTCGGTGTCGATGTCGCCGACCTTGAGGCCGAGCCCGTGGGCGCGAAGGTTGTCGAGCAGCTGGCGATGGGTGACCGCGACCCCGTGGGGGAAGCGGGTCGAGCCCGAGCTGTACTGGAGATAGGCGATCGCGTCGGGATCGGCGCTCGGCAGCGCGGCGTCGCCGACGGGCAGCTCGAGGAGCGATTCCCAGCTCCGGTGCGGGATCGCCTTGAGGTCGCCGGCGGGGGTGCAGAAGGTGGCCATGTCCTCGGGGTAGAGGAAGAGCTGCGGATCCGAGCTCGTCAGCATCACCTTGAGCTGTTCGGTATAGGCATCGCGCCCGCCGAAGCTGGTCGGCAGCGGCAGCGGCACCGGCCACAGCCCGGCATAGACCGCGCCGAAGAAGCAGGCGGCGAAATGCGGGTTGGTCTCGGCGACCAGCGCGACGCGATCGCCGGGCTGGAGGCCGAGCGAGACGAAGCGCTGCGCGTGGGCGAGCGCATCCACCTGCAACTGGCTGTAGGGCAGCACCGAGACGAGCCGCCCGCGCGCGTCGTGGAAGTTCATGCCGCGGCGACCGCGCGCGGCATAGTCGAGGGCATCGCCGAGCGTGGCGAAATCGGCGATCCGGCGGGGCAAGGCATCGCGCGTCGGGGTGGTCCCTTCGGGCGCGAGCGCGTCGTCCTGGTCGAGGTTCGTCAAATCGAGCACCCTGTTTCCCATCTGAATAAGGTTGTTCCGAGCTCGCTCCGGCGCCCTCCACGACGCCGTGCGCTTGGTTGTCGCAGCGTCAATGCTGCGCGACTATGGCACAATCAAGGCGGAATGTGACAGGGTATCGCCGATGAAACGCCCCCGCCCTCCGCTCGAGTCGGCGCAGATCGAGGCGCTCGCGCTGCGCTACGTCGAGCGCTTCGCGACGACCCGCGCCAAACTCGGCGCCTATCTCGCGCGCAAGGTGCGCGAGCGCGGCTGGGCGGGCGAGCCGGCGGCGAGCGAGGCGATCGCCGCGCTGGTCGAGCGCTTCGCCGAGCGCGGCTATGTCGATGACCGGAGCTTCGCCGAGGCCAAGGCGCGCGACCTCACGCTGCGCGGTTATGGCGCGCGCCGCCTCGATCAGGCGCTCTACGGCGCCGGGGTGGGCGAGGGCGATGCGGACGGCGCGCGCGCGATCGCGCGCGCCGGCGCGGTCGAGGCCGCGCTCAAGTTCGCGGCGCGGCGGCGGCTTGGCCCTTTTGCGCAGGCGGCGATCGAGGACCCGCGCCAGCGCCAGCGCGCGCTCGCCGCATTCCAGCGCGCGGGGCACGGCTTCCGGCTCGCCGCCGCGATCCTCGACCTTGCGCCGGGGACCGACCCCGACCCCGAGGCGCTGGAGGAGGAGAGCTGACCGGGGCCACCGCGCGCGGGCCCGAGGGTGGCGCGCGGGCAGAAAGACGGGCATGTCGGTTTCCCGACACAACGCGTTGTGGTATGAGCGTTCACACCGGGGGTTCGGAGAAGAGTGCAGTCATGTTCCAGCAGTCCAAACCCGAAATGAGCGCGCTGACCGAAGGCGAACGGGAAGACAGCGCGATCGAGGTGTCGGGCCGGGTCAAGTGGTTCGATGCCACGCGCGGTTTCGGGTTCGTGGTCTCCGAGGCGATCGACGGCGACATCCTCGTCCATTTCTCGACGCTCGAGCCGCACGACCGACGCTCGCTGCCCGAAGGGGCCACGGTCGAACTGCTCGCGGTCCGGCAGGAGCGCGGCTGGCAGGCGCGCGAGATTCTCGCCATCGACCTGTCGACCGCCTTGCCCCAGGAGCCGCGCTCGTCCATTTCTACCGCCGAACGCGCGGACCGCGATGCCCTGCTCGAGGGTGCCGGTCCCTATGAAGCGGTGGAGGTCAAATGGTTCAATCGCGTCAAGGGCTACGGGTTCGTCAACCGGCAGGGAACGAGCGAGCCCGACATCTTCGTGCATATGGAGACGGTGCGCGCGGGGCACCTGCTCGACCTCGAGCCGGGGGACGAGCTGGAGGCGCGGATTGCGCAAGGGCGCAAGGGGCTGACCGCGGTCGCCTTGCGCGCCGCCTGAGCCTTTTCCTCGCGCTGTTCGCGGCCGCCCCGCTGGCGGCGTGCCAGCCCTCGCAGCCCGCCCCCAGCCTCGCCCCCTCGGGGCTGGTCGAGGTGCCGCTCACCGTGGTCACCGCAGCCGGCGACGAGCATGGCTTCACGGTCGAACTGGCCGAGACCCCCGAAGCGCAGCGCCAAGGGCTGATGTATCGCGACTCGCTCGCCCCCGACCGGGGCATGCTGTTCGTCTACGATACCCCCGCCACCCAGAGCTTCTGGATGCGCAACACCTATATCCCGCTCGACATCATCTTCGTGCGCGCCGACGGGACCATCGCGCGGATCGCCGAGAATACCGTGCCGCTATCGGAAACCCCGATCGGCAGCCTCGAGCCGGTGACGATGGTGCTCGAGATCGCGGGCGGGCGCGCGGCCGAACTGGGCATCGCGCCGGGCGACCGCGTCCGCGTCGAGGGGGGCGCTTGATGCTTGCATGGACGCGGGTGCGGCTTTAAGCGGCGGGCACATGGGACTTCTCGGCAAGATCTTCACCTGGTGGAACGGCGCGAGCGTCGGCACCGACCTGTTCACCCGCCGCCACGGGCAGGCGGTCGGCACCGATCATCTCGGCAACGTCTATTACCGCCACAAGCGCGATCCCCGGCGGCGCTGGGTGATCTACGAGGGGTCGAACGATTCGAGCCGGGTGCCGCCGGGCTGGAACGCCTGGCTGCGCGGGACGATCGACGAGGTCCCCGAGCAGGCGCTGCCCCCGCGCCGCCCCTTCGAGAAGGACCCGAGCCCCAACCTCACCGGCACGGTGGGGGCCTATCGCCCGAGCGGCACGCTCGGGCGCCCCGGCACCCGCCCCGCCGCCACCGGCGATTACGAGGCCTGGTCCCCTGAGCAGGACTGACCGCGCCGCCGCTTGCCTCGCCCCCGCGGTGCTGGCGCTGGCGCTGGGCGCCTGCGACCGCGAGCCGCCCACCACCGGGGAGGGCGAGGAAGAGGCGCTGGTGGTCGAGCAGTCGGGCGAGGTCGTCGACAATAGCGGGCTCCCCGGGGTCACCCCGATGGCCGAGCGGGTCGCCGTGCTCGGCTTCCTCAACAAGCGCAACGGGCTGACCCGCGATCTCGAAATGCGCCCGGGGCAGGAAGTCCGGATCGGCGATGCGCTAGTGCGGCTGCGCGCGTGCGAGACGACCGCGCCGTGGGAGGACGAGCGCTGGACCGGCGCCTTCGTCCAGCTCGACGTCGAGAGCCGCCGCACGAGGCGGATGGAGCGGGTCTTCTCGGGGTGGCTGTTCAAGGAAAGCCCCTCGCTCAACGTCGTCGAGCACCAGGTCTATGACGTCTGGCCCAAGAGCTGCACGATGGCCTTTCCCGACGGGCCCGAGCCGCCGCCGGGGGTCCGCTCGAGCAGTTCGTCGAGCGCCTCGAATCGCGGCGCCGCGCCGGCGCCCGCGCCAGCCGAGGCAGGCGAGGAAGGCGCAGCGGGGGGCGCGTCCCCCGACCCGCTGGCCCCGCTGCCCGGCGACAGCGCCTCCGACAGCATCTGAAGGTAACGCTCGCGCGGCACCGCGACCGCGCCCAGCCGCTCGAGATGGTCGGTCATGAACTGGCAGTCGAGCAGCGAGAAACCGCCCACGCGCAGCCGCGCCACCAGCCACGCCAGCGCGACCTTCGAGGCATCGGTCATGGTGCTGAACATCGACTCGCCGAAGAAGGCGCCCCCCAGCGCGATGCCATAGAGCCCGCCGACGAGCCGGCCCTCGTGCCAGGTCTCGATCGAATGCGCGTGCCCGGTCGCGTGCAGCCCGATCACCGCGCGCGCGATGGTCGGGTTGATCCAGGTCTCGTCGCGGTTGGCGCAGCCCGCGAGCACCGCTTCGAACGCGGTGTCACGGGTCACCGTAAAGCGTCCCGAGCGCAGCCGACGGGCGAGGCTGCGCGAGAGGTGGAAGCCGTCGAGCGGGATCACCGCGCGCTGGCGCGGTTCCACCCAGAAGATGTCGGGCGCGTCGGCGCTGTCGGCCATCGGGAAGATGCCCGCCGCATAGCCGCGCAGCAGCATCCGGGGATCGAGGATCTCGCTCACCGGGCGATCATAGCAGGCGCGATCGCGACTGTCCCGGGGCGAGGCCGGGTCACAGGATCCGGCGGACCTCGTCCTGCGGGCGGGCCAGCAGCGCGCCCTTCTGCGTCTCGACGATCGGACGATTGAGCAGGATCGGATGCTCGACCATGGCGTCGAGGATCTCGTCGTCGCTGGCGCTGTCCTGCGTGAGCCCGAGGTCGCGCGCGAGCGGCTCCTTGGCGCGCAGCAGGTCGCGCGCGGTCATGCCGCCCTTGTCGAGCAGGTGGGCGATCTCATCGCGCGAGAGCGGCTCCTCGAGATAGCGGCGCTGGGTCACCTCGAACCCCTCCTCCTCGAGGATCGCGAGGGTCTTGCGGGCGGTGCCGCAGCGCGGGTTGAACGTCATCCAGGCGGTCTTGGTCATGGGGCCTCCAGTCGGTCGAGGATCGCGAGGGCCTCCGCGCGCCGCTCCCACGGCACGAGGAGGTGGTCGTGGTGATAGCCGGCCAGCGTGTTGCAGGCGATGCCCGCCGCGGCGAGCGCGGTGGCGAAGGCGGCGGTCAGCCCGACCCCGTCGAGCGCGCTGGCGAGCCCGAGGCTGACGAGCGCGAAGGGCGCGCCCGGCTCGATCCCCGCGGCGGCGAGCGCGGCATGGTCGGCGACCACGGTCAGTCCCTCGCGCTCGGCGACCAGCGCGAAGGGGGCGAGCCCGGCGGGAACGCGGGGATCGGGCAGGCAGGCGATGCCGAAGCGGGCGGGATGGAGCCGGGGCTCGAGCCCGCTCATCGGGCGTCCTGCGCCTCCAGCCATTCCTCAAGCCACTTGATCGTATAGTCGCCGTTGGCGAATTCGTCGGTGGCGATGATGCGCTGGTGCAGGGGCACGGTGGTCTTCATGCCGTCGAGCACGAATTCCTCGAGCGCACGCTTCAAGCGCAGGATGCAACTGTCGCGGTTGCGCCCGAAGACGATCAGCTTGCCGATCATGCTGTCATAGTAGGGCGGGACCGAATAGCCGGCGTAGAGCCCGCTATCGACGCGGACATGCATGCCGCCGGGGGCGACATAGTTCTTCACCTTGCCGGGCGAGGGCGCGAAGGTGCGCGGGTCCTCGGCGTTGATGCGGCACTCGATGGCATGCCCCTCGAAGCGCACCTCGTCCTGCGTGACCGACAGGCCGTCGCCCTGCGCGACATGGATCTGTTCGCGCACGAGGTCGATCCCGGTGATCATCTCGGTGACCGGATGCTCGACCTGGAGGCGGGTGTTCATCTCGATGAAGTAGAATTCGCCGTCCTCGTAGAGGAATTCGATGGTGCCCGCGCCGCGATAGCCCATGTCGGCCATGGCGTCGGCGCAGATCTTGCCCATGCGCGCGCGTTCCTCGGGCGTGATGACGGGGGAGGGGGCTTCCTCGATCACCTTCTGGTGGCGGCGCTGGATCGAGCAGTCGCGCTCGCCCAGGTGGACGGCCTTGCCGTCACCGTCGCCGAACACCTGGAACTCGATATGGCGCGGGTTGCCGAGATATTTCTCCATATAGACGGTATCGTCGCCGAACGCCGCCTTGGCCTCCGAGGCCGCCTGCTTCCACAAGCTTTCAAGCTGGTCGGCCTGCGGCACGACCTTCATGCCCCGCCCGCCGCCGCCCGAGGCGGCCTTGATGAGCACCGGATAGCCGATTTCCTCGGCGAGCGCCTTGGCTTCCTCGACGCTTTCCAGCGCGCCCTCGGAGCCCGGCACCAGCGGCAGCCCGAGCTTGCCCGCGGTGCGCTTGGCCTCGACCTTGTCGCCCATGATGCGGATATGTTCGGGTTTGGGCCCGACCCAGATCAGGTCGTGGCTCTCGACGATCTCGGCGAACTTGGCGTTTTCCGAGAGGAAGCCGTAGCCCGGATGGACCGCGTCGGCATGGGTGACCTCGGCCGCCGAGATGATGTTGGCGATGTTGAGATAGCTGTCGGTCGCGGGGGGCGGGCCGATGCACACGGTCTCGTCGGCGAGCCGCACGTGCATCGCGTCGGCGTCGGCGGTCGAATGGACCGCGACCGTCTTGATGCCCAACTCGTGGCAGGCGCGGTGGATGCGCAGCGCGATCTCGCCGCGGTTGGCGATCAGGAGCTTGGTGATCTTGGCCATGGTCCGCCTCAGCCGATGATGACGAGCGGCTGGTCGAACTCGACCGGCTGCGCATCGGCGACCATGATCTTCTTGACCGTGCCCGCGCAGGGCGCGGTGATCGGGTTCATCACCTTCATCGCCTCGACGATGAGGAGCGTGTCGCCCTCCTTCACGCTCGCGCCTTCGGTGATGAAGGGCGCGGCGCCCGGTTCGGCCGCCATGTAGGCGGTGCCGACCATGGGCGCGAGCACTGGGGTGCCCTGCGGCAGCGCATCACCGGCGGGCGCGGCCTCGGCGGCGTCGGACGCGGCAGGCGCGGGCGCGGGTGCGGGCGCGGCAGGCGCGGGCGCGGGTGCGGGCGCGGCGGCCGGGGCGGCAGCCGCGGCATAGGTCACGTTCTTCTCGCGGCTGACGCGGATCTTGCGATTGCCGTCCTCGACCTCGATCTCGGTGAGCTCGTTCGCGCTCAGCAGTTCGGCGAGTTCGCGCACCAGCGTGCTATCGACGCGCATCTTGTCTTCAGTGCCGTTGCTTTTTGGCATCGGAAATTCCCTGTTGGTTGGTGGCGCCAGCCTGCGCCTTCATGGATTGCGCTGTTAGGACGATCCGGTGGGCCGCGTCCAGCGCGAGGAGATAGCCCTGCGCGCCGAACCCCTGGATCCCCCCCACCGCGACATGGCTGATGAGGCTCTGGCGGCGAAAGGCTTCGCGCGCGTAGATGTTGGTGAGATGGACCTCGACGACCGGCAAGCCGACCGCCGGGATCGCGTCGCGCAGCGCGATCGAGCTGTGCGAATAGGCGCCCGCGTTGATGATCAGCGCGGCCGCGCCCTGGTCGCCCGCCTCGTGCACCCAGTCGACCAGCTGTCCCTCGTGGTTGGACTGCTTGACGGTCACCTGCACCCCGAGCGCCTGCGCGCGTTCGTTGAGCGCCAGCGTGATGTCGTCGAGCGTGGTCGTCCCGTAGAGCTGGGGCTGCCGCTTGCCGAGAAGATTGAGATTGGGCCCGTTGAGGACGTGGATCGATGCTGGCGAACTCATGGCCATCGCCTATATGGAAGCGCAAGCCGTAACGGAAGGAAAAGCGTCACATGTCCCTCGATTCCACCCTCGCGGTGCGCGTCAACGGCGAGCATCGCCGCGTGGCGCAAGGCACCAGCGTGGCCCAACTCGTGCGCGAGATCGGGCTCGATCCCGCCCGGGTCGCGGTCGAGCGCAACCTCGAGATCGTCCCGCGCGCCACGCTCGAGGAGGTCGCGGTGGCCGATGGCGATAGTTACGAGATCGTCCATTTCGTCGGCGGCGGTTGAGCCCGGATAGCGAAGCGGACTAGGGGAACGGGCATGACCGAACTAAATAACGACAGCTGGACCGTCGCCGGACGGACCTTCACCTCGCGCCTCATCGTCGGCACGGGCAAGTACAAGGACTTCGCGCAGAACGCCGCGGCGGTCGAGGCGAGCGGCGCCGAAATCGTCACCGTGGCGGTGCGGCGGGTCAATATCGCCGATCCCAACCAGCCGACGCTGCAGGATCACATCGATCCCAAGAAGATCACCTACCTGCCCAACACCGCGGGCTGCTTTACCGCCGAGGAGGCGATCCGCACGCTGCGGCTGGCGCGCGAGGCGGGGGGCTGGGACCTCGTCAAGCTCGAGGTGCTGGGCGAGGCCAAGACACTCTATCCCGACATGCGCGAGACGCTGAAGGCGACCGAGACGCTGGCGAACGAGGGCTTCCACCCGATGGTCTATTGCGTCGACGACCCAATCGCGGCGAAGCAGCTCGAGGATGCGGGCGCGGTGGCGATCATGCCGCTGGGCGCGCCGATCGGCTCGGGGCTCGGCATCCAGAACCGCGTCACCATCCGGCTGATCGTCGAGGGCGCCAAGGTGCCGGTGCTGGTCGATGCAGGCGTGGGCACCCCCTCCGATGCCGCGGTGGGGATGGAGCTCGGCTGCGACGGGATCCTCATGAACACCGCGATCGCCGAGGCGAAGGACCCGATCCGCATGGCGCGGGCGATGAAGCTGGCGGTCGAGGCGGGGCGGCACGGCTATCTGGCCGGACGCATGGCCAAGCGCCGCTACGCCGACCCCTCGAGCCCGTTGGCCGGGCTGATCTGACCGCGCCCGCGGCGGCGGCGCCCCCGCGGGCGCGCTGCCGCCAGCGCGAAACGGCGGGATGCGACGAACCGAGGATACCTTCGGCCGGTCGTGCGTTTTACCCTTGCTGATGAGATAAACACATCATGCATTTCCGGGGTGAAAACCCGGGAGAGAGAGGCCGGTCCTGCGGGATCGGCCTCTTTTCGTTGGGCGTGAAGCGCAGCGGTGCAGCCATGCGCATCGCGGGCCGCCTCGCGCGGGGTCGGTCCAGCGTTTTAGCCAGGACGCGGCTTTTCGACGACGAGCCGAGGGGCGCGCTGCGTGGCCGTCGCGTTGATGAGGGGAAGTCCAAACCAGTAGGAGTAACCACCATGGGTGAACTTGGCGAAAAGATCAAAGGCAACACCAACGAAGCGATCGGCGAGACGAAGGAATCGATCGGGCGCGCGACCGACAATGAGTCGCTGATCGCCAAGGGCGAAGCGCAGGAAACCAAGGGTGAAGCGCAGAAGCTCAAGGGCGAGGTCGAAGGCGCGCTGGGCAACGACGTCTAAGCGACGATCGCCTTTCATCGCTTTGCCGGGCCACGGTGCTCGGCGACGGAGGTCGGCCCCCGCGCCGACCTCCTTTTTTTGCGCCGCGGGCCCATCACGGCCCCACAGGATGCGATGGACGGCGGCGGCGACGCGCCGCGTCGTGGCACGGTGCGCCCGCGCCGTTGGTTGGTGGGGCGTAGGCTGAAAGGAACACTCGCGATGACGAACGACAGCCAGACCCCGCAGCCGAGCTATGGCCGCCCGATCGGGCAGGGGCAGCAGCCCCAGCCGGAGCGGTCGAGCGATCGCCAGCCGCCGACGGCGGCGAGCGGCGCGACGGGCGCCGCCGACGCCGCGCGCGACGAGGAAGAATAGCCCCTGCTCGCGGCGACGATCATCGCCGAAACGGACAAGGAAAAGGCCGCCTTCCGAGGCGGTCTTTTTCATTTGTTTACCAGCAGCCGCGAGGGTGGGGGGGCATCGGGTCCGGGGGCGATTCGCGCCACTCGCTCCGATGCGGAGGCTTTCTGCCGCAACGGCGGTCAACAGCAGGGGTTACGAAGACGTGCCGGGTCAGGAGGGAGCGTTCATGTTCACGCACAACCGGCAGCCGTCGTCGACCGCCTTCGCCATCGCGGCGCGTGACCCCGGCGCGGAGGAGCAGCCGGGCAGCTTTACCGAGGAATCGACCGTGCTGCGCACGCTGTTCGACGACCCCGACGGGCGCGGCCCGCGAAAGTGGCGCGACATCTTCAACCCGGCATGCTGCGAGGAAGTCGACCTCGAGTCGATTCTCGCGGGGGTGCCCAAGCTCTAGGCCCGACGGCGCTCGCGCAGGCGCGGGTCGCCGCCGGCGCGGCCCATGGCGGCGCCCTCGTCGCGTCGCGCCGCGATCATCGCCTCGTCGAGCTGCGCTGCCGCCTTACGGGGCAGCGATTGCCGCCTGTGCGGGCGGCACCATCGTTCTCGCCTTATGGTCCGATCGCCGCCGCTTTGGTCGCAGCATCGGCTGCGCGGGCTCGGTCGCTCGCCCCACGGGGGCACGAGCGCGTTGCACCGCCGCGGGCCTCCGTCGCCCCGCGCCCCTGCTCGGCGGGGGATGCGGACGGAGCGGGGCGCGGCGCCCTAGCGGCGCGCGGCCTTGAGCGCGGCGAGCGTCGTGGCGTTGGTAATGACCTCGACATCGGTGAGGAGATGGAGGAGGCGGATACCCTTTTTCTCCATCGCCTCGGCAAGGGCGTCCTCGAACCGGTCGGTGGTCTCGACGCGGGTGCCCCAGCCCCCGAAGGCTTCGGCGAACTTGACGAAATCGGGATTGCCCGGCGCAAGGTCGGTCGCGCTCACCCGGTCGGGGTAGTCGCGTTCCTGATGCATGCGGATGGTCCCATAGGCACCATTGTCGACGACGATGACCAGCAGATCGGCGCCGCGCGCGGCGGCGGTCGCGAGTTCCTGGCCGTTCATCAGGAAATCGCCGTCGCCCGCGACGCAGACTACCCGACGGTTGGGGAAGCGCAGGGCGGCGGCGACGCTGGCGGGGGCGCCATAGCCCATGGTGCCGCTGGTCGGCGCGAGCTGGGTCGGGGTCGGGCCGTAGCGCCAATAGCGGTGCCACCAGCCCGAGAAATTGCCCGCGCCGTTGCAGATGATGGTGTCTGACGGAAGCGCCTCGCGCATCGCCTTGACAACGGGGCCGAGGTCGAGCGCCACCTCGTCGCGCGGCTGGGGCTCGGACCATTCAAGCCATTCCTCGTGGGCCTTGGGGCCGCAGGAGAAGGGGACAAGATCGTCGTCTTCCCATGCATCCATGTCCTGCGCGAATTCCTCCATGTCCGAGACGATGGGCAGGTCGGTGCGATAGACGCGGCCGAGCTCGTTGGGGTCGGGGTGGACGTGGACGAGGATCTGGTCGGGATGGTCGGGGGTGATGAGCTTGTAGCCGTCGGTGGTGGCTTCGCCGAGGCGCGCGCCGACGGCGAGGATCAGGTCGGCATTGCGCACGCGCTGCTGGAGCTTGGGGTTGGGGCCGTAGCCCAGCTGCCCAGCGTAGACGGGGCTGTTGTTGTCGATCGCGTCCTGGCGGCGGAAGGCGGCGGCCACCGGCAGCCCGATGCGGCGCGCGAAGCTTTCGAAATGATGCGCGGCGCAGGGGCACCAGTCGGCGCCGCCGACGATGGCGATCGGGCTGGCCGCGTCTTTCAGCAGCTCGACCAGCGCGCCGAGCGCGCCAGGGTCGGGCGAAATGGCGACGGGGGGCACGGCGGGACGGTCGATCGCCTCGACCTCGTCGCGCAGCATGTCCTCGGGCAGCGCGAGCACCACGGGGCCGGGGCGGCCCGAGGTGGCGACGCGAAAGGCGCGGGCGACATATTCGGGGATGCGCGCGGCATCGTCGATCCGCGCCGCCCATTTGGCGATGGGGGCGAAGAAGGCGGCGAAGTCGATTTCCTGGAACCCCTCGCGGTCGCGGTCGCCGCGGTCGAGGTCGCCGATGAACAGGATCATCGGAGTCGAATCCTGCATCGCCACATGCACCCCCGCGGTGGCGTTGGTGGCGCCGGGGCCGCGGGTGACGAAGGCGATGCCCGGGCGGCCGGTCATCTTGCCGTCGGCATCGGCCATATAGGCGACCCCGCCTTCCTGCCGGCAGACGACGGTATCGATCTCGGGGCTGTCGTGGAGTGCGTCGAGCACGGCGAGGAAGCTTTCGCCGGGAACGGTGAAGATGCGGTCGACGCCCTGCGCGAGGAGCTGGTCGACGAGGATGCGGCCGCCGGTACGGTTGGTCACTTGGGTCCCCTGTCGGACAAGGTTCGAACAATGTCCCCGTCGTCCGCCGGCGCGGCGTTTCCGGGCCAAGGGGCGGGAATCGCTCGATGCGGTGGGCGCGGGACGGTCATGCGGCGCTTACCATAGGCGCCGGCGTCGCGGGAGGACAGGAATTTCGCGCTTTCCGGGGCGGTCGGGCGCGAAAGAAAGGGCGGCCCTGCCGCAGCAGGACCGCCCTTCGCTAGCTCTTGGAGGAGCGCATCATTCCTCGTCGGGAACGGCTTCCTCGACCTCGATCGTCGGGGTCTCGACGGTCACTTCCTCGGTGCCCACATCGATGTCGCCGACATCGCTGTCGATATCGGGCAGTTCACCACCCTCGACATCGAGATCGACGCTGGGCGCCTCGAGCTCGCCTTCGACGTCGGTCGCGAAGAACCCCGTCGCATAGCCGATCACCACCAGCAGGACGATCGCGAGAACGACCCACAGCAGCGTCTTCTTACCCTCACCATTGCTCATGCGCTTGCACCTTTTTCACCGATGATAGTGCACGAACAACCATGACGGGGGCGAAAGGGTTCCCGCGGGCGGCGGGGCGCGGCGGGGGCAGGGAGGCAGCGACGCCGCGCAGCGGGCGACGGATGCGCGGCGCCCCCAGGCTCAGCTCATGTGGATCGCCTTGACCACCTGATAGGTCTCGAGCCCCTCCTTGCCGCCTTCCGAGCCGAAGCCCGAATCCTTCACCCCGCCGAAGGGGGTGTCGGCGCCCGAGATGGCGAAATTGTTGATGCCGACCATCCCCGCCTCGATCATGTCGCCGAGGATGTTGGCGCGCTGGAGCTGGTTGGTGAAGGCGAAGGCGGCGAGGCCGTAGGGCAGGCGGTTGGCCTGTTCGAGCGCCTCGTCCAGGTCCTTGAAGGGGCGCGCGACCGCAACCGGGCCGAAGGGCTCCTCGTTCATGATCCGCGCATCGAGCGGGGCATCGGCGATCAGCGTGGGCTGGAAGAAATTGGCGTTCCCCATCGGCTCGCCCCCGGCCGCGATGCGCGCGCCCTTCGCCTTGGCATCGGTGATGAGGTCGTGGACCGCGGGAAGGCGGCGTTCGTGCGCGAGCGGGCCCATCTGGGTGCCCTCGTCCATGCCGTTGCCGACCTGCACCTTGGCCGTCCGCTCGGCGAAGCCCTTGATGAAGTCGTCGTAAATGCCTTCCTGCACGTAGAAGCGGGTCGGCGAGACGCAGACCTGCCCGGCGTTGCGGAATTTCTGGGGCACCAGCTTGTCGAGCGTCTTTTCAAGGTCGACGTCGTCGAAGACGAGGACGGGGGCGTGGCCGCCGAGTTCGAGGGTGAGGCGCTTAAGGCCATCGGCGGCGAGGCCCATCAGGTGCTTGCCCACCCCGACCGAGCCGGTGAAGCTGACCTTGCGGACGATGTCCGAGGCCATGAGGTGGCGGCTGACCATGTCGGGATCGCCGTGGACGAGCTGGAAGGTGCCTGCGGGAAGCCCGGCCTCGTCCAATGCCTTGGCGACCGCGTTGACGCAGGCGGGGGTTTCCTCGGGCGGCTTGGAGATGACCGAGCAGCCCGCGGCCAATGCGGCGGCGACCTTCTTGGCGAGCAGGTAGATGGGGAAGTTCCAGGGCGTGAAGGTGGCGACGACGCCGACCGGCTGGCGGGTGACGATCGAGCGCTGGCCGACCGGGCGCACGAGGGTGCGGCCATAGTCGCGCTTGGCTTCCTCGGCATACCAGTCGAACATCTGCGCGGCGCCATAGACCTCGCCGACGGCTTCCTTGACGGGCTTGCCCTGTTCCTGCGTGAGGAGGGCGCCGATCTCCTTGGCGTTCTTCTTGAGGTAGGCGGCGGCCTTGTGGAGGATGGCGGCGCGGGTCTCGACGTCGGTCGCGCGCCACTTGGGGTAGGCCTTCTCGGCGGCGTGGAGCGCGGCGTCGAGGTCGGCCTTCGAGGCCATCGGCAGCTGCGCGAGCGTCTCGCCGGTCGCGGGGTTGGTGACGGGCATGCAGTCGCGGCCTTCGGCGCCGCTCCACACACCATCGATGAAGAGCTTGAGATCGGTCTGGTAGGTCATGGCCCCGACATAGGCGTGTCGTTTGGCGGTTGAAAGGGGGCGCGGCACGGCCTAGGTCAGGGCGAGCACTAACAAACATCGATGTCAGGAGCCGATGCAGATGGAAAAAGCCGAACTCGCCGCCAAGATGCAGGAAAACCAGGCCTGGGTCGAAGGCAAGAAGGTCAAGATCGACTATGACGACAAGGGCGTGATCATGCTCGACGGCGTCGATCACAAGGTGACCGAAGAGGATGGCGATGCCGACACCACCATCAAGGTCGCGTGGGACGACTGGCAGGCGATGGCCAATGGCCAGCTCGACGGCATGACCGCCTTCATGACGGGCAAGCTCAAGGTCGAGGGCGACATGTCGAACGCGATGCAGCTGCAGGGCGTGCTCGCCAAGCTGCGCGGCTGACCCGCCGACCGCGCGCGCGGTGACCAACGAGAAGGCCCGCCCCGGGATGCCGGGGCGGGCCTTTCGCTTGCGCCGGGCGCGGGGCTAGTCCTGCGCGATGCGGAAACGGTCGATCAGCTGGCCGATCCCGCTCTTCTGCCCGCTCTTGAGGAGGCTCGCCTGAAACAGGCGGCCCACCAGCCAGAGCATCAGCGCGGTGAAGGCGGCGAGCAGGATCGCGGTGCCGACCAGCTCCCACGTCTCGATCCCGGCGCCGAGCCGGGCGAGCACCGCGAAGGGGGTGACGGGGGGGAACCAGGTCATGATCTGCAGCCCGATCCCGCCGGCATCCTGGACGATCGCCTGGAGCATGTACATCACCGGCAGGAGAATGATCATCATCATCGGCATGATGAACCCCTGCGCCTCGTTCATATTGTCGCTCAGCACCCCGATCGCGAGGAACAGGGTGGAGAGCATGACGTAGCCGAGCACGAAGAAGTAGACGATCGCGAGGATCGCGCCGGGGGTGGCGATGCTGTCGAGCGCAGGGCGGAGGAGGTCGGCGACGATGCCCTTGGTCATCAGCGCCGCGACGATGGCGCAGCCGACCCAGACGAGGATCATCGACAGCCCAACCGCGGTGGTGCCGACGAGCTTGCCCATCATGAGCTGCCAGGGACGCACGCAGGCGATCACCGATTCGACCAGCTTGGAGCCGCGTTCCTCGACCGCGCCCTGCACCATCCAGTTGCCCGAGAGCAGCAGGCTCATCAGCAGCATGTAGGCGAGCGCGAGGGGCAGGATCGAGCGGATCACATGCGTCTCGCGCGCGCCGCCGCCGGGCTGGGGGGTGGAGATCATGATCGGCGGCGCGAGCGCCTCGATTGTCGCGCTGTCGGCGGGGTCGACCCCGCGTTCGGCGAGCGCCTGCGTGCGCAGGGCGCGCGCGGCTTCCTCGCGGACGATCCCGAGCAGGGTCGCGTCGGGGCGATCGCGCGAGACGAGGTGGATCACGGGGCGGCCGTCCGCGTCGGTCTCGATCAGGACGATGTCGTCGGGCACCGGGCCCGCGGCGGTGGCGCGGTCGAAGATCGTGTCACGGCGCGCCTCGATCGCGGCCGCGTCGGCCTCGGCCAGCCCCGCGGGCGGCTCGACCAGCGCGTAATCGGGGCTCGGCGGGTCGAAGTCGCGCACGTCGTCGGGACGCACGGCGTCGATCCGCTCGAGCGCGGCCTCGAGTCCGCCCGCGTCCTCGTAGGCGGCGACGTCGGCGCCGGTCAGCGCGCGGTCGTGGACCGCCCAGGGGGCGGCGGGGTCGGCCGCCTCGAGCTCGTAGCGGCGCACGTAGCGGGACAGCGCCGCGAGTTCGTCGCGGCGATCCTCGAAGGCGAGCCGCGCGGCGATCGCCTCGCCCGCCGGGCCGGGATCGCGATCGATGATGGCGATCCGCGTCGGCTCGTCATCCTCGAGCAGGTCGTGGATCAGCGGGGCGATGAACAGCGCGGCGGGGAGCAGCAGCATCGACACCCAGAAGCTGCGCATCGAGGCGATATGGCGAAACTCGCGCGCGGCGACGAGGAGGATCTTGGTCACGCGGCTTCTCCCTGCGGTTCGCTGCCGACGAGGTGGACGAAAATGTCGTGCAAGGCGGCGTGGCGCGCCTCGAAATCGCGCAGCAGCACGCCCTCGCGGGTCAGCGTCTCGAGCAGCGTGCCGGGGTCGTTGTCGGGCGAGAGGTCCACCTCGTAGCGGGTCCAGTCGCCGTCGCGGCCGAGAATGCGCGCGGCGGCGATGCCGGGGCGCGCGGCGAGGTCGGCCCGCGCGGTCAGGCGCACGGTCGGCGGCACGAGGCCCTGCGCGGCGGCGAGGTCGCCCTCGAACTTCTTCACCCCGCGGCGCAGGATGAGGAGCCGGTCGCACAGCCGCTCGGCGTGCTGCATGATGTGGGTCGAGAACACGACCGCGGCGCCGCGCCGGGCGGCGCGCACGATCTCGGCCTCGAGCAGTTGCTGGTTGACCGGGTCGAGCCCCGAGAAGGGTTCATCGAGGATGAGCAGGTCGGGGCGGTTGACCAGCGCGGTGGCGAGCTGGACCTTCTGCGCCATCCCCTTGGACATGTCGGCGATCGGGCTGGTGGCGCGCTCGGCGAGGTCGAAGCGTTCGAGCAGCGCCATCCCCTCGGCGCGCGCGGTGGCCGCGTCCATGCCCTTGAGCCGCCCGAAATAGGTGATCGTGTCGATCGCCTTCATGCTCGGGTAGAGCCCGCGTTCCTCGGGGAGGAAGCCGATCCGGTCGGCATGCTCCTGCCCGGGCGCCTCGCCGAGCACCGCGATCCGCCCCTCGGTGGGACGGATGATGTCGAGGATCATGCGCAGGCTGGTGGTCTTGCCGGCGCCGTTGCCGCCGAGGAAGCCGAAGATCTCGCCCGGCGCGACATGCATGTCGAGGCGGTCGACGGCAGTGATGTCGCCAAAACGCTTGGTGACACCCTGCATGGACAGGATGGACATTTTCGAAATTTTCCCCCGGGATGAAACCGTATGCGCCGAATGGACCCGCTGGGGCGGCAACAGTCAACGCAAAGTTCTGCGAACGGCGCCGCGGGACGGGGCCAACGCTAGCCGAGCCACCAGCGCGCGGCGGCGAGGCTGGCGAGCAGCGAGGCGAGGGTGGCGGCGGCGACGGGCAGCGCGGCGCGCCAGCCGAGCGCCCGCAGGTCGCCGAGGCGGGTGCGCAGCGCGGTGGCGGTGACCGCGAGGAGCAAGAGCCCCTTGGAAGCGGTGAGCGCGGCGGCGCTCGCGGCGGGGGGAAGGGCGATGAGCGAATTGAGCGCGATCAGGCCGATGAAGGCGAGGATGAAGCCGGGCAGGAGCGGGGGGCGCTCGCTCGCCCCCGCCGCGCCGCGGCGGCGGACGAGCACCACCATCAGCGCGACCAGCGGGGCGAGCAGCGCGACGCGGCTCATCTTGACGATGGTCGCGACCTGACCCGCCTCGTCGGAGACGACGAACCCCGCCCCGACCGCCTGCGCGGCATCGTGGATCCCCGCGCCGATCAGGAAACCCGTCTGCCGGTCCGTGAAGCCGAGCAGCTCGGCAAGCAGCGGATAGGCGAGGAAGGCGAGCGCGCTCGCGCCCGCCAGCACGATGAGGGTCAGGGTGAACTGCGCCTCGCTGATCCGATCCCGACCGATCGCGCCGTGGATCGCGAGCGCGGCCGAGGCGCCGCAGATGGCGGTGCCCCCGCCCGCGAGCAGCGCGGTCTCGCGATTGGCGCCGACGAGCCGTCCCGCGACCAGCGCGGCGCCGATCGCTGCGCCCATCACGAGGAGCAGCGCGGCGAAGGCGGTCCAGCCCAGCGCGGCGATGTCGTCGAAGGCGATCTGGAGCCCGAGGAGGACGATGCCGAGCCGCAGCCCCTGCTTGGCGAGCAGGTCGAGGCCGGCGCCGGTCGGCCGGCGCGCGGCCACGCCCGACAGGAGGAGCCCGAGGACGAGCCCCATGAGGATGAGCGGGGTGCCGAGCGCCAGGGTGGCGGCGAGCGCGACGAGGGCGGCCGCGCCGGCGAGGGAGAGTCCGGGGAGAAGGCGTGCGATCATGGGCCTCGCGCTCCACTCCAGCCGGGGGCGCCTGTCAAGCATCGCGGCATGCCGGGGCGCGGGCGCGAGATGCTTGCCAGCGCGGGTCCGAGTGCCTAGGCGAAGGCTCGACAGGAGGCATGGATGAAGAAAATCTACGACAGTGCCGCCGAGGCGCTCGACGGACTGCTCGAGGACGGCATGCTGATCGCCGCCGGCGGGTTCGGGCTGTGCGGGATCCCCGAGCGGTTGCTCGACGCGATCCGCGATTCAGGGGTGAAGGACCTCACCTTCGCCTCGAACAATGCGGGGATCGACAACGAAGGCATCGGCAAGCTGCTGCGCACGCGGCAGGTGAAGAAGATGATCTCCTCCTACGTCGGCGAGAACAAGGAATTCGAGCGACAGTATCTGGCGGGCGAGCTCGAGGTCGAATTCTGCCCGCAGGGCACGCTGGCCGAGCGCATGCGCGCGGGCGGCGCGGGGATCCCCGGCTTCTACACCAAGACCGGGGTCGGCACCGTCGTCGCCGAGGGCAAGGAGCACAAGGAGTTCGACGGCGAGACCTACATCATGGAGCGCGGCATCTTCGCCGACCTGTCGATCGTCAAGGGCTGGAAGGCCGACGAGGCGGGCAACCTCATGTTCCGCAAGACCGCGCGCAACTTCAACCTGCCGGCGGCGACCTGCGGCAGGGTCTGCGTCGCCGAGGTCGAGGAAATCGTGCCCGTGGGCAGCCTCGACCCCGACTGCATCCACCTGCCCGCGGTCTATGTGAACCGCCTCGTCAACGGCGCGCCCTATGACAAGAAGATCGAGTTCGTGACGACGCGCGAAAGGGAGAATGGCTGATGCCCTGGGATCGCAACCAGATGGCGGCGCGCGCCGCAAAGGAGCTGGAAGACGGCTATTTCGTCAACCTCGGGATCGGCATCCCGACGCTGGTCGCCAACTATATCCCCGAGGGGAAGACGGTGACCTTGCAGTCGGAGAACGGGATGCTCGGCATCGGGCCCTTTCCCTATCCCGACGAAGTCGACGCCGATCTCATCAACGCGGGCAAGCAGACGATCAGCGAATTGCCGCAGTCGAGCTATTTCGACAGCGCGACCAGCTTCGGGATGATCCGCGGCGGGCATATCGACCTGACCGTGCTGGGCGCGATGGAGGTCAGCGAGGACGGCGATATCGCCAACTGGATGATCCCCGGCAAGATGATCAAGGGGATGGGCGGGGCGATGGACCTCGTCGCCGGCGTGAAGAAGATCATCGTCGTGATGGAGCATGTCTCGAAGAATGGCGATCCCAAGTTCAAGCCGGCCTGCGACCTGCCGCTGACCGGGCAGAACGTGGTCGACATGATCATCACCGACCTCGGCGTTTTCCGCCGCAAGGACCATGACAGCAAGTTCGAGCTGATCGAGCTGGCACCCGACGTCACCGAGGCCGAGATCGCCGAGAAGACGACCGCCGCCTACGAGGTCGCGCTTTGAGGCACGCGATGCTCGGGATCGCCTTGCTCGCCGGCCTTGCCGCCTGCGAGGCGCCCGAGCCGGTGGTGATCGACGGGTCGAGCGAGGAGGCGTTCGCCGCCTCCGCCGCCGCCGCCCGCGCGCAATTGCCGATGGACGAGCGGCTGGTCTTCGACCGCGCGCTCAACACGTTCGGCGCGCGCTCGCACCGCGAAAAGGATGTCGACGCCTATCGGCGCCGGACCTTCGACGGGATGACCGCGCAGGACGTGGTCGCCGATGCCCGCGCGCGCGGGCTGGGAGAGGAATGAGCATGCGCACGCTGCTGAGCCACGAACCCGGGGGCCCCGAGACGCTGCGGCTCGAGGAGGTCGCCTCCCCCGAGCCCGGGCCCGGCGAGGTGCGGATCGCGGTGAAGGCGGCGGCGATCAACTATCCCGACCTGCTGATCATCCAGGACCTCTACCAGATGAAGCCGCCGCGCCCGTTCGCGCCGGGCGGCGAGGTGGCGGGAGTCATCGACCGGCTGGGCGAGGGCGTGACGCACCTGTCCGAGGGCGACCGGGTGATCGCGGTGCCGGGGTTCGGCGGGCTGGCCGAGCAGCTGGTGATCGGCGCGAAGCAGGCGATCCCGCTGCCCGAGGGGGTGAGCTTTCGCGAGGGCGCGGCGCTCTTGCTGACCTATGCGACCGCCATCCATGCCCTGAAGGATCGCGGGCGCATCGCCGAGGGGAGCCAGGTGCTGGTGCTCGGTGCGGCGGGCGGGGTCGGGCTTGCCGGCATCGAATTGGCCAAGGCTTTCGGCGCGCGCGTCGTTGCCGCCGTGTCGAGCCCCGACAAGGCGCGGGTCGCCAAGGAAGCGGGCGCCGATGATTGCGTGATCTATGCGCGCGGCCCGCTCGACAAGGATGCCTCGAAGGCGCTGGCGAGGCAGTTCAAGGATGCCGCGCAGGGCGAGGGGTTCGACATCGTGCTCGACCCCGTGGGCGGCGACTATGCCGGACCCGCGCTGCGCAGCCTCGGCTGGCAGGGGCGCTTCCTCGTCGTCGGCTTCCCGGCGGGCATTCCCAAGCTGCCCTTGAACCTCGCGCTCCTCAAGGAAGCCGAGGTGAGCGGGGTCTTCTGGGGCGCCTTCGCGATGCGCGGTCCCGAAGCCTATGGGCGCCAGGTGAAGGAGCTGTTCGACCTGCTGGCGGCGGGCAAGATCAGCCCGCGCGTGACCGGCACCTACCCGCTCGAGAAGGCCGGCAAGGCGATCGCCGCGCTGGCGACCCGCAAGGTGACGGGCAAGCTCGTCGTCACGATGGACTAGGCACCGCGCGATGGCCGAGCCTGCCCCCGACCACTTGCCGTTGATGCCGATCGGCTGCTGGGCGGTGCCGCTCGGGCTGGCGGGCGCCGCGCTGGTCGTCGAACGCAGCGACGACCCGGGCTGGTGGATGCTCAGTCTGGGGGTGGTGTTCGGGCTGTTCACGCTCGCTTATGCCGAGCGCGCGATCGGGGCGCGGCGCAACGGCCGGCCGGCGGGCGGGCAGTGGAAGCGCGCGATGCTGGCGGGCGCGGTCGCGGCGCTGTTCATCGCGCTCCACGCCATCGGGCGCTAGCCGCTCTCGCGGAACCGGCGCCGGGCTGTGCCGTTGGCTCGGGAACGGCGACGAACGGCCCCTGTTGCGGCAACACCACAGCAACGGGACGAAGCGACGATGCGCCCTGTCGGCGTGACGAGCGCTTAATGCCTCGTCCAACTTTGATGGTATAGGACGCGCGTAAGGAATGATGACCGCCATGCGAATTGCCCCCTCCCTCCCGCTCCTTGCGTTGCTCGCGTCCGCCGCCCCCGCGGCGGCGTTAGACGAGGTCCGCTCCCCGGTGCCCACGCAGCCGACCGAGCAGCTGCGCGCGCAGCCGGCCGCGAGTCTGGCGCCCGACAGCGCGCTGCGCTGGTCGGGCAGCGAGGATCACCGGTTGGCGGCGGAGCGGCTCATCACCCTGCTGCGCACCGCCGATTTCGAGGGCTATGACGAGGGGCCGACGATCGCGGCGCAGGCGGAGGCGCTGCGCGCCCGCGCCGAGGCCGGCGACGCCGCCGCGGCGCGGCAATTGTCGCAGCTGCTCGACCGCGCCTATCTCGACTATGTCACCACGCTGCAGGCGCCCGTGGCGGGGATCGAATATGGCGACCCCTACCAGAAGCCCGCGCGCTTCTCGCGGGCCGACCATGTCACGCTGCTGACCCAGTCGCCCTCGCTGTTCGCGCTGGTCCGCCAGCAGACCGGTCGCAACATCGTCTACGAACAGCTGCGCGCCGCCGCGATCGCGCACGGCCGCGCGCTGCCCGAGCAGAGCCGGACCGCGCTCAAGGCCACGCTGGCGCGTACCCGCGCGCTGCCCCGGCGCGACCGCTTCGTGCTGGTCGACGTCGCCACACAGCGGCTGTGGATGTACGAGGGCGGGCGCCCGGTCGACAGCATGAAGGTGGTGGTCGGCACCGAGGAACCGCACAAGCGCACCCCGCTCATCGTCTCGACCATCCATTATGCGACCCACAATCCCTACTGGCACGTGCCCGACACGATCGTGCGCGCCACCGTGGGGCCCAAGATCCGCCGCGAGGGGCAGGCCTATCTCGACCGGCAGGGGTATGAGATCGTTGACCGCTGGGCCAATGACGCGCGGGTCCTCAAGCCGAGCGAGGTCGACTGGTCGACCGCGCTGCAGCCCGGCAACCTCAAGGTTCGCCAGCTGCCGGGGCGCTACAATTCGATGGGCGACTTCAAGTTCAACTTTCCCAACGCCACCGGCATCTACCTCCACGACACGCCGATGCGCGACTATTTCGACAAGGAAGTGCGCACGCTTTCGAACGGCTGCATCCGGCTCGAGGACGCGCGCCGTTTCGCCGCGTGGCTCTACCGGGGGCAGGGGGTGCCCGACCTGCCGGGCACCGAGACGCACGACCAGCTGCCCGCCGGGGTGCCGGTGTTCGTGACCTACCTCACCGCCGAGGCGATCGAGGGGCCGCTCACCATCGCGCATGACGTCTACGGGCTCGACGGCACCCCCCAGCTGACCGAGCAGGTCGCCGCCGCGACCCGGCAGGCGCTCGCCGACGAGGCCGCGACCTTCTAATCGCCACGGGCGCATTGCGCGGCGCGGTCGCGGGCTCTATCTCGGCGGGGAACCGTCACCATCGGAAGGATAGAGCATGGGGAATTTCGACGACCGCGAGAAGGCGTTCGAGAACAAGTTCGCGCGGGACCAGGAGATGCAGTTCAAGATCGCCGCCCGGCGCAATCGGCTGCTCGGCGCCTGGGCCGCGCAGAAAATGGGGCTCTCGCCGGTCGAAGCCGAGAATTACGCCAAGGAAGTGGTGCGCGCCGATTTCGAGGAAGCGGGCGACGAGGACGTGATCCGCAAGCTGCTCGGCGACCTGACCAGCGCCGGCTGCGACGTCAGCGAGGCCGACATCCGCACCGCGCTTGAGCACAAGACGGTCGAGGCGCGGCGCCACTTCATCGAGAGCATGGACTGATGCCGATGACCGCCGCGGCGATCGAGGCGGCGATCAAGGCCGCGATCCCCGACGCCGAGGTCGAACTGACCGACCTTGCCGGCGACGATGATCACTGGGCGGCCGTCGTCACCAGCGCCGAATTTGCAGGATTGAGCCGGGTCCGCCAGCACCAGAAGGTCTATGCCGCGCTGGGCGGGCGGATGGGCGGGGAATTGCATGCGCTGCAGCTGACCACCAGATCCCCGGCACAGGAGACACGATCATGACCGATATCAAGACGCGCATCGATGCGCTGGTGAAGGACCACCAGGTGGTCCTGTTCATGAAGGGCTCGAAGCTCTTCCCGCAATGCGGCTTCTCGAGCCGCGCGGTGGCGATCCTCGATCGCCTCGGCACCGAGTTCGAGACGGTCGATGTGCTGCAGGACCAGGAGATCCGGCAGGGCATCAAGGACTATTCGGACTGGCCGACCATCCCGCAGCTCTACGTCGGCGGCGAATTCGTCGGCGGCTCGGACATCATGATGGAGATGTACGAGAGCGGCGAGCTCAAGGCGATGCTCGAGGACAAGGCGGGCGCCTGACGGCGGGTGCCCGATCGCGGGCGCGCGGACGCGCCGGGTAACAAAAAGGGACGGCGAAGACGGGGACCAGAGACCCGTTTTCGCCGTCCCTTTGCTTGGTTTGTGGAACCAATGTGGACGCCTCTTACTTTGCATGCGGCGTGCCAATTTTCACAAAGCCCGGAAAATCGCGAAAAATGATGGGAGGCGCGGGGCGGCGGTCGCGGCGGGCGTAAAAAAAACCGACATTCGCGGCGCGGCGCGGCCGATTTTTGTCGATCCTGCCGATTTTTCGCCCATTTTACCCGTCAAGGGAGCGGCCATGCTTGACCGAACCCATTTCCCCAGCGGGCGTCCGCCGATGCTGTGCGACCTGACGCAGAACTACTCCGAAACCGGCGGTGGCGGGGGCAACTACCTGCGCTACAAGCGGCGCTACATCCGCGACCAGCTCGACTGGCAGCACCTGCTCGTCATCCCCGGCGCCGAGGACAAGGTGGTCGAGGAGGGGCGGTTGATCACCGCCTACGTCAAGAGCCCGGCGCTGCCGCACCAGCCCAACTATCGGCTGATGCTGCGCAACAAGGCGGTGCGCGCGCTCCTCGATCGCTTCCGTCCCGACGTGATCGAATCGATCGATCCCTACAACCTCCCCTGGGCGGCGCTCGGCTACCGCGACGCGACCCCCGGCACGGCGACGGTGGCGGGCTATCGCACCGACTTTCCCGAGGCGCATTTCTACGAGGCGGTCCACCATGTCGCGGGCAAGCGCGTGGGGCGCTTCGCCGCCGACATGGCGCGGCGCTATGCCAAGAAGCTCTATCGCCGCTTCGATGCGGTCTACGCGCTCAACCCGATCGCGCTCGGGCAGTTTCGCGAGATGGGGGTGCACGAGCCCTTCCAGTTGCCGCAGGGGATCGACCTCAGCCAGTTTCGCGAGGAGGAGCGCGATCCCGCCTTTCGCGCCCGCCTCGGGATCGGCGACCGCCAGCCGCTGCTCGTCTATGCCGGGCGGCTCGACCGCGAGAAGCGCGTGCAGGTGGTGCTCGACGCCTTCCGCAAGCTGCCCGAGGCCATGGGGGCGCACCTGTTGATCCTCGGTGACGGGCGCTGGCGCCAGCGGCAGATCGAGGCCGGGCTCGAGCCGGTGGTGCACATGCCGGGCTATCTCAAGGACCGGCAGGCGCTGGCGCGCGCCTACGCCTCCTCGGATATCTACGTCTCAGCCATGCCCTATGAGGTGGCGGGCAATTCGATCCTCGAGGCACAGGCGGCGGGGTTGCCCGTGGTGGGGGTCGCGGCGGGCTCGATGCCGTGCCAGGTGCCCCCGGGCACCGGTTATTTGGGGCCGGTCGACGATGCCGACGCGATGGCCGCCAACATCGAAAGGGTGTGGCGCGAGGGCGCCAGCGCGATCGGAGCCGAGGGCAAGAAGATGGTCCGCTCCAACTATAGCTGGGACCGCACCTTCGAGATGCTGTTCGGCACGGTCTACCCGGCCGCGCTCGAGCGCCGCCGGCTGCGCGCCGCCGCGCAGGGGCACGCCCCCGCCTTCGACGGGGCGCTCGCGACCCGCTGAGGCGCTGGCATCGCCGCGCGGTTCGTGGCAGGCTCGCTCCCCGCGCCATGACCAGAGGAGTTGCCGCGATGGGCCCGATGATTGCCGCCTTGCTGTTGCAGATGGGGACGCCGGGGGCGCCGCCCCCCGAGAGGACCGCCGAGCCCGGTGCGGAGGCCGCCGCGACCCCGGTCGTGATTCGCCGCGAGGTGCGGCGTTCGCGCGGCCCCGACGGGGTGGTCGAGGAGCAGGTGATCGAGAAAGAGATCACGAAGGAGGTCGAGGGCGGCCCGGGCGACGCGCCGGGCGACGCGCTGCGTGGCGAACCCGCCTGTGCGACCCGCGCGTTCGCGGCCGCGGTCGAGAGCGTGGGCGAGGATGGGGCGCGGCGCGCCCACCGGGTCGTGCTGTGCGCGAGCGATGATTCGGCGGCGACCTATCGCACCATGCTCGAGAGCGCGCGCGAACGGCTCGCGCGGACAGAACAGCTGAGCGCGGCGAGCCGGGTCGCGCTGCTCGAGCAGATCGAGGCCGAGCTGGCCACGCTCCCCCCGGCGGGCGCGGATCGCGAGGCCGAACCGGCCCCCGATCGCAGCGCCGCGCCGCCCACGCGCTAGCCCCCCTTCGTCGATCGTCCGAGCCTGCCCGCCGCGGCGGGCTTGACGTTTACGTTTGTAGTCGCGATGACTACGAGTGTAATCGAAAGGGGAGTGCCGAGTCGTGGACAAGCGCGTGAGCGAAGCCGAACTGGAGATCATGGAAGCGCTGTGGTCGGCCGCCCCGCGCGCGCTCAGCGCCACGCAGGTTGCCGCGGCGGTGTCGGCCAGCCGCGACTGGAGCCTGCCGACGATCAAGACCATGCTGTCGCGCCTCGCGCAGAAGGGGGCGGTCATGCATGAGGCCGAGGGGCGCCGCTATCTCTACCGCCCCGCGATTGCGCGCGAGGCCTATGTCAGTTCCGAGAGTCGCCGGCTGGTCGATCGATTGTTCGGCGGGCGGCTGACGCCGATGATCGCGCAGCTGGCCGAGGACGAGGCGCTGAGCGAGGCGGACATCGCCGATATCGAGGCGCTGCTGAAGGAGCTGCGCAAATGAGCGACTGGCTGGTCGAGACCCTCGCGTGGACGAGCGCGCTGATGTTGCTGGTGCTGCTGGTGCGCGGGCCGGTGGCGGCGCGCTTCGGGGCACGGGTCGCCTACGCGCTCTGGCTCCTGCCCGCCGCGCGCTTCTTTCTGCCGACCTTCGAGACGGTGGTCGAACGCGAGGTCGCCGCGCCGCCGCTGCTTCCCGCCGCGACCCCCGCCGCGGGGCAGGAAGCGGCGCTCGCCGACGCCTTCATTGTCGCCGCAATGCGCGGGCCGGAGGCCGCGGCGATGCCCGACGGCAGCGTCCTGCTGCTGGCGCTGTGGGGACTGGGGGCGGCGGCGACCTGGCTGGTCCACCAGTGGCGCTATCGCCGCCACCGCGACGCGATCCTCACCGCCGCGCACAAGGTCGGGCACGTCGGCGGGATCGACCTCATGGTCTCGCCCGCCGCGCCCGGACCGATGGCGTTCGGCACGCTGCGGCGAGTGATCGCGCTGCCGCAACACTATATCGACCGCTGCAGCGAGGCCGAGCTCGATCTCGCGCTCGAGCATGAACGCTCGCACCACCGTTCGGGCGACCTTATCGCGCGCCAGCTCGGGCTCGTCTTCCTCTCTCTCCACTGGTTCAACCCGATCGCGTGGAAGGCCTATGCCGCCTTCCAGTTCGACCAGGAGGCCGCGTGCGACGCGCGGGTCCTGGCGCGGCGCGGTCCCGAGGCCCGGGCCGACTATGGCCGCGCGATCGCCAAGTCGGCGGCGCCCGCCCGGTTGCTCTTCGCCAATGCCCGCGACACCCGCCTGAAACGGAGATTGAAGATGATGACCAACCCTGCCCACCGCCCCGCCGCGATGGTCGCGATGCTGGCGCTCGGCGCGCTGCTGCTGCCCGCCACCGCGAGCCGCGCGGTCAGCGTCGTCGACGTGCCCGCCGCCGCGCCCGCGGCGCCGGCGTCGCCCGCGCCCACCGCGCCCATTCCCGCGGCCGCCCCGACGACGTCCCCGGTCGCGCCCGCCCCGGTCGCGCCGCTCGCCGCGCGCGGCCTCGCGGCGGCCTTTGCCCCCGCGGCGGCGGATCACTCGCTGATCGACAGCGACACCCCCTATAGCGCGATGAGCGAGCGCGAACGCGCCGATTTCGACCGCGCGCTCGGCAAGATGCGCGAGGCGCTCGCCGAACTGCGCGCCGAGCGCGCGCGGATGCGGCAGGACCTTGCTGCCGACCTGGCGCAGCAGCGCGCGCAATGGACACGCGAGCGCGAGGAAATGCGCGCCGACCTGGCCCAAGCGCGCCGCGAGATCGCCGCGCAGATCGCCGAGGTCGACGCGCAGGCGGGGGCCATGCGCGCCGCGGGCGAGGACCCCGAACTGGTCAAGGCGGGGCTGCGCGCGGCGCAGCAATCGCTCGACGCAATGGATATCGAGGCGATCGTCGAAGCGGCGATGTCGTCGGTCGATCCCGAGCTGGTCGACGAGGCGATGACCGGCGCAGAAGCAGGGCTCCGGTCGGCGATCGCCGACATGGAGGCGCGCCGTAACCGCTAGGATCCGTCCCTAAGCCCCACGCGATCGGCACGCCGGAGGCGGCCCGGGTATCGACCCCGGGCCGTCTTTTTTGTGCCCCCGGCGTCGGCCGCGCTTGGCGCGCGGCATGCGACATGGCAGGAACGAGCGCGTGGAAGCACCCTATGCCCGCCTCGAAACGCTCCGTCCCGGGATCGGGCGGCTGCTGGCGCGCAATCCCTCGCCCTACACCTACACCGGAACCCAGACCTACTTGCTCGGCGATGCGGCCGAGGTGGTGGTGGTCGATCCCGGCCCCGCACTCGAGGCGCATGTCGAGGCGATCCTCGCCGCGATCGGTCGGCGCGCGGTGCGGGCGATCGCCTGCACGCATACCCACCGCGACCATTCCCCCGCCTCGCGCCCGCTCAAGGCGGCGACCGGCGCGCCGATCATCGGTTGCGCGCCGCTGTGCCTCGACGACGACGGCCCGCGTGCCGATGCCAGCTTCGATGCGGACTATGCCCCCGACCGGGTGCTCGGCGACGGCGATGCGCTGGTGGTCGACGGGCACGAGATGGTCGCGGTCGCCACCCCGGGGCATACGTCCAACCATTTGTGCTTCGCCTATCGCGGCGGGCTGATGACGGGCGACCATGTGATGGGCTGGTCGACCAGCGTGATCGTGCCCCCCGATGGCGACATGGGCGCCTACCTGCGCAGCCTCGACAAGCTGCGCGGGCGCGAGGAGGACGAGGTCTATTATCCCGCGCACGGTCCCGAGATCGATCGGCCGCACCGGCTCGTGCGGCATCTCATCGGCCACCGCCTCTCGCGCGAGAAGCAGATTTACAAGGCGGTCGCGGCGGGCGCCGACGACGTCCCCGGAATCGTCGCCGCCTGCTATCCGGGGCTCGACGAACGGCTCGTCGCGGCGGCCGGGGGCACGGTGCGCGCGCATCTGATCGAACTTGCCCGTCGGGGAAGCGTTGAAGAGGTGGAGGGACGATGGATCGCACGTCAGCAAGAGGACCCGGCCTAGCCCGGCCGCTGGTCATCGCGGCGCTCGCCGTAGCGGTGGCGCTGGCGGTGTTCCTGCTCGCGCTCGCGCTCCTCGACCGCTCCGCCAAGGGCCCCGACCCCGAGACGGTGGTCGCCACCAGCCTCCAATCGCTGCAGGCCCAGAACCGGCTGGTGCCCTTCAGCGCGCGCTTCGTTTCGGTGGTGACCTCGCGCCAGCGCCGGCTCGCCGGGCTCGCCAGCGCCGAACGGACGCTGATCCTGCCCGGGACCGCGCGCTACGAGCTCGACCTCGCCGCGCTCGAGGCGGAGGACCTGGCGTGGGACGCGGCGAGCCGCACGCTGACCGTGACCCTGCCCGAGCTCGAGGTGGCGGGCCCCGAGGTCGATCTCGACGGCGCGCGCGAATATGGCGAGGACGGGCTGCTCGCCGCGCTGACCGACAGCGAGGCGGTGCTGACCCGGGCCAACCGCCGGGCCGCGCTTGCCGACCTGCGCAAGCAGGCGGGGGGGCGCGTGCCGATGGGGCTCGCGCGCGAGGCGGCGCGCGACGCGGTGGAAGCCAATTTCGCGCTGCCGCTGCGCGTGGCCGGGCTCGATTCGGTACGCGTGGTCGCGCGCTTCGCGAGCGACCCTTCCCCCTCGACGGAGCAGGTCGACGTCTCTACCAGCTATGAAGATGCCATCGCGGCCGCGCGCCAGCGCCGCGCCGCCCAAGGAGAAGAACCATGAGTGCCCCCCAGCGTCCGCCGCAGGGCGACGAGCTGCTTGCCGAGATCAACCGCCTCAAGAAAGAGCGCAACGCGGTCATCCTCGCACATTATTACCAGAAGCCCGAGATCCAGGACCTCGCCGATTTCGTCGGCGACAGCCTCGACCTGTCGCGCAAGGCGGCGGCGACCGATGCCGAGGTGATCGCCTTTTGCGGGGTGCGCTTCATGGCCGAGACCGCCAAGATCCTGAGCCCCGAAAAGACAGTGATCCTGCCCGACATGGACGCCGGCTGCAGCCTCGAGGACAGCTGCCCGCCCGACCAGTTCAAGGCGTTTCGCGAGGCGCATCCCGACCATATCGCGCTGACCTACATCAACTGCTCGGCCGAGGTGAAGGCGCTGAGCGACATCATCGTCACCTCCTCGTCGGCGCAGGTCATCCTCGACCAGATCCCCGAGGACCAGAAGATCATTTTCGCCCCCGATCGCCACCTCGGCGGCTATCTCGCGCGCAAGTCGGGACGCGACATGCTGCTGTGGCCAGGCATCTGCATCGTCCACCAGGCGTTTTCGGAAACCGAATTGCTCAAGCTCAAGGCCGAGCATCCGGGCGCGCCGGTGGCGGCGCACCCCGAATGCCCGCCGCATATCGTCGAGCATGCCGATCATGTCGGCTCGACCAGCTCGATCCTCAAATTCTGTTCGGAAACCGAGGCCGAGACGGTGCTGGTCGCGACCGAGCCGCATATCATCCACCAGATGGAAAAGGCGCGCCCGCAGACGACCTTCATCGGCGTGCCCGGCGGCGACGGCAACTGCAACTGCAACATGTGCCCCTATATGGCGCTCAACACGCTCGAGAAGCTCTATGTCGCGCTGCGCGACCTCGAGCCGCGGATCGAGCTGTCGGACGAGTTGATGGACGCGGCGCGCAAGCCCCTCGATCGCATGCTCGACATGGCCGGGCGCACCGTTGGGCAGGGCGACGTCGGCAAGCCGCAGATGCGCTAGCCCGCCAGTCCCGCGGGCAGCGGGCGCAGATACCCCTCGGGGGTGCGACAGGTGAATGCAACGAGCCGCGTGCCCTCGGGACAGTCGGCTTCGTCCTCGACGGGCGGGGGCGGGGAGGGCGCGCCGCAGGGAGGCGCGATGCGCAGGCGCTCGATACCTTTGACGGGGTCGGTCCGCTTGCGGCAGGCGTCGAGATAGGCGCTCGCGCGCTCGACACTGACGCCATAGGTCTTGGCCAGGCGGAGAGCGGCTTGCTCGCGGCTCGCCGCCTCGGTGGCGGCGCGGCTTCGGGGCTGGACGTAAAGCGCCGAACGGGCATGGCATTTTTTGCGTAGCGCGGCGGGGAGGTCGGCCTCCTCGACGATCATGCCGCTCCCCATCCAATAGCCCATTTCGCCGATACGGATATTGCGGTTGGCGGGCCAGTCGGGCTGGCCCAACGCCAGATAGCCCTCGGCGTCGCGAAACAAGCGCATGTCGGGGGGCAGGAGATAGGGCCGCGCCGCAGCGCCGACGGGATGCACTTCGAGACAGCCGTTGACGAGTTTCAGTTTGCCGTAGGTCATAGGCGGCACTTCGAGCGTTCGCGGTGCGAGCGTGGGTGGGGGCGTTCCCGGCGGCGGCGGCGGGGGCGGGGGCGGCACGTAGCGGGCGAGCGCGAGAAAGCGCGGCTCGAGGTCCGGCGGCACGAGCGGGGCGGACGGGTCGGGGTCGCGGCTGCCCTTGTCGGCCGATCCGGCCATATAGGTCCAGGGCGGGGCGTGGAGCAGCGTCCCGCTGCCGTCCGCGTTGATCGTCATGCCGGGCACGATGCCGGCATCCACCTGCCGCTCGAGTTCGGAGGCCTCGATGGTCGCGCTGGCCTCGGGCACGCGCGCATCGCTCCCGCAGCCGAGGGTGAAGAGCGCGGCGAGCGTTGCGAGCGTGCTACGCACCGATCATCACGGTCGTGCCGAGGCTGGTGAGCGCATAGAGGTTCTTGGCGAACTGCGAGGGCAGGCGCACGCAACCGGCGCTGGCGGGATAGCCCGGGTTGGGGCCAGCGTGGAGCGCGATGCCATGCTCGTCGATGAACTGGGTGTAGGGCATCGGCGTGTTCTCATAGGCCTTCGAATAATGCATCGGCTTCTTGAGCCAGACGGGGAAGATGCCCTGCGGGGTCAGCTTGTTGTCGCGCGCGGTGGTCACCGAGGCGGCGCCAACGAGCGTGTCGCCGAGATAGACGAAGGCGAGCTGGCGCGAGAGGGAAATGACGACCCGCGGTTCACCGCTCGCCCCTTTGGCGTCCCATTTGAAGCGGTTGGGGGCGATCGCGTCGACGCCGAATTTTTCCTGCATGTCGCGATAGGCGGCTTCGGCCTGCTTGGCGGCCTCGGCGCGCGCGGCATAGCCTTCGAGCGTGTTGGTCCCGCCCGCGACATCGCCGCGAAGCGTGACATCGGCCTTCGAATATTCATATTCGATGCCGTCGTAGCTGAAGATCCGTTCGGGACTGGCGGCGTCGAACGAGAAAGCGGCAAGGCTGCCGGTCGCGACCGGGGCACCATCGTTGCTGTTGCTGTTGTTGGTGCTGGCGAGAACGGGGCTCGTGGTGGCGAGCGCGGCGACCGCCAGCGAGAGCGCTAGCGTCTTCATAATCATAGCCTTTTACAAATCGAACTCTTGCTCGATCAAAGCGGGCAGGGGCGCTTGGTTCCTTCGATTGCGGAGGCGTTACGGCTAGCCGAAATCGGGCCGCGCCGGGTGATGCTTGTCGAGATGCCGGCGGATGATTCTGAGATTGCGGCTGTTCGAGCGGAAGAAGAAATCGGGGATCACCCCGATGACCGGGATGGCCCCGAGCGCCATGTCGACCAGCGTGTTGAGGTTCATGCGTGCCAGCTGCCACCGCGACAGCCCGAGGTTGCGCGCTTCCCACACCAGATAGGTGCCCAGCGCGGCGCCCGAGATGGTGCCGACGCCGGGCACGAGGCTGAGGAGGGCGTCGAGCCCGATCGGCTTGTCGATCCCGGGCACAGTGAACAGGCGCTCGAGCAGATGCTCGAGCCGTTCGACCCGGGCGCGGACATCCTGCGGAGCCTTCGACAGGCGGGCGCGATCGTACAGGTCCTGCATGCGGTCGGGCATCAACGTCTCCTCTGGCTGCGCAGGCCACCGACGAAATGGCGCGCGAAGCGATTTTCGGCGAACCCTTCGAGAGTGGGCGCGACCAGCGACCAGCGTACCGGTGCGGCCAGCGGCAGGAACAGCTGCGCCGCCTCGATCCGATCCGCCGCCTCGCGCAGCAGTTCGTCGCGACGGTCCGGATCGGCGCTCGCACGCGCGCGATCGAGCAGCTCGTCGGTCGCCGGGTCGCACACTGTGACCCGCGCGCAGGTGAAACGGCGCAGGAACCACCCCGTATGGGTCGCGGGCGCGACCTCGTCGAGCAGCTGCAGGTCGGCCTCGGCGGCGTGCGTGACACGGGTCGGCTCGAGCCCGATCGCGCCCCAGTCGGCGGCGAGCCGGGTGAACAGGATGTCGGCGCCGGGCCCCTGGGGCAGCGCGATGGCGATCCGCGTCCCGGCGAGCCCGGCGGCCTCGATCGCGGCGCGCGACTCGGCACGTCGCTCGTCCATCGGCTGGTCGACGTAATCGGGCGGGATCGGGCGCACGTCGGTGTCGGTGCCCGCCTGGAGCACCGTGGCGCGGGGCAGGAGGCTGCGCACCCCGAGCGCGGCGATCAGCGCGTCGCGGTCGATCGCGGCGGACAGCGCGCGGCGCTGCTGGGGGGTGGCGAGCGGCCCCGCTTCGCGCGTCGGCACCAGCCCGAACAGCCCGGCGACGGGATCGAAGCGCGGCGCGCCGAACGGGTTGGAGGCGGCGAGCGCGAGCGGCACGTCGGCGAAGGTGCCCCCGGTCACGAGGTCGACCTCGCCCGCGCCGAACCGGGCAATCGCCTCTGCCACCGGGAGCGTCGTGATCCGCACGCGTTCCTCCGCCAGCTCACCGCGCGCGTCCTCGACCACGCGCCCGACCAGCGGCGGTTCGCCCTCGCCGACGGGGAGGAGGGAGAAGGGGCCGGTGCCGCCGCGCGCATCCTCGATCGCCAGCTCGGGCCGCGCGAGCAGTTGGAGGAAGTGGCGCTGCGGCGCGGCGAGGCGGATCTCGATGACCTTGTCGGTCATCGCGCGCACGTCTTCCACGGCGCCGAACTCGTCGGCCCAGCGTGGGTCGGCGAAGCGCTCTTCGAGGAGCCGCGCGACATCGGGCGCGGTGACCGGTTCGTCCCCCGGCCAGCGGCTGTCGTCGAGCCGGAAGATGTAGCTCAACCCATCGTCGCTGACGTGCCAGCTGGTGGCGAGCCCCTGTTCGATCTCGCCCGCCGCGTCGAAGCGCACCAGCCCCTGCGCCAGCGCGGCGTCGAGCAGTTGCGCGCTGGTCATCTCGTCGATCGCGGCGATCCGCACCTCGCGGTCGGGTTCGCGCGCGCAGCCGATCGCGAGGCAGCCGAGCGCCGCGGCGGCGAGGAGCGGGGCAAGCGATCGGCGGGGGGCGGGGCGGGGGGCAGTCATCGCGTTCCTATGGCGCTTCCAGTCCCGGGGCGGCAAGCCGCGGCAGGCATGGACAAGAGTGTCCTGTCCGTATAAGACACCGGGATGTTCCGGACAAGGTCGAGAAGTTGATGGGCGAACGCGATCCGCACGCATTCGATCCGGCGCCCGCCGATATGCCCGGGGGCGAAGGCGAGGGCACCGGCCCGGGCGCGCCCGACGCGGGGGAACGGCCGCCACGCCGCCGCCGTCGCTGGCTGCGCTGGGGGTTCACCGCCTTCGCCGCGCTGCTGGTGGCGCTGGTGCTGTGGCTGGTGGTCACCGCCCCGCTCGGGCGCAGCCTCGAGCCGCTCGAGGAACCGGCGATCCTGTTCGTCTCGGCCGAGGGCGAGGCGATCGCGCGGCGCGGCGCGATCAAGGACGAGCCGGTCGACGTCACCCGCCTGCCCGCGCATGTCACCAACGCCTTCATCGCCATCGAGGATCGCCGTTTCTACGCGCATTGGGGGGTCGACCCGCGGGGCATCGGCCGCGCGCTGATCGCCAATGCGCAGGCGGGCGGGGTGCGGCAGGGCGGCTCGACGATCACCCAGCAGCTCGCCAAGACGGCCTTTCTCGACGGCGAGCGGACCCTCACGCGCAAGGCGCGCGAGGCGGTCATCGCCTTCTGGCTCGAGGGCTGGCTGACCAAGGACGAGATCCTCTCGCGCTATCTCTCGAGCATCTATTTCGGCGACGGCGTCTACGGGCTGCGCGCCGCCGCGCGGCACTATTTCGACCGCGCCCCCGAGAAACTAACGCTGGCCGAGAGCGCGATGCTGGCGGGGATGGTCAAGGCGCCCTCGCGGCTGGCACCGACCCGCGACCTCGCCGGGGCGCAGGAGCGCAGTCGTCTTGTCCTACAGGCGATGGCCGAGATGGGTTCGCTGGCGCCGGCCGAGGCGAGCGCCACTCCCCCGGCGCGGTTGCGCGGGCAGCGCGCGCGGCTGCCCACCGGCACCTATTTCGCCGACTGGGTCACGCCGCGCGCGCGCGCCGCGATCCGCCCCGGCTATGGGATCACGCGGGTCCCGACCACGCTCGACGCCGACCTCCAGCGGCTCGCCGTGCGGGCGACGATCAACGCCAATCTCGGGGATCGGCAGGTGGGGCTGGTGGCGATGCGCCCGACCGGCGAGGTGGTCGCGCTGATCGGCGGACGCTCGTACAAGAAAAGCCCGTTCAACCGCGCCACGCAGGCGCGCCGCCAGCCGGGCAGCGCGTTCAAGCTGCCGGTCTATCTCGCCGCGCTGCGCGCGGGCTGGCGCCCCGACGACCTGATCGACGACGCGCCGATCACGGTCGATGGCTGGAGCCCGCAGAACGCCGACGGGCGCTACCGCGGAGCGATCACCCTGCGCGAGGCCTTCGCGCGCTCGTCCAACGCGGCGACGGTGCGCCTGGCGCAGGAGGTGGGGCGCGAGGCGGTGGTCCGGGCCGCGCGCGACCTCGGGATCACCGCCGAGATCCCCGCCGGCCCGAGCTATGCGCTGGGCACCGGTGGGGTGCCGCTCATCGAGATGACCGCCGCCTATGCCGCGATCGCCAGCGGGCAGGCCCCGGTGCGGGTCACCGGGTTGGCCGCCGAAGCGGGATCGCGCGCCGCGCGCCCGCTCGCGCCGCAACGCGAATGGGTGCCGATGCTCGAGCTGCTGTACGCCGCAGCCAACGAGGGCACCGGGCGGCGCGCGGCGCTGCGCGTCCCCACCTTCGGCAAGACCGGGACCAGCCAGGACAATCGCGACGCCATCTTCATCGGCTTTGCGGGCAACCTCGTCGTCGGGGTTTGGGTCGGGCATGACGACGACCGCTCGCTCGGCAACGTGTCGGGGGGCACGCTGCCGGCGGCGATCTTCAAGGATTTCATGCGCGGCGCGCTGCGCGTCGACGGCACGCAGGGGCCGCGCCTGCCCGCCCGGTTCGGGCCGCGGCGCGGGCTGCCCGCGCGCGAGCGCGACGGCGGTGGCGAGCGTGGGGACAATCGCGAGCTGTTGCGGCTTATCACCCGGGAAATCGAAGACTTTTTCGAACGTCTTTAGAAATTTCCGGCGGTTTTTCGCCAAATACGCCCCCCTTTGGTTAACAAGAAATTGCCGGGCGGCTTAAGAATTTCTCAACCCATTTCGCGCTATTTGGAAGGACCGGACACGGGATTTTCCCGCGGTCGGCGGACAGCGGGGGACATCCCCCCAAGAATTTGTGGAACCAATTGGAGACCAGTCATGACCAAGATCATCAAGATGCTGAAGAACGACAAGGGTGCGACCGCGATCGAATACGGCCTGATCGCCGCCCTCATCGCCGTGGCCGCGATTGCCGCGATGACCTCGATCGGCAGCGAGCTCGGCTCGACCTTCAACAACGTTGCCAACCAGCTCTAAGCTGTAGCGACATTGTTGCGACAGGATCGGGGCGGTTCCTTCGGGAGCCGCCCCTTTCTTTTGCCGTCTGTCGGGCCGAGGGGGCGGGGCGCGGCCTGATCGTGTCCGATCGGCACGAGGGCCGGGCAACGGGGTGCCGACACGGATGCCGCCGACGACCCGGTCGCGGCGCGAGGCCGGCGCCGCCGGCGCCGGCGCCGCAAACGAAAAAGGCGCCGCTGGCGCGACGCCTTCTTTTCGCTCCCCGGAGGGAAATGGTGGAGCCGAGGGGGATCGAACCCCTGACCTCTACAATGCCATTGTAGCGCTCTCCCAGCTGAGCTACGGCCCCAGAGCGTGGGCGTCGTTTAAAAGTTTTGCGGAGCGATGCAACCCCAAAATTTCAAGCCGACGCTTTTGCCTTAATTTTCGTCGTCGCCGTCGTCGTCCTTGGCGACCTTGATGTCGGCATCACCGGTGTCGAGGTCGACATCGTCGTCGGCGCTGCCCGCGTCATCGTCCTCGACATCGTCGAGGTCGTCGCCCGCCAGGTCATCGTCCTTCTTCTTTTCGTCATCGTCGAAGGGCAGCGGCTGCTTGGACTTGAGCACGGGCTCGGGAATCCATTCGGCATCGCATTCGATGCAGCTGACCGGCTCGTCGTTGCCGAGGTCGTAAAAGCGGGTGCCGCATTTGGGGCAGGTCCGCTTGGTGCCCCATTCGGGTTTGACCATCTGTCTTCCTCTTAATGTGTGCGAAGGCCGGGTTACGATACCGCCGACCACGATGTTCATCGGGCGGCGCCTTGCCATAGCGCACCTGCGCTGTCAAAGCCCTGACACGATGCAAGACCCCGAGCGCCTCCTCATCGCCGTCGACGGTCCCGCCGCCAGTGGCAAGGGCACGATCGCCCGCGCGCTCGCGCGCCACTACGCGTTGCCGCACCTCGACACCGGAATGCTCTATCGCGGAGTGGCGCTCGCGCTGTTCCGCTTTGGCGGCGATCCGGGCAACGCCTTCGAGGCGCGCCGCGCTGTCGACGAACTCGAGACCATCGACCTGTCCGACGAGGAATTGCGCAGCGAGGTGATCGGCGAGATCGCCAGCCGCGTCTCGGCCTACCCCGGGGTGCGCGAGGCGCTGTTGAAACGGCAGCGCGACTTTGCGGGGCAGGGTGGCGGCGCGGTGCTCGACGGGCGCGACATCGGCACCGTCATCGCGCCGCATGCCACCGCCAAACTGTTCGTCACCGCCAGCCCCGAGGTGCGCGCCGAGCGGCGGTTCCGCGAGATCGAACGCCGCGGCATCAAGGTGCATCTCGAGGAAGTGCTCGCCGACATCCGCGCCCGCGACGCGCGCGATGCGGGGCGCGACAATGCGCCGCTGGTGATGGCCGCGGACGCCACCCGGCTCGACACCAGCGACATGGGGATCGAGGAAGCGGTCGAGCGCGCCATCGCCTGCGTCGAGGCGGCGCGAGGAAACGCTTGAGAAATTAGCGATTTGCCGCTATTGCGCGCCCGTCCAGCGAGCCGGTCGGTTCGCGGGGTGCCCGTCTCCGGCATCAAGTGACGGACGAACTTGGCTTTCTTGCCGGTCGTTTCGGTTGCTGAATTGCTGTCGCAGCCCCCGCTTTTCGCCCAGCGCGCCGGATGCCGCCCGCGGGATGGTCCCGGGGCAGGATGGGATCAGGTTTGTCCAAGTCCGCGAAGGAGAAGAGCTTTCCGTGGTGGAAGGCTCGGCGGCAAACCCAGAGACGAAAGAAGTGAACTTTATGGCCGATACGGCTTTCCCGACGCGCGACGATTTCGCCGCGCTCCTCAATGAAAAACTCGGTGGCGAGGACGAAGGCTTCGAAGGCCGCGTCGTCACCGGCAAGGTGACCGGCATCGAGAACGATCTCGCCGTCATCGACGTGGGCCTCAAGAGTGAAGGCCGCGTGCCCCTGCGCGAATTCGCCGCCCCCGGCCAGAAGGCCGACCTCAGCGTCGGCGACGAGGTCGAAGTCTATGTCGACCGCGTCGAGAACGCGCAGGGCGAAGCGATGCTGTCGCGCGACCGCGCCCGCCGCGAAGCCGCCTGGGACAAGCTGGAAAAGCAGTTCGAGGCCGACGAGCGCGTCGAGGGCAACATCTTCGGCCGCGTGAAGGGCGGCTTCACCGTCGACCTCGGCGGTGCGGTGGCCTTCCTTCCGGGCAGCCAGGTCGACATCCGCCCGGTGCGCGACGTCACCCCGCTGATGGACATCCCCCAGCCGTTCCAGATCCTCAAGATGGACCGTCGCCGCGGCAACATCGTTGTGTCGCGCCGCGCGATCCTCGAGGAAACCCGCGCCGAACAGCGCAGCGACCTCATCCAGAGCCTGACCGAAGGCCAGGTCATCGAGGGCGTCGTCAAGAACATCACCGACTACGGTGCCTTCGTCGACCTCGGCGGCATCGACGGGCTGCTGCACGTCACCGACATCAGCTACAAGCGCGTCGGTCACCCGAGCGAGGTTCTCGGCATCGGTGACAAGGTCAAGGTGCAGATCATCCGCATCAACCGCGAGACCCAGCGCATCAGCCTCGGCATGAAGCAGCTCGAAGCCGATCCGTGGGAAGGCGCCAGCGCCAAGTATCCGGTCGACGCCAACTTCACCGGCCGCGTGACCAACATCACCGAATATGGTGCGTTCGTCGAGCTCGAGCCGGGCATCGAAGGCCTCGTCCACGTCTCGGAAATGAGCTGGACCAAGAAGAACGTCCACCCGGGCAAGATCGTCTCGACCTCGCAGGAAGTCGAAGTCAAGATCCTCGAGGTCGACGAGGAAAAGCGTCGCATCAGCCTCGGCCTTAAGCAGGCCCAGTCGAACCCGTGGCACGACTTCGCGGACAAGTTCCCGGTCGGCACCGAGGTCGAGGGCGAAGTCAAGAACGCCACCGAATTCGGCCTCTTCATCGGCCTGCCGGGCGACGTCGACGGCATGGTCCACATGTCGGACATCGCCTGGGGCGTGTCGGGCGAGGAAGCGCTGCAGCTCCACCACAAGGGTGAGACCGTCAAGGCGGTCGTCCTCGACGTCGACGTCGAGAAGGAGCGCATCAGCCTCGGCATGAAGCAGCTCGAGCGCGGCGGCGTGGCCGTGGGCGGCGGCGAAGGCGTGAAGAAGGGCGAGACGCTCACCGTCACCGTCCTCGACGTGCGCGACGGCGGCCTCGAAGTGCAGGCCGGCGACGATGGCGCGATCGGCTTCATCCGCCGTTCGGACCTCGGCCGCGACCGCGACGAGCAGCGTCCGGAACGCTTCCAGGTCGGGCAGAAGTTCGACGCGATGGTCACCGGCTTCGACCGGTCGAAGAAGCCCAACTTCTCGATCAAGGCGCTGCAGATCTCCGAAGAGAAGCAGGCGGTCGCCCAGTACGGTTCGTCGGACTCGGGTGCCAGCCTCGGCGACATCCTCGGCGAAGCGCTCAAGCAGAAGGACGACAAGTAAGCGTCCGTCGCGACGAGCGTCGAAAAAAAAGGACGGGGCGGTGCGAGCAAGGGCTTGCACCGCCCCGTTTTTTTTCCCAATCCTTGGCGCGACCGATCCGCCGGGGGGCGGACGAGACCTGATGGGGGAAGAAAGCCGCATGATCCGTTCGGAACTGGTACATAAGCTTTGCCAGGATTTTCCTGACCTGACGCAACGCGAGGTCGAGAGCGTGGTGGCCAGCCTGTTCGACAGCATCATCGAGCAACTCGCCGAGGGCGGGCGCGTCGAGCTGCGCGGCTTCGGCGCCTTCTCGACCCGCCAGCGCGACGCGCGGACCGGGCGCAACCCGCGCACCGGCGAACCGGTCGATGTCGCCGCCAAGCGCGTGCCCTATTTCAAGCCCGGCAAGGAAATGCGCGAGCGCTTGAACCTGAACGCGCAGCGCGCCGACAACGATTAGGCTTCCCCGCCCACGAAATTCGGCGAAGCCTTGGAGAATTCGAAAATTCCCTTTAGGCGTCGTGCTGCGTGCGGACGTGGCGGAATGGTAGACGCTGCCGACTTAAAATCGGCTTCCCGCGAGGGAGTGCGGGTTCAAGTCCCGCCGTCCGCACCAGCGCCGGCCCGGGCGGCGGCGCCAGCCTCGACCATGTTGGCCTGTTGACCGAAATCTTAACCACTCTGCGGCGATGGTGCGGCCTATGGGTGGGCTCAACCTCTTCGCGCCGCTGCGGCGGGCGGCTGGCTTGCGATGGCATCGCGAATGGCTGACGCTGGTGATCCTCCTCGGCGCGATCACGCTGTTCCTTGTCAACGGCGCGAATGTCTTCGTGCGCCTGAGCGCGGGGCTCCAGGGGGCCACCGCCGACCTTCGGGTCACCGCCGTCACGCTGCTGCTCAACGTCGCGCTGATCCTGTTCGGCTGGCGCTATTTCGTCGATGTCCAGCAGGAGATGGAGCGGCGCGAGGAGAGCGAACGTCGCGCCCGCGAGCAGGCCTCGATCGACGGCATGACCGGGCTGGCCAACCGCAAGGGCTTTTCCGAGATCGGCGTGCGCGCCAACGCCGACGAGGCGGTCGGGCATGTCGCGGTGATCTCGCTGCAACTCAACCGCTTCAAGGCGATCAACGAGCGCTACGGCTTCGATCTGGGCGATGACCTGCTGCGCCACATCGCGGCCCAGATCGGCGCGCTGCGCGACCCCACGGTGAGCGCCGCGCGCGTGGCGGGGGACGAATTCGCGGTCATCGTCGCGCGCCCCGGCGCCGACCTCGACGAAGAGGGGATCGAGACGCTCGCCCAGACCATGCTCGACACCGCGAGCCGCCCGGTCGAACTCGACCGCAAGATGATCCAGGTCGGTGCCCATGTCGGCATCGCGCTCGCCCGTCGCGGCGAACTCGACGCGCGCGCGCTCCTGCGCCGCGCCGACATCGCGCTGGCCGAGGGCAAGGTGGGACGGCTCGCGCGGCCGGTCTGGTTCGACGACCGGATGGAGCGCGACCTCATCGCGCACAGCGAACTCGAGCAGGGGATCCGCGCCGGCATCGAGGCGGGCCAGTTCCTCGCCTATTTCGAGCCGCAGGTCGATCTCGCGAGCGGGCGCGTCACCGGCTTCGAGGTGCTCTCGCGCTGGGCCCACCCGCTCGCCGGGATGATCGGCCCCGATCGCTTCATCCCGGTCGCCGAGGAGCACAACCTGATCGGGCCGCTGACCGAACATGTCTTTCGCGGCGCGATGCGGCGGGCCCGCGACTGGCCCGAGGATGTCGACCTGTCGATCAACATCGCGCCCTCGCAACTAGGCGACGCCTGGCTGGCGCAAAAGCTGGTGCGGCTGCTGACCGAGACGGGGTTTCCCGCCGAGCGGCTCGTGGTCGAGGTGACCGAGTCGTCGCTGTTCGCTGACATCGAGATGGCGCGCGCGATCATCGCCAGCCTCAAGAACCAAGGCATCCGTATCGCGCTCGACGACTTCGGCACCGGCTTCTCGAGCCTGTCGCACCTGCGCGCGCTGCCCTTCGACATGATCAAGATCGACCGCAGCTTCGTCTCGAGCCTGCACGAGGATCGCGAGAGCCGCGCCATCGTGCGCGCGGTGACGACGCTGGCGCAGGCGCTCGAGATCCCGGTCACGGTCGAGGGGGTCGAGACCGCGACGACGCATGCAATGGTGATGGAGATCGGGTGCCAGAAGGGGCAGGGCTGGTATTTCGGCAAGGCGATGACCGCCGAACAGGCCGAACAACTGCTTCGGCCCGATCGCGAGCCCGATCGCGGCGCGGAGAGCGGCGCGGCCGCCTTCCCCCCGGCGCAACGTCGCGCCTGACCGGCGCGCAGTCCCAGCGCGGGACAATCGCTAAGGCTCGGTTTGCACTTTTGGTAAACCGCGCGTTAGGGTTTTCGTCATGGAGTCGACGAGCCGCCTTGCCTTCGAGGATTTCCTGCGCAGCCTGCGCGCGGCCTACCGCGTGACCTTCGCCGCGCTGTGCGAACGCCAGCGCGTGCGCGAGGAGGACGTCCGGCTGTTCGGGCTGACCTTCGCGGCCGGGTTCCTGTTCACCAGCCTGTTCATCGCCTGAGCGCGACCCGCCGCCCGAGCAGCGCGGCGAGCAGCGCCACCGCGGCGACCCCGAGCAGGCTGTCGCCGATCGAGATGCCCGACTGGATGGTGACGGTCAGCGCGAGCGAGCCGGCCACCATCAGCCCGGCGTTGACGATATTGTTGACCGCGACCGCGCGCGCGGTGAGCGCGGGCGGGATGCGGGTGGTGAGGAAGGCGTAGAGCGGCACGACATAGGCACCCCCCATCAGCGCCAGCCCGAACAGGTCGAGCGCGGCCCCGACGCCGCCGGGGCGCGCGAGAAAGGCAGCGAGGTCGAGCAGCTGCGGGGTCGGCGTCCAGTCGTGCAGCCGGCGGTAGAGGTCGAGGATGAACAGCGCCATGCCGAGCGCCGCATGCGGGGCGTAGCGCGCCGAGACCGCGCCCCCGAGCAGCCGGTTGACCGCCACGCTCCCGAGCGCGACCCCGATCGAGAAGATGGCGAGGAAGGCGGTGGCCACCGCTTCATCACCGCCGAGCGCATTCTTCACCAGCGGCGGGAACTGCGCGAGCAGGACCGCCCCCAGCGCCCAGAACAGGCTGATCGCCCAGATCGCGCGGCGCGCCTCGGCATGCGTCATCACCTCGGTGACGATCGTCCGCGCGGCACGCCAGAAGTGCCAGTCGGGCCGCGCCCCTTGTGCCTCCGCGCGGGGCGGGGCGGGAGGGACGAACGCGGCGGCGAGCCGGCCGATGGCGGCAAGGACGAGCACCCCGGCGGCGGCGCGGCTCGCGTCGAGCGCGCCGTCCCCGGCGCGCGTCAGCAGCGCGCCGCCGAGCAGGGTGCCGCCGAGGATCGCGACATAGGTGCCCGCCTGCACCAGCCCGGTGCCGCCGAGCACTTCGTGCGCGCGCAGGTGCTGGGGCAGCAGCGCATATTTGATCGGCCCGAAGAAGGCCGACTGAATTCCCGTTGCCGCAAGGGTGGCGAGCAGCAGGGGGACGCTCTGGAGGAGAAGGCCGGTCGCGCCGAGCAGCATGATCGCCACCTCGGCGGTCTTGATGCGCCGGATCATCTTGGCCTTGTCGTGCGCGTCGGCGAGGCTGCCCGCCATCGCCGAGAAGAGCATGAAGGGCAGGATGAACAGCCCGCCCGCGACCGCCGAGAGGCTGGCCTCGCGCGTGGGGTCGTCATAGATGCCGAAGATCACCAGCAGCACCATCGAGGTGCGGAAGAGGTTGTCGTTGAAGGCGCCGAGGAACTGGACCGCGAACAGCGGCGCGAAACGGCGGCGCGCCAGGAGCGCCAGGCTGCTGTTCATCGTCCGATCGTCCCCGCTGCGCCGATGGTTCGTGGTTCCCGGTTGAAGCGCAGCCGCGCGCAAAGCGCAAAAAGAAATTGCCGCTGCCCCGCGCCGTGCCTAAGGTCGGCGCCGTAACAATGCTGACCCTTCCGAACCTCCTCACCCTGTCTCGCATCTTCGCGGTGCCGATCCTCGTGTGGTTGCTGTGGAACCCGGGGCCGCTCGATTATCTCATCACCTTCGTGCTCTACAGCGTCGTCGGGGTGACCGACTATATCGACGGCTACCTCGCCCGCGCGCAGGGGCAGATCAGCCGCCTCGGCCAGTTCCTCGACCCGATCGCCGACAAGATCATGGTCGCCGCGGTGATCATCATGCTGGTCGCCACGCGGCGGGTCGCCGACGAGCCCGAGCCGGTGATCGCGGGGCTCACCATCATCCCCGCGCTGGTCATCCTGTTGCGCGAGATCATCGTGTCGGGGCTGCGCGAATTCCTCGGCCCGCTCAACGTCTCGGTCCCGGTCAGCCGCCTCGCCAAGTGGAAGACCACCCTGCAGATGGTCGCGCTCGGCTCGCTGATCCTCGGCGGCGCGATCCCGAGCGAATATTGGATCCACCAGGTCGGGGTGGTGTGCCTGTGGGGCGCCGCGCTGCTGACGCTGGTGACCGGCTACGACTATCTGCGGGTCGGGCTCCGGCACATGGACTGAGGCCGCCGCGCGCCTCCTTCTCCTTTGACATTTGCCGATATTTGGGTCCTGATGGGGCCAACCATCGCCTGTTTCGACGAGGAGGGGGGATGCATCGCAGCGAAGTCGAGAGCCTCGAGACGGGGCGCCGCCACTGGGTCCCGTGCGTGCGCGCGCCGTGCCGCGACTGGAGCGCGATGCCGGGCTGCCACCGCCACGCGCGCTACCTCGTCGATCGCCGCACGATGGCCCCGAGCCGCGATCGCTTCCCCGTCTTCGACAGCCGCGCCGATTGCCTGCAATGGATCATGCGCCACCGCAGCGTGCTGGCCGCGCGCATGCCCGACGCGCCGATCCGCGCGGTGCGGCTCGACATGTGGCTACTCGGGCTCGACCAGCTCCCCGGCTAGCGCGCCAAGCGCCTCGCCCAGCAATTCGAACTCGGCCGCGCGCGGGCTGTTGCGGCGCCACGCGAGCGCGATGGTGCGGGTCCCATGCTCGCTCTCGAGCGGGCGCGCCTCGATCGCGGTATGCTCGATGATCCCGGCGGCAAGCGCCATCTCGGGGATGAAGGTCAGCCCGAGCCCGTTGTCGACGAGCTCGACCAGTGTGTGCAGGCTGGTCGCCATCATCGCTGCCGAGGCGCGGATCTCGGGGCGGTTGCAGGCGGCCAGCGCATGGTCCTTGAGGCAGTGCCCGTCCTCGAGCATCAGGAGCCGCCCCTCCTCGATCAGCCGCGGCGGGATCGACTTCATGTCGGGCGCCTCGCCCTTGGGATAGGCGATGAACAGGCGGTCGCGCGCGAGTTCGACATGATCGACGTCGCCACAGGGGAAGGGCAGCGCGAGCAGCACGCAGTCGAGCTGGCCGCGGTGGAGCGCCTCGCAGCTCGCCTGGCTGGTTTCCTCGCGCAGGTAGAGGCGCAGGTCGGGGTAGCGCTCGCGAAGGTGCGGCAGCACGCGCGGCAGCAGGAAGGGGGCGATGGTCGGGATCACCCCGAGCCGGAGATCGCCCGACAGCGGCTGCCCCTCGGCCGCCGCGAGCCCGGCGAGCGCCTGCGTCTCGCGCAGCACGTCGCGCGCCTGGCGCGCGATCTTCTCGCCCAGCGGGGTGAAGCGCACGACGCGGCGGGTGCGCTCGACCAGCACCGTGTCGAGCAGCGTCTCGAGCTCGCGGATCCCCGCCGACAGCGTCGATTGGGTGACATAGCAATGCTCGGCCGCGCGGCCGAAATGGCCATGCTCGTGCAGCGCGATCAGATATTGCAGCTGCTTGATGGTGGGGAGGTGGACGGCCACGGGTTCCTCAATCGACTGATTCGATCACACTCATTGATATTAAGCGATTGAAGCGCGTTCAATCCCTCCTATATCCGCCCTCGAAGCGACCCCGCCCCCGTCCGGGGGCGGTCTTCAGCACAACCAGAAAAACCGGAGATTTGCGACTATGCTCACCATTGGCGATACCTTCCCCGCGCTCACCGTCCCCGTCCAGCAGGGTACCGACCAGCTGCCCGCCGACGAGACGCTCGACCTCGGTGAAACCAATGGCAAGTGGAAGGTCCTCTTCTTCTGGCCGAAGGACTTCACCTTCGTCTGCCCGACCGAGATCGTCGGCTATGGCGAGCTGGCCGAAGACTTTGCCGATCGTGACGCGGTGCTGATCGGCGCCTCGACCGACACCACCCATGTCCACTATGCGTGGCGCCGTTCGGACGAGCAGCTGGCCAAGGCCGATTTCCCGTGGATCGCCGACGCCAACCAGAAGCTGGCGCGCGCGCTCGGCATCCTCAACGAGGAAGAGGGCGTCGCCTATCGCGCCACCTTCATCGTCGATCCCGACAACATCATCCAGCACGTCACGATCAACGGGCTCAACGTCGGGCGCAACCCGGCCGAGGCGCTGCGCGTGCTCGATGCGCTGCAGACCGACGAGCTGTGCCCCTGCAACTGGACCGAGGGCGACGAGGTCCTCAAGCCGCAGGCGGCCTAAGCCCCTACGCACAAAGACGGCTGTCCGCCCCCGGCAGCCGTCGCCTGCGGGGCGGGAGCGCTTGACCCCCTGGTCCCGGCGCTTCCGCCCCCTTTTCTTTGACATTCGCTGCCTAGGAGACATGCCATGTCCGCGCTCAAGGACTTCGCCGGCGCGATGCCGGCCTATGCCAAGGATCTCAAGCTCAACCTGTCCTCGCTGCTGACCGAGCAGGGGATGGGCGAGGCGCGCAAATATGGGCTGCTGCTCGCCTGCGCGCACGGCACCGGCTACAAGCCGCTGGTCGAGGCCGCCGAGGCCGACTGCGCCGACAAGCTCGACGAGAAGACGGCCGATGCGGCGCGCGGCGCGGCCGCGGTGATGGCGATGAACAATGTCTATTATCGCTTCACCCACCTCGCGGGGAACGAGAATTACGCCGCTATGCCCGCTAAGCTGCGGATGAACATGATCGCGACCCACGGCGTGGCCAAGGAGGAGTTCGAGCTGTTCAGCCTCGCGGTCAGCGCGATCAACGGCTGCGGGCTGTGCATCGACAGCCACGAGAAGGTGCTGCTCAAGCATGAGGTGAAGGAAGCCGACATCCAGACCGCGGTGCGCATCGCGGCGGTGATGAAGGCGCTGGCGACGGTCCACGCCACCCTCTAGGCGAGCAGCTGGAAGAGCCCGTAACCGCTCGTCGCCACGAGGATGGTGCCGACGAGGAGGAGGATGTGGTCGGCGCGAAAGCGCTTGGCGGCGAGCGCGCCGAAGGGGGCCGCTACCACCCCGCCGATCAGCAGCCCGATCACCGCGGTGGTGATCACCTCCCAGCCGAGTTCGCTGATGAAGGCGATCGAGATGGCGACGGTGAGGAAGAACTCGACCGCGTTGACGGTGCCGATGGTGGTGCGCGGGGTGCTGCCCTGGACGAGCAGGTTGGAGGTCACCACCGGCCCCCAGCCGCCGCCGCCGGCGGCGTCGAGGAACCCGCCCGCCAGCCCGAGCGGTTCGACCACCTTGGGCTGGCGCTGCGGGCGCTGCCCCGACAATCCCTTCCAGAACAGCGTGAGGCCGAGCAGCGCGAGATAGGTCAGCACCATCGGGCGCGCCACCTCGGCATCGATGCCGGCGAGGAAATAGGCCCCCGCGACGCCGCCGATCAGCCCGGGAACCAGCAGTCGCCAGAACAGCCGCGGGTCGATGTTGCGGTGATAGAGGTGGCTCAACCCCGACACGCCGGTGGTCGCGGTCTCGACCGCATGGACCCCGGCCGAGGCGACCGCCGGGGGCACCCCGAAGGCGACCAGCAGGGTGGTGCTGATGGTGCCGAACGCCATGCCCAGCGCGCCGTCGACGAGCTGCGCGGCAAAGCCGATGAGGACGAAGGGGAGCAGGACCGCGGGATCGGCGAGCAGGTCAAACGGCAGGGGTGCGGCCTCCTTGCTGGAAATCACGGCGAATTTCGGCTCGCGGCCACGGCGTTGCAACAACTATTTCACGCAGATTTTTGCATGCGGGCGCAGCGCCCCCTACATTGACCCGAGCAACAGGAGACTTCGGCCTTGCTCAACGGCCTCATCGACTATCTCGACAGCATCAAGCAGCGCGATCCCGCGGCGCGCAGCCGCTGGGAGGTGCTGTTCTATCCGGGCGTCTGGGCGCTCGGGCTGCACCGCGCCGCACACTGGCTGTGGGGCGGCAAGCTGTATTTCCTCGCGCGCATGACCAACCATTTCGCCCGCTTCCTCACCGGGATCGACATCCACCCCGGCGCGCGCGTCGGGCGCCACCTGTTCATCGACCATGGCTTCACCGTGATCGGCGAGACCGCGCAGATCGGCAACGGGGTCACCATCTACCAGTGCGTGACGCTGGGCGGGACCAACCCGTTCGAGGGGGTCGGTGGCAAACGCCATCCCACGCTCGAGGACGGGGTGGTGATCGGCTCGGGCGCGCAGGTGCTGGGCCCGATCACGATCGGCAAGGGGGCGCGGATCGGCGCCAATGCGGTGGTCACCCGCGAGGTGCCCGAGGGCGCCACGATGGTCGGTCCGGTGGCGCGCCCGATCCCGGTCAAGGCCGAGCAGGCGGGCGGGTTCATGCCCTATGGCACACCGTGCGAGGAACTGACCGATCCGGTGCAGCAGAAGCTGTGCCAGATGGAGCGCGAGATCAAGCAGCTGCGCAGCGAACTGGCGTCGCGCGAGGCCAAGCCCGCGACCAAGGATGACGGGAAAAGCCGCCGCGCATGAGCGTGGTCACGCCCTTCCCGCGCCACGGCGGCCAGGTCGGCTGGGAACGGCTCGAATTCCTGACCATCATCGACCTCTACGGGCGGATGGTCGCGGCCGGGCACTGGCGCGACTATGCGATCCGGATGGACCGCGACGTGGCCGTCTTCGCGGCGTTTCGCAGGGCCGCCGAGCGCCCCGAGATCAGAATCGAGAAACGCCCCGCGCTGCGTCAGCGACAGGGCGTCTATGCGCTGCTCGGCGAGCAGGGGCAGGTGCTCAAACGGGGCCGGGAGTTGAAGAACGTCCTGGCCCCGATCGAGCGCCGCCTCATGCGGCTGGTTCGGGACTGACCGCCGCCGGCACCGTCCCGTGAAGGTCGGGCAGGTGACGGCGCACCTTGTGCGGCAGCATCGCCACGACCTTGTGCCGGGCCTGGTGCCAGAAGGCCGAAAGCAGGAGCAGCGCCGAGCCGATCACCAGTGCGGTGAGCGCGATGTTGAGCTCGACCGCGCCGAATTCGCGGAACAGCGCGGCGAGCGCGTAGAGCACATAGGCGAGCGCGGAGACGAGCAACGCGCGGCGGTCGATCGCGATCGCCGCCAGCCCGAGCAGCAGGTAGAGGCCGATGACGAGGAAGCCCTCGCCCATCGTCGCATTGGCATCGTTGAGCGCGAGCAGCGTGAAGACCGCATGGACGATCATCGGCGCGGCCGCGAGGTGCAGCCAGAAGGCAACGTCGCTGCGCCGGGTCACCCGCGCGGGATCGGAGGCGTCCCACTTCATCGCCACCGCGAAGATGCCGAGCCCGAGCAGCAGCACCATCCACAGGATGATCGTCATCAGGCTGGTGCCCGGGACACTGTCACCGATGATCGCGGCGGTGAGGCCGAGCACGATGCCGGCGACCGCCACCGCGCCCGCGGCCACCGTGATCGGCACGCGGAAGGTGCGCCAGTGAAGCCAGGCGGCGGCCGCGGTGATCGCCGCCGCGGTGGCGGCGATGATCCCCGCACCGCGCTCCTCGAGCGTGCCGACGAGCCCCTCGGCGACGATGCCGAGCGTCATCGAGGCGGCCCAGAAGGTGCCGCCGACGAAGGCGAGCAGGAAGAGGATCGAGGGCAGCGCCATGCGCCGCTTGGCGGTGAAGTAGAGCGCCAGCCCCCAGGCGGTCAGCGCGATGGCGAGCCCCGCCAGCGGGGAGGGGCCGAAATCGCCCCCGACCTGGAAGCCGAGCTGGTCGCCGAGCCACTGCCCGATCCAGCCGACGGCGAAGAAGAGGATCGCCCCCGCGACCGCGACGAAGATGTCGTTGAAGCCGGTGATGAGGCGAAACTGTTCCTCGTCGACCAGCGACGATGAGCGTTGCTGCGCGACGAACGCGCGCAGCGCATTGGCGCTCTGCGACGTCAGCGCGCCGGCGGCGACCGCGTCGTCGAGTTCCTGTTGGCTGTACATGAACTTCCCCCCTTGCGGTTGAACGTCCCAAGGTCTGGCCCTACTGTATTAGAATGTCAATACAGCAGCCCAGTCGCGGCAAAGGCGCGCCCGGACCGTGGGGGGAGGGCCCGGGCGCGCGCCCCGCTACCGCTGCTCAGGGATCAGCGGCAGCGATAGCTGTTGCGGTTGACGACCTTCTGGTCGATCGCCTTGCCGAGCAGCGCGCCGGCGGCGGCCCCGACGATCGTGCCCGTCGTGCGGTCGCCCTCGCTGTCGATGGCGCGGCCGAGCAGCACCCCGCCCGCGGCGCCGACGATCAGCCCGGTGGTGCCGTCCGACTTCTTGCAGCGATAGCGCCCGCGCTGGTCGAGCCAGACGTCGCCGTCATAGCCGGCGATGCGCTGGTGCCCGTGGTGATGCCGCTTGGGATGCGCGAGCGCGGGGGTGGGCGCGAGGCTCGGCGCGACGAGGCTGGTGGCGACGAGCATGATGGTGAGACGCGACATGGGGTCCTCCTTGGCGTTCGGTTGGACGGCGGGGGTGCGCCCGCCAAGGTGAACCGCGGGCAACGAGCCGGCGCGGTTAACGGTTACCGCGAGGGCTTTACGACGAGCCGCCAGCAGCGCAGCGTCGAGCCGAAGGAGGCCGCATGTGCAATCTCTATCGGATGACCGCGAGCGTGGACGAAATGAAGCAGCTGTTCGGCAGCTTCGCGGGCGAGCGCGCCAACCTCGCCCCGCGCGAGGAAATCTTCCCCAAATATGCCGCGCCGGTGCTGCGGCGCGACGTGGACGGGCTCGCGCTCGAGGAGATGGAGTGGGGTTTTCCCGGCCCCAAGGCGGCGGGCGGGCGGCCGGTGACCAACGTGCGCAACCTTGCCTCGCCCTTCTGGCGCTCGGCGCTCGCCAATCCCGAGCGGCGCTGCCTCGTGCCCGTCACCCGTTTTTCCGAATGGAGCCAGGAACCCGACCCCGCGACGGGGCGCAAGGTCAAGCACTGGTTCGGGCTCGCCGCGCGCGGGGAGGGGGATCGCGACGCGCCCTTCGCCTTCGCGGGGCTGTGGCGGCCGGGGGAGGAGCGGTCCTATTACGCCTTCCTCACCTGCCCCCCCAACGCGATGGTCGGCGCGGTGCATCCCAAGGCGATGCCGGTGATGCTCGACCCGCGAGATTACGACCGATGGCTGCACGGCAGCACCGAGGAGGCGTGCGCGCTGGCGCGCCCCTATCCCGATGACAAGATGACGCAATTCGCCTGAGAAAGGACCAAGACGTGGCCAAGAAGAAGGACAAGAAGGACGCGATCGTCGAGGAGGCCGAGGCGCAGGCGCGCGCGGCCAAGGACGGCAAGAAGAAGAAGAAGGCCAAGAAGGCCAAGAAGGCCAAGAAGGTGGCCAAGCCCAAGCCCGATCCCGAGGTGCGCGTCGCCGAGCGGATCGACGCCGAGTTCGAGGAGGCCGCGCCCGCGGACGAGGAGAAGAAGGCGAGCAAGGTCGACGAAGGCCTCGAGGCGATCGGCAAGCTGATTGACCATCCGCTGGTCGCCGATATCGTCGCCGCGGGCGCGGTGGCGGCGGTGGCCAGCCTCGCCGAGCGGCAGGTGACCAAGGCCAAGGGCTCGAGCAGCGGCTCGAAGGAGACGCTCAAGTTCGCGGGCAAGGCGGCGGCGGCGGCGATGGGCAAGCGCTTCATGGCCGAGATGGAGGCCGCCAAGGCCAAGGCGGCGACGAAGAAGAAGGGGTCAGGGGGCGAAGAAGAGTAAGGACAGGCGCGCGCGTCCGACCTTGCGCTCCTTGGCGAGCGTGAAGGGGCCGGGCGCGACCGGCTCCTTGGCGTCGGTCTCGATCGCAAGCCATCCGCCGGGGGCGAGCCAGCCGGCGCGCGCCACCGCCTCGATCACCGCATCGCCGCTGCCCTTGGCGTAGGGCGGGTCGGCAAGGACGACGTCGAAGGGGCGCACGGGCGCGGGCAGCGCCAGCGCCGAGGTGCCGAGGACGCTCGCCCGCGCCGCGAGGTCGAAGGTGCGCAGATTGGCCTCGATCGCCTGCCGCGCGGCCGGATCGCTGTCGACGAAGGTGGCGTGCGCCGCGCCGCGCGACAGCGCCTCGAGCCCGAGCGCGCCCGAGCCCGCGAACAGGTCGGCGACCTGCAGCTCGCCAAAGCCGCCGATGCGGCTGGTCAGCATCGAGAACAGCGTCTCGCGCGCCCGGTCGCTGGTGGGGCGGGTCGAGCGGCCCGGGGGCGCCGCCAGCGGGCGTCCGCGATACTGGCCGGCGATGATCCTCACAGCTTGTCCCGGAAGTCGCGGATCGTGTCGCGGTCGATCTCGGCCAGCCGGCCCTTGTCGAGCCCCTCCACCGTGAAGGGGCCGTAGGCGGTGCGGATGAGACGCGAGACTTCCATCCCGAGATGTTCGAGGACGCGGCGGACCTCGCGGTTCTTGCCCTCGGTCAGGGTCATCTCGATCCACTGGTTGTCGCCCTTCGAGCGTTCGAGATTGGCGTCGATCGACCCGTAGCGCACCCCGTCGATCTCGATCCCCTCGGCCAGCTCCTCGAGCTGGTCCTGCCGCACATGGCCGAAGGCGCGCGCCCGATAGGTGCGCGGGACCGCATTGGCGGGCAGTTCGAGCGCGCGCTTGAATTCGCCGTCGTTGGTGAGGAGGAGGAGCCCCTCGGTATTGTAGTCGAGCCGCCCCACGGGCATCAGCCGGGGCAGCTTGCCGTCCTTGGGCAGCGCGTCGTAGATGGTGCGCCGCCCCTTGGGGTCGCGCGCCGCGGTCAGGCAGCCGCGCGGCTTGTAGAAGGCGAACAGGCGGGTCTGTTCGGTGCGCTGCACCGGCTGGCCGTCGACCGTGACGCCGCGCAGGTTCCTGACCAACGTGGCGGGCGTGTCGAGCGTCTTGCCGTCGATGGCGATGCGCCCCTCGCCGATCATCCGTTCGACCTCGCGGCGCGAGGCGACCCCCGCGCGGGCGAGCAACTTGGCGATACGCTGCTCCGCGCGCGGGGGCGCGGAGCGGGCGGATGCGGCGCGCGAGGAATTGGGCGCGGGCTTCGCGGAACCGGTACGGGGCTTCCGGCGCTTGTCATTTGATGGCGTCATGCCGCTCTCTCTAGGGGTCAACATCCTGTTCGGAAAGTCAAAGCGCGCGATTTCCCGCATCCTGGTCGTCGAGGACGAACCGCTGACCGCGTTCGACAACGAGCAGCGGCTCGAACGGCTCGGCTATGTCGTGGTCGGCACGCGCGACAATTACGAGGACGCGCGGCGCGACATGGAGTTCGAGACGGTCGATCTCGTCCTCGCCGATATCCAGTTGGCGGGCGAGAAGAGCGGGATCGATGTCGCGCGCGTCGCCAGCGACAAGGGCATTCCCGTGCTCTTCGCCACCGGCAACCCGCCCGAGGAATGCCGCAGCTTCGCGCTCGGCAGCCTCGTCAAGCCCTATACGGATCGCCAGCTGAAGGATGCGATCGCGGCGATCGACGCGCTCGTCGGCGGGCGCCGCTTCAAGGCGGTGAAGGGGCTCAAGCTCTACGTCACCCCCTGAGCGAGCCGCGCGTCGCACTCGGCGTGGAAGATCGCCACCCCGGTCTCGAGCGTGCCCAGCAGCATCGTGTCGCGATGCCCCGTCTCGACCCCGCGCTGGCACAGCGCGGCCGCGCGGAAGTCCTCGCCCGCGAAGGTGTGCCCGTCGAGCAGCTCCCAGCTTTTCTGCCAGCGCGGGCGCATCGCCTCGGGGTCGACCTCGCGCTCGCCCGGCACCAGCATGAAATTCTCCACCCGGCAGCGTCCCGCGCCGCACGGATGGACGACGAGCACGTTGACATAGTCGGGGCTGACGATGACGACCGTGTTGGGAAAGACCTGGTAGGTAAAGGTCATCACCTCGCGCACGGCGGACCAGTCGTCGAGGTCGACCTCGCTGGCATGGTCGGTGCGGCCGACGATGAAGCGCTGGTGCGGGCCGATGCGGTCGGCCACGCTCACGCCGTCGGCGAAATAGTCGCCGATCGAGCGGGCGTGGAGCCGCTTGACGTGATAGCCCTCGCAAAAGGCGTCGACGACCATCTTCCAGTCGGCCTCGACCGCGTGGGTGGCGCGCGCGAACACCGCTATGTCGCCCAGCCCGATGGCGTCGAGTTCGGGGCCGAGCGGTTCGATTTCGGAAAAATCGGGCGGCGCGTCGGGATTGCCGATGAACCAGATTAGCCCGCCATGTTCGGCGACCGGATAGGCGGTGAGCGACTGCCCGTCCTTGCAGAACCCCGGGAAGCTGTCGGGGCGCGGCAGCGCGCGTAGCGCACCGTCGGGGGTGTAGGTCCAGGCATGATAGGGGCAGATGATCTTCTTGGCCGGGTGGACGCCCGGTTCCTCGACGAGCCGCGTGGCGCGGTGGAGGCAGCTGTTGGCGAGGACATGCGCCTTGCCCTCGGCATCGCGGGTGACGATGAGGTCGAGCCCGGTGAGGTCGTGCCGCACCAGCTCGTTGGTGCCGATGAGCGAGGAGGGGCAGAGCGCGGTGGGAAAGCCACGGAAAAAGGTCTCGCGCTCGCGGGCGTGCCGCTCGGGATCGGTGTAGCGCGAGGTCTCGAGCCGGTGCACCTGCTCGCCGAGGAAATGGTCGCCGCGCTGCATCGCCTCGGCCAGCTGGCGCTGGCCGGGGGTCATGGTGGAGGCGCGGCGGGGCAGGTCCATGCGGCGAAGAGTGCGCCTCGCGCGCCCGGCAATCAAGTCAGCGCCGGTTCAGCCCCTTTTCCGCAGCGTCGCGCCCCTCTAGCGTACCCCCCGCATAGCCCGATGAAGGACGAAGTATGGCCGACGACTCGACGACCAAGCCCGGTTGGGGCGAGCTGCTGCGCTCGCTGCGGCAGAAGAAGACGGTCTACATGCTGCTGTTCGGCTTTGCCGCGGGGCTGCCCTATTCGCTCGTCCTCGGCACGCTCTACGCCTGGCTGAGCGAGGCCAAGGTCGATCTCGAGACGATGGGGGTCTTCTCGCTCATCGGGCTGGCCTATGCCTTCAAGTTCCTCTGGTCGCCCGCGCTCGATCGCCTCGACCTGCCGCTCCTCAAGCGGCTCGGGCATCGCAAGCAATGGATCGTGACCGCGCAGATCCTGATCGGCATCTGCCTCATCACCCTGTCGCTGCTCGACCCCAAGTCGCAGCTCGGGCTGTTCAGCCTGCTCGCGGGGCTCGTCGCCTTCTCCTCGGCCACGCAGGACGTGGTGATCGATGCGTGGCGCGTCGATGTCGCCGACGAGGTCGCGACCATCGACATCCTCTCGACCATCTACCAGATGGGCTATCGGCTCGCCGCGCTGGCGGGGGGGGCGCTGGCGCTGATCGTCGCGGCACGGATCGGCTGGCCCGAGACCTATGCGATCTTCGGCGCGACGATCTTCGTGATCGGACTGGCGGGGATCCGCGCCCCCGACGCGCGGCGCACCACCGACCAGATCGAAGCGGCGAGCGAGGAACTCAACGCGCTGCGGCTGCCCGGCCAGCTGACCCCGCAGGTGCGCAAGCGCGCCTTCGCCGCGATCGGCACGCTGTGGGGCGTGGCGCTCGCGCTCGTCCTCATCTTCATGGTGCGCAGCCTCAATTCGGACGCCGAGGCGCGCAACCAGTCGGTCGAGTGGATCACCCAGCAGGGGCCGATCATCCTGCTCGCGACGATCGTCATTCCCGGGATGATCGCCGCCTGGCTGGTGCACCAGCAAAAGACCGGCCGGAACGTCCTGTCCGAGCCCACTCCCGCGACCAGTGCGGGCGAGCGGGCGATCGACTTCGGCTATCGCGCGCTGGTGTTGCCGCTGACCGAGATCATCGGGCGGCTGGGCTCGGCGGCGATCCTCGTCATCGCGCTGATCCTCACCTACCGCATCTGCGACGCGATCTGGGGCAGCTTTGCCTATCCCTTCTATCTCGGCGAACTTCAGTACACCAACGACGAGGTCGCGGTGGCGTCGAAATTCTTCGGGGTCGGCGCGCTGCTCGTCGGGCTGGCGATCGGCGGCGCGCTCTTGACGCTGATCGGGCGGATGGCGGCGCTGACCTTCGGCGCGCTGATCGCGGCGCTCACCAACCTGCTCTACGCCGACCTCGCGATCGGCGGGGCGCGGATGCAGGCGGTGGCCGATGCGAGCGGCTTTACCTGGATCGTCTCCAACCTCGGGGGCGATGCGCGGCTCGCCAAGCTGATGATCACCATCGCGGGCGAGAACCTCGCGGTCGGGATCGCCGGCGCGGCGTTCGTCGCCTATCTCTCGAGCATCGTCGCCAAGGGCTATAGCGCGGTGCAATATGCGCTCCTGTCGAGCCTCGCGCTGCTGGTCGGCACCTTGGGGCGCGCGCCGCTGGGGCAGCTGATCGAGGAGCTGGGCTATTACACCGTCTTCCTCATCACCACCGCGATCGGCGGGGTGGCGGTGGTGCTGTGCCTGATGGAATGGGCGCGCCAGCGTCGCCTCGGGCTGGCCGACCAGAACGCGCCGCCGCCCGAGGTCGAATTCGCTTAAGCCGGAGGCGTGCCGTTGGCGGCGAGGAAGGCGCCCGCGAGGTAGAGCGAGCCCATCACCAGCACGGTGTCGCCGGGGAGCGCCCGCGCGGCGACCCGGTCGAGGGCATCGGCAAGATCGGCCGCCGGCGCGCTGTCGGTGCCGTCGATCATCGCCGCCAGCGCGGCGGGCTGGTGATGGTCGTGGCCGGGGACGGGGAGCGCGGTGAAGCTCGCCATTTGCCCGATGAAGGGCGAGAAGAGCGCGAGCGGGTCGCGGTTGGCGAGCACCCCGGCGACGAGATGCACCCGGTTGCCCGCTAGCGCCCGCGCCACCGCCAGCGCCGCCTCGCGGTTGTGCGCGCCATCGAGGAGGAGCGCGACGTCACCGGGAAGCCGCGCGCGCAGCTTGCCTTCCTCGATTCGCTGGAGCCGCGCGGGCCAGTCGGCCCAGCGAGTCATCGGCGCCAGCGAGGGCCAATCGAGGTCGAGCGCCTCTTGGTAATCGAGCATCGCCAGCGCGAGGCCGGCATTGCCAAGCTGGTGCGGTCCGACGAGGCGGGGGTGGGGAAGGGCAAGGCTGCGCCGGCCTTCATAATGCAGCCCCGCATCGACCGATGCGATCGACCAGTCGCGGTCCTGCACCAGCAAGCGCGCGCCCACCGCCGCCGCGACGTCGGCGATGCGCTCGAGCGCAGCCGGCGGCTGGCGCTGGACGGCGAGCGGGACGCCGGGCTTGGCGATCCCGGCTTTTTCGCCTGCGATCTCGGGCAGCGTCGCGCCGAGCCAGCGCTGGTGGTCGAGCCCCAGCGCGGCAATGCCGCAGGCGGCGGGGCGGGCGACGACATTGGTTGCATCGAGACGCCCGCCCATGCCGACCTCGAGCAGCAGCGCGTCGGCGGGGGCGCGCGAGAAAGCGAGCATCGCGGCGGCGGTGGTGGCTTCAAAGAAACTGGGCGACAGCCCCTCGGCCTCGACCGTATCGAGCACCCCTTCGAGCAGCGGGGCGAGCGCGGCGTCGGCGATCAGCGTGCCGCCGAGCCGGATCCGTTCGTTGAAACGCACGAGGTGCGGGCTGGTGAAGACGTGGACGCGCTTGCCCGCCGCTTCGAGCCCGGCGCGCGCGAAGGCGATGGTCGACCCCTTGCCGTTGGTCCCGGCGACATGGAAGACGGGGGGCAGCGAACGCTCGGGATGGCCGAGCGCGCCGAGCAATGTCTCGACGGGTTCGAGATATTGCCCGTCGCGCTCACCCCCGTGGCCGAGCGCTTCCACACGGTCGAGCTGGGCTTGCACCGCCGGATCGTCCGACCGCGCCCCATCCTTCATCGGGACGCGGCCTGCATCAGGCCGCGTCGGACTCTTGCGGCGCGAGATAGCCGACCAGCGTGGCCAGCCGGTCCTTCAGCTGGTGGCGATGCACGACCATGTCGAGCATGCCGTGATCGAGCAGATATTCGGCGCGCTGGAAGCCTTCGGGAAGCTTCTCGCGGATGGTCTGCTCGATGACGCGTTGCCCGGCAAAGCCGATGAGCGCGCCGGGTTCGGCGATCTGCACGTCGCCGAGCATCGCATAGCTCGCGGTCACCCCGCCCGTGGTCGGGTCGGTGAGGACGACGATGTAGGGCAGCCCCGCCTCGCGCAGTTCGGCGAGCGCGACGGTGGTCTTGGGCATCTGCATCAGGCTGAGGATGCCTTCCTGCATCCGCGCCCCGCCCGCCGCGGTGAAGAGGATATAGGGCACGCCGCGCTCGATCGCGGTGCGGATCCCGGCGACGATCGCGGCGCCGACCGCGATCCCCATCGAGCCCCCCATGAAGGCGAAGTCCTGGACCCCGACGACGGCGGGCATCCCGCCGATCCGGCCGAAGGCATTGATCAGCGCATCGCGCTCGCCCGTCTTGGCGCGCGCCTGCTTCATCCGCTCGGTATATTTCTTGCTGTCGCGAAACTTGAGCGGATCCTCGCGGACCTCGGGGGCGGGGAGGCGTTCGGGGGGCGCATCGAACAGCTGCGCGAAGCGTTCCTCGACGCCGATCCGGTCGTGATGGTCGCACCGCGGGCAGACGTGGAGATTCTCGGCCCACTCCTTGGCGAAGATCATGCTCTCGCACTTCTTGCACTTGTGCCACAGCGCATCCTCGCTCTGACGCTTGGGCAGGAAGGGAATGCCGTTACGGACGCGGTCGATCCAGCTCATTGTCCACCTCTCAACATTTGCGCTGCTGCTACTGGCCCGCGCGCGGCCTGTCCAGCACCGGCTAGAGGTCGCGCGCGATGTCGGCGATCGCGGCCTGCGGATCGGCGGCGGCGGTCACCGGGCGCCCGATGACCAGCACCGAGGCCCCGTCGTCGATCGCCTCGCGCGGGGTGACGACACGCTTCTGGTCGCCGCGCGGGCTCGACCCCGCCGGGCGCACCCCCGGGACGACGAGATGCCCGTCGGGCCATTTGGCGCGCATCGCCTTCACCTCGAGCCCCGAACAGACGATGCCGTCGAGCCCGGCCTCGCGCGCCAGATCGGTCATGCGATCGACGAAGTCGGCGGGGGTGCTCGCGATCCCCGCGCGATCGAGGTCGGGCTGGTCGAGGCTGGTCAGCATGGTCACCGCGACGACCTTGGTGACGTCGGGGGCGGCGGCCTTGGCGGCGCGCAGCATCTCGAGCCCGCCGGCGGCGTGGACGGTGAGGAGCCGCGGCCGCAGCGGCGCGATCGCCTCGACCGCCTTGCCGACGGTGTTGGGAATGTCGTGCAGCTTGAGGTCGAGGAAGATCGGCAGCCCGCGTTCCTTGAGCCGCTTCACCCCGTCGCCGCCCTGCGCGTTGAAGAACTCGAGCCCGAGCTTGAGCCCGGCGGCGTGCGCGCGCACCGCCACCGCGAGATTTTGCGCGGTGTCGAGGCGCGGGGTGTCGATGGCGACGAAGATGGGGCTGATCATGGGCGCGGCGTCCTCAAAAGGGGCTGTCGGGTTCGGGCGGGGGGGCGGCGGGGCGCGCGGGGGCGCTGGGCGGGGTCGGCGTCGTCGGCTGCGCCTCGAGCGCGCGCTGGGCCTGGTCGATCCGGCGCCGCAACTTCCACAGCCGCGCGCGATAATAGAGGATCGGCGGCACCGCGCCGGCAAGGAAGGTGAGCGCGAACAGCAGCGGTAACTTGATCGCCATCCGCAGGTCGCCGCCAAGTTCGACCATCACGTCATGCCAGTTGGCGGTGGCGAAGATGGCGATCCCGACGGCGAGGAGCACCCACAGCAGCGTGCGCAGGAATTGCATGTCGTCCTCTCTTCCCCCTCGCGAGGGTTCCGGGTGATGCCGCGCGGGGGCGGCGGGCGATCCGCTAACCCGTCGGCGGCACGATCGCTCGTTGCGCCAGCGGCATGAACGGAGATGTCCCCCTCTTGCCTTCGTTGTCGGTACAGTCAACACAGCGCGAAGGATGAACATACAGCCCGTCATGAAATTTTCGCTGCCTGCCCTTCTTTTCGTCTCGGTGCTCGCCGGGGGGCAGGCGTTGCGCGCCGAGGAAGCCGCGCCCGAGGCCCCGCGCGACGAGGTGCGGGTCGCGCTGCCCGCGCCGGCCGCGCTCGACCCGGCCGGGATCGACTATGTCCGGCTCGATCGCCGCCTCGAGCGGCTGGTCGAGGAACCGGGGATGGTCGGGCTCGCGGTGGGCATCGTCGAGGATGGCCGGATCGCCTTCGTAAAGGGCTATGGCGAGACGCTCGAAGACACCGACGAGCCGGTCGGGATCGACACGGTGTTCCGCTGGGCCTCGGTGTCGAAGGGGGTCGCTGGCACGATGGCGGCCAAGCTCGCCGCCGAGCGGCGGCTCAGCCTCGACCTGCCGATCTCCAACTATTCGCGCACGCTGCGCCTGCCCGAGGGCAACCAGTTCTCGGCCACGCTGCGCGATGTCCTGAGCCATCGGCTCGGCATCTGGCGCAACGCCTATGACGACCGGCTCGAGGCGGGGCAGGACCCCGACGCTATCCGCGGCCAGCTCGGCGACCTTGTCCAGATCTGCCCCGTCGGGCGGTGCTGGAGCTACCAGAATGTCGCCTTCGACAGCAGCGCCGAGGCGATCGAACGCGGCGCGGGCAAGCGCTTTGCCGAGGCGCTCGAGGAGGAACTGTTCGGGCCGCTCGGGATGCGCGATGCCACGGTCAGCCGCGAGGGGCTCGTCGGCGCCCCGAGCTGGGCGCACCCGCACAGCCGGGGCAAGCGCGAGGTGCCCGTCACCGATGCCTATTACCGGGTGCCCGCGGCGGGCGGGGTCAATTCGGACATCCTCGACCTCGCGATCTGGCTCAAGGCGCAGGTCGGCGGCTATCCCGAGATCCTTGCGCCCGAGGTGCTCGCCGAGGCGCATCGCCCGCTGATCGCCACCCCGGGCGAGGTCCGCCGCCTGCGCGACTATCGCGAGCGCCTGTCGGACGCGCGCTACGGGCTGGGCTGGCGGATCTACGATTATGCCGGGCACGAGGTCGTCGGCCACCGCGGCGGGGTCAACGGCTATCGCAGCCTGATCCTGTTCGATCCGGCGCGCGACACCGGCATCGTGGCGCTGTGGAACTCGAACAGTTCGCAACCCAACGGGGTCCAGTTCGAGCTGCTCGACATGCTCTACGGGCTCGAACCGCGCGACTGGCTCGAACTCGACGGCTGAACCTTCTGCGGAGCGGACCGTTCTTTTCGCATGACCTTTTCCAGAGTCGCCCTTGTCGGGCTTGCCGTCCTCCTTCCCGCCACCCCGCTCGCCGCGCAACCCGCCAGTGACCGATTCGAGATCGCCCCGCCCGAGGGCGTGTTCGCCGACAAGCGGCAGGAAGCCACGCTCGAGGCGCAGGTGCTGCTCGTGCGAGCGGGCCATTCGCCCGGGGTGATCGACGGCTATCCCGGCGGCAACACCAGCCGCGCGCTGCGCGCCTTCCAGCGCGCGCAGGGGCTCGAGGTGACGGGCAGCGCCGACAGCGCGACGATGGAGGCACTGCGCAAGGCGGCGGCAGATGCGCCCTTGCTTGAGCGCTATACGATCGAGGCGGCGTCGAGCGAGTTCTCCACCCCCGCCGACGGAATGGCCGAACAGGCAGAGACTGGACGCGTCGGCTATGGTTCGCTCGGCGAGAAGCTCGCTGAACAGTTCGGCATGAGCGAGGGACTGCTGCGCGCGCTCAACCCGGGCGGGCTCTCGCAGGGCACCGAGATCATCGTCGTCGCCGCCGACATGGGCGACCTGCCGGCGGTGGAACGGGTCGAGATCGACGGTGAGGACAATGAAGTGCGCGCCTACGACGCGGACGGCACGCTGGTCGCCAGCTTCCCCGCCACCGTCGGCTCGGACGAATTCCCGAGCCCGTCGGGGACAATGGAGGTGGCCGCGCTCGCGCCCGAGGCCAACTATACCTTCGACCCCTCCGACCAGGAGTGGGGCGGGGACGAGACGCTGGTCATCCCGGCCGGTCCCAACAACCCGATCGGCGGCATCTGGATCGACCTTGGCAAGGATGGTTACGGCATCCACGGGAGCCCCGATCCGGCACTGATCGGGAAGACCTCGAGCCATGGCTGCGTGCGGCTCACCAACTGGGACGCGCGCACCCTGATGAACGCGGTCAGCCCGGGCACCGTGGTCGCCTTCCAGTGACCGATTCGCGACCGCAACGAGCCCCGCGCGCGGACGAATCGCGCAAATGGAGGACTTTTGTGTTTTGCGCGCCAATCTCCTACAATGATCCCACTATTGTTCGACCGTCTCCATACGCTCGGCCTCGCGCCATCCGGCCGCTTCGCGGCGTGGAGATGATTCCGGACATCCGCCCTTCGCTGCCGCCCGATTACCCCGCGAACGCCCGTTCGCCGGGTCGCTGCGACTGACGCCAACCCGGGACCCCCGTTCCCGCGGGCGGTCCCCCCAAGTCCGAGGAGACCCATATTGGCCCACCAGACCGAATTCCTGATCGAGCGGATGGAAGAAGAACGCGCCAAGGCCGCGGCGGCGACGCTGGACAAGGTCCGCGAACGCCACGAACGCGCCGCGCGAAGCTGGGAGAAGCTCGCCAACCGGGCCATCGCTGCGGACAAGCTGCGCGTCGCCGAGGAGGCGCGCAAGGCCGAGATGCGTGCCGAGCAAGACACGCAGATGCCGATGCCCGCCTGAGCGGTACGCCCCTTCAGGGACAGGGAGGCGCGGGCGCGAGCCCGCGCCTTTCTTGTGCACCCGATCGCGCCGCCGGATGCGCCGCGCTACTGACAAACATCTTCACATATGTTAAGACGCGGTCGTTCGGAGGCGATCATGCAGGGATCACGTCTGGTCGATTTTTGCACCAAGGAAGCGGCGGCGCGGCTGGTCGCGAACGCGTCCCCCGCGCCGTTCGGTGCGATGCTCGATGCGGGCGGCGGGCCGCACGGCCTCGAGGGCGACGCCCCGCTCGAGGCGTTGCGCGCCGAGATGGAGGCGCTGATGGCCAATGGCGTGGTCCGCGCCACCGCGATCACCGAGGTGCTGCCGCAGGGCAGCGAGCGTGGCACCATCCGGGTGCAGATGACGTGGGGCCGCGAGGGGCTCGTGGTCACCGTGCCCTATTACCGCTTTCGCGAGGGTCTTTTCTGGGGCCGGCACCAGGTCCGGCTCGGCGAACCGCTAGTCGAGGAGCCACGCGCCGCCGCCGGCTGACGATCTTCCCATGATCGTTGCAGCCTCGCGTCAGGATCGTTGAGCGGCGACACGCTAGACACGGGGGCGAACACAGGGAGACGCCCCATGCGACTTCTCGTCAACATCCTCTTCCTCGCCGCCGCGGCGATCTCGCTGCCATGGCTGCTCGACGGCTATCGCGGTTCCTCGCAGAGCGCCGCCGCGTTCGAACCCGGCGCCGCAGGCTTCTGCCAGCTGAGCTATGACCAGATCGCCGCGGGCGAGGACTGCCGCGCTTCGCAGCCTGCCGCCGCGCGCTAGGCGGAGCGCGGGACTTGTCGCCGCGCGCGGGGTGCCCTATGGAGCGAGGGCTACCAGTTGCCGTTCTGGAATCTTTGGGCCTCCACCAAGCGCCCTCATCTTCCTCATCGCCGATTTCTAGCAGGACCGCCGGGGCGATAGGCGCGCCGGCAAGACAGGAAGATTTTCCATGACCGAAGGTACCGTCAAGTTTTTCAATGCCGACAAGGGCTATGGGTTCATCGCGCCGGACAATGGCGGCGGTGACGCGTTCGTGCACATCAGCGCGGTCGAGGCCGCGGGGCTGCGCACGCTCGACAAGGACCAGCGCGTCTCCTACGAACTCGAGGAAGACCGCCGCGGCAAGATGGCCGCGACCAAGATCGTCGCGCTCTAGGCCGATCGATCCGCCCGGTTCGCGGGCATCAAGAAGGGGCTCGCCGGCGACGGCGGGCCCCTTTCGCATGGGATGCCTCCCGCGAGGGGCGCTTCAGCAACCGGCTCAGTCGCGGTCGATCCGCTCGCGCACCGCGACCGCGAGCCGGGCGAGGCTGAACGGCTTGGGCAGCAGCGTCACGTCGCTGTCGAGCCGCTGGTCGTGGACGATCCCGTCGGGAGTGAAGCCGGTGGTGAAGAGGATCGGCACGCCCGGATGGCGCTGCGCCATCGCGTCGGCGAGCCGCCGCCCGTCCATCCGCGGCATGACCACGTCCGTGAAGACAAGATCGATGCGCCCCGCATGGTCGTCGAGCACCCCGAGCGCCTCCTTGCCGTCGGCGGCCTCGAGCACGGCATAGCCGAGCGCTTCGAAGGCGTTGCGGCTCATCTCGCGCACCGCGGCTTCGTCTTCCACCACCAGCACGGTCTCGCCGGGACGCGCCTGCGGCAGGTCCTCGCTCGCGGGCGGGCGCGGGGTCGAGGCGGTCGCCGCCTCCTCGAGCGCGCGCGGCAGGTAGAGCATGATGGTGGTGCCCACGCCCTCGGTCGAGGCGATGTCGAAATGCCCGCCCGACTGCTTGAGGAAGCCGAACACCTGGCTGAGCCCGAGCCCGGTCCCCTTGCCGACCTCCTTGGTGGTGAAGAAGGGTTCGACCGCCTTCGACTGCACCTCCGCCGACATGCCGACCCCGGTGTCGGCGATGGCGATCAGCACGAATTGGCCCTCGGGCGATCCGCCCGTCGCGCCGCGATCGCCGCGCCCGAGCTCGCGGTTGCTGGTGGTGATGGTGAGCCGTCCGCCGCCGCTCATGGCATCGCGCGCGTTGACCGCGAGGTTGACGATCGCATTTTCCAGCTGGCTGGGGTCGACGGTCACCGGCCACAGGTCGGGCGCGAGCGCGGTCTCGAGCTCGATCTGCTCGCCCAGCGTGCGCCGCAGCAGTTCGGACATCTCGGCGACGAGGCGATTGCAGTCGACGGTCTCGGGCATCAGCGTCTGGCGCCGCGAGAAGGCGAGCAGCCGCTGCGTCAGTTCGGCCGCCTTGTGGCTCCCCAGCAATGCCCGGTCGAGCGCCCTGGCGCGCCGCTCCGGGTCCTCGGTCCGTTTCGCCATGTCGAGGTTGCCGGTGATGATCGCGAGCATGTTGTTGAAGTCGTGCGCGATCCCGCCCGAGAGCTGCCCGACCGCTTCCATCTTCTGCAGGTGGCGCATCTGGGTTTCGGCCTCGCTGCGCGCAGCGGCCTCGTTGATGAGCTCCTCGTTGGCGGCCTTCAGGTCGCGGGTGCGCTTTTCGACGAGACGCTCGACCCGCAGCCGCCCGCGCTGCTGCTGGAAGCTGAGCGCGGCAAGGAGCAGCGTGAGCAGCAGCCCGAGCGCGAAGGTCTGCCAGGCGTGGCGCGCGGCGCTCGCCCCGGTGACGCCCGGCAGCGGCGACAGCCGGATCGTGAGCGGGATGCCCCCGATCTCAAGGGTCCGCTCGATCGCCTGATCGCTGACTGGCACCGCGGCCGAGCGGTGCAGCCGGTTCGCCTCGACCGGCGCGCCATCATAGACCGCGACCACGACCCCGTCCCACAAGGGCTCGTCGGTGATCGCGCCGAACAGGTCGTCGGCGCGCAGCGGGCTGTAGATCCAGCCGACGAAGAGGCGTTCGCCGTCGACCCACTGGTAGGCAGGCAAATAGAGCAGGAACCCGGCTTGCTTGTCCTCGTCGATCTCCTGCACGAGCGTGATCTTGTGGCTGAGCGCGGCCTCGCCCTGCGCGCGCGCGCGTTCCATGGCGGCGCGGCGGTTGGCCTCCGACAGCATGTCGTAGCCGAGTGCGGCGGCGTTGCGCGGATTCTGGGGCTCGAGGAAGGTGATGATCGAATAGTCGGCGCGCTCCCCCGAGGGCCAGAGCGGGCGGAAGGCGCTGGCGGCGCGATAGGCACGCGCGAGCCGGTTGGCCTCCCCGGGACCGGGCGCGTAGGCGGCGAAGCCGACGCCGAGGATCCCGGGGTTGTAGCGATCGAGTTCCTGTCCCTCGACATAGCGGCGGAATTCCTCCGCCGTCACGCGGTCCGAGGCACCGAACAGCGCGACCCCGCCGCGCAGCACCGCAGTCTGGAGCGCGAACTTGTTCTCGATCGACAAGGTGGCGCGGTCGGCGAGCCGCTCGAGCTGCTGCGTGGCATCGGCACGGCGGTCGGCCAGCGTGGTCAGCGCGGCGAAGATGGCGAGCACCATCCCGCCCGCGAGGATGAGCAAGGTCAAACCATATTCGCGTATCGCAAGACGCTGCATCACATCCCCTCGCCCTCGCCCTCGGCTGCCCGGCAGCCCTGCTGGTCAACCGCGCACGGCGGCGCCGGTTCCTCCCCCGGTGCCCGCTCGTGCACGTTCAACTGCGCGCGAGCGCGGCGAGGCTGGCGACGGTGTTGAGGTTGCGCGCGGTGCCGCGGCCGAGGGCGGGGAGCTTCATGCGGCTGCGGCCCTGGCCCGTGGGGTAGTGCAGGTAGAGGTGGCGGGTGCCCAGTGCGATCTGCTCGTCGGTGATGTTGGTGGCGGCCGCGATGTCGGCCTGTGTGGGGGCCTCGTCGAGGAAGAGCGCCATGACCTTGTTGCCGGGGGCATCGGGCCACGGGTTGGCGGCGAGGAGGGCGTCCAACTCGTCAGCGGTGCGGACGAAGAGCGGGACGGGGGCGCCGACGTGGGCCTCGAGCGCAGGGCCGAGGCGGGCGCGGACCTGCGCCTCGCCGTCGTCGGTGTCGAGGAGGAGGTTGCCGCTGGCGATATAGGTGCGCGGGTCCGCATAGCCCGCCGCCGCCGCGAGCGCGCGCAGGGCATCCATCTTGAGCGGCGTGCCGGCGTTGATGGCACGGAGGAGGGTTACTTTTTCAGTTACTTCGCCTTCCTCTCGCTCGTCGTTCCTCATGCCGTTTCATTCGAAAAGCAAAATACTCTGGGCCGTCATTATTGATCTTTCGTCCTCCAAACTCGTCACTGTGAGAACGATAGGTAGGCCCGAATTTCGCGGCAAATTCGTCTTGAAAGCGTTCTAGAGTCTCAGACTCTCGCGCTTTTCTTCTCTCATTCTTAAACTCACGTTCCCAAGGCTTATGTCCATAAGGACCCCAAGCTTCAGACCGACCATTTTGGTAGCCGACATAAGTTTCGCCGCCCATGAAAAGGTTGCGTGGTTCGGGCATGAGGAGCCACTCCTTGCCGAAGCTGCTCCAATGCGTTGTTCCGAGACGCTTCTCGGGAAACAGCCAATCTCCTTCGGACGCCGCCACAAAACGATAGGCGCGGCTCTTCATGATGAAGTTTATCTTTAGAACTTCTTCTTCGGTGAGCAGGCGACCAGTTTGCACCTTCGTCGCGTTGAATAACGTGTCTCTCATCAAGACTTGGTTAGGATGCTGCCCCATCGGGTTTTGATAAGGGTTTCGTGCCCACGATAGGTTCGTGAGTATCAGCAGCTTATCTGATGTAAGCGGGACTAGTGTATGGGTCCCCGCAAATCGCAAGTCAGGATCGTTTGCCCCTCCATACTTTTTCGATCCCGGAAAGGCGCCCATATTGTACTGGGTCACGGGATGGTCCGTCAGAACAAATTTGGTGGGAGAGGCTTCGGCGCTCACAATTTCCCACACCGCATCACACCATATTGCGCAATGCATCTGGGAAAGTTTTTGCAAGACTATCAACAGGGTGGGCTTGCTTCTTGTATTTGTAAGTTTCGAAAGCTGATAAAGGCCCTTGGGAGTTCTTAGTTTTTGAATACTGACAAAGGTAAGGAATGACTGGAAGGAGTCCATCAATTCGCCAGTTATTTTATAATTTGTGAAATGCGGTAGCGCACGGCTTCCAAAGTCATCAACCTCGCCGAAAAAAAACTGCTCTATTTCAGTGTTGCGCTGATTTCATAGAGCGATGGTGTAGAGGTCATCCTCCGAGAAACACTTCTGGGTTCCCCACCTGAGAAGCCCCTTGCGTCTATATCGATGGCCATTGTTCTCAATCCACTCTGGGTTGAGGTCTAAATAATGAAAACGGTTCTGCGCATTCAGAAGAAAATTCTTCTGATACCATTGCGGTACATAGTGATTTTTTGAAAACGCCTCCCCACTCACTGATCACCCCTCCAAACTCACAAAGCTATCCAACACGCGCTTCCGCCCCGCCTTCTCGAACTCGATCTCGAGCTTGTTGCCTTCGATCGCTTCGATCTTGCCGTAGCCGAACTTGCCGTGAAAGACGCGCATGCCGAGCTGCAAGTCATCGCGGCCCTTGTTGCCGAGGCTGACCGCGCTGCCCTTGGCTTCGATGATGCGCTGTTCGCCTTTTTCGAAGCGGCTGCTGGCGCGTTTCCAACCGGGGCCTCTAGTGCTGGCGCGGTTGGAGCCGGCGGCGGCAAGGTGGGCGAAGGGGTCTTCGAGGGGCTGGAACTGGGCCTGCCAGAGCGAGGCGCCGCCCGACATGGTCTGGTCGCTCTCGACGTGTTCGGCGGGGAGTTCGTCGACGAAGCGGCTGGGGATGCTGCTCGTCCACTGGCCGTAGATGCGGCGGTTGGCGGCGTGGACGATCATCGCCTGTCGGCGCGCGCGGGTGATGGCGACATAGGCGAGGCGCCGTTCTTCCTCGAGGGAGGCATTGCCGCCTTCGTCGAGCGCGCGCTGCGAGGGGAAGAGGCCTTCTTCCCAGCCGGCGAGGAAGACCAGGGGGAATTCCAGGCCCTTGGCGGCGTGGATGGTCATGAGGGTGACGCGCTCGCCCGCCTTGTTGGCGTCATTGTCCATGACGAGGCTGACATGTTCGAGGAAGTCGGAGAGGGTTTCATATTCCTCCATCGCGCGGGCGAGTTCGGCGAGGTTGTCGAGGCGGCCCTGTGCCTCGGCCGATTTGTCGGCCTGGAGCATGGCGGTGTAGCCCGATTCCTCGATCACCTGCTGCATGAGCTCCGAGGGGGTGAGGGCCTTGGTGCCGCTTTCCATGAGCTGGCGGTTGTCGTCGCCGGTGGTGGGGGTGGCTGACGTGCCGGCCATCAGCGTCCGCCAGCGGGCGAAGTCGCCGACGAAGCGGCTGAGCGAATTGCGGGCGCGGGGGGTGAGTTCGTCGGTGTCGAGGATTTGCGCGGCGGCCATCAAGAGGGGGAGGCCCTGCGCCCTTGCATATTGGTGGATGGTGGCGACCGCCTTGTCGCCAAGGCCGCGCTTGGGGGTGTTGATGATGCGGTCGAAGGCGAGGTCGTCCTGCGGGGAGGCCAAGAGGCGCAGGTAGGCGATGGCGTCGCGGATCTCGGCGCGCTCGTAGAAGCGAAAACCCCCGATGATCTGGTAATCCATGCCGATGGCGATGAAGCGCTCTTCGAACTCGCGGGTCTGGTGCTGGGCGCGCACGAGGATGGCGCAGTCATCGAGGCTGCCGCCCTTGGAGACGTGGTTCTCAATCTCCTCGGCGATGCGGCGGGCTTCCTCGGGGCCGTCCCAGACGCCGAGGACCTTGACCTTCTCGCCCATGCCCGCGTCGGTCCACAGTTCCTTGCCGAGGCGGCCGCTGTTGTGCGCGATCACCCCGCTGGCGGCGGCGAGGATGTGGCCGGTGCTGCGGTAATTCTGTTCGAGGCGAACGATCTTGGCGCCGGGGAAGTCGCGCTCGAAGCGCAGGATGTTGGAGACGTCGGCACCGCGCCACGAGTAGATCGACTGGTCGTCGTCGCCGACGCAGGCGATGTTGTTTTCGGGGGAGGCGAGGAGCCTCAGCCACTCATACTGGCTGGCGTTGGTATCCTGATATTCGTCGACCATGAGATACTTGAAGCGGTCGCGCCATTGCTCGAGGACGTCCGCATGGCTCTTGAAGATGGTGAGCATGTGGAGGAGCAGGTCGCCGAAGTCGCAGGCGTTCACGGCCTTCAGCCGCTCCTGATATTGGGCGTAGAGGTCGGCGCCCTTGCCGTCGGCATAGGCCTGTGCGTCGGCGGCATCGACTTGGGACGCGGTGAGGCCCTTGTTCTTCCACTGGTCGATCAGGCCTGCGAGCGCGCGGGGCGGCCAGCGCTTGGGGTCGATCTGCGCGGCCTCGACGAGCTGCTTCAACAGGCGCAGCTGGTCGTCGGTGTCGATGATCGTGAAGTTGGGCTGGAGGCCGACGAGTTCGGCGTGGCGGCGGAGCATGCGCGCGCATACGGAGTGGAAGGTGCCGAGCCAGGGCATGTTGTCGACCGCGCCGCCGGTGATCTTCGCCACACGCTCCTTCATCTCGCGCGCCGCCTTGTTGGTGAAGGTGACGGCGAGGATCTGGCTCGGCCAGGCTCTACGGGTGGCGATAAGATGGGCGAGGCGGGCAGTCAGCGTGGCGGTCTTGCCCGTGCCCGCGCCCGCGAGGATGAGGACGGGGCCGTCGAGGGTGGTCGCGGCCTCGAGCTGCGCAGGGTTGAGGTGCGCGAGATAGGCGGGCGTTTCGGCGGGCAGGGGAGGCGAAGATTCGGTCACGGGTGACAGGTAGGGCGGGGAGAACATTCAGGCAACCCGGTCGATAGACGCGGAGTCGACGGGGCGACTCGGGGGCGCGGTGAACGAGCGGTTTTCGAGTCGCGGGCGCTATTCGCGCTTGCGAATCGGCTGGTCGGGGGCTAGAGGCGCGGCTGAACTGGGGTCGTGCCCGCAAATTTTGCCTACTTATGCGCGATATCCCCGTTATCCACAGGCCGAAACACCTTTTAACCGGTTGGAAATCCGGCCGAATCGCGACATATTGAAATTGTGATCGGGACGAACCGCCCGGGCCCCTCGGGGCAAGGAAACGGAAGTCCCGATCTCCGCCGGCAGGCGAGGGCACGCAAGCCTGGGAGGAGCGCTGAAGGATCTTCGGATCCGGCAAGCGTGTCGAGACCCGGAAACTTACTGGCCAGACCAGCCGGTCGGACGGCACCGGAAGAACCGGGGTGCCTAACGCAGCCGCGCTGCACCGTCCTTCGGGGCGGGGGAGCGAAGGGCGCGAAGGTCCCGGTCCAGGAAGGGCCGCGACGAGCCGCCGGGACGCGATCCGCTTGACGGATCGGTTGCGGAGGGAAGGGCACGGAGCCTGTCGTGAGTGAGAGCTCGCAACAGGCGAAGCGCTTCGACCCGAGGTGAAGCCCCTGCATGGGGGCAGGCCGGGCGGTAACGAGCGACGCCTGAGCGGGCGCGCAAGGATGGCGATGGGCGCCGCGGAAAGCCTTCGGGCGGAACGCGACGAACCCGGGCCAAGACCGGCAAGCCGGCTCGGTGCCAAGATGGGGGTCAGCAGCGATGCTGGCCCCCATTTCTTTGCCCAGACCCGCGGCACGCGCCGACCGGCACGAGGACACTCTTTCGAGGCACTGACCGAGCGCTCGCTCGTGGCGCTGCTCGAAGCGCGGCGCGCGGTGCTGGTGCGTGGGCTCGATCGGGCGGGGCGTGGCCGGCGTCGCGGCGGTCAGGCGGCGGCTTCGTCGGAGCGCTTTCTATTGGCCTGGGCGACGATGCGGCGGAACCGCTTGGCGTTGAGCGCGAACAGCTCGGTCGCTTCATCGATCATGAGCCGGACCTGCGCCGACAGATCGGCGGGCGACGCCGCCTCGGCGAGCCGGCCCGCGAGCTGGTCGTCGCACGCCGCGAGGCGCTCGAGCAGCGGTCCATGCTCGTCCCCTTCCGCTTCCAGCTCGGCCGGCAGCGAGAAGCAGGCGGTGGGGAGGCCCGGCGGTTCGGCGTCGGCGGGCGGCGCCTCGAGATCGGCGAGCTGGCGGCGGGTCCGCGCCGCCAGCATATCGCGCCGGGCGCAGCATTCCTCGAGGATCTTGACGATCTGCTTGTTGGACAGGCAGGCGCAGACGCGGCGGATGAGCACCGCGCTTCCTTCCGCTGCTTCGAGCAGCAGCCGAAGCAGTCGCGCATCGTCGGGTCGTCCGAGCATGAACCCTTTCCGAGCAAACGTCTTTGTGGCCGCGAAGGTGACAGGCTGATCCCCGCCGTCCGCGGCCCCTTAACGACCCGTCGCGAGGATGGTTTCATATTGGATCAATCGCCACGATCCACGTTGCTGCCGCAAATCAATCGTGGCGGCGATCAGCGGCCGGTCATCTCGCGCACGCGGTCGGCGTAGAGCCGTCCCACCGGCTGTTCGCGCCCGTCGGCGAGCTGGGCGACCCAGCGCCCCGAGGCATTGCGCGAGAAGCCCGTGACGAAGTCGCGGCGGACGATCGCCGAGCGGTGCAGGCGCACGAAGAGCGAAGGGTCGAGCCCCTTCTCGAGCGCGGTCATCGAATGGTGGATCAGCCAGCTGCGCTCGCCGACATGGAGCCGCATATAGTCGCGTTCCGCCGAGACGCGGTCGATGTCGGCGGCGGCGATGCGGACCAGCCCCGACAGGTCGGAGGCCCAGAATTCGGTCAGCCAGCGCGCGCCCTCGTCCTCGCGCGCGGCGGCAGGCTGGCGATTGGCCAGGACGATCCGGGCGCGCTCGATCGCCTCGTGCAGCCGCGCCCGCTCGACGGGTTTCACCAGATAGTCGACCGCCGCCACCTCGAACGCGGCCACCGCGAATCGATCGTAGGCGGTGACGAAGATCACCACCGGGCGCGGCTCGCTGGCGGCCAGCGTACGCGCGACCTCGATCCCGTCCTGTCCGGGCATCGAGATGTCGAGCAGGACGAGGTCGGGCTTGTGCGCCTGCGCCAGCGCGACGGCCTCGTCGCCGTCCTCGGCGATGCCGACGCGCTCGAGGTCCTCGATCGGGTCGAGCAGCGCGACGAGGCGGTCCGCGGCGAGCGGCTCGTCGTCGGCGATGAGGACCTTAAGCGCGCTCATCGGCGGCCTCCTTGATCACGGGAATGTCGAGCCCCACCCGGAACCCCCCTTCCACCGGGGTCGCCTGGCAGGTCGCGGCGGGGCCGAAATGGGCCAGCAGCCGTTCGCGCACGTTGGTCAGCCCGGTGCCGGTCCCGGTCGGCGCCGCGCGCTTGCCGGCCTTATCGGTGGGCACCGTGTTGAAGACGCTGAGCCGCGCGCGGTCGGGCCCGTACGCGCTGGCGGCGATGGCGACGGTGACCGGATCGCGGGTGCGACTGACACCATATTTGATCGCATTCTCGACCAGCGGCTGGAGGATGAGCGCGGGGATGCGCAGGTCGGCAAGCGCATCGGGCACGTCGATCGAGACGTCGAGCCGCTTGGGGAAGCGGCGCTGTTCGATCTCGAGATAGAGCCGCTGCAATTCGATCTCGCGCTCGAGCGTGATGCTCTCCGACGGGTCAAGCGAGAGCGAGGTGCGAAAGAAGGTCGACAGCGCGATGAGCATTTCCTCGGCCTGCTCGTTGCGCCCGGTCATCACCAGCGAGGACAGGCTGTTCAAGGTGTTGAAGAGGAAGTGCGGGTTGACCTGGTAGCGCAGCGCGCGGACGTGCGCGGCCTGCGTCGCGGCCTCGGCCTGCGCGAGGCGGCGCTGTGCCTGTTCGGCGCGGCCCGCGCTGTCCATCGCCAGATAGACCCCGCTCCACGCGAGAAAGAAGAAGAGCCAGACGACCGCCGCGTCGGCGGCGATCCGCACCCGGCCCATGCGGTCGAGCTCGTCGAGCCGGGGCAGGGTGAAGATCATCGGCGCCTCGCCCGAATGGCGCTGGATGCGGATCTCGTTGCCCTTTTGCACGATGACCGCGCCCTCGCGTGCCTCGATGCGATATTCCTCGCCCGCGTCCTTGCGATCGGCGGCGGTGGAGATGACGAACATCGCCTGCGCGATCGCGGCGAGCGCGGAGGCGCCGAGCGCGACTGCGGCGCGCCAGCGTATCGGCGCCTCGGGCCGCACCGCGCGCAACGTCAGGTAGATGCAAAGCGTCAACAGGATGCCGACGCCGATCGAAGGCATGCGATTGGCGAGCACCTCGGTAAAACTGCCGACCAGCGCGGCGCGGCCGATCACGGTCGCCAGATAGGTCGCCCAGAACAGGACGATCGACAGGAGCGCGATCCGCCAGTCGGCGAACAGCGAGCGCGAGGCGGTGGAGATCGGGGCGTGACGCATTGCGCCAAGTCTAGCCCCGCGCGGCGCCCCCCGCCAGCCTCCGGGGGGCGGTTCATCGAAGCGCGGGGGCGCTATGCAGAAGCGCCGTGCGAGGGAACGGGCGCGCGCGCTGGGCCGTTGGTCGAGCGATCGAGGACTTCCCAAGGAAAGAGACGCTGATGACCCAGGCCAAGGACGAACCGAGCAAGGAACTCGAGGAACAACTGCGTCGGCACCCCGACGATGCGCAGCTCAAGGTCGACGTCGGTTCGGATGAATCAATGGATGCGTCGGACCCGATTTCGGTGACGCGCTGCGGTGACGACGAGCCGCATCCCAACTCCAATGCCCCACGGGACAAGCAATAGCCCCGCTTTCCGCAGCGTCGGCACGCTAGCGCAACCAAGACACGCCCGCGTTGCCAATTTGTCGCAGCGCATCGAAAACCCCGGATAACCGGTCACCGCCCCTTGTCGGGCGGTGATTTTCTTGTCTCTTTTGTCACGAGGGAGCGGCCCGCGAGGGTTTGGTTAAGTCGTTTTTAAGGCTGGCCTTTCTATACTCGCAGGCAGTGGCAAAAGGAGTAGAGCGAGATGGTTGCGAAGAAGGGCGGGGGCCCGGTGAACGGGGAAAAGCTGATCGGCGAGATGAAGGAGTTCGCCTCGTTCGACAAGGCGACGCAACGCTACATTCGCCGCTCGCTCGACACCGCCTTCGGTCGCAAGGACCCGATCGCTACCTGGGCGCGCGACGACGAAGAGGCCGCCGCGATCAATGCGCAGAAGCGCTTCTATGCGCAGCTTGCGCACCTGCGCGCCGACATCCCTGACGACAGCGGGCTGGATATGCTCGAGCCCTTCCTGGGGCTTCTGATCACGCTGTCGGCATTCGACCTGGCGCAGGGGCGGATCGACAGTTTCCCGGCCTATCGTTTCCTCTACGAGCGGCTGCTCGGCGCGCATGTGCGCCCGTGGCTCCCGGCCGCCTTCTGCGCTGCCGCGGCGCTGCCGCATCTCCACCCCGACCGTCGCCGCACGCTGCTGCAGTCGATCAGCGAAGGCGCGGCCACCGCGGCGGGTTGGTCCAACCGCGAGCCCGTGTTCTGGCCCGAATGGGTCGAGAAGGTCGACACCGAGGCGGCCTGACCCGCGCTCGCTAGAGCGGGTAGATCCGGCCCAGCTGCTCGAGGCTCTGCGCGGGGCTGCGGTGGAGGATGAAGCGCCCCGCTGCCTTCTCCTCCCACGCGGCGCGCTGCTTTTCGCGATCGTCGACGAGGACGTCGCCGGGCGCGGCATATTTCCACTTGTCGCGCGCCATGCAGGTGATGATCGGCACCCCGGGGAGCCAGCGCGCCGCCCACGCGCGTTTCTGCGGCTCGGCCCAGCGCCCGAGCGGCAGCCCGGTGAGGATGGTGGGCGAAAGGTGGGCGAGCGCCTCGACCATCTCGAGCGCGCCGGGCAGCGGCTCGAGATTGGCGTAGAAATCGTCGGCGCGTGCGAGCGTCTTCCAGAAGCCGCCGACCCCGACCTTCTCCTGAAAAGCCTGCGGATCGAGCCCGGTCAGCGCCTTCACCCCGCCATCGAAGTCGGCGAGCACGCCATCGCAGTCGAGGAACAGCGCGGGGCGGGTCATGCGACATATCCCGGGTCGGCGTGGAAGGGGATCGGGTCGACCTCGCTCCAGCCATGCTCGGCGATCAGCGCATTGCTGTCGCGCGGCACCCGGTCGGTGGCGGGATCGAGGCTCCAGGTGAGGTGATAATGATGGCCGTCGGGGCGACGCGGCTGGCCGTCGACAAGCACGACCAGCGCCTCGATTCCGGTGCCCGCATCGCTATGCCCGATCACCGCGAAGCTGGCGGGGCCGGGGACGGGCGCGTCCTGGCGGTGCCCCCACAGGGTGACGTGGTGCGCGATCACCCGCTCGTAGCGTGGCGGGAAGTAGGCGAGCAGCTGCGCGCGGTCGGACGCGCCGAGGATCCATCCGACGGGGCGCCCCATCAGCGACGGCTCTCGCCGATCGCCTCCAGCAGGTCGCGCGCATAGGCGATCAGGCTGTCGTCGCGCGCGCCCATGACGAGGACGAGGTCGCCGGGGCGGGCATCGGCGGCGATCTCGGCGGCGATCTCGTCGCGCTCGGGGATGTGGATCGCATGCGCGCCCGCCTGGCGGACCGCATGCGCCAGCCAGTCCGAACCGCGCGACCTGTCGACGGTGCCGCCCTGGTAGACGGGGTCGGGAAGGAACAGTCGGTTATCCTCGCCCAGCTGTTCGGCGAAGACGGCGGCGAGTTCCGCGCCCATCTGGCGCAAGGGGCCGTAGCCGTGCGGCTGGAAGACCACGAGGAGCCGGCGCCCGCGCGCGCGCATCGTCTCGAGCGTGGCCCCGATCTTGTCGGGATTGTGCCCGAAATCGTCGTAGACGGTGATGCCGTGATGTTCGCCGACGCGCTCGAGCCGGCGCTTGAGGCCGGCGAAGCGCGCCAGCGCGGCGGCGCCGTCGGCCAGCTCGACCCCGGCCGCATGCGTCGCCGCCAGCGCGGCTAGCGCGTTCATCGCATTGTGGCGCCCGGGCATCGGCAGGTGGACCGGGTAGACCTCGCCCGCATGCGCGAGGGTGAAGCGCACTTCCTCGTCATGGCATTCGAGATCGTGGCCGCGGTAGGCGGGGGCGTGGGCGGGATCGAAGCCGAAGCCGCGCGCGTGCGCGGGGGCGAGCGCGCGCGCTTCCTCGTCGTCGGCGTTGTAGAGCGCGTGGGTGCCGGCCTTCATGAAATCGCCGAACAGGTCGCGCAATTCGTCCATCGACTTGTGATCGAGGCTGATGTTGTTCACCAGCGCCACCGTCGGGCGATAGAGCGCGATCGAGCCGTCGCTCTCGTCGACCTCGGCGACGAACAGGTCGGGGTCGCCCACCAGCGCCGAGGCGAAGGGGGCGTGGGGGCCGGCGAAATTCTTCATCACCGCACCGTTCATGACCGTGGGCGAGCGCGCGGCCTCGTGCAGGATCCAGCCCGCCATCCCGGTCACGGTCGACTTGCCCGAGGTGCCGCCGATGGCGATCGAGGTGGCCGCGGCGTTGAGCAGTTCGGCGAGCAGTTCGGGGCGCGCCTTGCGCTCGAGCCCGAGTTCGCGCGCCCGCACCACGTCGGGCACCTCGTCCTCGACCGCCGCCGAGGCGACGAGCACATGACCGGGGGCCAGCCCCGACCCGTCCTGGTCGTGCAGGGCGATGCCGAGGCTGCGCAGGTAATCGAACTTGGCGGCCATCCGGCCCGCATCGAGGCTGCGATCGGACCCCGCCACGGCGGCGCCGCGCGCCTTCATGATGGCAGCGAGCGGGAGCATGCCCGACCCGCCGATGCCGCAGAAGAAATAGCCATTGTCCATGGCTCCTGCCCTATGCGATGCCGGGGGCGTGAGCAATGGAGGACGCATGCGGATCGGGGTGGTTGCGCCGAGTTGCCCGGTGAGCGAGGCGGTTGTCGAACAGGCGCGCGCGCGGGCCGAGGCGGCGGGGGCCGAACTGGTCGTGCATCCGCAGGTTTTCGCCAGCGAGGGGCATTTCGCGGGCTCGGACGCGGTGCGCTGCGAGGCGCTGCTCGAGATGCTCGGCGACGAGCGCATCGACTGGATCTGGTGCGCGCGCGGAGGCTATGGCTCCAACCGGATCGCCGCCGAAGTCGCCGACCGGCTGCCCGCGCGCGCGCTGGGCAAGAAGGTGATGGGCTATTCGGACGCGGGGTTCCTCCTGTCGGCGCTACACAAGGCGGGGCTCGAGGTGGCGCACGGGCCGATACCCGCCGATGCCGCGCGCGAGGGCGGCGAGGCGGCGCTCGACCGGGCGCTCGCGTGGATGGTGCGCGGCGATACAACCGCGCTCGAACCGGATCTGGCGGCGGACCGGCCGAGCTATGCCTTCAACCTCGAGGTGCTGGTGTCGATGCTCGGCACGCCGATCGCGCCCGACCTTGGCGGCGCCGAACTGCTGATCGAGGAGGTCGCCGAATATCAATATGCAAGCGACCGCGCGCTGTTCGCGCTGACCCGGCAGCCGGTCCGCCCGGCGAGCCTGCGGATGGGGCGTTTCTGCGCGGTCCCCGAAAATGACCGCCCCTTCGGCGAGGCGGCCGAGGCGATGGTGCGGCGTTGGTGCGAGGACAGCGGGATCGCCTACCGCGGCCGCGCTGCGATCGGCCATGACGCCGACAATCGCATCGTCCCGTTCGGCACGCGCGAACGCTGAACCCCAAAAAGCGCGATTTCCCCTCTTGCGCCCTTCGGTCAAGGCGGCTCTACTCGCCTCCTTACTTAACAGGAGGGCCAATTTATCATGGCAGACAATAAGAGCGGGACGGGGCGCAAGGCAGGGGGCGGTCTCGCCCGTCCGGTAACCCCTTCGCCCGCACTGGCCGCAGTGGTCGGTCCGACCCCGCTTCCGCGTAGCGAAGTCGTCTCGAAGATGTGGGCCTATATCAAGTCCAACAATCTCCAGAATCCCCAGAATAAGCGGGAAATCATGGCCGACGACAAGCTGCGTCCGATTTTCGGCCAGGACAAGGTGACGATGTTCGAGATGAACAAGCACCTGTCCAAGCACCTCTCCTAGGAGCGGGCGCCGCGCGTCCGCGGGACGCGCATGGCAGACGAGGGGGTCGCGCCGAGCTTCGGGCTCGCGCGGCCCCTTTTTCGTGACGAATCGGTGCCCGTACGGGGGGCGGGGCGGCGATGAACCGCCCGGCGCCGCGCCGAACCGGCGTGGCATTGCGGTGACAGTGCCCCCGCCGCCGCCGGTGCGCGGCGCCCCGCTGGCGGGTCAGTGCTGGCCGCGAAAGGCGGTGGCGAGCGGCGAGGACGTGACCGGATAGCCGCGGCCCTCGGGGATCTTGAGGACCTTCACGCCCCCCTCCTCCTCGACCCACGGGACGATCGTCTCGACGGGGTGCGCGGCGGCATCGGCGAAGACCGCGTCGATGGTGGACGCCTGGGCGAGCCGTTCGAGGTTGCGCAGGGTGGGGAAGATGGCGTGCGCGCGCCCGGCGGCGATCTCCTCGAGCATGGCGGCCGGCGCGATCCAGCGCGAGGCGGCGACCTCGCTGTGCTGGTGGACCAGCGCGGGCAGGCCGGCGGGGGCGCGGGCGATCAGGAACCAGGTATCGAAGCGGCGCTTGAGGTTGAGGTTGGGGGCCCAGCGGGCAAAGCGCGAGCAGGCCTCGGGCGCAAGGCTGAGCCCGTGTTCGGCCAGCAGCCCGAGCAGCGGCTCGCCCGCCAGCAGCCCGGCCTGCAGCGCGGCGAGCGTCGCGGGGCGGGGCAGGGGCTCGAGCCCGACCGCGATCCCGACCTCCTCGATCAGTTCGCGGATCGCCGCCACGGTGTCCGCGGGCGCGTCCGGGTGCGCCGCGTCGGCGGGGTCGATGCGCCCGCCGGGCCAGACCCATGCCCCCGCGGCAAAGGCCATGTGCGCGGTTCGCTGCACCATCAGCGTCTCGGGGGCGCCATCGGCCCCCTCGCGCAGGAGAATGATGGTGGCCGCCGGAATGGCGGGGGGCAGGTCGGGATCGGTCATGGCGGCTACCTTGCCCCGGGTCGAGGCAGGAAAAAAGGCCGGAAGCACGAGGCTCCCGGCCTTGTCGTTGACGGCGTTGCCGGGACCGGCAGGGGTCAGAGCCCGACCACGTCCTCGGTCTCGGCCTCGGTGCCGACGACATCGCTGGTGTCGATTTCGTCGACCGCGGGCGCGGCGGGTTCGCTCGCCACCTCGTCCTCGACGACCACCGGTTCCTCGATCACCTCGTCGAGGCTGGCGGCGTCGGCGTCATAGCTGTCGTCGATCAGCGTCTCGTCGACCGTTTCCTCGTCGGCCTCGCTCGCGCAGGCACTAAGCGAGAGGGCGGTGGCGCCGATCAGCGCGACGGTGAACTTGTGCATCGCTCGCATCTTGTCGCGCCGACCCTAGAGGTCGCCCTCCGCCTGTTCCTCGGCGACTTCGCCTTCCTGCTCGAGCTGCTCGGCCTGCTGTTCGAGCGCCTCGGCCTCGGCTTCCATGCCGGCGTCCTCGGCGGCATCGGCCCGGTCCTCGACCGATTTGACTTGGTCCTCGTAGCTTTCCGCCACGGCGTCGCCGGCGTCATCTTCGGCCGGATTGCAGGCGGCCAGGGCCAGCGCGGCGGTACCGGTCAGAGCAAAGACAATATTCCGCATGAGTGTGATTCCCTTGATGGAGATCGGTTGGTGGACATCGATGGCGCGATACCTGCCTTGTCGACAGCGCATCGCGGACCCCGATCAACGGGATCCGCGCCAATTGGTTCCGCCCCCTCGGGCGAAAATCAATCGCCCGCCTCGACGACGCGGTGCGTCCCCGAGACGGGCGGTTGGAAGGGCCGAGTCTTACTCGACTTCGTCGAGCTCGGACGCGATTTCGCGCGCGTCCTCGACATCGCCCTCGGCGAGTTCTTCATTGGCCTCGGCGACGATGTTCGACTTTTCCGCCGCCGCTTCGAGCTCTTCTTCCATCGCTTCGGTGGACGCGTCGTCAGCGGCTTCCTCGAGCATTTCGGTGCGCTCTTCGCCGGCTTCGGCGACCGCGTCACCCGCAGCGTCTTCGGCCGGGTTGCACGCGGCAAGACCCAGAGCAGCGACACCGGTCAGAGCAAAAGCAAATTTCTTCATCGACGTATTCCCCTAGAATATGATCGTTCGGCGATGCCTGCCGTTGCGACAGCACATCTACTGAACCGCATCAACGACGGTTCGCCAGCAATGGTTCCGCCCCTAGAACGGGTTTGTCAATCTCTTGTCTCGGGGGGGCTCACGGCCTATCTAGGAGGAGCCGGGCAACCGGCTATGTCGGTAGAGTATCGGATGGAATAGGCGTTTCGGACCCGGGGGGCAGTACCCCGGCGCCTCCACCAAGAGCCCCGAAGGTGCAATTCGCCGGGGCTCCTGACGGGGGCGAAATAGGATCGACGAGCGCAATAAAGATCCGGTTGCCGATCGGTAGGAGACCACCGCAAAGGCTCGTTCACACAAGTGCTAACGATAACGAAGCACTCGCTATTGCTGCGTAACCCCACGGCTAACGCCTAAGGTTACAATGAAATAAGCGCGGTCGGACCCCACCGGGCAACAGAAGGGGATTCCAGCGGCCGGAGGGTGCCGGGCAACAGAAACCCTCCACCTTTTCTCGCTGCGCATCATTCTCGGCAGCCCGACACACCAACGACGCGGGTGCCGGGCAACACGAACCCTCCACCTTTGCTCGTCCCTTCCATCGAAATGAGCGGCCCGTTGGTCGGCTTGTCGACGGCCTGCATTGCGCTTTCGCGCCGGTGGGCGCATCGTTGCGCGCATCAAACGACGTCGACGGAAAACCCAGGGGACGGATCCATGACACGCCTTGCCTTGCTCACCACCGCCTTGTTCGCGTCCACCGCCGCCATCGCGCAGCCGACCCCGGTCGAGGAGCTGATGGTGCCGCCCGAGAATGCCGAGAAGTGGGTGTTCCTGTCCGAGGCCGGGGTGCATGGCGAGCAGTATCGCTGGCAGCTCGACAATGGCTGCATGGCCTATCGCGACAGCACCAACCTGCGCGGCTGGACCGGCGAGACCGACGAGACCGTCTGCTATGGCGAGGATGGGCTGCCCGAGACGATCACCATCCGCGGCAAGTCGCCCTTCGGCGTTGCCGACGAGACCTATGTCGTCGAGGACGGGGTGGCGCGCTGGAAGACCGAGACCGAGGAGGGAGAGGCGCCCTATGACGGCGACTTCTACTGGGCGGCCAATGGCCTGACGCTGGCATTCAACGACGCCATCGGCGCCATCCGCGCGAGCGAGGGCGAGCTCAAGCTGCTGCCCTCGGGGGTGGCGCGGCTGGAGCCGACGGGGCGAACGCTCGAGGTCACCTCGTCGCAGGGCGAGACCGAGACCATCTCGCTGCATTACCTGTCGGGGGTGGGCACGCAGCCCTATCCGATCTGGCTCGATGACGACGACAGTTTCTTCGGCTTTTTCTCCACGCTCGGGCTGCTGCCCGAGGGCTATGAGGGGATCATCCCGCAGCTCAAGGCGGTGCAGGCGCAGGCCGGGCTCGAGGCCACCGCCGCACTGTCGGCCAAATATATGAACGAGCAGGCGCGGGCCCCCGTGTTGTTCGACAACGTCAAGCTGTTCGACGCCGAGGCGCGGACCTTCCGCAAGGCGCAGGCGGTGCTGGTCGAGGACGGGGAGATCACGGCGATCGCGCCGGCGGGCTCGATCGCCGCCGAGGCGGGGATGCGGGTGGTCGATGGCACCGGCAAGACGCTGCTCCCCGGCCTGTGGGATGCGCATGCGCACTTCGGGCAGGACGATTGGAAGCTGCTCCAGAACATCGCCAGCGGCATCACCAGCTACCGTAGCCCGGGCGCGGAAATGGAATATGTCGTCGACAAGCGCGAGCGCGCCCAAGCGGGCACGCTGCTCGCCCCCGACATCTATGCCAGCGCCATCGTCGACAAGCAGCATCCGCTCGCGGCGCAGGGCGCGATGACGGTGAGCAGCGAGGCCGAAGCCATCGCCGCGGTGCGCGAGATCGCCGAGGCGGGGCTCTACGGGGTGAAATTCTACACCTCGATGAACCCCGATTGGATCGCGCCCGCGGCCGCGGTGGCGCATGAGCTCGGGCTCCACGTCTCGGGGCACGTGCCCGCGACGATGCGCCCGATCGAGGCGGTGCGCGCGGGTTATGACGAGATCACCCACCTCAATTTCGCGCTGATGCAGTTCCTGCCGCAGGAGGTGGTGGACGCCTCGAATACCAACCAGCGGCTCGAAGGACCGATCACCTATGCCAAGGACGTCGACCTCGACAGCGCCGAGGTGGACGCCTTCATCGCCGAACTGGCACAGCGCGGCACGGTGGTCGACCCGACCATCACCATCTTCGAGGACATGATCGTGCCGCCGCGCGACGGCACGCTGCCCAAGTCGGCGAAAGCCTGGGAGGGGCTGTGGCCCGCGACGATGGAGCGCGGCATGAAGACGGGGGGCTACAAGTTGCTCGATGGCCTCACCTATGACGATTACCAGGCCAGCTACGACGTGATGGTCGGGCTGATCGGCAAGCTGCACGAGGGCGGGGTGACGCTGGTCGCGGGCACCGACGGGCAGGGCTACGAGCTGTTCCGCGAGATCGAGATCTACGAGGAGGCAGGGCTGAGCCGCGCCGATGCGCTGGCGACCGCAACCATCCTGCCCGCGCAGACGGCGGGGGTGGCTGACCGGTCGGGCTCGATCGAGGTGGGCAAGGAAGGCGACCTCATCCTCGTCGACGGCGATGTCGAGGCCGAACTGGGGGCGCTGCGGCGGGTCGAGACGGTGGTGCTCAACGGCACCGTGATCGATGCGCGCAAGATGCGCCGCGACGTCGGCATCGGCGGCGATCCGAAGTAGGGGAAAGGGGCGGCGCCTCGCGGTGCCGCCCCTTGTCTTGCGATCGCGAAACAGGCGTCCGGCGGCTCAGGCCACCGGGCGCTTTTTCAGTTCGTCGCGAATGTCCTGGAGCAGCTCGACCTCGGTCGGGCCCTTGGGGGCCGCGGGCGCGGCCTCTTCCTCGCGCTCGATCGCCTCGATCACCTTCTTCACCCAGCGCACGAGGAGGAAGATGATGAAGCCGAGGATGAGGAAATTGAGCACGGTCGTCAGGAACGCGCCCCAGCCGAGCACCGCGGCGCCCGCTTCCTTGAGCTCGCTGTAATTGGTGAGCGAGCCCTCATACCCCTCGGGCACGGGGCCGAGCAGGGTGAAATAGTTGGAGAAGTCGAGCCCGCCGAAGACGACGCCGACCAGCGGCATGATGATGTCGTCGGTCAGCGCCTTGGTGATGAGCGCAAAGGCGCCGCCGATGATGACCGCCACGGCAAGGTCGATCACATTGCCCTTGGCGATGAACTTCTTGAAGTCAGCGAACATGGTTCCCCCCTTTGCGGGGCCGGGCGGCGCGGGACGCCGCCCTTCCCCCTGTTGTTACGGCCGCGAGCATATGCCATCGCGGCGCCATTGAAAGAGCTTTCCGACCGTCCTACCTAGCTAAGACACGAGTTTTTTCCACAAGGGGACCATCGTCATGACCATGCGCCGTACCGGCCTTTTCACCGTGCTTGTCGCCGCCAGCCTCGCAGGCTGCGGGATCAACAGCGTTCCGACCGCCGAGGAGGAGGTGAACGCCGCCTGGGGCAATGTCGAGGCCGAGTATCAGCGTCGCAACGACCTCATCGGCAACCTCGTCGAGAGCGTGAAGGCGGCCGCGGGCTCGGAGGAGGACATCCTCACTCAGATCACCGAGGCGCGCGCCTCGGCCACCTCGACCAACCTGTCGACCGACCAGCTCGACAATCCCGAAGCGGTGCGTGCCTATGCGCAGGCGCAGGGACAGCTCGCCAATGCCCGCAGCCTGCTCGGCACGGTGATCATGGAGCGCTATCCCGAGCTGGCCTCGCAGCAGCGCTTCGCCGACCTCATGGTCCAGCTCGAGGGGACCGAGAATTCGATCCTCGTGGCGCGCCGCGACTATAACGACGCCGTGCGCAACTATAACACCACGATCCGCACCTTCCCCGACGCGATCGGCGCCAAGATCATCCATGGTGCCGAACCCAAGGTGCCCTTCGAGGCGGCGGCGGGTGCCGATGAAGCGGTCGAAGTGGACTTCGGCGCGTAACGCGAAATGCGACCCGAGAACATGCGAGACGACGGGGGCAGGGCGAAGCGGCTGGCGCAGCTTGCCCTGGCCTTCGTCGCGCTGCTGGCGCTCATCGGCGGGCTGCTCCTGAGTTCGACGGCCAAGGCGCAGGATTTTCCCGCGCCGCCGCAGGACAGCTGGATCCTCGATGAGGGCGAATTCCTCAGCGCCGAGGAAGAGCTCGCGCTCAACCAGAAGTTGCAGGCGCGTTTCGAGGAAACGGGGCGCCCGCTCTACATCACCACCTTCCAGAACCTGCAAGGCTATCCGATCGAGGATTTCGGCTATCGGCTAGGGCGCGAATGGGGGGTGGGCGATGCCGAGGAAGATGACGGCACGCTGCTGATCATCGCCCGCGAGGAACGCGAGATGCGGATCGAGACGGGCTATGGCGCGCGCGTCTACCTGCCCGACGTGCTGGCGGGGCGGATCATCCGCAACACGCTGACGCCCGCCTTCAAGCAGGGCGCCTTTGCCGCGGGCATCGACGCCGGGGTGGACGAGATCCTCGCCAGCTTCGAACTCAGCCCCGAGGAGGCGGCGGCGCGGGCCGAGCAAGCGGCCGCCGAGCAGGAACGGTCGGCGCAGGGCAGCGGCGGGTTCGGGGGCATGCTCCTGTTCATGATCTTCCTCTTCATGTTCCTGTCGATCGGACGCCGCGGCGCGGGCATGCGCTATCGCGGCAAGGGGAAACGGCGCCGGCGGCGCGGCGGCTTCGATGCGGGTGACGCGGCGGTGCTCCTGTGGGGCATCGATGCGCTCACGCGCGGCGGTCGCGGTGGCGGCGGCGGCATCTTCGGTGGCGGCGGCGGTTTCGGCGGCGGTGGCGGTGGCTTCGGCGGCGGCCTCGGCGGCGGCGGTTTCGGGGGCGGCGGCGCCTCCGGGGGGTGGTAGGACATGCATGAACTGACGGCGGACGATCACGCCCGCGTCTCGGCGGCGATCGCCAAGGCGGAAGAGGCCTCCGATGGCGAGATCGTTGCGGTGGCGACCGACCTGTCGGACCAATATCACGACGCGGCGTGGCAATGGGCCGCGCTGCTGACCTTCCTGCAGATGGGGATCTGGGCGTTCCAGCCCATGTGGCTGGAGGAGGCGTATCACCTCTTCTTCGGCGGCTGGGGCGAGGTGCCGCTGGCGCAGCTGCTGACCGTGCTGCTGCTGTTCTCGCTGGCGACGTTCCTGATTGTCTGGGGGGCGCTTCGCTACATGCCGCTGCGGCTCAAGCTGGTGCCGCCCGCGACCAAGACGCGGCGGGTGCGGCGGCGCGCAATCGACATCTACAAGGCGGGTGCCGAGAAGCGCACCATCGGGCGCACGGGCATTCTCATCTACCTGTCGATGGGCGAGCACCGCGCCGAGATCATCCATGACGATGCGATCACGCAGGCGGTCGAGGGCGATGCCTGGGCCGAGGCGATGATCGCGCTGCTGGGGCCGGTCCGCGAAGGGCGGGTGGCCGAGGGCATCTGCGCCGCGATCCACGAGATCGGGCTGGTGCTGGCCGAGCATTTCCCCAAGTCGTCCGACGACACCAACGAAATTCCCGACAAGCTGATCGAACTGTGAGCGCCGCCTCGGACGGGGACGGCCCCGAGATCAAATATCAGGGCGACTTCATCGTCGCGGTGAAGGACGGGCGCTGGGAATATGTCAGGCGCGCGCGGGGGATCCGCGCGGTGGTGATCGAGGCGATCGTCGAGGAGGATCACCTCCTGCTGGTCGAGCAGTACCGCATCCCCATCGGGCGCCACTGCCTCGAACTGCCCGCCGGGCTGATCGGCGACGATGATGGCGGCGAGGAGGATACGGTCGAGGACGCCGCGATCCGCGAACTCGAGGAAGAGACGGGCTGGCGCGCCGGGCGGATCGAGGAGGTCGGCGAGTTCTACAGTTCGCCCGGCATGGTGTCCGAGAGCTTCACCGCGGTGCGCGCGCATGATTGCGTGAAGGTCGGCGAGGGCGGCGGCACCGACAGCGAGGACATCACCGTTCACAAGGTGCGCCTGTCGGACATGCCGGCCTTCGTCGCGACCAAGCGCGCGCAAGGCTGCGCCATCGACGTGAGGGTGATGGCCTACCTCCTCCGTTCGTAGAAGCGTTGCTTGTGGGTTCAGGCGCGCCGTGCAACACACGGCGCCGATGAACCTCACCCAAGGATATTTCATGACCAAGAAAATGCTGCTCGCGGGTGCCGCGAGCCTGACGCTGGCTGCCTGCGGAACGGTCGGCCAGGACGACGCCATCGAAACCGCCGCCGCCATCGCGAGCGCGGCTGCCGACATGGCCGAGGCCGAAGCCATCGCCTACGACAACCCGCTGCTCGAGAAATGGACCGGCCCCTATGACGGCGTGCCGCAGTGGCAGGAATATGAGGTCGGCCAGTTCGACGAAGCGCTCGAGGTGTCGCTCAACGAGGCGCTGGCCGAATATGAAGCGATCGCGGCCAACCCCGCCGCGCCGACCTTCGCCAACACCATCGACGCGATGGAACTGGCGGGCGAGCGCTTCGGCAACGTCTATTCGATCTTCGGGGTCTACACCTCGAACATCTCGACCCCCGAGGTGCGCGAGCTCGACGCCAAGTGGAGCCCCAAGATCTCGGAAGCCTTCGACAAGGTCACCCTCGACCCGCGCCTCTTCAACCGCGTGAAGGCGCTCTACGATGCGCGCGACACGCTCGGCCTCACCAGCCAGCAGATGCGCGTGCTCGAGCGCCAGTATGACAGCTATGTCCGCAACGGCGCGCTGCTCGACGAAGCGGGCAAGGCGCAGCTGTCGGCGTACAACAGCAAGCTCGCTGAGCTGTTCAGCCAGTTCAGCGCCAACGTGCTCGCCGACGAGAATGTCTACACGCAGGTGAGCGAGGCCGAGCTGGCGGGCGTTCCCGACGACATCAAGGGCGCCGCCAAGACCGCTGCCGAGGCGCAGGGGATGGACGGCTATGCGATCAAGAACACGCGCTCGATGGTCGACCCCGTGCTGAGCTTCGCCGAGGACCGCGACCTGCGCGAGAAGGTGTGGGAACGCTTCGTCAGTCGCGGCGACAATGGCGATGCCAACGATACCAAGGCGATCATCGCCGAGATCGTGAAGACCCGCGCCGAGCGCGCCCGGCTGCTCGGCTATGAGAGCCACGCCCACTGGCGGATGCAGGACACGATGGCGGGCACCCCGCAGCGCGCGATGGGCCTGATGATGAAGGTCTGGCCCGCCGCCGTCGCGCGGGTCGATGAAGAGGTCGCCGACATGATGGAATTCGCGAGCGCCGACGGCGTGAGCGAGATCGAGCCGTGGGACTATCTCTATTACCAGGAGAAGGTGCGCAAGGCGAAGTACGACCTCAGCCAGGAAGAGCTCAAGCCCTATTTCGAATTGAACAACATGGTCGAGGGCATGATCTGGTCGGCCGAGCAGCTCTACGGCATCACCATGACCGAGAATACCGGCGCGGTGCCGGTCTATCACCCCGACATCCGCACCTTCGAGGTGAACAACAGCCGCACCGGCGAGAATATCGGGCTGTTCTACTTCGACACCTATGCGCGCGACGGCAAGCGCTCGGGCGCGTGGATGAACACGCTGCGGCTCGGCACCAAGCTGACCGGCGACGAGGCCGGGTTGTTCACCAACAACAACAATTTCAACAAGCCCGCGCCGGGCGAACCCGTGCTGATCAGCCTCGATGACGCCTCGACGCTGTGGCACGAGTTCGGCCATGCCATCCACTACATGCTGGTCGACGTCGACTATCCGAGCCTTGCCGGGGCGCAGCGCGACTTCGTCGAATATCCCAGCCAGGTGAACGAGAACTGGCTGCTGAGCGAGCCGGTGCTCGAGCGCTTCGCGCGCCATTACGAGACGGGCGAAGTGATGCCGCAGGACCTGCGCGACAAGATCGCCGCGTCCTCGACCTTCAACGAGGGCTACGCGACCGTGCAGTATCTCTCGAGCGCGCTGGTCGACATGAAGCTGCACATGGACCCCGAGGGGATCGTCGACGTCGATGCCTTCGAGAAGGAGACGCTGGCGGCGCTGGACATGCCCGAGGAAACGGTGATGCGTCACCGCCTGCCGCACTTCAACCACCTCTTCTCCTCGGACGCCTATTCGGCGGGCTATTACAGCTACCTGTGGTCGGAAACGATGGACGCCGACACGTGGGAAGCCTTTGTCGAGACGGGCAATGTCTATGATCCCGTCGTAGCCAAGCGGTTCGAGCAGATCATCCTCGCGACCGGCAATGCCACCGACCGGATCGAGGCCTATCGCGCCTTCCGCGGGCGCGACCCCGACGTCGACGCGCTGCTGCGTCGCCGCGGCTTCCCGACCGACGCCGAATAAGCGTTGGTCGATCGCGACAGGAAAGAAGGCCCGGGCGGCGACGCCCGGGCCTTTTTCGTGGGTCGGCTCGATGCCCCTGCGTCGCCTCGACGCAGGCTGGGGGGTCAGAGCCTCGCGGCCCGCGCGTTGGCCCAGGCGAGCTCGGCCAGCGGTTCGAGCGCCTTGGCGGTCTCGACCGCATGCGCGCTCGAGGCATTGCCGCGCGCGACGCGGCCCTTGATGCCGTGGACGATCGCGGCGAGCCGGAACATGTTGTAGACGATCAGGTAATCGAGGTCGGCGACCCCATCGCGGCCGGTGCGCTCGCAATAGGCCGCGACATAGTCGGCCTCGGACGGGATGCCGAGCTCGGCGAGGTCGCGCCCGAGCAGCCCGGTGAAGCTGCCCGCCGACGGCATGCGGTACATCAGCAGGTGGTAGGCGAAGTCGGCGCCCGGATCGCCCAGCGTCGACAGCTCCCAGTCGAGGACGGCGCGAACCTCCGGCTTTTCCGCATCGAAGATCATGTTGTCGCAGCGAAAGTCGCCATGGATGACCCGTACGGGTTCGCGAGACCGGTCCGGCGCGTTGTCGCGGAGCCAGTCGACGAGCCTGTCCATCGCCTCGACGCGGCCTGCCTCGAGATCGTTGCGATACTGGTCGGACCAGCGCGCGACCTGCCGCGCGACGAACTCCTCGCCCTTGCCATAGTCGGCGAGCCCGATGGCGGCGGGGTCGAAGCCGTGGAGCTGGGCGATCGCGGCGTTCATCGCGTCGAAGTGCGCGGCGCGGTCGTCGGTATCGGGGAAATGCGCTTCCCAGACGATCCGGCCGGGGACCATGTCCATGACGAAGAAGGGGGTGCCGATGACGCTCGCGTCCTCCTCGAGGCCGTGCGTCCTCGGCGCGGGGAAGCCGGCCTTCGCCAGCGCGGTCATGACGCGATATTCGCGCTCGACCGCATGGGCGCCGGGGAGCAGGCGGCCCGGGGGCTTGCGGCGCAGGACATAGGCCGCGCGCGGAGTGGTGAGCTTGTAGGTGGGGTTGGACTGGCCGCCCTTGAACTGTTCGACGGTGAGCGGTCCTTCGAAGCCGTCGACGTGCCGCTGCAGCCAGCGCTCCAGCGCGGTCTCGTCGAAGGCGAGGCGGTCGGAGACGGGGCGGGTGCCGGTGTTGGCGTCGGTGCGGTCCATGCGCGCGAGGCTAGCTGAACTTGCACCCCATCCCAAGCGTTCGGGAGCCATGCACAGGATCATTCATTTTTCCGACGTCCATTTCGGCATTCACGAGGAGCATCTGGTCGCCGCGACCGAATTGTTTCTCGAGCAGAACGAGAGCGATCTCGTCGTCATCGCGGGCGACCTCACCCAATGGGCCAAGGAGGAGGAGTTCGAACTGGCGCGTGCCTGGCTCAACAAGATCGAGGAGCGCGGGCACCGCATCATGGTGGTGCCGGGCAATCACGACACGCCTAGCTTCAACCTCGTCAAGCGCTTCCTCAGCCCCAACGCCGCCTATGTGAAGCACATGGGCGAGTGGGGCGAGGAGCTCAATCCGTGGCTCAACGAGGACGGCTTCGCCATCCTCGGTTTGAATTCGATGCGCGGGTTGGTGGTCAAGAACGGCAAGATCTCCGACGAGCAGATCGAGCTGATGCGCGAGAAGTTTGCCGAGGCGCAGGACGATGACCTGCGCATCCTCACGCTGCACCACCCGATGTGGAAGCTGCCGCGCGGCGAGAAGCTCTCGGACCCGATCCAGAACCAGGTGGCGGCGGTCAACGCGACCGACGATGTCGGCATCGACCTCATCCTCTCGGGGCACAACCACACCAGCTCGGTGCATCGCACGGTCGACCTGCCCAAGGGCGATGGCTCGGCGCTGGTGATCCAGGCAGGCACCGCTTTCTCGACGCGGATCAAGATCGAGCCCGCCAGCTTCAACTACATCACCGCCGACCGGCACAATTGCATCGTCAAGGTGATCGGCTGGGACGGCGACAATTACGTCGAGCGACGCCAGCATCGGTACAGCCGCGAGCACGACGAGGCGCATTGGCAGCCCTCCGACGCCAATGCGATGGGGCTGGTCGCCGAAGTCGCGCGCGCCGCCGAAGGCAGGACTTGAGGCGAAGCGCCAACCCGTGCAGGGCTGGGGCATGAGCCAGCTTCCCGACCATTTCGATCTCGACGACTATGTCACCGCCGTGCTGGCCGAGGATCTCGGCCACGGCGGCGATGTCACCTCGGCCAACACCATCGCCGAGGGCGCGCGCTTCGTCGCGGTGATGGACACGCGGCAGGACATCGCGGTCGCGGGGCTGGCGGTGGCCGAAGCCTTCTTCCGGCGGCTCGACCATAGGGTCGAGATCGAGCGGCTGGTCGAGGATGGCGACGTGGTGCCCGCGGGCACCGACCTGATGCGCATCGTCGGCGACGCGCGCGCCATGCTCGCCGCCGAACGCTCGGCGCTCAACTCGTTGCAGGTCCTGTGCGGCATCGCGACGCAGGCGCGCGCCTTCGCGCAGGCGATCGAAGGGACCGGGGCCAAGGTGCTCGATACGCGCAAGACCATCCCCGGAATGCGCGCGCTGAGCAAATATGCCAGCCGCATGGGCGGCGCGCACAACCATCGCATGCGGATGGACGACGGATTGCTCATCAAGGACAATCATATCGCGGTGAACGGCGGCGATATCGCGCTCACCGTGGCGCGCGCCAAGGCGGGCCGGCACGGGCTCGAGGTGCAGGTCGAGGTCGACCGGATCGACCAGATCGAACCCGCGCTGGAGGCGGGGGCCGACCGCCTGCTGCTCGACAACATGCCGCCCGCGACGCTGCGCGAGGCGGTGGCGCTGGTCGATGGAAGGGTGCCGCTGGAAGCCTCGGGCGGGATCGACCTCGACACCATCCGCGCGGTGGCCGAGACGGGGGTCGACTATATCTCGACCAGCAAGATCACGATGGGCGCGCCCGCGGTCGATATCGGGCTCGATTACGCGCTGTGCTGAGGGCTACGCGCGCGGCGACGCGACGAAGCGAAATGAAGGCGGGATTGTGGCGGGGGCTTTGCGCTCCTATAGCACGGCCCAAATCCCACAGGAGAGTGACGTGAGTTTCAAGGGTCTCAAGGAGATCGAGTATAACGGCAAGTCGGTCTGGCCGCTGATCGAGGGCGGCAAGGGCGTGTCGGCCACCAACCACGCTTCCTCGGGCGCCTGGGCGGCGGCGGGGGGCATCGGGACGGTGAGCGCGGTCAACGCCGACAGCTACGACCCCGAGGGCCGCATCGTGCCGCAGGTCTACGAATCGATGACCCGGCGCGGGCGCCACGAGGAGCTCATCCAATATGCCATCGACGGGGCGACCGCGCAGGTCACCAAGGCGCACGAGATGGCGGGCGGCAAGGGCGCGATCAACGTCAACGTGCTGTGGGAAATGGGCGGCGCCGAGCGCGTGCTCGAGGGGCTCCTCGACAATTGCGCCGACATCGTCGACGGGGTGACCTGCGGCGCGGGCATGCCCTATCGGTTGAGCGAGATCGCGCGCCATTATGGCGTGAAGTATCTTCCCATCATTTCCTCGGGGCGCGCTTTCCGCGCGCTGTGGAAGCGCGCCTATTCGAAGCATCCCGAGGGGCTGGGCGCGGTGGTCTACGAGGATCCGTGGCTGGCGGGCGGGCACAACGGCCTGTCCAATGCCGAGGACCCGCAGAAGCCGCAGGACCCCTATCCGCGCGTCGCCGAGCTGCGCAAGATGATGCGCGACAATGGCGCGCCCGAGGTCCCGATCGTGATGGCGGGCGGGGTGTGGCGCCTCGATGAATGGAACGACTGGATCGACAATGACGAACTGGGGCCGATCGCCTTCCAGTTCGGCACGCGCCCGCTGCTCACGCAGGAAAGCCCGATCCCGGCGGAATGGAAGGCGCGGCTGATGACGCTGGAGGAGGGCGATGTCCTGCTCCACAAGTTCAGCCCGACCGGTTTCTATTCGTCGGCGGTGCGCAATCCTTTCCTGCGCAACCTCGAGGCGCGCAGCGAACGGCAGATCGCCTTCACCAAGGACAAGGAAGGCGACCACGCGTTCGAACTCGATGTCGGGGTGAAGGGGCGCAAGACCTATTGGGTCACCAAGGCCGATCTCAACAAGGCGCGCGAATGGCATGGGGCGGGGTTCACCGAGGCGATGAAGACGCCCGCCGACACGCTCGTCTTCGTCACCCCCGAGGAGTTCGCCGAAATCCGCAAGGACCAGGCCGACTGCATGGGCTGCCTGTCGCAGTGCAGCTTCTCGAGCTGGGCCGACAACGAGAAGAACACCACCGGACGGCTCGCCGACCCGCGCTCCTTCTGCATCCAGAAGACGCTGCAGGACATCGCGCACGGCGGCCCGGTCGAGGAGAACCTCATGTTCGCGGGCCATGCGGCCTATCGCTTCAAGACCGACCCCTTCTACTCGAACGGCTTCGTGCCGACGGTGAAGCAGCTGGTCGACCGGATCCTGACGGGGGCGTGATGCGACGAATGCTGGTGGCAGTGATGGCGATCGCGGGGCTGGCCGGCGCGGCCGGCGCGCAGGACGAGCGCGAGGTGCCCTATTGGGCCTCGATCGCGAGCGGCGAGGCGATGCTGCGCTCGGGGCCGGGGCGTACCTATCCCGGACAATGGCTCTACCAGCGCCGCGACCTGCCGGTGAAGATCACCCAGCGCTACGACAATTGGCGCAAGATCGAGGATCCCGACGGGACCACCGGCTGGATGGCGGTGGCGCTGCTCTCGGAGCGGCGCACCGGCATCGTGACCGAGGGCGCGCCTGCCGAGATGCGGCTCGACGCCGCGCCCGGCAGCCCGGTCCGCTACCGCGCCGAGGCGGGGGTGGTCGGGCGGCTCGAGCGCTGCGACGGGCGCTTCTGCCTGTTCACCGTGCAGGTCGGGCGCAAGCAGCAGTCGAGCGGGTGGATCGCGCAGGACCGCCTGTGGGGCGTCGATTCGGGCGAGACCTTCGAATGACCTGAAAAGGGCGGCGCCTCGCGGCACCGCCCTTTCCCCTGTCGGCGCGGTCGGGCGCTAGCCGACATTTTCGTCGACATAGGCGGGACCCTGCTCGGGGTCGTCGCTGGTCCAGACGACGCGGCCGTCCTCGCCCGCCTCGCCGCGGGTCCAGCAATTTTCCTCCCCGGGCATGTCCGCGCCTTCCTCGGTCCACTTGATGCACATCTTGCCGTCGCGATTCTCCCACATGCCGGTGCCGGCCGCAGGCGTGCCCTCGGCATCGGTCCAGCTGTAGGTGCCGTCAGCCATGTTGGTCGCGGTGCCCTGGAGTTCGCCTTCGGCATTGTAGATCGTGTAGGTGCCGGGCATGCCGGGCCCGTCGGCGGCGGCATTTTCCTCGACCACCATGTCGGCGTCGGCGCTGTCGGTCTCGTCCGGATTGCCGGTCGAGGCATCGCAGGCGGCGAGCGTCATCGCGCCAGCCATCAGCATCAATGTCTTCGTGATCATTTTCCCCCTTGGTCGTGGAGCCGACAGTTCAACGGGATTTGGCAACATAGGTCAAGGGTGCGGGGGCGGGCGTCGTGGCAAGTCATTCTTGACGATCTGCTGCTAAGCGGGCGCCATGGACTTCGATCTCAAGCATGCGCTCGCACGGGGCGGCAGGACGGTGGCGCTGAGCTGGGCGCTGGCGATGGTGCCGTGCCTGCTGTTCGCCATCGTCGTGGCCGACGATCTGGCGACCTTCTCCGCTATCCTCGGCGGGCTCGCCCTCGCGGCGTTCAAGCTCGCGCTGCGCATGCAGGCCGCCGGCGCGGTACAGGCGGTGGTGGCGCCGCTAGCCCCGCAACCGAAGGCCGGGCGGGTGCGCGACGTCCTTTTTTACGAGGATCCGCAGGGGCGCGATCCGATGCGCCTGCTCGAGCCCTTCGGCGCGCTCCTGCGCGAGGGCGGGGCGCATGTCCGATCCTTCGGCGACCTGCAGGTGCGGATGGGCGATGCGTACCATGTCGTCACCCCCGCGCCGCACGCGAAAGAAATGAGTGTCGACACCGACCATGCCGACGCGAGCGCGCGCGCCGCCTTCCTCGACGGTCTGACGGCGCACCTGCGCTCGTTGGGGGTGGCGGCCGGCGCGACGGCCCGCCCCGACCCGGAGCCGACGCACCGGCGGAGGGCGGGGCTCGGCACCCCGCAGGCGTTCGTCGGTTTCGGGCGACGCGGGCGCTAGCGCTCCCGCCCGATCAGGTGCCGGGCGCCTCGACCACCGGCGTGCGATGGGCGACCCGGGTCACCTCGATGTCCTCGCCGTCCTCGTTGCTCGTCACGAAGCGCTCGCCTTCGGCCACCGGTCCGGGCGGCCCCGACCAGCAGGCATCGCCGGCATCGTCGATGCGGCTGTCGAGGCAGACCTTGCCGTCGGTCCAGCTCCAGCTGCCCTGGTCGCGCACCTCGCCCCCTCCGGCGACGACGAACGACCCGTCGGCGTTGAAGCTGCTGGTCATCACCGTACCGTCGGTGGCGGTCCACTCCCAGCTGGTATCGGCATAGGGCGTATCGGCGACGCTCGAGACCTGGTCGCCGAGCGCGACGTCGCCTTCGGGGGCGACCGTCATGTCGACATTGTCGGCCTCGTCGACCTCGTCATTGCCGCCGCAGGCGACGAGACCGAGCGCGGTCGTGGCGATGAGAAACGTGCGAATCATATGCAAGACTCCCCTGGTTTTTACTGGCGCTCCAACGCATCGGGGATGGAAAGGCTGCGCCTATTCGCCGGGCTCGACCGCCTCGGTCTCGACGACGGGGGTGTCGACCTTCTGCGTGCAGACGGCGCGGGGGAGGGCGGCGGCGAGGAGCAAGCGCCGCATCAGCGCGATCTTACCAGAGATAGCGGCTGCCCATCCACAGCCCCATGCCGACCATCATGAGGTTCTCGGTCAGGCTGATGAAGCCGAGCGGGACATTGTTGTTGCCGCCCACGCAGGCGCATTTGAGGTCGCGCTTGTCGACATAGACCGCCTTGAACACCGAGGCGGCGCCGATGGTACCGATGAACAGCGCGATCGGGACGCTGAGCCAGGGCAGCAGCTTGCCCAGCATGAGCACGCCCGCGGCCGCCTCGAGGAAGGGGTAGAGGCTGGCATAGGGCACCCAGCGGCGCGCCAGCAGGTCGTAGCCGAGGAACATCGTCGCGAAGCTGCGCACGTCCTGCAGCTTGAGCAGCGCGAGCAGGCACATGGCGATGGGCACGAAGAGCATGGTCCAGCGCTCGAGGAAGGGCGCGCCGGTGACCAGTTGCGTGAGCGCGACCGCCATCAGCGCGGCCAGCGCGAAGAGCGCGGCGACCGGGCGGTAGGTCTTGTTGTCCGGGTCGGGGTTCTTGAGCCCCAGGTGCGCGCGCAGGTCGGTGTAGCCGCCGATCCGCTGCTCGCCGATCCAGATCTGCGGGGTGGTCTTGACCCCATGCTCGGCCTTGAACGCCTCGGTCTCCTCGGCGCTGCGCAAGCGATGATCCTCGACGACATAACCGCGCGACTTGAGGAGGTGCAGCGCCTGCAGCCCGTAGGGGCAGACATGCTTGTCCTTGACCATGCGGTAAAGGCGGGCGGTCCGGGGTGTCTGATCGAGCATGCGCGCAATGTGGGGAAGCGCGCGGCAAGTCGCAACCTCGCCCCCCCACCCGCGGCCATCGACCGGCAGGCAGGGGCCCGGGGAGCGACCTTCGCGCCCGTGGTGGCGGAAGGTTACGCCATCTCGACCGCGATGGCGGTGGCCTCGCCGCCGCCGATGCACAGCGAGGCGACGCCCTTCTTGAGCCCGCGCTTCTTCAGCGCATTAAGGAGCGTGACGAGGATACGGGTGCCGCTGGCGCCGATCGGGTGGCCCAGGGCGGTGCCGCCGCCGTTGACGTTGATCTTGTCGTGGGGGATGCCGAGATCCTTCATCGCGAACATGGCGACGCAGGCGAAGGCCTCGTTGACTTCCCACAGGTCGACGTCGTCGACGCTCCAGCCGGCCTTGTCGAGCACCTTCTCGATCGCGCCGATGGGGGCGATGGTGAATTCGCTCGGCTCGCGCGCATGCGCGGCGGTGGCGACGATGGTCGCGATCGGCGCCTTGCCCGCGGCCTCGGCGGCTTCCTTGGAGGTGACGACGACGGCGGCGGCGCCGTCCGAGATCGACGAGCTGGTCGCGGCGGTGATGGTGCCGTCCTTGCGGAAGGCGGGACGCAGCGAGGGGATCTTGTCGGGACGGCCGCGCGAGGGCGCCTCGTCGGTGTCGACGGTGACCTCGCCCTTGCGGGTCGCGATGGTCACGGGGACGACCTCGCCCTCGAAATGCCCCTCGGCGATGGCGCGCTGGGCGCGCGCGAGGCTCTCGATCGAATAGTCGTCCATGCTCTCACGGGTAAGCTGGTATTCGTCGGCGGTTTCCTGCGCGAAGGCGCCCATCGCCTTGCCTTCCTCATAGGCATCCTCGAGCCCGTCGAGGAACATGTGGTCATAGGCGGTGTCATGGCCGAGGCGCGCGCCCGAGCGGTGCTTCTTGAGGAGGTAGGGAGCGTTGGTCATCGACTCCATGCCGCCGGCGACGATCGTGGTGGCGTTGCCCGCGCGGATCGCCTCGTCGGCCTGGATGACGGTCTGCATGCCCGAGCCGCAGACCTTGTTGACGGTGGTCGCCTGGACCGACTTGGGCAGCCCCGCCTTCAGCGCGGCTTGCCGCGCGGGGGCCTGGCCGAGCCCGGCGGGCAGGACGCAGCCCATGTAGATGCGGTCGATGTCGGCGCCCTCGACCCCGGCGCGCTCGACCGCCGCCTTGACCGCGGTGGCGCCAAGGTCGGTGGCGCTGGCATCGGACAGCGCGCCCTGCATCGAGCCCATCGGCGTGCGGGCGTAGGAAAGGATCACGGTCTGGCTCATGGAAGTCTCCGATCGAATTGGTTTTCGTCCTGCGACATAAGGTCGCGCGCGTCGCGTATCAATCGCCCGTTCAGCTTGGTTGCCTAAACCTCTTGGGCGATCGGGTCCGATGGCGCGATCGCGGGGTGGGGACGACAAGAGGGGAATGAGCATGCGTGCCTCGATTGGCCTCGCGGCATTGGCCGTCCTTTCCGCCCCGGTGGCGGCGAGCGGCCTCGACTGCAACAAGGCTTGTGACCAGCGCGCGGACGCGCCCGACCCGGCGGAACGCGCGGAAAAGCGCGTCGAACGGCGTGAGCGCGACCGCGAGCGCGCGCGCGAGCGCGAGACGCCCGGGCGCGCCAAGCTCGACTGTCGCCGCGATCCGCTGACGCAGGCCTGCAGCATCGGCGCAAGCCCGTTCGCGGGCTTCTGAGCGCGGCGCGGCGATCGGACCGCTTGAACCGCGCGCTTCTCTCCTGCTAGGCGGCTGCCGAACAGGAGAGACATGCCCATGAGCAACGAACCCGGCCTCGATTTCGGCCTTCCCGAAATGGCGGAGACGATCCGCGACACCACGCAGCGCTTCGCGCTCGACAAGATCGAGCCGATCGCCGCGAGCATAGACGAGGAAGACCGCTTTCCGATCGAGCTGTGGCCGCAGATCGGCGAACTCGGGCTGCACGGCATCACGGTGAGCGAGGATGATGGCGGGCTCGGGCTCGGCTACCTCGAACATGTGATCGCGCAGGAAGAGATCGCGCGCGCTTCGGCGAGCGTGGGCCTGTCCTATGGTGCGCACACCAACCTGTGCATCAACCAGATCGTCAAATGGGCGAACCCCGAGCAGAAGGAGAAATATCTCCCCAAGCTCATCTCGGGCGAGCATGTCGGCGCGCTGGCGATGAGCGAGGCGGGCGCGGGCTCGGACGTGGTCGGCATGAAGCTCAAGGCCGACCGGGTCGACGGCGGCTATCGCCTCAACGGCACCAAGTTCTGGATCACCAACGGCGCCTATGCCGACACGCTGGTGGTCTATGCCAAGACGGGCGAGGGGTCGCGCGGCATCACCACCTTCCTCATCGAGAAGGACGACGAGGGGTTCGGCATCGGCCAGAAGCTCGACAAGATGGGGATGCGCGGCAGCCCCACCGCCGAGCTCGTCTTCAACGACTGCTTCGTCCCCGACGAGCGGGTGATGGGGCCCGAGAATGGCGGCGTCGCGGTGCTGATGAGCGGGCTCGACTATGAGCGCACGGTGCTCTCGGGCATCCAGCTCGGCATCATGCAGGCCTGTCTCGACGTGGTCCTGCCCTATGTGCGCGAGCGCAAGCAGTTCGGCCAGCCGATCGGCAATTTCCAGCTGATGCAGGCCAAGGTCGCCGACATGTATGTCGCGCTGCAGTCGGCGCGCGCCTATGTCTATACGGTCGCGAGGAATTGCGACGCGGGCAAGACGACGCGCTTCGACGCGGCGGGCGCGATCCTGCTGGCGAGCGAAAGCGCCTTCAAGGTCGCGGGCGAGGCGGTACAGGCGCTGGGCGGCGCGGGCTATACCAAGGACTGGCCGGTCGAGCGCTTCCTGCGCGATGCCAAGCTGCTCGACATCGGCGCGGGGACCAACGAGATCCGCCGCATGCTGATCGGGCGCGAGCTGGTGGGCGCGGGGGGCTGAACGCCCGCCGGACTTGACCGCGATCAAGGACAGGCGTTTCCTCGGAGCCCATCATGGGGGTCGAAGGAGGTGCGTCATGACGACGGCGGTTCGACTGGTGTTGATGGCAGGGGTGGCGACGCTGGTCGCCGCCTGCATGGCCGCGCCGCCCGAGGGCAGCGAGGCGCGCCCCGTCGCGTTCGAGGGGGCCTATGCGCAAGGCGCGGCGCAAGTCGCCCACGGGGCGCGGCTCACCGACGTGCTCGGCTGCACCTCCTGCCACGGCGTCGCACTCACCGGGGGCAGTTATGCCGACGATCCCGATGGCGAGCTGGTATTCGCGAGCAACCTGACGCGGGTGCTCGCCGGCTATACGGATGCCCAGATCGAGGCGCTGCTGCGCACCGGCACGCACCCGCGGCGCGACGCGCTCTACTACATGCCCGCCAAGTCGCTGCAGCGGTTGAGCGATGCCGACATGGGCGCGCTGATCGCCTATCTGCGCAGCCTCGAGCCGCAGGGGCGCGACTGGCCCGGCCCGCGCGAAGGCGAGGGGACGCAGGCGCTGGTCGCGATGGGAATCCTCTCGACCAGCGGCGATGCGGTCGAGGCCTATCGTCTCAACCCCGCGCCGGGGATGGGCGAGCAGTTCGCGCTCGGGCGCTATGTCGCCTCGGTCACCTGCGCCGAATGCCACGGCCCCGACCTGTCGGGGGTCGATCCGGGGGCGCCGGGGTTGCAGCATATGGACGGCTATAGCGCCGCCGAGCTCGACCGGCTGCTCGCCGACGGGGTGACGCGGGGCGGCGATGCGCACGGGATGATGGCGCTGGTGGCGCGGCGCGAACTGTCGGCGCTGACCGATGCCGAGCGCGCGGCGGTGATCGCCTATGTCGAGGCGCTGGCGGCGGCGAAATGATCAGGCGAGGAGGCTCGCCAGCCCCCAAAGGATGAGGAGCGCCCCGCCGACCCGCGCGATGGCGCGCCCGGCGGGAAGCAGTTTCTCGGCGGCGACCAGCAGCGTCAGCAGCGCGATCCACGCGATGTTCATCACCCCAAGCACGAACAGGAGTGCCATCAGCGCCCAGCAGCAGCCCGCGCAATAGGTGCCGTGAAGGAGGCCGAGCCGGAGCACGCCCCATGCGCCGGGGCGCTGGTGGCGGGCGATGAAGACGGCCGGGTGGCGACACAGCGCGAGGCAGCGGTCCTTCACGGGGCTGAACTGGTAGAGGCCGGCGGCGATCAGCAGCCCGCCCGACAGCCAGCGGCTCGCCGAGGCCATCGCCATGCCGGTTACCAGCGCCTCGCGCTGGAGCATGAGCTGGAGCGCGGCGGCAAGCGCGGAGAAAAGGCCCCAGACGAGGAGATAGCCGAGGAGGAAGCGGGTGACGGCAGGGCGCGCTATCCCGCCGTGGCGCGCGGCGCGGGCGTAGAGGAGGATGGTGGGGGCGGCCGCGGGCAGCATCATCGCCACCATCATCACCCACCACATGGCGAAGAGCAGCGGGAAACCGACCGCCATCGCCATCGTCGGCGCCTCGCGATGGGGGAAGGGGGCGAGGCTGGCGCTGATCCCCATGCCCATCCCCGCGCCTGCCAGGAGCCAGCCCCAGGCGAGCAGCGCGATGAGCCCAAGCGCGGCGATGGTCAGCGATCGGTGGCGCGCGAGCAGCGCCTCGGTCGGGGCGCGCATCTAGCCGTGCACGACGCCGTGGCTGTCGAGATGGAGGTGGCAGAACTGGCCGTAGCTGTCGGTCAGCTCGATCGGCACCGGGCCCTCGCCGCGGCTCGAGCCCGAACCGATGTCGGCATATTCATATTCGAAGCCGTCGGGGATGTGGATGCGGGCGCGCACCGGCTCGCCCGTCGCCGGGCTGCGGATCGGTTCGCCGCGCATCTCGACATGGCCGGGCACGCGAAGGTGACCGGTCCGACCCTCGACATCGACATCGAAGTCGATCGCGACGACCTGCGGCTCGTGCATTGTCTCGACGGTCGAGGCGAAGACTGCGAAATGGGTCGCCATGGGGTCGGTATCCTGCCCGGCCATGATCTTGAGCATCGCCTCGCGCTGTTCGGGGGTGGCGGCCTCGTCGATGAAGGCGATCGCCTCGCCATGGCCCTCGTGGATCGCGCCCGGCCATTTGAAGATCGCGCCCGCCTTGACCCCCGCCAGGTCGACCTCGCCATGGCGGCCCGCGTCGATGACGAGGCCCACGACCGCCTCGCAGCGGCCCTTGTCGGGCAGCCCCCCGAACTGGCAGTTGCAGCCATAGTCGCAGTTGCAATTGGCGAATTGCCGCGCCTCGATCGTCCAATAGGTCATGACCGCCTCCTTCGACGAGACGTCGCGATGCGCCGGCGTCCGGTGAGCAGGGCTGCGTTTTAGCATATTTGCGCGTCCGGCGGCAGGGCGCCGGGCGGAACGACTGATCCGGGTCACCCGGCTGGAACAGCGGGAGAGGCGGGATGCGGGGCGTTTCTGCTCGTGCGGGCAGGGGCATGGGGGCGGCAAGGCCGGACTAGCGCTCGTCGGGGCTGCGGATCAGGCGCTGGTCCGCCATCCAGCCGCGGGTTTCCTCGCGCGTGAGCGGCGTGGCGGGAAAGGCGAAATGCTCGTCGGGCAGGTCGATCGACTCAAAGCTGGCGAGTTCGAGCCCCTCCTTGCGCAGCACCGTGCCCGTCTCGAGCAGCGCGATCAGCGGGGCATAGGCGTCCACGATCCCCGGGAAGGGGCTCGTGGTCACCGAGAGGAGCAGGCTTTCGCGCATCGCCCGGCCGAGCGGGGCCAGCGCGGGATCGGTCGAGAGGACGATCTCGTCCGCATCGAGCGCGCCCTCGATGCGATAGGCGATCCCCTCGAAGCGGCCCACGGTGGCAGGGCCGATCTCGACCATCTCCACGGTGGGGAGTTCGATATCGCCCGCCATCGCCTCGAACCAGGACCCCGCCTCCTCCGCCATGATGGCGTTGAGGAGGGCGACATCGACCAGCGTGGTGCGGTCCTCCTCCTCGCGCCACCGATAGTGGCGACCGTCCTTCACGAAGACATGCTCGCCGTCCTCCGGCGCGCGCGCGACGACGGTGCCTTCGGCGTCGATGTCGATGGTCAGCGCGAGTTCGCCATTGTCGAGCAGCCGGGCGCGATGGTCGGTGGGCTGGGCAAGAACGAGCGCGGCGAGCGCGAGAAGCATGGCGATTTCCTGCGGACAATCGGGGCGAGGGGGTTCCTCGCATAGCCGCCCAATCTTGCCAAACCCTTTGCTTTCGCGCCGACGCGGGCTAGGCGTTCGCCCCATGAGTGCACCGACGCTGGACAGCAAGATCGATCTCGACAGCCCCGAGGCCAAGGCCCGGGCGACCCACAACCGCGCGCTGGTCGAGCGGCTGCGCGAGGATGTCGCGACGGCCGCGAGGGGCGGGGCCGAGCGCCACCGCGAACGCCATCTCGCGCGCGGCAAGCTGCTGCCGCGCGACCGCGTCGAGCGGCTCCTCGATCCGGGCTCGCCCTTCCTCGAGATCGGGCAGCTGGCGGCCTGCGACATGTATGGCGGCGAGGTGCCGGGCGCGGGGATGATCGCGGGGATCGGGCGTGTCGCCGGGCGGCAGGCGATGATCGTGTGCAACGATGCCACCGTGAAAGGCGGCACCTATTATCCGATGACGGTGAAGAAGCACCTGCGCGCGCAGGAGATCGCGGAGGCCAACCGGCTGCCGTGCATCTACCTTGTCGATTCGGGCGGCGCGAACCTGCCGCACCAGGCCGAGGTGTTTCCCGACCGCGACCATTTCGGGCGGATCTTCTTCAACCAGGCGAACATGAGCGCCAAGGGCATCGCGCAGGTCGCCTGCGTGATGGGCAGCTGCACCGCGGGCGGGGCCTATGTCCCGGCGATGAGCGATGAAAGCGTCATCGTGAAGGAACAGGGCACCATCTTCCTCGCCGGGCCGCCGCTGGTGAAGGCGGCGACGGGCGAGGAGATCAGCGCCGAGGACCTCGGCGGGGGCGACCTGCACGCGCGCAAGTCGGGGGTGGTCGACCATCTCGCCGACAATGACGAACATGCGCTGACGATCGTGCGCGACATTCTCTCGACCGTGCCGATGGGCGCCGAGAATGCCGACCTCAACTATCGCGAGCCGATCGCGCCCAAATACGACCCCGAGGAGCTCTATTCGATCATCCCCGAGGACGTGCGCGCGCCCTATGACGTGCACGAGGTGATCGCGCGGATTGTCGATGCGTCCGAATTCCACGAGTTCAAGCCGCTCTATGGCTCGAGCCTCGTGTGCGGCTTCGCGCATATCCACGGGCTGCCGGTCGCGATCCTCGCCAACAATGGCGTGCTGTTCAGCGAGAGCGCGCGCAAGGGCGCGCATTTCATCGAGCTCGCCGCCGAGCGCAAGGTGCCGCTCCTGTTCCTCCAGAACATCTCGGGCTTCATGGTCGGGGGCAAGTACGAGGCCGAGGGCATCGCCAAGCATGGCGCCAAGCTGGTCACCGCGGTGGCGACCGCGCAGGTGCCCAAGGTCACTGTGCTCATCGGGGGCAGCTTCGGCGCGGGCAACTACGGGATGGCGGGGCGCGCCTACAGCCCTAACTTCCTCTTCACCTGGCCCAACTCGCGCATCAGCGTGATGGGGGGCGAGCAGGCCGCCAGCGTGCTCGCTACCGTCCACCGCGACGCCGACAAGTGGAGCGAGGAAGAGGCGGAAGAATTCAAGGCGCCGATCCGCCAGAAATATGAGGACGAGGGCAATCCGTGGCACGCCACCGCGCGGCTGTGGGACGACGGGATCATCGATCCCGCGCAGACCCGCGACGTCCTCGGGCTCGCCTTTGCCGCCTGCCTCAACGCCCCCGTCGAAGACGAGCCGAAATTCGGCGTGTTCAGGATGTAGGAGCGTGGTGATGCTTTCCCTTCTCGCCGCCGCCATGGCTGTCCCGCCGCCCCCGCCGGGCGATGATCGCAGCGCGATCCTCGCGACGGTCACCGAGGTGCTCGATGCGCTGATGGTCGGCGATGCGGAGACGGCGCGCGCCCATTTCGCGCCCGAGGCGATCTTTCCTGTCGTCGATGCGCGTGGGGCTGAAACGCGCGTTCGCCTCCTCGATCTCGACCAGGTCCTGAATTTCGAGCGCGAGGGGTTGCATCAGGAGCCGCTCGGTATACCGACCGTGCTCCAGGATGGCGCGCTCGCGCAGATGTGGGTGCCTTACAGCTTCTGGATCGATGGCGTGAAACAGCATTGCGGCATCGACAATGCCACGCTCGTCCAGCAGGATGGGGAATGGAAAATCACCCAAATGGCCTTCACCATGACCTCGCTCGACCGCTGCGATGAACTCGGCGCGCCGACGCTCGCCGATCCCGACAAGGACGAATGATGTTCGACAAGCTTCTCATTGCCAATCGCGGCGAAATCGCCTGTCGGGTCATGCGCACCGCGCAGGCCATGGGGATCCACTGCGTCGCGGTCCATTCGGAAGCCGACGCCAGGGCGCTGCACGTGCGGATGGCCGACGAGGCGGTGTGCATCGGGCCCGCGGCGAGCGCGGAAAGCTACCTCGTGGGCGAGCGGATCATCGAGGCGGCCAAGGAGACCGGCGCCGAGGCGATCCATCCGGGCTATGGCTTCCTCAGCGAGAACGCCGATTTCGCCGAAGCGGTGATCGCCGCCGGGCTGGTCTGGGTCGGGCCCAAGCCCGAAAGCATCCGCGCGATGGGGCTCAAGGATGCGGCCAAGAAGCTGATGGCTGACGCCGAGGTGCCGGTGACGCCGGGCTACATGGGCGAGGACCAGTCGGCCGAGGCGCTCGAGGCCGAGGCAGGCAAGATCGGCTATCCGGTGCTGATCAAGGCGGTCGCGGGGGGCGGCGGCAAGGGCATGCGCAAGGTCGATGATGCGAAGGATTTCGCCGATGCGCTCGCCAGCGTGAAGCGCGAGGCGAAGGCGTCGTTCGGCAACGACGTGGTCATCCTCGAGAAATGGATCGAGAGCCCGCGGCATATCGAGGTGCAGCTGTTCGGCGACAGCCATGGCAATGTCCTCCACCTGTTCGAGCGCGACTGTTCGCTGCAGCGGCGTCACCAGAAGGTGATCGAGGAAGCGCCCGCGCCGGGGATGGACGCGGCGACGCGCGAGGCGGTCTGCGCGGCGGCGGTGCGCGCCGGGCAGGCGGTCGATTACGAAGGCGCGGGCACGGTCGAATTCATCGCCGATGCGAGCGAGGGGCTGCGCGCCGACCGCATCTGGTTCATGGAAATGAACACCCGCCTGCAGGTCGAGCATCCGGTGACCGAGGAAATCACCGGGGTCGACCTCGTCGAGTGGCAGTTGCTCGTCGCGGCGGGCGAGCCGGTGCCGGTGGCGCAGGACGAGCTTTCCATCAACGGCCATGCGATCGAGGCGCGGCTCTATGCCGAGGACCCCGCGTCGGGCTTCCTGCCCTCGACCGGGCGGCTCGAGCATTTCGACCTCGGGCGCGAGCAATGGCGCGGGCGGCGGCGGCGGCGAATCGAGACCGGGGTCGAGGAGGGCGACATGATCAGCCCGCATTACGACCCGATGATCGCCAAGCTGGTCAGCCATGCGCCGGATCGTGAGGGCGCGATCGAGACGCTGGCGCGGCAGCTGGCGGGGCTCGAGATCTGGCCGGTCAGGACCAATGCTGCCTTCCTCTTGCGCGCGCTGACACACGAGGAGTTCGTCGCGGCCAAGCTCGATACCGGGTTCATCGCGCGGCATGACGCGGCGCTGATCCCGTCGGGCGAACCGGTCGAGGTGGAATGGCGCACCGCGGCGGCGATCGCGCTTGCCGAGGAGGAGCCCAACCCGCTTGCGGGGTTCCGGCTCAACGCCGATCCGCGCCTTGCGGTGGCGCTCGGCTTCAAGGGCGAGACGCGCACCATCGACCTCGCCGACGAGGGCGACACGGTCGCCGCCTCGGGCTTTCGCGACGAGGAGCGCGTCGTGCTCTTCTCGTCGGGCGAGGCGTTCGAATTTTCGCTGACCACGCGCCCCGGCGCGGGCGGGGCGGCGGCGAGCGACGGCGCGCTGCTCAGCCCGATGCCCGGCAAGGTGACCAGCGTCGCGGTCGAGCAGGGGCAGGCGGTGGCCAAGGGCGAGCGGCTGCTCACGCTCGAGGCGATGAAGATGGAGCATGCGATGACCGCCCCGTTCGACGGGGTGGTGGCCGAGCTCAACGTCGCGCCGGGCCAGCAGGTCGCGGTCGAGGCGCTCCTCGCCCGGGTCGACGCCGCCGACTAGTCAGGGTATCTGGCGTCCCAGCAGCACATGTTCGCGGGCGCGATAGCTGTAGACGATCTTGTCGTAATAGAAGGCGAGCTCCTCGGTCGGTCGGTCATCGGCAGCGCCGCCGCGCCGCGCGCCCTTGCGGCAGGCCACGATCGTGACGTCCTCGAGCCGGTAGGCGGTGTCGCCGTGCCGGACACCCAGCGCCGGATGGCGGGTGCCGAGCGCGCAGCGCGCGAACCTGCCGTCGACGACCAGCAACCGCGTGCCGGCGGGCAGGTCGCGTTTGGCCGTCGCTTCGCGGTTGGCCTCGGGCGGGCGCATGCCGCCGGGCTTGCCGACCTCCTTGACGACGACGCGGTGCGCGCGCTCCCCGCTCGCACGCTCATGGTCGCGGTCGTGATGCGCCCCGGGGACCAGCTCCTCGAACCAGAATTCGCCATCGGCGCTAGTGGTCGCCCAGCGCAGGCTCGACAGTTCGATCCAGGCCCCTTGCGCCTCGGTGCCACCGGCGCGCTCGTGCTCGCGCTCGCCCGCGATGTCGCCGATCTTGAGATAGGATTGGGCGGTCTGCGCGGGCGGGGCGAGCGCGCGCTGCGGCGCTGGCGAGGGCGCGGCGAGGGCGAGGCTGGCGGCGGTGGTGGCGAGCAGGGTCTCGAGCGTGACCATGGCTTTCCTCCTCACGTTTTTTCTCGACGAGGGCGACAAGGCGCCCCGCGAGCTGAATGTCGGCTTGACGACCGGCGCGCTCGTTTCGCGGTGGCAACGAGTTGGCGCTAAGGGGGGCCACGGCCCCGCTTGTCGAAGCGCGTCGGCTTCTCTACGTCGACGAGCAAGATGAACGTCCGTGGCCCCCGGGGCCGGCGAAAGGGAGAAGAAGCATGAACGTCGATGGTGTTGCAGCAGTGGTCACGGGTGGCGCGTCGGGTCTTGGCGAGGCGACCGCGCGCAAGCTCGCGAGCATGGGCGCCAAGGTCGCCATTTTCGATCGCAACGAGGAGGCGGGCGAGAAGGTCGCCAAGGACATCGGCGGCGTCTATTGCAACGTCGACGTGACCAGCGACGACGCGGTCAAGGCGGGGTTCGAGAAAGCGCGCGCGGCGCACGGGCAGGAGCGCATCCTCGTCAATTGCGCGGGCGTCGCCAACGCCGCCAAGACGGTGGGGACCAACAAGGAGACGGGCGAGCGGCTGCTCTACCCGATGATCCAGTTCGAACTGGCGATCAACATCAACCTCGTCGGCAGCTTCCGCTGCATCGCGCATAGCGCGCAGGGCATGGTCGGATTGGACCCGCTCGAGGATGGCGAGCGCGGCTGCATCATCAACACCGCCTCGGTCGCGGCCGAGGACGGGCAGATCGGGCAGGCAGCCTATTCGGCCTCGAAGGGCGGGGTGCTGGCGATAGCGCTGCCGATCGCGCGCGACCTGATGAACGACGGGGTGCGCGTCAACACCATCCTGCCGGGGGTGTTCAAGACGCCGATGGTGGCGATGATGCCCGAGAAGGTGCAGGACGCGCTGGGCGCGCAGGTGCCCTTCCCCAAGCGGCTCGGCAAGGCCGAGGAATATGCCGAGCTCGCGGCGTTCATCGCGCAGACCCCCTATCTCAACGCCGAGAGCATCCGGCTCGACGGCGGTATCCGCATGGCGCCGCGCTGAGGCCATGACGCTCGCCACGCCCCAGTTGCTCGACGCGCTCGGCGAGACCGCGCGCGAGGCGGGCGAGGCGATTCTCGCCATCGTGCGGCAAGGCTTCGATGTCGAGCGCAAGAGCGACGCCTCGCCGGTGACGGTCGCCGACCGCGCCGCCGAGGCGGTGATCCTCGAGGCGCTGCGCATGCAGGCCCCGGGCGTGCCGGTCATCGCCGAGGAGGAGGTGGCAGCGGGGCGCATCCCCGCGCACGACGACACCTTCTTCCTCGTCGATCCGCTCGACGGGACCAGGGAATTCATCCGCGGGGGTGAGGATTACACCGTCAATATTGGGCTGGTCGAGGACGGGCAGCCGATCCTCGGGGTCGTCTACTCGCCCGCGAGCCGCCACCTCCACCTCGGGCTGGCGGGGCGCGGGGCGTGGCTCGAGGCGGGCGGGCCGCGGCGCGCGATCCGCTGCCGTGAGCTGGGCGAGGAGCGGGTGGCAGTGGCCTCCAAGTCGCACCTCACGCAGGCCACCGTCGACTATCTCGAACAGGCCTTCGGGGGGCACCGGCCCGCCCGCATCTCGGTCGGCTCGAGCCTGAAATTCTGCATCCTCGCGGAGGGGCATGCCGACGTCTATCCGCGGCTCTCGCCGACCAGCGAGTGGGACACGGCGGCGGGGCACGCGGTGCTGCTCGGCGCGGGCGGGCGGGTCGATGGCCCCGACGGCGAAACGCTCGGCTATGGCAAGCCTGCCTTCTTTAACCCGGGGTTCGTCGCCACCGCCGGCTGGAAAGCCCCCGCGATCGGCCCCTACATGCCGATCGACGTCGGCTAGCGCCCCGCGCCGCGGGGGCCGGGGTCGGTCTTGCCGCAGGGTACCGCATCGGCGCGCGGTGCGGTGCGCAATTCTCCCTCGAGCGCCTGCTGCATCGCGGGGTCGGCGGCGGCGGGCGGTGCCTCGACCCCGCGCAAGCGGTCGATCTCGGCCTGCGCGCGCCCGATCCGCCGGGCCGAGTCGTGCGCCGTCTCGCTGTCGTCGGGCAGGCTGCGGATGAGGGTGCGGCAATCGGCGAGCACGTCCTCGAGATGGATAAGACGGCGGATGCGGCTTACGCTGGCATCGCGCGATCGATGGTGAGTGGGTATCGCAATCATGCCTAACGCCCTGCCATCGCGAGGCTCTCGCTAGCCTTGCCAGTTCCTCCGAAGCGGCGCGGTTTTTAGGGGATGGCGCGCGCGCATCGGCTTCGTTAGGGTTGCTCCCGCTCGGTACCATGAGGACGCGAGGCGGTGAGGCGATCATCGTCTCGTGCCGCTGCCTTCTGGGGGCCTGTCGTGACCGAGTTTTACTCGATTTTCCATGAACCCGCCGCGCCCGGTGCGGGCACCGTCGATCTCGTCGCCTCGGGGCCCGACGCCGCCGCGCGCGGACGCGCCGCGATCGAGGCGTGCGGGTTCGAGGTGGGGGCGTGCCACGACGTTGGCGCGACCGGGGTCGACCAGCTCAGCACGCATCCGGTCTGGATCGAACTCGACCGCGACCAGGGGCATGTGCTCGATCACTGGCTGATGGCCTTCGATGCGCATAGCGAGCACAGCCGCCTGCCCGCCACAGTGGCGATGGACGCGGCGCTGCTCGACCCCGTCGCCGCGCTGGTCGGGCCGCATGTCGAGCTGCTCGTCGCGCCCGACGCGGCGGCGCGCGCGGCGGCGCTGGGGCTGATGGTGGCGCGCGAGGGCGCGGGACGGGTCGGCGATGCGCGCGGCTCCGACCCCGCCGCGCTGCGGCGCCTGTCGGAGGAGGTGCAACGCATCGCCGCGACCTTGTCGAAGATGAGCGACGGCGGGCTGGGCGAGCAGGGAGCGGCGCTCGCCGCGACCGCCCCCGCCCCGGAGGGCGAGTCGACCGCCGAACTGAGCGCCGAGACAGTGCGCTCGGTCATTCGCGCGCGGCGGCTGCGCGAGGACTATTTTCCGGCCGACCTGTTCCATGACCCGGCGTGGGACATGATGCTCGACCTGCTCGCCGCCGAGATCCAGCAGATCCGGGTCCCGGTCTCGTCGCTGTGCATGGCCGCGGCGGTGCCCGCCACCACGGCGCTGCGCTGGATCAAGACGCTGACCGCGAAAAAGCTGTTCGTGCGGCGCGCCGATCCGCACGACGGGCGCCGCGTGTTCGTCGAACTGTCGCCCGACGCGAGCCGTGCGATGCGAGGCTATTTCGCCAAGCTGGGGCCGCGGTTCGCGATCTGACCGGGGCGGGGTGAGGGCGGGGCGGCGGACGGCGGCGCGCCGCCGCGCGTGCACCGGGCCCGGCCGGCGCCCCCTTGACCTTGCGACAGATTAAACCTTTGGTGGTCGCGGTTGACGCGTCGAACGGGGGAAGGGGGATGCGATGACGATACGTTTCATCAAGCTCATGCTGGTGATCGGGGCCGGGCTGCAGGCGCTGCTCTACGCGCTGCAGAACATGGTCAATTACGACGCCGGGCGCGCCGCGGTGGCCTATGTCTTCTCGCGCGCCGACCATGTCGTCTATCCCGACAGCGTGGTGCCGGTGATCGACAGCCCGGCGCTGGTCTCGCTCGCTTATGCCGTCATCATCGGCTTTGAACTGGTCGGCGGCCTCGCGGTACTGGCGGGCGCGGTGCGGATGGCGCAGTCGTTGCGCGGCACGCGACGCGCGTTCAGCGCCTCCAAGTGGCTCGCGCTGGCCGGGCTGGGGCTGCTCGTCTTCACCTGGCTGGGGCTGTTCATGGCGATCGGCGGCGCCGGGTTCCAGATGTGGCAGACCGAATTGGGGGCCGGCTCGCTCGAAGGCGCCTTCTTCTACGCCATCAGCTCGGGGCTGGTGATGGCGCTGGTCGCGCAGGACGAACCGTGCTGGGCCGATCGGGTGGAAAAGGTTGATCATCGCGATACGGGCTGGCAGGAGCCGGACGCTCCGCAAGGATAGGGCGCTTAGCTCAGTTGGTAGAGCGGCTCGTTTACACCGAGTAGGTCGGCGGTTCGAACCCGTCAGCGCCCACCAGCGCCCGCCCGCGGCGGCGCGCGTGCATCCTTCGCGCCGCGCGCGGGTTGGTGGCGCATGTGGATCGACGACCCCCACGCGCTGTGGCGCGCCCTCGCGCTCGGCAGCATCGCCTATTTCCTGCTCATCCTGTTTCTGCGCGTGGGCGGCAAGCGCACGCTGGCCAAGCTCAACGCCTTCGATTTCGTCGTCACCGTCGCGATCGGCTCGATCCTCGCCAACATCCTGACCAGCACCAGCCTGTCGCTCGCGCAGGGCGTGCTGGCGCTCGCGGCGCTGGTGGGGCTGCAGGCGCTGATCAGCTGGCTGAGCGTGCGGTCAGGCCGCTTCCAGCAGGCGATCCGCGCGCGCCCGCGCTTCCTCGTGCGCAACGGCGAGATCGACGATGCCGCGCTGGCCGACGAGCGGGTGACGCGCGGCGACCTGCTCCAGGTCATCCGCACCGGCGGTTTTGCCCGGATCGAGGATGTCGGCGCGGTGGTGCTCGAGGCCGACGGGCACTTCAACGTGCTGTCGAGCGAGGCCTGTGCCCGCCAGCCGTTGACCGCGCTCGAGGATGTCGCGCGCTGACCACGCGCGCCGCGCATGTGGCTAGAGCGCGCGCACGAGCGTTTCGGCGACCGCGAGCCAGGCGGGGTCCTTGACCACCTGCTGACGCGCCCCGGGGCCCGGCGGCAGGATCAGCAGCTGGCCGCCCTCGCGCTGGATCAGCCGTCCGTAGAGGTAGCGCCCGGCGGGCCGCGGGACGAGCACGTCGCGGTTGAGCGCGCGGTCGAACTCGGCGGGCGCAAGGTGGCGGCACCAGACCACGTCGCCGCTGCGATAGTCGCCGACCCCGGCGGTCACGCGCACCCCGCTCAACCCCGCGCCCGGGGTCGGGGGCAGCGCGATGGTCGGCTGGCGCGGAGCCTGCGCATGGCCGTTGCCGTCAAGAATCGCGGCCACCTCGAGGGTGGGTCGATCCTCGCCGTGGCGAACCAGTTCGGCACTGTCGACCCCGAGCGCGGCGGCGATCCGGTTGACCCAGTCGAGCGACAGCGTGCGCGTCCCCGTCTCGAGCCGACCGATCGTCTGCGCGGTGGTGGGGGGACGGCAGGCGGCGGCGACGTCGGCGAGCGTCATGCCCTTGGCCTTGCGGACTTCCCGGATACGCGACTGCATGGCTATTTTCCCCAGTTGAACCAAATTGGTTTTATCCTGTCCTACAGTTGTGCCGCCGTGGCAAGTCCTGTCGTGCCGAATCGACGCGAGGGAGACAGGCATGGCGGGCAGGAAGAAGAAGGCGAAGGCGGCGCGGGGGCGCGGCGGGACGGCGAGCGCGGCCTCGGACACCGGCCCGGGCCCGAGATCGGGTGACGGCGCGGGAGGCGCGGCGACCGCGCCGCGGCGACTCGAGGAAGTCGCGATCGAGGGCGAGGTCGTGGGCGGACGCCCGCGTCGGCGCAGCGTCACCGTCAACCGGCTCGAGAGCCCGCTGGGGTGGCTGCGCGCGCGCGGGCACCTCGACGCGCGGCAATATGATGCGGGCGAACAGCTGCGGCGCGACTATGAGCGCGCGCAGCTCGGCGCGCGCGTCACCATGTCGTGGGACGCCAGCCCGGTCGCCAGCGGGCGCGGCAGCGCGGCGGGCCCGCCCGATCGCTCGGCCAGCGCGCTCGATGCCCAGGCGCGCTTCGACGCCGCGGTCGCCGCGGCGGGCAGCGGGCTCGGCGATATCCTGTGGCGCGTGTGCGCGGGCGAAGGGATGCGCGAGGTCGAACGGGCGCTGGGTTGGCCCGCGCGCGCGGGCAAGCTGGTGCTCGTGATGGCGCTCGACGGGGTCGCCGATTTCTATCGCATCCGCTGAACGGCTCGGCGCATCGATGCGGCGCTGACGCACGCTTGGCGGTGCGGCTACGTCGGCTTTGCGGCGATGGCTTATGCCGTGCTGGCACCTTGAAGGAGAAAGGCAATGGTCAAGTTTCTTCCCTTGCTCGCCGCAACCGGGCTGGCGGCCTCGCTGCTGGGCGCCGCGGCGCTCGCCGAGAAGCCCGTGACGATTATCGCCGAGGCCGATGCGCCGCGCGCCACCGTCTATATCGGCGATCTCGAACCGAGCAGCGATGCCGGACGCGACGCGATCCGGGCACGGGTCCGATCCGCCGCCAGGGACCTTTGCGGCCCGCACGGGCGCCAGTCGATCGAGATCTGGTCCGACCGCCGCCGCTGCTATGCGACGGCGCGTAACGACGGCTATCGGCAGGCCGACGCGCTGCACGAGCTGCGGCGCGGGTCGGTCATCGTCGAGGCGATGACGATCGTCGGTCGCATCCGCTGAGCCGGTCCCCGGGACCGGCACGCGGCCGCCTCGATGGTGGCCCGCGGGCAACGCGGGTCACCAGCGCCTTCGAGCAGGGGACGGTCGCGCCCGCCCCCCGCTCTTTTTTGTGCGTTCTCGCCGGATGGCGGGCCAAATCACGCGCTTTTGACGCAAGTTTCGCGGCGCAACGACGCGGCACCGACAGTCCATCGACGGCGCGCGCCTAAAGTCACTTCACTTGGCGCGATTGACCGCGCCGAGCCGGACAAGAGAAGGGGAATACCAATGAAACGGACGCTTATTGCGCTTGCTGGTGCCACGCTGCTGGCTGCTCCGGCGCTCGCCGGGGAACCGATCGAAGTCATCGCCAATGACGGTGAAGCGGTCCAGGCGTCGATCTATCACGGCGACCTCGACCTGCAGAGCCTGGCGGGCAACGAGGCGCTCAAGGGCCGCGTGACCAAGGCGGCGCGCGCGATGTGCATGTCGCCGGGGTTCGTCCCGGTCCGCACGTGGTCGAACGAGAAACGCTGCTTCTCGACCGCGCAGGCCGATGGCTATGCGCAGGCCGACGCGCTCTTCGCCTCGCCGCGTGGGCAGGTGATCGTCGAAACGATCCTGATCACCGCCCGCTAGCGCCGCCAACCGGTTGCGGCTGCGGTCGTAACCCCTGACGAGCGAGGCGCGAGAGGACCGCCATCTGACGATCCGATCGCCGCCTCGCTCGCCCCGGCTCTCACGAGAGCCCAGTCGTCCCCGCCGCCTTCGTCGCGGCAAGGCCTTCGTCGGCGCCCCTCGCTTTCATGAGCGCACCGACGATGTCCGGCGGGCGGGAGGAGTCCGCTCCTCCTCCCGCCTGCCGTTCGCCTATCCGAACCCGCCATTCGTCGATTGCGAGTGGCGGGTTCTTTGATGCATGTTTATAAAAATTGTGGTAGTTCATCGCTTCGTCCCAGGTGCGTCGTCCAAGACGGAACAGGAGCTCGGCTGTGGCGGATGCCTCGACATCAGGTCCCAAGCGTATTCGGTGGCAGGTCAATCTGATCGGCTCCTTCCGCGTCATCGACCTCGCCAACGACCGCGACTGCACCCCTTCGAGCCGCAAGGCGTGCGGGCTGCTCGCCTATCTCGTCGGTCGCGGCGGGCGCGCGGTGCCGCGCGAACGACTCGCAGGCCTCTTGTGGGGGCGCTCGGCGGAGGAGCAGGCGCGGGCCAGCCTGCGGCAGGCCCTGTGCGACATCCGCGCCGCTACCGACCGCGACGAGCCCCCGGTGGTGGCCGACCGGCACCATCTGTGGCTGGTCGCCGAACGCGTGCGAGGCGGCGGGTTGACCCATGTGCGCGAGGAAGACGGCGACTGGCGCCCGTTCGAGGATCTCGACGGGCTCAGCCCCGAGTTCGACGACTGGCTCGCGATGGAGCGCGGGCGCATCACCGAGATGATCGTGGCCGAGACCGCCAACTGGGTGAAGCGCAGCCTCGCGCACGGGCAGGGGGCCAAGCTGGTCCCGTTGATCCGCCGCCTGCAGCGGATCGACCCGCTCAACGAAGATTTCGTCGAATATGCGATGCTCGCCGAATATCAGGCGGGGCATGTCGGCGGCGTGCGCCAACGCTATCTCGAGTTCGTCGAGCGCGCGCGGCACGACCTGGGGGTCGAGCCGACCAAGGGGATGACCGCGCTCGAGGAACAGCTGATCGATCGCCTCACGCAGGACGATGCGCCCGCCGCGGCGCCGGTTCCCGAGCGCGACGGCGTGCTAAAATAGGCTATTCTTCCTCGTCGGCGGCGAGCCCCGCGCGGGGACCGCCCTGCCCGGATTTCTGGTAGGTCGGCGCGTCGAAATTCTCGCTGTCCATCGCCTCGATCCGATCCTCGTCGCTGAGCGCGGCGGCGCGTTCGTTCGACAGGCGTTCCTGCTCCTTGTCCTTGGCCATCGTCATTCTCCTTTCGCAAGGGTCAACGAGGCGCGACGAAGCCGCGTTCCGGCGGGCGGGCGGTGGCCATGAAAAAGGGCCGCCCGGTCACCCGGACGGCCCTGTTTCCCTTGCCCGAAGGCGAGCGGAAGGAAGAGACTTACTCTTCTTCGCTCTTGTCTTCGTCGGCAGTCGCTTCCTCGGCGGCCGCAGGCGCGGCGGCGTCGGCGGCTTCGCCTTCGGCGGGCTCGATCGAACCGTCTTCGGCGACGACCTCGCCCGGCTCGAGGGCGATGTCGTCCTCGCTGTCGGGCTGGAGCGCGTTGCCGGCCAGTTCGGCCTGCTCGTCTTCATACATCTGCTGGATGATGTCGACGCCCTGCGCCTGCAGCTCGGCCTCTTCGGGCGAACGGGCGACATTGGCCTTGACGGTCACGCTGACCTCGGGGTGGAGGACGACGGTGACGTCGTGCATGCCGATGGTCTTGATCGGGCGCAGGAGCTGGACCTGGCTCTTCTCGATCTTGTGGCCTTCCTCTTCCATCCCGGCGACGATGTCGCGGGTGGCGACCGAACCGTAGAGCTGGCCGGTGTTCGAGGCCTGGCGGATCAGCACCAGCGTGGTGCCGTCCATCTTCTTGGCTTCGGTTTCGGCCACGCCGCGCTTCTCGGCGTTTTCTTTCTCGATCTTCTCGCGGTTGGCTTCGAAGACGGCCTTGTTCGCGGCATTGGCGCGCAGGGCCTTCTTGTTGGGAAGCAGGTAGTTGCGCGCATAACCGTTCTTGACCGTCACGACGTCGCCGATGCCGCCGAGCTTCTCGACGCGTTCAAGCAGGATCACGTCCATGGGTGTTCTCCTTACTTAACGACGTAGGGCAGCAGGCCGATGTGACGCGCGCGCTTGATCGCCTTGGCGAGTTCGCGCTGCTTCTTGGCCGACACTGCGGTGATGCGGGAGGGCACGATCTTGCCACGCTCGGAGATGAACCCCTGGAGCAGGCGCGTGTCCTTGTAGTCGATGACGGGCGCGTCGTTGCCCGAGAAGGGGCACGACTTGCGGCGGCGGAAGAACGGACGGGCCATTAGTTGCGCTCCTTCTTGCCGCGACGACCGTCGCGTTCGTTCTTGCGCAGCTGGACCGAGGGGCCGTCTTCGTGCGCGTCGACGCGGATGGTCATGTAACGGACCACGTCTTCGTTGATGCGGGTCTGGCGTTCCAGTTCCTCGACCGCCGCGGGGGGCGTGTCGAGCCGCAGCATCACGAAGTGCGCCTTGCGGTTCTTCTGGATCTTGTAGGCGAGGCTCTTGAGGCCCCAGTTTTCGGTCTCGATGACCTTGCCGCCATTGTCGGCGATGATCTTCCCGGCGTCTTCGGTCAGGGTGTCCACCTGCGCTTGCGCAAGGTCCTGACGCGCGAGGAAGATATGCTCGTACAGAGCCATATCGTCTTCTCTCTCATTTGGCCGATCGCTGACGGGCGCCCCATGCGCACCGCCCCTCCGGCTGTCGTCGGTATTCAATGTGCAGTGTCCGGGCGGAATCGCTCCCGTCCGGTGCCGCGGGGGCGCCTATGACGAAAAGCACGGACAAATGCAAGTCGGGCGCGCTGGCGAAGACGGGCCGGGCGGCACTTGCCACCCGACCCGCCAACAGTCCCGGGAAGGGGGCTAGAAGCGCAGCCCCACCCCGCCGGTCACCTTGACCGTGTCGAACTCGACGGTGTCGATATTGGCGCGCACGAACGCGGCATCGCCGATGCCGAAGTCCGCGCCGAGCCCAAGCAGGAAGCCGTCGCCAACATCCTCGCCGTCGACCCCGGCTTCGACCGCCTCGACGAACAGCGCGCGCTCGCCCCCCGACAGGCCGAGGTCGTCGGCGGCCTCGTCGGCGATCTTCTCGACGTCGAGATCGACCCACTGATAACCGCCGCGCGCGTAGACCCGGCTGTTCGCGCCGACCCGCATACCGATGATGCCGCTCATGCCATATTCCTGGTCGATCGCGTCGCTTCCAAGGAGGAAATTGCCCTCGATCCCGAGCACCATATTGCCTTCGGTGGGCAGCGTGACGCCCGCGAAGCCGCCGTAGGCGGGGCTGTCGATGTCGGTCGTCGCCGCGAAGCCGACCTCGTTGAAATCGATCTCGTCGAGGTGATGATAGCCTGCCTGCACGCCCGCATAGACGTTGGGCGCGCCGTCCTGCGCCAGCGCGGGGGACGCGATAAGGGCGGCCATTGCCGTGGTAGCGCAAAGAGCAAACTTAAGCATAGTTATCAATCCTTTACTGGCAAAGGCCCAGCCCCGGCGAGGGCGCCGGCGCGGGCCGTTCGCGATTGCAGAGCGGGTGAAATGGCGAACATGGCGCGAGGTTCCGGCGGTTATCGATGAGTTGCAGCAAAAAACGGGTCCGGCCGACGGGCTTGCGCGGGGCGGGCGGGCGATTTAGGCGACGGCGCGACAGGAGGGACTTTCGATGTACGCTTTCATTTTTCCCGGGCAGGGGAGCCAGAAGGTCGGCATGGGCGCCGAACTGGCCGCCGCGAGCCGCGCCGCGCGCGATACCTTCGACGAGGTCGACGAGGCGCTGTCGCAGCACCTGTTCAAGCTGATGACCGACGGCCCCGCCGACGATCTCACCATGACCGCCAACGCGCAGCCCGCGATCATGGCGCATTCGATCGCGGTCCTGCGCGCGAGCGGCATCGACCTTGCCGACAAGGCCGCTTTCGTGGCCGGGCACAGCCTCGGCGAATATTCGGCGCTGTGCGGCGCGGGCAGCTTCGCGCTCGCCGAGACCGCCAGCCTGCTGCGCGTCCGTGGTAATGCCATGCAGGACGCAGTGCCCGTGGGCGTCGGCGCAATGGCCGCGCTGCTGGGTGTCGATATCGCCAAGGCGCAGGAAATCGCGCAAGGCTGCGCCGAGGGGCAGGTGTGCGAGGTCGCCAATGATAATGATCCGGGGCAGGTGGTGCTGTCGGGCCATGCCGAGGCGATCGACCGCGTCGTCGAGCGCGCCAAGGAGATGGGGGCCAAGCGCGCGATCAAGCTGCCCGTGTCGGCGCCCTTCCATTGTTCGCTGATGCGCCCGGCCGCCGACCGAATGGCGGTGGCGCTGGCCGAGCACAAGCCGGTGGCGCCCTCGGTGCCGCTGGTCGCCAACGTGACTGCCGAGGCCTCGTCGGAGGCGCCCGCGATCCTCAGCCAGCTGGTCGAGCAGGTGACGGGCCGCGTGCGCTGGCGCGAGAGCATCCAATATAAGGCGGACAAGGGCGTGACCCATTTCGTCGAGGTCGGCGGCAAGGTTGTCGGCCCGATGGTCAAGAAGATCGTGCCCGACGCGACGGCGACCAGCCTCGTGACGATGGCCGACCTCGAAGCATTTGCGAAGGAAGTCTGATGTTTTCACTCCAAGGAAAAACCGCGCTGCTGACCGGCGCATCGGGCGGCCTCGGGTCGGCGATCGCCAAGGCGCTTCATGCACAGGGCGCGCGGATCGCGCTGTCGGGCTCGAACGAGGCCAAGCTCAAGGCCTTCGCCGACGAGCTCGGCGGCGATCACGTCACGCTGGTCGCGAACCTCTCGGATGCCGACGCGGTCGACGGGCTGGTGCCCGCCGCGGTCGACAAGCTCGGCAAGCTCGACATCCTCGTCAACAATGCCGGCATCACCCGCGACAACCTCGCGATGCGGATGAAGGATGACGAGTGGGACGACGTCATCAAGGTCAACCTCGAGGCCGCCTTCCGGCTGATGCGCGCGGCGGTCAAGCCGATGATGCGCGCGCGCGGCGGGCGGATCGTCAACATCAGCTCGGTGGTTGGCCAGACGGGCAATCCCGGGCAGATGAACTATGTCGCCGCCAAGGCCGGGCTCGTGGGCATGTCGAAGAGCCTCGCGCAGGAAGTGGCGAGCCGCAACATCACGGTGAACTGCGTGGCGCCGGGCTTCATGACCTCGGCGATGACCCATGCCCTGGACGACAAGCAGAAGGACGCGATCCTGTCGAAGATCCCGATGGGCAAGATGGGGTCGGGCGAGGATATCGGCGCGGCGGTCGCCTATCTCGCCAGCGACGAGGCCGGCTACATGACCGGCCAGACGCTGCACGTGAATGGCGGGATGGCGATGGTGTAAGGCGCGGCGACGGGCCGGGTCCGGCCCGGCGCCGTCACCGCCCGGTCAGAAGATCGACTTGAAGCCCGCGTCGTGCAGGCGTTCCATCGACATGTTGGAGCGTCCCGCGACGATCTTGGGGTCCTGCAACTGGGTGATGCGCTGGGCATGGATCCGGCCTTCGGCGTCGATCGCGCGATCGAAGCTGACCCGGCAGTTGCGGGTCAGGTGATCGAGCCCCGAGGCATCGAGATCGCGCGGCTCCACGCGCAGGTCGCTGTCGTCGTCATCGCAGTGAATGACCCCGCAGCGGTGTGCTTCGTTGTAAGCGGTGACGGTTCCTTCGAGCGACATCTGATCGTCTCCTATTTTCCGAGCTCGAGAACGATCGGCCGGGCGGGGTGATGAACGGCGTCCAGTCGAGCCTTTCCTATAGCATAAAGCGCGCCGCCTGCGCACGCATTCCGTCGATTTTTCGTGTCGCTTCAACGAGATGGCGGGGAAGGCGGGGGGCGCACCTTGTCACTGCAAATGCCCTCCCTATATCGCGCTCGAAGCGAATTTTTCTCCGCCCCGACGGGGCAACAGGGGTCTAGCAGAGAGGGAAGTACATCTATGTCCAAAGTCATTGGCATCGACCTTGGCACCACCAATAGCTGTGTGGCCGTCATGGAAGGCGGCAAGCCCAAGGTGATCGAGAATAGCGAAGGCGCGCGCACCACGCCGTCGATCGTCGCCTTCACCAAGGACGGCGAGCGGCTCGTCGGCCAGCCCGCCAAGCGGCAGGCGGTCACCAACCCCGACAATACCGTATTCGCGGTCAAGCGCCTGATCGGGCGCCGGTTCGACGATCCCGTGACCAAGAAGGATACCGAGCTCGTCCCCTACGAGATCGTCAAGGGATCGAACGGCGACGCCTGGGTCAAGGCGGGCGGCAAGGATTTCTCGCCCTCGCAGATCAGCGCCTTCATCCTCCAGAAGATGAAGGAAACCGCCGAAGCCTATCTGGGCGAGACGGTCACGCAGGCGGTCATCACCGTGCCGGCCTATTTCAACGACGCGCAGCGCCAGGCGACCAAGGACGCCGGCCAGATCGCGGGGCTCGAGGTGCTGCGCATCATCAACGAGCCGACCGCGGCGGCCTTGGGCTACGGGATCGACAAGCAGGAAGGCAACAAGACCATCGCCGTTTACGACCTTGGTGGCGGGACCTTCGACATCTCGATCCTCGAGCTGGGCGACGGCGTGTTCGAGGTGAAGTCGACCAACGGCGACACCTTCCTCGGGGGTGAGGACTTCGACGCCGCGATCGTCGAATATCTCGCCGACCAGTTCAACAAGAAGGAGAATATCGACCTTCGCAAGGACCGCCTCGCGCTGCAGCGCCTCAAGGAAGCGGCCGAGAAGGCGAAGATCGAACTGTCCTCGGCGCAGACGACCGAGGTCAACCAGCCCTTCATCACCGCGCGCATGGAAGGCGGCGCCTCTACCCCGCTGCACCTCGTCGAGACGATCACCCGCGCCGACCTCGAGAAGCTCGTCGGCGACCTCATCAAGCGCACCCTCGAGCCGTGCAAGAAGGCGCTCAAGGACGCGGGGGTCGACAAGGACGCCATCGACGAGGTCGTGCTCGTCGGCGGCATGACCCGCATGCCCAAGGTGCGCGAGACGGTCGAGCAGTTCTTCGGCAAGAAGCCGCATACCGGGGTCAACCCCGACGAGGTCGTCGCCATCGGCGCGGCGATCCAGGCGGGCGTGCTGCAGGGCGACGTCAAGGACGTGCTGCTGCTCGACGTCACCCCGCTGTCGCTCGGCATCGAGACGCTGGGCGGGGTCTTCACGCGGATGATCGATCGCAACACGACGATCCCGACCAAGAAGAGCCAGACCTTCTCGACCGCCGACGACAACCAGAGCGCGGTCACCATCCGCGTCTTCCAGGGCGAGCGCGAGATGGCGACCGACAACAAGATGCTCGGCCAGTTCGACCTCGTCGGCATTCCCCCCGCGCCGCGCGGCGTGCCGCAGATCGAGGTCACCTTCGACATCGACGCCAACGGCATCGTCAACGTCTCGGCCAAGGACAAGGGCACGGGCAAGGAGCAGCAGATCCGCATCCAGGCCTCGGGCGGGCTGTCCGATGCCGACATCGAGAAGATGGTCCAGGAAGCCGAGCAGTTCGCCGAGGACGACAAGAAGCGCAAGGAACAGGCCGAGGTCCGCAACCAGGCCGACAGCCTCGTTCACTCGACCGAGAAGCAGCTCGAGGAGCATGGCGACAAGGTCGACGAGGCGACCAAGGCCGAGATCCAGGCCAAGCTGACCGAGCTCAAGGACGCGCTCGGCGGCGAGGACATGGATGCGATCAAGGCCAAGTCCGAAGCGCTCGCCGCCGAGGCGATGAAGCTCGGGCAGGCGATCTACCAGGCCGAACAGGCCGCCGGCGCCGAAGCGCAGGCGGGTGACACCGGCAGCGACGACGCGGGCTCGAAGGACGACGAGGAAGTCGTCGACGCCGAGTTCAGCGAAGTCGACGAAGACGAAAAGGCCAGTTGAGCCATGCGGGCGCCGCTCCTTGCTGAAGGGGCGGCGCCTTCGTGCGTCTGGGGTGGGACGAGATAATGGCCGATACCGACTATTACGAACTGCTGGGCGTCGCGCGCGATGCCGACGCGGGCGACATCAAGCGCGCCTATCGCAAGGCGGCGATGGACTGTCATCCCGACCGCCACAATGGCTGCGTCGACAAGGAAGCGCGCTTCAAGGCGATCAACGAGGCGTATGACGTCCTCAAGGACCCGCAGAAGCGCGCCGCTTACGACCGCTTCGGCAAGGCCGCCTTCGAGGGCGGCGGGCCGGGGGGCGGCAACCCCTTCGGCGGCGGCGGCGCGGGCGCCGATTTCTCCGATATCTTCTCCTCGATCTTCGGCGAGATGGCGGGCGGTGGTCGCGGCCGCGCGCGCCCCTCGCCGGGGCGCGGGGCGGACTTACGCTACGATCTCGACCTCACGCTCGAGGAAGCCTTCGCGGGGACCGAGAAGACGATCACGATCGAGGCGATGGCGCCGTGCGAGCCGTGCGAAGGCAATGGCTCGGCGGGCACCTCGCGACCGGTCGTGTGCGAGACCTGTGGCGGCGCGGGCAAGGTGCGCGCGCAACAGGGCTTCTTTCTCGTCGAACGCGGTTGCCCGGGGTGCAACGGCACCGGGCAGGTCGTCGCCGACCCCTGCCACCATTGCAACGGCGAGGGCCGGATGCCGCGCAAGCGCAAGCTGTCGGTCGACATCCCCGCCGGGGTCGACGACGGCAACCGCATCCGCGTGGCGGGCGAGGGCGAGGCGGGGGTGCGCGGCGCGCCGCGCGGCGATCTCTACCTCTTCGTCCACATGAAGCGGCATCCGATCTTCCGCCGCGAGGGCTCGACGCTCGTCGCCGAGGTGCCGGTCAGCTTCACCACCGCCGCGCTGGGCGGCGAGGTCGAGGTGCCGGGCGTCGACGGCCAGCCGGTCGCCTTCCGGATCAAGCCGGGGATGCAGTCGGGCGAGACACTGCAAAAGCGCGGCGCGGGCATGACGGTGGTCAACTCGGTCGGGCGCGGCGACATGATCGCGCGCATCCACGTCGAGACGCCGGTCAAGCTGTCCAAGAAGCAGAAGGAACTGCTCGAGCAGTTCCGCGAGACCGAAACAGGCGACGAATGCCCCGCCACCAAGGGCTTTTTCGGGCGCATGAAGGAAATGTTCGACGGCTAGCGTGCGCGGCGCGCGCGCGGCCGAGGCGGGCGCGGGGAACCGGCGGCTCGCGGCTGTTGTTGGGGCAACGCAACAACAGGGGACAGATCCATGCGCCATCTCGCCGCCGGCCTTCTCGCCGCCACCCTCATGGCCCCCGCGGCCGCCGCGCAGGACGACACGGTCACGAGCCAGTGCCTCGACGAGCGCGTCTGCGTGCTGTTCGGGCCGGGCGGCAATGTCGCGCTGCATCGCGGGGCCGACGGACTGATCCTCATCGACGACAAATATGAGCGCACCGGCGAGGCGCTGCTCGCCGCCATCGCGCAGTTGAGCGAGGCGCCGCTGAGCTTCGTCGTCAACACCCACTATCATGCCGACCACAGCGGCGCGAACGAGCGCATGCGGATGGCGGGCGGCAAGGTGGTCGCGCATCGCAACGCGGGGCGGCGCATCGGCGAACAGGTCGCCGCGGCGGCCGCGCGCGGCGAGGCGAGCGCCGAGGAATGGATGCGGCTGCCCGTCCTCACCTTCGACAGCGAGATCGACTTCCATCTCAACGGCGAGCGGATCCGGGTGGCGCATGCTCATCATGCGCATACCGATGGCGACAGCATCGTCTGGTTCGAGGACAGCCGCATCGTCCACATGGGCGATATCTACTTCAAGGACGTGACCTGGCCCTATCTCGACCTTGCTGCGGGCGGCTCGATCGATGGGGTGATCGCCGCAGTCCGCGGCGTGCTCGCGCAGATCGACGAGGACTGGACGGTGATCCCGGGGCATGGCCCCGTCGCCACCCATGCGGACCTGCACGCCTATCACGACATGCTGGTCTCGATCCGCAACGCGGTCGCTGCGGGGATCGCGCGCGGCGACGATCTCGCAGCGATCCAGGCGAGCGCCCCCGCCGCCGGCTATGCGGTGGGCGAGGGCTTCATCACCGCCGACAAGTTCATCGAGGCGGTCTACAAGAGCCTGCGCGGCGAGACCGATTATAGCCCCCGCTGAGCCGTGCCCCCCGGCGCCGCGCGGGGTTAGTTGCCCGCGGCCAACAGCTCCTCGAGGCGGCGGCTCACCGTGCCGATGGTATAGGGTTTCTGCAGCACCGCCCGGGCGCGGTGCCGTTCGGGCAGCGAGGCCTGTTCGCCATAGCCGGTAGCGAAGACGAAGGGGATTGCCTCGTCCTCGAGCAGGTCGGCGATGCGGAAGCTGGTGGCATCGCCGAGGTTGATATCGAGCACCGCGAAGTCGGGACGCGCGCGGTCGATCGCGGCGAGCGCGCCTTCGACCGTGGCCTCGGTGGCCACGTGCAGCGCCCCGAGCCGGTAGAGGATGTCCTCGGCATCGAGTGCGATGATGAGGCTGTCCTCGACCAGCAGCACCGTGCGCGCCTCGAGCAGCCGCTCGTTGACGCCGGCGCGGGGATCGGGGGCGGCGGCGTGGGGCGCCGTCGCCGAGCCCGCGCGGGCCTGCTGCCCCTCCTTGCCGCTGCGCAGCGTGAGGTGGCGCGGCGGGATGATGAAGCTCGCGCGCACCCCCTCGGGGAGATAGTCGAGCCGCGCCTTGCCGCCAAGGTCGTAGGGCACGCTGCGCTCGATGATGGTGGTGCCGAACCCTTGGCGACGCGGCGGCTGCACCGGCGGGCCGCCCTGTTCGGTCCAGCGGATATTGAGATGGTCGGTCTCGTCGACATGCCAGTCGAGGTGGACCGTGCCCGAGGTCGACAGGCTGCCATATTTGGCCGAGTTGGTGACGAGCTCGTGGATCACCAGCGCCATCGTCGAATAGGCCTGCGGGTTGAGCAGGATGCCCGGCCCGTCGGTCGAGACGCGGTCCTTGTGCTCGACGAGGAAGGCGGCGACCTCGGCATCGATCAGCTGCTGGAATTGCGCCGGTCCCCAATGGTCCTCGGTGATCTGGTTGTGCGCCCGCGCCAGCGCATGGATGCGCCCGTCGACCATCGTCACGAATTCCTCGATCGAGGTGTCGTCGCTCGGCTTGGACTGGCGGATCAGCCCGCGGATGAGGCTGAGGATGTTGCGCACCCGATGGTTGAGCTCGGCGATCAGCAGCTCCTGCCGGTCGTTGGCCGCCTGCCGTTCGACGCTGGCCTCGTCGGACAGCCGCAGCACCACCTCGATGAGGGTAGCGCGCAGCGTCTCGGCGATGCGCTTTTCGGTCTCGCTGAACGGGCGCGAGCGGCCCTCGACCGTTTCCTTCCACTCGGCGAAGCTCTCGCGCGGGTGGAGGCGCTTGCCGTTGGGGCCGAAACTCGCGGGCTTTTGCGGATTGCCCGCCCAGCGCACCGAGCGGACCCGCTCCTCGCGGAACAGCACGACATAATCGCGCGGGGTGCGGCTGATCGGGATCGCGAGCATGCCCGCGGCGGTGCCGCTATACGTCTCGGCGCCGTCGACCACGTCGGCGATCCGGTCGGTGGCGAAGACCCGCCCCGCGGCGGTGCCGTTGAGCGCTTGGACGATGCGCGCGAACTGCTGGGTGTCGGGGGTGCGCCCGGCAAAGGCGTAATTGCCGTTGATCCAGACCGCGACCCCGTCGGCGGGGACCACCCCGGTGACGATGTCCGAGAACCACTGCGGGTCGCGCAGCAGCGATTCGTCGGTGGCGATCGCGCCGAGCAGCTGGTTCGACATCTCGCGCGCCTGGCGCTCGAGCGCCATCAGCGCCTGCCGCTCGCGCGATTCCACGCGCATCGCGAACAGCTGGCCGAACAGTTCGGCGACCGCGCGCCGTTCGAACCCGGGGCAGCGCGGGCTGTAATGGTGGGCGACGACCATCCCCCACAGCTGGTTGTCGGTGATGATCGACAGCGTGAGGGTGGCCTGCACCCCCATGTTTTTGAGATATTCGATATGGATCGGGCTGACCGAGCGCAGCACCGAGAGCGACAGGTCGATCGGCTCGCCCTCGCCATCGGTCGCGGGCAGAACCGGCACGGGCTCGGCATCGACGTCGGTGATCACCCGCATCAGCGAGCGCAGGTAGAGCGCGCGTGCCTGCCGCGGGATGTCGCTGGCCGGATAGTGCAGCCCGAGGAAGGTGCCGATCCCGTTCTTGGCCGCTTCGGCCACGACCTCGCCCGACCCGTCGGGGTCGAACCGGTAGACCATCACCCGGTCATAACCGGTCAGCGCGCGCACCTGCCGCGCCGCCTCGCGCAGGAACCCGTCCATGTCGGGGGCGCTGTCGAGCCGGCTGACCATCGAGCGGACCATTCCGCTGGCATCGCCATATTCCTTCTCGCGGCTCGGCTCGCCCTCCATCACGATCATGCCCTGCGACATGTGCAGCGCGATGTCGTAGCGTTGCGGATCGTCGTCGTTGAGGCAGAGCCGGAACAGCCGTTCGATGGCATCGGGGCCGCGCAGCAGCGCGAGCCGGTTGCGCAGCGCGTGGATCGCCTCGCCCGAGAGGAACTCCTGCGCGCGCTTGCCGAGCGGGTCGTCCCCGACGGGCAGGAAGTCGCCGAGGTTGGCCGAATAGCGCATCACCTGCCAGTCGATCGAGAAGGCGATGAGGAACCCGACCGGCTGGATCCCGCCCAGCAGGTGGATCGGCTCGCGGTCGCAATTGGTGAGGTCGACGGGCCCTTCGAAGTCTTCGGCTTTGTTCATCGGGCTCCAACATACGCATCGGCGGCGCGCGCGAAAGCCTCGAAGACGAGGATGGCCGCCCGCTCGGCCACGGCGCGGTCAACGGGCGAGGCGAGCTTCTGTTCAAGCAGCGCGACGAAATCGCGCCACGGGGTCGGCCCGGCATGCGCGAGGAAGGCCCGCGGGGCACCTGGGGGCAGGCCACGGCGCAGCACGATCCCGCCGAGCCGCGAGCCCTCGAGCACATAGGCGGCGCCGAGGATGTCGGGGGTACCGAGCAGCGGGGCGAGGACGACGGGCGGGGGCAGGGCGTGGCCGAGGCGGTCGAGGTCGGCGAGCAGCGCGGGGCCGCGGCGATGCTCGGCCCAGCGCGGGATGACGCTCGCCGCGCCGGCATGGTCGAGCGCGGCTTCGACCGGCAGCAGCGCGGCGGCCTGCGCGCGCAGGAACCGCGCATAGTCGTCGCCCCGCGCGAGGTCGAGCGCGGCCAGGCGGCGGTCGAGCGCCTCGTGGCGCGAGGCGGTCGCGGCTTTCAGCGCGGCGCGGACGCTCAAGCGCCGAACACGCGGTCGAAGATGGTGTCGACGCGGGCGAGGTGGTGCTCGAGGTCGAACAGCGCCTCGAGCTCGTCCTCGCGCATGCGCTCGCGCACCTGCGGGTCGGCCTTGAGCAGCTCGAGCAGCTTGAGCCGCCCGTCCGATTCCCACACCCGCATCGCGTTCTTCTGGACGATCGCATAGCTGTCCTCGCGGCTGAGCCCCTTCTGGGTCAGCGCGAGGAGGACGCGCTGCGAGTGGATCAGCCCGCCCATGCGGTCGAGGTTCGCCTGCATGCGCTCGGGGTAGACGATCAGCTTGTCCATCACGCCCGTGAGCCGGGCGAGCGCAAAGTCGAGGGTGATGCAGGCGTCGGGGCCGATGAAGCGTTCGACCGAGCTGTGGCTGATATCGCGCTCGTGCCACAGCGCGACATTCTCGAGCGCCGGGAGCGCATAGGCGCGCACCATCCGCGCCAGCCCGGTAAGGTTCTCGGTCAGCACCGGGTTGCGCTTGTGCGGCATCGCGCTCGAGCCCTTCTGCCCGGGCGAGAAATATTCCTCGGCCTCGAGCACCTCGGTGCGCTGGAGGTGGCGGATCTCGACGCTGAGCCGCTCGATCGAGGAGGCGATGACCGCGAGGGTGGCGAAGAATTCGGCATGGCGGTCGCGCGGGATGACCTGCGTCGAGATCGGCTCGGGGGTGAGCCCGAGCTCAGCTGCGACATGGTCCTCGATGCGCGGGTCGATGTTGGCGAAGGTGCCGACCGCCCCCGAGATCGCGCAGGTCGCGATCTCCTCGCGCGCGCTCTTGAGCCGGGCGAGCCCGCGGTGAAACTCGGCATAGGCCTGCGCGAGCTTCAAGCCGAAGCTGGTGGGCTCGGCGTGGATGCCGTGGCTGCGGCCCATGGTCGGGGTGCGCTTGTGCTCGTGGGCGCGGCGCTTGAGCACCTCGAGGAGCGCTTCCATGCCCTCGATCAAAAGGTCGGCCGACTGCTTGAGCTGGACCGCGAGGCTGGTGTCGAGCACGTCCGAGCTGGTCATCCCCTGGTGCAGCCAGCGGCGCTCGGGGCCGAGCTTTTCGCCCGCCCAGGTAAGGAAGGCGATGACGTCATGCTTGGTCACCGCCTCGATCGCGTCGATCGCGGGCACGTCGATCTCGCCGAGCACGTCCTCGTCATAGGCGCGGCGAATGGTCTTGGCGTCCTCGGCGTCGATCATGCCGATCTTGCCCATCGCCTCGGCGGCGAACACCTCGATCGCCCACCAGATGCGGTAACGGTTCTCGGTATCCCAGATGGCGGTCATCTCGGGACGAGCGTAGCGGGGGACCATGGTGCGCTCCGAATGGCTGTCGTTTCGGCTGCGACTAGCAGGGGGGGCGGGGCTTCACAACCGCCTCACAGGTGCCCCGCCGCGCGCAGGCTGAGCGGCGCCTGCATCGCCCCGACGATGACATGGTCGTGGAGCTGGATGCGCAAGGGCCGCGCGGCCTCGGCGAGCTCGCGCGTCAGCCGGATATCGGCGCGGCTGGGGCTGGGATCACCCGAGGGGTGGTTGTGGACGAGGATCAGCGCCGAGGCGTTGAGCGCCAGCGCCCGCGCCAGCACCTCGCGTACATGCACCGCGCTTTCATCGACGGTGCCTTCGAACAATCGCTCGTTGGCGATCAGGCGGTTGCGCGTGTCGAGGAACAGGCCGCGCACCTCCTCGGTCCCGCGCCACGCCATCTTGGCATGGAGATAGTCGCACACCGCCTGCCAGCTGATCAGCGGGTCGCGCCCCTCGGTGCGCGTCTCGAGCAATCGCCTGGCGCTCGCCTGCGCGATCTTGAGCGCGCCGATCTGCGCCTCGCTCAGCCCCTCCCGGCGCAGCGTGCCGACATCGGCCTCGAGCAATTCGGCATAACCGCCGAACTGGGCGATGAGCCGCTTGGCGAGCGCCTTGGTGTCGCCGCGCCGGACCGTGACGGTGAGCAGATATTCGACCAGCTCGTGGTCGTGCAGCGCGCGCTCGCCCTCGTCGAGGAAGCGCTGGCGCAGCCGCTCGCGGTGGCCGCGCGCGTCGACCGGGGCGGGCAGGTTCATGACGGGCAGGCCGAACGGTGCATGGGCAAGCGCTCCACGAGGATTCGGCAGCGCCAAGGCTAGCGGACGCGGCGCGCGCCGCCAAGGGTCATTGCGCTGCCGTCTCGATCGCGATGCCCGCGGCGACCCGCCAATTTGCGCGCGGCGCGCGCAAAAAGGCGCCGCGGCGTGCCCGCCAGCGGTTGACACTATGGGCCGCGCTTCATAAAGGGGCGGCGCCTCTGGCGGGCTCGTTCGAAGCCCCGGGCCGTCGTGCCAGTTTCAACTCTGAAGCTGGCACTTGGTTTACGGGAGAAATGATGGCCGAGAACGAAACCGACAGGCAGGCGCCCGAAACCCCCGAGGATGCGCGGATCGATTCGCTCGAAGAGCGGCTGAGAAAAGCGCAGCAACGGGAGGCGGAGCGGACCGGTGCCCATCGCCCCAAGCCCGACGATAGCGAGGCCAAGGGCGGGCGGGTGCTGTCCTATCTTCTGGGCGGACTGTTCGGTGGCACCCTCATCGGCTGGACGGTCGACCGTCTCGCCGGCACCGGGGGTGTGGCGCTCATTATCGGCCTGGTCCTCGGGATCATCGGCGGGTTCTGGAGCATCGTGAGAATTTCTACCGGCCAGGTGCCGGGTGACAGGGACGAGTAGAGACGTGGCAGAAGGCGGCAAGATCGATCCGATGCACCAGTTCGAGGTGCAGCCCCTCTTCGGGCAGGGATGGGAAATTGCAGGGTATCAGATCCCCTTCACCAACAGCGCGGCCTGGATGGCGGCGACGCTGGTGGTCCTCGGCGTGTTCATGCTCGGCGGCATGAAGCGCGAGCTGGTGCCGGGGCGCTGGCAGATGGCGGTCGAGGGCTTCACCGGTTTCATCACCGGGATGATCGACACCAACATCGGCAAGGAAGGGCGCAAGTTCGTGCCCTATGTCTTCTCGCTGTTCATGTTCATCCTCTTCGCCAACCTGCTCGGCCTGCTGCCGACCGCGGCGGCGGGGGTCCACGCCTTCACCGTGACCAGCCACATCACCATCACCGGCGTGCTCGCGCTGGTCAGCTTCGCGCTGGTGCTGATCGTCGGCTTCGCGCGGCACGGGCTGCACTTCTTCAGCCTGTTCGTGCCGCACGGCACCCCGACCGTGATGGTCCCGCTCATCTTCCTGATCGAGCTGTTCAGCTTCATGTTCCGCCCGATCAGCCTGGGGCTGCGCCTGTTCGTCGCGATGACCGCGGGGCACATCCTGTTGAAGGTGCTGGCGGGCTTCGTGATCAACGGCTCGGCGGGGGGCATCGCCACGCTCGCGATCGTCTCGATCCCCAGCTTCATCCTGATGATCGGCATCTCAATGCTCGAGATCCTCGTGGCCGGCATCCAGGCCTATGTTTTCGCCCTGCTCACGTCGCTGTACCTCAACGACGCGATCAACCTTCACTAACCGAATTTTTTCAACACAGGAGTTTTATCATGGACGCAGAAGCCGCAAAGCTGCTCGGTGCCGGTCTCGCCGCGATCGGCGTGGGTATGGCCGCCCTTGGCGTTGGTAACGTCTTCGGCTCGTTCCTCGAGAGCGCGCTGCGCAACCCGGCCGCCGCTGACGGCCAGCAGGGTCGCCTCTTCATCGGCTTCGCCGCCGCCGAACTGCTCGGCCTGCTGGCGTTCGTCGTCGCGATGATCCTGCTCTTCGTCGCGTAACTAGACTTTAGCTTCCAAGGGGTCGGCTCATGCCGCAACTTGCACAAATTGCGGAAATCTACGCCTCGCAGCTGTTCTGGCTGACGGTCTTCTTCGGCGCCATCCTGGTCTTCATCGGCTATGGCATGGTGCCCAAGATCCAGAAGACGGTGGACCTGCGCGACGACAAGATCGCAGCCGACCTCAAGGAAGCCGAAGCGGCCCAGAAGGCCGCCGACGCGCTCGAGGAAGACTATCGTGCCGGCCTCGACGCCGCGCGCGCCGATGCGGCCAAGGCCAATGCCGAAGCCAAGGCGACCGCGGCCAAGAAGACCGAAGCGAGCCTCAAGCGCGCCGAGACCACGATCGACAAGAAGCTTGCCGCCGCCGCCGCGGAACTCGCGCAGCAGCGCGAGGCTGCCCGTGCCGAACTCGAGGCGATGGCGGCCGAGGCGACGCAGGCGATGGTCCAGAAGGTCGCTGGCCTCAGCATCGACCAGCGCACCGCGACCGCCGCGGTGAAGAAGGAACTCACCCATGGCTAACCTGCCCGGCGAGCCCGTGATCGAAACCGAGGTCGCGACCCACGCGGACGCCGACTATACCTATTTCACCGATGGCGCCGTCTGGGTCGCCTTCGCGATGATCGCCGTCATCCTCCTCATGCTGTGGAAGAAGGTGCCGAGCGCGATCGGCAAGTCGCTCGATGCCAAGATCGCGGCGATCCGCGAGCAGCTCGACGAGGCCAAGCAGCTGCGCGCCGAGGCCGAAGCGCTGCGCGCCGAATATGAGGCCAAGGCCAAGGCCGCGCAGCAGGACGCCGACGCGATCCGCGCCCGCGCCGAGGACGAGGCCGCCGCGCTGATCGACAAGGCCGCCGCCGACGCCAAGGAAATGGTGGCGCGCAAGAAGGCGATGGCCGAGGCCAAGATCGCCGCCGAGCAGCGCGCCGCGATCGCCGAATTGAAGGCGACCGCCGCGATGGCCGCGCGCGATGCCGCCACCAGCATCATTGCCGACAAGGCCGATGCGAGCACCGATGCCAAGCTGATCGACGAGGCGATCACCAAGCTCGGCTAAGAGCCTTGCGCAAGAACAGGAAAGGGCCCGGAGGCAGACGCTTCCGGGCCCTTCTTGTTTGCGCGAAAGCGAAAAGGCGAGGATGGCCATCGCCATCCTCGCTCCTGTCTCGTCTTCCGCCCCATGTTCTCCCGTGGTGCGGAAATCTCTCTCGTTACGATTGCTTGTGGAGCTCGCCGCGTTCGCTGACGCCTTCGAGGGCGATCTGCTCGGCCTCGCCATCGGTCTGGCGGGCAATGTCGCCGAGGCTCACCATCCCGACCAGCCGGTCGCTGTCGTCGATCACTGGCAGGCGGCGGACCTGGCACTCGCTCATCTTCCTGGCGGCGCTTTCGACATCCTCGCTCGAGCGGATCCTCACGGGGTCCTTGCTCATCAGCTCCGAGACCGCGCAATCGGGGTCCTTGCCTTCGGAAATGCCGCGCACCGCGACGTCGCGGTCGGTGATCATCCCGACGAGCCTGTCGCCGTCGCACACGGGGATCGAGCCGGTGTCTTCGCTGAGCATGAAGCTGGCAGCCTTCTTCACCGATTCCGACGGCGAGACGGTCTTGATGTCCTTGGTCATGACTTGATCGATCTGCATCGTTACGCTCCCACTTTTCAGTTGTGATTCAACAAATTAACGGGAGCGCAACAGCGGTCGTTCCGGGCCTAGGGCGTGTTTTCGGTGAGGAGAGTGTAGGTCGCGACGAGCTCTTCATCCTGGTTGAAGATCTCGACCGCCCACTTCACCACGCCGGTTTCCTCCGACTTGATCGACTTGGACTTGACGGTGATTTCGACGCGCATGCTGTCGCCCGGGTAGAGCGGGGTGAGGAACTTCAGATCCTCGATGCCGGTGTTGGCCAGCACGGGGCCGGGCTCGGGGTCGACGAACAGCCCGGCAGCGAAGCTCAGGATCAGATAGCCGTGGGCGACGCGACCCTCGAAGATGGGGGACGCCTTGGCGGCTTCCTCGTCCATGTGCGCGTAGAAGGTGTCGCCGGTAAAGCGGGCGAAGCGCTCGATGTCCTCGAGGTTCACCGTGCGGCTCTTGGAGAAGAAGGTCTGGCCGAGCTCCATCTCGCTCATCTTGAGGCGGAAGGGGTGGACGGGGCTCTCATGCTTGGGCGCTCCCGCGACATATTGGCCGCTGATCGCCGCGATCATCGCGGGGGTCGACTGGATGGCGGTGCGCTGCATGTAGTGATGCAGGCCGCGCACCCCGCCCATTTCCTCCGACCCACCGGCGCGGCCGGGGCCTCCGTGAACAAGGACGGGGAGCGGCGAACCGTGGCCGGTCGAGAGCTTGGCATTGTCGCGGTTGATGACGAGCATGCGGCCGTGGAAGGCGGCGGCGCCGCGCACGAAGGTGGCGGCGGCAGCCTCGTCGTGGCTGAACATCGACAGCGCGAGGCTGCCCATGCCGCGATTGGCGAGCGCGATGGCGTCATCGACGTCCTTGTAAGGCATGATGGTGGCGACGGGGCCGAAGGCCTCGACATCGTGCACCGCATCGGCGCTCCACGGATCATCGGCGCGCAGGAGGCAGGGGGTGATGAAGGCACCGCCCTCGGTGCCGACATCGGCGTCGGGATCGCCGTAGACGATGCGCGCGCCGCCTCGGGTCAGCTCGGCGATCTTGGCGCGGACGTCGTCGCGCTGCGAGCAGCTGACGAGCGCGCCTAGCTGGGTCTCCTTCTCGCGCGGATCGCCGATAGTGAGCGCGGAGAGTCTTTCGTTCATCGCCTTCTCGACGGCATCGAGCTGGGCCTCGGGCACGAGTGCCCGGCGGATGGCGGTGCACTTCTGCCCCGCCTTAACCGTCATCTCGCGTACCACCTCGTCGACGAAGAGCGTGAATTCGGGGCTGTCGGGGCCGGCATCGGGGCCGAGGACGGAGGCATTGAGGCTGTCCTGCTCGGCGACGAAGGTGACGCTCTCCTCGAGCACGGTCGGGTGGTTCTTGAGCTTGTTCGCGGTCTGCGCCGAACCGGTGAAGCTGACGACGTCCTGCCCGCCCAGATGCTCGAACAGGTCGCCCACGCCGCCGACGATGAGCTGGACCGCGCCCTCGGGCAGCACGCCCGTCTCGATCATGATGCGGAACGCGGCCTCGGCGAGATAGGCGGTCGCGGTGGCGGGCTTGACGATGCAGGGCATCCCCGCGAGCAGCGTCGGCGCGACCTTCTCGAGCATCCCCCAGACGGGGAAGTTGAAGGCGTTGATGTGGACCGCCGCGCCCTGCTTGGGGGTCATGATATGCTGGCCCACGAAGCCTGGTTCCTTGGCGAGCGGCTCCTGTTCTCCGTCGAGCAGGACATGCGCGTCGGGCAGCTTCTTGCGGCCGGTGGAGCTGTAGCTCAGCAGCGTGAGCGCGCCCCCGTCGATGTCGATCCAGCCATCCTTGCGCGTCGCGCCCGAATGCGGATTGAGCGCGTAGAGCTCTTCCTTCCGCTCCATGATGGCGAGCCCGAGCGTCTTGAGCATCCACGCGCGCTCATGGAAGGTCATCTTCCTGAGCGCGGGGCCGCCGACGTCGCGCGCATGGGCGAGCATGGCGGCGAAGTCGAGCCCGTCCGAGCCGGTGGCGGCGATGGTGCTGCCGTCGATCGCGCTGGGGATCGCGCGCAGGTCGCCGGCGCCGCGGGTCCATTCATCGCGCGCATAGTTCAAGAGCTCGGGGGTCTTCATGGATTCTTCTCTCCTTGTTGCGCGTCGGTGTAGCGGGCCGGGGGGGAGCGCGGCAACCACCCGCGACCCTCCTCCGATCCGGACCCTTTCGCGCGCGCGGCGCGGCGCCCGGCGCGGTATGAGACGGCCATGGACATGCGTCACCAATTCGACCCGGCGGACTGCCCCGCCGCCCCCGCCCGACCCCGCCGGTCGGCGTGGAAGCGCGCGCTCATCGACGTGCCGACCTATCCCCGCCGGGTCGAGGACAGTCGCTCGCTGCTGGTGCCGCGGGCCGAGGCGCTCCCCGAGGCGCGCCGCCGCGCGATCGCCCGCACGGTCCGCGAGGAACGCGCATCGCTCGGCGCGCGCGCGGGGCGACGACGGCGCGGCCGCGGGGCTGGGGCGCAAGCTCGTGGTCGCGCTGGTCGGGGTGACCTGCGGCGCCGGGCTCGCGCAGGCGCTGGTGACGGGGCTGTCGACCCTCGCGCGCTTGATCGGCTGACCCGCCGGCGCGCGCGGCGTCGATCGCGCGGGTCGGAACGCCAGGGCGGTGCGCGCCGATCGCGGGCGCGCGTCGGCGCTGACCTGGTGGTTACCACCTTCCTACTGGCAGGCGCGTTGGCGCCGGGAGACCGGGACGCGGGCGCGCGGCGGCCGGCCTATTTGCCCTTGAACACCGGCTTGCGCTTTTCGAGGAAGGCGGCGACGCCCTCGCGATAATCCTCGGTGTAGCCAAGGCGACGCATCTCGTCGCGCTCGAGGTCGAGTTCGGCCTCGAGGCTGCGCTCGCCCGTGGTGCGGATGAGTTTCTTGATCGCGGCGAGCCCGAGCGGGGGGAGGCTGGCGAGCCGGTGCGCGGTGGCGCGCACTTCCTCGGCAAGGAGATCGTCGTCGACCACCTTCCAGATCAGCCCCCATTCGGCGGCTTGCTCGGCGTCGAGCGGCTCGCCGGTGAGCGCCAGCCCGAGCGCGCGCTGCTGGCCGATGAGGCGCGGCAGGTGCCAGCTGCCCCCGCTGTCGGGCACGAGCCCGATCGCCGAGAAGCTCTGGATGAAGCGCGCCGAGCGCGCCGCGAAGGTCAGGTCGCAGGCGAGCGCGATGCTCGCCCCGGCGCCCGCGGCGACCCCGTTGACCGCGCACAGGACGGGCTGGGGCAGGGTGGCGATGGTGCGAATGAGCGGGTTCCAGCTCTCCTCGACCGTCTCGCCGAGGTCGACCGCCTCGCCCGGCGCGACCTTGCGATCGTTCAAGTCCTGTCCTGCGCAGAAGCCGCGTCCCGCCCCGGTGAGGACGAGGACTCGCGCGTCATGCACCTCGCGGATCGCGCGCTTCAGCTCGGCATGCATGTCGGCGGTGAAACTGTTCAGGCGGTCGGGACGGTTGAGGGTGAGGGTGGCGACATGATCGTCGCGCTCGATGAGGATGGTCTGCTCGGTCATGCGCCCTTCCTAGTGCGCGCTCGGCACGCGCGCCAGTGGTTGCGGGCCCCGGTCGCGCGGGCGGGACGGGTGCGGCGCGCGCGGGCCGGGCCGCCCGCCGACGGCGTGATCGCCGCGACCTTTACGCGCTGGCACCCTCAAGGGGCGGCGCCTCAGCCCTTGACATAGCTTTCGAGATAGCCGCAGCGGGTGCAGCGATAGACGGTCACGGGGGTGGTGGCGGCCTTGCTCGTCTTCAATCCCCACCAGCGCTTGTCGGGCGCGCCCGCGTGGAAGCTGGCGACCTTCTTCTCGCCATAGCCATGATCGACGACATAGCCCGCATCGATCTGGCTCGACTGGCATTTGGGGCAGCTTCGCATCATGAAGGGTCCTCTCGCGGCGGGTGTCAGCGGATCGGCACGGGGCCGATCTCGAGCCGCACCCCGGGGTCGGCATAGCCCCATCGGGCGCGATCCCCCAGCGAGGCCGCCAGCGTGTCGATCACCTTGGTGCCGATCCCGCTGGCCGAGGCGAGGCGGTCGGTCACGTCGGCGGTCGCGATGCCGTCGTCCTCGCAGCACAACATCAACCGCGCCTCGTCGAGCGCGCGGAGGCGGATGGCGATGTGCCCGTCGGCGCGCCCGTCGAACGCATGCTTGGCCGAGTTGGCGACGAATTCGTTGACCACAAGGGCGAGCGCATTGGCGCGCCCCGTGTCGATCTCGATCTCGTCGACGCGAAGGTCGAGCCCGATCGACTCGGGCAATAGCTGGCGAAGCCCCGCCTCGATCTTGCCCATCATCCCCGCAAGCCCGACCAGGTGGTCGCTGTCGGCGACGGTCATCGCCTCGTGCACCGCACCCAGCGCCGACAGCCGCGCGGCGACCGAGGCCAGCGCGCTGCGCGTTTCGGGATGGGCGGACTGACGCTGCTCCATGTGGATCAGCGCATGCATCATCGACAGCGAATTCTTGGCGCGATGGTCGATCTCGCGCTTGAGCAGACTCTCGCGCTCGAGCTGCAGGCGAAGTTCGAGTTCGCGCATGACCCGTTCGGCGAGCACGCGCACCAGCTCGCGCTGCTGCCGGTCGAGGGTGCGCGGGCGCGTGTCGAGGACGCACAGGGTGCCGAGCGGCAGCCCCTCGCTGCTCTTGAGGAGCGCGCCGGCGTAGAAGCGGAACCCGCCGTCGCCGATGCACAGCGGATTGTCCGCCATCCGCGGGTCGCTGAGCGTATCGGGGATCTCGACGAAATCGTCCTCGAGGATGACATGGCTGCACAGGCTCGTATCGAGCGGGGTCGATCGCACCCCCAATCCGGTCTCGGCCTTGAACCACTGCCGCTCGGCATCGATGAAATTGACCACCGAGACGGGCGCCTCGCAGAAGGTCGAGACCAGCGCGACGATGTCGTCGAATTCCTTCTCGCGCGGGGTGTCGAGCACCCCGTAACGCCGCAGCGCGCGCAGCCGCTGTTCTTGCTCGGGATGACAATCTGCAATCATTTCTCTGCCATAACATTCACCCGTTTCGATGCAAGCGAATGAAAGCACGTGCTTTTTGCCGGTTTGAAAAAAGGCGCGGTTGCGCCTATCTGGAGGACATGTATACGACCGAACTCGACAAGCAGAAACAGCCCCCCGAGGGCGCGAACGTCACCGCGATCGACGGCGCGGAGGATCCCGCGCTGGTCGAGGCCTTCGAGGCGCGGGTCGCCGCCGACGAGTTCATCGAGCCCAAGGACTGGATGCCCGAAGCCTATCGCAAGACGCTGGTGCGCCAGATCTCGCAGCATGCGCATTCGGAGATCGTCGGTATGCTGCCCGAGGGCAACTGGATCACCCGCGCGCCTTCGCTGCGCCGCAAGGCGATCCTGCTCGCCAAGGTGCAGGACGAGGGCGGGCACGGGCTCTACCTCTACTGCGCCGCCGAGACGCTCGGCACGAGCCGCGAGGAAATGATCGAGGCACTGCATTCGGGCAAGGCCAAGTACAGCACCATCTTCAACTACCCCACGCTGACGTGGGCCGACATCGCCGCGATCGGCTGGCTGGTCGACGGCGCGGCGATCATGAACCAGGTGCCGCTCCAGCGCGCCAGCTACGGCCCCTATGCGCGCGCGATGGTACGCGTGTGCAAGGAGGAAAGCTTCCACCAGCGGCAGGGCTATGAGGCGATGCTGGTGCTCGCGAACGGTACCCCCGAGCAGAAGCGGATGGCGCAGGATGCGATCAACCGCTGGTGGTGGCCGAGCCTCATGATGTTCGGTCCGCCCGATGACCAGTCGCCCAACACCGAGCGCTCGATGCGCTGGCGGATCAAGCGCGAGACCAATGACGAGCTGCGGCAGAAGTTCGTCGACATCACCGTCCCGCAGGCCGAGTTCGCGGGCCTCACCGTGCCCGACCCCGACCTGTCGTGGAACGAGGCCAAGGGCGGCTATGATTTCGGCGAGATCGACTGGGAGGAATTCTACGCCGTGGTGCGGGGCGAGGGCCCCGTCGCCAAGGAGCGCATGAAGGCGCGCCGCGATGCGTGGGAGGATGGCGCGTGGGTGCGCGAGGCGGCCGACGCGCACGAAGCCAAGAAGGCCGCGCGCAAGGTCGCCTAGGGACGCCCGGCCCGACACCGCCGGCTGGCGACGGTCGGCTGGACGCGACCGGGCTCGACACGGCTGGCTGGACAAGCCCGCCGCCATGCGCCTAAGCCACGCCCGTCAGGAAAAGGGGAGAGATCGCGTGTCCGATTGGCCGCTCTGGGAAGTGTTCGTCCGCGCCAAGGGAGGATTGAGCCACCGCCACGTCGGCAGCGTGCATGCGCCCGACCGCGAGATGGCGCTCAACCACGCGCGCGACACCTATACCCGTCGGCTCGAGGGGGTGTCGCTGTGGGTGGTGAAGTCGAGCGACATCGTGGCGAGCGATCCCGACCAGTCCGGTCCCACCTTCGAGCCCGCCGCCGACAAGGTCTACCGTCACCCGACCTTTTACGAGATCCCCGACGAAGTGAAGCATATCTGATGCCCAGCCTGCCGACGATCAGCGAGAAGGACGAGGCCCGCGCCGCCGCCAGCGACGCCGGCGCGCCCGAGGGCAGTTTCGATGCGCCGACCGCGAGCGCGCACGACGAGGCGACCATCGCCTATGTCACGAGCCTGGGCGATGACGCGCTGATCCTCGGCCAGCGATTGTCCGAATGGTGCGGCCATGCCCCCGCGCTCGAGGTCGATCTCAGCCTTGCCAACATGGGGCTCGACCTTATCGGCCAGGCGACCAACTGGCTCGGCCTCGCGGCGCGGCACGACGAGCGGTACGCCAATGCCGACGCGCTGGCCTTCCATCGCGACGTGCTCGATTTTCGCAACTGCCTGCTCGTCGAACAGCCCAATGGCGATTTCGCGCAGACGATGGCGCGCCAGTTGCTGTTCTCGACCTGGCAGCACCTGCTGCTCGAGCGGCTCGCGGGCGCGTCCGACGAGGCGATCGCGGGGATCGCCGCCAAGAGCGTCAAGGAAGTCGCCTATCACCGCGAGCTGAGCCACGACTGGGTCGTCCGGCTGGGCGATGGCACCGAGGAGAGCAAGCGGCGGATGGCCGCGGGGCTCGACTGGTGCTGGCGCTTCATCCCCGAACTGTTCGAGGTTACCGAGGAACTCGAGGCGCTGGTCCAGCGCGGGATCGCGGTCGACCCGCGCAGCTTCGAGGAAGAGTATCGCGCGGCGCTGGCGGCCACGCTCGAGGAGGCCACGCTCGACGCGCCGGCCGAGCAGCGTCCCATCCTCGGCGGGCGGCGCGGCCACCATTCGGAGCATCTCGGGCACCTGCTGGCGGTAATGCAATATCTGCCGCGCACCTATCCCGAGGCCAAGTGGTAGCACGATGAGCAGCGATCATTTCATCCCGCTTCGCATCGCCGCGATCACCCGCGAGACCGAGGATGCCAACTCGATCACCTTCGATGTCCCCGACGAGCACAAGCCGTTGTTCGCCTTCAAGGCGGGGCAGCACCTGACGCTCAAGGCCGAGATCGACGGCGAAGAAGTGCGGCGCAACTATTCGCTGTGCGTCGCCCCGCACGAGGGCCAACTCAAGGTCACGGTCAAGCGGATCGAGGGCGGGCGCTTTTCCAACTGGGTCGGCGATCGGCTCGAGCCGGGCGACACGCTCGAGGTGATGCCCCCGCACGGCAGCTTCACCTACCCCTTCGCCGAGGACGCGCCGCCGCGCCATTATGTCGGCTTCGCCGGCGGCTCGGGGATCACCCCGGTGATGAGCCTCATTCGCACCGCCCTGTCGGTCGAGCCCGAGGCCCGGTTCACGCTGTTCTACGGCAACCGCGACAGCGCCAGCGTCATCTTCCTCGATGCGATCTCGGACCTCAAGGACCGCTACCTGTCGCGTTTCCAGCCGTTCCATTTCCTGTCCGACGAGGAAGGCGAGGTCGAGCTGTTCAACGGCATGCTCGATCGCGCGACCTGCGATGCGGTGATCGAGCAGCTGCTCGAGGACCCCGCGACGATCGACGCCTTCTTCATCTGCGGCCCCGGGCCGATGATGGATGCTGCCGAGGCGAGCCTGCTCGAGCATGGGGTCGACAAGGAGCGGATCCATATCGAGCGCTTCACCGCCTCCACCCCCTCGGCCGCCGAGGCGCGCAAGGTCATGGCCGCCAAGCAGCAGGCCGCGGGGCACAGCTTTTGGGTCAATCTCGACGGGCGCGCGCGCAGGGTCGAGTTCAACGGCGAGAACATCCTCGATTCGGCGCGCGAGGCGGGGCTGCCCGCGCCCTTCGCTTGCAAGGCGGGGGTGTGCGCGACCTGCCGCGCGCGGGTGGTCAAGGGCAAGGTCGAGCAGGCCGCGCGCTACGGGCTGACCGACGAGGAGATCGCGGCGGGCTACGTGCTAACCTGCCAGTCAGTCCCGGTAGGTGACGAGGTGCGCGTCGATTATGACGCCTGACGCCTTTACGGCCACTGCGGTTCGGGGCTAAGCCCTCCACCCATGTCAGGACTGTTTTCAGGGCTCGAGCCCATAGAGCCGGACGCGTTGCTGCAGCTGATGGTGATGGCGCGCGCCGATGACCGGCCGCACAAGATCGATGCCGGCGTTGGGGTCTACAAGACCTCGGACGGCGCGACCCCGGTGATGCGCGCGGTCCGCGAGGCCGAGCAACGGCTCCACGATACGCAGGACAGCAAGGGCTATCTCGGCATGCGCGGCGATGCGGGCTATGCCGAGGCGGTCGGTCGGCTGTTGTTCGGGCCGCTGTGGGGCACCGACCGGCTGGTCGGGCTGCAGACCCCCGGCGGGTGCGGCGCGCTCGCGCTCGGCTTCGCGCTGGTGCGCGCCGCGCGTCCCGACGCCAAGGTCTGGGTGGGGACCCCGACCTGGCCCAATCACGAGCCGCTCATCAAGGGCGCCGGGCTGACGATCGAGGCCTATCCCTATTACGACAAGGCGAGCGCCAGCATCCAGTTCGACGCGATGGTCGCCGCGCTCGAGCGTGCCGACAAGGGCGATGTCGTGCTGCTCCACGGCTGCTGTCACAACCCGACCGGCGCCGACCTCGATGCCGGCCAGTGGGCCAAGGTGCGCAGCATCATCGCCGCGCGCGGGCTGATCCCCTTCATCGACATCGCCTATCAGGGGCTCGGCGACGGGCTCGAGGACGACGCGGCGGGTACGCGCGCGCTGGTCGAGGCGGTCGACGAGGCGATCGTGGCGCAGAGCTGCGATAAGAATTTCGGCATGTACCGCGACCGCGTCGGCACGCTGTTCGTCAAGGGCAGGGACGGCGAGGCGACCAAGCTGGCATTGGACTGGATCATGCAGCTGGCGCGCGAACTGTGGTCGATGCCGCCCGACCATGGCGCCGCGGTGGTGCGGATCGTGCTCGAGGACGAGGCGCTGCGGGCCGACTGGCGCGCCGAACTCGACGGCATGCGCGAACGCATCAACGGGCTGCGCAAGGCGATCGCGGCCAGCGATCCGCGCTTGTCCTATATCGGGCGGCAGAAGGGCATGTTCTCGATGCTGCCGGTCACGCCCGAGCAGGTGGCGCGACTGCGCGAGGAATTCGCCATCTATGTCGCGGGCTCGGGGCGGTTCAACATCTGCGGGATGGGCGATGACCAGGTCGACTATTTCTGCGACAGCGTGAAAGCAGTGATCGATGGCTAGTCTGGCTGACCCCGCTGCGCGCACCGACAAGCTGGCCTTCGCCTGGGAAGACGTCGCGCGTCTCGTCCTGACCAGCCGCGAGATGGACCGGCTCGAGGAAGAGGAGCTCGTCCCCGCGCGCAAGGTGCTCTACCAATTCAGTGCGCGCGGCCACGACATGGCGCAGGTCATGCTCGGGCTGCACCTGCGCGAGGGCGATGCGGCCTGCGGCTATTATCGCTCGCGCCCGATGCTGCTCGCGCTCGGGGTTGAACTGGCCGATGCGCTGGGCTCCAACATGGGGCGCGAGGGCGGCTATTCGGACGGGCGCGATATCGGCGTCGTCTTCAACTATCCCAACCCGGGCGGGGCGCATGCGCTGCCGATGTGCGGCGGGGTGGGGGCGCAATATACGCCCGCCGCCGGCTGGGCGCAGGCGATCACCTACAAGGCCAAGGTGCTGGGCGAGAAGGACGATGGTGCGATCGCGGTGGTGCTGGGTGGCGATGCGAGCTGCGCGACCGGCGGTTTCTGGTCGGCGCTGACCATCGCCACGACGCAGAACCTGCCCTTGCTCTTCTTTATCGAGGACAATGGCTACGGCATCTCGGTGACGAGCGATTACCAGACGCCGGGGCGCAACATCGCGGCCAACCTTTCGAGCTTCAAGAACCTCACCATCTTCGACGGTGACGGCACCGATCCCGAGTCCGCCGCCAGGCAGATCGGCGAGGCGGTGGCGCATGTCCGCAACCGCAAGGGGCCGGTGCTGTGCCGCCTCACCGTGCCCCGGCTCGAGGGGCATAGCGCGCAGGACACGCAGGCCTACAAGTCAGACGAGGAAAAGACCGCCGAATGGGCGCGCGATCCGCTGCCCAAGCTGAAGAAGCTGGCGGACAATCTCGACTGGGACATGATCGAGGCGTCGGTGGCGCGCGAGGTCGATGCGGCCCGGCAGGAAGCCGAGGCCCGCGCCGTGTCCGACCCCGAGAAGGTCACCAGCGGCGTCTTCTTCGAGGGCGAACAAGCCAAGGTCGGCGGGCAGGCGGGGCTCAGCCTCGAGGGCACGCACGAGGACCCGCGCCCCGAGGGGCAACGCATCAACATGGTCACCGCGATCCGCCGCGTGCTCGACCAGGAACTCGAGGCCAACCCGAAGATGAGTGTCTTCGGCGAGGACGTCGGCCCCAAGGGTGGCGTCCATGCGGTGACGCTCGGCCTCCAGGACAAGTATGGCAAGGAGCGCGTGTTCGACACCTCGCTCAACGAGGAAGGCATCGTCGGACGCGCGATCGGGATGGCGATGGCGGGGCTCTTGCCCGTGCCCGAGATCCAGTTCCGCAAATATGCCGAGCCCGCGACCGAGCAAATCAACGATTGCGGCACCATCCGCTGGCGCACGCACAATCGTTTCGCCGCGCCCATGGTGCTGCGCATCCCGGGCGGCTTCTTCAAGTGCGGCGACCCGTGGCACAGCCAGACCAACGAGGTGCAGTTCGTGCACAATCCGGGCTGGCGCGTCGCGGTCCCGTCCAACGCCGAGGATGCGGTCGGGCTGCTGCGCATGGCGCTGCGCGGCAACGATCCCACCATCTTCTTCGAACATCGCGCGATGCTCGACGACAGCTGGGCACGGCGGCCCTATCCGGGGGACGGCTATGTGCTGCCCTTCGGCAAGGCGAAGAAGACGATGCAGGGCGACCGGATCACCATCGTGACCTGGGGCGCGATGGTGCCGCGCTGCGAGGCAGCCGCGAAGGACATGGGCGCCGACGTCATCGACCTGCGCACGCTGCAGCCGTGGGACAAGGACATGGTGCTCGAAAGCGTCGCCAAGACGCACCGCTGCCTGATCGTCCACGAGGACCTGCGCACCGGCGGCTTCGGGGCGGAGATCGCCGCGGTGGTCGCCGACGAGGCGTTCCTCGACCTCGACGCGCCGGTCGAGCGGGTGACGATGCCCGACATTCCCTCGCCGCATCACCCAAAGTTGCTCGAAGCCGCGGTCCCCTCGGTCGAGGATATCCGCGCCAAGATCACCGAGATGCTGGAGTTCTGATGATCGACGTTCTCGTTCCCGAGGAACAGGAAGGCACCAAGGCGGTCGTGCGCGGCTGGCTCAAGCAGGTGGGCGAGCGGGTCGAGGAAAACGACCCGCTGGTCGAGCTCGAGACCGACAAGGTGACGCAGGAAGTGCCCGCGCCCGCGAGTGGCGTGCTCACCGAGATCCTGCTCGACAGCGATGCCGAGGCCGAGCCCGGTGCGCTGCTCGCGCGGATCGACGCGGCGGGCGAGGCGAGCGAGCCGGCCGCGAAGCCCGAGGCCGCGACGACACCCCAGCCGCAGGCGCCCGCATCCAAGCCGGCCGCCAAGGCGGAGGTCTTGCGCGAGACGCGCTTGTCGCCCGCGGTCAAGCGCGCGGTCCTGCAACATGGCATCGACCCCGCGCATATCGAGGGCACGGGCCGCGACGGGCGCGTCACGCTCGAGGACGTCGACAAGGCGGTGGCGTCGGCCACGGTCAGCCATGTTGGCGCCCCCAAGACCGCGCAGCCGCGCGTCGTCGAGGGCTTCGATTCGGCCGACATCCCGCACGACCGGATGCGCCGGACGATCGCGCAGAACATGGTCAAGGCGGTCTCGCAGGCGCCGCATGTCACCGCGCTGTTCGAAGCCGATTTCTCCGCGATCGCGGCGCACAAGGCGGCGATGAAGGCGAAGGGGGTCAAGCTCAGCTACACCGCCTACATCGTCAAGGCTGCGGCGGAGGCGATGGCGGTGGCGCCCGCGATCAACGGGCGCTGGGAAGAGGACCGCATCGCCATTTCCGACACGATCGACATCGGCGTCGGCACCGCGCTTGGCGACAAGGGGCTGGTCGTGCCCGTGGTGCGCGATTGCGGCGGCGCGAGCCTCGAGGAGATCGGCAGGCAGCTCGGCGAACTCACCGACAAGGCGCGCGCGGGCAAGCTCGATCGCAAGGACGTGTCGGGGGGCAGCTTCACCATCTCCAACCATGGCGTGTCGGGCAGCCTGCTCGCCGCGCCGATCATCCTGCACCAGGGGCAGGCGGCGATCCTCGGCGTCGGCAAGCTGGAAAAGCGGGTCGTCGTGCGCGAGCTCGACGGGCAGGACGTCATGGTCATCCGCCCGATGGCCTATGTCACGCTGACGATCGACCATCGCGTCGTCGACGGGCACCAGACCAACGGCTGGCTGGCCCGCTTCGTCGAGATCCTCGAGCAGTGGCCGCCCGCTTGAGGCGGTGATCGAACGCCCCCCGCGAAAACCGGCTTAAACCGCGCAAAACCGCCGCTTTTCTGGTGCCTTTTCGCCGCACCCGGGAAGATTATGCCGAATTGTGACAAATCGCCACGCGGCTGTCACATTTCGCGGTTACCGGCCCGGCTGAGCGTCGCTGCGGCTTAGGAGGCGGTGGCGCTTGTAAGTCTTTTTTGCGGGGATCAATCACAATGAAGAAACTTTCCGTCCTGTTGGCGGCGAGTGCGCTCACGACCACTGCCATGGTCGTGGCCACGCCTGCCGCTGCGCAGCAGACCACTTCGGGCATCGAGGGGACCGTGCGTGCCGACACCGGCGCCGCGATCGAGAATGCGACCGTGGTCATCACCGACACGCGCACCGGCGCCACCAGCACCCAGATGACGGGGGCCGACGGCCGCTTCAACACCACCGGCCTGCCGACCGGCGGTCCGTATATGGTCGCGGTCAATGCGCCCGGCTATCAGGGCCAGGTCGTCGAAAACGTCTTCATCAACCTGACCGGTTCGACCAGCTTCAGCTTCGACCTCGCGTCGGCCTCGGACACGGTCACCGAAGAAGCGATCGTCATCACCGGCAGCCGCGCCGGCGAGACCCAGCGCGCGCTCGGCCCGGGCCAGTCGATCAGCCAGGAAGTCCTCGAGACCCTGCCGACCATCAGCCGCGACGTCCGCGACTTCATCCGCATCGACCCGCGCGTCGCGATCGAGACCTCGGGCGACGACGTCGATCGCATCAGCTGCCTCGGCGGCAACGATCGCACCAACGTCTTCACTGTCGACGGCATCGCGCAGGCCGACCTCTTCGGTCTCAACAACACCCCGTTCGCGGGCCGCAACTCGGGCCCGATCCCGTTCGACGCGATCAAGGAAACCGCGGTCGAATTCGCGCCCTTCGACGTCGAATATGGTGCCTTCACGGGCTGCGCGATCAACGCGGTGACCAAGTCGGGTACCAACGAATTCCACGGTAGCGCCTTCTTCGAATATCGCGACCAGGACATGCGCGGCGACACCGCCGGCGGCGAAACCTTCGAAAAGGGCGTGTTCGACGAGAAGCGCTTCGGCGCCACCCTCGGCGGCCCGATCCTCAAGGACCGCCTGTTCTTCTTCGCGGGCTATGAGGAACTCGACGCCGCCAGCGCGATCGACCGTGGCCCCAAGGGCATGGGCTTCGCCAACGAAGTCGACTTCGTCACCGAAGACCAGTTCAACACCTATTCGGACATCCTGAGCCGCGTCTACGGCTACGACATCGGCCCGATTGTCCGCTCGGCGCCCAATACGAACCAGAAGTATTTCGGTCGTATCGACGCCTACATCACCGATGATCACCGCCTCGAGGCGACCTACCAGCACTTCAACGAAGATCGCGTCGAAAGCGACTTCGGTGGCGGTTCCTACGGCGGCCTCAACAGCTACGAGAACGAAGGCACCAACTCGGATTACTATTCGGCGCGCCTGTTCTCGCAGTGGACCGATCGCCTGTCGACCGAAGTGCGCTACAGCCGCTCGGAAATCAGCGACAAGCAGGGCCCCGTCGGTGGCGGCGAGGCGCAGGAAGACAACCCGATCGTCCGTCTCGTCGTCGGCGTGCTCGAAGAGGGCTGCACCGTCCCCGCGGGCCAGACCCTCGAGGACGTGATCGGCACCTCGGGCTGCGAAGCCGGCACGCTCAACTCGGGCCCCGGCATTTTCCGCTCGGCCAACCAGCTCGACTACACCGTCGACCAGGCCAAGGCGCTCGCCAACTATGAAGCGGGCGACCACTTCATCACCGTGGGCGGCGAGATGAACCATCTCGACATCTACAACCTGTTCATCATCAACGCGACGGGCACGCTCTACTTCGAGAACTTCGCGGATCTCGAGGAAGGCCTGCTCGCGGGTGGCCGCGGCTTCTTCCCCGACGGCGAGGACCTCGTCCTCGGTGACGGCTGGGGCGCCGACATCAACGCGACCCCGACGGGTGATCCCAACGAGGCCGCCGCGGAATGGAACCGCACGATCTGGTCGGCCTACGTCCAGGACGACTGGACCGTTACCGACCAGCTCAACGTGCTGTTCGGGCTGCGCGCCGAATTCTACTCGGGCAGCACCCCGCGCGAGAACCCGAACTTCCTCGAACGCTACGGCTTTGCCAACAACCCCTCGTTCGACAATCTCGACCCGCTGGTGATGCCGCGTGTGGCCTTCGCCTACGAGCTCGACAACAACGGGTTCTTCTACAACAGCAAGGTGACCGGCGGGATCGGCCTATTCTCGGGCGGTGATCCGGCGGTGTGGCTGTCGAATGCCTTCTCGAACAATGGCTTCATCGGCAACAGCTCGACCCGCTTCGCGAACTGCTCGGGCGAGAACATGACCAACGGTCAGATCGACGTCGTCGTGAACGGCCAGTTCACCGGGTTCATCGACTGCGTCTTCGACGCGGCGCGTGACCAGGCGGCGCGCGGTCTCGGCGACACCCAGTCGACCGACCAGGATCTCAAGCTGGCCACGGTGACCCGTGCCAACCTCGGCTTCGGGACCCGCTTCGGTGACGGTTCGGGCGGGCTGCTCGACGATTGGAACCTCAACGTCGACTACATCTACTCGCGCTACAACAACCCGTACAACTTCGTCGATCTGATCATGGCTCCCGACCTTGATCGCCTCGCGGCGACGCGCGGGTTCGCGGTCGATGGTCGCCCGATCTACTCGCCGATCGACCCGACCCGTTCGAGCTGCAACGCCGAACTGGTCAAGGTTGACGGCCAGTATCAGTGGACCAACCTGTCGCCGAGCTGCTTCGGCACGGGTCGTGACGATGAAATCCAGCTGACCAACGCCGAGGGCTATGCCAGCCACACCGTTTCGGCGGTGCTGCGCAAGAACTGGCGCGGTGGTCTCGTCACCTCGGGTGGCGGCGGCTACTTCAACTTCGGTTACGCCTTCACCGATGCGTACGAGCGTCGCACCAACGACAACTCGACCGCGACCTCGGGCTACGACCGGACCGCCGCGTTCGATCGCTGGTATCCCGAAGTGCGTCAGTCGAGCTACGTGTCCGAGCATAACTTCTCGGTCTCGGTCGGGCTGCGCGAGGAATTCGTCGAGGACTATCAGACCTCGCTCGGCGTGTTCTTCCGTGCCACCTCGGGTCGTCCCTACAGCCTCGTCTACGGCGAAGGCGCGGACCGCGACTTCGGCTTCCAGGACAGCTCGTCGGGTGACTTCAACGCGCTCGCTTACATCCCCACGGGTGTGAACGATCCGAACCTGTCGCCCTTCTCGGATCCGGCGGCGGTGACCGATTTCCTCGCCTTCGTCGAGGAGAGCAACTGCGAGTATATCGCCGGGCTCTCGATCCTCGCCAACACCTGCCGCAACCCGTGGTACTTCGACATGGACCTGCGCATCGCGCAGGAACTGCCGGGGCCGGGGAACCTGTTCGGTGTCGACGATCGAATCGAACTGTTCGCCACGATGGACAACTTCCTGAACTTCATCGACGGCGACTGGAACGCGCTGCGGACCTACGGGACCACCCGCGGGATGATCGAGGGCGGCGTCGACGATGACGGCCTCTATGTCATCGAGCGGTTCAACAGCTTCCGCGACGAGCCGGCCGACGTTCGCACGAACGCCTCGACCTGGCGCCTCAAGATCGGTGCCCGCTACGAGTTCTAGTCGCTCGTAGGGCTCCGGCCAGAAACGCCCCCGTCCGGTTCGTCCGGGCGGGGGTTTTTCGTTGCGCCGAGCCCGCGCGTGCCGACCCGAGCCGCGTGCCGCCACCCCGCGCGCTGGCGCGCGGCGGTGCGGGAGTCGGAGACATTGAGGGAGGCAAGTTGGCACGCGGGCGCGCGGACGCTGCCAGTACCGGCAGCGCGCGGGGGTCAAGCCCGGATGCGAGGAACCGGCGGCTGGCGCACCCAAGAGGATTCGAACCTCTGGCCTCTGCCTTCGGAGGGCAGCGCTCTATCCAGCTGAGCTATGGGTGCTTTGCCGGCCGGTCCATGGCGCCTAGCCGAGCGGGGGGCCGGGTTCAAGTCCCTACCAACGCACGAGCCTCGCGAGTACGAGCCGCCCGATCAGCGCCCAGGCCGCGACGATCCCGACGTGGAAGAAGGCGAGGTGCGCGAAGGACGACCCCCCGCATTCGAGCGTGATCGCCACCGCGCCCACCGCGCCCGCCGCCAACCCGGTGCACAGCCCCGCCGCCTCGGGCAGGACGGGCGCGCCGCGGCGCAGGTGGCGCACGATCACCGCGGCGGTGAACAGGCTCGCGCCGACCCCGTTGAGGAGGCACATCAGCCCGATCTGCGCCTGCGCATCGGCAGGGCGCCCGACCAGATGCTCGACGAGCGCGATCGCGGGGAACAGGAGCATCGCGACGAACAGCCACAGCGCGCCCCCGCGCGGCGCGCCGACCGCGGGCTGCGCCATGCGGATCGCGCTCAGCCCCGCGGCGAGCGCGAGCAGCGCGAACAGCGCGGTGGTGACGAGGACGAGCGCGTCGGCGACCCCGTTGACCAGCTGCGGGCGCAGCCCGAGCAGCCCGATCACCAGCGCGATGGTGACGAGCGCGGCGGCGAGCGCGGCGCGACGCCCGTCGCGCTCGCGCACCGCGGGCTGCGGCGCCAGCTCGGCGGCAAGGTCGTCGATCATCATGTCGAGGCGTTCGGTCATCGGTTTCTCATTCGCTTTCCACGAGGGCGGCCAGCTTGCGCAGGCCGCGATGGACATTGACCTTCACCGCGCTTTCGCTCTGCCCGGTGAGGCGGGCGGTCTCGGCCACGCTGCGCCCCTCGACCTTGGTCAGGGTGATCGCGCGCGCCTGCGGGGCGGGCAGGTGGCCGATCAGCTGGTCGAGGCTGAGCCGCGCGAGCACCGGTTCCTCGGGCGAGGCGACCGGCGGCTCGGCCTCGAGGCTGGTCTCGGGGCGGCGCGCGCGCGCGCGCAGCGCGTCGATCCAGCGATAGCGCGCGATCGCGGCGACCCAAGGAAAAAACGGGCGGTCGGGATCGTAACTGCTGCGCTTGCGATGCACGCTGAGCAGCGTCTCCTGGACGAGGTCGTCGACCTGCGCGGGAGCGATCCGGCGCGCGAAATAGCCGCCGAGCCAGTCGGCCAGCGCGGCCAGCGCGGCGCGATAGGCGGCACGGTCGCCGCCCTGTGCGGCGCGCATCAGCGTGCGCAAGTCTTGGTCGCTGTGGCGCATCATCTCCTGTCTAGCAGGAAATCGGCGCTGAGGCGCCCCGGCCCCTGCGTGACGAGCACCAGCCCGAGCGCGACCCAGCCCATGTGCGGCACCCACCAGGCGGCGGGATAGACGAACAGTTGGATGACCAGCGTCATCGCCACCAGTCCCGCCGCGGCGAGCCGCGTCGCAAGCCCGAGCGCGAGGAGCAGCGGCAGCAGGTGCTCGGCCACGGTGGCCGCCACCGCCGCCACCGCGGAGGGAAGCAACGGCACCCCCGAATAGTCGTTGGCGAACAGGAAGAAGGTGGTGTCGCTGATGGCGAACAGGCTGCCGTCCTCGACCTTGGTGCGCCCCGACTGCCAGAAGATGGCGCCAAGCCCGATCCGCACGAACAGCAGCACGAGGTCGGTGACGAGCGGGTGGCCGGCGAGGCGGCGAAGGGCGGCGGGCCGGATCATGATGCCGCCGCCGCGCCATCGGGGTCGGTCGCCGGCGCCAGCCCGCCGGCCTCGACCAGCAGCGTTGTCGCCGCGGCATCGCGCTCGAGCAGCGCCGCCATCGGCCGCGGGCGCTCCAGCAGTGCGAGCAGCGCGGCGACCCCGGCGCTCGCAAAATGGTGGCGGCAGCGCGCCTCGGGGCGCGTGAAGAGGAGGTAGCGCGCCGCGCCCGCGGCTTCCCCCTCCCAGCGGAACCGCGAAGGCTCCTCGAGGCGGAGGAGCCGCAGCGCGGGGTGGACCGTCGCCCGCAGCGCGAGCAGCGCCGCCGGGGTCAGCCCGGCGATCGCCGCGAGGTCGAGCGCGGGCGTGTCGGGCGCGCCATGCGCCTCGAGGAACAGCCATTCGGCGCGGGCGAGGTCGCGCTCGTGCGCGCGGGCGAGCTGCTCGGCAAAGCCGGCGCCGATCGCGCGCAACGCCCGGCGGCGCGGCGGCGGGGTCGCGAGAAAGGCGTCGGCGGCGGCATGGAACGCCGCCTTGCCCATCGCCGCGCGGGTGCGCGCATAGCTATCCTCGAGCGCCACGAACCGGGCGTGGCGGATCGTATTGGCATAGGCCTTGAGCCCGCGCAGCTGGGCGCCCCGCGGCCCCGCGAGCAACCCTCCGGGCAGCGCCGCGGGGCCCTGCTCGAGCACGGTGGCGAAGGCGATCTGGGGATCAGGCCGCATGCGACAGCGCTCCCTCGAGCAGCCGTTCGGCGCGCGCCGCCTCGGCGGCGAGGGTGGCGAAGGCGGGCACGTCATTGTCGCGCTCGACCAGTACCGGTCGCGGCCCGCACCGTTCGAGCAGGGCCGCCAGCAGCGCCCAGCATTCCTCGCTGACGGGCGAGCCATGGTCGTCGATCGCGAGCAGCGCGCCCCCCGGGTGGCGCTCGAGCGCATGGCCGGCGACGTGGATCTCGCCGATCGCCTCGAGCGGCAGCGCGTCGAGATAGGCGTGGGGGTCGATGCCGACATTTGTGCGCGCGACGAGGATGTTGTTGACATCGACCAGTAGCCCGCAGCCCGACCGGCGGACCAGCTCGGCGAGGAATTCGGCCTCGTCGTAGCTGTCCTCGGCGAAGGCGACCATCCGGCTCGGGTTCTCGATCAGGATCGGGCGCGCGAGCCGATCCTGGATGCGCCCCACCTCGGTCACGAAATGCGCCAGCGAGGCGGCGGTCATCGGCAGCGGGAGGAGGTCGGGCAGCCGTTCGCCGCCGAGGCTCGACCAACTGAGGTGATCGGACACCATCGCCGGCGCGTAGCGCTCGCACAGCGCGGCGAGCCGTTCGAGCTCGTCGCGGTCGCAGCCGTCGGGGTCGCCGATCGACAGCCCGACCGAATGGAAACTGACCGGCACTGCCGCACGCACCGCGCCGAGCCAGCGGTGCGAGGGGCCGCCCGCCATCATGTAATTTTGCGGATGCACCTCGATCCAGCCCGGACCCTGCCCGCGCTCGCGCGCCTCGAGGAAGGGCGCGAAATGCTGCGGCTTGAGCCCGATGCCGGCGCGGGGCGGCAGCGGGGAGGGGGCGGGTCGGTCGCGGTGGCGGTGGCGGGTCATGCGGCGGTTCCTCGTCGGGACGCAACGGCACCCCGCCCGCCGCGCGTCGCGGGACAGCGGGCGGCGGGGCGGGGCGCCACGATCCGGGCCCTAGGCGGGCAGGCCCGGATCGTTATTGTCCTGCTCGGTCAGCGTGCCGCCCATGGCGTTGCAGCCTTCTTCGCCGCCCTCGACATATTTCCAGGCGTTGCCCTGGTAGTCGACGGTCGAGGTGCCCGCGCAGCTGGTGCCGGGGCCGGCGGCGCAGTCGTTCTTGCCGGCGAGCGCGACGCCGTAGCATTTGACCTTCTCGGCGCTGGCCTCGCTGGTCTGCGCGCCGCGCACCTCGGCGCTCTGGGCATTGCCCTCGGCGGCGGGGGCGGCGGGCTGGTTGCCGCAGGCGGCGAGCGCGAGCAGCGCGGTGGCGGCAGCGGTAGTCTTGGCAAGATCGGTCATCTCTGGCTCCCTTTGTGGCGCGGGAGCGCGTCGTGGTCCCGCACCCCCCTGTTCGTCCAATCCGCGCACGGGGTTACAGCGGGGCGCATTTTGTGCGGCGATTGCTGCACCCGTTGCTGCACGCGCTGCGCTTTTGTTGCAGCGCCACAAGGGCCGGTGCTAGAAGGGCGCCAACAGCGATCATGAAGGAGCGACGATGCCCAAGGTCGTCATCAAGAAATATGCCAACCGCCGCCTCTACGACACCGAACGCTCGAGCTATATCACGCTCGATGACCTGTCGCGGATGATCCGCGAGGGGCGCGAGGTCGAGGTGATCGACGCCAAGTCGGGCGACGACATCACCCACCAGGTGCTCACCCAAATCATCGTCGAGGAGGAAGCCGATGGCGGCGGGATGCTGCCCGTCTCCTTCCTGCGCGAGCTGATCAGCATGTACGGCGGCGCGATGCAGGGCGCGGTGCCGACCTATCTCGAAGCCGCGATGGCCGCGTTTCGCGAGCAGCAGAAGGCGATGGGCGGGGCCTTCGACCCCTCGGTGATGACCGAGATGGCGCGGCGCAACATGGAGATGTTCCAGTCCGCCGCCTCGGCGTTCACCCCCGGCGCGAGCGCGGGCGCGGGCAAGGAGGGCAAGGACGAGGTCGAGAAGCTGCGCGCCGAACTGGCCGCGCTCAAGGCCAAGGTCGACAAGCTCTAGGAACCCTTTCCCCGGCCCGACCGTCTCTTGTCGAAGATTGGCAACGGAGGGAATTGATGGCTGGCAAGGACAAGACCGACCGCAAGGCGCAGGCCGAGAAATTCGCCCGCGCGGCGATGAGCCCCGAGATGATCGCCGCCGGGCTCGCTGCGGCGGCCGCCGCGATCGCGGCCAGCCCGACCGCGCGCCGCAAGATCCAGGAGGCCACGCTCGAGGCCGCCGACAAGGCCAATCGCGCGGCGGCCGAGACGATGACCACCGCCACCCGGATGGGGGCGATGATCGTCGAGGGGCTCGCCGATGCCGCGCAGCGGATGCTGTCGGGCGACTGGGAAGACGCGGTCGCGCCGCGCCAGCCCACCAAGGCGCCGAAAGCGCACCCGGCGGGCGAGCCGGCGCCCGCCGCGAAGGCGCCGGGCAAGCCCGCTGCCGCCAAGAAACCGGCTGCCAAGAAAAGCGCCGCCAAGAAGACCGCGGCCAAGAAAACTGCCGCCAAGCCCAAGTCCTCGGGCAAGCCGAAATCCTCGGCCAAGACCGGGCCTCGAACCGCCAAGGCCAAGGCCGCCGCCGCGGGCGCGGCGCGGGTCAAGACCGCGGCGCGCCGCGCCCCCGCGACCAGCGCCGCGGCGGCCAAGACGGGCGCCGCCGGCAAGGCTGCCCCCAAGAAAAACACGGCGGCCAAGCCCGAGCGCGCGACGCCCCCGGGTGGGAAGGCGAAAAAGTAGGCCGCGAGCGGCTTAAGAGTCTGGAACTTTTAACCTCTTCATGCCATCGGGCGCGGCCATGAACCAGTCTCCCGCCATCATCGTCCTCGCCGCGGGCAAGGGCACGCGCATGAAATCCGCGCTGCACAAGGTGCTCCACCCGATCGCCGGCCGCCCGATGATCGAACACCTGCTCGGCAGCGTCGACCAATTGTCGGCCAGCCGCACGGTGGTCGTCGTCGGCCAGTGGAAGGAACAGCTCGAGGCGGCGCTGGACGGGCGCGGCCTGACCTTCGCCGAACAGACCGAGCAACTGGGAACCGGGCATGCCGTGCAACAGGCGCAGGCGGCGCTGGCGGGGCATGTCGGGCCGGTCATCCTGCTGTTCGGCGATGTCCCGATGGTCCGCGCCGAGACGATGCGCGCGATGGTCGAGCGGCTCGAGGCCGACGACAAGCCCGGGATCGTGGCGCTCGGCTTCGAGCCCGAGGATACCAAGGCCTATGGCCGGATCATCACCATGGGCGACGACCGGATCGACAAGATGGTCGAGCACAAGGACGCCAGCCCCGAGGAGCGTCGCTGCCGGATGTGCAATTCGGGCATGATGGCGGTCGAGGGCGCGAGCCTGTTCGACTGGCTCGCCGAGGTCGACAACGACAATGCGGCGGGCGAATATTATCTTCCCGACATCGTTAACATCGCCAAGCGCGAGGGGCGCCGCCCGGTGGTCGTCAAGGGCGAGGAGCGCGAGGTCACCGGCATCAACAGCCGCGCCGAAATGGCGCAGGCCGAGGCGCAGTGGCAGGCCTTCAAGCGCGAGGAAGCGATGGCCGCGGGGGTGACGCTGCGCGCCCCCGAGACCGTGTTCTTCAGCTGGGATACCGAGCTCGGGGCCGACGTCACGATTGAGCCCTTCGTGCAGTTCGGCCCCGGCGTCCGGGTCGCCGACGGGGCGACCATCCGCGCGCATTCGCACCTCGAGGGGTGCGACGTCGGCGAGGGCTGCGAGGTCGGCCCCTATGCCCGGCTGCGCCCCGGCGCGCGGCTCGAACGCGGCGCCAAGGTCGGCAATTTCGTCGAGATCAAGAATGCGGTGCTCGGCGCGGGCGCCAAGGCCAACCACCTGACCTATGTCGGCGACGCCGCGATCGGCCCGCGCGCCAACCTCGGGGCGGGCACCATCACCTGCAATTATGACGGCTTCAACAAGTGGCCGACCATCGTCGGCGCCGACGCCTTCGTCGGCTCGAACAGCGCGCTCGTCGCCCCCGTGGTGATCGGCGAGCGCGCGATCGTCGGCGCGGGCTCGGTCGTCACCAAGGACGTCACCGCCGACGCGATCGCGATCGCGCGCGGGCAACAGAAGGAACTGGCCGGCGCGGCGAAAAGCTTCCGCGACAAGGCCGGCGAACAGAAGAAAGCGGGCGTGGGCAAGCGGCAGGTCGCCGCCGCGCTCGAAAGCAAAGAGGACCAGAAGTAATGTGTGGAATCGTCGCCATCGTCGGCAAGGAATCCGTCGCCGACCGCCTGTTCGACGGGCTCAAGCGGCTTGAGTATCGCGGCTATGATTCGGCCGGCATCTGCACGCTCGAGGGGGGCGACTTCCAGCGTCGCCGCGCCGAGGGCAAGCTGCAGAACCTCGCCGCGGTGCTCGCCGAACGGCCGCTCGCGGGGGACATCGGCATCGCGCATACCCGCTGGGCCACCCACGGCGCGCCGGTCGAAAAGAACGCGCACCCGCATATCGCGGGCGACGTCGCGATCATCCACAACGGCATCATCGAGAACTTCAAGCCGCTGCGCGAGGAGCTCGTCGCCGACGGCTATGTGATGGAAAGCGATACCGACAGCGAGGTGGTCGGGCATCTCGTCGCGCGCGAACTCAAGCGCGGCAAGACCCCGCAGGAAGCGGTCGGCGCGATCCTCTCGCGGCTCCACGGCGCCTTCGCGATGGGCTTCCTGTTCCGCCAGCATCCCGACATCGTCATCGGCGCGCGGCGCGGCAGCCCGCTCACCATCGGCTATGGCGAGGGCGAGAACTATCTCGGCTCGGACGCCATCGCGCTCGCCCCCTGGACCCAGCGCATCGCCTATCTCGACGATGGCGACTGGGCAGTGCTGACGCGCGACGCGGTGCAGATCTTCGATGCCGACAACCAGCCGGTCGAGCGCGAGATCGTCATCTCGGGCGCCTCGGCGGCGAGCGTGGAGAAGGGCAATTATCGCCACTTCATGCAAAAGGAGATCTTCGAGCAGCCGATCGTCGTCGCGCAGACGCTGCAGAGCTACCTGCGTCCCTATGACGGCGAAGTGGCGCTGCCCGACAGCAGCCTCGACCTGTCGACCATCAACCGCATCACCATCGTCGCCTGCGGGACCAGCTTCTATGCCGGCATGGTCGCCAAATATTGGATCGAGCATTTCGCGCGCATCCCGGTCGACATCGATGTCGCCTCCGAGTTCCGCTACCGCGATCCGATCCTCAAGGAGGGCGAACTGTCGCTCTTCATCTCGCAGTCAGGCGAGACCGCCGACACGCTGGCCGCGCTGCGTCACGCCAAGGAGGAGGGGCAGGTCATCGCCGCGGTGATCAACGTGCCGACCTCGACCATGGCGCGCGAGGCCGATCTCATCCTGCCGACCCACGCGGGTCCCGAGATCGGGGTCGCCTCGACCAAGGCCTTCACCTGCCAGCTCGCGGTGCTTGCCGCCTTCGCCGCCAACCTCGCGCGCGCCAAGGGCAAGATCGACGCCGCCGAGGAGGCCGACATCGTCGCGCACCTCCAGGAGGTGCCCGAGGCAATGCGGCGCGCGCTGGAGCATGACGAGGACATCGCCTCGATGGCGCATCTCGTCAGCCCCGCGCGCGACGTGCTCTACCTCGGCCGCGGGCCCGACTATCCGCTGGCGATGGAAGGGGCGCTCAAGCTCAAGGAAATCAGCTATATCCACGCCGAGGGCTATGCCGCGGGCGAGATGAAGCACGGGCCGATCGCGCTGATCGACGAAAAGGTCCCGGTGATCGTGCTCGCCCCCTCGGGGCCGCTGTTCGACAAGACCGTCTCGAACATGCAGGAAGTGCGCGCGCGTGGCGGGCAGATCATCTTCGTGTCCGACGCCAAGGGGCTCGAGGAGGCCGGCGATGGCTGCATCGCTACCATCGAGATGCCGACCGCGCACCCGCTGATCCAGCCGATCGTCTACGCCATCCCGGTGCAGCTGCTCGCCTATCATGTCGCGGTCGCCAAGGGCACCGACGTCGACCAGCCGCGCAACCTCGCCAAGTCGGTGACCGTCGAGTAGCGGCTCAGCGAAGGCCGAGCCGGGCGGCGCGGCGCACCAGCGCGTCGCCGAAATAGGTCATCGCCGCGCCGATGTGCGGCGACTGGCGGGTGCGCTCGTGGGTGACGATCCACAGCGCCCGCCGCACCGGCCCCGAGGCGAAGCAGGGCTCGAGCGCGGGGTCATCGGCGACCGCGAGGCACGGCAGTGCGGCGAGCCCGAGCCCGGCGCGGACCGCGGCGAGCAGCCCGGTCGAACTGTCGTAGAGCGTCACCGGCTCGAGCCCCGGCGCGTGGTGCGCCAGCCAGCGACCGTAGATGTCCCACACCCCGGGGCCGCCGCCGCCGACCAGCGGATGGTCGGCGAGCGCGTCGATGTCCCGCGGCTTGCCGTTGGCGGCGGCGTAGGCGGCGCTGCAATAAAAGGTCCAGCGATCCTCGCCGATCCGCCGCGCGATCAGCGCATCGCCCTCGATGCGGGTGGCGACCCGCAGCGCGATATCGGCCTCGCCGCGCCCGAGGTCGCGGGTCTCGTGGGCATGGTCGAGCTCGAGCCGGACCTGCGGGTGCGCCGCCTTGAACCCCGCGAGGAGCGGGGTCAGCATCATTTCCGAATAGATCTCGTTAACGGTGAGCCGCACCGTCCCGCTGAGCGCGCGGCGCGCGGCCGCGGCCTCGGCGGCGAAGGCGGACGCCGCCGCCGCGACGGGGCGTGCGTGCGCGAGCAGCCGCTGCCCGACCTCGGTCAGCCGATAGCCCGCGCGCCCGCGCTCGAACAGCTGGTGCCCGAGCGCGCGCTCGAGCGCGGCGATCCGGCGCGCGACCGTCGTCTGGTTGGCGCCGAGCCGGGCGGCGGCCTTGAGCGTGCTGCCCGCGTCGGCGACGCCGACAAAGTAGCGCAGGTCGTCCCAGTCGAACATCGTCACATTCTACGCCGCGCGGGCCGGGGCTGCAAAAATGCAGGACAGGTCGGCGAACTGGTGGCTGCCGCGCCGTGGCGCGCCGGGGTAGAAGCCAAGCCATCGGGCCGCTCGCCGGTCCGCCACCCAGAGGGAGAAGCACCATGACCCGCCTGTTCGCCGCCATCTTCGCCATCGCCCTGTCGAGCACGCTGCTCGCGCCCCATGTCGCGGCCGGACCGGTCGCCGCGGTGGCCGTGGCGCTCGCCTGACCCGCGCCCCGACGCGAACGAAAGGGTGTCGCCCCGCGGCACCCTTTGCCGTACGGGCCGTTGAGAGGGGCAAAGGAGCAGCATGCACGCGACCGAGACCTTCAGCTTCACCGGGGCGGGCGGCCATCGCCTCGACGGCCGCCTCGAGCGCCCGCGTTATGTCACCCCGCGCGCCGTGGCGATCTTCGCGCATTGCTTCACCTGCGGGAAGGACAGCCGCGGCGCGACCCTGATCGCCCGCGCGCTCGCCGCCGAGGGGTTCGCGGTGCTGCGGTTCGATTTTGCCGGGCTCGGCGGCTCCGAAGGCGATTTCGCCGGCTTCGCCACGCAGGTCGCCGACCTCGAGGCGGCCGCCGACGCGTTGCGTGCCGCCGGGCTCGCCCCGGGGCTGCTGGTCGGCCACAGCCTCGGCGGCGCGGCGGTGATCGCCGCGGCCGCGCGGATCGAGGGGATCGGCGCGGTCGCCACCATCGGGGCGCCCTCCGACACCGACCATGTGCTGCGCCATCTCGGCGACCGGATCGAGGAGATCGAGGTCGACGGCGAGGCGGTGGTGCGGATCGGCGGGCGCGACTTTTGCGTCAAGAAGCAGTTCATCGAGGAAACCCGCGGCGCACTCCAGGCCGACCGGCTCGAGCGCTTCGACCATCCGCTGCTCGTGATGCACGCCCCGACCGACCAGCTGGTCGGCATCGAGCATGCCCGCGCGATCTTCGAGGCGGCGCACCACCCCAAGAGCTTCGTCTCGCTCGACGATGCCGACCACCTGCTCACCCGCGACACCGACGCGCGCTATGCCGCGGGCATCATCGCGGCGTGGGCGGCGCGCTATGCCCCGCCGCGCGCCGCCGAGCCCGCGGCGGCGCTGACCGGGACGGTGCGGGTGGAGACGGCGGGGGGCAAGTTCGCGCAGTGGATGATCACCCCGACCCACCGGCTCCTGCTCGACGAGCCCGTCTCCTATGGCGGCAACGATGATGGTCCCACCCCCTATGACCTGCTCCTCGGCGCGCTCGGCAGTTGCACCTCGATGACCATCGCCATGTATGCGCGGCACAAGGGGATCGACCTGCGCCATGTCACGATCGATCTCGAGCACAGCCGCGACCACCATGCCGACACCCGTTCGGACGTCGACGACGAGGGGGCCGAGCGGATCGAGGCGATCGACCGGCACATCCGGCTCGAGGGCAACTTTACCGAGGCACAGCGCCGCCGCATGATCGAGATCGCCGAGCGCTGCCCGGTCCATCGCACGCTGGAGGGCGAGCTGCACATCCACACGACGAGCGCGCCGTGAAGACCCTCGGTGGCTGCCATTGCGGCGTGGTCCGCTGGGAGGCCGAGCTTCCCGACCCGCCGCTCGAGGCGCTGGCGTGCAACTGTTCGATCTGTCGCAAGACCGGGCACCTCCACGTGTTCGTGCCGCACGCGCGCTTCACGCTGCTGCGCGGCGCCGATGCGCTGACCACCTACCGCTTCGGGACGGGCAGCGCAGCGCACCTCGTCTGCCGCTTCTGCGGGGTCAAGAGCTGCTACCAGCCGCGCAGCCACCCTGGCGACTGGAGCCTCAACGCGCATTGCTTCGACGAGGAGGTGGCGCTCGAGTGCCGCGATTTCGACGGCGCCAACTGGGACCTCGCCAAGGCGACCCTCGACGGCACGCCCGAGGGCGGCTAGCGCTGGCCTGATGGTCCACCGCCCGCTTCGCCTGCGCCTGTCGCGCCAAGCCCTCGCCGACAATTGGCGCTTCTTCGCCGCGCGCGGCGGGGTGGAGACGGGCGCGGCGATCAAGGCCGACGGCTACGGGCTCGGTGCCCGCGCGGTGCTCGACACGCTCTACGCCGCGGGGGCGCGCGACTTCTTCGTCGCCACCTGGAGCGAGGCGGCGGCGCTCGGCGAACTGCCCGAAGGGGCGCGGCTGGCGGTCCTGCACGGGCTCGGCCCCGACGACGGGCAGGCCGCGAGCGCCTCGCCCGCGCGCCCGGTGCTTTGTTCGCTCGGGCAGGTCCGCCGCTGGCGCGCCGCATTCGGCGAGCGCCCCTGCGACGTGATGGTCGACAGCGGGATGAACCGGCTCGGGGTGGGGGGCGACGAACTCGACGCGCTCGAGGGGCTCGACATCGACACGCTGCACAGCCATTTGGCCTGCGCCGATGATCCCGCGCATCCGCTCAACGCGGCGCAGCGCGAGCGCTTCGCCGCCGCGCGCGCGCGGGTGCGCGCGCGACGCTACAGCCTCGCCAATTCGGCCGGGATCCTGCTCGGCCCCGACTATGCCTTCGACCTCACCCGCCCCGGCATCGGCCTCTACGGCGGCGCCCCGGCGCCGGGCGCCGAGGCCTTTCTCTCCCCCGTCGTCACGGTCGAGACGCAGGTGCTCCAGCGGCGCGTGGTGCGCGCGGGCGAGGCGATCGGCTATGGCGCGACCTTCGTGGCCGAGCGCGATACCCCGGTCGCGATCCTCAACATCGGCTATGCCGACGGCTATCCGCGCAACATGAGCGGGCAGGGGCACGCGCGCTGGGGCGGCACGCTGCTGCCGCTGCTGGGCCGCGTGTCGATGGACCTCGTCGCCGCCGACGTCACCCGCGCCGACGAGGTGCGCGAGGGCGACTGGCTGGGGCTCGACTTCGATGTCGACGCGATCGCCCGGGCGAGCGGGATCAGCGCCTACGAGGTGCTGACGGGGCTCGGGTCGCGCTTTGCGCGGGACTGGACCGACTAGCGACTAGGACGAGGCGGCGGCGCGGCGCGCGCGCGGCTTGGGCGCGGGGGTCTTCTTCTTGAAGCGGCACAGGTCGGCGACGCGGCAGCGCCAGCATTCGGGGGTGCGCGCCTTGCAGGTGTAGCGCCCGTGCAGGATCAGCCAGTGGTGCGCGTTGAGGAGGAAGGGCTCGGGGGTGACCTTCTCGAGCTTCTTCTCGACCGCGAGCACGGTCTTGCCCGGCGCGAGCCCGGTGCGGTTGGCGACGCGGAAGATATGCGTGTCGACCGCGATCGCGGGGTGGCCGAAGGCGGTGTTGAGCACGACATTGGCGGTCTTGCGCCCGACCCCGGGCAGCCGTTCGAGCGCCTCGCGGTCCTCGGGCACCGCGCCGCCATGCTCCTCGACGAGGATCTGCGCGGCCTTGATGACGTTCTTGGCCTTCTGGTTGAACAGCCCGATCGTCTTGATGTGCTCCTTGAGGCCCTCTTCGCCGAGGTCGAGCATGGCCTGCGGCGTCTTCACCTTCTCGAACAGTGCGCGCGTGGCCTTGTTGACCCCGACATCGGTCGCCTGCGCCGACAAGGCGACGGCGACCAGCAGCTGGTAGGGATTGCCATAGGCCAGCTCGGTCTCGGGGGCGGGGTTGTCCTCGGCGAGGCGCGCGTAGAATTCGAAGATGTCGGCTTTTTTCACGAACAGTCCCAGGTGAAGAGCAGGCGGTCGAACTGGCGCGCGAGCAGGTCGTCGCGGCGGTCGAGGAAACTCGACTCGCCGACGTCGCTGCATACGACTTGCTCGTCGCAGGCCAGCCGGAGAAGGATGCGGCCGAACAGCTGCGGGGTCATTCGGCGGCGATCACGTCGGCCATCGTGTAGAGGCCGGGATCGCGGCCGTGGAGGAATTTGGCGGCGGTCAGCGCGCCGCGCGCGAAGATCGCGCGGCTCTCGGCGCGGTGCGAGAGGATGAGCCGCTCGTCGGGACCGAGGAAGAGCACGTCATGGTCGCCCGCCACCGTCCCGCCGCGCACCGCGGCATAACCGATCTCGCCGGTCTCGCGCGACAGCCCGGTGCCGCAGCGCCCGAGTTCGTCATGCGCGTCCTCGCCGCGCCCGCGTTCGGCGGCGAGCCCGAGGTGGAGCGCGGTGCCCGAGGGCGCGTCGGCCTTGTGGCGATGGTGCGCCTCGACGATCTCGATGTCCCACTCGTCGGGACCGAGGATCCGCGCCGCGCGGGTCACGAGGTCGGCGAGCAGCGCCACCCCGAGCGAGGTGTTGGGCGCCCTGAGGACGGCGATGTCGGCGCTGGCGTCGGCGAGCAGCTGGTCGTGCCCCTCGTCGAGCCCGGTGGTCCCGACCAGCAGCGGCACATTCTCGCTCAACGCGCGATCGATCGAGCCGCGCAGCGCCTGTGGCGCGCTGAAATCGACGAGGACATCGGCGCCGGTGTCGACGATCTCGATGCCCGCCGCAGCGGCGGACTCGGTGATGGCGCGGCCCATCCGGCCGTCGGGAGCGATGAGCGCGATCTTCATGGGCGCCTTGTGCCCGCCCCGGCGGCTCCGCGCAAGCGAGGCCGCGCCGGGGCGGGGCGCTCGATCCTATTTGAAGACCATGTCGCGCAGCAGCACCGTGCTGCCGACGTGGCGGAAGGTGGCGCGCTGCCCGCTTTCCTGCTGCAGCTGCGCGGCGGTCCGCTCCATATGCTGCTGGAACGCCTTGCGGCGGCGCTCGCCTTCCTCGGGCGAGACCATGTCGTCGAAGATGGTCACGATATAGATGTCGGGCTCGTCGTGGCGGGCATGGACATTGTTGAGGATGTGATAGCCCTTGATCCAGCCCTGCTGCTTGGCGAACTCCTGCCCGCGTTTCCAGCTCGAGGCGAGCCAGTTGGCATAGTCGAGCATGTGCCCGTCATCGATGTCAATTCCGGTCACTTCCCAGTAGCTGCCCGGCGTCATCGGCCAGTCCTGCGCGGCGGCGGGCGTCGCCCACATGGTGGCGGCGGCAAGGCCTGCCGCAAGCATCAGTCGTTTCATGATGATCGTCCCCTCTTGGTGCCGACCCCCCACGGACCGGCTTTCGAGCAAGAGAACGGCGGGGCCCGCAGCGCGGGCGGTCGAGCCCGCCCCATGACGCCCCGAGCCAGCGTCGTTCTCGCGACGATGGTTAACGCAAGTTTAACAAAAAAGCTAGTCCGGGCAGCGCGGGGGCGCTAGCGCTCGAGAAACCGCGCAGCGACGTCCTTGGCCAGCCGCGCAGGGCGCTGGCTCACGGCATCGAGGCAGCACCAGACGCTCTTGACCTCGGCGATCGTCTCCTCGCCGCGCTTGATCACCGTGGTGAAGAAGGCGCGCGCGCCCGACACCTTCTCGGCGATCACGTCGGCGACGACGACATCGTCGAGGAAGGTCGGGCGGCGATAGCTGATCTCATGCTTGAGCGCGACCCACAGGTGGCGCGCCACCGCGTCCGGCGGGGCGACCTTCGACCAATAGTCGACGACCGCGTCCTGTACCCATTTGAGATAGACCGAATTGTTGACGTGACCCATATGGTCGATGTCGGCGGGTTCGATCCCGATCGGATGGTGGAAGGCATGCTCGGACATGCCCCCCATGTTGGCGTTATTGACACAAGTGTCAATGGCGAAGCGCGCATCGTCCGCCCCGCGCACGGGTGGCGGTAGGCAAGATCCGCGCGGCGTTGCGCGCGGGCCACGCCCGGCGCGCGCAGCGGGGGCTTTGCAGCGCTGCGTCGGCGCGGCATGGTGGGGGCGATGGATATGCTGCTGTCGCTCCTCGTGCGCCACGACCGCCTGTTCGCGGCGATCGGCTGGACCTGCTTTGCCCTGTCCTGCGCGATCCACGCGCGCTTCGTCTCGCTGCCCGACTGGGCGGCGATCCCCTTCTGGGTCGGGGTCGGGTTGATGGTGGCGCGCTGGGCGATGCTCGAACCGATGCGCGAGCGGCTGCTCGCGCGCGCGAAGGCCGACGGCGATGGCCGCTGACGCCGATGGATAATATCGTCGTCCTCACCGGCGCGGGGATCAGCGCCGAAAGCGGGCTGGCGACCTTTCGCGGTCCCGAGGGCCTGTGGGAAGGGCACCGGGTCGAGGATGTCGCCACCCCCGAGGCCTTCGCGCGCGATCCCGAACTGGTGCACCGCTTCTACGACGCGCGCCGCGCGCAGCTGGCGCAGGCGCAGCCCAACCGCGCGCACGAGGCGCTGGCCTATCTCGACGCCGAATGGGACGGCGAATTGCTGATCGTGACGCAGAATGTCGACGACCTGCACGAGCGCGCGGGCGCGCGGCGGCTGCTGCACATGCATGGCGAACTGACCAACGCGCTGTGCCTCAACTGCGCCGAGCGCTCGCCGGTCGCGGGCGACCTTGCCGACACCCCGCCCTGTCCGTGGTGCCGCGCCCCCGAACTGCGTCCCGACATCGTCTGGTTCGGCGAGATGCCCTACGGGCTCGACCGGATCGAGGAGGCGCTCATGCGCGCCGACCTGTTCGTGTCGATCGGCACCTCGGGCGCGGTCTATCCCGCCGCCGGTTTCGTGCAGTCGGCGCGCTATCGCGGCGCGCATTGCGTCGAGCTCAACCTCGAGCCGAGCCAGGGGTCGAGCTTCTTCCACGACAGCCGGCAGGGGGCGGCGAGCGACCTCGTGCCCGCCTTCGTCGACGAGCTGCTCGACACGCAGGCGTAGCCGCCGCTAGCGCGCGCGATACATGACGGGACGATCGTTGACGAACCCGCGCACCCGGCCGTTGGGGCGGGCGAGCAGCTCGAACCGCAACCCGTCGTCGACCCGTTCGCCCTCGATCCGGCGGCCCGCGGCCTCGTCGGTCACCTGGTAACGATAGGTCATCCCGTCATGCTCGAAGCTGCGCAGCGGGCGCGCGGCGATGACCGTGACGGGTTCGGACTGGAACAGGACCGCGACCGGGAGCGGGGCCGGCTCGGCGGCGAGGAGCATGAGCAGCGTAGGGGCGAACATGGGGCTTCTCCTTGGCAAAGGGAACGCGCATCGCCGCTCGCAGAGTCGATCCACGACCCAAGCGCCCTTCATAGCATGATTCGGGGTCCGAGGCGACGTTTTCGCCTGTCTTTTCAAGGCCTAGTGTCAAGCCGGGGCGTGCCGCCGGGGCGCGCGATCAGGCCTTCCAGTCGAGCCCGACCTCGTCATAGACCTCGCGGTCCTCGTCCCACTTGGGATCGACCTTGACGTGAAGGAAGAGGTGTACCTTGCGCCCGAGATGCTCGGCGATCTCGGCGCGCGCCTTCTCGCCGATCGCCTTGAGCTTGGCGCCGCCCTTGCCCAGCACGATGCCCTTCTGGCTGTCGCGCGCGATGCGGATCTGCTGGTGGATGGCGGTCGAGCCGTCCTTGCGCTCCTCCCACTTCTCGGTGACCACGGTCGAGGCGTAGGGCAGCTCCTGGTGGAGCTGGTTGTAGAGCTGTTCGCGGGTCAGTTCGGCGGCGATCATGCGGTCGGTGGCATCGGACAATTGGTCCTCGGGGAAATGCCAGGGGCCCTCGGGCATGGCCTCGGCGAGATGCTGCTTGAGGTCGCTCACCCCGTCGCCGCTGGTGGCCGAGACGAAGAACACCGCCTCGGGCGCCAGCCGCTCGGACAGCGTCTGCGCCAGTTCGAGCAACTTGGATTTCTTCACGAGGTCGACCTTGTTGAGCACGAGGATGCGCGGTTCCTTGCGCTCGCACACACCCTCGATCAGCATCTCGACGCGCTTGCCGATGCCCGCGGCGGCATCGACGATGACGACCAGCCGGTCGGCGTCCTCGGCGCCGTCCCACGCGGCCTTGACCATCGCCCGGTCGAGCCGCCGCCCGGGGGCGAAGATGCCCGGCGTGTCGAGCAGCAGGATCTGCGCCTCTTCGTGGATCGCGATCCCCATCAGCCGGGCGCGGGTGGTCTGCGCCTTGGGGCTGGTGATCGCGACCTTCTGGCCGACGAGCGCGTTGACGAGGGTCGACTTGCCCGCGTTTGGGGCGCCGAGCACGGCGACGAGACCGCAAGTGGTCATGATGGCTTAAGTTCCTTCAAGAGCGCCTTGGCCGCGGCGGTTTCGGCCTCCTGCTTGGAGGCGCCTTCGGCCTCGGCGACATGGTCGCGCAGCGTGACGCGGACGGTGAAGACGGGATTGTGCGGGGGGCCCTTGGTGCCCGTCCGCTCGTAGCTCGGGGTGCCGAGCTTGCGCGCCGCCGCCAGTTCCTGGAGCGCCGACTTGGGGTGGACGGGGGCCTTGCGCTGGCCCTCGAGCCACGGCGCCCAGTGGGTGCGCACGAAGGTGGCGCACGGCGCGAGCCCCGCCTCGAGGTAGAGCGCGCCGATCAGCGCCTCGACCACGTCGCCGATGACATTGTCGCTCTCCTGCGCCTTGTCGTCGCGCGCCTGTCGCCCGAGGCGGATATGGTCGGGCAGCCCGAGCGAGCGGCCGACCACCGCGCAGGTCTCGCGCGCGACGAGCGCGTTGTAGCGCCGCGCGATCTTGCCTTCCTCTTCCTTGGGGAAGCGCGCGTAGAGCCATTCGGCGACGACCAGCCCGAGCACCCGGTCGCCGAGGAATTCGAGCCGCTCGTAGCTCGCCTCGCCGCGCTGGGTGCCAGCATGGCTGCCGTGGGTCAGCGCAGCCACGAACAGCGCCCGGTCGGCGGGCTCGTGGTCGAACAGCTCGCGCGCGAGCGCGGCGGCGGCGGCGGCGGGATCAGTCGCCATAGCCGACCCCGATCCGGCCGGGTCGCAGCGCGGTCAGCCAGGTCCATGGCAGGAACCAGCTCGCCGACCCGTCGGTCGACCAGAAATTGCCCAGCGCGCGCCCGACGAGGTTCTGCTGCGGCACCAGCCCGACCCCGCCGACCGCGGGAGGGAAGCGCGAATCGAGGCTGTCGTCGCGATTGTCCCCCATCAGGAAATAATGCCCCGCGGGCACGGTCAGCGGTGCGCGGTCGTCGCCGATCGAGGCGCGGCGCTGGTCAAGCACCGTATAGCTGCGCCCCGACGGCAGCGTTTCGCGAAAGGCGGGGTAGTGGCAGCGATCGACTCCGTCGGCCCCGGGCTGGACGAAGCGCTCGCCGCCCTCGACCACCTTGCACGGGCTGTTGGGGGAGATCGGCAGCGCGAAATCGCGCCCCAGCCGCTGCCGCTCGATCGGCGTGCCGTTGAGCACGACGACCCCGTCGCGCAGTTCGATACGGTCGCCCGGCAGCCCGATCACCCGCTTGACATAGTCGGTGTCCTCCTGCCCCGGCGGGCGGAAGACGACGATGTCGCCGCGCTCGGGATCATCGGCGAGGATGCGTCCCTCGATCGGCGGGATGCCGAGCGGGAAGCTGTACTTGGAATAGCCGTAGGGCCACTTGCCGACGAACAGATAGTCGCCGATCCACATCGTCGGCAGCATCGAGCCCGAGGGAATCGAGAAGGGCGCGACGACGAGGCTGCGCAATATCCAGGCGAACAGCGCCAGCCCGAGCAGGAAGCGGGTCATTGAGCCGAGCGTCTCGGGCTTCTTGTCGGGGGCGGTCTTGTCGGTCTTGGCCATATGCGCTGTCCCTTCGACCGCCGCGTGGCCGAGGTCAAGCGGGGATGGCATTCGCCGCCGCCTTCGCTATGGGTGCCCTCGATGACGAACAGCACCGACAACCGCGCCGCCGCCCTCGACCCCATCTTCAATTACGAGGGGCCGCCGATCGGCGCGCTGTTCGATGCCGAACCCGACCGGCTCGAGCGGCTGGTGATCGAGGATTGCGGCATCCGCTTCGACTTTTCCAAGACCCATCTCGATGTCGACCTCGTCGGGATGTTCGAGGAACTGGCGCAGGCGAGCGGGCTCGAAGACGCGCGCAAGGCGCTGTTCGCGGGCGCGGTCGTCAACCCGACCGAGAACCGCGCCGCCACCCATGTCGCCGAGCGCGGCGAGGGGGGCAATGACGACAATGAGCTCGCCGCCGCGATGCGCCGCCGCATGCGCCAGCTGATCGACGCGATCGAGGCCGACGCCTTCGGCGAGATCGAGGCGGTGCTGCATATCGGCATCGGCGGTTCGGTGCTGGGGCCTGCGCTGGTGGTCGACGCATTGGGGCGCGAGGGGCAGAATGTCGACCTGCGCTTCGTCGCCAATATCGACGGCGAGGCGATGGACGAGGCGCTGATCGGGCTCGACCCCGAGACCACGCTGGTCGTCGCCGTGTCCAAGAGCTGGTCGACGATGGAGACGCTGACCAACCTCGACGCCGCGATCGACTGGCTCGAGGGCGCGGGGATGGAAGATCCCTATGGCCGCGTCATCGCCGTCACCGCGAGCCCCGACAAGGCGATCGCGAGCGGTATCGACGAGACGCGCATCCTGCCCTTCGCCGAGAGCGTGGGCGGGCGCTATTCGCTGTGGAGCGCGGTCGGCGTGTCGATCGCGCTGGCGCTCGGCTACGAGAAGTTCGAGGAGCTGCTCGAGGGGGCGGCGGCGATGGACCGCCATTTCAAGCTGCGCCCGCTCGTAAAGAACGCCCCCGTGCTCGCCGCCTTCAGCGACCTCTATTACACGCAGAACCGCGGCGCCGAGACGCGCGCGGTCTTCGCCTATGACGAACGGCTGCGGCTGCTCGCCCCCTATCTCCAGCAGTTGGTGATGGAATCGAACGGCAAGGGGGTGACCGCCGACGGCACCCCGCTCGACCGCCCGACCAGCGCGATCTTGTGGGGCGGGGTGGGGACCGACGGCCAGCACGCGGTCTTCCAACTGCTCCATCAGGGCAGCCACCTCGTGCCGGTCGAATTCGTCGCGGTGATCGAGAATGAGGACAGCCAGGACCCGCGCCAGCACCGCCAGCTCCTCCTCAACGCCTTCGCGCAGGGCGCGGCGCTGATGGCGGGGCGCGCCAATGAAGAGGATGCCGCGCGCGCCTATCCGGGCGACCGTCCCTCGGCGACGCTGTTGCTCGACCGACTCGATGCGCAGACGCTGGGCGCGCTCATCGCCTTCTACGAGCATCGCACCTTCGCCGAGGCGGTGATGCTCGGCATCAACCCGTTCGACCAATATGGCGTCGAACTGGGCAAGGAGATGGCGCGCGCGATCGACGATCCCGAAACCCGCGAGGAGTTCGATCCCTCGACCAAGGCGCTCATCGGAAAGGCCGGGCTGTGAGCAATTACGACTACGACCTGTTCGTGATCGGTGCGGGCTCGGGCGGGGTGCGCGCCGCGCGCATCGCCGCGAGCCACGGGGCCAAGGTCGGGATCGCCGAGGAATATCGCGTCGGCGGGACCTGCGTCATCCGCGGCTGCGTGCCCAAGAAGCTGCTCGTCTACGGGGCGCATTTCGCCGAGGATCTCGAGGATTGCGCGCGCTTCGGCTGGGAGGTGGAGGGCAAGAGCTTCGACTGGGGCAAGCTCAGGGACAACGTCGCCCACGAGGTCGACCGGCTCGAAGGCCTCTATCGCAACACGCTCGGTAGCAACGACGTCACCATCCACGATTGCCGCGCGTCACTCGGCGGCGGGCACGAGGTAACGCTGTCCGACGGCAGCAGCGTCACCGCCAAATATATTCTGATCGCGGTGGGTGCGCGGCCGCATGTCCCCGAGATCGAGGGCTGTCAGGAGCACGCCATCGTCTCGAACGACGTGTTCAAGCTCGACACGCTGCCCAAGCGCATCGCCATCGCCGGGGGCGGCTATATCGCCAACGAATTCGCGGGCATCTTCAACGAGTTCGGCTCGACCGTGACCATCGTCAATCGCGGCGACCGGATCCTGCGCGGCTATGATCACCAGGTGCGCGACCGGCTGCTCCAGATCTCGATGACCAAGGGCATCCGCTTCATCTTCAATTCGACCTTCGACAAGGTCGAGAAGCAGGGTGACGGCTCGCTCCGCCTGACCATGAACGGCTGCGAGGACATGGAGGTCGACGCACTGCTCTTCGCCACCGGGCGCGTGCCCAATGTCGAGGGGCTGGGGCTCGAAGAGGCAGGGGTGACGATGGGCGAGCGCGGCGCGATCTGCGTCGATGACCATAGCCGCACCAGCGTCGATCACATCTATGCGGTGGGCGATGTCACCGACCGTATCCAGCTCACCCCGGTGGCGATCCGCGAGGGGCATGCGGTCGCCGACAACCTCTTCGACGGGCAGGATCGCACGGTCGATTACGCCAATATCCCGAGCGCGGTGTTCAGCCACCCGCCGATCGCGGCGGTCGGGCTGACCGAGAGCGAGGCGCGCGAGCAGCTAGGCGGGGCCTACAAGACCTACACCAGCGATTTTCGCGCGATGAAGAACGTGCTCGCGGGGCGCAACGAGCGCTCGCTCTACAAGCTGGTCGTCGATGCCAATACCGACGTGGTGGTCGGCATCCACATGATCGGCCCCGAGGCGCCCGAGGTGATGCAGGCGGCCGCGATCGCGGTGAAGGCGGGGCTGACCAAGCAGGCGTTCGACGACACCATCGCGCTGCATCCCACGATGGCGGAAGAACTGGTGCTGATGCGCTGATGCACGACGCGGTCGTCATCGGGGCGGGGCACAACGGGCTGACCTGCGCCTTCTACCTTGCCAAGAAGGGGCTCGACGTGCTCGTCGTCGAGGCGGCCGATACCGTCGGCGGCGCGGCGGTGACCGACGAGTTTCACGAGGGATTCCGCAACTCGGCCGCCAGCTACACGGTCAGCCTGCTCCAGCCGCGGATCATTCGCGACATGGAGCTGCACCGTCACGGGCTCGAAGTGGTGCTGCGCAAGCTCGACAATTTCCTGCCGACGCGCGGGGGCGACTACCTGCTCGCCGGGCGCGGCGGGCGGACCCGCGCCGAGCTGGTGCGCCACCACAAGGCCGACGGGCCGGCCTATGACGCTTATGAAACCGAGCTGCAGGGGCTCGTCGCGCTGGTGCGCCGGTGGATGCTCAAGGCCCCCCCGGTGGCGGCCAAGCGCGTCTCGGGGCTCGGCGACTGGCTGCGGCTGGCGCGCGACGTCGTCGGGATGGACCGCGCCGAGGTCGACGCGCTCGCCGCCTTTTTCCTCAAGAGCGCGGGCGACGTGCTCGACGCGCGCTTCGAGGGCGAGCTGGCCAAGGCGCTGTTCGGTTTCGACGGCATCGTCGGCCATTTCGCCTCGCCCTACGAACCGGGCACCGCCTACGTCCTCCTCCACCACCTGCTGGGCGAGGCCAACGGGGTGCAGGGGGCGTGGGGGCATGCGATCGGCGGGATGGGCGCGATCACGCAGGCGATGGCGCGCAGCGTGCGCGAGGCGGGGGGCGACATCCGCTTGGGCGTGCCGGTCGAGCAAGTGATCGTCGAGGGCGGGCGCGCCTGCGGCGTCGTCGTCGGCGGCAAGGCGATCCGCGCGAAAGTGGTCGTGTCCAACGCCAACCCGCGGCTGCTGGCCGACCAACTCCTGCCCGAGGGCGCGCTCCCCGAGGACGCGGCGGCGCATTATGCCGGCTGGGCCTGCGAGAGCGCGACCTTCCGGATGAACGTCGCGCTCAAGCGGCTGCCGAGCTTCACCAGCCTGCCGGGGCGCGGCGATCACCTGACCGCGGGGATCATCATGGCGCCGAGCCTCGATCACATGGCGCGCGCGCATGCCAGCGCGGTGCTCGACGGCTGGAGCCGGGACCCGGTGATCGAGATGCTCCTGCCCTCGACGCTCGACGATACACTCGCGCCCAGGCACAGCCACGTCGCCAGCCTCTTCTGCCAACATTTCCGCTACAAGCTGCCGGGCAAGCGGACGTGGGCCGAGGAGCGCGAGGCGGCGGCCGACCAAATCATCCGGACCGTCGACAGCTATGCGCCCGGTTTCGCCGACAGCGTCATCGCGCGGCAGGTCCATTCGCCCGCCGACCTCGAGAGCCGCTTCGGGCTGGTCGGGGGCGATATCTTCCATGGCAAGATGACGCTCGACCAGATCTTCTCGGCCCGCCCTCGGCTCGGCGACCAGAGCTATCGGATGCCGCTCGACGGGCTCTATCTGTGCGGCTCGGGCGCGCATCCGGGAGGCGGGGTGACCGGCGCGCCGGGGCATAATGCGGCGAAAACCATCTTGTCGGACAAGCGCAAATGGAGGAACGCGGCATGAGTGCGGCGCCGCTCAAGGGACTCAAGGTGCTCGATCTCAGCCGCGTGCTGGCGGGGCCGTGGTGCACCCAGTTGCTCGCCGACCTCGGCGCTGAGGTGATCAAGGTGGAAAAGCCCGGCGCGGGCGACGACACGCGCCACTGGGGGCCGCCGTGGCACGAGCATGAGGGCGAGCGGGTCGCCGCCTATTTCCTCGCCGCCAACCGCGGCAAGAAGAGCGTGGCGCTCGACTTTTCGACGCCGGAGGGGGCGGACGTGGTGCGCCAGATGGCCGCCGGCGTCGATGTGCTGGTCGAGAATTACAAGGTCGGCGGGCTCGCCAGATATGGCCTCGACGCCGCCAGCCTGCGCGCCGCCAACCCGAGGCTCGTCTACGCCTCGGTCACCGGTTTCGGGCAGGACGGGCCCTATGCTTCCCGCGCGGGCTACGACTATATCATCCAGGCGATGGGGGGCATGATGAGCCTCACCGGGCTGCCCGACGAGATGGAAAATGGGGGCCCCTTACGCGTCGGCGTCGCCATCGCCGACATCTTCACCGGCATGTACACCGCCTCCGCGATCCTCGCCGCGCTGCACGAGCGCGAGCGCACGGGGCAGGGCGCGCACATCGACATGGCGCTGTTCGACACCCAGCTCGCGGTGCTCGCCAACCAGGCTTCCAACGCGCTGGTCTCGGGGCGCGACCCCGTGCGACAGGGCAACAGCCACCCCAATATCGTGCCCTACCAGCCCTTCATGGCGAGCGACCAGCCGCTGATCATCGCGGTCGGTAACGATCGGCAGTTCGCGCGGCTCGCCGCGCTTTGCGGCCACCCCGAATGGGCCGAGGACGAGCGCTTCGCCACCAACGCCGCGCGCGTCGCCCACCGCGAGGCGATCGTCGCCAAGGTCGGCGCGGTGATCGCCGACGCCCCCGCCGATCACTGGATGGAAAAGCTTCTCGAGGCGGGCATCCCCGCGGGGCCGATCAATTCCGTGAGCCAGGCGCTCGCCGACCCGCAGGCCGCGCATCGCGGCGCCGCGCAGCAGCGCGGGGCAGGCGCGCTCGGCGAGGTGCCGATGGTCGGTTCGCCGATCCGCCTCGATGGCGCGCGTGCCGATGCCGCGCTCGCCCCGCCCGCGCTGGGCGAACATAGCGAGGAAGTGCTCGCCGAACTGCTCGGCGCCGATCGCCTCGCGGCGCTGCGCGGGGCGGGGATCGTGGGCTAGCCCTCTTCCTTCGCCGCCGCTGGCGCGACCCCGCCGGCCCGGCGCATCGGCGCCTAGCGGTCGAACTCGCTCTTCTTCTCGCCGTAGCGGTTCTTGAGGAAGCGGCCATGGCTCTCGAGCGCGTGGACGTCCTTGCGGGCCAGGCTCTCGCCCAGTTCCTCGAGCGCCTCGCGCCCCGAGCGCAGCCCGTCGGCGAGCCGCTGGTTGGCGGTCAGCCCCTCGTTGTCGCGGGTCAGCCGATAGCTTTCGGGGACCTGCTCGTAGCGCTCGATCAGGAGCGGGAGGTGCTGGCTCATCAGCCGCCGCGCGTCGGCCACCTGCGGGTCGCCCGCATCGGCATTGTCGAGCAGCCGCGCCATCGCCTTGGCGCGCGCGCGCAGCGCATCGAGTTCGGCGCGGGCCACGGTGGGCAGGTCGCGGCGCGCCGCCGCGAGGAAGCGATCGAACCGCGCGACGAGGTCGGCATTGCCGATCCGCGCGCTGATCTCGCCCATCGTCACCGCCGCCCGGCGGGGGAAGAAGGCGACGATCGCGGCAAGCCCGATGGCGATGCCGACCGCGGCGAGGAAGCCGAACAGCCCGATCGGCACGACCATGCCGACGCCGATGGTCAGCAGGCTGACCACCCCGATCGCCAGCCCGGCGCGCACCAGCGCGTTGGTGAGGTCGCGCCCCATCTGCTCGAGGTCGCGGCGCCGCGTCGGGCTGTCGATCCCGCCGAGCACCCGGTCGGCGCGATCGAGCGCGGCGTTGGTGCGCTCCTGGACCGCGGGTAGCCGCTCCATCTCGCGCGCCTGCCGTTCAACCGCGGCAATTCCCTCCTCGATGCTCATCGCCGGTCCCGTCCTATTCGAGCGCCTCGAAGGGCGATTTCTGCGCCTCGAGCTTGGCCTGCTCGACCCCTTCGGCGCGCGCGATATAGCCCTTCGACTTCTCGACCTCGCCCTCGAGCACGTCGACCGTCTGCTTCATGTTGCCGAGCGCGGTCAGCTTGAACTGGTCGATCTGGTCCATCGTGTCGTAGATGTTCTGGAAGGCGCGTTGGAGCGTCTCGAGCGGGATCGTCGAGCTGGCCGCCTGTTCGTGGATCGCGGCGGTGTTCGACTTGAGCAGTTCGCCGGTCGAATCGATCATCCCCGCGGTGGTCTGGTTGAGCGCGGTGATCTGGCCGAGCACCAGCTTCTGGTTGCTCATCGCCTGCGCCACCGTGACCGCGGTGCGTAGCGCGGCGACCGTGGTGGTGGAGGCGCGGTCGACCCCCTTCACCAGCTCGACATTGTTCTTCTTGACGAGGTCGAGCGCGAGATAGCCCTGCACCGTGACCGCCATCTGCGTGAGCAGGTCCTGCGTGCGCTGGCGGGTATAGAAGAGCGCGCTCTCGCGGATCGCCTTGGCCTTGGCGGGATCGGTCGCGTCGAGTTCGTTGGCCTTGGCCTCGAGCGCGGCATCGAGCTGCTTGGAGATGTGGATCATCTGCTCGAGCTTGTGCATCGTCTTCCACAGTCCGGCGCGCTCAGTATCGATCGCGGCATTGTCCATCAGCAGCTCGTCCTTGCCGTTGCCGAGCCGCTCGAGGATCGCGCTGATGTGGCTCTGCGCGGAGCGATACTTGTCGAAATAGCGGTTCACCCGCTTGCCGAAGGGGATGATGCCGAGGAGCTTGCGGCTGGTGAACATCTTCGAATTTTCGGACGGGTCGAGTTCCTCGACCGTCTGCCGCAGCTTGGTGAGGTCGGCGCCGATCCCGGTGTCGGCGTCGATCGCCTTGACCGGGCGGTCGAGGAAGCGCGAGGAGGCGCCCGCCGCCTCGGCGATCTCGCGGCGTCCCATCGCGGTCAACTGGTCGACCTTCTTGCCGAACTCGGGGCTGTTGGCATCGAGCGCGGCAAGCTCCTCGACAAAGCTGTCCACCTTGCTGTCGAGCTGGGTGCGCTCCTCGTCCTTGAGCGGGACCAGCCCCGCCGCCTGCTGGGTGCTCAGCGGCTGCAACGCCTCGGGCGGGTCGAGGTTGATCTTGGTCGGCGTCTGCGTTTCGGTCTGGGTGGCCATGAAATCCCTCTTTTGCGGCGCTTGCCTGGTGTCGTCGGCGAAGGTGACCCATGCGGGCCGGACAAGGCAAGCCATAAAGACTGTATTATTCATGTAGGACGCTCGGGCCCGCGCGGCAAGGGCGCCCCCGCGGGGCGATGGGGGTTACGCGGCGTTAACCATGTCATTCAAGGCTTCGCTCACCATCCGCTTGCTATGGGGTGATCCGATTGGGACACGGCCGGGAGGCGACGGGCATGCGCAAGCTGCTGAACAGAGTATGGAATGACGAGCGCGGCAACGTGCTCGTGGTGATGGGGGCGACGCTGCCGCTGTTCATCGGCGCGGCGGGGCTGGCCACCGACACGATCCAGTGGACGCTGTGGAAGCGCCAGTTGCAGCGCGCGGCGGATTCGGCGGCGATCGCCGGGGTCTACGAGCGCGTCCAGGTCAAGGACGACAAGGACAAGGTTGAGGCCGCGGTCGACAAGGACCTCGCGCTCAACCACCACACGGGGATCCCGCTGTCGTCGGGCTATCCCGAGGTCGACCTGCTGGCCGACGATGGCGACCAGACGCTGCGCGTCTACGTCAAGCTGTCGGTCGCGCGGCCGCTGTCGTTCAGCGGCATGTTCATGAGCGACCCGCCCGAGATCCAGGCCGAATCTATCGCCGCCTCGGTGCCGGGCACCGACGATTATTGCGTCATCAGCCTCGAGGACACCTCGACCACCGGGATTACCGGGTCGGGCAATGCCGGGGTCGAGATGGACTGCGGGATGATCACCAACTCGACCGCCGCCAACTCGGCGATCGCGAAGGGCAATGTGACGATGAGGGCGAGCGTCATCGCCAGCGTCGGTGGCATCCAGGAATCGGACAATTGGGTGGTCGACAAATATGACCCCTATGTCTCGAAGATGAAGGACCCCTATGGCGACGTGAACCCCGATCCCAACGACATGAACTGCACCGCGCAGAAAGTCGTCGTCCAAGGGGGGAAGAACACCACGACCACCGCCGCGCCGGTACTCAACGCCAGCTTCGACTTCGTCAATTCTAAGACCAGCGGCGGCGACCCGATCAACTGTTTCTCGTCGATCGACGTGCAGCCGGGCGACACCATCAACCTGCCGCCCGGTGTCTATTATGTCGACGGCGGAAACGCGAGGGTGCAGGGCAAGCTCACCGGCAAGGATGTCACCATCGTCCTGACCAATTCGAACACGTCGACGACCGCGCCGATCGGTACCTTCGACATGAACGCGGGGGCGGAAATGACGCTGTCGGCGCCGAGCAGCGGCGACTGGGCGGGGCTCGCGATCTTCCAGGACCGGCGGGCGGTCAACAAGAACAAGCTCAACCCCAACAAGATCAACGGCGGCTCGACCGGGATCATCGAGGGGGTGCTCTACTTCCCCAACCAGGGGCTGGCCTACAACGGCAACGGCACGAGCAGCTTCATCTGCACCCGGATCGTCGCGCGCCGCGTCGAATTCTCGGGCAACAACTCGACCGGCAACACCAACAAGTTCGAGAAGGACTGCGCGCACATGGGGATCCCCACCTTCGAAGGCGGACGGCTGATCCGACTGGTAGCCTGACATGATCCACAAGATCCACGCGATGCTCGCCGACAGGCGCGGTTCGGCCACCATCGAGCTGGCGCTGTGCGCGCCGGTGATGGCGCTGATGGTGGTCGGCGTCGTCGACCTGTCGATGGCCTACAGCCGCAAGCTGGCGATCGAGCAGGGCGCGCAGCGCGCGATCGAAAAGGTGATGCAGACCACCACCACCGAGACCGTCCACGGCACGCTCGGCAAGGAGGCCGCCGCCGCCGCGCAGGTGCCCGAGGACCAGGTGACGGTCAGCTACGTACGCGAATGCGACGGCACCGACAGCGACATCAGCGCCGCCGTGGCCGCGGTGCAGGCGCAGCTCGACGCCGGCAAGGCGTGGTCGGAAATCGACACCTCGGCGATGGATTGCCCGAGCGGCACCTCGCTCGAGCGCCGCTATCTCACCGTGACCATCGTCGACGATTTCGAACCGGTCATCAATCCCAGCTACGTCGGCATCGCCTCGAAGGACGGCAAGTTCCCGATCACCGTTGAAACAGGGATCCGCACGCAATGATCAAGCGCTTCATCAAGCGGCTCGGCCGACGCGAAGAGGGTGCCGCGGCGATCGAACTCGCCTTCGCGCTGCCGATCTTCATCATCCTCCTGTGGATGGTGGTGCAGATGGGGCTGGTCATGCGCGCGGTCGCGGGGATGCAGCACGCGCTCGGCGAGGGCGCGCGGCTGGCGACCATCTATCCGACCCCGACCAAGACCGACATCACCAACGAGATCAACCGCCGCGTCTACGGCATCGGCCCCGGCAATTTCACCATTGCCGAGCCGACCTACAACAACATCGGCGGCTATGTGGACCTCGAGGTGACCTACAACCAGAAGACCGACCTGCTGTTTCTGCCCGGCCCCGATATCTCGCTGTCGCGCAACAAGCGGGTCTATGTCGCCAACTAGCCGCGGCTAGGAGCGGTCGCCGCCACCCCCGTCGCCGCCGCCGCTGCGCGCGGCGAAGAAGGCGGCGATGGCGCCCTTGAGTTCATCGGAGGCGAGGCGTTCGGCGAACTTGCCGTTCTCGAGGTCCATCCGCTGCAGGAGCGCCTCGCGGTCGGCGCGCCGCAGCAGCGCCTGCGTGAGCCGCACCGCCTCGGGCGGGCGCGACAGCAAGAGCGCCGCCACCTTCTCGCCCATCGCCTCGAGTTCATCCGCCGGGGCGACATGGCTCGCCAGCCCGATCGCCTTGGCCTCGGCCGCCGAGAAACCCTCGCCCAGCAGCAGGTAGCGCGCCGCCGCGCGCCGCCCCGCCAGTTCGGGCAGGAGCAGGCTCGAGGCCGCCTCGGGCACCAGCCCAAGCTCGGTGAAGGGCATCTTGAAGCGCGCCGCCTCGCTCACCACCACGAGGTCGCAGTGGAACAGCATGGTCGTGCCGATCCCGATCGCATTGCCCTGCACCCGGGCGAGGATCGGCACCACATTGTTGGCGAGCGCGCGCAGGAAGCGCCACACCGGCACGTCGCTGTGGCTGCCCGGCTGCGGCATTTCCTGGAGGAAATCCATCAGGTCGTTGCCCGCGGTGAAGTCCTCGCCCTCGCCCGACAGGGTGATGAGGCGGGTCGCCGCTTCCTCCGCGTTGGCCGCCTCGATCGCGTCCGCCATCGCGTCATACATGGCGATCGTGATGGCGTTGCGCCGCTCGGGACGCGCCAGCCGGATGTCGAGCCGACCGTCCTGCTTGCTGATCCTGATATGCTCGCTCATCATTTTCCTTTCTGGCCGGGTGACGGCGCGTGTCGCTTTGGCTATCGGATAGCCGAAACCTGCGCCACCCCGAGGGAGCCATTGCCATGAAATTCTTCGCCGACACCGCCGACATCGACGCGATCAAGGAGTTGGCCGACACCGGCCTGCTCGACGGCGTCACCACCAACCCCTCGCTGATCAAGAAGTCGGGGCGCGACATCATCGAGGTGACCAGGGAAATCTGCACGCTGACCGACGGTCCGGTCTCGGCCGAAGTGGTCGCCACCGAGCATGGCGAGATGATGCGCGAGGCCGAGGTGCTGCGCAAGATCGCCGACAATATCGCGATCAAGGTGCCGCTGACGCGCGATGGGTTGAAGACCTGCAAGGCGCTCACCGGCGACGGCACGATGGTCAACGTGACGCTGTGCTTCTCGGCCAACCAGGCGCTGCTCGCGGCCAAGGCGGGGGCCAGCTTCATCTCCCCCTTCGTCGGGCGGCATGACGACGTCGGCTATCCGGGTATCGAACTCATCGCCGACATCCGGCTCATCTACGACAATTACGATTTCGACACCGAGATCCTCGTCGCGAGCGTGCGCAACCCGGTGCATATCCACGATTCGGCCAAGCTCGGCGCCGACGTCATGACCGCCCCCCCCGAGGTGATCTGGAAGATGTTCAACCATCCGCTTACCGACAAGGGGCTGGCCGCCTTCCTCAAGGACTGGGAAGCGACCGGGCAGACGATCGGCTGAGCATGGCGGGGGCGCCAAGCGGTGAAAAATCGCGCCGCCCTATCTCGCTCTTAACCCTTCTGGGGTAGAAGGGGCCCATGGCAGAAGTGATTCGCTTCGAGGATCGGGCGCTGAAGAGCCTGCGCGACCGTCTCGGCGCCGCCGAGGTGGCGCGCGACGACGCGATCGCGTTCGCGCGCGGCCATGCCGGCGCGACCGCCTCGATCCACCATGCCGCGCTGTCGCTGATGCGGTGCGAGACAGTGCCCGCGCTGTTCGATACCATCGTCCACGACTGGGCACGGCTGCTCGAGGTCGACCATGCCGCGGTCGCACTCAAAGCGGGCGGCAAGGCCTATCGCATCGATCATGCGGGCAACCACCGGCTCGAGCCCGCGTGGATCACCCGCGCGATGGGGCTGGGCAAGGTGCAGATGCGCGCCACCAACCATGGCGACCCGCTGTTCGGCCGCGCCGCGGCGGCGATCCGCACCGAGGCGCTCATTCCCTTCGAGGCCGAGAAGGGCCGCCTCGCCGGGCTCATCCTCCTCGGGCAGGAAGACAGGCTGCCGCTCGACGGGGCGCATGGCGCCAAGCTCCTCGCCTTTCTCGGCGAGACCCTCGGCGCGATGCTGGTGCGGTGCAGCCGGGGCTGAACGCCCACCCCGCGCGCGCGACCGTCGTGCGCTGGGCCACGCATCTCGAGAACGACCGCCGCCTGAGCGCGCACACGGTGCGCGCCTATCGCGCTACCGGCTTTCGCTTCGTCGACTTTCTCGGGCGCCATCGCGGCGAGGAGATCGGCAAGTTCGCGCTGCTCTCGCTCGCGGCGGTCGACCTGCGGGCCTTCCTTGCACAGCGGCGCAGCGAGGGCCTCGGTGCCGCCTCGGCGGCGCGCGAGCTGTCGGCGGTGCGCAATTTCCTCAAATGGGTCGCGATCGAGGCGGGCGAGCCGCCGCGCGTGCCCACCACCCGCGCGCCCAAGCGACCGCGCACGCTGCCGCGCCCCTCGAGCCCGGCCGACGTCGAGGCGCTCGGGCAGAGCGCCCGCGCGGCCGCCTCGGCGCCGTGGGTGGGCAAGCGCGATCTCGCGATCCTGCTTCTCCTCTATGGCGCGGGGCTGCGAATCGCCGAGGCGATGGCGCTCGACGCGGCGCAGCTGCCGGTGGGCGAGACGATCCGCGTGACCGGCAAGGGGGGCAAGCCGCGCGTGGTGCCGATCGTGCCCGCGGTGGCCGAGGCGATCGCCGACTATGCGCGCGCCTGTCCGTGGCCGCTGGGCGCGGGCGACCCGCTGTTTCGCGGGGTGCGCGGGGGGCGGCTGTCGGCCGACCTCGTGCGCCGCGCGGTGCGCAACGCGCGCGCCGAGCTGGGGTTGCCCGACAGCCTCACGCCGCACGCGCTGCGGCACAGCTTTGCCAGCCACCTGCTCGCCGCCGGGACCGACCTGCGTTCGCTGCAGGAACTGCTCGGCCATGCCAGCCTGTCCTCGACCCAGATCTACACCAGCGTCGATGCCGCGCGGCTGCTCGACGTCTATCGCCACGCGCATCCGCGCGGGCGCTGAGCGTGCCGCTCACTCGGTCGCCATCTGCAGCAGCTCGATCTCGCGGCGCAACCGCTGCAACTCCATCTCGTAGAGCCGCGAACAGTCGAGTCGCCGTGGCTGCCGCCCGAGCGGGAGGGTCATGCGGACATAGCCCGTGACCTGGTCCTCGCGCCCGTCGACGCGGTGGTTCCACGGCCCGACATAGGGGTCGCGGTAATTGCCCGTCGAGCCGACCGCCCCGACATCGAGATAGGCGCCGTTGGCGTTCATGCTCTGGCGGCACCGGGTGCCGTTCTGGGTCTCGATCACGTCTTCCCCGCCGGGACCGCGCGGCGGCGCGGGCAGGTAGACATGTTGCGCCGCGAGCGGCTCAGCCGCCACGAGCGCGACGAGGCAGGCGACGCGCGACAAGCGTCGAGCAGATGCGAGCATAGAGGCTCTCCTCGGGTTGGGGGGCACGCGCTGCGCAGACGCGAACGCGGCGCGTCTCGCCGGGCGCGAGGCCGTCGACGATGACCAGCACGCGGCGCTGGCGCCCGCCGCCGAGCCGGGTGGTCGCGGGCAGGATGGCGAGCCGCGCCGCCGGGGTCACCCCGTCGGCCTCATAGCCGTGCAGTTCGAAGGTCTGGGCGGTGCGATAGGCATTGCGCAGCTGGAGGTAGAACCCCTTGCGCGGCCCGTCGGTCACCCCGGTCTTGGCGAGCGGGCCGAACGAGGTCGCGGCACCCGGCGCGGCGATTGCCGCCAGTGCGAGGGCGAACAGGAGCGCGCGCATCGGCTCAGCCCTGCGAACAGGTGACGACGGTGCGCAGCACATAGTCGCCCGAGGCGAACCCCTCGCTCGCCACGATCCGGCCGTGGACCACGAAGCTGTCGGACAGCGCGCCGACCGCGTGGCTCGTTTCCTGGTCGGTATAGGCCTGGTTGGCGCCCCCGCTCGAGGTATAGGCGATGCCGAGGCTCGGGGTCGCGCTCCAGCCGACCGGCGAGGTGGCCAGGCTCGGCGCCCCGAAGGTGACGGTGGGATTGCTGCCGGTCGCGTTGACGACGAGCGAGGCGGGGCTGCCCCCCGGCTCCTCGGTGCCGAGAGTGGTGCCCTCGGTGCTGACCGCCATCGTCCCGTTGGCGGGCACGGTCATCGTGCAACTGTCGGCGACGGTGGCGTCGAAGTCGATCTGCTGCGCGCCGGCCGCCGCCCTGAACGGGAACGGCGAGGCCAGGGCGAGCGCGAACAGGCGGAAACGGTGCGTCATGTGTCTCTCCCTCGTGACGCGAGCGAGCAACACGGCCAGTCGTTAACGCGGCGGTAAAGCTCCGGATCGGCGCAGTGGCAAATGCCGCAAATCCGCGCCCCGATGATCCTAAACGGAGCCTTTACCAACCTTGCGATGGGTCCACAGCCGCCAGACATAGGCAATCAGGAGGGTGGCCACGATCGCGGTCGAGATCGGCCCGAGGAAGTCGTCGATCTCCTCGAAGTTGGATCCCAGCTGGTAGCCCGCGACCGCGAGGAGCGCGGTCCAGCCGGCGGTCCCCAGCGTCGAGGCGATGAGGAAGCTGCGCCAGCGCATCTTGAGCATCCCCGCGGGGATCGAGACGAGGCTGCGCACGGTCGGCAGCATCCGCCCGAGGAAGACGAAGAAGGTCCCGTAGCGCGCGAACCACTTGCGCCCGCGCTCGACCTCGGGCCAGGTGATGGTGAGCCAGCGGCCCCAGCGGTCGATGATCGGCTTGAACCGCTCGATGCCGAGCCAGCGGGCGATGACGTACCAGAACACATTGCCCGCCATCGCCCCCGCGGTGCCGGCGACGATGATCGCGGTCAGCGACATCTGCCCCTGGCCCGCGCGGATGCCCGCGAGGCTCATGATGAGTTCGGACGGGATCGGCGGGAACACCGTCTCGAGGAACATCAGGAGGAAAACGGCGAGTTCGCCGCCCTTGTCGATGAGATCGACCACCCAGTCGGTCATTTGAGGCGCTCCTCGACCGCGTCCCAGATCAGCCCGGCGCTGTTGATCCCGTCGAACCGGTCGAGCGCGACGAGTCCCGTCGGGCTGGTGACGTTGATCTCGGTGAGCAGGCCGCCGATCACGTCGATGCCCGTGAACAGCAGCCCGCGCCGTTTCAGCTCGGGGCCCAAGGCGGCGCAGATCTCGCGCTCGCGGGGCGTGAGGCCGACCTTGGCCGCCGTGCCGCCGGCGACGAGGTTGGAGCGAAACTCGCCTTGCGCCGGGATGCGGTTGATCGCGCCGATCGGCTCGCCGTCGACGAGGATGATGCGCTTGTCGCCCTCGCTGACCGCGGGGAGGAAGGCCTGCGCGATGAAGGGCTCCTTCATCTCCTGCGCGAAGAAGTCGACGAGGCTCGACAGGTTGCGCGCGTCCGGACCGATGCGGAACACGCCTTCGCCACCCTTGCCGTGGAGCGGCTTGACGACGATCTCGCCATGATCGGCGAGGAAGGCGCGGATTTCCGCCTCCGAGCGCGTGATCAGCGTCGGCGGCATGAAGCGCGCGAAGTCGAGCACGAAGAGCTTTTCGGGGGCCGAGCGGATCGCCTCGGGATCGTTGAGGACGAGGCTCTCGCCGGTCACGCGCTCGAGCAGATGCGCGGCGGTGACATAGGCGATGTCGAAGGGCGGGTCCTGCCGCACCCAGACGACGTCGGTGTCGCGGCCGAGATCGAGATGGCGATAGTCGCCCGCGCGGAAATGACCGCCTTCCTCGCGCTGCACCGTGACCGGGCGCGCCCATGCGCGCACGCGGCCGTCGAGATAGGACAGGGCGCCGGGCTGGTATTCGTAGAGCGCATAGCCGCGCGCCTGGGCCTCGAGCATGAGCGCGAAGGTGCTGTCGCCGGCGATGGAAATGTCCTCGAGCGGGTCCATCTGGAAGGCAATGGTACGGGTCATGGGAGAGCCCCCTAGGATCAATGGGTTAACTTGTCACCAACCCTGCCAGACATTTTCGAGGTGGAGCGGCCGGCGCCCGGGCGCGCAGAGCACCGCGTCGATGCGCACGTCATGGCCCTGCGCGACATAGATCGGCGCGAGCGCCTCGGCGGCGGCGATGACGCGGCGCAGGGTGCGCGGCTCGAGGAAGCCCTGCGCCTCCTCGATGGTCGGGCGGGTCTTGACCTCGACGAAGGCCACGACATTGCCCTTGCGCGCGACGAGGTCGATCTCGCCCACCCCGGTGCGCACGCGCCGCTCGAGGATGCGCCAGCCCTTGAGCCGCAGCCACCAGGCGGCGACGCGCTCGCCCTGCCGCCTGCGCGCCTCGGCCTGCTGCCGGTTCAGCTGGCCACCCTTTGCTGCACGCGCGCATAGACGTCGTTCTTCTTCAAGCCGAAGCGGGTCGCCACCTCCTTGGCGGCGCGGCTCGGGCTGAGGCTTTCGAGCGCTTCGTCGATGGCGGCGTCGATGGCGGCATCGTCGGGCGCCTCGTCCTCGCCCGGCGGGCCGATGACGAGCACGATCTCGCCCTTGGGCGGGGTGTCGGCATAGCGTTGGCCAAGCTCCTCGAGCGTCCCGGTGGCGACTTCCTCGAACATCTTGGTCAGCTCGCGCGCGACCGCGGCGGGGCGGTTGCCGAGCACCTCGGCGGCGGCGGCAAGGCTCTTGGCGAGCCGCGGGCCGGTCTCGAAGAAGACCAGCGTGGCGCGCAGCCCGGCCAGTTCCTCGAACAGGTCGGCGCGCGCCTTGTCCTTGCTCGGGATGAAGCCCGCGAAGAGATAGCGATCGGTCGGCAGCCCCGACAAGGTCAGCGCCATCGTCGGCGCGCTCGGTCCGGGCACCGCGCCGACGGGCAGTCCGCGTGCCCGCGCCGCATGGACCAGCTTGTAGCCGGGGTCGGAGATGAGCGGGGTGCCGGCGTCGGAGACCAGCACCACGACCTTGTCGGCCAGCATCGCGAGGATCGCCTCGCGATCGGCTTCCTTGCTATGGTCGTGATAGGGTCGCATCGGTTTCTTGAGCCCGAGGTGCGCGAGCAGCTTGCCAGTCACGCGGCTGTCCTCGACCAGCAGCAGGTCGGCGGCCGCGATCGTCGCGCCCGCGCGCGCGCTGAGATCGGAAAGATTGCCGATCGGGGTCGCGACGATATAGAGGCCGGGCGAGATTTCGAGATTCTTCATGAGGGACATGAGCCATGATTGACGCAGGCGCGCAAGCGCGAGCCCCCTTCCAGTCCGGCGCGCTGGGCATCGCGGCGTTGTTGCTCGCCGGCTGCCAGGCCACCCCGCGGGTCGAGCCCCCGACCGCGCCGCCGCCCGCCGAGACCGCCGCGCCGCGACCCGACGCGCCCGCGCCCGAGCAGGAGAAGAACCGCGTCGCCGTGCTGGTGCCGTTGAGCGGCGACAATGCCGCGATCGGCCGTTCGATCGCGCAGGCCGCGACGATGGCGCTCACCGACACCAAGGAAGAGACGATCCGGCTGTCGATCTACGACACCGCCGGCGCGGGCGGGGCCGAGGCCGCGGCGCGCACCGCGCTGGCCGAGGGCAACCGGCTCTTCCTCGGCCCGCTGCGGGGCGAGAATGTCCGCCTCGTCGCGCCGCTCGCCGATGCCGCCGACGTCCCCGTCCTCGCCTTCTCCAACGACGAGGGGGTGGCCGGCGACGGGGTCTATATCATGGGGTTCACGCCGACCCAGTCGATCGACCGGATCGTCGACTATGCCGCCAGCCAGGGCGCCGAGGTCTATGCCGGGATGAGCTCGACCGGCGTCTACGGCCAGCGCGCGATCCAGGCCTTCCTCACCGCGGTCGACCGCAGCGGCGGTCGCGTCGCCCGGCTCGAGACCTACGAGCGCAGCCGCGCCGACGTCGAGCGCGCCGCGCGCGCGATCGCGGGGACCGAGGGGGTCGACATGGTGCTGATCGCCGATTCGGGGCGGATCGCGCAGATCGCCGCCCCCTCGCTCCAGCTGTCGGGCACGCTGATGGGGACCGAATTGTGGGCCGCCGACCAAGGGCTCGGCCGCGTGGCGCCGATGCGCGGCGCGGTGTTCGCGGCGGTGCCCGATGCGCGCTTCGACCAGCTCGTCACCCGGTACCGCGCGACCTATGAAAGCGCCCCCTACCGGCTCGCCAGCCTCGGCTATGACGCCACGCTCCTCGTCGTCCGGCTCGCGCGCGACTGGCAGGTCGGGGACGATTTTCCCGAGGCGCGGCTGGTCGATCGCGACGGGTTCGCCGGGGTCGACGGCATCTTCCGCTTCGGTTCCGACGGCATCGCCGAGCGCGCGCTCGAGGTGCGTCGCGTGACCGCGAGCGGCACCGAGGTGGTGAGCCCGGCCTCGACCCGCTTCGACGACTAGAGCGCGATCTCGGCGAGGATCGCGTCGTTGAGGAGGCGACCGGCGGGGCTCAGCCGCAGCCGCTCGTCCCACATGAGCAGCCCCTGGTCGACCAGCCGCCGCGCCGCGTCCTCGTCGATCGCGGGGACCCCGAAGCGCGCCGCCATCGCCGCGGGGTCGATGCCCTCGGCGAGCCGCAGCCCCATGACCAGCGCCTCGCGCGCCGCCTGGCGCGGGGCGAGCGGTGCCTCCTCGCGCAGCCCGTGGCCGTTGCGCGCCACCGCGGCGAGGAAATTCTCGGGCTTGCGGTGCCGGAAGGTGCGCAGCCCGCCGCGGCGTCCGTGCGCCCCGGGGCCGATGCCGGCATAGTCGCGGTAGCGCCAGTAGGCGAGGTTGTGGCGGCTCTCGGCGCCCGGGCGGGCGTGGTTGGAAATCTCGTAAGGGGGCAGCCCCGCCGCGCTCATGCGCGCGCTCGTCAGCTCGAACAGTTCGGCCCCCAGGTCCTCGTCGATCGGCGTGAAGGCGCCCTTGCGCACCATCGTCTCGAACCGCGTCCCCGGCTCGATCGTCAGCTGGTAGAGCGAGACATGCTCGGTGCCCAGCCCGATGGCGCGGTCGAGCACCTTGTCGAAGCGCTCGGGCGTATCGCCGGGCAACGCGGTGATGAGGTCGAAGCTCACCCGCTCCACCGCCGCCTGCGCCGCCTCCAAGGCGCGCAGCCCCTCGGCGGCGCTGTGCAGCCGCCCGAGAAAGGCGAGGCTGGCATCGTCGAACCGCTGCAGCCCGAGGCTGAGCCGGTTGACCCCGGCGCTCGCCAGCGCCCTGAACCCGGCGGCCTCGGCGCTCTGCGGGTTGGCCTCGAGCGTGACCTCGAGGTCCTCGGCGCAAGCCCAGTGGCGAGCGGCCGCATCGATCACCGCCGCCACCGTCTCTGGCGGCATCAGGCTCGGCGTGCCGCCGCCGAAGAAGATGCTGGTCAGCCGGTGGCCGGGGGTCAGCGCGGCCTCATGCGCGAGGTCGGCCAGCAGCGCGGCGCGCCACGCCGCCTGGTCGACCGCCTCGCGCACATGGCTGTTGAAATCGCAATAGGGGCATTTCTTCGCGCAGAAGGGCCAGTGGACATAGAGCGCGAGCGGCGGCGCGTCCGCCGCGGGTCTCGACGGGGCGGGGGCGGGGGCGGTCATGGCGGTGGTCTTGCGGCTTTAGTCGATGAAGCGAAAGCGGTCGTAGGCGAGGATCGCCACCCCGACCAGCGTGAGATAGGCGATCGACAGGCGATCGGGCGCGCCCTCGAGCCCGCACAGGTGCCATGCGGCGCCGATCAGCGCGAGCAGCAGCACCGCCGCGCCGACGCCCGAGTAGATGCTCAGGCGCCGCGTCATTGCCGGGCGTCCAGCCAGGCGAGCAGCTGGGCGAAGGCATCGGCGCGATGGCTCATGCCATGCTTCTTCGCCGGCTCCATCTCGCCGAAGGTCAGCGCGTGGCCGGTCGGCACGAACATGGGGTCGTAGCCGAAGCCGTTGTCGCCGCGCGGGGGCCAGACCAGTTCGCCATGCACCTTGCCCTCGAAGGTCTCGGTGCGCCCGTCGGGCCAGGCGAGCGAGAGCGCGCAGGTGAAATGCGCGTCGCGGCTGACGTCGTCGCCCAACGCCTGCAGCGCGGTCTCGACCTTCTCCATCGCGCGGAAGAAGTCGCGGTTGCCCTCCGCGTCCTCGGCCCAGCGCGCCGAGCGCACGCCCGGATCGCCGTTCAGCGCCTCGACGCACAGCCCGCTGTCGTCGGCGAGCGCGGGTAGCCCCGACAGGTCGGCCGCCTGCCGCGCCTTCAGTTCGGCATTGTCGATGAAGGTGACGCCGGTTTCCTCGGGCTCGGGGAGCCCCGCTTCCTCGGCGCCGACGACCTCGATCCCGAAGCGCGCGACGAGATCGGCGATCTCCTCGAGCTTGCCCTTGTTGTGGGTGGCGAGGACGAGCTTGGGGCCGATCGGCTTCATTTGCCCGCCGCCTGCAGCTGCGCCGCGAAGATCTCCTTGCAGCCGATCTCGGCGAGCCGCATCAGCCGCAGGAGCCCTTCCTGGTCGAAGGTCTCGCCCTCGGCGCTGATCTGCGCCTCGACGATATTGCCGTCGCTGGTCAGGACGAAATTGCCGTCCGAGCCCGCCGAGCTGTCCTCGGGATAATCGAGGTCGAGCACCGGGGTGCCATTATAGACGCCGCAGCTCACCGCCGCGACCTGCGCGAGGATCGGGTCTTCCTCGAGCTTGCCCTCGGCGAGCAGCTTGTCGACCGCGATGCGCAGCGCCACCCAGGCGCCCGAGATGCTCGTCGTGCGCGTCCCGCCGTCTGCCTGGATGACGTCGCAGTCGAGGGTGATCTGGCGTTCGCCGAGCTTTTCGAGGTCGACCACCGCGCGCAGGCTGCGTCCGATCAGCCGCTGGATTTCCTGCGTCCGGCCCGACTGCTTGCCCCGTGCCGCCTCGCGGTTGCCGCGGGTATGGGTGGCGCGGGGCAGCATGCCATATTCGCCCGTGACCCAGCCCTTGCCCTTGCCGCGCAGCCACGGCGGCAGGTTGGACTCGACGCTGGCGGTGACCAGCACCTTGGTGTCGCCGAAGCTGGCGAGCACGCTGCCTTCGGCGTGGCGGGTGAAGCCCGCCTCGAAACTGATGGGGCGCAATTCGTCGGGCGCGCGGCCGGATGGGCGCATGGGGACTCTCTCCTTGTGTTCGCGATCGCCCTAGCCCAAGCTGGGCGCGCCTGAAAGGGGAGGGTGACATGCGGCGAATGGGGCTATTGATGATGGGGTTGGCGCTGGCCGGGTGCGCGAGCCTGCAAAAGCGCCCCGAACCGCTCGCCATCACCTACGAGACCACCCCCTGCCTGGGGAGCTGCGCGGTCTATCGGCTCGGGGTCAACGCCGACGGCATCGCGGTCTGGGAGGGCGGCGAGCACGTCAAGCTGGTGGGGCAGCGCATGTTCGTCGTCAGCCCCGCCGAGTTCGAGCGCTTCCGCGCCGCGCTCGAACCCTATCGCCCCGAGGGGGTGCGCAGCCTCGCGACCCCCGGCGAATGCAACGACCGCTGGACGAGCGACGCGCCCGGGGTCATCGTCAGCTGGACCGAGGACAAGCAGACCGACCGGCTGGTGATCAATTACGGCTGCGACCTCGAGATGAACCGGGCGATGTTCCAGGCGCTGGCCGACGCGCCCGACGTGCTGCCGCTCGATATCTATCTCGACCGTTGAGGATCCGCGCGCGGCGCCCTACATCGCCCCCATGAGCGAGAAGCTGGGCGATCTGACCGAACGCATGCGCGAAATCTTCGGGCAGGTCGTGTCGACCTATCTCGAACAGGGCGCGCCCGTCGGCTCGAAAGCGCTGACCGAGCGGGTGGCGCTGTCGCCCGCCTCGATTCGCGGGGTGATGGCCGAACTCGAGGCGCGCGGGCTGCTCGCCAGCCCGTATACCAGCGCGGGGCGGGTGCCCACCGAGACCGGGCTGCGGCTGTTCGTCGACGGCATGATGCAGGCGCGCAAGGCCCCCGCCGGCGCGCGCCGCGCGATCGAGGAGGAACTCGAGGGCAAGCCCGTCGACCAGGCGATCGCCGCCGCCACCCAGCGACTCTCGGGGCTGAGCGCCTGCGCCGGCATCGTCACCGCGCCCAAGCGCGAGGCGCGGCTGAAACAGCTCGCCTTCATGGCGCTCGACGAGGGGCGCGCGCTCGCGGTGATGGTCGGCGATGACGGCTCGGTCGAGAACCGCATCGTCCCGCTGCCCCCCGGGACCAGCCCGATCGCCTTGAACGAGATCGCCAACTATGTGTCCTCGCGGCTCGCCGGGCGCACGCTCGCCGAGGCCGAGCAGCAATTGCGCCGCGACATCGCCGAACGTCGCGAGGCGCTGGACGATCGCGCCGCCGACCTCGTCGCCGCGGGGCTCGCCGAATGGGGCCGCGACCAGGCCAGCCGCGAGGTGCTGATCGTGCGCGGGCGCGCCAACCTGCTCGACGACCAGACCGCCGAGGACCTCGAGCGCGTCAAGCAACTGTTCGAGGAACTCGAGAACCGCAACGAGATCGCCAAGCTGCTCCACCGCGTGCGCGAGGGGGAGGGCGTGCGCATCTTCATCGGATCGGAAAACCGCATGTTCGCGTTGTCGGGTTCGAGCGTCATCGCCGCGCCCTATCGCGACGCCGATGACAAGGTGGTCGGGGTGATCGGCGTGATCGGCCCGACGCGGTTGAACTATGCGCGGGTCGTCCCGATGGTGGACTTCACCGCCGAAGCGCTTACGAGACGGATGCCATGACCGAAGAGAATCACACCGAGGCCGAAGAGCTTCGCGAGGAAACCGCCGAGGAAAGCCCCGAACTGCAGGAGCATGACCGGCTCGCTACGCTCGAGGCCGAGCTCGAGGAAACCAAGCAGAAGGCGCTCTACGCCGCCGCCGAGGTGCAGAACGTGCGCCGCCGGCTCGAGCAGGAAAAGCAGGACGCGACCAAGTTCGCGGTGTCCAACTTTGCGCGCGACATGCTCAGCGTGAAGGACCACCTCGAGCGCGCGCTCGACCATGTCCCCGACGAGGCGCGCGAGGGGCGTGCCGCCAAGTTCATCGAGGGGATCGAGGCGACGCTGCGCGAGATGGACGCGATCTTCACCCGGCAGGGGATCGAACGCATCGCCGCCAAGGGGCTCGAACTCGACCCCAACGTCCACCAGGCGATGATCGAGATCCCCTCCGACGAGGCGGAACCCGGCACCATCGTCGAGGAAATGCAGCCCGGCTACACGCTCAAGGGCCGCCTCCTGCGTCCCGCCATGGTCGGGGTCGCGAAGAAGCCGTGAGGCCCCGCCTCGCCCTCGTCCTCGCGCTCGCCGCGCTGGCGGGCTGCGGGGACCGGGGCGACCGCGACCCGGCCGCAGGCGCGATCGTGTCCCAGCCGCCCGCGCCCGCCGACCGGCTGCCCCACCTCATCCTCTACAAGCGCGCCGCCGAGGGTGGTCCCGACGTCTTCATGGAAGCGCGGATCGGCGGCACGCTGGTGCTCGGCGGTCCCTGCGTCGGGCTCTACGCCAGCCGCGACGGGCCGCATGCCATCGTCACCACCGCGGGCACGCTCGGGCAGGACGGGGAGGGGATTTTCCTCGACGTCGGCCCGCACCGGTTTCGCGACGGCGACCGCATCGTGAGCGGCGGCGGCTTCATCGGCGAGGCCCCCGCGCGCGCCGACCTGCTCGCCGCGCCGATCCCCGAGGCTTGCGAGGGCATGCCGCTGGTCGAACTCAGCATGATCTATCCCGCCCCGCCCGAGGGACCGCGGCAGGTCCCCGACGCGCCGCCACCGCCGCCGTCGGCGAGCCTGAGCTGATGGACGCCGCCTTCGCCGCACTGGCCGCCGCGATGGAGGAGGCGCGCGAGCCCTGGTGGGTGATCGGTTCGGCCGCGCTCGTCCTCCATGGCATCGACCCCGGCGGTATCGAGGATATCGACCTCCTCTGCTCCAAGCGCGATGGCGAGCGGCTGCTTGCGCGCTGGGGGCTGGCGCACGCCGATCGCCCGCACGCGCGCTATCGCTCGTGCCCCTATGCCCGCTGGTGCGGCGTCTCGCCGCCGATCGAGATCATGGGCGGGCTCGAGCGCTGCGTGGAGGGCGCGTGGACGCCGCTGCGCTTCGCCACGCGCGTCGCGGTCGAGCGCGCGGGCGTGACCCTTTACACCCCCGCGCTCGAGGAGCAGGCGGCGTTGCTGCGCTGGTTCGGGCGCGACAAGGATTTAGGCCGGCTCGCCCGCATTGCCGCCGCTAAAGGGCAATAAAGCGCGCGGGGGGATGGTCTTGGGCTTGCCGCCCTTGTCGGCGAGGAAGCGGTGGCGCACGATCTCGGCCTGCTGCTCGATCCCGTAGCGCAGGAAGGGGCGCCCCTCCTCGAGTTCATAGCCATAGCGGCAGAAGGGGTGACGGATCAGCGGCAGGAACCACTTGCCCCCGCGCTGGGTCTGCCAGACATGCGTCATTTCGTGGATGAACAGCCCCTGCAGCGTAAGCTTCTCCTTGGAAAAGTCGTCCGAATAGCGCTCGCTCCTCGGGTGGAAATGGATGTTGCCGGTGGGCGCCATCACCACCCCCACGGGCTGGAAGAAGATCCATTTCTTGCGGACGATCTCGACCGCCGCATAATCGATCTGCGCCCCGAACATCTCGCGCGCCATCTCGATTTCGCCGGGGGTGAGGGGGCGGCGGCTCAAACCGGCTCGTCCTCGAAGGCGTAATATTTGAGCTGCCGGTTGAAACGATGTTCCTGCCCGGGCGCGAGAATCTCCGGGTCGAGCGCATAAAGCGGGATCGTTTGCGCGCCATCGCGGATGAGCAACGAGGCCAGCGCGCGCGCCGCTTCCGAGGCCAGTGGCGTGATAATGATGACGCAATTGGAGCGCTCGGCCAGCACCCCGGTTCGCATGCTCCCGTCACTGCGGGAAAAGAGTGCGAAGGGGTGGCCGCCCAGATGCTTGTTCTTCGCGCCAACCTTGAGTTCGAGCGCCCCATCGCCGTCCTCCACCGTGCCCGGCACGATCGGCGAGACCTGCCAGGCATGAACCGAAATCCGGGCATAGAAACCCCTTGCGAAGGCATCGTCCTCGCGTAGCCGCGCATGCGCCTCGGCAAGCTTGGCATATAGCCGCGCGTCATAATCGGCGAAGCGCTCATGCTGCTCGAAGTTTCGCGTCAATTCCTTGAGCCGATCGACCGAGGGAAAATGCTGGCGCGGGGTCCAGTCGAATCCCAGCAATTCCTCGAGCCGAGCATGGCGACCGTTGCCGAGCGGCTTGTCGTAATATTTCATCCGCAGCGCTCCCGATGCGCCTCGAGCGCGAGCGCGGTGGCAGCGAAGCGCGGGGGCTGGGCGATGAGCTCGTCATAATCGCTTTTCTCGCCCGCCGAATGCAGCGCGACCGTGTCGAACGGTTGCAACAGTCGGCGTCCCTCCTCGAGGTGCGACTCATGACGCAAGGCGGCGAAGAGCAGGTCGGCGAGGGCGCGATAATGCGCTTCTTCGAGGTTGAGAGCGCGCGGGCCGATCGACAGCGTGCGCCCGAGCAACGGGTCGTCATGCACGTGATACCAGAAGCGCCGCCCGGCGAAATCGAGGCTGCTCGTGCCGCCGCAGTTGGACACGTCTTGCGCCTTGGAGATGCGGAAGTGTTCGTTGCGTGTCGGATCGGTGAAGGTCGCCCAGACGGCCGCGCGGGCGCCGCCGGTCTGTCGGTCGATCCTGTCGGGGTCGATCGCCGCGCGGTCAGTGAAGGCGATATCGTGCAGCGCGCCATGGAGCCACAATGGTGCCCCGCCGATGAGCCGCTCCTCAGTGGCGTAAAGCTGCTCGAACGCTTCTTCCTCGATCCGCATCCGCGCCGCTGCAGCGCGCAGCTTGTCCTGCGCCTTGCGACCGGCGATCACTGCCTCGGCGCGCTGTGCGATATGATCGGTATATTGACGCTGTTCGCCACCGCCAGCGCCCGACTTGGCGCGAGAGCTTTTGCCGTGCCTCTTCCCATTCGTGCCGAAGACCTGTTCGCTGGCATGTTTGGCGAAGAGGCCCGCGACGATCGCGGCCCCGGCGGCGAGGATCTGGGCCGCACCGGGGTCGGGCCCCTTGAAACGCTTGGTCATGCTTGCGGCTCCTCACGCAGACTTTGCCGCCCCACCATATCTCGCGAGCCCCCGAATTCCATGAATAACGACGAATTGGCCGTCATCATCGGTCTTGGTTGAGCTGGCGACCTTCTATCGGCATGTCGGGCGGAGCGGCGAGCAAGCGCCTTTCGGGCAGCGAGGAAGATGGGCGAACGCTAGGGAAACGCGGATCGGCTGTCGACACTCTTGCCCAACGCCCCGGCCCACGCTAGGGCATCCTCCGAATTCTAATGAAAGGGAATATTTCATGAGCGATACTGCCGATCGGGTGAAGAAGATCGTCGTCGAGCATCTCGGTGTTGACGCCGAAAAGGTGACCGAAGATGCCCGCTTCATCGACGATCTGGGTGCGGACAGCCTCGACATCGTCGAACTGGTGATGGCCTTCGAGGAAGAGTTCGGCGTGGAAATCCCCGACGATGCGGCGGAAGACATCGCCACCGTCAAGGATGCGATTACCTACATCGAGAAGAACAAGGGCTAAGCCCTGCTGATGGCTGTGGCACGGACAGGCTCGTTCGCGCGGCAGGCATGACCGGCATATTCGCAGGCTCAGCCCGGTATCCCCGGGTCTGAGCCTGTTGCCGTTTTTAGGAGAATCTTATGCGACGCGTCGTCGTTACCGGTCTCGGCCTCGTCACCCCGCTCGGCGGCGATGTGGAGACCAGCTGGAAGAACATCCTCGCGGGCAAGTCGGGGGCGGGCAAGATCACCCGCTTCGATACCGAGGGCCACAAGTGCCACATCGCCTGCGAGGTGAAGCCCGCCGACCATGACTATGGCTTCGACCCCGACAAGCGCGTCGACAGCAAGGTGCAGCGGCAGGTCGATCCCTTCATCGTCTATGGCATCGATGCCGCGGGGCAGGCGATCGAGGATGCCGGGCTCACCGACATGAGCGAAGAGATGAAGGTCCGCGCGGGCTGCTCGATCGGCTCGGGCATCGGCGGGTTGCCGGGGATCGAGAAGGAGAGCCTCGTACTCGCCAACAAGGGGCCGGGCCGCGTCTCGCCCCACTTCGTCCACGGCCGCCTCATCAATCTCATCTCGGGGCAGGTCTCGATCAAATACGGCCTCAAGGGGCCCAACCATGCGGTCGTCACCGCCTGCTCGACCGGCGCGCATTCGATCGGCGATGCCGCGCGGATGATCCGCGACGACGATGCCGACATCATGCTCGCGGGCGGCGCCGAGGCGACCATCTGCCCGATCGGCATCGCTGGCTTCGCGCAGGCGCGCGCGCTCTCGACCAATTTCAACGACCAACCCGAAAAGGCCTCGCGCCCCTATGACAAGGACCGCGACGGGTTCGTCATGGGCGAGGGCGCGGGGGTCGTCGTGCTCGAGGAATATGAGCATGCCAAGAAGCGTGGCGCCAAGATCTACGCCGAGGTCGTCGGCTACGGGCTGTCGGGCGATGCCTATCACGTCACCGCTCCGCACCCCGATGGCGACGGCGCCTATCGCTCGATGGAGATGGCGCTCAAGAAGGCCGGCATGACGCCCGCCGACGTCGATTACATCAACGCCCACGGCACCTCGACCCCGCTCGGCGACGAGCTCGAACTGGGCGCGGTGCGCAAGCTGTTCGGCGACGCGATCGACCATGTCTCGATGAGCTCGACCAAGTCGGCGATCGGGCACCTGCTCGGCGGCGCGGGCGCGGTGGAGAGCATCTTCTGCATCCTCTCGATCCGCGACCAGGTCGTGCCCCCCACGCTCAACCTCGACAACCCCTCCGAAGGGGTCGCCGGGGTCGACCTCGTGCCGCACGAGGCCAAGCAGCGCGAGGTGCGCGCCGCGCTCAACAACAGCTTCGGCTTCGGCGGCACCAACGCCAGCCTCGTCATGAAGCGGGTCGAGGGCTAGCGGCTTGCTGCGGCGGCTGGTCTTCCTCGTCCTCGTCCTCGTCGGCGCGGCGGCGGCCTTCCTGGCCTTTTCCTGGTGGGGCGGCGGCCCGACCGAGGAGGAGACCGGGGTGATCGTCGCCGAGGGGACCAGCGTGGCCGCGCTCGGCGAGCAGCTCGCCGAGGACGGCCAGATCGACCTGTCGCCGGGGCTGTGGCGGCTCAACGCGCGGCTGTTCGGCGGCGGCGATCCCATCCGCGCGGGCGAGTTCACCATCCCGCCGGGCACCAGCGCGGCGGGGATTCTCGACATCGTCCAGCACGCGCGCCCGGTGCAGCGCTTCATCACCATCCCCGAGGGCATGCCCTCGGTGCTGGTGCGCGAGCGGGTGCAGGCGACCGACCTGCTCGTCGGCGAGGCCCCGCTGCCCGCCGAAGGCACCGTGCTGCCGCAGACCTACAGCTTCCAGCGCGGCGACAGCCGCGCCGCGGTGATCGCCCGGATGCAGGAGGCGATGAGCCAGACGCTGGAAGAGTTGTGGCCGACCCGCACCGAGCGCAGCGTCGTCGAGACGCCGGCGGAAGCGGTCATCCTCGCCTCGATCGTCGAGAAGGAAACCGCCAAACCGTCCGAGCGGCGCATGGTCGCCGGCGTCTATTCCAACCGCTTGCGCATCGGCATGAAGCTCGATGCCGATCCGACGGTCATCTATCCGATCACCAAGGGCAAGCCGCTCGGCCGCCGCATCCGCCGCTCCGAGCTCAACGACGTCAACGACTACAACACCTATGCTATGGCCGGGCTGCCGGCGGGGCCGATCGCCAACCCGGGACGCGAGAGCATCGCCGCGGTGCTCGATCCGGCCGAGACCGACGCGCTCTATTTCGTCGCCGACGGGACCGGCGGGCACGTTTTCGCGAGCACGCTCGAGGAGCATAATCGCAATGTCGCCAAATGGTACGAGATCCGCCGCCGCCGCGGCGAGATGTGAGCGCGCCGCCCGGTCGGCGGCGCGCGGTCAGACCAGCGCTTCTTCCTTGATATAGCCGACCAGCCGGTCGGGACCGCCATAGCCCCAGACCCAGCCGCCGCGGCTGTCGAGCAGTTCGAACGAATCGCCCGCCGCCAGCTGCGTCACCAATTCGCTGTCGCAGTCGGGCTCGGCGCGCAGCGGCGCGGCGCGGCGCATCTCGCGCTTCACGGGAGCGGCATAATGGGAGGCGATGACCGTGCCCGCGAGGGCGACGTCGGCAAGGTCCTTGCGATAGGCATGGCGGCGCGGGTCGGGCAGCTCGGCCGAGGTGCCCGCAAGGTCGAATTCCCTAGTGGGTGGCGGCAAGAGCCTGGCGGTCCCCGTGCTGGTATTCGCGCTCGCGCTCGCGCTCGCGTTCGCGGTCGCGCTCGATGCCGCCATTGCCGCCTTGGGCGCGGAAGAGTTGTCTGAATTCGTCAAGGAAATCGGCCCCGTCGTTGGTGCGGACGATGAAGATGTTGCGTCGATCGTCCTGATCGCGTTCGCGGCGCAGATAGCCGAGGCCGCCCAGGGTATTCAAGGCGCGAGTGATGACCGGCTTGGAGACGCCCAGCGTCTGCGCCAGCCCGCGCACCGTATGCGGCCCGGGAGTGAGGTAGACGACGAGCAGCAGCGCCATCTGTCGATTGGTCAGGTCGGGCGAGCCGGAGCGGACGTAGCCGATGAGGGTCCGCATCCAGGTCGCCAGTGAAAGGTCGCCCATAGATCCCTCGGTTTCATAGTTCTGCCGTCGCGTACTGATGACAAAAACCGCCGAGCGGTGCGCTTTGTTTCGTCGCCTCACCGTTTTCATCGCAAATCCCAACCACTTGGGCGGAAGGGGGCACGGCCTATGGTCCGTAGCGCTCCTCGAGATAGGCGAAGGTGGCGCGCAGCCCGTAGGCCTCGCCCCCCTTGGGGCGCCCGGGCTTGGCGGTGGGGCGCCAGCCGAAGGTATCGAAATGGACCCAATCGCAATCGGGGATGAAGCGCTTGAGGAACAAGGCGGCGGTGATGCAACCGGCAAAGCTGCCCTGCGCGCTGTTCGACAGGTCGGCGATGCCGCTGGCGAGCATCTCGTCATAGCCCTCCCACAGCGGCATCCGCCAGACATCGTCGCCGACCGCGCCGCCGCGCGCGGCGATGGCGGCGGCGAGCGCGTCGTCGGTGGCAAACATCGCGGGGAGGTCGGGCCCGAGCGCGACGCGCGCGGCGCCGGTCAGCGTGGCGAAGTCGACCAAAAGGTCGGGCGCGGCCTCCTCGCCCGCCTTGTGCAGCGCATCGCCGAGGATCAGCCGCCCCTCGGCGTCGGTATTGTCGATCTCGACGGTCAGCCCCTTGCGGCTCGTGATGATGTCGCCGGGGCGGAAGCTCTCCTCGCTGATCGCATTCTCGACCGCGGGGATGAGGAGGTGGAGCCGCACGGGCAGGTTGCGCCCCATGACCATCAGCGCGAGCGCGAGCGCGTGCGCGGCGCCGCCCATGTCCTTCTTCATGAGGCGCATGCCGCTCGCCGCCTTGATGTCGAGCCCGCCCGAATCGAAGGCGACCCCCTTGCCGACCACGGCAAGCCGGGGGGCGTCCTCCTTGCCCCAGGTGAGTTCGATGAGGCGGGGGGCATGCTGGCGGCTCGCGGCCTTCCCGACGGCGTGGATCATCGGATAGCCCTGTTCGAGGGCATCGCCCTTGATGACCTCGACCTCAGCATGGAAGCGATCGGCAACCTCGCGGACCTGCGCCTCGATCCGGTCGGGGCCCATGTCGGCGGTGGGGGTGTCGATCATGTCGCGCACGAGCAGCGTCGCCTCGGCGGCGAGCGCGGTGCGCTCGATGTCGGCGGGGGCGTTGGTGAGGAGGGTGCGGGCCCCGCGCTCCTCCACATCGCTCTTGTAGCGGCCATAGCGGTGCTGGGCGAGGATCCAGCCCAGCTTGGCGGGGCCGGGGTCCTTGTCGCCCGCGAGCCGGTAGCGGCCCTCGGGCAGCTCCTCGGCGAGCTTGGCGAGGCACCAGGGGGACAGGTCGTCGACGTCGGCGACGGTGGTCACGACCGACCAGTCGTCCTCGCCCTCGCCCGGCAGCACCAGCCACTGATAGCCCTGCTTGCCCGTGTAGCGGCTGGCCTCGAGCAAGGTGCGGATGCGCGGCGGCTGGCTTTTCTTCCAGTCGTCGAAGCTGCCCTCGTCGACGAGGTGGATGGGATGGGCGTCCTGCCCCTGATCGGCGTTCAGAAGATCGGTCATGGTGGCTCAAAGCTTAGGGGCGTCGCTGCGGTCCGGGCAAGGGCGATCGAGCAGCGCTGGGGGACCATCGTCCACTTTGTCCACTTGTGGAACTTCGCCGCGGCCGGCGGCGATCACGGCATCGAGCGCGCGGTCGAAGGCGGGGGCATAGTCGCCCGCGCGCGCGGTGCCCGCGGCGATCGCCGCCGCGCGCGCCTCGGCCTTGCGGTCGAGGCGGCGCAGGAGCGCGAGGCCGAGGTGGCTGTCGTAGGTCTTCTTCTCGCCCACCAGTTCGCCGTCGCGATAATAATATTCGGTCTGCCCGCCAAGGCTGCGCTCGAGCAGCGTGTCGGCGAGCTTTTCGCGCGCCACGCTCAGCGCCTCCTCCCACGCGGCGGCGAAGAGTCGGTTGCGGCGGCGAAAGGCGTAGGCGGCGCTCGAGCTGCGGTCGGCGATACGGCACGCCTCGGTGACGATCCCGGTGGCCGCGAGGGTCTCGAGGAAGGCGATCTGCGCCAGGGTGGTCCAGCCGTCGTGGCGCGGTTCGGCGGGGAGCGGGGTCAGGTCGTCATGCGGCTCGGTCATGGCGCGCATTGAATCAGGAAAGGGGCGTGTAGGACAGGGGGCGGCTAGTCTGCCGAGGGATGGGTGCTAGCAACCCCGAAGCGAACTTAACTTCCGACCGGGCTGCAAACGACCCCAACAAGCGTACAGACACGATCAAGTGTGATCTGGGACTGCGGGAGACAACAAACCGTCCAAGATTTCGCCAAGACTCTAGCTATCACAATATAAAAAGACCGATTGGCTCGCGTCACAACGTCGAGCCAATCGGTCCTGTAGATCATCAGCTATATTGATCAGCGATCTGTGGGAACTTCTCTAAAACGAAACCGATCACTTTTCCCGGTCTCCTTACTTCGTGTAGAAAACCAAATGTCTGGCAGAGGTGTGATGTTTCCTGCTCGACCGGACGCGAAAATGATGAAGCTCCCGTCCCAGCTGATATAGGGCCGCGCGTCGAATCCGGGTCCGCTGAGTTCGGAGAGGTGGATAGCAGGTCCGAAATCCTCGGAGGTGCTTTCACGCGTTGCGTAAGGGCCCGCCGTCGATGCTCATATAAAGCCTACCACCTTGCCCCGCCAGACCGCTGGGTGGACGACGCGTGAAGATCATCACCTCTTGCCCGTTTTCCTCGTAAAAGGTTGGCGTTTCCTCCAACATCCCTGGCGTATTGATGTTGGGCCCGAGGCGGGTGGGTACGCTCCAGCCGTCCCGGCCCATTCGAGTGACATAGATATCATAGGCGAGGTCATCGCGATCACTGGAGAAGTATAATTTCTTGCCCGGCATCAAGGTGGGGCAGGCCTCGTTTGCGTCCGGTCGATTGACTGGCGCAGGCAGAGGAGAAGCTGGACCGAATTCGTCAGCACGGCTGTTCCGGCTGGCCATGAAAAGGTCCTGGCTGCCGTTGCGATTCGAGTTGAAGACGATGGTCAGGCCATCAGGCGAATGGCTGGCGCATCCATCGACTACGGCCGTGTTGATATCGGGATTCGATATGACGTTGAGGTTTTGAGGAGGATTCCAAACCTGCCAGTTTTTCGCGGTAGCGCCGGAAACGCAGAAAAAAGCGAACAAAGACGATGTGATTAGAAGCTTTTTAGTCATGACATCACTCCTAAGTTCACCCTGCGGGGGATGTGCGCGAACGACACCCCGGCTTTGAGTCGAAGGCGTCTCGGCACATCGACCTGGAAAGAGCGCCTAGATTTCTGGAAAGTCAAATATAACTAACGCAGATCAATGTTTGCATTAGTATATTGGCCGAGCATTTTTACGCTTCCCAGCCCCTTCACTGCGTTCGTCACTCGCTCGGGATGAGCGTGATCGCGTCCTGCCGCCCGTCGAGGTAGCGCACGGTTTCGCCATCGAACCATGCGTCTTCCTCGCTGCGGAAATCGACCCGTCGGCCGCCCCATTCGGGGACCGCATTGTAGGTGGTCAGCTCGATCGACCAGGCGGTGTCGGCGCGGACCGGGGCGGCGCCGCGCGGGTCGGCCTCCTGATTGTCCCAGAAGCCGATGGCGGGGCCGGCGCCGTGGCCGTGCAGCCCGATGGGGTGCGAGTAGATCGACGGGTCGTAGCCCTCGGCGATCGCCTGTGCACGGGCGCGCGCGAGGATGGTATTGCCGGGCTCGCCCTCGCGAAAACTTTCCCGCAGGATGTCGGCGACGCGCTTGGTGGCCTCGAGGCCTGCGCGAAGGCCCGCGGGGGCCTGCGTCTCGCCGGGCTTGAGGACGTAGGCAAGGTGCTGGGTGTCGGTGTTGAGGCGCAAATAGGTGAGGCCGAAGTCGGTCCACAGCAGGTCGCCGGGCTCGATCACCCGATCGTTGTAGAGCATGCCCTCTTCGCCCTCGCGCTGGATGGCGACGCTGGGGTGGAACCACGGCTGGAGCCCGAGGCGCGCGAGCCGCTCGCGCATCCACCAGCGCACTTGCGAGGTGGTGGTCACGCCGGGGGTGATGACCTGGCGGGAGAAGGCCTCGGCGATGATGGCGTGGGCGATGCGCACGATGCCGGGGTAGAGGGCGAGCTCGGTCGGGGTGCGGGTCTCGAGCCAGCGGATGGAGAGATCCTCGCCCGAGATGATGCGCTCTTCCAGATGGTCGGGGAGCGCGTCCATCATCAGCTTCCACTGGCTGTGGGTCATGCCGTCAGCGAAGGCCGAGAGGTCGGAGGTGTTGACGGCGATGGTCTCGGGATCGCGGTCGGCGATGAGCTCGGCGAGCGCGGCCCACTGGTCGGGCTGGTCGGCGGGATCCCAGCTGACCTCGAAGAAATCGGCGATGCCGTAGCGCGAGACGCTAAGCCGCTCGATCGGCTGGCCCTCGCCGGGGTCGTGGAAGACGAGGATGGTGCGGCGGCGCGCCGAAAATTCCTCGCCGCTCAACATCGAGGCGGTGACGGGGTCCTCGAAATACTCGCGCGCCATCAGTACCCACAGGTCGACGCCCTCGGCGCGCATGACGGCTGGCAGGACGGTCTCGAAACGCTCGGCGAGGATGCGGTCGATGACCTCGGCGCGCTCCTTCATCGGCAGGATGGCGGGAAGGGAGGGCGCGGGGTCCTCGACGTCAGTGAGCGGGAGGATGGGCTGGGCGGCGCCTAGGGCGAGGGCAAGGCTGAGCATATACGGTCCCGACTGTTCGTGTCGGGACCGTTATAAGCGTGGATGAGGGCGAGGCTAGAGGCTAGGCGACGGGCGCGCCAAACAGGTCGTGCTCGTCGGCGTCCTCGATCGTCACGCGGGCAAAATCGCCGGGCTGGAGGTGGCCGGCGTCGCGCAGGTGCACCTCGCCGTCGATCTCGGGCGCGTCGGCCTTCGAGCGGCCGGTGGCACCGCCGGTCTCGGGATCGACGAGGTCGATGATGACGTCCTGCGTGGAGCCGATCTTGGCCTTGAGCTTGTCGGCGCTGATCTTCGCGGTGAGCTCCATCAGGCGGGCGTAGCGCTCTTCCTTGACCTCTTCGGGGACCGCGCCGGGCAGGTCGTTGGCCGCCGCGCCCTCGACGGGTTCGAAGCGGAAGGCGCCGACGCGGTCGAGCTGCGCTTCGGTGAGCCAGTCCATGAGATATTGGAAGTCTTCCTCGGTCTCGCCGGGGAAGCCGAGGACGAAGCTCGAGCGCACCGCGATGTCGGGGCAGATCGAGCGCCAGTGCGCGAGGCGCTCGAGCACCTTGGCCTCGTTGGCGGGGCGGCGCATCGCCTTCAGGACCTTGGGGCTGGCGTGCTGGAAGGGGATGTCGAGATAGGGGGTGAGCTTGCCCTCCGCCATCAGCGGGATGACGCGGTCGACATGGGGGTAGGGGTAGACATAGTGGAGGCGGATCCACGGGGTCTCGCCCTCGGGGGTCTTGAGGTTGCCGAGATGCTCGGCCAGGTCGAGCATGCGGGCGGAAATTTCCTCGCCCTTCCAGTTCCACGTCTGGTTCTTGAGGTCGATGCCGTAGGCCGAGGTGTCCTGGCTGATGACCAGCAGTTCCCTGGTGCCCGCGGCGACGAGCTTCTCGGCCTCGCGCAGCACCGCATCGGGGCGCCGGCTGGCGAGGTCGCCGCGAATGCTCGGAATGATGCAGAAGCTGCAGCGGTGGTTGCAGCCTTCGCTGATCTTCACATAGCTGTAGTGGCGCGGGGTGAGCTTGGCCTCGGGCAGCTGCGGGACGAGGTCGACATAGGGGCTGAGGCTGGGCGGGACCGCCTCGTGCACCGCGCCGACGACCTGTTCGTACTGCTGGGGGCCGGTGACCGCGAGCACCTTGGGGTGCGTCTTCATGATGAGGTCGGCCTCGTTGCCGAGGCAGCCGGTGACGATGACGCGGCCGTTTTCGGCGATCGCCTCGCCGATCGCCTCGAGGCTTTCCTCCTTGGCGCTGTCGAGGAAGCCGCAGGTGTTGACGAGCACGACGTCGGCGCCGTCATAGTCGGGGCTCATGGCATAGCCGTCGGCGCGCAGCCTGGTGAGGATGCGTTCGGAATCGACCAGCGCCTTGGGACAGCCGAGCGAAACCATGCCCACTTTGGGCGGCGAGGGGATCTTGGTTGCCATGATGGCCGCGCCCTTACGGACAAATTGCGGCGAAATCCAGAACCTTCAGATGCTTAATAGGTCTCGGCGGTCAGCTCGACCGCGTCGAAGTTGCCTGCGGCAAGGTCCTCGGGCCGGATCCAATATTGGTAGACGCCCTCGTCGAAATGATGGCCGATCGGGATATTGGCCCCCAGTTCGAGGAGCAGCAGCCATTCGCCGACGCGTTCCTCGGCCTCCATCTGCACGAAGGTGGGGGCGGAAAAGGCGCGCGCGTCGCCGGCGCTGAAGCGGTGGCGGTGGCGCACCATGGCGAGCGCGGCTTCCCCGACCGGCTCGCCCGCCGACAGGCTGGCCTCGATCGCGTCGACCGTGATCGCCTCGAGGCAGGGGGCCGAGAATTTGTGGTGGCGGCGCAGCAGCTTCCAGAAGTCGTTGGCAGCGGTGCGCGACAGGTCGCGGCCCGCCTTGTGCGCGCGCTCGATCTTGCCGCGCCAAGTCTTGAGATCGGCGGCGAGCGCCTTGGCTTCCTTCTGGTTGCCGGGGCGCTCGGCGCTGGCCTGGAGCCGCGCGAGGTGGCCGCAGGCGATGCGGATCGAGCGCCAGCTGGCGGGGAAGGCCTCAAAGGGGCGGTTGGGCTTGCCCTGCGCGTCGAGGCTGACCTTGAAGGGCGCGCAATCGCCGAGCTCGGATTCGAGCGTGGCGACCTGCGCGGCGGCGGTGTCGCGGTCGATCGCGCCGGGCCAGAAGGGCTGGTCCTGCATCTCGTCGCGGTCGGGGCGGGCGTGGAGGACGACCGGCTCGAAGCTCCAGTAGGGGAGCAGGCGCGGCCAGTCCTCGGCCGTCGACGGCCAGCCCCAGACGGCAGGGCTTTCATAGAGGTGGGGGAGCGCGGCGGGGGCGAGCGGCTGGTCGGCGGCGACATGGACGACCTTCCACTGCCAATAGGCGCCCCAGTGCAGGTCCATGAAGAAGAGGAGGCGGCCGCTGGCGGGGAGCAGCTGGAAGCTGGCCGCGGCGGGCACCTCGGCGCAATCGAGCGAGGCGATGAAGGACAAGGCGCGCTCTTCGCCCTCGGGGGTGGTGAAGGTGGGCCATTCGAAGCCCTCGGGGACCTGCGGCACGCCGCCCCAGTGGCTGCCATGGTCGAGGAGGGGCGGGAGGTGCTGACGGAACATGACCGCCTGTTCGCGCGCCCGGCGCAGCGCGGGATGGGCGCGGCGCGGCCGCGGCGGGGCGGCGGGCGCGGTGGCGGCGTCAAGAGGCTCGATCGCGTCTACGGGCGCGAGTTCGGTCTCGATCCGGTCCTGGAGGTCGTGGACCTCGTTGGATTCGGGCGGCGCGGTCGCCGCATCCTCGGCGGGTCGCGGGGCCGGGCGCGCGGGCCGGGGCGGGAGCTTGGGGGGCTTGGCGAACTTTTCCTCGGCGGCCATTTCCTGCGCCTGTCCGGCGAGCCGCGCGAGCCGCGTCGCGGCCTGTTCGGGCGCATCGCGGTGATCTGGCGTTGAACGGCGCTTGCCGAATGTCTTCCTAATCATGGCCACCCCTTATCTGATGGGATGGTGACGAGAAGAGGTTTCGGAAGTGTATACTTTGGCGGAACGACCGGCGTAGAGTTTCAGCCGGTCTTGCAGGCGGGGAAGGCGTGGCCGGGGATGATTTCGATGATGCGGTCGCCGGCGCGCAGTTCCTTGGCGCCTTCTTCCCAGAAGCCGATCGCCTTGCCCTCGCGCAGGATGCGCACCCCGAGCCCGATTGCGGCGTCGGACAGCGACTTGCCGATCTCGAACTTCTCGATCTCGCGTTCGTGCAGGCGGACGCGGCCGGTAGCCGAGGCGAGGTCGGCCATATAGTCGGCGATCCCCGCGCCATGCGCGCTGCCCGCGAGCAGGAGGCCGGCGAAGCTGGTCGGGTTGATCACGGTGGTGGCCCCCGCCGCGCGGGCGGGAAACTCGTTGTCCTCGGCGCGCACCGCGAGGCTGATGTGCAGCTTGGGACACAAATGGCGCGCGGTCAGGCAGATGAGGATCGAGGTATCGTCGCGCCCTGCCGAGATGATCATCGTCGAGGCCTGCCGCAGCCGCACCGCCTCCATCGTCTCGTCGCGAGTAGCGTCGGCCTGGAGGACGATGCAGCCCATCCGCTCGGCCTTGGCGATGCTGTCGGGGTTGAGGTCGACGACCACGATCTTGCGCGGGTCCTCGCCGCGCGCGATGAGTTCATCGACCGCCTCGCCGCCGGAGGTGCCGAAGCCCGCCACCACGATATGGCCGGTCAGGGTGCGTTGCAGTCGTCGCATGAGGAAGGTGTCCCAGGTTCGCTTGATGACGAAGGTGTAGGCGGTGCCGGCGAGGATCAAGATGAAGAAGATGCGCGCGGGCGTGACGACGAGCGCGTCGAACAGGCGCGCGCGTTCGGTCACCGGCACGATGTCGCCATAGCCGGTGGTGGTCGCCGAGATCATCGTGAAATAGATCACGTCGGCGAAGGACAGCTGCCCGTCGGCATGGTCGACGAAGCTGTCGCGTTCGATCCAGTGGACCGCGATGATGAAGGACAGGAGCGCGAACAGGAGCCCGATGCGGATCCCGAACTGCGCCCAGCCCGACAGCGGGCTCTTCTGGCGCAGGAGGGGAATCTGCTGCCCGAGGCGGGGCGCCGGGGCAGTGGCGGGGCGCTCTTTGCGGTCCATCCTCGTCCCTTAAGCGGCTTTTGAAGGCGAGGAAAGATGTCTCTGCGCGGCGGGCGCGGCGGCCAAAGGGGGGCTATCGCCCAGGCGCGCCGCGGCCTCCTCGCGCCGTGCCTCCCATGCCGCGACGCGACGGCATCGCTCAGACGTCGATCGCGCCCTCGTCGAGCCCGGGGGCCTCGGCCTGGATGAAGGCGAAGCGATGCTCGGGTTTCTTGCCCATCAGCCGGTCGACCACGTCGCGCGCGGGCTGCTGGTCCTGGTAGTCGGCGGGCAGGGTGATGCGGATGAGGCTGCGGCTCGCGGGATCCATGGTGGTCTCCTTGAGCTGGCCGGGGTTCATCTCGCCGAGCCCCTTGAAGCGCGCGACCTCGACCTTCTTGCCCTTGAAGTGCTTTTCCTCGAGCTCGGCGCGGTGCGCATCGTCGCGCGCGTAGAGCGATTTCGACCCCGAGGTCAGGCGGTAGAGCGGGGGCTGCGCGAGGAAGAGCCGCCCGCGCTTCACCAACTCGGGCATCTCCTGGAAGAAGAAGGTCATCAGCAAGGTGGCGATATGCGCGCCGTCGACGTCGGCGTCGGTCATGATGATGATCTTGTCGTAGCGCAGCGCGTCATCGTCATAATCGTCGCGCAGCCCGCAGCCGAGCGCGAGGCTCAGGTCGGCGATTTCCTGGTTGGCGCGGATCTTGTCGCGCGTCGCGCTGGCGACGTTGAGGATTTTGCCGCGGATCGGCAGGATCGCCTGCGTCTTGCGATTGCGCGCCTGCTTGGCGCTGCCGCCCGCCGAATCGCCCTCGACGATGAATAGTTCGGTCTCGCCCTCGTCGGAGCCCGAATTGGCGCAGTCGGTGAGCTTGCCGGGCAGGCGCAGCTTCTTGGCGCTGGTCGCGGTCTTGCGCTTGACCTCGCGCTCGGCGCGGCGCCGGAGGCGCTCGTCCATCCGTTCGAGCACGGCGCCCAGCAGCGCGCGCCCGCGGTCCATGTTGTCGGCGAGATAATGGTCGAAATGGTCGCGCACCGCATTCTCGACGAAGCGCGCCGCCTCGAGGCTGGTCAGCCGGTCCTTGGTCTGGCTCTGGAAATGGGGATCGCGGATGAAGACCGAGAGCAGGCACTCGATCCCGCCGAACAGGTCGTCGGCGTTGATCTTGGCCGCCTTCTTCTCGCCGACGAGGTCGCCGAACGCGCGCAGCCCCTTGGTCAGCGCGGCGCGCAGCCCCGCCTCGTGGGTGCCCCCGTCGGGGGTGGGGATGGTGTTGCAGTAATAGCGCTGATAGCCGTCGGTCCACAGCGGCCAGGAGATCGCCCATTCGCAGCGGCCCTGCCCGTCGGGAAAGTCCTGGCTGCCGGTGAAGGGCGGGGTGGTGATCATCCCGCGCTCGCCGAGCATCTCGGCAAGATGGTCGGCGAGCCCGTTGTCGAACTTGAAGACCGCCTGCTCGGGCACCTCGTCGGTGGCGAGCGCGGGAGCGCATTTCCAGCGGATCTCGACCCCGCCGTAGAGATAGGCCTTCGAGCGCGCGAGGTCGTGCAGCCGCTTGGGGTTGAAGCGCGCCTCCTTGCCGAAGATCTCGGGGTCGGGGGTGAAGCTGACCTTGGTGCCGCGGCGGTTGGGGGCGGCGCCGACCTCCTCGAGCCGGCTCGTGGCATGCCCCCGCGCGAAGCATTGGCGGTAGAGCGTCTTGTCGCGCGCGACCTCGACCACCGTGTCGCTCGACAGCGCGTTGACGACGCTGACCCCGACCCCGTGAAGGCCGCCCGAGGTGGCATAGGCCTTGCCCTCGAACTTGCCGCCCGAGTGGAGCGTGGTGAGGATGACCTCGAGCGCCGACTTGTCCTTGAACTTGGGATGCGGGTCGATCGGGATGCCGCGGCCGTTGTCAGCGATCGTCAGCCGGTTGCCCTCGTCGAGTTCGATCTCGATCCGGCTGGCGTGCCCGGCGACCGCCTCGTCCATCGAATTGTCGATCACCTCGGCGGCGAGGTGATGGAGCGCGCGCGCGTCGGTGCCGCCGATATACATGCCGGGGCGGCGGCGCACCGGCTCGAGCCCCTCGAGGACCTCGATCGAGGAGGCGTCGTAATCGGACGGGGTGGCGGGCGTGTTGGATTCGAACAGGTCTGACATCAGGCACCGGGTATAGGCGGGGCGACGCGCGCGTGCCAAGCGCCAAGCGGCGAGCGCGACAATGCCCCCCGCAAAGACGCGCAATCACGCGATATTTGCATTTGCCCGGCGCTCGTCAAGATCTTGAAATCGGGGAATTCCGAACAAAATTCCTTGCTGCGCCGGATGCCAATCGGGTCCGGCGGCGGGTCGGTGCGAGACAGGCTCGTCCGCCCGCATCATGTTGCTCAATCAAGGAGGACATCCCATGCGTAGTGCATTCGACTTTTCGCCTTTCCGCCGTTCGACGATCGGGTTCGATCGCCTGTTCGACCTGCTCGAGAACCAGACCGGGAACACGGGCGAGAACTACCCGCCCTTCGACCTCGTCAAGACCGGCGAGAACGATTACCGCATCGACATCGCGGTCGCCGGCTTCACGCGCGAGGAAATCGACATCACCGCCCAGCAGAACCAGCTGGTGGTCACCGGGCGCAAGCGCGACGACGAAGAGGTGGACTATGTCCATCGCGGGATCGCGACGCGCGCGTTCGAGCGCCGCTTCGGGCTGGCCGACCATATCCGCGTGACCGATGCGGACATGGCCGACGGGCTGCTGTCGATCAGCCTCGTGCGCGAGATCCCCGAGGCGATGAAGCCGCGCAAGATCGCCATCGGCGGCGACGAGCAGCGGCAGATCGAGGGCAAGGCGTCGAAGAAGGAAAAGACCGACGCCTGATCCGCGTTGACGGAAAGACGCTTCGGACCGGCGCGCCCCTCGGCGCGCCGGTTTTTTCTTGTGCGCGCGCAAGGGCGATCGACCCCCCGTCGGCTTGCATCGGGCGACGGACGGGGACAAAGCTCGCTGTCTGAAAAGGGGGAATGATGGGAGCGATCGGATGGAGCGTGGTGGCGGCGGTGCTGGTGCTGGCCGCGCCCTTCATGCTCGGCGCGCTGGCGGCGGGGCCGGTGGGGATCGGGGTCGGCACGCTGTTCGGGCTGTTCATCGGCATTCCCGCCGCCATCGCGTTCGGGGCGCTGTTCTTCACGCTGTCATACTGGCCCTGGCACCCACTATTGTTGCCGCCGGTGGCGGCGGCGGTGCCGCCGTTGCTCCTGTGGGCGCAGGCGCGCTGGAAGTGGCCGCTGGACGGCGACCTGTTCGGGATGATGCGGCTGGCCGCCATCGCCGGAATGGTCGGCGGGATCGTGCTGATCCGCCTCGATCCGCAAGGGCTTTGGACCTAGTGGGGGTCGTGCTTGCGGCGCTGGCGTCCTTTGCCGTGCTGGCGGGACATTGGGTGTGGCGGAACGGGCGGTCGACCGCGGGCGAGATCATCGGCTTCGGCCTCATGATGGCGGTGCTCATCGGGCTGCCGGCGCTGGTCGGCTATGGTTTGCTGTTCCTGCTGCTCGCGCTGGTCGGCCCGCCGGGACCGCTGGTGCCGGTGCTCGCTGCGGTCGTCCCGCCGCTCGCGCTGGCGGTGAAGATCAGGGAAGTGCCGCGGCGCTCGCTTTTCCATGGCGCGATGGCGGGGCTGGTTGGCGGGCTCGTGCTGCTGCACTTCGACCCCTTGGGTCACAGGGGTTGAAACGACGAAGGCCCCGGCAATTCGCCGAGGCCTTCATCGTTGTCCGGTCGCCTAGCGGACCCGCGGGCCGCCGAAGGGCAGCGGGGGCGGGGGCTTGCGGTCGCGGCGCGGCAGCTGCGCCTGGTAGGCGACCCCGCAATGGTCGACGCAATAGGGAAAGCCGGGGTTGGCCTTCTGCCCGCAGAAGTGGAAATCGGGTTCGCCCGGATGCCCCATCGGCCAGCGGCACACGCGGTCGTTGAGGTCGAGCAGGCTGGTCTTGTCCGCCACCTCTTCGGACGGCTTGGCGGGGATCAGCCGGCGCGGCGGGGCGGGCGGGATCGGCGCCTGCTGGTCCGAGGGACCCTGCCGCACGAAGCCGCCGGGGCCGACCGAGCGATATTGCGGCCCCTTGTCGCTCTTGCCGCTCGCGCTCGCCTTTTCGGGCGTCGGCTTGGCGGCGCGCTCGGGCGCGGGGCGGGCGGGCGCCGCCTTCTTCGCGGCGGGAGCGACCGCGGGGGCGTCCTTCTTGGGCGCGGGCGCCTTCTTGGGCGCCGCCTTGCGGGTGCCGGCCTTGGGCGCGGCGGCCTTCTTGGCGGGGGCCTTCTTGGCCGCCGCCTTCTTCTTGTCGCCCGACTTGACCGGCGAGGGGCGCGATTCGAGCCCGAGCCGATGCGCCTTGCCGATCACCGCGTTGCGGCTCACGCCGCCGAGGTCCTCGGCGATCTGGCTGGCGGTCTTGCCTTCGGCCCACATCGCTTTCAGCCGTTCGATCCGCTCGTCGGTCCAGCTCAATTTTCTCTCCACCCTCTGGGGTTCATCATTGTCTTCGTCGCGGCCCCCCGATAGGCGAGGCGGCCATGGACGAAAACCAAAATCCGCAATGGTCGAACGCCCCATATGGCAAGCCGATCCTCGGCGCCATCAACACGGGCGGTCTCAGGACCCTCTATATCAAGGAGGTGCGGCGGTTCTTCAAGGTCCAGCTGCAAACTGTCTGGGGCCCGGCGGTCACGACGCTGCTCTATCTCGCCATCTTTACTATCGCGCTGGGGCGCGGCGGGCGCGAGGTGCTGGGGGTGCCGTTCGCCGATTTCCTCGCCCCCGGGCTGATCGTGATGGGGATGATCCAGGCCGCCTTCGCCAACGCCAGCTTCTCGTTGCTGGTGGGCAAGATCCAGGGGACGATCGTCGATTACCTGATGCCGCCCTTGTCCACCGGCGAACTGATGGCGGGGCTGGTCGGCGCCTCGGTGACGCGCGGTTTCCTCGTCGGCGGCGCGGTGTGGCTGGTGATGGCGCTGTGGCCCGGCGTGCGCGTGGTGCCGGTGGCGCCGCTCGCCGCGCTCTATTTCGCGCTGATGGGCACGCTGATGCTCAGCTTCCTTGGGCTGCTCACGAGTTTCTGGGCGGAGAAGTTCGACCATGCCGCGATGGTGACCAATTTCGTGGTCGCGCCGCTCGCGCTGCTGTCGGGCACCTTCTATTCGGTCGAGGCGCTGAGCGAGGGGTTTCAGGCGGCGAGCCACGCCAACCCCTTCTTCTACGTCATCTCGGGGTTTCGCTACGGCTTCATCGGGGTCGCCGACTCGCCGGTGACGGTGGGGGCGATCGTGCTGGCGCTCCTGAACGCCGCGCTCCTCATCCTGTGCTACCGGCTGCTCGACACGGGCTGGAAAATCAAGAATTAGGGCGATCAAGTGATTGAAACGGAGGCGTTTTCATCCGCCTGAACGCCGACTGACAGCCATATTCAGCGAGACCACATCGGGCATCTTGCAGCCTGCGGGACATCAAGAGATTTCGCCGCAGTCCAGGAGTAGCCCCATGCGAAAGATGTTTATCGGCCTGAGTGCCGCCCTCGCGGCCGGCATGGTCGCCCTTCCCGCCGCCGCCGCCGCCGCCGCCGCCAGCGCGGCGCCCGCCGCCAGCGCCGCGATCGGTGTCGGCAGCGCCTATCAGCCCTATTATCGCGGCGGCGACCGCTACGACCGCTACGATCGCCAGGGTTATGATCGCGGGTACGACCGCCGCGGCCATCATGATTATCGCCGCCACTTCGCGTGGGGCAAGGTACGCGAATTGCACAACCGCGTGGCCCGGATGCGGCAGGACATCCGCTATTTCGCCCGGCAGGGCGCGTTCGATCGGGACGATTTTCGCAAGCTCGACCGCAAGGCGGAGCGGCTCCACTATCGCATCGACCGGATGAGCCGCCACGGGCTCAACCGCGGTGAATATCGCGCCGCGGTTCGAGGCATCCGCAACCTGCGCCGCGAGATCCGCCACGAACTGCGCGACGGGCGGCGCTGGGAAAATCACGGCTATGGCTATCGCGGCGATCGCGACCGCTACTGGCACGACGACGATCGCTGGGAGCGCGACAGCCGCTGGGACCGGCGCGGGGACGACCGCGACGATGACCGCCGCTACGAGCGCCGCCGCGACTGGGACGATCGCGACGACGACTGATCGCCCGAGGGGCGACCGGCCCCCGTGCAGCGCCCCGACGAGGCGTCGCCCCCCGCTTGCGGGTGGCGGCGCCTTTTCTTTGGCGCTAGGGACCCCACATTGACGTGAACCCAAGCGCGCCGCCCGCCCCGCCGGGGCGCGCTACCCTTAAGAGGAGCATTGAATGTCGATTCCCGCGCTGATGCCGGTCTATCCCCGTTGCGACGTCCGGCCGGTGAAGGGCGAAGGCCCCTACCTGTTCGGTGAAAACGGCGAGAAGTGGCTCGACTTCGCCAGCGGCATCGCGGTCAACCTCCTCGGCCATGACCACCCGCACCTCGTCGGCGCGATCCAGAAGCAGGCGGCCACGCTGATGCACGTCTCCAACCTCTACGGCAGCCCGCAGGGCGAATCCTGCGCGCAGCGGCTGGTCGACAACAGCTTTGCCGACACCGTCTTCTTCACCAACTCGGGCGCCGAGAGCGTGGAGTGCACGATCAAGACGATGCGCCGCTACCATGTCGTCGACGGCAACCCGCACAAGAAGGACATCATCACCTTCAAGAACGCCTTCCACGGGCGCACGATGGCGACGATCAGCGCCGCCAACCAGGAAAAGCTCCACGACGGGTTCGAGCCGCTGCTGCCCGGCTTCACCTATGTCGACTTCGACGATCTCGATGCCGCGCGCGCGGCGATCACCGACCAGACCGCGGGCTTCCTCGTCGAGCCGGTCCAGGGCGAGGGCGGCATCCGTCCGGCGAGCCAGGCGTTCATGACCGGGCTGCGCGAGCTGGCCGACAAGCACGGGCTGCTGCTCGGGCTCGACGAGGTGCAGTGCGGGGTCGCGCGCACCGGCACGCTCTATGCCTACGAGCAATATGGCATCACCCCCGACGTCCTCGCCTCGGCCAAGGGGCTGGGCGGCGGCTTCCCCGTCGGCGCCTGTCTCGCCACCGAGGCGGCGGCCAAGGGGATGACCTTCGGCACCCATGGTTCGACCTACGGGGGCAACCCGCTGGCGATGGCGGCGGTGGAAGCGGTGCTCGACGTCGTCGCCGACGAGGAATTCCTCGCCGGGGTGCGCGCGAAGGGCGAGCGGCTGCGCGCCAGCCTCGAGCAGATGATCGGCAACCATCCCGAGCTGTTCGAGAGCGTGCGCGGCATGGGGCTGATGCTCGGGGTGCGGATGACCGACCAGGTGGTGGTCCGCGACTTCGTCGGCTGGCTGCGCGGCGAGGGGCTGCTCGCGGTCGCGGCGGGCGACAATGTGATGCGCGTCCTGCCCCCGCTCAACATCACCGAGGCGCATATCGCCGAATTCGTCGAGCTCCTGTCGGCGGCGGCGGCCAAGTACGAGATCCCGGCGCGCTGATGGCCGACGCCAAGCCCACCGGCCTCCTCGAGGATGCCGTCGTCGGCGCGATGCTGCCTACCCGCGGCGCGCGCGGGCGGCTGGTGCGGCTGACGCACGTGCTCGACGCGATCCTCGCCCCGCACAACTATCCCCCCGTCATCGAGAAGCTGCTCGCCGACGCGCTCGCGCTGACCGCGCTGCTCGGCTCGCTCCTCAAGGACGAGAAGGGGCAGATCACGATGCAGGCGCAGACCGAGAGCGGGGTCGTCGACCTGCTGGTGTGCGACTATCTGGCGGGGCAGCTGCGCGGGCATGTCAAATATGACGGCGATCGGCTCGCCGAGGCGGGCCCCGCGCCGACGCTGTTCCAGCTGTTCGGCAAGGGCTATCTCGCGATCACCTTCGACCAGCCGAGCCGCAAGGAACGCTACCAGGGGATCGCGCCGATCGAGGGCGAGGACATCGGCGAGGTGGCGCAGAGCTATTTCGCCCAGTCCGAGCAGATCCCCAGCCTGGTGCGGGTGGCCGCCGAGAAGCGGGACGGCCACTGGGTCGCGGGCGGGCTGATGTTCCAGCACCTGCCCGAGGGCGAGGAGGGGCGCGACCGGCTGCACACCAAGCTCGACCATCCCGACTGGCCGCATGTCGCCATCCTCGCGGGGTCGGTGAAGGCGGGCGAATTGACCGACCCGACGCTGGCGCTCGACGCGCTGCTGTGGCGGCTGTTCCACGAGGAGGACGAGGTGCGGCTGCTCGCCAGCACCGCGCTGACCAAGGGGTGTCGCTGCAGCCCCGACTATATCAAGAGCGTGATCGCGCGCTTTCCCCCCGAGGAACAGGCGCACATGGTCGCCGACGACGGGTTCATCCGCGTCGATTGCGCCTTCTGCGCGACCAGCTTCCCGATCGCGCCAGCGGCCCCCGGCGCCGCGCCCGATGGGGCGACCGACGAGCGCGGCGATGACGCCGTTTAACCGCGGTTCATCGGGCGCTGGTAAAGACGGCGCGATGAAACGAGTGATTCGAGCGATGATCGGTGTCGCCGCGCTGGGGCTGGGCCTCGGCGGGACGGCGGCGCTCGCGTTCGAGCACCAGGGCCGGCCGCACCTGTTGAGCGCGATCGAGGCGGGCTTGTGGGAGGTCAGCTACCCGGCGCGCAAGATCGCCCCCAAGCGCTTCTGCGTGGCCGATGTCTCGCTGCTCGCGCAGGTCGAGCATATCGGGCGCCAGTGCACCCGCATGACGGTGTCGGAGGACGCCGACAGCGCGCTGATGCGCTATACCTGTACCCGCGGCGGCTTCGGCTCGAGCGACATGCAGGTGGTGACCCCGCGCTCGCTCAGGATCCAGACGCAGGGCATCAAGGACGGGCTGCCGTTCCACGATACGCTGCACGCGAGGCGCATCGGTTCCTGCTAGGGCGCGGGCCATTGGCGGCCGCTGGACGTCGTTGCGCGATCGCTGGCGATGCGCTGCATCGCGGCGCTCCTCGCGCCTAGCCAGCAACCGCCACTGACCCGCTTGTGTCCTGCATTTGTGGGTTCAGCTGTTTTTCCCTAAGGGGCCGTTCCATGAAGAAAAAAGCGGTCATCCTGTTGTCGGGCGGGCTCGATTCGATGGTCTGCGCGGGGCTCGCGCGCGAGGCGGGCTATGCGATCCACGCGCTCACCATCGATTACAACCAGCGCCACCGGGTCGAGCTGGAAGCGGCCAAGCGCATCGCCGCCGAGGTCGGCGCGGCCGAGCATGTGGTGCTCCCGCTCGACCTTACCGCCTTCGGGGGCTCGGCGCTGACCGCCGATATCGACGTCCCCAAGGAGGGGGTGGGCGAGGGCATCCCGGTGACCTACGTGCCCGCGCGCAACACCGTCTTCCTGTCGCTGTGCCTCGCTTATGCCGAGACGCGCGGCGCCAACGACATCTTCATCGGCGTCAACAGCCTCGACTATTCGGGCTATCCCGACTGCCGCCCCGACTTCATCGCCCAGTTCGAGCGGTTGGCGCAGCTTGCGACCAAGGCGGGCGACGAGGGGCAGGTGATGCGCATCCGCACGCCCTTGCAGGACATGACCAAGGCCGACATCGCGCGCGAGGCGCACCGGCTCGGGATGGACGCGGGGCTGAGCCACAGCTGCTACGATCCCGGCCCCGATGGCGGCGCCTGCGGGGCGTGCGACAGCTGCCGGCTGCGCCACAAGGGGTTCGTCGAGGCGGGGCTCGATGACCCGACGCGCTATGCGCAAGGGGTGGAGCCCGCCTGATGGCCTATGCGGTCAAGGAGATGTTCCTCACCCTGCAGGGCGAGGGGATGCAGGCGGGGGCGCGCGCGGTGTTCCTGCGCTTTGCCGGGTGCAACTTGTGGACCGGGCGCGAGGAGGATCGACGCAAGGCGGTGTGCCGCTTCTGCGATACCGAGTTCGTGGGCACCGACGGGGTCAATGGCGGCAAGTTCGCCGATGCCGCGGCACTGGCGGCGCAGGTCGCGCGGCTGTGGGGCGAGGACAAGGCGCAGCGGATGGTGGTGGTCACCGGGGGCGAGCCGCTGTTGCAGCTCGATGCCGCGCTGATCGACGCGCTGCATGCGCAGGGGTTTCGCATTTCGGTCGAGAGCAACGGGACGCTTCAGGCGCCCGAGGGGATCGACTGGCTGTGCATCAGTCCCAAGTACGGCGCCGAACTGGTGCAGCGCTCGGGGGATGAGTTGAAGCTCGTCTGGCCGCAACCGTTCGATCTCGACGAACTGGAAGCGCTCGACTTCAATCATTTCCTCCTGCAGCCGATGGACGGGGAGATGATCGAGGACAATACCGAGGCGGCGATCGCGCTGGTGATGGAGCGGCCGAAGTGGCGGCTCACCCTCCAGACGCACAAATTGCTGGGGCTGGCCTAGTCCTCGTCGGCCTCGTCGGCAGCGGCGCGGCGCCCCGGCACCTCGTCATCGACCAGCCCCGCGTCATTGTCGGTGGCGGCGTCGATCGCGGTGATGTCGCGGCCCTCGATGGCGACGACCTCGGGCGCGTCGGCCTGTTCCTCGACCGCCACGCCATCGTCGGTCCCGCCGCACGCGACGAGGCACAGGGCTAGCAGGGCGGGGGACAGGCGGTGCATCATCGGGTCTCCGGTCTTCGTCAAGGGGAACAGGCGCCTTGCTCGCACTTGTCGTCGAGGCTGGCAAGGAAGGATTGGGCATGGTGCTCGAGCGCGGCATCGAGCGCGGCCATGTCGGCGCCCACCCCCAGCTGCTCGAGGCTGGTCACCCCGAACTCGCTGATCCCGCACGGCACGATCCCGCCGAAGTGCGAGAGGTCGGGGGCGACGTTGATCGAGAAGCCGTGGAGCGTGACCCAGCGTTTGACCCGCACCCCGATCGCGCCGATCTTGGCCTCGTGCGCGCCGTGGCCGGTCCAGATACCGATGCGACCGGGCTCGCGCCGCGCCTCGACGCCGAGCTCGTCCAGCGCGGCGATCATCCAGCCCTCGAGCTGGTGGACGAAGCGGCGGATGTCGCGCCCCCGCCTCGCGAGGTCGAGGTTGAGGTAGCCGACCCGCTGGCCGGGGCCGTGGTAGGTGTAGCGCCCGCCGCGCCCCGCCTCGTAGACGGGAAAGCCGTGGGGGTTGAACAGTTCGGCCGGATCGGCACTGGTGCCCGCGGTGAACAGCGGCGGGTGCTCGAGCAGCCAGATCCGCTCCTTGGCGCGCTCCTCGCGGATCGCGGCGGCGCGCGCGGTCATGTCGGCGAGCGCCGCCTCATAGGGGACCAGGCTGTCCGAAACCCGCCATTCGATCGTCATGCGGCGCGCTGTGCCGCGCAGCGCCGCGCTTGGCAAGGGCGCGGCCTTTGCTATGGTCGCGGCGGACGACCACTCAGGGGGAATTTGCAAGAATGGCCAATCTGTCGATCAGCAAGGCGTGGGACGACAGCCGTCCGATCATCGCGCGCGACGGGCGACTGATGTTCAGCGTGGCGCTGGCCACCGTGGTGCTGCCCGGCAGCGTGCTGATGACCATCGCGCCGGGCGAGACCGACCTGCAGATGGGCGGGGTGACGGTCGACGGCGGCGAGGCCGGCGCGGGGGTGCTCGTCCTCAGCTTCCTCTTCTCGCTGATCAACCTCATCGGCTCGATCGCGATCAGCTACCTCGCGCTGTTCCGCGGCGCGAGCGTGGCGGGGGCGCTCGGGCGCGGGGTGCGGCGGCTGGGCGCGGTGATCGGGATGGTGCTGCTGCTCCTCGTCCCGCTCGCGCTGATCGTCATCCTGTTCGCGCTGCTGGTGGTGCCGGGCGGCGAGATCGGCGCGATCGGGGAGCCGCAGGCGATGCAGGGGCTGTCGGCGGGGGCCGCGTTCGGCGCGCTGTTCCTGCTCGCCGCATTGCTCTACGTCGGCGTGCGGCTGATGGTCATCACCCCGGTGGTGGCCGCCGAGGACGTCGGGCCGATCGGGATCGTCAAGCGCGGCTGGGCGCTGACCCGCGGCCATTTCTGGCGATTGTTCGGCTTCCTCCTCCTGTTCGCGATCGGGGTCGTGCTGGTGATGGGGACGGTCGGGCTGATCGCCGGGCTGGCGATCGAGCTGGCGCTGGGGCCGGTCGAACCGATGACGGTGGCGGCGCTCCTCGCCGCGCTCGTCTCGACGCTGGCGCAGGCGGCGGTGACGATCGTCTATTCGACGATCCTCGCGCGCATCTACCTCCAGCTCGCGGGGCAGCCCGCCGACCCGGCGGTGGGGGTGCCCCCGGTGAGCGCCGAACCGCCGACGCCCTGAGCGAGCCGCGTTACGCCCATCGCGCGAGCGGGGGTAGGCTCATCAGGATGGCATCGACATTGCCGCCGGTCTTGAGCCCGAACAGCGTGCCGCGGTCGTAGAGCAGGTTGAATTCGACATAGCGCCCGCGGAAATCGAGCAGCCGGACCATGTCGTCCTCGGTCCAGTCGCTGTCCATCCGCCGCCGCACGATCTGCGGGAAGATGTCGAGGAAGGCCTCGCCGACGTCGCGGGTGAAGGCGAAATGCGGCTCGAACAGCTCGCCCGCGGCGTCGAGGCGATCGTAGAAGATGCCGCCCACCCCGCGATGGCGCTGGCGGTGGGGCAGGTAGAAATAGTCGTCCGCCCACCTCTTGAACTTGTCGTAATAGGTGGGGTCGTGCGCGGCGCAGGCGGCGCGCAGCCGGGCGTGGAAGGCGGCGGTGTCCTCTTCATAGGGGATCGCCGGGTTGAGGTCGGCACCGCCGCCGAACCAGCGCTTGGTGGTGGTGATCATGCGCGTGTTCATGTGCACCGCGGGGACGTGCGGGTTGGCCATGTGTGCGACGAGGCTGATCCCGGTGGCGAAGAAGCGCGGGTCCTCCTCGGCGCCGGGAATCGAGGGCGCGAATTCGGGGCTGAACTCGCCGCCCACGGTCGAGACGTTGACCCCGACCTTCTCGAACACCTTGCCCTTCATCGTGCCGCGGGTGCCGCCGCCGCCGTCGGCGCCCGAGGGATCCTCGCGCTTCCAGTCGGCAAAATCGAAGGTGGCGTCGGACCCGGCCTCGCGTTCGATTTCCTCGAAGGCGGCGCAGATGCGGTCGCGCAGCGCCTCGAACCAGTCGCGGGCGGCCTGTTGCTGATCGTCGAGCTCTTGCATGCGCCCGCTTTATCGTCTCGCCCGCCGGGCGCAACCCGCGGTCGCGGCAGCAAAGACAAAATCCGGCCTTGGCAAACGGGGACCTTCGCGTCTATCAGGCGCCCAACCGTGCGGGTCCCCATGTCTGTGAGGGCCCCTTTTTCGCGAAGCCAAGACTAGGGATCATCCATGGCAACGGTCGAACAGCCTGACCCCCTCCTCAACGAAGACAAGACTGACGGGGCCGGCGACGGCGTGCGTCGTCGCGACTTCCTCGATATCGCCGCCGTCTCGTTCGGCGCGGTCGGGGTCGGCGCGGTGGCCTTCCCGCTGCTCAACCAGATGAGCCCGCCCGCCGACGTGCTGGCGCTGGCCTCGATCGAGGTCGACATCTCGAAGGTCGAGCGGGGGCAGGCGATCAAGACCAGCTGGCGCAAGCAGCCGGTCTTCATCCGCAACCTCACCGAGGCCGAGATCGCCGAGGCCAACGCGGTCCCGCTGTCGGCGCTGCGCGAGCCGCAGACGCTCGCCGAGCGGACCAAGGAAGGCAAGCAGAACTGGCTCGTCACGATGGGCGTGTGCACCCACCTCGGCTGTGTCCCGCTGGGCGCCGCCGAGGGCGAGAACAAGGGCGACTACGACGGCTATTTCTGCCCCTGCCACGGGTCGCATTACGATACCGCCGGGCGCATCCGCAAGGGACCCGCGCCGACCAACCTCGTCGTACCTGATTTCGAGTTCGTCTCCGACACGCTCATCCGGATCGGATAGGAAGAAAAAACATGAGTTTCGCCTGGGCTAAGCCTTACGAACCCAAGACCCAGCTGGGTCACTGGATTGACCAGCGGCTGCCGCTGCCGCGTATGGTTCACGGTGCCGTCGGCGGGGGGTATCCCGTGCCGCGCAACCTCAACTATGCGTGGAATTTCGGGGTCCTCGCGGGCGTCTTCCTGATGATCCAGATCGTCACCGGCATCGTCCTGGCGATGTGGTACAACAGCGGCATCGCGACCGCCTTTTCCTCGGTCGAGCATGTCATGCGCGACGTGAATTCGGGCTGGTTCCTGCGCTATGCGCACGCCAATGGCGCGAGCTTCTTCTTCATCGTCGTCTACATCCACATCTTCCGCGGGCTGTTCTACGGCTCGTACAAGGCGCCGCGCGAGCTAGTGTGGATGCTCGGGCTGGTGGTCTACCTGCTGATGATGGCGACCGCCTTCATGGGCTATGTCCTGCCGTGGGGGCAGATGAGCTACTGGGGGGCGCAGGTCATCACCGGCTTCTTCTCGGCCTTCCCGGTGGTCGGCGAACCGCTGCGCGTCTTCCTGCTCGGCGGCTTCGCCCCCGACCAGGCCGCGCTGACCCGCTTCTTCTCGCTCCACTACCTGCTGCCCTTCGTGATCGCGGCGGTGGTGATCCTCAAGACCTGGGCGCTGCACATCCCGGGCTCGTCCAACCCGACCGGGGTCGACGTGAAGACCGAGAAGGACACGCTGCCCTTCCATCCCTTCTTCACCGCCAAGGACGGCTGGTTCGTGCTCGCCTTCCTGATGCTCTACGCCGCGGTGCTGTTCTTCGCGCCCAATGCGCTGGGCCACCCCGACAACTATATCGAGGCCAACCCGCTGGCGACGCCCGCGCACATCGTGCCCGAATGGTACTTCCTGCCCTTCTACGGCATCCTCAAGGCGTTCACGGTGGACTTCATCCTGCCCGCCAAGCTGTGGGGCGTGATCGCGATGTTCGGCTCGATCCTGCTGCTCTTCCTGCTGCCGTGGCTCGACCGTTCGCCGATCCGTTCGGGGCACTATCGCCCGATGTTCAAGGTGTTCTTCGCGATTCTGATCGTCGACGTGCTCCTGCTCGGCTGGGCCGGCGGTGCCGAACCGACCGCCCCGGTGGTCGCGGTGATGCAGATCGCCACCGCTTACTATTTCGCTCACTTCCTCATCATCCTGCCGCTGATCTCGAAGTTCGAGAAGCCGCTGCCGCTGCCCAACTCGATCTCGAGCTCGGTGCTGCACGGCGAGGCGGAGGAAAGCGCGCCCTACGGGCTCGCCAAGGCTTAAGAACGAAGGAACCGACACGACCATGGGTCAGCTTCTGAAATTCATCGGCATCCGCGGCTTTGCGTTCCTGATCGGCCTCGGCTTCATCGGGGTGCTCGTGATCGCCTTCATCACCGACGCGGTGAACTACTTCAAGGAACCGCCGGCGGAGAGCGCCGAGCATGCGCTGCACAAGGCCAACAAGGACGTCGACTTCTCGTTCGAGGGGCCGTTCGGTCGCTACGACCAGGCCCAGCTGCAGCGCGGCTTCGCGGTGTTCCAGAACGTCTGCGCCTCGTGCCACGGCATGCAGTATGTCGCGTTCCGCAACCTCGAGGACCTCGGTTACACCCCCGAGCAGGTCAAGGCGTTCGCCGCCAACTGGCCGATCGAGGTGCCGACCATCAACCCCGACACGGGCGAGCGGGCGACGCGCCCGGCGCTGCCCGCCGATCGCTTCCCGAGCCCCTATGACAACGAGATCGCGGCGCGCGCGGCGAACAACAACGCCTATCCGCCCGACATGAGCCTCATCGCCAAGGCGCGTCCCGACGGGGCCGCCTACATCTACTCGCTGCTGACCGGCTACCAGGAGCCCTACCAGGGCTATGACGAGCCGGCGGCCGAGCTGGCCGAGCGCTTCCCCGAGGCGCAGCCGGGCGACGGGCTCTACCACAACCCGTGGTTCCCCAACCTCAACATCGCGATGCCCGCGCCGATCACCGCCGACGGGCAGGTCGAATATCCCGAGGGCGCGCCCGAGGCCACCGTCGAGCAGATGAGCGCCGACGTTGCGGCCTTCCTGATGTGGGCCGCCGAGCCCAAGGCCGACACCCGCAAGAATGCCGGGCTCGCGGTGCTGATCTTCCTCGCCTTCGCGACGACCTTCGCCTATCTGAGCTATCGCCAGATCTGGGCCGAGGCGAAGCGCAAGGTCGTCGCCAAGGGGCCACTCGATCCCGAGCATATGGCCGAGCGCGAAGAGGCCAAGGCCGAAGCCGCCGAGGCGGGTCGCGGGGTCAAGGGCTAGGCGCCCTTCGCTCCGGCGAACAAGAAAAGGGGCCCGGTGGAGCGATCCATCGGGCCCTTTCTTGTCGGGGTCGGAGGCCGACCTTGAGCGTCGGCCCAACGAAGGCTGAGGCCTATCGCTGCGACGACTGGCAGGCGAGCTGGCATGGATCCCAGCCTTTGCTGGGATGACGGGGAGGGCCGGCGGGCTAGTCGGCGCTGGTGCGCTTGAGGACGAGGAGGATGGTCTCCATCGACAGGACCTTCACCCCGTCCTGGTTCACCGCCTCGATGCGGCTGCGCGCGGAGCCGAGCCCGGGCTTGGAGCGCGAGGGGGTAAGCTCGAGCGTCTCGCTCGTCACGGCGAGCGTGTCGCCGGGAAAGACGGGCTTGAGCCAGCGCAGGTTATCGACCCCGGGCGAGCCGACGCTGACGAGCTGGCGCTCGGTGAAGCTGTCGACGATGACGCGCATGACCATCGCGCAGGTATGCCAGCCCGAGGCCGAGATCTTGCCGAAATGGGTCATCGCGGCGGCATTGTCGTCGAGATGGAAGGGCTGGGGGTCGTAGCGCTCGGCGAAGGCGATCACCTCTTCGCGCGTCACTTGCGCGGTGCCGAGGTCACAGGTCTCGCCGACCTTGAGATCGTCCCAGAACAGCATCAGACGTTGAACTTGAAGAGCATGACATCGCCGTCGGCGACGACATAGTCCTTGCCTTCCTGCCGCAGCTTGCCGGCATCGCGCGCCGCGCTTTCGCCGCCGAGCGCGACATAATCGTTATAGGCGATGGTCTCGGCGCGGATGAAGCCGCGTTCGAAATCGGTGTGGATCTCGCCCGCCGCCTGCGGGGCCTTGGCCCCCTTTGCCACGGTCCAGGCCTTGGCTTCCTTGGGGCCGGCGGTGAAGAAGGTGTGGAGGTTCAAGAGGTCGTAGCCGGCGCGGATGATGCGGTTGAGGCCGGTTTCCTCGAGCCCCATTTCGGCGAGGAACTCGAGCTTTTCCTCGCGCTCCATCCCGACCATGTCGGCCTCGATCGCGGCCGAGACGATGACCGCCTCGGCGCCCTCGGCCTTCGCCTTCTCGAAGACGCGCGCCGAATATTCGTTGCCGTTGGCGGCATCGTCCTCGTTGACGTTGCAGACGTAGAGGACGGGCTTGGCGGTCAGCAGCTGCGCCTGGCGGAAGTGGCGGGCCTCTTCCTCGTCGTTGGGCTGGGTCAGCCGCGCGGGCTTGCCCTCGCGCAGGAGGTCGAGCGCCTGCCCGAGCACGCTGGCCATGATCTTGGCGTCCTTGTCGCCCCCGGTGGCGCGTTTTTGCGCGTTGGGCACGCGTTTCTCGAGGCTCTCGAGGTCGGCGAGCAGCAATTCGGTCTCGACCACCTCGGCATCGGCGATCGGGTCGACGTGGTTGGAGACATGCTGGATGTCGTCATCCTCGAAGCAGCGCAGCACGTGTACGATGGCATCGACCTCGCGGATGTTGGCGAGGAACTGGTTGCCGAGGCCTTCGCCCTTCGAGGCGCCCTTCACGAGGCCCGCGATGTCGACGAAGGCGAGCTGGGTCGGGATGACCTTGGCGCTGCCCGCGATGCCGGCGATCTTGTCGAGCCGTTCGTCGGGCACCGCGACCTGCCCGACGTTGGGCTCGATCGTGCAGAAGGGATAGTTGGCGGCCTGCGCGGCCTGCGTCTCGGTGAGCGCGTTGAACAGGGTGGACTTGCCGACGTTGGGCAGCCCGACGATGCCGCATTTGAAACCCATGGAACCCTCGGAATTGGAAAGGTGCGCTTCCCCTAGTCGCTGGGGCGACGGGGCACAAGCGATGGCGCGCGGCGGGCGTTAACCCGATGCCAAGATCGGCGGGTTAATCGCGGGCGTCGTTGATTCCGCGTAACGAGGAGGATGCCGATGTTCGGGCGCCGCAAGACCCCGCCGACCCCGCCGCAACAGCCGCCGGGTGGCGACAAGCCCGGACATGCGCATGTGCTGGCGCATCTCGACCGGGAGGAGGCCGACAAGCCTTATCAACGCACCCAGCTGGTCGGCAACATCCTGTTCGAAACCACGCAGGAAGCCGTCGCGCAGGATGGCCGCATTCGTGTCGAGAATGTCATCGTGACGCTCGCGTCGATCGGCGGGCAGCAATGCCTCGCCCCGCTGCTCCAGCGGCTCGCCGAAGAAGGCAAGCAGCTGCAGGACGTCGGCATGACCGTGCTCAAGGGCGATGACGGTCACCTCTATTTCTTCGGTGACCTGCCCAACCAGATGCTTGCCGAAAAGCAGACCTCGCTCATCAGCCTCGCCTTTGGCGCGGCGGCGCAGATCGGCGCCAGGGTCAGCGTCGAGATGATCATGCAAGAGATGAAGACGGTGGCGCAAAAAGCGGGGACGGGGGATGCCTTCCTCGAGCTCGACCTGCCGCCGCAGCACCAGGTCGACAGCCCGCTCGAGATCGTCGCAGCTTTCGGGCCCCGGCTGGTCGAGATTTGCGACCTCTATCGCGTGCCGCCGCTCGATCGGCAGGTTGCCTTCGGGTTCGCGCTGCAGCGGGTGCTGACCATGACCAAGGGCGTGATCGATCCCGACCTTGCGGTGAGCATCATCCTGCAGGCGGCGGTGCGGGCGTCGAAGATCGATCCCAACCGGGTCGCGCAGCGGCGCTCGGAGATGCTCCGCTAGGCGCTCGGCGGCAACGGGGTCAGGACGGCCTCGACGGCGGGGCCCCAGGCCTGGCTTTGGCCGACCCAGCCGAGCTGGGTCTCGGCAGACACGCGGTTGATCGCCATCTGCGGCTTGTTGCCGGGGTGGATGGCGCGGCGCAGCGGGCGTTCGGCGGCGGGGAGCATGGCGATCTCGGCGATGGCGCGCGGCACGTCCATCGGGTCGGCGCTGCGGCCCGAGCCGTCCTCGGTGCCCATGCGCGCGACCATCTCGGGATAGCCCGCGGCATGGACGGGCTCGATGCGCTCTTTCAGGGCCGTGTTGTAGATGTTGCGGTTCTTTCAGATCTCGGTGGGATAGCCGCCGGGCTGAAGGATGGTGACGCCGAGGCCATGGGGCTGGATCTCGTAGGCGAGCTGTTCGGCCATGGCCTCGACCGCGAACTTGGTGGCGCAATAATGGCCCGCGCCCGGGGCGATGACGCGGCCCAGTTGCGAGGAGACGAAGAAGAGGTGGCCGCTGCCTGCCTCGCGCATCATCGGCAGGAAGGCGCGCGCGACGCGGTGATGGCCCATGACATTGGTATCGAACTGGAGGCGGATGGCCTCTTCGTCCTGCACTTCCACGGGGCCGGTGATGCCGATGCCCGCATTGTTGACGAGGATGTCGAGCCCGCCGTCCTCGGCCACCTTGGCGGCGACGCCCGCGACCTCGTTTGGGCGGAGCACGTCGAGCGCGAGGGTGCGCAGGTCGAGCGCCTCGGCCTCGGCGACCTGCGTCAGCTCGGCCGCTTCGATGCGGGGCATGTTGCGCATGGTGGCATAGACGGTGGCACCGGCACGGGCGAAGTGGAGCGCGGTGAGGCGGCCGAAGCCCGAGGAACAGCCGGTAACGAGGATACGATTGCCTGCGAGCGCGCCGGGCGCTGCGGCGGCGCTACCGGGGAGGCTGGCGGCAAGGCCGGTGGCGGCAGCGGCCTGCATCAGCTGGCGGCGGGTGAGGGTAGGCATGACGCGTCTCCTGCTAAATCGCAGGGCAGCCTAGGTCTTCCTCAGGCGAAATTGAAGCTGATCGAGAGGCGCTCGGTCTCGCCATGGTTGGGGAGCACCTCGTGGCGCAGGAAGCTTTCCCAGAGCAGCAGCGTTCCGGCCCGCGGGCGCAGCGTGACGAACGGCTGGAGATGCTCGGGCGCATCCTCCTCGCGCAAGGGCGCGGCCATCATCATCGGCAGCCGCGGGTCCTCGAAGCGGATCGCGCCCGCGCCCTCGGGGATGTCGACGTAGAGCGTGCCCGACAGGACGCTGTGCGGGTGGATGTGCGCGCTGTGGTGCGCGCCGGGGTCCATGAGGTTGACCCAGAGATGATCGAGCGTGGGTCGATGGTCCCAGCCGAGTTCCTTCGCGAAGGCTCGCGCATGCTTCTCGAGCAAGGGCACGAGGTCGCCGATCGCGGGGTCGCGGGTGGGCAGGTCATCGAGGCTGGCGTAGCTGGTATAGCCCCAATAGTCCTTTTCCTCGGCCCAGCGCTGTCCTGCCTCGTCATCCTCGGCGAGGCTGCGCACGGTGCGGGCGAGCGCGGCGAGGTCGACCTTCAGCGGGGCCTCGTAGAGCGGGGAGGCGAAGAGGAGGCGGGTGCGGCTCATTCGCCCTGCCGCAGCGCGATGTCGTTCATGAAGCGGGCAAGATCGCGCTCGGCGAGCCATTCGGCCTCGCTCGCGATCGCGCCGAGCATGTGGACGAGATCGTCGATCTCGGCCTTGGCATAATTGCCGAGCACGTGGCCGGTGACGCGCTCTTTCGCGCCGGGATGGCCGATGCCGATGCGCACGCGGGTGAAGTCGGGGCCGAGGTGCCGGTTGATCGAGCGCAGCCCGTTGTGCCCGGCGAGCCCGCCGCCGACGCGCGCCTTGACCTTCATCGGCGCCAGGTCGAGCTCGTCGTGGAAGACGGTAAGGTCGTCCGCGCCCAGCTTGTAGAAGTCGAGCGCGGCGCGGACCGACCCGCCGCTCTCGTTCATGTAGGTGGCGGGCTTCAAGAGCAGGAGCTTGTGGCGGCCGATGCGTCCCTCGCGCACCTCGCCGCGAAACTGCTTTTTCGGCGGCGAGAAGCCGTACATCTCGGCGATCGTGTCGACCGCCATGAAGCCGACATTGTGCCGGTGCATCCGATATTTCTCGCCCGGATTGCCGAGCCCCACCCACATCTGCATGCGGGCGGGCTTAGCCCAATCGCGCGCGCCGACCAAGCGGTCAGCTCGAGAGGAACAGGGCGACGAGGAAGAGCATGAGGTTGGCGATCAGGAGATAGGTGCGGGCGCGGGCGATCCGGGCGGTCCGGATCGCCAGCACGAGCGGCGCGAGGAAGATGGCGAGCACCACCAGGCGGTACAGCCAGTCGGAGGCCAGGTCCTCGCCGAACACCACGACATCGGCGAAGAAGGTGATGAAGCCGACCAGCCCGACCGACTTTGCGCGATGCCGCATGAACCAGGCATCGAGATCGTCCTGCTCTTCGCTCGCGCCGGGGAAGGCGAAACTGGCGGCGAGGTAGAAGGCGACCGACAGGACAAGCGCGATCAGGATGTTGAGGAGCGAGACCTCGAAGCGGTGCTGGTTGTTGTACAGATTCCAGAAGATGACCACGAGGTTCTGGAGGAGGAGGAGCGCGACCAGCGGGGTCAGCCACCCGATCGCGCGCGCATGGCGCTTGAGCGCGTCGGCGAGCCCCTGCGCGATCTCGACCAGCGCGAGGCCGAGCGGGATGACGCACACCAGCGCCAGATATTCGAAATCGTTCACGCCACCCCCCACAACGCCCTGCGCCGGGAAGCATGGCCTGCCGCGCCCCAAAAGAAAAGCGCCGCCCACCCCGGCGGGGTGGACGGCGCCCTTGTCTTCGCGAGGAAGGAAAGCGCGGGCTTATTCGCCCTTGTCGGCGTCGCCCTCGGCGGCGCCGTCTTCGCCTTCGTCACCGGACTGCTCGGTCGCGGGGACCTCGTCGGCGGCGACTTCCTCTTCACCTTCCTTGTCGTCCTGGCTCTTCATGGCCGAGGGGGCGACGAGGGTGGCGATGGTGTAGTCGCGGTCGATCGCGTTGGTCGCGCCGTCGGGCAGCTCGACCGAGTTGATGTGGATCGAATCGCCGATGTCGAGACCGGCGAGGCTGATCACGATCTCGTCGGGGATCTTGGCCGCGTCGCAGAGCAGCTCGAGCTCGTGACGCACGACGTTGAGCACGCCGCCGCGCTTCATGCCCTTCGATTCCTCTTCGTCGACGAAGCGGACCGGGACCTGCACCTCGACCGAGGCGCCCTTGGCGAGGCGGAAGAAGTCGACGTGGATCGGACGGCTGGTGACCGGGTGGAACTGGACGTCCTTGGGCAGGGTACGGTGCTTGTCCTTGCCGACGGTCAGTTCGACCACCGAGTTCATGAAGTGCCCGGTTTCCATCATCTTGCGGAGGAGCTTCTCCTCGACATGGACACCCAGCGGTTCCTTCTTGCCACCATAGATCACGGCGGGGACCCGGCCCTCGCGGCGCAGTGCACGGGCGGCTCCCTTGCCGGTCCCTTCGCGCAGCTCGGCGGGCAGCGTCAGCTGATCGCTCATAGTCTTCTTCCTTATATATCTGTTGCGAGACGAGAAATTTCGTCGCGTTCGCCCACGCCTCCAGGGATGACCATGGGACGAACCGGCGCGCTATAGGGGGCAAGGCCCTCGGATGCAAGGGAAAGCCGGGCGCGGCGGGGCCCCTCCCGGTCAGTCGATCGGGCGCAGCGGCAACCCGCGGGCGCGCACCTCGTCGATCACCGAGCGCGCGCCCGCCAGGTGCCCCGCGCCGACCGCGACGAACAGCGTGCCGGGGGCCGCGAGCCGGGTCTCGATCCAGTCGACCCAGCGCCGGTTGCGGGCATAGAGGAGATGCTCGAGATATTCCTCGGTGAGGCGCGCATCGCGCGCGGCATCGCGGCGGTCGAAGGCGCCCCCCGTGGCGGCGAGATGGGCGGCGATGTCGAGCGGGACGCCGGTGCGCCACTGCTCGAGCATCGCGTCCCAGCCCGCGCCCGCGAAGGCCCCGGCGGCGTGCCCCTCGCGCCGCGCCGCGAACCAGCTGTCGAGCCAGGCAGCTTGCAGTTCGAGCGAATAGGCGTCGGACATCTGGATCTGGAAGGCGAGCGTCTCGAGCGCCGAGTGCGGCTTGCCTGCCGCCTCGAACTGCAGCGCGAGCTCGTGCTCCACCCCGCTGTCGGCGCCCGCCTCGGCGCCGACGAGCAGCCCGTCGAGGAGGAATTCGGCGAGCGCCCAGGTGTCGATCTTGTCGTAGAAGCTCTCGGGCAGCGGCATCGGCTGTCGCGCCAGCAGCCGGTCGAGCGTGGCATGGTGCGCCGGGTCGAGCCGCGCGCGCAGCGGCGGGTTGGCGGGGTCGAAGGCGACCTCGGCGAGCAGCCCGACGATGGCCAGCGGGCCCGGGTCGGTGCGCACCTCGGTGACGAGTTCGTCGGCGGCCGCGATCGCGCGGGTGACGCGCGCGTCCTGCCAGCAGGTCGTGGACGCCAGCAGGTGGACCGTCCCGAACAGGTAGATGGTCGTGTCCGCGTCCTCGACCGCCCAGAGCGCGGGGCGGGGCGGGGGCTCGGTCCCGCTGAAGCAGGGGCCCGCGGGGTCGATCTTGCGCGCGATCAGCTCCACGCTCGGTTGCGCCGCGGCGGGCGCGGCCGCCAGCGCGGCGGCCAGCAGCGCGACGAGGGGGCGCCGCGCGCCGCGCACCCCCGCGCCCCCGCTCACTCGTCGAGCCGGGTCACCGGATGCCCGGCCGCCTCGAGCATCAGCAGCAGGCTGTCGCCCCCCGCCAGATGCCCCGCGCCGACCGCGACGAAGACGGTCCCGGGGGTGTCGAGCCGCGCCGCGATCCAGTCGGCCCAGTCGCGGTTGCGCCGGGTCAGGATGGCGCTGCGGATTTCGGTGCCCATCGGCATGCCTTCGTTGAAGGTCGCGGCGATGGCGTCGGTGTCGCCGCGGGTCCAGGCCGCGAGCATCGCGCCGAAGGCGGCCTTGGTCTGTTCGTCCGAGACGATCACCGATTCGAGGAAGTCGCGCTGCGCCTCGAGCGAGAGCGTGTCGAAATAGGTGAGCTGCTGCTCGTTGGTCTCGAGCTGCTCGATCGCCTTGCCCTGGAGCGCGAAGGCCGCGCGCAGGTCGGTCTCGACCCCGGCCTCAGCGGTCAGCCCCAGCTGGGTCGCGGTCAGCCCGAACAGCGTGAGCCCCGCGGCCCAGCTTTCCATCAGGTCGAAGGCGCTCTCGGGCAGCCCGCTGCGGGCGATCTTCTGGCGCAGCAGCGGGCGCTTGGCGGGGGCGACCCGCTGGACGATCGGGGGCAGGTCCTGCGCCATCCCCATCCGCGCCATCAGGAGCCCGAGCGCCTCGGGCTCGTCGCGATCGATGATCGTTTCGACGACCAGCGTGTCGCTCGCCGCGATCGCGCTGTCGATCGTCGGGGTGCGCCACTCATAGTCTTCGGGGAGGAGGTGGAAGGTGCCGAACAGGTAGATGGTGGTATCGTCGTCGCGCGTGACCCACAGCGCGGGGTCGATCGCGTCGGTGGTGTCGGCGGCGCTGCGCGCCTCGCCGACCGGGATCGCGGCGGCGCGGTCATAATCGTCGAGCCCGCGATCGACCGCCGCGCACCCCGCGAGCGCAACCGCCAGCAGCGCGGGTCCAAGGGTCTTGCCGATCGTCATCGTCGCTCTCCTCCTGATGTCCCCGACGCGGCGGGGCCCCAACGAAACAAGGGCGCCTTCCCCACGGAAAGCGCCCCTGCTCGCCGGTCGTGCCGGTCAGGATGCTAGTTCACGCGACGCGACGCAATGCCTTTGTCGGTGAGGAAGCGCTGGACGCTGTCGGCGCCCATGAGGTGGCCCGCGCCGACCGCGACGAACACGGTGCCGGGGGCGTCCATGCGCGCGTCGATCCACTCCGCCCAGTCGGCATTGCGCTCGGTCAGGAGCGCCTCGTAGAAGGCGGCGCTGCTGTCGTTCATCTCGGCGAACAGCTCGGCGAAGACCGCCTCGTCGCCGCTCTTCCACGCGGCCAGCATGGTCTCGAGCGTGTCGTCCATCTCGTCGAGCTCAAGCAGCATTTCCTCGAGCAGCCTGATCTGCTCGGCCTCGTCGATCTTGACGGTGAACAGCGCCAGCTGCTCCTCCATCGTCTCGAGCTCGGTGATCGGCTTGCCGTCGGCATTGGCGGCGGTGATGATCGCCTTGTCGACCCCGAGGCCTTCCTCGAACCCCATCTTGGGCATCAGCCCGGCGGTCAGCGCGGCGCTGGCAAAGCCCGGCTTGAACATGTCGAAGGCCTGCGCTGGCGCGCCCATCTCGGCGAGCGTGGCGTGCAGCTCGGTGCGCGCTTGCGCCGACAGCTTGGCGGACAGCGGGGTGCCCGACCGGTCGACCGCATATTGCATGATGATCGGCTGCATCTCGGCGGGATCGGTCGGCGGGACCAGTTCGACCACCACCTCGTCGGCGGCATCGTAGGAGGTGCGGACCTCGTCGTTGAACCAGTCGACCCCCGGCTTCATCGCGTGGAAGGTGCCGAACAGGTAGATGGTGGTGTCCTCGTCCTCGACCACCCACAGCGCGGGATCGGCATCGACCGCGACGAGCGCGTCGGCGGCGGCGGCATCGGCGTTGGCAGCGGCGACGGCATGGTCGTCGGCCAGCGCGGGCGCCGCGGCGAGCGACAGGGCGGCCAGCGCGGTGCCGGCAAGGGTCTGGATACGCATCTTCATCTCTATTCCTTTCGGGTTTAAAACTTCTCGACAATTCATTTTCGGATCAATGGGAAGCGGTTAGCGCGCGGGGTGGCAAGGGGCGGCGCGACCGTTCGCCCCGCTTTTCGACCAACGGCGCGCGATCTTGCGCCCCTTGTGGCCGCCGCGCCACGGTGCGCCCCGCGCGCCGCGCGTCAGCGGAAACGGTGGAAGACATAGCCCGCGACCAGCGGCGCGAAAAAGCCGAGCCAGAGCACCTCGTGCCCGGGCTCGGGGACAAGGCCGCCCTTCCACAGCGCGTACCAGGCGGGGTAGCCGCACAGCAGGACGAACCCGCCGACCTGCATGCCGAACGCCTGGTGCGCCATCTCGAGCTCGTCCGCGGTACGGGTCGCGGTGAGCATCAGCAGCGGCATCACGACGAGCACGCCCGCCGCCACCGCGATGGCGAAGCCGGTGGGCCACTCGCGGCCCTCGGCGAACGCGTCCTCGCCGCCTACCGACAGGAGGCCGAAACCGATGCCCATTCCCATGCCGAGGAGCAGCGCGAGAGCGATGACGATCTTCTGCAGCCGGACGCGGCGCGCCTCGCGCCGTTCGCCGGGCGAAGCGGTAGGGGGCGTTGCATCCATCAGTCGGATCCTTTGCAAGCGCGGCGGGCCGCGGGAAGGGGGTCAGCCCTGGTCATCGAAAATCTCCTCGATCGGCTTGCCGAACAGCCGCGCGATCCTGAAGGCGAGGGGGAGCGAGGGGTCGTGCTTGCCGGTCTCGATGGCGTTGACTGCCTGGCGCGAGACCTCGAGCCGCCCGGCCAGTTCGGCCTGGCTCCAGCCGTGCACGGCGCGCAGCACCCTGAGCTGGTTCTTCACCGCGTCGATCAGGCGAGGCCGGCGAGCAGCTGCCCGAGCGCATAGCCCGCGCCGAACAGGACGAGCCCGGTAAACAGCGCCAGCGCGATGCCGCTGCGCCAATCCAGCTTGAGTTCGATGGTCATGTTGTCGGTCCCCGTTGTCATGTTGTGCTGACACTATGTCGCGATTCGCTGACACTTGTCAAGACAAGCTGACAAATTGTCGCGTTAACCGAACTTTTTGGCAGGAAAGCGCGACTTGCTTGACCTCGGCCACGCCACCCGCCAAAGCCACGATCATCATGCTGAGCTTCCAAGACCTTATCCTGCGCCTGCACGCCTATTGGGGCGCGCAGGGCTGCGCGATCCTCCAGCCCTATGACATGGAGATGGGGGCGGGGACCTTCCATCCGGCGACCACGCTGCGCGCGCTGGGACCCAGGCTCTGGAAGGCGGCCTATGTGCAGCCGTGCCGCCGCCCGACCGACGGGCGCTATGGCGAGAACCCCAACCGGCTGGGGCATTATTACCAGTACCAGGTCATGCTGAAGCCCAGCCCCGAGAACCTCCAGGAGCTCTATCTCGGCAGCCTCTCCGAAATCGGGATCGATCCCTTGAAGCACGACATCCGCTTCGTCGAGGACGACTGGGAAAGCCCGACGCTGGGCGCCTGGGGGCTGGGCTGGGAAGTGTGGTGCGACGGCATGGAGGTGACGCAGTTCACCTATTTCCAGCAGGTTGGCGGCTTCGACTGCAAGCCGGTGGCGGGCGAGCTGACCTACGGGCTCGAGCGGCTGGCGATGTATATCCAGGGCGTCGACAATGTCTTCGACCTCGCCTTCAACAACGACGGCACCACCTATCGCGACGTCTTCCTCGAGAATGAAAAGCAGATGAGCAAATATCATTTCGAGGTGGCCGACACCGAGATGCTGTTCGATGCCTTCAAGAAGGCGGCGGGGGAAGCCGAGAACTGCCTGCGCAACGCGGTGCCGCTGGCCGCCTACGAGCAGGCGATCAAGGCGAGCCATATCTTCAACACGCTGCAGGCGCGCGGGGTCATCTCGGTCGCCGAGCGGCAGGCCTATATCGGCCGCGTGCGCGACCTCGCGAAGGGGGCTTGCGCCGCCTGGCTCGAGCATGAGCTGGAGGAGGCGGGCCGATGACCGACTTCCTGCTCGAACTCTTCTCCGAGGAAATCCCCGCGCGGATGCAGGCGAAGGCGAGGATGGACCTCGAGCGGCTCTTCACCGCGCAGCTCGCCGAGGCGGGGCTGGAGGCGGACAGCATCCGCACCTACTCGACCCCGCGGCGGCTGGCGCTGATCGCGAGCGGGCTGCCGGGCGAGACCGAGGCGGTGCGCGAGGAGACCAAGGGTCCGCCGACGGCGGCGCCCGAACAGGCGGTCGAGGGCTTCCTGCGCAAGGTGGGGCTCACCAAGGACCAGCTCGAGGTGCGCGACGTGAAGGGGCGCGAGACCTATTTCGCGGTGGTCGACAAGCCGGGGCAGCCCACCGCCGACATCCTCGGCCCGGCGATCGCCAATATCGTGCGCGACTTTCCGTGGCCCAAGTCGATGCGCTGGGGCGCGGCCTCGGGCGCGGAGGGCGCGCTGCGCTGGGTGCGTCCGTTGCACCGGATCGTCGCGCTGCTGGGCGAGGACATCGTGCCGGTCGACGTGGAGGGGGTGACCTGCGGCGCGGCCAGCCTCGGCCACCGCTTCCACCACCCGCACGAGATCACCTTCGGCGGCGCGCACGACTATGTCGAGAAGCTGCGCATGGCGCATGTGCTGGTCGACCATGAGGAGCGCGAGGCGATCGTGCGCGACGGCGCCAAGAAGGCCGCCGCGGCGGCGGGCTATACGCTGATCGAGGACGAGGGGCTGGTGATCGAGAATGCGGGGCTGACCGAATGGCCGGTGCCGCTCCTGGGCAATTTCGACCCCGACTTCCTCGACGTGCCCGAGGAGGTGATCCAGCTGACCGCGCGCACCGACCAGAAATATTTCGTGATGCGCGATGGCGAGGGGCGACTGGCGCCCGCCTTCATCTGCACCGCCAATATCGAGAGCAGCGACCCGCAGGCGGTGGTCGACGGCAACCAGCGCGTGCTCGCCGCGCGGCTGAGCGATGCGCGCTTCTTTTGGGAAAACGACCTCAAGGCCAGCCTCGGCGATCTCGCGCGCGATCTCAATCGCAGCGTCTTCTTCGAAGGGCTCGGCAGCTATGCCGAGAAGGCCGAGCGCATCGCCGTGCTGGCGGGCAAGGTCGCGACCCATGTCGACGGCGTTGATCCGCACGAAGCCGAAGAGGCGGCGCGGCTGGCCAAGGCCGACCTGACCAGCGGCACGGTGGGCGAGTTCCCCGAATTGCAGGGCGTGATCGGTGGCTACCTCGCCCGCGACCTCAGTTCGGAACAGGCCGAGGCGATCGCCTACCAGTATCGCGACGACCCGCCGGGCAAGCTGGCGCAGGTCGTCGGCCTCGCCGACCGGCTCGACACGCTCGTCGCCTTTTTTGCCAAGGGGCAGAAGCCGACCGGTTCGAAGGATCCCTTCGCACTGCGCCGCGCCGCGCTGCATTCGATCAAGATTATCACCGACAACGACCTTCGCGTGCCGCTGTCGAAGGCGTTCGAGGAGGCCGCCAAGGGGGTGCCCGGCGCCGAGCTCGACGGCGAGGAACTGCTCGCCTTCTTTGCCGACCGCCTCAAGGTGCAGCAGCGCGAGGCGGGGGTACGGCACGACCTCATCGACGCGGTGTTCGCGCTGGGCGGGGAGGACGATCTCGTCCGCTTGCTCGCGCGGGTGAAGGCGCTGCAGGCGTTCGTCGAGACCGAGGCGGGGGGCGACCTGCTCGCCGCCTACAAGCGCGCCGCCAACATCCTCAAGAAGGAGGGGGTGGAAGGCTCCGGCGCGATCCCCGGCAGCGTCGAGCAGACGGGCGAGGAAGACCCGCTCGCGCTGGTCGGCGAGAGCGCGGGCTTCGACCATGCGGTGGCGCAGTGGGACCATGAGACGCTCGCGGGCGAGGAAGCCGCGCTGGCCGATGCGCTGGTGAAGGCCGGCCCGGTCGCGGCCCAGGCGCTCGAGGAAGAGGATTTCACCACCGCGATGGAGGCGCTGGCGTCCTTGCGCGGGCCGATCGACGCCTTCTTCGACAAGGTGACGGTCAACTCCGAGGTGCCCGAGGAACGCGCGCGCCGGCTCGGGCTGCTCGCGCGGTTCCGCAGCCTCGCCGACAGCATCGCCGACTTCGGCCGCATCGAGGGCTAGGCGGGCTCAGTCGGCGGGGTCGGCCCGGCCCTCGCTGCGCAACGCGGCGGCGCGCAGGCTGTCCTTCTCGCGCCATTCCTTCTCGGCGGCGGCATAGTCGGCCTCGACCGCCTCGCGGCGCTCCTTCTCGGCGCGATAGCGCTCCTTCCACTTGCGCCCGCCGCCGGCGAGCAGGAAGGCGCCGATGATCAGCCCCATCACGAAGACGAGCCCGATGATGATCCACTGGTCCTGCGTGAATTGCGTCATCTCTTTTCCCCTTTGCTCGCCAACCGCGAAGGGGGGCGGGGAGTTCCCATAACGCGCCCGCAACGAGCCGCGCGCGCGGGGGAGGGGCGAACGAAAACTGCCGCCCCGGGCCCGTAGGCTCGAGGCGGCAGCTCCTTCCCCCCACCAGGGAAGCTCGGGCGATCGCGGAGCCTATTTGCTGATGAAGCTATCCGAGATCGAACAGGCGGCCGGGCCGAGAATGACGACGAACAGGCACGGCAGGATGAAGAGGATGAGCGGGACGGTCATGATCGCGGGCAGGCGCGCGGCCTTTTCCTCGGCGCGCATCATCCGCTGGTTGCGGAATTCGGCCGACAGGACGCGCAGCGCGCTGGCGAGCGGGGTGCCGTATTTCTCGGTCTGGATCATGGTCGTCACGACCCCGCGCACCGCCTCGAGATCAACGCGGTTGGCGAGGTTCTCGAACGCCTGGCGCCGTTCGTTGAGGAAGCCCAGCTCGATCGCGGTGAGGCCGAACTCGTCGCCCAGTTCGGGATAGGCCTTGCCCAGTTCCTTGGCGACGCGGTTGAAGGCGGCATCGACGGTCAGCCCTGCCTCGGCGCAGATCACGAGCAGGTCGAGCGCGTCGGGCAGGCCCTTCTGGATCGCCTTCGAGCGCTTGTCGACGCGGTTGTCGAGCCACATGTCGGGGGCCTTGTAGGCGAGCCCGACGGTGCCCGCGACGGCGAGATATTTCTTGAGCGCCGACCAGTCGGGCTTGATGTCGACGACATAGATCAGCACCACCGCCACGATGCCGAGCACGACCGGCAGTACGAAGCGCGCGAAGATGATGAAATAGGCCAGTTCCTTCGAGCGGATCCCGGCCTGCCCAAGGCGCTTCTGCGCCTTTTCGACCTGTTCGCCCTGGAGCATCTTGAACGAGGCGAGCAGCCCGCGCACGCGGTCGGCGGCCTGGTTCTTGTTGGTCAGTTTCTTGCGCTTGTTGGTCGAGGCGACGATGCCCGCCTTGAGCTGTTCGCGGCGGTCGTTCAGCGCCTTGACGCGCTTGGCCATCGGGTCCTTCACGGTGGTCGCGGCATAGACCGCGACGAGCACCGCGAAGACCGCGACCGCCGAGAGCAGCGTGGCGACCCACATGACGTCGACGCCGAGGAGGGTGGGACCGGTGGTTTCCATTGTCTCTCTCTTCTTCCCGCGTCAGATTTCGAAGCTGACCATCTTGGCCATCACGAACACCCCGATCGACATCCACAACAGCCCGCCCATGCCGGCGATCATCAGTCGCTCGTCCTCGAAGAAGCCCATCATGTAGTCGGGGTTGACCATCATGATCAGCACGAAGACGATGAAGGGAAGCGCGCCGACGATATAGGCCGAGGCCTTCGATTCCGAGCTCATCGCGCGGATCTTGAGCTTCATCTGCGCGCGCTTGCGCAGCACGTCGGCGAGGTTGGCGAGCGTCTCGGCCAGGTTGCCCCCGGTCTCGCGCTGGATCGACAGGGTGATCACGAAGAACTGGAATTCGGGGGTGCCGAGGCGATCGGCGACCTCCTGCAGCGCGGCCTCCATCGTGGTGCCCACCTTCATGCGGTCGGAGACCAGCTTGAATTCCTCGGCGACCGGGCCCTGGATCTCGGTCGCCACGACCCCGAGCGTCTCGGTGATCGGCAGCCCCGAGCGCAGCCCGCGCACCATCAGCTCGATCGCGTCGGGGAAGTTGACGTTGAAATTGTTGAGCCGCTTGTTGATCAGATAGCCGATCGCGAAGTGCGGCACGCCGATGCCAACCAGCATCCCGAGCAGGATGGCGAGCAGGAGAGGCGCCCCCTGGAGCGCGATGACGAAGCCGATGACCGCGGTGATCGCGGCGTTGATCATCGCATATTTGCCAAGGTCGATCTTCTTGCCGGTGCGGTCGAGGCGCTTTTGCATCTCGGCCGGGCGCGGCACCAGCGAGGTGAAGACGTCGTTGACCCCGCTCTTCTTGCGATCCGCCATCAGCTTGCGGATCCGCATCTGGGCATTGGCCTTGAGCGCGCCGTCCGCCGCATGCCGTTCGCGCACCATTTCCATGCGCCGCTTGGCCGTCTTCTCGGGGCTCGGCCCCTGGAAGGCGAACGCGACGAGGACGATGGCCCCGAACAGCCCGGCGATCATGACGTACAGCATGGGCGTGACCCCTTCGAATAAAGCGTGGCGGGAGGGAGGGGCGACATGGGGATCGCCCCCCCTTTCCCGGTCTCGTTACGCGGCCTCGGACTTCTTGAGCATGCCTTTGAGGCCGGCCATCAGCGAGCTCTTGGTGGCGCTCACCGAATCGATCTTCTCGCCGCCCTCGTCGCTCGAATGGCTCAGCACCATGTTCGACAGCTGCGCGAAGGGCTGCGCGAGCTTGCCGGTCGCGATCTCGGCGAGCGGCTTGCCCAGCTTGGCGGCCTGCGCGGCGGCCTTGGGATCGGCGGGGAAGACGATGTCGACCTCGCGTTCGATCGACTGCTCGAAGTCCTTGCGGCTGATCTCGAGCGCGCCGCCGGTCGGCACCGCGTTGGCGGTGACGATCACCTTGGTCTGCGGCGCGTTGGACTTGAGCCAGGCGAGCAGGCGGATGGTGTCGCGGGTCGCCGCCAGCGTGAGCTCGGACACGAGCACCGCGACATGCGCGTCGTGCACCATGTGCGGATATTGGATCAGCATGTGGCGCGGGGTGTCGATCACGGTCGATTCGAAAGCGTTCTTCATCTCCTCCTGGAGCTGGAAGAAGGCGGTCCCGTCGGTCAGCAGCGGCTGGCTGATCGGGGCCTCCGCCGAAAGCACCGAGAGGCGTTCGTTGGCGCGCACCATCGCGCGCTCGATGAACAGCCCGTCGATCCGGCTGGGGTTCTCGATCGCGTCGGTGAGCCCGCGCCCCGGTTCGAGGTCGAGCGCCAGCGCGCCGGTACCGAAATGGATGTCGAGGTCGAGCAGCGCGGTCGAGCGGTTGGCCTTCTCGCCGAGCAGCCAGGCGAGGCTGGTGGCGATGGTCGAGGCGCCGACGCCGCCGCGCACGCCGATGACCGAACTCATGACGTGGGGCTTTTCGACCTGCGCCTCGCCGCGCGGGCCTGACAGGATCGACTGCGCCTGCGCGAAGGTCTCGCGCAGCTGGTCGACGGTGAAGGGCTTGAGCAGATAGTCGTGGATGCCCGAGGCGACGAGGTCGCGGTACAGGCGCACGTCGTTGACCTGCCCTGCCGCGATCACGATCGTGCCCGGTTCGCACACCTCGGCGAGGCCGTTGATGTCGGTCAGCGGGTCGGCGCTCTCGGACAGGTCGACGAACAGCACGTTGGGGCTGGCCGAGACCGAGAGCGACTGCACCGCGTTGCGCAGCCCACCCAAGTTGACCTTGTCGGGCGACCAGCCGTGCTCGACCGCCACGGGACGGAGCATGTCGGCGGTTTCTTCGTCGCAGACGAAGGCGGTGAACGGTTCGCGAAGCCCCGCTCTGGCCTGGAAGGGCGCGTTCATATTAGTTCTCCGTGGTGGTGACGTCGTCGAGACCCTTGTCGCCGGTCGGAGCGGCGTCTCGATAGGACTGGATGGCCCGCGCCGCGGTGCGGCTGTCGGCGACGCCCGAGCCGGCGCGGCCGTAGACGAGGTCGTTCGGATTGGCGATCATCGCGGCGAGCGCCCCGTTGACCCCGCAGCCGAAATTGGCGTTGGCGAGGTTCTGGAGGTTGGGCTGGTCGGCGCGCGTCCAGTTGGGGCAGCCGGGCACCGAGGCGGTGGCCCGCCCGACGATGACGCGGACCGCGCCCGCGGGGACCGCCCCCGAGGTCACCGGCGCACCCTCGGCGAGGAGCAGCCCGTAGCGCCCGGCGAGCGCGGCGACGTCGGCGCGCGCGCTGGCCGCGGCGGGACCGTCGACATAGACGACGTCGCCATATTGCAGCCCGAGCGAGTCGAACCAGGCGGCAAGCCGGGCCTGCTCGGTGCCGGGCAGGGTGCCCGCCGGGGCCGAGACGTCGAAGGCGTAATTGGTCTGCGCGACCACCGGGACGTTGACCGCCCCGAGACCGGCGGCATCGTCGCGCCCTTCGTAGATCGCGGTCTGGCAGCCCGACAGTCCGGTCAGCGCGACGGCGGCGAGGAGAAGCTTGTGCATCATCGGTTCAAATCCTTCCTGTGCGCCGCGCCTAGAGGCTGAAGCCGGGCTGGGCGGGAGCGGCGGCGGCCGGCTGGGCGGCCCCGACACGCGCGGTGGGGACGACGCCCTGCGGCCCCGAGACGCCGACATAGGTCTGCCCCTCGATCACGCGTTCGACGTCGTTGGGATAGCGGAAGCCGTCGGTCGGCAGCGGGATCTGCCCCGACACCGGGCGAACGAGATAGGGGGTGACGATGATCACCAGCTCGGTCTCGTTTTTGCGGAAGCTCGAGGAGCGGAACAGCGCGCCGAGGATCGGCAGGTCGCCGAGGAAGGGCGCCTTGTTGATGTTGTTGGCACCGTTCTGGCGCAGCAATCCGGCGATCATGAAGCTCTGTCCCGAGCCGAGCTCGACGGTGGTCTCGGCGCGCCGGGTGACCAGCGCGGGGACGTCGAAGCCGTTGAGCCGGATCGAGCCCTCGGTCGACAGTTCGCTGACCTCGGGGCGCACGCGCATCGAGATCCGCCCGTCGGCGAGGACATAGGGGGTGAAGGCGAGCCCGACCCCGTAGGACTTATATTCGATCGACACCGCGCCGAGCGACTGCGAGATCGGGATCGGGAATTCGCCCCCCGCGAGGAAGCTCGCGGTCTCGCCCGACAGCGCAGTGAGGTTGGGTTCGGCCAGCGTGGTCACGAGACCGTCGGTCTCGGCGAGGTCGAGGCTGGCGATCATGTCGAGCCCGAGCAGCCCGCCGGCGATGCCGACCACGGTGCCGCCCGTGGGCGAGGCCAGCTCGAGCGGGTCGCGCTGCCCGAAGACCGAGCCCTGGCCGATGGCGAACTGCGTGCCGCCGCTCGAATCCGAGCTCAGCAGGTTGACCCCGACCGACTTGAGGAGGGTGCGGTTCACCTCGGCGATCCGCACCTTGAGGTTGACCTGGAGCGGGGTCGCCTGGCGCAGCCGGCTGACCACCTCGAGGCCCTCGCCGACATAGGCGCGCACCAGCCGTTCGGCTTCCTGCGCATCCTCGGGGCTGGCGACGGTGCCGGTCAGCAGGAGCAAGTTGTTCATCGGCGTGGCGGTGATGTTGGCCTCGGGCATCGCCAGGTCGAGCATGGCGTCGACCGAGCTGATATTGCTCCCTACCTGCACCTCGGCGGCGTAGACGACCTGCCCGCCCGCGCCGGTGGCGTAGATGGTGGTCTTGCCCGCCTGTTCGCCGAAGATGTAGATCTGGCGGTTCGAGCGGACGGTCACGTCGGCGATGCTTTCATCGGCGATGAAGACGTCGGTGATCGCGCCCGGCAGCCGGACCAGCGTGCCTTCGCCGGTGGCCAGCGTCAGCGTCTCGGAGGGCTGCACCTGCTGCATCGCGGCGGCGGGGGCCGGCTTGGCGACCGGGGCGAGGGCCAGCGCCGCGACCGCGACACCCAGACCCAGCGTGTTCTTCTTGAGGATGGTCATCTTAATTGCTCCCGACGGGCACGACGGTGACGGCATTGCCACGTGCGATACGGACGCTCGGACCGGCGCTCGGCGCGGGCGCGGCACCCGCGGCGGGGGCGGCGGCCGGCTGCGCGGCGGTCTGGGCAGGACGGTTGCGGGCCGACGGGTTGCCGTCGCGGACGAGCCGCGAGACCTGGCCGCCAGTGGTGTAGGTGGTGTTGCTGTCGACCGGACGGTTGGCGACCTGGAGCAGGATGCGGCGCTCTTCATCGGGCGTGGCATCCTCGGGCAGGTCGACTTCGCCGGCGGCGACCGCGCGCTCGAGCTCGGCGCCATTGTCGGCGATCGAGCGCAGCACCAGGCTCAGCTTGCCGAGCGACTGCGCGACGCTGACCTTTTCGGCGATCTTGGGGGTCACCTCGAGGGTCGCCGAGGCGATGTTGGCGTTGGCGGTCTGGACGCCCTCGGCGTTCTTGCCGTCGACGCTCTGGTTGATCGCCAGCACGCGAACGTTGCGCACGATGGTCTCGGAGGCATCGAGCTTGCCGTTGTCGGACTCGACCGCGTGGGTGACGACGATGTCGACGCGGTCCCCCGGGAAGACGAAGCCCGACACGCCGGTGGTGGCGCTGATCGGGACCGACACGGCGCGCATGCCCGGGCCGAGCGCGGCGGCGAGGAAGCCGCGGTCGTTGGGACCGACCAGCGCGCCGCGCGTGATCGGCTGCCCCGCGCTGATCGCATTGCGCACCACCGTGCCGATGAGCGCGGACGGGTCGGCGTCCTCGTCGGTCTCGGTGTAATAGACGTTCTGGACGAGTTCCTCGGGCCAGGGCTGGAAGGTCAACGCCTCGGCGTCGATGATCGTGCCCACGGGCAGCGGCTTGTTGGCCACCATCACCTTGGGCCCCTGCGGGACGGCCGCGGCCTGAGCCTCGGCAGTCGCTTCCCCGCTGAACAGGCTCCGGGCCATGAATGCGGTAACCACCGCAATGACCAACGCTCCAACGAGCAGCATGAGTTTCTTCGCGTTCATGGCGCTTTCGCCTCCCCCATCTGGGTCTATTCAATGGTGCCTAGTCATCCGGCAAAATGGTTAAGAAAGCGTTGGGTGAGTAACCACAATCCACCGACCGCGATCGCCACCCCGTAAGGAACCTCGGCTTTGCCCGCTTTTCCGCGCAATTTATGGTTGAGGACCGCGAGCAACGAGACGATCCCGCCGGCCAGCGACATGATCACCACGAATTGCAGCGTGCCCGCCCAGGGGAACCAGAGCGCCAGCGCGGCGGCCAGCTTGACGTCGCCCCCGCCCATCACCCCGAGCGCGAACATCGCCGCGAACAACGCGAAGACCAGCAGCGCCATCCCGGCGCGGATCGCCATCTCGGCCCAGCGCAGGTCGATCGACCACCAGTAGGCGAGCGCGCCGATCGCGGTGAGCGCGACGATCCAGTTGGCGATGCGATAGGTCTGCGTGTCGCGCCACGCCATGTAGACGAGGAGCAGCGCGAGCGCGGCGTTGAGAGCCAGGGTAAAGTCGACGTTCATCATGCCAACGGGTCTAGACGGGCCGCCTTTCCAAACCGTAACCAGCGTCGCGTGAGCAGGATCGACCCCTTTGACGTCGCGATCGTGGGCGCCGGGATCGCGGGCACCGCGCTCGGCGCGCACCTCGCGCGGCGCGGACTCTCGGTGTGCGTGCTCGAGGCCGAGCCGCAGCCGGGCTACCATGCCACCGGGCGCTCGGCCGCCTTCTGGCTCGAGAGCTATGGCGGCGCGGCGGTGCTCCCGCTCTCGCGCGCCAGCCGCGATTTCCTCGACCAGCCGCCGGCCAATTTCTCGGCGCGCGGCTTCCTGCGCCCGCGCGGCGCCATCCATCTCGCGCGCGGTGGCGGCGAGGATGCGTTCGCCGCGCTGCCCGCCGAGGCGACGACCGAGCCGCTCGACCCCGACCGGCTCGCCGCGCTGATCCCCGGGCTCCGTCCCGAGTGGCGCCACGGGGTCGCCGAACCCTCGTGCCGCGAGATCGACGTCGCCGGGCTGCACCAGGCCTATCGCGCCTCGCTGGTGCGCGCGGGCGGGCGGATCGAATGCAACGCCGAGCTGGTCGCGGCGCGACAGGCGGGCGGCGGCTGGGCGATCCGCCTCGCCGACGGGCGCGAGCTGCGCGCGGCGCGGCTGATCAACGCCGCCGGGGCCTGGGCCGACCGCGTCGCCGAGCGCTGCGGGCTGGCCCCGCTCGGGATGGCGCCCAAGCGGCGGACGATGGTCCAGCTGCGGGTGGCGGGGATCGAGGCCCGGCGGCTGCCGCTCGTCAGCGCCATCGACGGCAGCTTCTACTTTCGCGGCGAGGGCGCGCACAGCGTCTGGCTCAGCCCGCACGACGAGGTCGACAGCCCGCCCTGCGATGCCGCCCCCGAGGAGCTGGCGGTGGCGACCGCGATCGACCGGCTCGAGGCGGTGGTCGACTGGACGATCGAGGCGGTCGAGCGCAAGTGGGCGGGGCTGCGCACCTTCGCGCCCGACCGGGTGCCGGTCATCGGCGCCGACCCCGATTGCCCGTCCTTCTTCTGGTACGCGGGGCAGGGGGGCACCGGGATCCAGACCCAGCCCGCCGCCGCCGCGCTCGCACGCGCGCTGTTCCTCGGCGAGCCGCCCGCGGGGATCGCGGCGGGGATCGACCCCGCGCCCTTTGCCCCCTCGCGGCTGCGCTAGCGCCTGAGGGCCAGGAGCGGCGGCCTAGCGCAGCGCCTCGGCGGCGGCGCAGGCGAGCTGGTCGGCGCGTTCGTTCTCGGGGTGCCCGGCGTGGCCCTTGACCCAGTGCCATTCAACACTGTGCGGCGCGGCGGCGGCGGCGAGCCGCTGCCACAGCTCGGCGTTCTTGACCGGCTTCTTGGCAGCGGTCTTCCAGCCGTTCTTCTTCCAGCCGTGGATCCACTTGGTGATGCCGTCGCGGACATAGACGCTGTCGGTCGTCAGCTGCACCTTGCAGGGACGCTTGAGCGCCTCGAGCGCGGCGATCGCGGCCATCAGTTCCATGCGGTTGTTGGTGCTGTCGCGCTCGCTGCCCGACAATTCCTTCTCGTGGCTGCCCGAGCGCAGCACCGCGCCCCAGCCGCCCGGGCCCGGGTTGCCCTTGCACGCCCCGTCGGTGAAGATCTCGACTTCCTGCACGTCGCGAGCCGTCAGGCGACCAGCGAGCGCGGCAGCTTGAAGACCATGTTTTCCTCGACGTGCGCGACCTCGCGCTCGGCCACGGTGAAACGGTCGCCGAGCGCATCGACGACCTCGCGCACGAGGATCTCGGGGGCCGAGGCGCCGGCGGTGATGCCGACCCGCGTCGGGGTGCCGAGCCAGTCCCAGTCGATGTCGGCCGCGCGCCCGATCAGCCGCGCCGGCGTGCCGAGCCGCTCGGCGGTCTCGGCGAGGCGGCGGCTGTTGGAGCTGTTGGGGGCGCCGATGACGAGCAGGCGATCGACCTGCGGCGCGACCTGCTTGACCGCCGCCTGCCGGTTCGAGGTGGCATAGCAGATGTCCTCGCCCTTGGGGCCCTGGATCGCGGGAAAGCGCTCTTTCAGGATGGCGATGATCGCGTCGGTATCGTCGACCGACAGCGTGGTCTGGGTGAGGAAGCCGAGGCGGTCGGGATCGGCGACCGCGACGCCGCGCGCGTCGGCCTCGGTCTCGACCAGCGTCATGTGCCCCTCGGGGACCTGCCCGAAGGTGCCGATCACCTCGGGGTGCCCGGCGTGGCCGATGAACAGGATGTGGCGCCCGTTCTCGATCATCCGCTCGGCCTGGCGATGGACCTTGGAGACGAGCGGGCAGGTGGCATCGAGATAGTCGAGCCCGCGCGCCTCGGCCGCCTGCGGCACCGCCTTGGGCACGCCGTGCGCGGAAAAGACGACCGGGCGATGGCCGGGCACCGCGTCGAGCGTCTCGACGAACACCGCGCCCAGACCGCGCAGCCGGTCGACCACGAAGCGGTTGTGGACGATCTCGTGCCGCACATAGACTGGCGGGCCATAGCGTTCGAGCGCGAGCTCGACGATCTTGATCGCGCGATCGACACCGGCGCAAAAGCCGCGCGGCGCGGCGATGAGGACTTCGAGGTCGGGAGCGTTGCTCATGCGGGCGATGTAAGCGATCGCTTGGCAAGCGTGAAGGGCCTTCCTATGGAGAGGCAGACTTTTCTGGCAATCCAAGGTATCCGACATGGTTCGCAAGCTGCTTCTCGCCTCCTCCACCCTGCTGCTGGCCGCCTGTGCGGGCGAGGGGCGGATCGAAAATGGCGGCATCGTCGTCGCCCGCAGCCTGTGCCCGCAGGTCGGCATCCCCGCCGGGACCGGCTCGGTCACGCTGTTCGATCCGGCGGATTCGACCCGCGCCGAGGCGATCGACGTCACCGCCGCGATCACCAACCTCGACGGCCAGTGCGCCGAGGACCAGCAGTTCGTGACCTCCTCGGTCAGCTTCGACGTGCAGGCCGCGCGCCGCGTCCCGGGACCCGCGCGCACCCTCACCCTGCCGATCTTCAACGTCGCGGTGCAAGGCGGCGACACGGTCGTCGCCAAGCGCGTCGGCAGCGTCCGGCTCGACTTCGCGGAGGGCGCGCTGCGCACCGAGACGCGCGGGCAGGCGAGCATCCGCGTGGCCCGCGCCGCCGCAACCCTGCCCGACGCGGTGCGCGCCGAGCTGACCCGCAAGCGCCGCGCCGGCGACGTCGATGCCGCGATCGACCCGCTCTCGCGCCCCGAGATCCGCAGCGCGGTCGCGCGCGCCAGCTTCGAGCAGCTGGTCGGCTTCCAGCTTACGCCCGAACAACTGCGCTACAACGCGACCAAGTGATTTTTTCGCACCATCGCCCGCGCAAGGGCGATTGACAGGCGGGGGGTGCGGGGCCAAAGCCGGACCCGTCTCCGGCGCGTGCCCCACGCGCGTGCCGGGGGGCCATGCGGGAGAGACCCCGGGCAACCGGGGCGCCGAAGGAGCAACCGCCCCCGGAATCTCTCAGGCAGAAGGACCGTTTGGCCCCGTGACAGTCTGGAAAGCGCGGCGCGCCCGTCACCGGGCCGCGACGCCACCGACGGGGTAGGCGGGACGAGCCGGCAGGAGAGGCGGCCAGTCTTCGTCGAAACTCTCAGGTCCATGCGACAGATGGGGGTCCGGTTTTCTCGGCGCGCGGGCGTTTTTCCCCCGCGCGTCACGGACCTTGAAAGGCGCTGCTTGGCATGACCGACACTCTTCCCCTCGACCGCTGGCACGTCGCGCACGGCGCGCGCATGGTCGAATTCGCCGGCTATGCGATGCCGATCCAATATGAGGGCATCATCGCCGAGCATAAGTGGACGCGCGAGCAGGCGGGGCTGTTCGACGTCAGCCACATGGGCCAGCTCACCGTGAAGGGGCCCGGTGCCGCCGCCGCGCTCGAAGCGCTGATGCCCGGCGATTTTGCGGGCCTCAAGCCGGGGCGCGCGCGCTACTCGATGCTGCTCGCCGACGATGGCGGTATCCTCGATGATCTCATCGTCACCCGCGTGCCCGACGCGGACAGCGACGAGGCCTTCGCGCTCGTCGTCAACGGCGCGGTCAAGCATGACGACATCGCGCACCTGCGCGCGCGGCTGCCCGAGGAGGTCGAGATGACGCACCACGAGGAGCGCGCATTGCTCGCGCTGCAGGGCCCCGCCGCCGCCGCGGTGCTCGAGCGGCTCGTGCCCGGCGTCGCCGACCTCGCCTTCATGCAGGGCGCGGGGTTCGACCATGAGGGCGATTTCCTGTGGATCAGCCGGTCGGGCTATACCGGCGAGGACGGCTTCGAGATCTCGATCGCGCCCGCGCAGGTGGAAGCCTTTGCCGAGGCGCTGGTCGCCGACGGTCGCGTCAAGCCGATCGGGCTGGGGGCGCGCGATTCGCTGCGGCTCGAGGCGGGGCTGCCGCTCTATGGTCACGACCTCGATCCCGAGATCACCCCGATCATGGCCGACCTCGGCTTCGCCATCTCCAAGCGCCGCCGCGAGGAAGGCGGCTTCCCGGGCGCCGAGCGGATCCTCGAGGAACGCGCGAAGGGCGCGCTGGTCAAGCGCGTCGGCTTCTTCGTCGAGGGCCGCCAGCCGGTGCGCGAGGGCGCGCCGCTGCTCGATGGCGAGGGCAATGTCGTCGGCAAGATCACCTCGGGTGGCTTTTCGCCCACCTTGGAGCGGCCCATCGCCATGGGCTATCTCGCCACGCATCTCGTCGATGACGCCGACGCGGTGGTGAAGGCGCAGCAGCGCTCCAAGCTTTTCGACGTGACGGTCACCGACATGCCGTTCGTCCCGCATAACTACCATCGCAAGCAGGGGAAGAAGTGATGACCCTCTATTACACCAAGGAACATGAGTGGCTGCGCGTCGAGGGCGATGTCGCCACCGTCGGCATCTCCAACCACGCGCAGGAAGCGCTGGGCGACATCGTCTTCGCCGAGGTGCCCGAGGCCGGGCGCACCGTGTCGAAGGGCGACGATGCCGCGGTGGTCGAGAGCGTGAAGGCGGCGAGCGACGTCTACGCCCCCGTGTCGGGCGAGGTGGTCGAGGGCAATGAGGCGCTCGACGGCGACCCCGCGCTGGTCAATTCGGACCCCGAGGGCGAGGGCTGGTTCTTCAAGATCAAGCTGTCCGACCCGTCGGAACTCGACGGGCTGATGGACGAGGCCGCCTACAAGGAATTCCTCGGCACCCTCTAGGCGCAACGCCGGCGCGAGCAACCTGTCCCGCGCGACAAAGGATGAAGTGATGCGATACCTGCCGCTCAAGGACACCGACCGGGCCGCGATGCTCGAGAAGGTCGGCGCCGCCACCATCGATGACCTGTTCGTCGACGTGCCCGAGGAAGCGCGGCTCGACGGGCCGATCGACGGGCTGCCGATGCACGCCAGCGAGATGGCGGTGGAAAGGCACATGCGCCGCCTGTCGAAAAAGAACCTCGCGGCGGCGGATGCGCCCTTCTTCCTCGGCGCGGGCGCCTATCGCCACCACGTCCCCGCGAGCGTCGATCACCTCATCCAGCGCGGCGAGTTCCTCACCGCCTACACGCCCTACCAGCCCGAGATCGCGCAGGGCACGCTGCAGATGCTGTTCGAGTTCCAGACGCAGGTCGCGCGGCTCTACGGCTGCGCGGTGGCCAACGCCTCGATGTACGACGGCTCGACCGCCTGCTGGGAAGCGGTGGCGATGGCGAGCCGCGTCGCGCGCGGCAAGAAGAAGAAGGTCGTGCTCTCGGGCGCGCTCCACCCGCATTATGCCGAGGTGGTGCGGACGATGGCCAAGTTCACCGAGGACGAGATCGCGGGCGCGCCCCCGAGCCTCACGCCGCGGCCCGACGACGACGGCCTCATCGCGCGGATCGACGACAATACGAGCTGCGTGGTGGTGCAATATCCCGACATCCTCGGGCGCATCCCCGACCTCCAGCGCATCGCCGATGCCGCGCATGCCAAGGGCGCGCTGCTCATCGTCGTCAACACCGAGCCCGTCGCGCTCGGCGCGATCGAGGCGCCGGGCAACCTTGGCGCCGACATCGTCGTGGGCGAGGGGCAGGCGATCGGCGTCGGCCTCCAGTTCGGCGGGCCCTATCTGGGGCTGTTCGCGGTCAAGGACGAGAAGCATGTGCGCATGATGCCGGGGCGGCTGTGCGGCGAGACGGTCGATGCCGAGGGCAAGCGCGGTTACGTCCTCACCCTCTCGACGCGCGAGCAGCATATCCGCCGCGAGAAGGCGACCAGCAACATCTGCACCAACTCGGGGCTGTGCGCGCTGGCCTTCAGCGTCCACATGACGCTGCTCGGCGAAAAGGGGCTGCGCGCGCTGGCGGCGGAGAACCATCGGCTCGCCTGCCTCGCCGCCGACAGGCTGGCCGCGGTGCCGGGCGTGACGCTGCTCAACGAACATTTCTTCAACGAATTCACGCTGAAGGTCGGGCGCGATGCGCGCGCGCTGGTGCGCGAGCTCGCCGACAAGGGCATCCTTGCGGGCGTGTCGCTCGGCCGGCTCTATCCGGACAGCGAGGGGCTCGACGATGCGTTGCTCGTCGCGCTCACCGAGACGACCAGCGAGGAGGACATCCAGACCCTCTGCGATGCGCTGACGGAGGCGCTATCATGACCAAGACCAACGAGAGCGGCTGGAAGCCCGGCACCCCGGTCGAGGGGCATAATGCGATGAGCGGACCCGACACCACCACCGGCAACCGCGCGCTGATGCTCGAGGAACCGCTGATCTTCGAGATCGGCGACAGCCAGACCACGGGGGTCGATTTCGAATTCGCGGGCAAGCTCGACCTCGCGGGCGTCGAGCAGCCGGCAAGCCCCACGCCGATGAGCGCGACGACGAGCCGTCTCGGCGGGTTCGAGCGCAAGGGCGAGATCGGGCTGCCGGGGCTCACCGAGCCCGAGACGGTGCGTCACTATACGCGCCTGTCGCGCCAGAATTACGGCATCGATCTCGGCCTCTTCCCGCTCGGCAGCTGCACGATGAAGCACAACCCGCGGCTCAACGAGAAGGTCGCGCGGATGCCGGGCTTTGCCGACGTCCACCCGCTGCAGCCGGTCGATACGGTGCGCGGCGCCTTGGAAGTCATCAACGAACTCGCCTTCTGGCTGGTCAAGCTGACCGGCATGCACAGCGTGGCGATGAGCCCCAAGGCGGGCGCGCATGGCGAATTGTGCGGCATCCTGTGCATCCGCGCCGCGCTCGAGGCGAAGGGCGATGCGCGCGAGGTCATCCTCGTCCCCGAGAGCGCGCACGGCACCAACCCCGCCACCGCCGCCTTCGCGGGCTACCGGATCGAGAATATCCCCGCCAACAGCGACGGGCGCGTCGATCTCGAGGCCTTGAAGGCTCGCCTCGGCCCCGATGTGGCGGGGGTGATGATCACCAACCCCTCGACGCTCGGGCTGTTCGAGCGCGACCTGAAGGCGATCTCCGACGCGGTCCATGCGGCGGGCGGCTATGTCTATTGCGACGGTGCCAACTTCAACGCCATCGTCGGCAAGGTGCGCCCCGGCGACCTCGGCGTCGATGCCATGCACATCAACCTGCACAAGACCTTTTCCACCCCGCATGGCGGGGGCGGGCCGGGCTCGGGGCCGGTGGTGCTGTCGGAGGCGCTTAGCCCCTTCGCGCCGCTGCCCTATACCGCGCGCACCGAGGACGGCACCGTCCATCTCGTCGAGGAAGAGGATGCGCAAAGCTTCGCCGAGGCGCATTTCGGCGGACCGCTCGAGCATTTCGGGCGCATGACCGCCTTCCACGGGCAGATGGGGATGTTCACCCGCGCGCTCGCCTATATCCTCAGCCACGGCGCCGACGGCCTGCGCCAGGTCGCCGAGGATGCGGTCTTGAACGCCAACTACATCCTGCGCAGCCTCGAGGACGTGCTCGACGCGCCCTTCGCCCATTCGGGCCCGTGCATGCACGAGGCATTGTTCAGCGATAAGGGCTTCGGCGAGGGCATCTCGACGCTCGACCTCGCCAAGGCGCTGATCGACGAGGGTTACCACCCGATGACCATGTACTTCCCGCTGGTGGTGCATGGGGCGATGCTGGTCGAGCCGACCGAAGCCGAGAGTAAGGCGACGCTCGACCAGTTCATCACCGCGCTGCGCAGCGTGGCCGACCGCGCCAAGGCGGGCGACGAGGGCATGAAGGCCGCGCCTTATTACGCGCCGCGCCGCCGCCTCGACGAGACGCAGGCCGCGCGCAAGCCCGTGCTCGCCTACAAGGAAGCGGTGCCCGAGGCCTCCTCGACCGGGATGGCGGCCAGGTACGGCGGCGGCTGATGGACTGGGGCACGCTGTTCGCGCTCGCCAGCACCGCGGTGCTCGTCCCGTGGATCGCGCTGGTCGTGGGGCCGCGCGGTCCCAAGACGCACGCGCTGGTGTTCTATCTCGGCATCGGGCTGCTCAGCCTCGCCTATGCGGTCGGGCTGCTCGGCCTGCTGATCGGCAATGGCGGCTTGGGTGAGGGCGATTTCTCCTCGATCGAGGGGGTGCGCGCGCTGTTTGCCAGCGATGCCGGCGTCACCGTCGGCTGGCTCCACTATCTCGCCTTCGACCTGTTCGTCGGCCAGTGGATCGCCAAGGATGCCGATCACAAGATGGTGAGCCGGATCGCGCAGGCGCCGATCCTCGTCCTCACGCTGCTGGCCGGGCCGCTTGGGCTGTTCGTCTGGATGGTCGTGCGCGAGCGCCGCGCGCGGGCGATGGCCGGGCTCAAACTGCGCGGATGAGCGACCCGATCCCCCCCTACACGATGGCCGACCTCGGCCGCGAAGCGCGGCGCGAGGCGCCCGCCGCCGCGCGCAACGTGCGCCATATCATCGCCGTGCTCGAGGACTGGCTTCCCGCCACCGGGCTGGTGCTCGAAACCTCGAGCGGGACCGGCCAGCATGCGCGCGCCTTCGCCGAGCATTTCCCCGCGCTCACGTTCCAGCCGAGCGACCCCGATCCCGCCGCGCTCGTCTCGATCGCGGCCTGGCGCGAGGGGGGGCCCGCCAATTTGCTCCCCCCGCTCGACCTCGATACCGCCGCGCCGGGCTGGGGCATCGAGGCGGCCGATGCGGTCTTGTCGATCAACATGGCGCATATCGCGCCGTGGGCGGCCACGCTCGGGCTGCTCGAGGGGGCAGCGCGGCTGCTCCGGCCGGGGGCGCCGCTGATCTTCTACGGGCCGTGGCTGGCCGCCGATATCGAGACCGCGCCCTCCAACCTGGCGTTCGACGAGAGCCTGCGCGCGCGCGACCCGGCGTGGGGGCTGCGCACGCTCGAGGCGCTGTCCGCCGCCGCCGAGCCGCGCGGGTTCGCGCTGGCCGAGCGCCGCACGATGCCCGCCAACAACCTCATGCTGCGGCTGGTCCGGCGCGGCTGAGCGTTTTTTTTTAACTGGGCTTTTACCGTCCGCGGGCTAACCATGCCGGCATGGACCAGAGTCATTCGCCGCAGAATCGCAAGAGCCCGCGCTCGCACCTGTTCATGAAGGCGACCCTCGAGAGCGGGGGGCGCGAACAGGTCGTGCGGCTGCGCAACCTGTCGGCCGAAGGCGCGCTGGTCGAGGGCGACCAACTCCCCGTCGAAGGCACCGAACTGCTGTTCCGCCGCGACGGGCTGTCGGTCCCCGGGCGGATCGCCTGGACCGCCGAGGGGCGCGCCGGCATCGCCTTCGCGCAGGCGCTCGAGCCCGAGATCGTGCTGCGCCATGTCCCGCAGCCCAAGCCGCGCCCGCCGATGGCCAGCCGCCGTCCCCCGGTGCGCTCGAGCGAACTGAGCGAGGGCGAGCGCCGCTACGCGCAGGAATGGGTGTTTCGCAATCCCGGTGACCCGCCCGCGCGCGGGCGCTGAAGCCTGCCACCGTCTCGCCGGCCGCGCTGATCGCCCGCGGGACCGGCGCGCACGCTAGCTCGCGCGGGAGATCGGCGTGCGCTGCTGGTCGAGCCAGCGCACGAGGTCGTTGAGCGGCATCAGCGTGTTGAAGGTGATCCCCGCGCATTCGTCATCCTGCCAGCAGACCGAGGCGCGGATCGGCGCCAGCCCGGGCAGCCCCACCCCGAGATCCTTGCCGCGCGGCAGGACCTCGCGGACCGCGACCTTGACCCCGCCCTGGCTGATATCCTCGATCCGCGCGGGGATCGGGCGACAGTCGAGATAGAGCGTCGCGGCGCAATCGACCTCGATCCGCGGCATCCGCGGACGCGGACCCTCCATCGAGGTGTGGAGGATGTGGAGCACGTCGATCTTGTGGTCGAACTGCACCCCGACATTGTGCTCCTTGGTCCAGATCGCGCGCCCCGAGATCGGTTCGCCGCTCTTGAGTTCGACCGTCAGCCGGTCGCCCTCGCGGACCTTGCAATAGGCGCGGATCATCATGCCCCCCGCCGAGATGTTCTTGATGAGGCACAATTCGCGACGCTCGCCGAGCGTGATCGCCCCGACCCGGAACAGCGTGAGGTGCCGTTCGCCCGCGCGCTGCTCGGTGCGCTCGGGCGCGGGGGCCTCCTCGGCGAAGGAATAGAGCGTGGTCTGCATCGACTGGTCGCTCAACGCGGCCTCCTCTTGTTGCACCCGGTGCACCGCCCGATCGGCGGCAGCGCCCGGTCAGCGGCATCGCCCGGTCGGCGGCCGTCGCATCCTCCCAGATATGTCGACTGCCTTACCAACTGGTTAGACGCGCCACCGCAATTGTGCTGCCCGGGGCCGCAATCGGTCCGATCCGGTGCGAATTGGCCTCGGGTCGGCGCGCGCGGTTGCGGCTCGTCGCACCCCGCTTGACAGCGCGCGCGATTGACGTTTGGTCGCGAATTGGGCAGAGGGTTCAATGTCTTAGCATCCGGGGGCCGACCCATGACAAGTATCGCCGAGCGCGCCACGCCGCGCGCAGGGCGGCTGGCGCCGTCGCTGGCCACGGCGTTCGTGGCGCTGCTGGCCAGCCTGCCGCTGCTCGCGCTCGCCAGCCCGATCGACCATGACGAGACGCAATATCTCGCCGCGGCCGAGCTGTTCGCGGCCGGGCTCGCGCCCTTTCGCGACTTCCTCTACCTCCAGACCCCCTACCAGATCTACGTCCTCGCGCCGCTGCTCGCGCTCGAGCCGCACGCGCTGCTGGTCGCGCGCCTGGCCTCGGGGCTGGCCGGGGCGGGGGTGATCGGGCTGCTGTTCGCCGCGCTGCGCGAGGCGCGGGTGCCCGTGCGCGAGGCGATGCTCGCCGCCGGGGCGTTGTGGTTCTGCCATGCCTTCCTGTTCGGGGTCACGCTGGTGCGCAACGATGCGCTGCCCGCGCTGCTGCTCGCCGCCGCGCTGTTCCTCGCGATGAGCGCGCTACGACCGGGGCGCCCGGCGCGGCGCTACAAGTGGCTGCTCGTCGGGCTCGCGCTCGGCGCCGCGACGGGCACCAAGCTCAGCTATGCGGTGATGGCGGGCGCGCTGGTCGCCTTTCCCGCCGTCGCCTGGACGCTCGGGGCGATGCGCGCGCGCCGCGCGCTCGCCACGCTGCTGATCACCGGCTCGGGGGTGGTGCTCGCGCTCGTCCCGCTGCTGTGGATCCGCGCCGGCGCGCCCGCCGCCTTCGACTATGGCAATTTCGCCTATCACGCCGAGGCGCCCTTCCTGTGGTACGAGGCCAATGGACGCGGCCATCGCCTGACGTGGGGGATGAAGCTGGTCGACGCGCTGCTCACGCTCGCGCGCGGGCCCGCGCTGGTCGCGCTCCTCCTCTACGCGATCGCGCGGATCCGCCTGCTGCGCGCGCGCCGGCTGCAGCCGCCCGCGCTGATCCTGACCGACCTGTGCGTGCTCGCGGGGCTGGTCGCCACGCTCGCGCCGACGCCGATCCACCGCCAATATGCGATCCCGCTGCTGCCGCCGCTGTTCCTCGGGCTGGGGCTGCTCTGGGTGCGCCAGCGCGACCTCGTGCCCGCGGGGCGATGGGTGCGCGGCGCGCTCGCGCTCTCGCTGCTCGTCGGGCTGGTCCAGCCGCTCTACAACCTGGGCGGCGCGCTGGCCGACCGGCCCACGCCGCTGGTGGTGGCCGAAGAAGGCCGGCTGCTCGCCGAGCTGGTACGCGCCGAGGGGCTCGAGGGGAGCGTCGCCACGCTCAGCCCCGAGACGGTGGTCGGCAGCGGGCTCGCGCTCGACCCCGCCTTCGCCACCGGCCCCTTCGCCTATCGCACCGGCGACATGATCGCCGCGAGCGAGCGCGATGCGCTCGGCCTGCTCTCGCCCTCGACCGTGACCGCCTATCTCGAAGCCACCGCCCCGGCCGCGATCGTGACCGGTTACGAGGCGAGCCACACGCGCGACCGCGTCGGGCTCGAGGCGCCGATCGAGGCGTTCGCGCGCGCACACGGGTACCGCCGTGTCGACAGCCCGGTCGGCGGCGCGGTCTTCTGGTTGCGCCCGTCGCGCTGAGCGGCGCGATGTCGCGAGGCGTCGAGGGAGGGAAGGCTGGTGAGCCGAGCAGGGGTCGAACCGGCCTTTTGCTAACAACCTAGTTGACTACGAGGAATCAACAGGCGTGACAGGTTCGGGTCGGCACATTAGCGTCGGAGCGAAACAACCGGGGGGTATCCGAATGCAGTATGAAGTGATCCGGCCTGTCGTTATTGTGGCCTGCGCCGTCGGCCTTTCGGCCTGCGCGGCAAAACCCGTCAACATGACCGTCGGGCAGGTGGCGACGGTAGAAGCCCACCGGCTCGCGCCGCTTCACCAGACGATCACGCTGGTTGAGGTATCGGGTGGCAAGGAAACCAAACTTTCCTCGCAGGTGTCGGACGAGGCGTTCATGGAAGCGCTGCGCCAATCCCTCGCCAACAACAATCTTCTGGCGGCGGGCATGGGTGACTACGAGCTGGCGGCCGAGCTGGTGCGCATCAAGAAGCCTGCGCTGCTGGTCAGCAGTGGAGTCAGGTCGAAAGTGCGCTACAGGCTCAGTGATCGACAGACCGGCGAACTGCTCATGGATGAGATGGTGCGGACCAAATATGTTGAGCCTTTCGGCACCGCCTGGACGTCGGAGATGCGGATCAGGAAGTCGATCGAGGGATCGCTACGCCAAAATGTCGTCCTTTTCATGCAGCGGCTTGCCGAACAAATGGGCGATGCGCCGCCGCCGCGCCAAGGTGACGGCATCGAGATCAGCATCTTCCCGCCCGCCGAGACGGGCACGTTCGGCTATTGATCGATCGATAGGGCGCGCGGGCGACCGCTCGCGCGCCATCGGTTGCGGTAGTGTGGGGAGAGAAGGCTGGTGAGCCGTGCAGGGGTCGAACCTGCGACCTACTGATTAAAAGTCAGTTGCTCTACCAACTGAGCTAACGGCCCATCCAGCCGGGTGCCGACCTAGCGAGCCCTCGGCGCTTCATCAAGGCATGATTTCAGTTTTTGCGCCGCGCCCGCCGGAGCCGCGCCGCGAGGTGACGCAGCGCGAGCCCGCCGGTGATCCGCCAGTCGGGCGCGATCTGCGCGAGCGGGACGAGCGCGCTCGCACGTTCGCCCAGCGCGGCGTGGGGAATGGTCAGCGCGCGGCCGTGATAGTCGCCCCCGTCCCAGGCGAGGATGTCGAGGTCGAGCACGCGCGGGCCCCAGGCCTTGCCCGGGCGGCGGCCAAATTCGTGCTCGATGAATTTCAAGCTCGCGAGCATCGCCTCGGGCTCGAGGTCGCTCTCGACGATCGCGGCGGCGTTGGCGAAGTCGCGTCCGGCGCCGCCGAAGGCGGGGTTGAGGAGGATGGGGGAGGCGTCGAACAGCTCGTGGTCGCGCGCCAGCCGCGCGATCGCCGCCTCGACCACCGCGGCGGGGCGACCGTGGCGCGGGTGCACGCGATTCGAGCCGATGCCGATGCCGTAGACATGCTTGCTTGCGGTCATTTACGCTCGCTCCTCCAGCCGTGCCGCGCTCGCGCGCGCGCCCCGTCCTTAGAGCGGTCGCATGAAAAGGGAAGAGAGGCCTTTCCCAAGGTCCTCGCGGCGCGGTAGGGATCGGCGCATGTCGCATGTCTCGCCCGCCGATCTGTCCCCGCTCCCCACCGCCGAACCGCCCCGCGACTGCCCGCTATGCCCGCGGCTGGTCGACCTGCGGGTGCGGCTGCGCCGCGAGCATCCCGACTGGTACAACGCCCCGGTGCCCGCGTTCGGCGACCCCGGGGCGGGGGTGGCGATCATCGGGCTCGCGCCGGGCAAGCAGGGCGCGCATCGCACCGGGCGTCCCTTCACGGGCGATTATGCGGGCGACCTGTTGTTCGACACGCTGATGCGGGTCGGGCTGTCGGTCGGCCGGTATGACAGCCGGATCGACGACGGGGTCGAGCTGAAGGGCGCGATCATCCTCAACGCGGTCAAGTGCCTGCCGCCCGAGAACAAGCCGACGGGGCAGGAAATCCAGCACTGCCGCCCCTTCCTCGAGGAGATGCTCGGCCAGCTGCCCGGCGTCCACACGCTGTTCGCGCTCGGCAAGATCGCGCATGACGCGGCTTGCCGCGCGCTCGGCATGACGCTCAATCGCAACAAGTTCGGGCATGGCAACGTGCATCATGCCCCGAACGGGCTGCGGCTGGTCGATAGCTATCATTGCAGTCGCTACAACCAGAATACCGGGCGATTGTCCGACGAGATGTTCCTGATGGCGCTGCGCAAGGCGGTCAGCCCGGGGCTCAAGGGCGAGCCGGCGGAGGAATTGCGCACCGAGCGGCTGGTGCTGCGCCGCGCGCGGCCCGACGACGCCGAAGCGCTGCACCGGCTGTTCACCGACGAGGAGACGATGCGCAGCTGGTCGACCACCGTGCACGACACGATGTTCGAGACGCAGGAATGGCTGCGCGGCATGATCGAGGCGGCGGGGCCCCATTCGGACGATTTCATCGTCGAGAAGGACGGCGAGCTGATCGGCAAGTGCGGGCTGTGGGACGTGCCCGAGATCGGCATGATGATCCGCCGCGAGGACTGGGGGCAGGGGTACGCCACCGAGGCGCTCGCCGCCTATCGCGACTATATCCGCACCCGCGGGCTGCGCTACATGTTCGCCGACGTCGACCCCGCCAATGTCGGCTCGTTGAAGGCGCTCGAGAAGGTCGGGTTCACCCGCTCGGGCTACAAGGAAAAGGCGATGAGGCACGGCGACCGCTGGGTCGACAGCGTGTATTTGCGGATCGACCTCTAGTCGAGCGAGCGCATCGCCGCATAGTCGAGCGTGCGGAACAGCAGCAGCAGCATTGCCAGCGGCGCATCGACCGGCGCCCCGGGGGCGAGCGCGAGCTGGCCGCGCGGTGCCGGACCGCCGCGCAGCGCGGCGCGGATCGGCGCGAGCAACCCGGACAGGCGGCGCGGCGCCGGCTCGGGCCGCCGGGTCGAGCCCAGCACGCGATCGCCGTCGACGAGCAGGAGGTCGCTGTCCATCAGCGCCTCGAGCGCCCGCGCCGCGCCGGCGCGTCGCGACAGGCCGCTTGGTGGCACCAGCTCGAGCCAGGGGCGGCGCGCGCCGTCCTCGAGCACGAAGCCGCGGGTGCGCAGCGCCGAAGTGAGGCGCGGGACGACGATCGCCGCGCGCGGCGTGCCGCCGACGTCGAGCGCGATGCGCGTGCCGCGGCGCTCGATCCGCCCCACGTCGGCTCCGTCGCGATCGACCAGCGTGGCCGCGCGCAGGTAGCGCGCACGCGCCATCCGCGCGACGAGCAGCGGGACCCCCGCGGCGTCCTCGAGCCGGAAGTCGGTGCCCTCGCGCCAGAGGCGGTAGGCAGGATCCATCACAGGTCCTGCGCGAGCCGTCCGTAGAGTTCGGGGCGGCGGTCACGGAAGAAGCCGAATGCGGCGCGGTGCTGGCGCACCCTGGCGATGTCGAAGCTGGCGGTCAGCACGCCCGTCTCGGTCGCGCCGAATTCCTCGACGATGTCGCCGCGCTCGTCGCAGATGAAGCTGTGGCCGTAAAAATGCTGCCCGCATTCCTCGCCGATGCGGTTGGCGGCGACCACGGGAACCACGTTCGAGACCGCATGGCCGATCATCGCGCGGCGCCACATCCGACTGGTGTCGAGCGTGGGGTCGTGCGGCTCCGAACCGATCGCGGTCGGGTAGAAGAGGATCTCTGCCCCCAAGAGCATCATCGCGCGCGCGGTCTCGGGGTACCATTGGTCCCAGCAGATGCCGACCCCCATGTGGCGTTCGCCGGGGCCCTTCCAGACCTTGAAGCCGGTGTTGCCGGGGCGGAAATAGAACTTTTCCTCGTACCCGGGACCGTCGGGGATGTGACTCTTGCGATAGACGCCCGCGATCCGTCCCCCCGGTGCGATCCAGGCGAGCGAATTGTAATGATGCGGCCCGTCGGCCTCGAAGAAACTGGTCGGGATCCAGATCGACAGTTCCTCGGCGAGCGCCTGCATCGCGCGCACGCTCGGGTGATCGGCGGTCGGGCGCGCGCCCGCGAACAGCGCCTCGTCCTCCTCGCGGCAGAAATAGGGGCCCTCGAACAGTTCGGGAGGGAGCACCACCTCGGCGCCCTTGCCCGCCGCCTCGCGCACCAGCTCGGTGACGTTGGCGATATTCTCCTCGACCCCGCCGCCGAGCGCGAGCTGGAGGGCGGAGACGGTGATCTTGTCGGTCATTGCGGCACCTGTTGCGAAATGCAGTGGAACGACCCCCCACCGGTGAGGATGTGGTCGGCACGGATGCCGGTGACGCGATGGTCGGGGAAGAGCCCGCCGATCGCCTCGATCGCGGCGAGGTCGTTGGCAGCGCCGTAGAGCGGCACCACCACCGCGGCATTGCCGATGAGGAAGTTCATGTAGCTGGCGGGCACGAGCCGCTGCTCGCCCGTCTCTGGGTCGGGGCGCATCACCGCGCCGGGCGAGGGGATGGCCGTCACCTCGAGGTCGGCGTCGAGCAGCGCGGCGGCGGCATCGGCATAGGCATCCGCATTGGGATCGGCCTCGCCCGCGGGTTCGGGAATGGCGACCTTCCCGGGCGCGACGAAGCGCGCGAGGTTGTCCACATGCCCGTCGGTATGATCGTTTCGGAGCCCGTTGCCGAGCCAGACGATGCGGGTCGCGCCGAGATCGCGTTTGAGCTGTTCTTCGATCTGCTCGCGGCTGAGGCCCGGGTTGCGGTTGGGGTTGAGGAGGCATTCCTCGGTGGTGATGAAGGTGCCCGACCCGTCGCCGTCTATGGCGCCGCCCTCAAGGATCCAGTCGGCCTTTTGATAGGGCAGGTCGGCGGTGGCGGCGAGGCGCTCGCCCACGCTGTCGTCGCCTTCGAGCTCATATTTGCCGCCCCAGCCGTTGAAGCCGAACCCCTGCGCGCGGCGCGCGTCGCCCGTGCCGAGGATGATCGGCCCGGTATCGCGCAGCCAGATGTCGCCGAAGGGCTCGACGATGACGGTGGCGAAGGGGGCGAGGCGGCGCGCCTCGGCGGCGGCCTCCTCGGTGGCGGCGACAAGGCGGATCTCCTCGCCCTCGCCGCCTGCATGGAGCGCGGCGGCGAGCGCGGCGACCTCGGCCTGCGCGGGCGCCAGATCGTCTTCCCACAGGTCGGGATGGCTGGGAAAGCCGATCCACATCGCGTCGTGCGGGGCCCATTCGGGAGGGGGAGCATTGGTCATGAACGGGCCTTTGGCACGAAAAAGGGCGACCCGGAAGGGCCGCCCTCTTCGTCTGTCGCGATTTCGCTGGAGCTTAGCGCGAGTAGAATTCGACGACCAGGTTGGGTTCCATGCGCACCGGGTAGGGCACCTCGTCGAGCGTGGGCACGCGGGTGAAGGTGACCTGGTGGTCGCTGTCGACCGAGACATAGTCGGGGATGTCGCGTTCGGCGAGGCTCTGCGCCTCGAGGACGAGCGCCATTTCCTTGGCCTTCGGGCCGAGCGAGATTTCATCGCCGACGTCGCAGCGACGCGAGGCGATGTTGCACTTCACGCCGTTGACGCGGATGTGGCCGTGGCTGACGAGCTGGCGCGCGGCCCAGATGGTCGGCGCGAACTTGGCGCGGTAGACGATCATGTCGAGACGGCGCTCGAGCAGGCCGATGAGGTTCTGGCTGGCGTCGCCCTTCATGCGGCTGGCGTCCTGGAAGGTGCGCTTGAACTGCTTTTCGGTGACGTCGCCGTAATAGCCCTTAAGCTTCTGCTTGGCGCGCAGCTGCAGGCCGTAGTCCGACATCTTGCCCTTGCGGCGCTGGCCGTGCTGGCCGGGGCCATATTCGCGGCGATTGACCGGGCTCTTCGGGCGACCGAAGACGTTTTCGCCCATGCGGCGGTCGAGTTTGTACTTGGCGCTGGTGCGCTTCGACATGGTGTTTCTCCAACTAGCTTGTGTTCGTGTCCGGACCGCTCCGCCATCCCTGTCGGGCTGACGCGATCACCACTTCACCGGACCTGTGGGATCAATTGCGAAGGCGCGCCTAGCCGAGGCGGGCTGCAAGGTCAAGCGTTGCAGCCCCTTAGCGAGCCTGCCATGGCGGGCGCATGAACGAGATCCGCGATCCCGATGCCTGCGAGACCATGGCCCATGTGCGCGCCGGGGTCGACGAGGTCGACCGGCAGCTGGTCAAGCTGCTCGAGCGCCGTTTCGGCTACATGCGCGCCGCGGCGCGGATCAAGCCGTCGCGCGAGGCGGTCCGCGACCAGGACCGCAAGGACGATGTCCATGCCAAGGTCGCGGCGGCCGCGCGCGCGGCGGGGCTTCCCGCCGAGCGGCTGTGGCCGGTGTGGGAGGAGCTGATGGAGCAGTCGATCGCCTACGAGTTCGAACGCTTCGACGCGACGCGTAGCTGAGGAATCGGCGGCTAGGCTTTCACCAGTGCGCGGATGACGCCGTGGAGCGCCTTCAATTCGCGCTCCGACCAGCCCGGCTTGGTGAGGATCGAGCGCAGCGTCGCCTGCGTGGCCTCGGTGCGCTCGGGCGGGAAGAAATAGCCCTTTTCATCGAGCGCGCTGTTGAGGTGGCCGATGAGCGCGTCCAGCTCGGCCTTGGTGGCGGGCGGCTCCATGTCCTTGTCGGTCGGCTGGACGAGCGCCTCGCCCGCGCCGCGCGACCATTCGTAGGCGAGCAGGATCACCGCCTGCGCCAGGTTGAGGCTGCCGAACTCGGGGTTGATCGGCACGGTGACGATCTTGTCGGCGCGGCCGATGTCCTCGGTCTCGAGCCCCGAGCGCTCGGGGCCGAACAGGATGGCGGCGCGACTGGCTGGCGCAAGCGCGTGGATGTCCTTCGCCATCTGCTCGGGGCCGACCACCGGCATGACGAGGTCGCGGCGGCGCACGGTCGAGGCGAAGACGAGGCTGCAGTCGGCGAGCGCCTCGGCGGTGGTCTCGAAGACCTGCGCGCCGTCGAGCACCATGTCGGCGCCGCTCGCGGCGGGCCCCGCCTCGGGGTTGGGCCAGCCGTCGCGCGGCGCGACGAGCCGCATCTCGGTGAGCCCGAAGTTGAGCATGGCGCGTGCCGCCTTGCCGATATTCTGCCCCAGCTGGGGGTTCACGAGGACGATGACGGGCTTGTTCATTCGTCGCCCTCGTCCACGCTCTCGGCGAAATCGGCGAAGTCGCCGGCTTCCTTGAAGTCGCGATAGACGCTGGCGAAGCGGATGTAGGCGACGCTGTCGAGCGCCTTCAGTCCGTCCATCACCGCCTCGCCGATGAGGTCGGCGTTCACTTCATCGCCCTGCGTCTCGAGCTGGCGCTGGATCGAATGGGCGAGCCGTTCGATCTGGCCTTCGGAGATGTTGCGCTTCCTGCAGGCGTGGCGGATCGAGGCCTGCAGCTTGGGCTGTTCGAAGGGCTCGCGCTTGCCGTCCTTCTTGACCACGGTGAGGTCGCGCAGCTGCACGCGCTCGAAGGTGGTAAAGCGCGCGCCGCAGCCCTCGCACTGGCGCCGCCGCCGGATCGCCGCGCCGTCCTCGGACGGGCGGCTGTCCTTCACCTGGCTCTGTTCGTGGGTGCAAAAGGGGCAGCGCAACGGATCAGGACCCCTCGTAGATGGGGAAACGGTCGCATAGCGTCTCGACGCGGGCCTTGACGTCGGCCTCGACCGCGGGGTCGCCTTCGCCGCCCGTCCCGGCCACGCCGTGGAGCACGTCGGCGACCATGTCGCCGATGGCCTTGAACTCCTGTTCACCGAAGCCGCGGGTGGTGCCCGCGGGCGAGCCGACGCGGATGCCGCTCGTCTTCATCGGCGGCAGCGGGTCGTTGGGCACCCCGTTCTTGTTGCAGGTGATGCCCGCGCGCTCGAGCGCCTCGTCGGCATCCTTGCCCGAGATGCCGAGGGGCCTGAGGTCGATCAGCCCGACATGCGTGTCGGTACCCCCCGAGACGAGATCGGCGCCGCGACCCTTGAGCGTCTCGCACAGCACCTTGGCATTGGCGATGACCGCCTTCGAATAGGTCTTGAATTCGGGCTGGAGCGCTTCGCCGAAGGCGACCGCCTTGGCGGCGATGACGTGCATCAGCGGGCCGCCCTGGAGTCCCGGGAAGACCGCGCTGTTGAGCTTCTTCCCGAGCTTCTCGTCGTTCGACAGGATCATGCCGCCGCGGGGGCCGCGCAGCGTCTTGTGCGTGGTCGTGGTGACGACATGCGCGTGCGGGAGCGGCGAGGGGTGCTCGCCCGCCGCGACCAGCCCGGCGAAATGCGCCATGTCGACATGGAGATAGGCACCGACCTTGTCGGCGATCTCGCGGAAGCGCTTGAAGTCGATGACGCGCGGATAAGCCGAGCCGCCCGCGATGATGAGCTTGGGCTGATGCTCGACCGCGAGACGCTCGACTTCGTCATAGTCGATGAGGTGGGTGTCTTCGGTGACGCCGTACTGGATCGCGTTGAACCACTTGCCCGACTGCGCCGGACGCGCGCCATGGGTGAGGTGGCCGCCCGCATCCAAGCTCATGCCCAGGATGGTGTCGCCGGGGGTGAGCAGCGCGAGGTTGACCGCGCCATTGGCCTGCGCCCCCGAATGCGGCTGGACGTTGGCATAGGCGCAGTCGAACAGCCTCTTGGCCCGCTCGATCGCGAGGCGCTCGACCGCGTCGGAGGGCTCGCAGCCCTGGTAGTAGCGCTTGCCCGGATAGCCTTCGGCATATTTGTTGGTGAGCACGCTGCCCTGCGCCTCGAGCACCGCCCTGGAGACGATATTCTCGGAGGCGATCAGCTCGATCTGCTTCTGCTCGCGCTCGAGCTCGGCGTCGAGCGCGGCGGCGACCTCGGGGTCGGTGGAGGCAACGCCGTCGGTGAAGAAGCCGTCGGCGCGGATGTGGCTTGCGCTGGCCATCGGGGACTTTCTAGCTGAGCTTGTCGACGCGGCGCTGGTGGCGGCCGCCGTCGAAGGGGGTGGTGAGGAAGGCCTCGACGATCGCCTTGGCCATGTCGCTGCCGACCAGCCGTTCGCCGATGGCGACGACATTGGCGTCATTGTGCTGGCGCGCGAGCGCGGCCGAGAGCGGTTCGCACACGCGCGCGCAGCGGCAGGCGGGGTTGCGGTTGACCGCGATCGAGATGCCCAGCCCCGAGCCGCAGATGGCAATGCCGCGTTCGGCCTTGCCCGCGGCGATATGCTCGGCGAGCTTGCGGCCGAAATCGGGATAGTCGACGCTCTGCTTGTCGTCGGGGCCAAGGTCGGTGACCTCGTGGCCCGCCTCGCTCAGGTGGGAGACGAGCAGGGCCTTGAGGTCGAAGCCCGCATGATCGGAAGCCAGCGCGATTTTCATGCGCTCGTTGATAGCGCCGGCGCGCGGGCGCGTCACCCCGGATTACGGCCTTGCCAGCGTGAAAATCCGACCCCATGCTCGGCCCATGCGACCTTTCGGCCTGCCCCCGCTCGTCCTCATGCTCGGCGCGGCCGGATTGCTGCCCCCGGTCGCGCTGATCGCGCTGGTGCTGGTCGAGAACCCGGCGACCCACGACATCAGCTTCTGGGGGGTGATCTACGGCGCGCTGATCCTGACCTTCCTCGGCGGCTGCTGGTGGGCGTTCGCGAGCAATATGCGGCCAGTATCGAACGTGGTGCTTGTCCTCTCAGTGCTGCCAAGCCTCGGGACCTTCGTGATGCTGGTAGGCCTGTTCAGCTTCGCCGCCATGTCACCGCTGACCGCTGGGCTGGTCGTCGGCGGCGCGCTGTGGCTGTCGCCGCTGATCGATCGCTATCTCTCGCTGAAGCGCGTGACGCCGCGCTGGTGGATGACGCTGCGCGTGCCGCTGTCGGCAGCGCTGGGATTGCTGACCATCGTCAGTGGCTGGCTTGCGACGTGAAGGGGATGAGAGAATGAAGACTTGGCTTACGGTCCTGGCACTAATGGGGGCGCCTGCCACGGCGGCAATCCAAGATTCCGGCCCCGCCCCTGCCGAGCGGCTTATCGAACTTCAAAAAGAGAAGATGGCGGTTTTCGACTGGATGCATGGCGAGTGGCGCGGCAGCGCGGTGCGCTTCGAAGGCGTAGGGCCGCTGGAGCTCGTCTAGACCGAACGGGTGGGCGCGATGCTCGATGGTACCGTGCTCGTAATCGAGGGCCGAGGCTATGAACCTGAGAGCGGAGAACTCGTCTTCAATGCACTGGCCACGGTGCATTATGTGGTCGGCTCGGACGAATATCGCATCCGCACCAACGCGATGGGACGGGGCGGTGACTTCCCCATCGTGCCGGTCGATGGCGGCTTCGACTGGTTCATCGACATGGGCGGGCCGAAGGTGCGCTACGAAATTCGTCTGGTCGAGGGCCAATGGCTCGAAGAGGGCTACTATGTCACCCCGGACGGTGAAGAAATGAAGATCATCGAATTGCGCCTCGATCGGCTCGGCGACACCGACTGGCCGGCTGCAGGGGCCGTCGAGATGGTCGATTAGGCCGCGAGGTCGAGCTCGAGCCGGTTCCAGATTTCCACCAGCCCCCTGACGAGATCGTCCATCATCGCCTCGGTGTGGAAGGGGCCGGGGGTGAAGCGCAGCCGTTCGGTGCCGCGCGGCACGGTGGGGAAATTGATCGGCTGGACGTAGACGCCATATTCGGCGAGCAGGATGTCGCTGATCTGCTTGGCCTTGACCGGGTCGCCGACCATGAGCGGGACGATGTGCGTCACGCTCTCCATCACCGGCAGCCCGGCGCCGCGCATCTTGGCCTTGAGCCGCGCGGCGGCGGCCTGCTGGGCGTCGCGCTCGACGCTCGAGCCCTTGAGATGGCGCACGCTCGCCAGCGCGCCGGCGGCGAGCACGGGGGAGAGCGAGGTGGTGAAGATGAACCCCGGCGCATAGCTGCGGATGCAGTCGATGATGTTCCGGTCGGCGGTGACATAGCCGCCCATCACCCCGAACGCCTTGCCGAGCGTGCCCTCGATCAGCGTGACACGGTGGGCGACGCCGTCGCGTTCGGAGATGCCGCCGCCGCGCGCGCCATACATGCCGACCGCGTGGACCTCGTCGAGATAGGTCAGCGCGCCATATTTGTCGGCAAGGTCGCAGATCGCCGCGATCGGGGCGACGTCGCCGTCCATCGAATAGACGCTTTCGAAGGCGATCAGCTTGGGCGCGTCGGGCTCGACCTCCATCAGCAGCTGCTCGAGATGCTCGAGGTCGTTGTGGCGGAAGATGCGCTTCTCGCAGCCCGAGTTGCGGATCCCCGCGATCATCGAGGCGTGGTTCAACTCGTCGGAGAAGATGACGCAGCCGGGCAGCAACTTGCCGAGCGTCGACAGCGCGGCCTCGTTGGAGACATAGCCCGAGGTGAAGAGCAGCGCGCCTTCCTTGCCGTGCAGGTCGGCGAGCTCGGCCTCGAGGTCGACGTGGAGATGGGTGTTGCCGCCGATGTTGCGGGTGCCGCCCGATCCCGCGCCGACGTCGTGGAGCGCCTCTTCCATCGCGGCGATGACGACATCGTGTTGGCCCATGCCGAGATAGTCGTTCGAGCACCAGACGGTGATCGGGCGCGGGCCGTTGTGCCCGTGGAAGCAGCGCGCATTGGGAAAATTGCCCTTGTTGCGCAGGATGTCGATGAAGACGCGGTAGCGCCCCTCGTCATGCAACCGGTCGATGGCCGCCTGGAAAATGCCGTTATAATCCATGTGTCTCGCTCTTCTCGGGCAGCCCCTTAAGGCTTTTTAACGCAAAGATCAAAGCGACCCAAGCTGGTCGATCCCGAAGCGCCGCAGCGCCGGCGCGATCGCGTCGGGCACCGCGCCGGTGAACAGCGCGCGCCCCGGCGGGGCGGCGGCGGGCCAGCGCTGGCCGCGCGTGAGCTGCGCGATTCGCCGCGCGATCCCCGCGCCGCCGTCGATGAAGGCGACGTGTGGGTGCGCCTGCTCGAGCCAGTCGGCGAGCAGCGGGAAGTGGGTGCAGGCGAGCACCACCGTGTCGAGCCGCTCGCCGCCGGGCCGGTCGAACAGGGGCTGCGCGGCGGCGACGACGGCGGCGGGGTCGACCGGCTCGCCGCGCAGCCGCGCCTCGGCGAGCTCGACGAGCGCGGCCGAGCCGTGCCGCAGCACGGTGCAGTCGGCGGCAAAGCGCGCGGCGAGATCGTCGACATAGGGCTGGCGCACCGTCGCCTGCGTGCCGAGCACGCCGATGACCCGGCTGCGCGAGGTTTCGGCGGCGGGCTTGATCGCGGGCACCGTGCCGACGACAGGGACGTCGAGCGCGGCGCGGACATGGTCGAGCGCGATGGTCGAGGCGGTGTTGCAGGCGATGGTGACCAGCCTTGGCCGGACCCGCTCGACGAGGCGTCCGAGCAGCGCGGGCACCCGCGCCGCGATCTCGGCTTCGGAGCGGGTGCCGTAGGGAAAGGCAGCGGTGTCGGCGGCATAGACGACGGGCGCGTTGGGCAGCAGCGCGGCGGTCGGCTCGAGGATCGACAGCCCGCCGATGCCCGAATCGAAGAAGAGGAGGGGGGCGTCGGGGCTCATCGCCCCTGCTGCTAGCGGCAAGCCGCAAGTCTTCGCAACTCCCGGGGCCTTGCCAGGCCGGGGCGGGCTGCTATCGAGGAGCCGATGATCGAGGCTTTCCAGTTCTGGCCGTTCCTGCTCGGCTACCTCCTCGGGGCGATCCCCTTCGGGCTCGTGCTCGTCCGGGCGCTGGGCAAGGGCGACATCCGCGCCACCGGGTCGGGCAATATCGGCGCCACCAACGCGGTCCGCGCGGCGGGCAAGAAGGTGGGGGCTCTGGTCTTCCTGCTCGATGCGCTCAAGGGCGCCGCGGCGGTCCTGCTGGTGCGGCTGTACATGGGCGAACAGGCCGAATTGTTCGCCGCCGCGGGCGCGCTGATCGGGCATCTCTACCCGGCCTGGCTGCGGTTCCGGGGGGGCAAGGGGGTGGCCACGCTCTTCGGCATCCTGTTCGCGCTCGACCCGGGCTTCGGCGCGATCGCGCTGGGGGTCTGGGTCACTGCCTTCCTCGTCACCCGCATGTCCTCGGCGGGCGGGCTGCTTGCGGCGTTGTCGGCCCCGATCGCGGCGCTGGTCCTCGACCGGCCCGACCTGTTCAACCTCCTGCTCGGTATCACGCTTCTCATCTGGTGGAAGCATCGCGCCAACATCGCCCGGATCGCCAAGGGATCCGAGCCGCGGTTCGGCGCGAAGAAGGATACCGCGCCCGGTGACCAACCCTCCCGATCTTCCTGACCATCTGCGCCTGATCCGCTCACGCGGGGTCGGGCCGGTCAGCTATCGCCAGCTGCTCCAGCGCTTCGCCACCGCGGCCGAGGCGATCGCCGCGGTGCCCGAGCTCGCGCGCCGCGGGCGCGGGCGCCCGCCGCGTCTGGCCGATCCCCGCGCGATCGAGCAGGAGATGCGCGCGGTCGAGGCAATGGGCGCCACCTACCTGCTGATCGGGACCGCGGGCTATCCCGCGCTGCTCGCCCAGATCGACGGTGCTCCGCCGCTGCTCACCGTGAAGGGGCGCGCCGAGCTGCTCGACCGGCCGTGCGTCGCGCTGGTCGGCGCGCGCAACGCCAGCGCGGCCGCCTGCCGCCTCGCGCGCGAGCTTGCGCAGGCGCTCGGCGGCGCGGGGCAGGTGGTGGTCTCGGGGCTGGCGCGCGGGATCGACAGCGCGGCGCACGACGGGGCGCTGCAGACCGGCACCGTCGCGGTGATCGCGGGCGGGCGCGACGTCGCCTATCCGCCCGAAAATGCGGCGCGGCAGGAGGCGATCGCCGAGCAGGGGGTGCTGGTCGCCGAAATGCCGCCGGGCACGCAGCCGACGGCGCGGCATTTCCCGCACCGCAACCGCATCATCTCGGGGCTGAGCGCGGGAACGGTGGTGGTCGAGGCGGCGCCGCGCTCGGGCAGCCTGATCACCGCGCGGCTGGCGGGCGAGCAGGGCCGCGAGGTGATGGCGGTCCCCGGCAGCCCGCTCGACCCGAGGGCGCGCGGGTGCAACGGCCTCATTCGCGACGGCGCCACGCTGGTCGAGACCGCCGAGGACGTGCTCGCCACCCTCGGCCCGATCGACACGCGGATGGAGCGGGTCGCCGACGGTCGCCCCCCGGCGCCGATCGCACACGACCTCGATCCCGCCGCCAGCGCGCGCGTCGAGGCGCTGCTCGGGCCGGTCCCGGTCGCGGTCGACGAGCTCATCCGCCAGTCGGGGCTCACCCCGCCCGAGGTGCAGCTGGCGTTGCTCGAGCTCGACCTTGCCGGACGGCTCGAGCGCCACGCCGGGGGCAGAGCGAGCTTGCGCTGATTTGGCTTGACGCCCAAATGGACGCCGACACCATCGCGCGTACGTGAGGCATTGAGGAATTTCGGGTAGTGAAGCTTGTCATCGTCGAATCGCCGGCCAAGGCGAAAACCATCGAGAAATATCTCGGGCCCGGGCACAAGGTGCTCGCCAGCTACGGCCATGTGCGCGACCTGCCCGCCAAGGACGGGTCGGTCGACCCCGACGACGGCTTCGCCATGAAATGGACCGCGAGCGCGGACAAGTCCAAGCAGCTCAAGGCGATCACCGATGCCGCCAAGGGCGCCGACGCGCTGGTCCTCGCGACCGACCCCGACCGCGAGGGGGAGGCGATCAGCTGGCACGTGCGGCAGGTGCTCGAGAAGAAGAAGGCACTGCCGCGCGAGGTCGAGCGGGTGACCTTCAACCAGATCACCAAGTCGGCGGTGACCGAGGCGATGGCGGCCCCGCGCGATCTCGACCACGACCTCATCGATGCCTATCTGGCGCGCCGCGCGCTCGACTATCTGGTCGGCTTCACGCTGTCGCCGATCCTCTGGCGCAAGCTGCCCGGAGCGCGCTCGGCGGGACGCGTGCAGTCGGTCGCGCTGCGGCTGATCGTCGACCGCGAGCGCGAGATCGAGGTCTTCGAGCCGCGCGAATATTGGCAGGTCGGCGCGCGCTTCGAGCAGGAAGGCACGCCGTTCGAGGCGCGGCTGGCCCGGCTCGACGGCAAGAAGATCGACCGCCTTACCATCGGTTCGCGGGAGGAGGCGGAGACCGCCAAGGCGGTGATCGAGTCGGGCAATTTCACCGTCGAGAGCGTCGAGCACAAGCCGCTGACGCGCAACCCGCCGCCGCCCTTCACCACCTCCACGCTGCAGCAGGAAGCGGCGCGCAAGCTGGGCTATTCGGCGAGCCATACGATGAGCCTCGCGCAGGGGCTCTACGAGGCGGGCGCGATCACCTACATGCGGACCGACGGGGTGACCATGGCGGGCGAGGCGCTGGGCGCGGCCCGGCACGCGATCGCCGAGCGCTACGACGCGGGCTACCTTCCCGACAAGCCGCGCCAGTACAAGTCGAAGGCCAAGAACGCGCAGGAAGCGCACGAGGCGATCCGCCCGACCAATTTCCGCAAGGAGCGCGCGGGCTCGGGCGATGCGGCCAAGCTCTACACGCTGATCTACAACCGCGCGCTGGCGAGCCAGATGGCGGCGGCGCGGCTGGAGCGCACCACCGTCGAGCTGACCGACGGCGCGGGGCGCGCGGTGCTGCGCGCCACCGGGCAGGTGGTCAAGTTCGCGGGCTATCTTGCGCTCTACGAGGAGGGCCGTGACGACGCCGACGGCGAGGATGGCGGCAAGATGCCGCTGCTGCGCGAGGGCGATGCCCCCGCCAAGCGCGCGGTGACCGCTAGCCAGCATTTCACCCAGCCCCCGCCGCGCTATTCGGAGGCCAGCCTCGTCAAGCGGCTCGAGGAACTGGGGATCGGTCGCCCCTCGACCTATGCGGCCACGCTGCAGACGCTGAAGGACCGCGACTATGTCCGGCTCGAGCAGAAGCGGTTCGTGCCCGAGGATTCGGGACGTCTCGTCACCGCCTTCCTCGAGCGCTTCTTCGAGCGCTATGTGAGCTACGACTATACCGCCAGCCTCGAGGAGGAACTCGACGACGTCTCGGGCGGGCGGCTCGCCTGGCAGCGCATGCTCGAGGCCTTCTGGCGCGATTTCAAGCCCAAGGCGGGCGAGGTGATGGAGCAGAAGCCCAGCGACATCACCGCCGCGCTCGACGAATTCCTCGAACCCTATCTCTTCCCCGCCAAGGAGGACGGCAGCGATCCGCGCGCCTGTCCCAAGGACGGCGGGCGGCTGTCGCTGCGCGGGGGCAAGTTCGGCGCCTTCATCGCCTGCGCCAACTATCCCGAGTGCAACTATACCCGCCCCTTCGGGGTGCGCGGCGAGGCGGCGAACGAGGGGCCGCAGGAACTGGGCGAGGGGATCGAGCTCAAGACTGGGCGCTTCGGGCCCTATCTCGAGCAGGAGGTCGACGGCGAGAAGAAGCGCGCTTCGATCCCCAAGGATGTCGATCGCTCGACGCTCGACCTCGTGATGGCCAAGAAGCTCCTCTCGCTGCCGCGCGAGATCGGGGCGCATCCCGAAACCGGGCTGATGATCACGGCCTCGATCGGGCGCTATGGCCCCTACCTGCTGCACGACGGCAATTATGCCCGGCTCAAGAGCACCGAGGAGGTGTTCGAGACGGGCATGAACGCGGCGGTCGCCAAGCTGGCGGAAGCCAAGGCGCAGAAGGGCCAGCGCGGCAGCCGCGGCAACCGCGAGCCGATCGCGGTGCTGGGCAAGCACCCGGCCAACGAGGGCGAGGTCAAGGTGATGGACGGGCGCTACGGCCCCTATGTCACCGACGGCACCACCAACGCGACGCTGCCCAAGGGCACCGAGCCCAAGGAGGTGACGCTCGAGCAGGCGGTGCAGCTGATCGACGAGCGCGCCGCCAAGGGGCCGGCCAAGAAGAAGCGCAAGCCCGCCGCCAAGAAGAAAGCACCCGCCAAGAAGAAGGCGCCGGCCAAGAAGGCGGCGGCGAAGAAATAGCCGCTCAGGGCGCGCAGGCGCGGCACCCCGGGTCGGCGGGGATCGCGATCCTGCGCCAGCCGTTGGCGCGCCCGTCGTAGAGATGGAGCGTGCCCGCCTCCGCCTCCGTATCGCCGCCGATGCCGCACACGAGGCGGATGGCCATCATCGCCGCCATGTTGCCGACCAGCCCCGTGAGCGCGCCGAGGACCCCGGTCTCGGCGCAGGTGTCGCAGTCGTCGCTATCGAAGGCGTCGCCCACGAAGCAGCGATAGCAGGGGCGCCCGCGCCACAGCCCGAGCTGCCCCTGGAGCTGCTGCGCGGCGGCGCTGATGAGCGGGATGCCGAGGCGGACCGCGCTGTCGTTGACCGCGAGGCGCGTGGCGAAATTGTCGGTACCGTCGATGACCAGTTCGTGCCCCGCGAGCATGTTGTCCGCATTGCCCGCATCGAGCCGCGAGCCGTGCGCGTCGAGCTGGACATTGGGATCGCGCGCCTCGGCGAAGCGGCGCACCAGCGGCGCCTTGAGCGCGCCGATGTCTTCTTCGGTGAAGAGCCACTGGCGCTGGAGGTTGGACAATTCGACCGCATCGTCGTCGAACAGCGTGATGCGGCCCACGCCCGCCCCGACCAGCGCCGGCAGGACGCCCGCGCCGATGCCGCCCGCGCCGACCACCGCGATGCGCGCCGCCTTGAGGCGGCGCTGCCCCACCCCGCCGACATCGGGCAGGACGATGTGCCGGGCATAGCGGTCGAGGTCGCTGTCGGAGAAATTCACTTGGTGCCGGTCGACCCGAAGCCGCCCTGTCCGCGCGTCGTCTCGTCGAGGTCGGCGACCTCGAGGAAGGCGGCACGGGTGACCGCGGCCGGGACGATCTGCGCGATCCGCATTCCGCGCTCGATGACGAAGGGGTCGGGGCCGTGGTTGATCAGCAGCACCTTGAGCTCGCCGCGATAGTCGCTGTCGATGGTGCCCGGGGTATTGGGGACGGTCACCCCATGCTTGAAGGCGAGCCCCGAACGCGGGCGGACCTGGATCTCGTAGCCTTCGGGAATGGCGACGCGAAAGCCGGTGGCGACCGCGTGCCGCCCGCCCGGCGGGATGATCACGTCCTCCGCGCTCTGCACGTCCATGCCGGCGGCGCCGGGGGTGGCGTAGGCGGGAAGCGGCAGGTCCTCGCCATGCGGCAGGCGGGCGAGCTGGATCGAGATGGTCATGTCAGTTCCTGTGCGATGCGGTTGACAAGGGTCCGGGCAGCGGCGTCCTTCGACCCCTGCTCCCAATCCTCGACCCCGTCGGCGGTGACGAGGTGGATGCGGTTGTTGTCGCCGCCCATGACGTCGCCCGAGACGTCGTTGGCGAGGATCCAGTCGGCCTGCTTGCGCTCGCGCTTGGCGGTGGCGTTGGCGATCACGTCATCGGTCTCGGCGGCGAAACCGACGAGGAGGCGGGGGCGGTCGGGATGCGCGCCGAGCTCGGCGAGGATGTCGGGGTTGGGGGCGAAGTGGAGCTGGGGCGGCCCCTTGCCCTTCTTGAGCTTGTGCGTGGCCGCGCCCTCGACGCGCCAGTCGGCGACTGCGGCGACCAGCACCGCGGCATCGGCGGGCAGCGCGCTCATCACCGCATCGCGCATCTGGACGGCGGTCTCGACGTCGATGCGCGCGACGCCGGGAGGCGTGGGCAGGCAGCCGGGGCCGGCGACGAGCGTGACGCGCGCGCCGGCGGCGGCGGCGGCGCGCGCGATGGCGAAGCCCTGCTTGCCCGACGAGCGGTTGGCGATGACGCGCACCGGGTCGATCGGCTCGTGCGTCGGGCCGGCGGTAACGAGGACGTGCCTGCCCGACAGCGGGCCTTCAGTCCGGAAGGGCGAGGCGCTTGGCGCGCCGAGCGGGAGCGCGGCGAGGATGGCTTCGGGGTCGGGGAGGCGGCCGGGGCCGAACTCGCCGCAGGCCATCGCGCCTTCGTCGGGATCGAGCACGGTGATGCCGTCGGCGCGCAGCTGGGCGACGTTGCGCTGGGTGGCGGGATGCTCCCACATCCTGACGTTCATCGCGGGCGCGATGGTGACGGGCTTGTCGGTGGCGAGCAGCAGCGTGGTCGCGAGATTGTCGGCGATGCCGGCGGCCATCTTGGCGATCATGTCGGCGGTGGCGGGGCAGACGAGGACATGGTCGGCGGCGCGGGAGAGCTGGATATGGCCCATCTCGGCCTCGTCCTTCAGGTCCCACAGGCTGGTGTAAACCGGGCTTTCGGCAAGCGCGGCGAGGCTCATGGGGGTGACGAAATGCGCGCCGCCCTCGGTCAGGACGGGGGTGACCTCATGCCCCGCCTTGCGGGCGTGGCGGATGAGCTCGGCGGCCTTGTAGGCGGCGATGCCGCCGCCGATGATGAGGAGGAGGCGCGCCATCTACAGCACCGCCACCAGCCCCGCACCCGCCGCGCCCGCGACGAGCGCGGTGAGGAGGTAGCCGCCCCAGCGGGGGCGTTCGATCAGGCGCACCTCGGGCAGGGGGGGCATGGGCGGGGCGCCGCCGGGTTCGGGATAGGTGGCGTCGATCTTGTCGATGAGGTGCGGGAGCTTCTGGAGCGCGCGGCGGACCGCGGTAAGGCGATCGGCGATGAGCGCCTCGGGGCCGAGTTCGCTGCGGATCCACTCGCGCAGGAAGGGCTCGGCGGCCTCCCACATATTGATGTCGGGATCGAGGCTGACGACCACGCCTTCCTCCATCACCATCGTCTTCTGGAGGAGGAGGAGGTGGGGCTGGGTCGCCATGTCGAAATCGCGGGTGATAGAGAACAGCCCCTCGAGCATGCGCCCGATACTGATGTCCTTTACCGGCAGCCCGCGGATGGGTTCGCCCACCGCGCGCAACGCGGTGGCGAATTCATCGACGCTGTGGTGGGCAGGGACATATTGCGCCTCGAAATGGATTTCGGCGACGCGTTTGTAATTGCCGGTGATGAGGCCGTAGAGGATCTCGGCGAGCCACAGCCGCGCCTTGCGGTCGATCCGCCCCATGATGCCGAAATCGACCGCGGCGAGCTGGCCGTTGGGAAGCGCGATCAGGTTGCCCTGGTGGAGGTCGGCGTGGAAGAAGCCGTCGACCACCGCCTGGCGCAGGAAGGCGCGAACGAGGATCTGGCTCAAGGCGTGGAGGTCGTGGCCCTTGGCGACCAGCTCGGCCTTCTTGGTGAGCTTGGTGCCCTCGAGCCATTCCATCGTGAGGACGCGGCGCGCGGTGCGGCGCCAGTCGATCTCGGGGACGTAGAAGCCGGGCTCGGCGACCATGTTCTCCCTGAGTTCGGACGCCGAGGCGGCTTCGCGCTGGAGGTCGAGTTCGCGGTTGGTCCACTGCCTAAAATGGGCGATGACCTGGCGCGGCCTGAGGCGCTCGGCCTCGTCGCCGCCATAGCCCTCGAGCTGGGCGGCGGCCCATTCATAGGTCTCGAGCGCCTCGGCGAACTGCTCCTCGATGCCCGGGCGCAGCACCTTGACCGCGACGGTCTTGCCGTCGGTGGTGACCGCCTTGTGGACCTGCGCGATCGAGGCGGCGCCGACGGGATGCTCGGCAAAGTCGCTGAAGAGGCGGTCGATGGGGGCGCCCAAGGCCTTTTCGACCGCGGGGACGATGACGCTGATCGGGGCGGGCGGGAGATCGTCCTGGAGGGTCAGGAGGTTCTCGGCCGCTTCCTCGCCGACGAGGTCGGGGCGGGTGGCGAGCGCCTGCCCCAGCTTGATCGCGGCGGGGCCGATCTCCTGCAGCGCGGCGGCATAGTCGGGCTGCTCGGGCTGCCGGAGCCCGAAGCGCGCGAGCCGCAGCAGCCGCTTCATGTTGGGCGGCGTCAGCGGGTCGTTCTCGATCCCGCGCAGGGCGCCGTGACGCGCCAGCGTGCGCCCCCAGCGCAGCAGCCGCGCGACATGGGTCAGCGAGGCGGCCACTAGAGTTTCCACCCCCAGTGGATGGCGACGAGCCCGCCGAGGATGGGCCGGTAGCCCGTGCGCTCGAACCCGGCCTCGCCGATCATGGTCTCGAAGGCGGGCATGCGCGGGAAACGGCGGATCGATTCGACCAGATACTGGTAGCTGTCGCGGTCCTGCGCGACGACTTCGCCGATGCGCGGGATGAGATGCTCGGCGTAGGTTTCATAGAGGTTGCCGAAACCGGGCCATTCGCTGGTCGAGAATTCGAGGCAGTAGAAGCGCCCGCCGCGCTTGAGGACGCGGTGCGCCTCGGCGAGGGCGGCGGGGATGTCGGTCACGTTGCGAATGCCGAAGGCGATCGTATAGGCATCGAAGCGGTCGCTCTCGAGGGTCAGCGCCTCGGCATTCTCGACCCGCCACGAGAGCCCCTCGAGCCCGCGCTTCCTGGCCCGCTCGCGCCCGACGTCGAGCATATGCTCGTTGATGTCGGCCACGGTGACGTCGGCGCCGCGGCGCGCCATGCGGAAGGCGATGTCGCCGGTGCCGCCCGCCATGTCGAGCACCTGCTCGCCGCGCCGCGGCGCGACGCGCGCGACGAAACGGTCCTTCCACAGGCGGTGGAGCCCGCCGCTCATGAGGTCGTTCATGAGGTCGTAGCGCGCCGCGACCGAGGCGAAGACGCCGTGGACACGCTGGGTTTTCTCCGCGGGCGCGACCTGCTCGTCGCCGAAATAGACTGGATCCTGCATGGGAAGAGGCCCTAGCAGGGGTTGAGGGCAGGGGAAACGGGTCTTAAGCGCAGGGCTGCCATGCCCGAACTTCCCGAAGTCGAAACCACCGTGCGCGGGCTCGCGCCCGTCCTGCAAGGGGCGCGGATCGCGCGGGTCGAGCTGCGCCGCCCGGACCTGCGCAAGCCCTTTCCCGAAGGGCTCGGGCAGCGATTGACGGGGGCGGTGGTGACGCGCTTGTGGCGGCGCGCCAAATACGGGCTGATCGACACCGATCGCGACGACACGCTGATCTTCCACCTCGGAATGTCGGGGCGCTGGCGGATCGACCCCGACCGGCTCGACCGCCACGACCACCTGCTGATCGAGACCGCGGCGGGGCGGCGGCTCGCGCTCAACGACGCGCGGCGCTTCGGCTTCGTCGACCTCGTGCCGAGCGCCGCGCTGGACGATTATCCCGGGTTCGTCGGCATGGGGCCCGAACCGCTGCCGGCGATCGACCCGGCGGTGCTGCGCGCCCGGCTCGCGGGCAAGGCGAGCGCGATCAAGCTGGCGCTGCTCGACCAGCGGGTGATCGCGGGGCTCGGCAACATCTATGTCTGCGAGGCCCTGTGGCGGGCGCGGATCGCGCCCGGGCGCAAGGCGGGGAGCATCGGCCGCGCGCGGGTCGCCGCGCTCGCCGCCGCCATTCCCGGGGTGCTCGCCGAGGCCGTCGCGGCGGGGGGCTCGAGCCTGCGCGACTATGCCCAGCCCGACGGGCAGCTCGGCTATTTCTCGACGCGCTTCGATGTCTACGGGCGCGAGGGGGCGCCATGCCGTCGCGGCTGCGGGACGATCCGGCGGCGCGTCCAGGGCGGGCGGTCGACCTTCTATTGCCCGACCTGCCAGCGCTGATGCTTGACGACCGCCGGTGCTTTGGGTAAGGGAGCGCCCATGCCGGTGCAGGCCGTTCGCGGTTCGCGCCGATTTTTCTTTTAATCGAACGAGTTGAGGTCCATCCATGGCGAATTCGCCGCAGGCACGTAAGCGTATCCGTCGCAACGACCGTCGCGCCGAGATCAACGGGGCGCGCGTCAGCCGCATCCGCACCTTCATCAAGGCCGTCGAAGCGGCGCTCGAGAACGGCAAGCAGGGCGAGGCGCAGCAGGCGCTTCGCGCCGCGCAGCCCGAAATCGCGCGTGGCGTCGCCAAGGGCGTGATGCACAAGAACACCGCGGCGCGGAAGCTGAGCCGCCTGTCGAAGCGCGTCGCCGCGCTCGGTTGATCCGTTCCGGGACAAGCAGGTCCCGGTTTACTACGGATTTACCATCGGATCGAAACGGACCGTCGGGGTAGCCCGGCGGTCCGTTTCATTTTGGCGCCGGAAAAAGTCCAGTCATTCCAACGATTCGTCGCGGCCGCCCACCGCTATGGGTTAGAAAAGCGCAGGAATCCGCGAGATTTTCGATTTTTCGCGGCTTTGCGCTGTCAATAGCTTTTATTTCAGCAAAATGAAAAAACGGGTCTTGAACGAAGCCCGAAGCGCGCCTTACAACGTCGTCTCCGGGAGCGATTCCGCCCCGGGGGGCAAGGTAGAGCCGGCAGCCACGGGCACGGATCGTTAACCGCGATTCCGGGCAACAGAGCCGCTTTGCCAAATGCATGTCGATCGGGAGGCGCAGGCTAGTGCAAGGCAACGGGGAAGCTATGCGTCCGCAAGATGTCGATGCCGGGCAGGATGCCCCGCTCGCGGCCGCGTGGAAGAGCATCCGGGCCGGCCTGCGCAACGACCTCGGCGCGCGCACCTTCGACGGCTGGATCAAGCCTGCCGCGCTGGGGCGCTTCGAGCCCGAATCCGGCGCGCTCGACATCCTCATGCCTTCGCAATTCATGGCCGACTGGGTGAAGTCGAACTTCGGCGACCGGCTCGCGCTCGCGTGGCGCCACACGCTGCCGATCGTGCGCGAGGTCAACCTCATCCCGGTCGAAGGCGCGCCGCGCCCGAGCCCGATGCTGATCCTCGAGGAGGCGCCCGAAGCGCCCGCACCGCGTGCCGCCAGCGCGCCGAGCGCGCCCGCGCACCCGCGCCCCAATTTCGATGAACGCTACGACTTCGACCATTTCGTCGTCGGCAAGGCCAATGAGGTCGCCGCGACCGCCGCGCGCACGCTGGCCAATAGCGAGACCGTCGCCTTCAACCCGCTGTTCATCCATGGCGGCACCGGGCGCGGCAAGACGCACCTCCTGCACGCCATCGGGCAGGCGTTCCTCGCCAAGCACCCCGACGCGCTCGTGGTCAGCATGTCGGCGGAAAAGTTCATGGTCGAGTTCGTCCGCGCGCTGCGCGAGAACGACACCATCGCCTTCAAGCAGAAGCTGCGCTCGGCCGACCTCTTGCTGGTCGACGACGTCCAGTTCATCGCCGGCAAGGAATCGACGCAGGAAGAATTCTTCCACACGATGAACGAGATCATCACCGCGGGCCGCCGGCTGGTGATCACCTCGGACCGCGCGCCGCAGGACCTCGACGGCATCGAGCCGCGCATCCTGTCGCGGCTGTCGTGGGGCCTCGTCGCCGACATCAACGCCGCCGACTACGAGCTGCGCTACAACATCCTGCGCGCCAAGCTCGACGGGCTGGCCGGGGTCGAGATGCCCGAGGCGGTGGTCGCGTTCCTCGCCCGCCGGATCACCAACTCGATCCGCGAACTCGAAGGCGCGCTCAACCGCATCGCCGCTTATGCGATGATGACCGGGCGGGTGATCGACGTGCCCTTCGTGGAAGAAGTGCTCGCCAACGTGCTGCGCGCCAACCAGCGCCGCATCTCGATCGACGAGATCCAGACCAAGGTCGCCGCGCATTTCTCGATCCGCAAAGCCGAGATGACCTCCGCGCGACGCGCCCGCGAAGTGGCGCGCCCGCGGCAGGTCGCGATGTACCTGTCCAAGCAGCTGACCCCCAAGTCGCTGCCCGATATCGGGCGGCGTTTCGGCGGGCGCGATCACACCACCGTGATCCACGCGGTCAAGCGCATCGAGAGCCTGCGCGCCGCCGATGCCGAACTCGACGCCGACATCCGGCTGCTGCAGCGCCAGCTCGAGAACTAGTCCCCTCGTCGCGTCACGAGAAAGAACGCCCGCCCGGTTTGGTCACCGGGCGGGCGTTTGCGTTGGGGTTGCTGCGGGGTCGCTTGCGGCGGCGGCCTAGCGGCGCGCGTCCTCGTCGCCGCGCACGGTGATCTTCACGGTCTCGCCGTTGCGGCCCGGGAAGTCGGTGAACATCGCCTCGATGAGGTTGGGCACGAGGGTGCCGAGCTCGTCGGTGCGGCTGCGCGCCTTGGCGGTGCCTTCGAACACCGCCTGGTTGTCCTCGGCGCGGCGAATGTCGAGCTCGAGCACCGAGCGATATTCGGTGTAGCTGCGAATCCCGCGACCGTACCAGAAGGGATCGTCCCAGCCCCAGGCGAAGCCGAGCCGCGGCCCGTAATAGCGATGCCGCGCGTAGCGGTAGGGGTAGAAGGGGTGATAGGCGCGCCCGAAGGCGACACCGAAGCGGAAGCGCGGGTCGTAGAGCCCGGGATAGGGGTCGACGATGCGCTCGCGCCCGTCATCGACACGGTAGCCGAGCGAGACGATCATGCTCGCGGCGGCGGGGTCGGCGGCCTGCGTATAGCCCTCCTCGCGCAGCTCGGCGGCGACCATCTCGGCATAGCGCGAGAATTCGAGGCCGCCGGCATCGGCTTCGTTCATCGGCACGACGGCGAAGGTCTCGCCGTTGGGGGCGGGCATGGCCTGGTAGCGGCTGACCTGCGCCGGAAACCCGGTCGCGCAGCCCGCGAGGCCAAGGAGTGCGACGCTCGCGGCGGTCGCCTTCAGAAACTTACGCATGACACATGCTTTCCTCGGATCTTGGAATAACCAGCATGCTTATAGCATATCAGCCGGTGAACCGGCGATGAAGCGTGAACGTCGGCTGTACGACCTCGATTAAGCCTTGCAGATCAACGGCGTAGCCCGAGCGCGGCATAGGCCTTGTCGAGCGTCGGACGGGCCGCCTCGCGGGCGGTCTGCGCGCCCTGATCGAGGATCGCGTCGAGCCGCGCCTCGTCGGCGCGCAGCGCCTCGAGCCGGGTGCGGATCGGGCCGAGCAGCGCGACCAGCGCCTCGCCGAGCGCGGGCTTGAAGGCGCCGAAGCCCTGGCCCGCGAATTCGGCCAGCACCGCTTCCTCGCTGCGGTTCGTCACCGCGGCCATGATGCCGACGAGGTTGCGCGCCTCCGGACGCTCCTCGAGCCCGTCGAGGTTGTCGGGCAGGGGGTCGGGGTCGGTGCGCGCCTTCCTGATCTTGGCGAGGATCGTGTCGTCGTCGTCGGTGAGGTTGATTCGGCTCATGTCCGAGGGATCGGACTTGCTCATCTTGTTGGACGCATCGCGCAGGCTCATCACCCGCGCCGCGCGGCCGCTGCCGATATAGGGCGCGGGGGCGGCGAACACCTCCTCGCCGACGCGGTGGTTGAAGCTGTCGGCGATGTCGCGCGCCAGCTCGATATGCTGCTTCTGGTCCTCGCCCACGGGGACGTGGGTGGCCTGGTAGAGCATGACGTCGGCGGCCTGCAGGACCGGGTAGGTGAACAGCCCCACGCTCGCCTTCTCGCGGTTCTTGCCCGACTTGGCCTTGAACTGGGTCATCCGGCTGAGCCAGCCCATCCGCGCGGTGCACGCCAGCAGCCATTGCAGCTCGGCGTGCGCGGGCACGTCGGACTGGGCGAACAGCACCGAGCGCTCGGGGTCGATCCCCGCGGCGAGCAGCGCGGCGGCCATCTCGCGCACGTTGCGCCGCAGCTGGGCGGGGTCGTGGTCGACGGTGATCGCGTGCAGGTCGGCTAGGAAGAAGAAGCGGCTGGCCTCCGCTTCCTCCTGCATCGCGGTCCAGCGCAGGATCGCGCCGAGCAGGTTGCCGAGGTGGAGATCACCGGTAGGCTGGATGCCGGAGACGACGCGCATGAATTAGGCTTCCTTGAACTTCGATTTGCCGAGGAGGAGGAGGATGTCCTTCTTGTCCATCGCGCCGATGATCCAGGCAAGCGCCAGATAGGCGCCGCCGCCCGCGCCGCAGGTCGCGAGGAGCGCGACCGCGCGGCGACCCGCGCCGGCGGCGAACCAGTCGGCGAAGACCATGTCGGACAGGACGAAGAGGATGGCGGCCATCACGCCCGCGCACAGCAGCTGCTTCAACAGTCGGGTGACGAGCCAGGGCTCTAGGCTGAAATGGCCGCGCGCATGGAGCAGCGTGTAGAGCGTCAAGGCGTTGACCCAGGCAGCGATGGCGGTGCCGATGGGCAAGATGACGATCCCGACCTCGTCGATGAAGGCGAACCAGATGCCGATCGCGAGCGCGAGGGTCGCCATCGTGATGTAGGCGGGGGTTTTCATGTCCTTGCGCGCGAAGAACCCGGGCGCGAGGATCTTGATCATCACATAGGCGGGCAAGCCGAACACCATGTAGGCAAGCACCTGTCCCGAGGTGGCGGCATCTTCCTCGGTGAAGCGGCCGCCTTCGAACAGGACGGTCATGATCGGCTGCGCGATGACGATCAGCGCGATGGTCGCGGGCAGGGTAAGGAGCATGGCGAGCTCGGTCGCGCGGCTCTGGACGTTGCTCGCCTGGCGGTGCTCGGCCTGGCCGATATGGCGGCTGATCGCGGGCAGGATGGCAACGCCGATGGCCGAGCCGATCAGCGCCAGCGGGAGTTGGTTGAGGCGGTCGGCCTGCGACAGATAGACAAGGCTGCCGTCGGGCAGGCGGGTCGCGAACTTCAGGTAGAAGAGCTGGCTGATGTAATAGCCGCCCGCCGCGATGGTGGCGGGGACCATGAGCTTCAGGAGCTCCTTGACCCGGGGCGTCATGCGCGGCGGGAGGAGCTTGAGCTTGAGGCCGGCATGGCGGGTCGCGGCGACGAGGGTGGCGAGTTGGATCACCCCGCCGACGATCACGCCCCAGGCCATGGCGCGCGCGGTGACGAGCCCGCCCTCGTCGAAGATCAGCAGCGCGCCGACCAGCGCGACATTGAGCAACGCGGGTGCGAAGGCGGCGACGGCGAAGCGCGAGAGCGAGTTGAGGATGCCGCTGAACAGCGAGACCAGCGCGATGAAGATGAGATAGGGGAAGGTGATGCGCGTGAGGTCGACCGCCTGACCGAAGAGCGTGGGGTCGGCGCGCCAGCTTTCATCGGCGATGGCGGCGACCACCAGCGGCATGCCGACGACGAAGAGGGCGGTGATGAGGATGAGCGCGGGCAGGAACACCGCCTGCACTTCCTCGGCAAAGCGCTTGGCATCGGCGAGGTCGCCGTCCTTGCCGACGAGCCGCGCGAACAGCGGCACGAAGCCTTGCGAAAAAGCGCCTTCACCGAGCAACCGGCGCAGCTGGTTGGGGATGGTGAAGGCGAAGACGAACAGGTCCGCTGCGGCGGACGCGCCCATGACCCGCGAGAAGACCATCTCGCGCACGAAGCCGAGGATGCGGCTGACGAGCGTCAGTCCGCCGATCGTGCCCCCGGCCTTGACGAGGTTCATGGGCGCCCCAGCGCCTTAGGCGTTGGTGTCGGCGCCGGGCGCGGGCGCGGGCGCGCCGTCACCCTGCTGCTGCGCGCGCGCGGCGGCGAGCCGCTGCATGTAGATCGCGCCGAAGTCGATCGGTTCGAGCAGCAGCGGCTGGAAGCCGGCGTGCGCGGTCGCATCGGCGATCACCTGCCGCGCGAACGGGAAGATCAGCCGCGGCGCCTCGACGAGCAGCAGCGGCTGCAACTGGTCGGCGGGAATGTTGCGGATGCCGAACAGCCCGCCATAGGCAAGGTCGACGACGAACTGGGTGCCTTCCTCGGCCTTGGCCGAAGCCTCGATCTTGAGCACCACCTCGTGGACGTCCTCGCCGATCTGCTGGACATCGATGTTGAAGGCGAGGTCGATCTTGGGCTGGCCCTTGTACTGGAACGACTTGGGCGCGTTGGGATTCTCGACCGACAGGTCCTTCACATATTGCGCGAGGTTGGCGAACTGGGGGGCCTCGCCCGCCGCCTGGCCGGGGGCGCCGGCCGCCGCGTCGGCAGGCTGCGCCTCGGGGTTGCCGGTCGGCGTTTCGGGGGTGTCGGGGGTCGGCGTTTCGTCGGCCATGGTCGTATCTTTCCAAGCTCTTGGGCAGGAGGGCGACCGTCGCGGCCACCCCTTGTCACTGATCGTCTGCGCGCCTAGCAGCCCGACCGATGCGACGCAACGCGCCTTTCGTGCGTTGATCCTGGCGCTTTGTCTTTGAAAGCCGCGGCCAAGGCTCCTATGTTGGAGGCTCGACCATCCGGCCCGGACAAGACATCGGGCCCGAACCAGCATTGGGATAGCATTTTGACCGCACTCGTGATCCTCGCCCTCGTCGCCCTGTTCATCGGGCTTCGCCTGTTCAGCGTGCTGGGCGAGCGCACCGGGCATGAGCAGACCCCGCTCGTCAAGGCCCCCGAGGCCGAACCGCGGGTCGAGCAGCAGCCCGACCCCGCGGCCAGCGCGGGCAGCGCCGCGCTCGACGAGGGCGACATGGCCTATGTCCCGCTCGCCGGGCCGGGCGTGCGCGCGCTGCTGGCGGCGGACCCGGGGTTCGACGTCGCGCGCTTCATCGAGGGCGCGAAGGGCGCCTATCGCATGATCCTCGAGCGCTTCTGGCAGGGCGACCTCGAGGCGGTGCGCGCGTTCCTCGACGACAATGTCCACGACGCCTTCGCCAGCGCGGTCGAGGCGCGCAAGGCGCAGGGGCTCACGCTCGACAACCGCCTCATCCACATCGACCAGGCGATCATCGTCGCCGCCAGCCTCGATCGCTCGATCGCCGAGGTGGCGGTGCGCTTCAAGGCCGATATCGCCGCGGTGACCCGCGACGGCGAGGGCAATGTGGTGGCCGGGTCGATGGACGATGCGGTGCAGACGCGCGATCGCTGGACCTTCCGCCGCGACATCGCCTCGGCCGACCCCAACTGGATCCTCGTCGAGACCGACGAAGAAGCATGAGCGGGACGAGCGTGGCGCGCGTCGCCGGAGCCTGGCTCGCGCTGATGCTCGGCGCCTGCGCGGCGAGCCCGCAGGGCCCGTCCGCATCGGCGTCCGCGCCCGCGCCGACACCCGCGCCCGCGCCCGTGCCCGCCGCCGCCACCGCGCTCGAGGCCGGGGTGCGGCTTGCCGCGGCGATCGCGCCGCGCGGCGAGGAAGCGCGCCGCGCGCTCGAGGCCTTCGTCACCTCATGCCCCAAGCTGCTCGCGCGGACCGACAGCAGCTTGCTCACGCTGCCCGCCGACTGGGCGCCGCTGTGCGCCGAGGCGCGCACGCTCGACCCCGCACGCGCCGCCGACTTCTTCGCCGCGCGCTTTGCGTGGATCGAGGTCGGCGACGGACGCGCCTTCGCGACCGGCTATTTCGAACCCGAGATCGACGCCAGCCCGGTGCCCACCGCGACGCTGTCCGCGCCCGTCTACGCGCTGCCCGACGACCTCACCCAGGGCGTCTTCAGCGACGGTTCGGGCGAGGGGCGCGGGCGCCGCGATGCCAATGGCGACTTCGTGCGCTATTTCGACCGCGCCGCGATCGACGCGGGGGCGCTGGCGGGGCGCGGGCTCGAGCTCGGCTATGCCGACCCGGTCGACCTGTTCTTCCTCCAGATCCAGGGCTCGGGACGGCTGCGGATGCCCGACGGCGAGGTGGTGCGGATCGGCTATGCCGGCCAGAACGGCCATGAATATGTCGCCATCGGCCGGCTGCTGCGCGAGCGCGGGCTGATGGAGAGCGGGACGATCACGCTCGACAGCCTGCAGGAATGGCTGCGCGCCGACCCGGTGCGCGGCACCGCGCTGATGCAGGAAAACCCGTCCTATGTCTTCTTCCGCCGGCTCGAGGGCGAGGGGCCGCTCGGCGCGCTCGAGGTGCCGGTGGTCCCGGTCGGCAGCGTCGCCGCCGACCCCCGCTTCGTCCCGCTCGGCGCGCCCGTGTGGCTCGACCTCGACAATGACGCCGCCGACGGCCTGTGGGTGGCGCAGGATACCGGCGGGGCGATCAAGGGCGCGAACCGGTTCGACACCTTCTGGGGCGCCGGACCTGCGGCCAAGCGGATCGCGGGGGTGATGTCGAGCGAGGGGCGGGCGCTGCTGCTCCTGCCCCGGACGGCGGTCGCGCGTGCGCTCGCTCGGCCCTGAGGAAAAGGCGCTGTGGGCCAAGGTCGTGGCGACCGTCGAGCCCCTCTCGCGCGACCCCGCCGGGCGCCGCGCGCCCGCGCCGCCGCGCCCGGCCGAGGCGGCGCGGCCCCCGCGCGCGCCGCGTCCCAGCGCGGCGCAGCGCGCCAGCGCCGCCGCCGCGGTGCGCGCCGAGCCGCCGCGGATCGTGCCGCCCCCGAGCCGGACCCACCAGGACGCCACGCTCGACGGTGGCTGGGACAAGCGGCTGCGGCAGGGGCGTAGCGCCCCCGACCGGGTGATCGACCTGCACGGCCACAACCTCGACCATGCCTGGCACGCGATCGATCGTGGGATCGAGGCCGCGCTCGGCGCCGGCGAGCGGCTGGTGCTGCTGGTGACCGGGCACGCGCCCAAGGGCGAGCCGCCGATCGCGCGGGGCAAGATCCGCGCCGCGGTCGAAGGCTGGCTGTCGGCCTCGCGCCACGCCGACGCGATCGCCGCGGTGCGCCCCGCCGCGCCGCGCCACGGCGGGCGCGGCGCGCTCTACCTCGTGCTGCGCCGCCAACGCCCGGGCGCGCCGCGCTGACGCCCCGGCGGCGTGACGCTTTATTAACCTTCATGATCTAGATCAATCGGGCTCGGATGACGCGCGGCACGCCCGCCAAGCGGCAGACAGGGAGCTGATTTTGGCGGTGATGGACAAGGCCAAGGCACAGAAATTCGCCAATGCCCTGCTCTCCGGAGCAGCCGGCCTCGCCTCGTTCGTCTTCAGCCTCGCCGCGCTGCTCTACCTCACCGAACTCGACGAGAAGATCCTCGCCAGCATCGTCGCCGGTACCTTCTGCCTCCTGATCTGCTATATCGCCTCGGAACGCCCCAATTCGCAGAGCGCGCGCGCGCTCGCCGCGCTCGGCGACCGGCTGCTCGCGGTCGAGGAGGGCGACCTAACCAGTCCCGCCCCGCCGCTCGTCCAGGAATCGATGCCCGCGGTCGCGCAGGCGGTCGACAAGCTGTTCGCCGAGGTGCGCGCCTCGATCGACAATGCGCATGCGCTGGGCATGTTCGACCCCGTCACCTCGCTGCCCAACCGGCTGCATTTTCGCGGCGAGGCCGACAAGCTGCTCGCGACCTGCGAGCGCGATTGCGCGATGCTGTTCGTCGACCTCGACCGCTTCAAGGGGGTCAATGACAGCCTCGGCCATGCCCGCGGCGACCAGCTGCTGACGATGGTCGCCAACCGGCTGCGCAACGTGGTCAACCTCGAGGCGGGGCCCGAGGACATGCCGCGCCCGCTGGTGGCGCGGCTCGCGGGCGACGAGTTCACCATCTTCCTCGCCGGGGTGAAGCCCGAGGGGGTCGAGGGCATCGCGCGCCGCGTCTGCCGGGCGATCGCCGAACCGTTCGAACTGCACGGCCATTCGATCGACATCGGCGCCTCGGTCGGGGTCGCGCTGGCGCCCTGCCACGGCGACAGCGTGGAAAAGCTGATGCGCGCGGCCGATATCGCGATGTACCAGGCCAAGAGCCTCGGGGGCGGTCGCTACGTCACCTTCTCGAGCGCGCTCGCCAAGCGGCACGAGCACAAGATCGCCACCGAGCGCGCGCTGACCGAAGCGCTCGAACGGGGCGAGTTCACGCTGGCGTTGCAGCCGCAGATGAGCCTGCGCACGGGCGAGGTGACGGGGGCCGAGGCGCTGCTGCGCTGGAACCATCCGCACGGCAATGTCGCTAAGCCCTCCGACTTCATCGAGGTCGCCGAGAGCTGCGGCGCGATCACCGACATCGGCAACTGGGTGCTGGGCGAATGCGCCGAGATCCTCGCCCAGTGGCAGGAGCGCGGACGCGCCCGGCGGGTCGCGGTCAACGTCAGCCCGCGCCAGCTCGAGCGCGGCGATTTCTTCGAGCGCGTGCGCGAGGCCTTCGAGGCGCGATCGATCCCGCTCAGCCTCGTCGAACTCGAATTCACCGAGACCGCGGCGATGCGCTGCACCGAGGAGCAGATCGCGGCGATGGCGGCGCTGCGCGCCGACGGGGCGACGATCGCGATCGACGATTTCGGCACCGGCTATTCGAACATCGCGCGGCTGCGCTCGATGCCGCTCGACCGGGTCAAGCTCGACCCCAGCCTGGTGGTCGACATCGACCGCTCGGAAAAGGCGCGCAACATCGTCCAGTCGGTCATCACGCTGATCCACGCGGTCGGCGCCGACATCGTCGCCGAGGCGATCGAGAATGCCGCGCAGGCCGACCTCCTGCGCACGATGGGCGCGCAGGTGGTGCAGGGCTATGTCTTCGCCCCGCCGATGAACGAGGACGAGTTCTTCACCTGGCTCGACAATGCCGAGAACCGCAAGGGGCCGCGGCTGGTCACGCTGGGCGGCGACAGCGTCGCCTAGCCAGGGCCTAGCCGAACAACTTGTCGAGCACCCGCCCGTAGATCCGCGCCAGCGCGCGAATGTCCTCGACCGCCGCCGCTTCGCCGACCTTGTGCATGGTCGCGTTGGGCAGGCCGAAATCGATCACCGGACACAGTTCGATTAGGAAGCGACCATCGGAGGTGCCGCCCTTGGTCGACAGGTCGGTCTCGATCCCGGTTTCCTCGCGGATCGCCGCGACGACGACGTCGTAGAGCGTCCCCGGGGGGGTGAGGAAGCTCTCGCCCGAGACGCGCGTGCGGACCCGCGCGGTGGGGTCGAGCGCATGGACCCGGTCGGTCAGCGCGTCGGCCAGTTCGCCGCCCTTGTGCAGGCTGGTGAAGCGGATGTTGAGCTGCCCGGTCGCGCTGCCCGGGATCACGTTGGAGGCCTTGGTCGGCGTGTCGAGCGCGACGAACTCGAGGTTCGAGGGCTGGAACGCCTCATTGCCCTCGTCGATCACCCATTCATCGAGCGCGGCGATGATCCGCGCCAGCCGCGGTATGGGATTGTCGGCAAGGTGGGGGTAGGCGACATGGCCCTGGTGGCCGGGCACCTCGATCCACACGTTCAACGACCCGCGGCGGCCGATCTTGACCGTGTCGCCGAGCGTGTCGACGCTGGTGGGCTCGCCGATCAGGCACATGTCGGGACGGATGTCGCGTTCCTTGAGCCAGTCGACGATGCGCGGGGTGCCGTAGGTGGCATAACCCTCCTCGTCCCCGGTGATCAGCAGCGACTGCGTCCCGGTCGCGGGCAGCCGGGCGTGGAGCGCGGCGACATAGGCGGCGATCGCGCTCTTCATGTCGCAGGCGCCGCGCCCGTAGAGGATGCCGTCCTCGATCACCGGGTCGTAGGGATCGTGCGCCCAGCCCTCGCCCGCGGGCACGACGTCGAGATGGCCGGCGAAGGCGAAATGCGGCCCCTCGCGCCCGGTCTCGCGGATCGCCACCATATTCTCGGTCGGGCCATCGGGCGCCTCGCCGAGCACGAAGCGATGGCAGGTGAACCCCAGCGGGGCGAGCGCGGCCTCGAGCCGGTCGAACACCTCGCCGCGCGCGGGGGTGACGGACTTGACCCCGATAAGGGCGGCGGCAAGGTCGACGGGATCGGTCACGATTTCTCCGGTTCGTAGGCGGTGATTTCCCACGGCTCTTCCTGCGCCAGTTCGATCCATTCGACGACATGGGCGTGGTGAAGCACCGCGCTGGCATAGGCCGCGGCGAAGGGGGGCAGGGGGACCCGGTAGGTGATGAAGCGGGTGACCACGGGCGCGAACATCATGTCGACCGCGCTCCACGCGCCGAACAGATAGTCGCCCTCGCCCTCGCGCCGCGCGCGCGCCTGCGCCCACAGGTTGAGGATGCGGTCGACCTCCTCGATCTCGGCGGGCGAGAGGATGTGGTCGTCGACGCGCTTGCGCACGTTCATCGGCATCTCGCGGCGGATCGCGGGGAAGGAAGAATGCATCTCGGCAGCCATCGAGCGGGCCATGCCGCGGCGCGCCGGGTCCTCGGGCCAGAAACGATAGTCGCAGCGTTCGGCGCAGGTCTCGATGATCGCGAGGCTGTCCCAGACGACCGTGTCGCCATCCCACAACAGCGGGACCTTGCCCCCCGAGGCGGCGAATTCATCGCCCGCGCGGGCCTGGTCCCAGGCCGCGTCGAACAGCGGCACGACCAGTTCCTCGAACTCGAGCCCCGCCGCCTTGAGCGCGAGCCAGGCGCGCATCGACCAGGAGGAATAGGCGCGGTTGCCAATGATCAGCTTCATCTCGTCGCCTTCGGTTGCAGCAGGGCCCGGTGGGTTCGCCCCCCCGCGCATCGCGCAGCCGGCGCGCGAACACAAGGGGGACGAGCCGAACGCACGGCAGCGCCGCGCGGTTGCCCGGCTCAGCTCTCGGCGGCGGCGAGGATGGCGGCGCGCAGCCGGGCGATCCCCATGCCCTTCTCGGAGGAGGTGACGTGGATCTCGGGATGCGCGGCGGGATGCTTGCGCGCCTCGGCCGCAACCGCGGCGAGGGTGGCCTCGAGCTCGGACTTCTTGACCTTGTCGGCCTTGGTCAGGACGAGGTTGTAATTGACCGCCGCGCCGTCGAGCATCTTCATCACATCGCGATCGACATCCTTGATGCCGCGCCGCGAATCGATGAGCAGCAGCGCGCGCTTCAAGGTGGTGCGGCCGCGCAGATAGTCGTTGATGAGGTGGCGCCATTGCTGGACCACCTTCACCGGCGCCTTGGCGAAGCCGTAGCCCGGCATGTCGACGAGGCGGATCTCGACCGGCTCGCCCGCCTCGAAATAGTTCAATTCCTGCGTGCGCCCCGGGGTGACCGAGGCGCGCGCCAGCTTCTTGCGCCCGGTAAGCGCGTTGAGCAGGCTCGACTTGCCCACGTTCGAGCGGCCCGCGAAGGCGATCTCGGGGGCGCCGGCCTCGGGCAGGAACTTGAGCGCGGGCGCCGAGAGCAGGAACTCGACCTTGCCGGTCAGCAGCCTGCGCGCGCGTTCCTCGAGGGTCGCGAGATCCTCGCTCATGTGCCCTTCGGGTGGGCGCCTGCCTTCATCCCGTCCTTTTCAAGGTCGTACTTGTGGTAGAGCCACTTCTGCTGGGCGATGGTGAGGATGTTCGAGACTACCCAGTAGAGCTGGAGCCCCGCCGCGAAGGGCGCCATGATGAACATCAGGATCCACGGCATGATCCCGAACACCTGCTTCTGGATATCGTCCATTGGCGCCGGGTTGAGGCGGAACTGGAGCCACATGGTGACGCCGAGCAGGATCGGCAGGATGCCGATGGCGAGGAAGCCCGGGGGGTCGAAGGGCAGCAGCCCGAACAGGTTGACCGGGGTCAGCGGGTCGGGTGCCGACAGGTCCTGGAGCCACAGCGCGAAGGGCTGGTGGCGCATCTCGACCGAGACCAGCAGCACCTTGTAGAGCGCATAGAAGATCGGGATCTGCAGGAAGATCGGCAGGCAGCCCGCGGCGGGGTTGAGCTTTTCCTCCTGGTAGAGCTTGAGCATTTCCTGCTGGAAGCGCGGCTTGTCGTCCTTGTAGCGCTCCTGCAGCGCCTTCATCTTGGGCTGGATGCGGCGCATCCCCGCCATCGAGCGGAACTGCTTGTTGGCGAGCGGGTAGAGCGCGAAGCGCACCAGCACGGTCATGATGATGATCGCCACGCCGAAGTTGCCGGTGAGCTGGAAGAAGAAGCGCAGCAGGTCGAAGATCGGCCGCATGAACCATTCGAACCAGCCCCAGTCGATCGCCTTCGACAGCTTGGGGATGCCGGCATCCTCATAGGCGTCGAGCACGCCCTTTTCCTTGGCGCCGGCGACGAGCCGCGCGGTGAAGGTGCTGGCCTGTCCCGGCTGGAGGAGGACGGGGTTGGCGAGATAGTCGGTCTGGAACGCGCCCGAGGGGGTCTGGCGCATCGTTGCCGTGACCACCTCGCGCTGGTCGGGGACCAGCGCGGTGAGCCAATATTTGTCGGTGAAGCCGAGCCAGCCGCCGGTCGAGGTGAAGCGTTCGCCATTGACGCCCGCGTCCTCGAGGTCGTCGTAGCCGATGTCATAGTTGGCGGCATCGTCGAACACCCCCATGGGGCCGACGTGGACGGTCCAGAAGCTCTCGTCGGTCGAGGCCTCGGCGCGGCTGGCGAGCGCATAGGGGCGGATCGCCACCGCGTTGGCGCTGCGGTTCTCGACGCGCTGCGCGATGGTGAAGAGATAGTCGTCGTCGACCGCGATCTCGAGCAGGAAGGTCTGGCCGCTGCCATTGTCCCAGCGCAGCGTGACCGGCTGTTCGGGGGTGAGCGTGTCGCGGTCGGCCTGCCAGCGGGTGGTCGGCCCGGGCACCTCGACGCCCTCGCCGCTCCAGCCATATTGTGCGAAATAGGCGCCCGCCGCGCCCGCGGGGGAGAGCAGGCGCACATCGTCGATGCCGTCGAGCGCGACATGGTGGCGGGTCATGGTGAGATCATCGAAGCGCGCGCCCGCAAGGTTGATCGAGCCGGTCAGGCTGGGGGTGCGCACGGCGACGCGGTCGGTATCGCCGAGCACCTCGACCATCTCGCGCATCTGCTCGCGCGTGTCGGGCCCCGCCTCGATGCCCACGTCGCTCGGCCCTGGGACATCGACCACCTCGCCGTCCTGCACCGTCACGGTCTCGTCGGCGGCGGTCGGGAAATAGCGTTCGCTCAGGAGCGACCAGCCGATCAGGACGATGGCGCTCAGCACGATGGCGAGCAGCATGTTGCGATTGTCGTTCACGTCGAATTTCCGTTTCGTCTACGGGACCGGATCATGACCCTGTCCCCCCCAGGGATGGCAGCGGCAGATCCGCTTGGTGGCGAGCCAGCTGCCCTTCAGCGCGCCATAGCGCTTCCAGGCGGTGATGGCATAGGCCGAACAGCTCGGCTGGTAACGGCAGGTCGGCGGCAGGATCCGCGAGGGCCCCTTCTGCCAGCCCGCGGCGATCCAGATGAGCAGCTTGGCGATCATCGCGTCGCCGCCCGCGCGAGCGCGGCCTCGAGTTCGGCGCGCAGCGTGGCGAAATCGCGCTCGACCCCGCGCTGGCGCCCGATCAGCACATGGTCCGCCCCCGGGCTACCCAGATGCGGCAACGCCGCCCGAGCGAGTTCGCGCAGGCGGCGTTTCATCCGGTTGCGGGTGACCGCATTGCCGACCTTCTTCGAGACGGTGTAGCCGACGCGCATCGCGTCACTGCCGTCGCGCCGGTCGTGGACCAGCAGCACGAAGCCGGGAGTCGCGACCCGCTTGCCCGCGTTGGCGGCAAGGAAGTCGCGGCGGGCCCGGATCGTCGAAATCAGGCGCTGAGCTTCTTGCGGCCCTTGGCGCGGCGACGCGCCAGGATCTTGCGACCGCTGGCATCGGCCATGCGGGTGCGGAACCCGTGACGACGCTTGCGGACGAGGTTCGAGGGCTGGAAAGTGCGCTTCATCGCTCATATCCCGATGCTGAGAATTCATTCGAATTCGATTGAACAAAAAAGGGCCGCCCCAGTCAGTGAGTGGACGCGGCCTCCCGTTGGGGGCGCCATTACTGCGCTCGGCGGCGTAAGTCAAATGTCCCGCGCCTCGCCCGCGTCGTGCCGGTCGTCGCGCAGCGCCTTGCGCAGCCGTTCGCGGCGCCGCGCCGACTTGCGGCGCAGCCCCCAGTCGGCCCAGCGCCCCGCCTCGGGCTGCCAGCGCTTGAAGCGGACATATTGCCGCCGCGCCCAGCGGCTGGTGCGCAGGCACAGCGCGAGCCCGGCGGCGAACACGAACACCCCCCCGGGGCCGGGCAGGAGGCCAATGATGGGCGAGACGAGAATCGTCAGCGCGCCGATCACGAAAACGATCGTGCGTCCCGGATCCCGATCGATCCATTTCTTTGCCGTCCCACCCATGGATGCCATGTGGCGACTGCGCGCGATTCTCTCAAGACGGCAGCCCGGTTTTTTCGGTGCCGCTTGCCAGCAGCGCGCACCGCGCTAGGGTGGGGCGGCCGAAGCCAGGGGGACGATTGCCGCAAATCCGCCATGCCCGCAGGGCGCCTCACTGATGGTCGCGATCGTCGATACGGTCGCCTATCTCGGGCTTGAGGCGCGCGCCGTCGAATGCCAGGTGCAGCTGAGCGCCGGGATCCCCAATTTCATCATCGTCGGGCTGCCCGACAAGGCGGTGGCCGAGAGCCGCGAACGGGTGCGCAGCGCGCTCTCCGCGATCGGGCTGGCGCTGCCGCCCAAGCGGGTGACGGTCAACCTCTCGCCCGCCGACCTGCCCAAGGAGGGGTCGCATTTCGACCTGCCGATCGCGCTCGGGCTGCTCGCCGCCATGGGGGTGGTCGATGCCGAGATGCTGTCGCATTATGTCGCGGTCGGCGAACTCGGGCTCGACGGGCGGATCGCGGCCTCCCCCGGGGTGCTGCTGGCGGCGATCCATGCGAGCGCGCGCGAGCAGGGGCTGATCTGTCCCCACGCGCAGGGCGCCGAGGCCCGCTGGGCGGGCGAGGTCGAGGTCATCGCGCCGCGCGACCTGCTCGGGCTGCTCGCGCATTTCAAGGGCACCGCCCCACTGGAGATGCCCGCGGCGGGCGAGGCCGAGGAACTTGTCGGGGGCCCGACCTGCGCAGCGTGAAGGGGCAGGAGACGCCCAAGCGCGCACTCGAGATCGCCGCGGCGGGGGGGCACAATCTGCTGATGAGCGGGCCGCCGGGGTCGGGCAAGTCGCTGCTCGCCAGCTGCCTGCCCTCGATCCTGCCGCCGCTCGAACCCTCGGAGGCGCTCGAGGTGTCGATGATCGCCAGCGGGGCGGGCACGCTCGAGGGCGGGAAGCTCAAGCGGCGGCGCCCGTTCCGCGACCCGCACCACAGTGCGAGCATGCCCGCGCTGGTGGGCGGCGGGCTCAAGGTCCGCCCCGGCGAGATCAGCCTCGCGCACCTCGGGGTCCTGTTCCTCGACGAACTGCCCGAATTCCAGCGCGCGACGCTCGATTCGCTGCGCCAGCCGCTCGAGACGGGGACGGTCAGCGTGGCCCGCGCCAACGCGCATCTGAGCTTTCCCGCGCGGGTCCAGCTCGTCGCGGCGATGAACCCGTGCCGCTGCGGCCATCTCGGCGATGCGGCGCGGGCGTGCAGCCGGGCCCCGCGCTGCGCCGCCGATTACCAGGCGCGCATCTCGGGCCCGCTGCTCGACCGCATCGACCTGCACGTCGAGGTGGCGGCGGTGAGCGCGATGGACCTGACGCTGCCCCCGCCCGCCGAAGGCAGCGCCGAGGTCGCCGAGCGCGTCGCGCGCGCGCGCGCCGTGCAGGCGGCGCGCTATGGCGAGGCGGGCGCGCGCACCAACGCCGAGGCGAGCGCGGAGGCGATCGAGGCGCATGCCGCGCCCGACGAAGCGGGGGCGCGGCTGCTGGCCGAGGCGGCGGGAGCGATGCACCTGTCGGCGCGCGCCTATCACCGCGTCCTCAAGGTGGCGCGGACCATCGCCGATCTCGCCGCGGCGGAGACGGTCGGGCGGATCCACATCGCCGAGGCGCTGCCCTACCGCCACCAGCCCCCGCGCGCCTAGGGATAGCAGGCCTCGGCGATCGCGCGGACGTGGCGCAGGTCGGTGCCGCAGCAGCCGCCGAGGACATGTAGGTCGGCGAAGCGCTCGACCAGCCGGGCATGGCTGGCGGCCAGTTCATCGGGGTCGCCCGCGTCGAGCTCGGTCGCGGCCTCGAGCTCGGCATGGCTGCGGCGCGAGGCGTTGCAGCGCAGCCCCCGCAGCCGCCCGATCCATGGCGCTCCCGGGTCGAGCGTGCGCGCGAAATGGTCGGGGTGCGCGCAATTGACCATATAGTAAGCGGGGCCGGCGCGGGTCTGCGCGTCGACCGCGGCGATCGCCTCGCCCAGCGCGGTTCCCTCGGGCAGGCGGCCGTCGGTCTCGACGGTGAAGCTGATCACGCAGGGCAGGCCCGCGGCGCGCGCGGCCTCGGCGATGCCGACCGCCTCGGCGACGGTGGTGATGGTGATGCCGCTGACGAGGTCGACCTGCTCCTCGGCGAAGATGTCGATTTGCCAGCGGTGATAGGCGGCCGCCTCGCGCGCGCTCGTCGGCGCGTCCGCCCGGTAGCCGTCGCCGCGCGGCCCGAGGCATCCCGAGAGCACAATCGGGATCGCGCGGTCCTGCTCGATGCGCAATTCGTCGAGCAGGCGGATCGCGCGATGGTTGCGCTCGGCGAGCGCCTCGAGGCTGAGCCCGAGCGGGGCGGCCCAGTCGGGGCTGGCGCGCCAGGTCGGGCTCTCGAGCAGGAAGCCGACCCCGTGCGTCTCGGCAAGGTCGAGGAAGCCGCGATAATAGTCGAGCAGCGCATTCTCGCGGTGGCCGCCGTCGATCAGCGTGATCGCCGAGAAATGCGGCAGCGCGTAGCCGTGGTTGTAGAGGAAGTCGGTTTCGAGCCCGCCGTCGGTGAGGAAGGGGGCCTCGAGCTGGGGGAGGTACATGGCCGTGCTCCTTCGCGTCGATGATAGCATGGCGCGGCGAGTCGGCCCGCGAGGGGCGGGGGCGGCGGCGAGGCGGGCAATCGACGATTGCGTTGGGGCAGGCCATTCGCTAGGCGTCGCGGCGCTGGTCTCTGCCTCTGTGGCGGAATTGGTAGACGCGATCGACTCAAAATCGATTTCCTTCGGGAGTGCCGGTTCGAGTCCGGCCAGAGGTACCAGCGGCGAAGGGCGCGAGCGGAAATTCCCCCTTCTCGCGCATTCGCGCGCTCGCTACGCTGCCGGAATGGCCGAACCGCGACGATCCGACGAACCCATCGAGCTGCAGGACAGCCACACGCTCGAGGTCAAGCGCGTGCGGCTGCTCGCGGCGATCGCGCTGCTGCTCGGGGCGGGCTTCCTGTTCGCGCTGCCCTTCGCGCTCCAGGCCGGGGCGGCCTTCTTCCTGCCGGTGACCGCGGCGCTGGTGATCGCCATCGCGCTGGTGCCGGTGCTCGAATGGTTCGAGCGGCACGGGCTGTCGAGCGGGCTGGCGGCGATCATCTCGCTGCTGCTGTTCATCGCCTTCGCCAGCTTCGTCATCGCCTCGATCGTGCTGCCCGCGATCGACTATTTCGCGCTCATCCCCGAGCGGATCGACCGGATCCGCGAGACGGTGCTGCCGATCCTGCAATTCTATGCCGAGCTCGAAGCCTTCATCGAGGGCATCCTCGAGGATATCGCGCTGTCGGGGGGCGCCGAGGCGGCGGTCACGCTCGCGGCGCCCGATTCGCTGCTCGACCTGTTCGCCACCTCTGCGCCGGTCGCGATCATCCAGATGTTCTTCGCCATGCTGGTGATCTTCTTCTTCCTGTCGCGCTGGACGCGGATGCGCGAGCGCACCATCACCAGCCGCGGCAGCTTCGAGGGCGCGCTCACCACCGCGCGGGTGATCCAGCAGGTGGTCGATGCGACCTCGACCTATATCGGTACCATCACCTTCATCAACGTGACGCTCGGCACCATCGTCGCGCTCATCCTGTGGGCGATCGGGATGGACAGCCCGATCATGTGGGGCGGGATCGTCGCGGTGACCAACTTCATTCCCTACCTGGGGCCGATCTTCGCCGCGATCCTGCTCGCAATCGGCGGGCTGATGAGCTTCGTCGACGTCTGGGCCGCGCTGCTCCCGCCGCTGATCTTCATCGTGCTGCACAATATCGAGGCCAACGTGCTGACCCCGATGATCGTCGGCAAGCGGGTGCGGCTGTCGCCGCTGCTGATCCTGATCTCGCTCAGCCTGTGGGCGTGGATCTGGGGTTTTCTGGGGGCACTGCTCGCGGTGCCCTTGCTCATCATCATTAAAACGGTTTTCGCCGCAGCGGGCACCCCCGACATCGCCGGATTCCTGTTCGAGCACGGCACGCTGACCCATGTCGGCGAGGAAGAGGAAAAAGATTGAATTTGGTCGTTGACAGGTGGCCGGGGCTGTCATAGTTCGCCGCCACCACAGCGATGCGGGTGTAGCTCAGTTGGTTAGAGCGCCGGCCTGTCACGCCGGAGGTCGCGGGTTCGAGCCCCGTCACTCGCGCCACTTTCCTGCAACGGAAAAGTGGCCCCTTCGCATCGCTTTCCCCACCGTTTGCCATCGCCGCCCGATCGAGGGCGTTGCCGCGCGCGCCGGTGGCGTGCTCGTCCGGGCTCGGCGCCCTTGTCCCAGCGCCAGGGCCCTCAGCGCCGGTGCCCGGTCTCCATCCACGCGAGCAAGGGCTTGAGCGGCGCGATCCACGCCAGCCCCGCGACGAGATAGAAGGGCATCTGCGCGAGCGCGGGCCAGTCGGCCACGAGGTCGAAGGCGAGCACCACCAGCACGACATAGGCGGCAAGCCAGCCGAGCAGCAGCAGCATGCCGATCGCGACCCGCGACTTGGGCTGGTGTACGGGATCGTCCATCAGTCGAATTCCTCGATGCCTCGCGGGCTGGCGAAACAATGCAGCGGCACGTCCCAGTCGTCATGCGGCAGGTCGCGGTCGAGCCGTTGCATCTGCCAGCCGATCCCGACGAACCGCGCCCCCGACAGCGTCGGTAGGACGCGGTCGAAATGGCCCTTGCCCTGGCCGAGGCGATAGCCGCGGTTGCCGACCGCGAGGAGCGGGACGAGGACGAGGTCGGGGGAGGCCTCGGGGCAGGTCGAGCGCGGCTGCTCGATGCGGTGCGGTCCCGGGATGTCGGGTTCGCCGGCGCGGTAGATGAAGCGCGCGAGGTCGTCCTCGAAGGTGGGGTAGGCGATGGTGCGCCCGAGCCGCTTGGCGCGCGCCAGCGCGGGGGCGGGCGAGATCTCGCCGCCGATCGGGGAATAGGCCCCGATCACGCGCGCGGCGGCGAGCATCGGCGCGAGCAGGTCTGCGAGCTTTTCCTCGAGCGCGTGGCGGGTCGAGGATTCGAGGCTGCACACATAGCGGCGCCGCTGCTGGCGCACGATCCGCCGGATCTCGTCCTTGGTGGCATCGGGGGCCAGTTCTTGGGGTGACGGGACCGCCATGGTCGTTTGCCTCTTTATCCTCTGACGCCAGAACGTCAGGTGGGCGCCATATATCCCGGGCCAGGGCCCGGGCAGGGACAGCTCCCTAGGATGTAGAAAGCCTCAGGGATAGTCGTGGCTCGTGCCAGGCAGAACCCGTCGCCCTCCATTTAGGCGCGCTGCGCCACCTTCTCAAGTCGCATCGCCAGCGCCTCGAGCCGGTCGGCGAGCGCTTCGGCGTCCGCCGCGCTCGCCTCGTCGGTCGGCGCGCTCGCCGCCCGGCCCGCGGCGAGGTCGTCGGCGAGCATCAGCGCGGCGTAGAAATAGAGGCTGGTGTCGGACAGCGTGCCCATCGCCGCGCGTGCGGCGTGGCAGCGCTCCTCGACGAGCGCGCCGGCGCGGATCAGCTGTTCCTCCTCGCCGTCGCGGGCGCGGACCCGATAGTCGCGGCCGTTGACGTGGAGGGTGACCTCGCTCACGCCGCATCCTCGCGCGCGGCGATGAGCTGGTCGAGTTCGGCGAGCGCGGCGCGCACCTCGCCGCGCAATGCCTCGTCGCGCGCGGCGCGTGCCTCGATCCGCCCGAGCGCGCGCTCGGCCCGCCCGAGGGCGGAATCGGCGCGCGCCAGCGCGGCTGCGAGACGGGGCGAGGACATGCGCCAAGGCGTAGCGCTCCCGGGGGCGCTTGCCAAGCAATGCGCCAAAAAGGGGCGCGTGAGCGCTCCCACATGGTTGACGCCCGCGCGCCTTGGGGCAATAGCGGCGCATGACAGGGGTGGGCGGCTGCCGCTCGCTCGGGGACCTCTTATCCAAGGAGCCGGCATGCCGACCAAGCGCCGCCTAGCCAATGCCATTCGCGCCCTCTCGATGGATGCCGTCCAGGCCGCCAATTCGGGGCACCCGGGGATGCCGATGGGGATGGCCGATGCCGCCGTCGCGCTCTACGCCGACCACCTCAAGCACGACCCGTCGGACCCGCACTGGCCCGATCGCGACCGCTTCGTGCTGTCGGCGGGGCACGGCTCGATGCTCGCCTATTCGCTGCTCCACCTGTCGGGCTATGCGCATCCCACGATGCAGGAAATCAAGGATTTCCGCCAACTCAAGAGCCCGTGCGCGGGGCATCCCGAGAATTTCCTGCTCGACGGGGTCGAGACCACGACGGGGCCGCTCGGGCAGGGGCTGGCGACCGCGGTCGGCATGGCCATCGCCGAGCGCCACCTCAACGCGATCTACGGCGACGAGCTGGTCGACCATCATACCTATGTGATCGCCGGCGACGGCTGCCTGATGGAGGGCGTCAACCACGAGGCGGCGGGGCTCGCCGGGCACCTCCAGCTGGGCCGCCTGATCGTCCTGTGGGACGACAATGAGATTACCATCGACGGGCCGACCGACCTCAGCCGCACCGAGGACGTGCTGGCGCGCCACGAGGCGATGGGCTGGTCGACCCACGAATGCGACGGCATGAGCGCCGATGCGGTGAGCCGCGCGATCGCCGAGGCGAAGAAGACCCGCAAGCCGAGCCTCATTCGCTGCAAGACGACGATCGGCTATGGCGCGCCGACAAAGCAGGGTACCGCGGCGACGCACGGTGCCCCGCTCGGCCCCGAGGAGATCGAGCGCGCGCGCGCCGAGCTCGGCTGGGATGCCGAGCCCTTCGTCATCCCCGACGACGTGCGCGAGGCGTGGAGCGCCATCGGCCAGCGCGCGCGCGGCGAGAAGAAGGCGTGGGAAGAACGCCTCGCAAGCCATTCGAAAGGCCAGCAGTTCAAGGACCAGCTCGACGGCAAGTTCGACCGTCGCTGGCAGGGCCAGCTGATCGAGAAGCTGGTCGCCAACCCCGAGAAGATGGCGACCCGCAAGGCGAGCGAGATCGTGCTCGAGGCGATCAACACGGCGGTCCCCGCGACGATCGGCGGGTCGGCCGACCTGACCGGTTCGAACAACACCAAGGCGGGCGGAATCGAGCCCCTGACCGCGGCCAATTACGCGGGGCGCTACGTCTATTACGGCATCCGCGAGTTCGGCATGGCGGCGGCGATGAACGGGATGGCGCTGCACGGCGGGGTGCTGCCCTATGGCGGCACCTTCCTCGTCTTCGCCGACTATTCGCGCCCCGCGATCCGGCTGGGGGCACTGATGGGCGCCAAGGTGATCCATGTCATGACGCACGATTCGATCGGGCTTGGCGAGGATGGCCCGACGCACCAGCCGATCGAGCATCTCCAGAGCCTGCGCGCGATGCCGGGGCTGACCGTCTATCGCCCGTGCGACGCGGTCGAGACCGCCGAGGCGTGGGGCGATGCGCTGGCGGGCGAGGGGCCCGCGCTGCTCGCGCTGTCGCGGCAGGGGCTGCCTCAGCTGCGGCGCGAGAAGAGCGAACATAACCTCACCGCGCGCGGCGCCTATCGCCTCAAGAGCGCGGACAAGGAGCGTCGCGTCATCCTCATCGCCACCGGCAGCGAGGTGCACCTGGCGATGGAGGTTGCCGAGCGGCTCGAGAATGACGGGGTGGGCGCCGATGTCGTGTCGATGCCGAGCTGGGAGAAATTCCGCGCGCAGGACGCCGCCTACCAGCAGGACATCCTGCCCGACGCCGACCCGAGCGAGATCCTTCGGGTGTCGATCGAGGCGGGCACCACCTTCGGCTGGTCGGACATGACGATGAAGAACGGTCTCAACATCGGCATCGACCGCTTCGGGGCGAGCGCACCCGCGCCCGACCTGTTCGAGAAATTCGGCTTCACCCCCGAAGCCATCATCCCCCAGATCACGGAGCGTTTGCACAATGACTAAAGTTGCCATCAACGGGTTCGGCCGCATCGGTCGCCTCGTCGCCCGCGCGCTGCTCGAGCGTGACGATCACGACCTCGAGCTGGTCGCGATCAACGACCTGGCCGACGCCAATTCGAACGCGCTGCTGTTCCAGTACGATTCGACCCACGGGCGCTTCCCCGGGTCGGTCGAGGTCGACGGCGACGCGATCGTCGTCAACGGCAAGCGCATCGCGGTGACCAAGGAGCGCGAGCCCGGCAAGCTGCCGCATGGCGACATGGGCGTCGACATCGTGCTCGAGTGCACCGGCTTCTTCCAGTCGGTCGATGCCGCCAGGCCGCACCTCGATGCAGGCGCCAAGCGCGTGCTCATCTCGGCGCCCGCCAAGGGCGACCTCAAGACCATCGTCTATGGTGTCAACCACGACAGCCTGACCGGCGATGACCATATCGTGTCGAACGCCAGCTGCACCACCAACTGCCTCGCGCCGGTCGCCAAGGTGCTCAACGACGCGGTCGGCATCGAGCGCGGCTTCATGACCACCGTGCACAGCTACACCAACGACCAGCGCATGCTCGACCAGATGCATGGCGACATGCGCCGCGCCCGCGGCGGCGCGCAAAACATGATCCCGACGACCACCGGCGCGGCGCGCGCGGTCGGGCTCGTGCTGCCCGAGCTCAACGGCAAGCTCGACGGATCCTCGATCCGCGTGCCGACCCCCAATGTCAGCCTGATCGACCTCGTCTTCACGCCCAAGCGCGACACCAGCAAGGACGAACTCAACGCCGCGCTCAAGGCCGCCGCCGAAGGGCCGATGAAGGGCGTGCTCGACTTCACCGAACAGCCGCTGGTGAGCTCGGACTTCAACCATCACCCGGCTTCCTCGACGGTCGACAGCCTCGAGACCGGCGTGATGGAAGGCAAGCTCGCGCGCGTGGTGAGCTGGTACGACAACGAATGGGGCTTCTCGAACCGCATGATCGATACGGCGGGCGTGATGGCCTCCAAGCTGTAAGCTTCCAGCGCCCCGGCCCGCGTGGTCGGGGCGCTTCTTTGCTTGCGAGGGCCCGGCCTTCGCGAAGGATAATGACATGACCTTCAAAACCCTCGACGACCTGCCCGCCGACCTCAACGGCAAGACGGTGCTGGTGCGTTGCGACCTCAACGTGCCGATGAACGACGGCGACGTCACCGACGACACTCGGATCCGCGCGCATTTGCCGACGATCCGCGAGCTGGCGGGCAAGGGGGCCAAGGTCCTGCTGCTGTCGCACTTCCGCCGTCCCGAGGGGCGGCCGCGGCCCGACATGTCGACCGCGCTGCTGGTCGAGCCGATGCGCGAGATCACCGGGCTGAGCGTGCGCTATGTCGAGGATTGCCAGGGGCCCGAGGCGGCGCGCGCGGTCTCGATCATGCTGCCCGGCGCGATCGGCATCCTCGAGAATACCCGCTTCCACGAAGGCGAGACGACGAACGACCCCGCGCTGGCCGAGGCGATGTCGGGGCTCGGCGACTATTATGTCAACGACGCCTTCTCGGTCGCGCACCGCGCGCATGCCTCGACGGTCGGGATCACCGCGCATCTCGAGAGCTTCGCGGGGCGCGCGATGGAAGCCGAGCTGAAGGCGCTCGAGGCCGCGCTCGGCAAGCCCGAGCAGCCGGTCGCCGCGGTGGTCGGGGGCGCCAAGGTGTCGACCAAGCTCGCGGTGCTCGAGAACCTCGTCGGCAAAGTCGACCACCTGATCATCGGCGGGGGCATGGCCAACACCTTCCTCGCCGCGCGCGGGGTCAAGGTCGGCCAGAGCCTGATGGAGGCCGACCTCGTGCCGCAGGCCAACGACATCTTCGCCGCCGCCGACAAGGCCGATTGCACCATCCACCTGCCCTATGACGTGGTGGTGGCGAAGGAATTCGCGGCCAATCCCGAGAGCCTTCGCACCGTCAACGTGCACGAGGTCGCCGAGGACGAGATGATCCTCGACATCGGCCCCAATGCCGTCGAAGCGCTCGCCGACGCGCTCAAGACCTGCCGCACGCTGGTCTGGAACGGGCCGTTGGGCGCTTTCGAGACCGAGCCCTTCGACCGCGCGACCGTGGCGCTCGCGCAGACCGCGGCGGCGCTGACCAAGGAAGGCAGCCTCGTCAGCGTGGCGGGCGGGGGCGACACCGTCGCGGCATTGAACCAGGCGGGGGTCGCGCGCGACTTCAGCTTCGTCTCCACCGCGGGCGGCGCGTTCCTCGAGTGGATGGAAGGCCGGACCCTGCCCGGCGTGGCGGCGCTGCAGCGCTGATGGCCGATCTTTCCGCCAGCATCGAGACGCTCGAGCACCGCTGGATGCGCGGCTGGATCGAGCGCGACCGCAAGCAGCTCAAGCGGCTCACCGGCCGCGCCTTCCGCTTCGTCGTGGCGGCCTCCAAGCCGGTGCTGCTCGACCGCTCGAGCCTGCTCGACGCCGCGCCCGACCAGTTCAGCTGCAACGGCTATCGCTTCGGCAACGTCTATTGCCGGCGCCATGGCGGTTCGGTGGTGCTGGCCACGCAGGCCGACCTCGAGATGACGCTCGAAGGGCGGCCGTGGACCGGCACCTTTTGGATGCAGGACCTGTGGCGGAAGGGGGCGATGAACCGCAAGTGGCAGTTGGTCGAGCGCGCGCTGAGCCGCACCGAGGACGAGGAGCGCGTTGCGGGCGCGATCCGCTCGCTCCAGCTCTGGCGCTGAGCGCCCGCCGACCCCTGGACGCCCGGCGGCGCTAGTCGTCGAGACGGTGCTCGGGGTTGGGCCAGCCGGGTTTCGAGCCGTCGTCCCACTGGCTGCGCACATTGCCCACCGCGGGCAATCCCCCCGCCTCCTTGAGTAGCCGCGCCATGTGCAGGAGGTTGAAGGCCATGAAGGTGGTGTTACGCTGGGTGAAGACATTGTCGAAGCCGGCGCGGCTGCCGTCGGCGAGTTCGTCGCCATAGGAGGGGCCGGGGCCGGCCGCGCCGATCCAGCCGCAATCGGCCTGCGGCGGGATGGTGTAGCCGACATGCCCCATCGCGTAGAGCACCCCCGCGGCGACATGCTTGATGCCGTCCTCGTTGCCGGTGACGAGGCACCCCCCGACCTTGCCGTAGAAGCGATATTGCCCCTTGTCGTTGGTCTGCCCCGAATGCGCGTAGAGCTTCTCGATGAAGGCCTGCGCGAGCGAGCTCTTCTCGCCCAGCCAGATCGGGGTGCCGAGGACGAGGATGTCGGCGTCGATGACGCGCGCGCTGATCTCGGGCCAGTCGTCGCGGTCCCAGCCGTGCTCGGTCATGTCGGGATAGACACCGGGGGCGAGACGGTACTGCGAGAGGCGGAGCCGGTCGACCGCGACCTCGGCGCGGGTGAAGATCTCGTCGACCACGTCGAGCAGCGTGTCGGTGTGGCTCGCCTCGCCGGGGGGCTTCAAGGTGGCATTGACCAGCACCGCCGCGAGCCCGGGCGCGCGCAGGTCGGCGGCGTCGCACACCGCGCGCTGGCGGGGAGTGAGTTTCGACATGGGCATCCTTTTATCCGAATGCAGTCGATACGCACGAGCGCGGGCAAAAGTCTCTTTTGATGGTGGGAGCGTTCACACGGTTGCACCCGTGCGCGGCGCCGTCTAGCCGCCCCCGCATAACGATCCAACCAACCGGCGGGGAGGCCAATTGACATGACGTTCGATCCCAAGATGATGGCGCAGATGGTAGGCGGCGCGGGCTTCATCGCCGCGCTCGACCAGTCGGGCGGCTCGACCCCCAAGGCGCTCATGGCCTACGGGATCGGCGAGGATGCGTGGTCGAACGAGGAGGAGATGTTCGCGCTCATCCACGAGATGCGCACGCGGATCGTCACCGCGCCGAGCTTCTCGGGCGCCAAGGTGCTCGGCGCGATCCTGTTCGAGAAGACGATGGACGGCGAGGCCGACGGCAAGCCGGTGCCGCAGCTGTTGTGGGAGCGCGGGGTGGTGCCCTTCCTCAAGGTCGACCAGGGGCTCGAGGAGGAGGCCGACGGCGTCCAGAAGATGAAACCGATGACCCGCCTCGACGAGCTGATCGCGAAGGCCAAGGCGCGCGGCGTGTTCGGGACCAAGATGCGCAGCGTCATCAACGACGCGAACGACGCGGGCATCCACGCCATCGTCACCCAGCAGTTCATGGCCGCCAACCAGATCCTCGAGGGCGGGCTGATGCCGATCGTCGAGCCCGAGGTGAACATCAAGTCGCCGACCCGCGGCGAGGCCGAGAAGCTGCTCCTCAAGCACCTCACCGCCGCGCTCGACGGGATGGACCCGGGCCAGCGCGTGATGCTCAAGCTCACCCTGCCCGAAGAGGATGATCTCTATGCCCCGCTGGTGGCGCATCCGGCGGTGGCGCGCGTCGTCGCGCTGTCGGGGGGCTACGAGCGCGAGGAGGCCAATGCCAAGCTGGCGAAGAACCGCGGCATGATCGCGAGCTTCAGCCGCGCGCTGCTGCAGGACCTGCGCGCCGACATGGACGATGCGCAGTTCGATGCGGCGCTGGGGAGCGCGATCGACAGCATCTATGCCGCGAGCGTGTGTAACGGCTGACCCGGGGTCGAGGGCCCGGCACGTCGGTGGTTGGGACGCGGCCGTGTCGCGCCCGATGCTCGGCCTCGCCCTCGCGGCAGGGCGAACGGCGGAGGCTCGAGCTGTTCGGCGAATGATTGGCGCGGCGCGGCGGTTGCGCTAGGGGCGGGGCATGGACGATTTCGATTTCTCGCAGTTCGCGCCGCCCGAACGCACGCATCCGTGCGACCTCTACCTGATCAGCCCGCAGGAGGTGGGCGGGGATTTTCCGGCGCGGTTGCGCGATGCGGTGGCGCATGAGCGGGTGAGCGCCTTCCAGCTGCGCGTGAAGGGGGTCGAAAGCCACGCGCTCGCGCGGCTCGCCGCCCCGCTACAGGAAATCTGCGCCGAGGCCGAGGTCGGCTTCATCGTCAATGACGATGTCGCGCTCGCCAAGCGCCTCAGGGCCGACGGGGTGCATCTGGGACAGGGCGATGGCGACGTGAAGGACGCGCGCGCCGAGCTCGGCCCGGCGGTGCAGATCGGGGTGACCTGCCACGCCAGCCGCCACCTCGCGATGGAAGCGGGAGAGGCGGGGGCCGATTATGTCGCCTTCGGTGCCTTTTACGACAGCCCGACCAAGAAGAGCGAGCATCGCCCCGAGCCGGGCATCTTGTCGTGGTGGTCGAGCCTGTTCGAACTGCCCTGCGTGGCGATCGGCGGGATCACGCCTTATAAGGCCGCGCCGCTGGTGCGCGCGGGCGCCGATTTCCTTGCCGTGTCGAGCGCGGTGTGGGGCGCGGATGATGTCGCCGGCGCGGTCGCCGCCTTCGAGGAGGCGCTGAAGGGGCAATAGCCGCGGGATAAAGACCGGGGTCTGCTGCGTTGGCTGGGAAAGAAACCGGTCAGTGAGGTGATCCCAAATGGCTCGCAAGCCCCGCGTTCGTCTTCCGCGTAACAAGATAATTACTGCTTTTTCGGCCGCCATCGCGCTTGCCGCGGGCGGCGCCTTCCTGTCGTCCGAGGGAGCCGAGGCACAGCCCGCGACCCAGAAGACCAAGGCCTCGCAGGCCACTGCGGCCGAGAAGCCGACCAAGGAGGGCCGCACCTATGGCTCGACCGCGCTCGACGAGGGGAAAAGCGAACAGCGCAAACTGGGCGATATCGACAATGACGTCTTCCACGCCATGGTGCTGCTCGACCGCGCCCATTTCTCGCCGGGCGTGATCGACGGGCGCGAGGGGCGGAATTTCACCATGGCACTGAAGGGCTATCAGGAAGCCCATGGCCTCGAGGTGACGGGCGAACTCGATACGCCGACGCGCAAGAAGCTGCTGCGCGACGGGCGCAAGCCGACCCGCTTCCTTCGCATCGACGAGACCAGCTTCGGCTCGCCCTTCAAGACCATTCCCGACGACCCGACCAAGCAGGCCGACCTCGAGCGCATGCCCTATGAGGATCTGCTCGAGGAAGTCGCCGAGCGCTTCCACACCACCCGCGAGACGCTGATCGCCTTGAATGGCGACAAGGCGCGCAACGTGAAGATCGGCACCGTGCTGCAGCTACCCAACGTGCTGCCCGCCGCGCGTGATTATGGCGATCTCGACGAGGCCGAGCGCGACATGTTCAACGCGCTGAACGTCCAGCCCGACCCGGGCGTGAAGGGCGCCTATGTCACGGTGGACGAAAGCGACAAGGTGCTGCGCGTCTATGACGATGCCGACAAGCTTATCGCGCAATTCCCGGTGACCACGGGTTCGCAAAACGATCCCCTCCCGCTCGGCGACTGGAAGGCGACCACCTATGCCTATCTGCCGCCCTTCGACTACCAACCCGACCTGTTCTGGGATGTCGCCGACAGCGAGGAGGAAGTTACCCTGCCGCCGGGGCCCAACGGGCCGGTCGGGGTCGCCTGGCTCGACCTCACCAAGGAGCATTACGGCATTCACGGTACGCCCGAGCCGCAGACCATCGGCTATGCCGAGAGCCATGGCTGCATCCGCCTGACCAACTGGGACGTGCTAACGCTGACGCGCATGCTCGAGCCCGGTTTCCGCGCCACCTTCAAGGCGTGATCGCCTAGATGAAGTCGCTGCTCGTCGCCGTGGTCACCGCCATCGTCACCTCGATGGGCTGGCTCGTCGCCTTCAATACGGGGGTGGTGACGCCCGCCGGGGAAACGGTCGCCGACGTTCCCGCCGCGCCTGCCGAGCCCCAACCGCGGCCGATGCAGGATGTCGAATTCGAGACGGTGGGCGAGGAAGGGCTCGATCGCGCCGACACGCTGCGGCTCGACCCTGAACTCCGCCGTGCCCGCTCGGTCGAGATCGGGCCGCGCGGCATGGCGGTCCCGGTCGCCGGCGTCGCGCCCGAAGCGCTGGTCGATACCTATACGCAGGCCCGCGCCGGCGGCGCGCGGCGTCATGACGCGATCGACATCATGGCCGACACCGGCACGCCCGTCGTCGCGGCGGCCCCCGGGGTGCTGGAGAAGATCTATTTCTCCGACGGCGGGGGCGGCAAGACGCTCTACGTTCGTTCGCACGACAAGAAGTGGATCTATTATTACGCCCACCTCGAAGACTATGCCCCGGGGCTCGTCGAACGGCAGCGGATCGCGCTCGGCCAGCGGCTCGGCACGGTGGGGAGCAGCGGCAATGCGGCGGCCGATGCCCCGCACCTGCATTTCGCGATCCACCGGATGGAGCCCGAGGAAGGCTGGTGGGAGGGGCGGCCGGTCAACCCCTATCCGCTGCTTGCAGGCGAGGAAGAGGACCGCTAGGGGCGTGAGCCACAGGGATCAACGCGTCCGGTCGGTCGGTGCCTCTAAGGCATTGGCCCGGTTCTTTCAGACTGTCGGTGAAGCGAAGGGCATCCGCGGATGTCCTGCCGGTCGGGCGAAGAAGATAGAGGAATTCGAGTCATGAAGATGAATGCGGTCGATATCCGTCCCGGCAACATCATCGAATATGAAGGCGGCCTGTGGAAGGCGGTCAAGATCCAGCACACGCAGCCCGGCAAGGGTGGCGCCTACATGCAGGTCGAACTCAAGAACATCGAGGACGGGCGCAAGACCAACGTGCGCTTCCGCTCGGCGGAATCGGTCGAGAAGGTGCGCCTCGACACCAAGGACTATCAGTATCTCTTCGCCGACGGCGAGGAGCTGACCTTCATGGACAAGGAGACCTACGAACAGGTCATCGTCCAGAAGGAGCTGCTCGGCGACCAGGCCGCCTTCCTCCAGGACGGGATGGACGTCATCCTCGAGACCTATGAAGAGCGGCCGATCAGCGTCCAGCTGCCGCAGTTCGTCGAGGCCGAGGTGGTCGAGGCCGACGCGGTGGTGAAGGGCCAGACCGCGAGCGCTAGCTACAAGCCCGCGGTGCTCGACAATGGCGTGCGCATCATGGTCCCGCCGCACATCACCGCGGGCACCCGCGTGATCGTCGACACCGGCGATTTCACCTACTCGAAGCGCGCCGACTGATGATCCGCGCCCTGTCCCTCCTTCTGGCCGCCACCGCGCTCGCCGGGTGCGGCCAGCAATGGTCGACCCCGCCCGAGGAAGCGGCGACAGTGGACGGCGCGGGCGAGGCCGGGGTCAAGGCGAGCGGCGAGGAGGTCGCGACCTTCGGCAACGGGGTGAAGACCGTGACGAGCGATGCCGGGGTCGAGGCGACGGTTGCCCGGCTCGAGGCCGCGCTCGAGGCCGGCGGCTTCGGCATCGTCGCCCGGCTCGACCATTCGAGCAATGCGGCGAGCGTCGAGCTCGACATGTCCCCCGCGGTGTCGATCTTCTTCGGCAAGCCCGAGGTGGGGACGCACCTGATGCGCGCGGCGCCCTCGGCCGCGCTCGACCTGCCGCAGCGGATGGCGGTCTACCAGGACGCCGAGGGGCTGACGCAGGTCGCGTACAACAGCCCGCTCTGGCTCGCCTCGCGGCACGGGATCGAGGGGCAGGAGCAGCGGCTCGAGGCGGTCGCGGGGGCGTTGGAACAACTGGCGATGGCCGCGGCGGGCAAGGGCCCCGGGTCGGCGCAGAAGGAAGAATCGGATTCATGGTAAGCCACTCGGGCCTCATCACCGTCATGGAACGCGCCGCGCGCAAGGCCGCGCCGCGACTGCGCCGCGATTTCAACGAAGTCGAGCAGCTCCAGGTCTCCAAGAAGGGCCCCGCCGACTTCGTGTCGATGGCCGACAAGCGCTGCGAGGCGACGATCGTCGACGAACTGCGCCACGCGCGCCCCGACTGGGGCATGCTGCTCGAGGAAGGCGGCGAGATCGAGGGCAATCCCGACAAGCCGCGCTGGATCGTCGATCCCCTCGACGGCACCTCGAACTTCCTCCACGGCATCCCGCATTTCGCGATCACCATCGCGGTCGAGGACAAGAAGCCCAACGGCGATCCCGAGATCACCCATGCGCTGACCTACCAGCCGATGACCGACGAGAGCTTCTGGGCCGAGAAGGGGCGCGGCGCGTGGCTGCAGGACCAGCGGCTGCGCGTGTCGGCGCGGCGGCATCTCGACGAGGCGCTGGTGGGCACCGGCATGCCCCATTTCGGGCGCGGCGACATCGGTCGCTGGACGCGCATCTACGGCGCCATCGGCAGCCAGGTCTCGGCGGTGCGGCGCTTCGGCGCGGCGAGCCTCGATTTCGCCTGGGTCGCGGCGGGGCGGCTCGACGGCTTCTGGGAAGACGATCTTGACCTGTGGGACGTGGCCGCGGGGCTGCTGCTGGTCAAGGAAGCGGGGGGCTTCGTGACCGATTATCGCGGGCAGGACCGGATGCTCAAGAAGCGCGAATATCTGGCCGCCAACGGCGACCTGCATTCCAAGCTCCACAAGCTGCTCGCGGGCGCGCTGCGCTGACACCCGATTGCGAACGGTTCGCAATAGCTAACGCGGGGCTTTAGGCGGTTGCGAAGCGGTCGCTTCCTGTCCTAAAGCCGCGCCGAAACCTCAAGCCGGAGACCGTCCCTTGGCCGACGTTGCCGTCGATTATCTGCCGATCCTCCTGTTCCTGTTCGTCGCGGGCGGGTTGTCGGCGCTGTTCGTGTTCCTGCCGATGGGCGTGTCGCGGCTGACCGGGGCGCACAAACCCGATCCCGCCAAGCTGTCCGAATATGAGTGCGGCTTCCCCGCCTTCGAGGACAGCCGCGACCAGTTCGACGTGCGTTTCTACCTCGTCGCCATCCTGTTCATCGTCTTCGACCTCGAAGCCGCCTTCCTTTTCCCCTGGGCCGTCAGCCTGTGGGGCACCGGCTGGGCGAGCTGGATCGCGATGATGATCTTCCTCACCGAACTGACGCTGGGCCTCGTCTACGCCTGGCAGAAGGGAGCCCTCGAATGGGAGTAACCTACAGCCCCAAGCCGACCGAACAGGACATCGCGCGTGCCGCGGGCCTCGAAGTGGGCTCGCCCGACATGGCCAAGTTCGAGGAGATGCGCAAAGAGCTCGATGAAAAGGGCTTCCTCGTCACCTCGACCGAGGACCTGTTCACCTGGGCGCGCACCGGCAGCCTGTGGTGGATGACCTTCGGGCTCGCCTGCTGCGCGGTCGAGATGATCCACGTCAACATGCCGCGCTACGACCTCGAGCGCTTCGGCGCCGCGCCGCGCGCGAGCCCGCGCCAGAGCGACGTGATGATCGTCGCCGGCACGCTGTGCAACAAGATGGCGCCCGCGCTGCGCAAGGTCTACGACCAGATGAGCGAGCCGCGCTACGTCATCTCGATGGGCAGCTGCGCCAATGGCGGCGGCTATTACCACTATAGCTACAGCGTCGTTCGCGGTTGCGACCGCATCGTGCCGGTCGACGTCTACGTGCCGGGCTGCCCGCCGACCGCCGAGGCGCTGCTCTACGGCATCCTGCAATTGCAGCGGAAGATCCGCCGCGAGGGGACGATTGAAAGGTGATTGGCGAGCGATGAGCCTGGCTTTTCCCAGATATGCCGAGCGATCGGACTTTCTCGACGCGCTGCGCCGCGACCATGGCGACGGCATCGTCGCGCATCGCACCGAGGTGGGCGAACAGACGCTGGTGGTGACGCGCGAGGCGCTGGTGCCGGTGATGAGGGCGCTGCGCGATACCCATGGCTACCAGCAGCTGATGGAGATCGCGGGGGTCGATTTTCCCGACCGCGCCGAGCGTTTCGAGGTCAACTATTGCCTGCTCTCGGTGACGCACAACCACCGCTTGCGGGTGAAGGTGTCGACCGACGCCGACACCCCGGTGCCGAGCGTGACCGGGCTGTGGCCCGTGGCGGGCTGGCTCGAGCGCGAGGTGTTCGATCTCTACGGGGTCGATTTCGCGGGCAACCCCGACCTGCGCCGGATCCTCACCGACTATGGGTTCGAGGGACATCCGCTGCGCAAGGACTTCCCGCAGACGGGCTATGTCGAGATGCGCTATTCGGAAGCCGAGAAGCGCGTCGTCTACGAGCCCGTCAAGCTGCCGCAGGATTTCCGCAACTTCGACTTCCTCAGCCCGTGGGAAGGCCCCGAATATCGCTTGCCGGGCGATGAGAAGGCCGAGCCGCACGAGGCGGGCGGGGCGAGCCCCGCCAAGGCGACCGGCGAGCCGACCCGGGTCAAGGCCAAGGCGGGACCGGGCGATCCCAAGACCACCGAGGGCCCCGAGGACACGGGCGCGGGCGAGCCGACCAACGAGGAAGTGCGCGAGGACGCGCGCGACCCGGTCGCCGAGAAGGCCGATCATGCGGGCGGCAAGGCGACCGACACGCCCTCGCCCGAGACGCGCGAGGACGCCCCCGCCCAGCCGCGCAAGGGAGACAAATGATGGCCAAGGTCGAGATCCAGACCTTCCCCGACGAGCGGGCGGCCGATTTCGAGGCCGCGCGCACGGGCGCGCTCGATCACAACCCCGGTGACGATGCCGTCTCGAACTACACGATTAACTTCGGCCCGCAGCATCCGGCGGCGCACGGGGTGCTGCGTCTGATCATGGAACTCGACGGCGAAATCGTCGAGCGCGTCGACCCGCATGTCGGGTTGCTGCATCGCGGCACCGAGAAGCTGATCGAATATCGCACCTACGCGCAGGCGCTGCCCTATTTCGACCGGCTCGACTACTGCTCGCCGATGTGCATGGAGCACAGCTATGTGCTCGCGGTGGAAAAGCTGCTCGGGCTCGAGGTGCCGATCCGCGCGCAATATATCCGCGTGCTGATGGCCGAGCTGACCCGCATTTCCAACCACATGCTCAACCTTGGCAGCCACGTCATGGACGTGGGCGCGATGACGCCCAACCTGTGGCTGTTCGAGGTGCGCGAGGACACGCTCCAGTTCTACGAGAAGGTGTCGGGCGCGCGCATGCACGCCAATTATTTCCGCGTCGGCGGGGTCCACCAGGACATCCCCGAGAGCGTGCTGGCGGAGATGAGCGACTGGCTCGACAACCGCCTCCAGCTGTTCGAGGACGCGATGAGCCTCGTCGTCGACAACCGCATCTTCAAGCAGCGCAACGTCGATATCGGGGTGGTATCGAAAGATGATGCGCTGGCGTGGGGCTTCTCGGGGCCGATGATCCGCGCGAGCGGCATCCCGTGGGACCTTCGCAAGTCGCAGCCCTACGAGGTCTATGACCGCATGGAATTCGACGTGCCGGTGGGGACCAAGGGCGACTGCTACGATCGCTTCATGGTCCGCGTCGAGGAAGTCCGCCAGTCGGCGCGCATCATGCGCCAGTGCCTCAAGGACATGCCCGACGGGCCGATCGGCAGCTTGGACCGCAAGGTCTTCCCGCCCAAGCGCGCGGAGATGAAGCAGTCGATGGAAGCGCTGATCCACCACTTCAAGCTCTACACCGAGGGCTATCACGTCCCCGAGGGCGAAGTGTATGTCGCGACCGAAAGCCCCAAGGGCGAGTTCGGCGTCTATCTCGTCGCCGACGGGACCAACAAGCCCTATCGCTGCAAGATCCGGCCGACCGCCTTTTCGCACCTGCAGGCGATGGATTTCATGATGAAGGGCCACATGCTCGCCGACACCACCGCGGTGCTCAGCGCGATCGACGTGGTCTTCGGGGAGTGTGACCGCTAATGGCGCTTCGTTATTTCGCTCCGGATACGCCCGAACTCCGCGACAAGTGGGGTGGGTTCGCGTGGGACGAGGTGTCCGCGCCCAAGGCCGAGTTCATCCTCGCCAAATACCCGGAAGGGCGCCAGGCCTCGGCCTGCCTGCCCTTCCTCGACCTTGCCCAGCGGCAGGTCGGGCGGATGACCGACACGCAAGGATGGCTGCCGATCCCGGTGATCGAGTTCGTCGCCAGGAGCCTCGACATGCCCGTGGTCAAGGTGATGGAAGTGGCGAGCTTTTACACAATGTACAACCTCGTGCCGGTCGGCAAATATCACGTGCAGGTGTGCGGCACGACGCCGTGCATGCTGCGCGGGTCGGACGATGTCATGAAGGCCTGCAAGGCCAAGGGCATGAAGAAGGGCCACACCACCGAGGACGGGTTGTTTACGCTGACCGAGGTCGAGTGCATGGGCACCTGCGCCAATGCGCCGATGGTCCAGATCAACGACGACAATTACGAGGACCTCACCGAGGAGAGCATGACCGCGATCCTCGAGGCCCTCGAGCGCGGCGAGCAGCCCAAGGTGGGCAGCCAGGTCGGGCGCACCTCGAGCGAGCCGATCGAGGGGCCGACCACGCTCAAGAAGATGACCGAGCGCAACTACGACTATCGGGGGCAGTGGTAGCGCCATGCTGCACACCCTCATCAAGATCGGCGCGGCGCTGCTGGGGCTGCTGCTCGCCTTCTGGATCCTGAAGAATGTCTTCGGGCTGATCATCGGCGTGGCGCTGGCCGGGCTGCTCTATGTCGGCACGACCAAACTCCTGGAGAAAAAGTGATGAGCGGCATCACCTCGCTCACCGACAAGGATCGGATCTTTACCAACCTCTACGGTTTCCAGAGCCCCGGGCTCAAGGAAGCGCAGGCGCGCGGCGACTGGGACGATACCAAGACGCTGCTCAAGCGCGATCCCGATGCGATCATCGAGGAGGTCAAGGACAGCGGGCTGCGCGGGCGCGGTGGCGCGGGCTTCCCGACGGGGATGAAGTGGGGCTTCATGCCCAAGGAGCCCAAGCCCGGGCGCCCCAATTTCCTCGTCATCAATGCGGACGAATCCGAGCCCGGTTCGTGCAAGGACCGCGAGATCATCCGCCACGATCCGCATAAGCTGATCGAGGGCGCGCTCCTGTCGTCCTTCGCGATGCGCGCGCGCGCCGCCTATATCTACATTCGCGGCGAATATATCGCCGAGGCCGAGGCGATGCAGCGCGCGATCGACGAGGCCTATGCGGCCGGGCTGATCGGCAAGAATGCCTGCGGGTCGGGCTATGATTTCGATCTCTTCCTCCACCGCGGCGCGGGCGCCTATATTTGCGGCGAAGAGACCGCGATGCTGGAGAGCCTCGAGGGCAAGAAGGGGCAGCCGCGCCTCAAGCCCCCGTTCCCCGCGGGCGCGGGGCTCTACGGCTGCCCAACCACCGTCAACAACGTGGAATCGATCGCGGTCGTGCCGACGATCCTTCGCCGCGGCGCGGCGTGGTTCAAGAGCTTCGGGCGCGAGAACAACCACGGCACCAAGCTGTTCCAGATCAGTGGCCATGTGAACCAGCCCTGCGTGGTCGAGGAGGCGATGAGCATTCCCTTCCGCGAGCTGATCGACAAGCATTGCGGCGGCATCACCGGGGGGTGGGACAACCTCCTCGCGGTGATCCCGGGCGGCTCGTCGGTGCCGCTGGTTCCCGCCAAGGACATCATGGACTGTCCGATGGACTTCGACGGGCTCAAGGAGCAGGGCTCGGGGCTCGGCACCGCTGCGGTCATCGTCATGGACAAGAGCACGGACATCGTGAAGGCGATCAGCCGCATCTCCTACTTCTACAAGCATGAGAGCTGCGGCCAGTGCACGCCGTGCCGCGAGGGCACGGGCTGGATGTGGCGCACCATGGAGAAGCTGGTCGAGGGCGATGCCGAGGTCGGCACCATCGACCGGCTGTACGATGTCACCAAGCAGGTCGAGGGCCACACTATTTGCGCGCTCGGCGATGCGGCGGCGTGGCCGATCCAGGGACTGATCCGCCACTTCCGTCCCGAGATCGAACGCCGCATCCACGAGCGTGGCGGCAGCGCGATGGAGGCGGCCGAATGAAGCGGATCATCGCCACCCTCGCGGTCGCGACGCTGTTCGCCACCGCTCCGTCCGCGGCGCAGCGGCGCGGCGCCGAGCTGTCGGTCGCCGACCAGCGCGCGGCGGCAGCGGCATGGTCGCAGTGCATCGCCGACGAGTTCGAGCCCGAAGCGGCGCGGCTGCTGGTGATGGATTTCACCTCCACCAGCTACAAGGTGGGGATGCGGCAGCTGGCCAAGACGCGCGTCTCGCAAGGCTGCTTCGATTCGATCGACCGCGACTATCGGCGGCTGCGGCTGAGCGGGCTGCCCTTCGCGGGCGGGCTGGCCGAACGGCTGCTCGAGAAGGAAGACGCGCCGCTGCTCGAGCGCCTAGCGATGGCGGCGATCGGGGCCGAGGCGCCGACCTTCTCGATCACCGACAAGATGGCGATGTGCACGGTGCGCGGGGCGCCCAACCTGGTCGCCGACCTGTTCGCGACCGAGATCGAGAGCGCGGCCGAACAGGCGGCCTACGAGGCGCTCCTCCCTGTGACCCAGATCTGCTGGACGGGCGATGCGGCGCTGTCGATCAGCCCGTTCGGGCTGCGTTCGATGCTGGCCACGGCGAGCTACCGGCTGCTCGCCGCGCAAGACAATGAAGGAAGAGACGATGCCTAAGGTCCAAGTCGACGGCGTCGAGATCGAGGTCCCGCAGGGCGCGACCGTTCTGCAGGCGTGCGAGCTGGCGGGCAAGGAAATCCCGCGTTTCTGCTATCACGAGCGGCTGTCCATCGCGGGCAATTGCCGGATGTGCCTCGTCGAGGTGAAGCCGGGGCCGCCCAAGCCGCAGGCGTCGTGCGCGCTGCCCGCCGCCGACGGGCAGGAAATCCGCACCGACACGCCGATGGTCAAGAAGGCGCGCGAAGGGGTGATGGAGTTCCTCCTCATCAACCACCCGCTCGACTGCCCGATTTGCGACCAGGGGGGCGAATGCGACCTCCAGGACCAGGCGATGAGCTATGGTCGCGGCACCTCGCGCTATGACGAGAACAAGCGCGCGGTCGAGGACAAGTATATGGGGCCGATCGTCAAGACGGCGATGACCCGCTGCATCCAGTGCACCCGCTGCGTGCGCTTTGCCGAGGAAGTCGCGGGCACCCCCGAGATGGGGATGTATTTCCGCGGCGAGGACAGCCAGATCACGACCTATCTGGAAAAGGCGCTGACCTCGGAGCTGTCGGGCAATCTCCACGACCTGTGCCCGGTGGGCGCGCTGATGAGCAAGCCCTACAGCTACGAAGCGCGTCCGTGGGAGCTGAAGAAGGTCCCGGGGATCGACGTGATGGACGCGGTCGGCTCGAACATCCGTTACGAGGTGCGCGGGCGGCAGGTGATGCGGGTGCTGCCGCGCATCAACGACGACGTCAACGAGGAGTGGCTGACCGACAAGGGCCGTCACCATGTCGACGCGCTGGTGCGCGGGCGCCTGGACCGTCCGTGGATCCGCGAGAACGGCAAGCTGCGCGCCGCCGACTGGGGCGAGGCGCTGCAGCTGTTCGCCGACCAGCTGGGCGAGGCCAAGACCAAGGTCGCGGCGATCGCCGGCGATCTTCTCGATGCCGAGACGATGTATGCTGCCAAGGCGCTGCTCAAGACGCAGAAGGCCAAGCTCATGGAAGGGCGGCAGACGGGGATGGACTATGATGTCTCCGACCTCGGCAGCGTGCGCTTCAACACGCCGATCGGCGCGGTGGAGAATGCCGACGCGATTTTCCTCGCGGGCACCAACCTTCGCTGGGAAGCGCCGCTCATCAACACTCGCGTGCGCAAGGCCGTGCGCCGCGGCGCCAAGGTGTTTGCGCTCGGGCCACAGGTCGACCTCGGCTATCCGGTCGAGTGGATCGGCGAGGACCTGACGGCGCTCGCGAAGCTGCCCAAGGCGGTCAAGGATGCCTTCAACGCGGCGCAGAAGCCGGTCTTCATCACCGGCCCCGCGGTGCTCGCCGCGGGCGGGCAGGGCGATGCGCATGCCGCCGCGCATGCGCTCGAGGTGATCAAGGGCGATTGGAACGGCTACAACGTCCTCCACACCGCCGCTTCGCGGATGGCGGGGCTGATGCTCGGCTATGCGCACGAGAAAGGCATGGCGGGGATCATCGCCGCCAAGCCCAAGATGGTCCTCCTCCTTGGGGCCGACGAAGTCAGCGCCGACGCCTTCCCCAAGGCCTTCAAGGTCTATGTCGGCCATCATGGCGACAAGGGGGCGCGGCTTGCCGACCTCGTGCTGCCGGGCGCGGCGCCGGCGGAAAAGCATGGCACCTATGTCAATGTCGAGGGTCGCGTGCAGCGCTCGGAGAAGGCCTGTTTCGCGCCGGGCGACGCGCGCGAGGACTGGTCGATCTTCCGCGCGGTCAGCGACCTGACCGGCAAGACGCTGCCGTTCGACAACCTCGCGCAGCTGCGCGCGGCGATGATCAAGGACACGCCCGCGCTGGGGCTGGATGACGGCACCATCGTCGAGCTGCCCTTCAACCCGCCGTCGCTCGCGGCGAAGGGCGAGGGGGCGCTGCGCTACCCGATCAGCGACTATTACCTCACCAACGCCATCTGCCGTCACAGCCCGACGATGCAGCGCTGCTCGGCCGAGCTGGTGCATGGTGAAAGCTTCGCGGAGGCCGCCGAATGACCGCCTGGTTCGAAAGTCTGGGCATGAGCCATGGCTGGGCCTGGTTCATCGCCAACATGATCGGCATCCTTGCCATCGCGCTGCCGCTGATGCTGGCGGTGGCGATGATCATCTATGCCGAGCGCAAGATCTGGGCGGCGATCGCGCTGCGGCGCGGGCCTAACGTGGTCGGCCCCTTCGGGCTGCTGCAGAGCTTCGCCGACGGGTTGAAGGTCTTCCTCAAGGAAACGATCATCCCGGCGAGCGCCAACAAGGCGCTGTTCCTGATCGCGCCGATTATCACCTTCACCGTCGCGCTGCTCGTCTGGGCGGTGGTGCCCTTCGATGTGGGCGTGGTGCTCGCCGACCTCAACATCGGGCTGCTCTACATCCTCGCGATCGGGTCGATCGGGGTCTATGGGGTGATCATCGCGGGCTGGGCGTCCAACTCGAAGTATCCTTTCTTCTCGGCGCTGCGCGCGGCCGCGCAGATGGTCAGCTACGAGGTCAGCCTCGGCTTCGTGATCATCTGCGTCGTGCTGTGGGCCAACAGCTTCAACATGACCGAGATCGTGCTGGCGCAGAAGGCGCACGTGTTCGGCTTCCTCAACGGCTTCGGGTTCAACCCGCTGCTGTTCCCGATGGCGGTGGTGTTCCTCATCTCCTCGATGGCCGAGACGTTCCGCACGCCCTTTGACCTCGTCGAGGCCGAGAGCGAGCTCGTCGCCGGGCACCAGACCGAATATAGCTCGATGAGCTTCGCGCTCTTCTGGCTCGGCGAATATGCCAACGTGCTGCTGATGTGCGCGTTGAACGCGATCCTCTTCTGGGGCGGGTTCCTGCCGCCGGTCGAGGTCGAGTTCCTCTACTGGGTGCCGGGGATCGTCTGGCTGTTCGCCAAGATCCTGCTGTTCTTCTTCATCTTCGGGTGGGTGAAGGCGACGGTGCCGCGCTATCGCTACGACCAGCTGATGCGGTTGGGGTGGAAGATCTTCCTGCCGCTGTCGATCCTCTTCGTCATGCTCGTTTCGGGCTACCTCATGCTGACGCGTTATTCGGGAGGTGCGCTGTGATTGCCCACGCGCTCAAGTCTTTCACGCTCTGGGAATTTTTGAAGGCGCACGTCCTGACCTTGAAGTATTTCTTCAAGCCCAAGGCGACCATCAACTATCCCTATGAGAAGACCCCGCAGTCGCCCCGTTTCCGCGGCGAGCATGCGCTGCGGCGCTATCCCAACGGCGAGGAGCGCTGCATCGCCTGCAAGCTGTGCGAGGCGATCTGCCCGGCGCAGGCGATCACCATCGAGGCCGAGCCGCGCGAGGACGGGTCGCGCCGCACCACGCGCTACGACATCGACATGGTCAAGTGCATCTATTGCGGGCTGTGCCAGGAGGCCTGTCCGGTCGATGCCATCGTCGAGGGGCCCAACCTCGAATTCGCGACCGAGACGCGCGAGGAACTCTATTACGACAAGGCCAAGCTTCTCGAGAACGGCGACAAGTGGGAACAGGCGATTGCCGCCAATCTTGCCGCCGACGCCGCCTATCGCTAACGCCCGCGAGCAGAACCCATGACCCTAGCAACCCTCGTCTTCACGCTGTTCGCCAGCCTCGCCATCATCTCGGCGTTGCTCGTGGTGTTCGCGCGCAATCCCGTGCACAGCGTCCTGTGGCTGATCGTCACCTTCTTCAACGCCGCGGGACTGATGATCCTGCTCGGCGCCGAATTCATCGCGATCCTCGTGATCCTCGTCTATGTCGGCGCGGTCGCGGTGCTGTTCCTGTTCATCGTGATGATGCTCGACGTCGATTTCGCGCAGCTGCGCAGCGGATTCACCAAGAACCTGCCGTTCGGCATCCTCATCGCGCTGGTGCTGCTCGCCGAAATGGGGATCGCGGTGATCGCGGGGCAGGCGGGGCCGGTCATCGCCGATGCGCCGCCGCCGCTCGAGCAGTCGAACATCGTGGCGCTGGGCGAGCTCATGTACGGGCGCTACCTCGTGCCGTTCGAACTGTCGGGGCTGATCCTGCTGGTGGCGATGATCGGCGCGATCGTGCTCACCCACCGGACCCGCGGCGACGTGCGCCCGCAGGACGTGTCCAAGCAGGTCCAGCGGCGTCCCGAGGACGCGGTGGTGCTCAAGCAGCCGGAAAGCGGCAAGGGGGTCGAACTGTGATCGGACAGGCTGTGAAAGGACGCCAATCATGATTGGCCTCGGGCATTATCTCGCCGTCGCCGCGGTGCTCTTCACCATCGGCGTGCTCGGCATCTTCCTCAATCGCCGCAACATCATCCTGATGCTGATGGCGATCGAGCTCATCCTCCTGTCGGTGAACATCAACCTCGTCGCCTTCTCGGCCTATCTCGGGGACCTCACTGGGCAGGTGTTCGCCATGTTCGTGCTGACCGTCGCCGCCGCCGAGGCCGCGATCGGGCTCGCGATCCTCGTGATCTTCTTCCGTCGCCGTGGCTCGATCGCGGTCGATGACGTCAATCGGATGAAGGGCTAAGCCTCCCATGCAGTCGATCATCCTCATCGTCTTCCTGCCGCTCGTGGCAGCGATCATCGCCGGGCTCGGCGGGCGCGCGATCGGCAAGGTGCCGGCCAAGCTCGTCACCACCGGCGCGCTGTTCCTCGCCTGCGCGCTGTCGTGGCCGATCTTCATCGGCTTCCTGACGGGCGCCAACGAAGCGACCGTCGTGCCGGTGCTCGACTTCATCAACTCGGGCGACCTCAGCGTCGACTGGGCGCTGCGCGTCGACACGCTGACCGCGGTGATGCTGGTCGTGGTGACCACCGTGTCGAGCCTCGTCCACCTCTATAGCTGGGGCTATATGGAGGAGGACCCCTCGCAGCCGCGCTTCTTCGCCTACCTGTCGCTCTTCACCTTCGCGATGCTGATGCTGGTGACCGCCGACAGCCTCGTGCAGATGTTCTTCGGCTGGGAAGGGGTCGGGCTCGCCTCCTACCTCCTGATCGGCTTCTGGTACCACAAGCCCTCGGCCAATGCCGCCGCGATCAAGGCCTTCGTCGTCAACCGCGTCGGCGATTTCGGTTTCAGCCTCGGCATCTTCGCGGCGTTCCTCGTGTTCGGCACGGTGAGCATCCCCGCGATCCTCGAGGCCGCGCCGGCGATGGTCGGCTCGACCATCGGCTTTGCGGGCTACGGGGTCGACACGCTGACGCTGATCTGCATCCTCCTGTTCATCGGCGCGATGGGCAAGTCGGCGCAGCTCGGGCTGCACACCTGGCTGCCCGACGCGATGGAGGGCCCGACCCCGGTGTCGGCGCTGATCCACGCCGCCACGATGGTCACCGCAGGCGTGTTCATGGTCTGCCGCCTGTCGCCCCTGTTCGAAGTCGCGCCCTACGCGATGGACGTGGTCACCTATGTCGGCGCGGCGACCGCGATCTTCGCGGCCACCGTCGGGCTGGTGCAGACCGACATCAAGCGCGTCATCGCCTATTCGACCTGCTCGCAGCTCGGCTACATGTTCTTCGCGGCCGGGGTCGGCGCCTATGGCGCGGCGATGTTCCACCTGTTCACCCACGCCTTCTTCAAGGCGCTGCTGTTCCTCGGCGCGGGCTCGGTCATCCATGCCATGCACCACGAGCAGGACATGCGCTATTATGGCGCGCTGCGGAAGAAGATCCCGCTGACCTTCATCGCGATGATGCTCGGCACGCTGGCGATCACCGGCGTGGGCATCCCCGGCACCTATTTCGGCTTCGCGGGCTTCTTCTCGAAGGACGCGATCATCGAGAGCGCCTATGCCGCCGCGCAGTTCGGCAACACCGCGGGCGGGTTCGCTTTCTTCATCGGCGTGCTCGCCGCGCTGCTGACGAGCTTCTACTCGTGGCGCCTCATCTTCCTCACCTTCTACGGCAAGCCGCGCTGGGCCGCCTCGGAGCATATCCAGCACGCGGTGCACGGCGAACACGAGCTGCCCGAGGAGGAGACCGACCACGAGCATGCGGCCAAGCCGGTCGAGGGCACGGCGGGCTACCACCCGCACGAGAGCCCGTGGACGATGCTCGTCCCGCTCGGCGTGCTGTCGCTGGGGGCGGTGGCGGCGGGCTTTGCCTTCTACTACCCCTTCTTCGGGACCGAGGAAGGCGCGGTCTTCTGGGCCGGCAGCCTCGTGCACAATGCCACGCTGGTGGACGCCGCGCATCATGTGCCGCTGTGGGTGAAATGGTCGCCCTTCGCGGTGATGGCGCTGGGGCTGCTGCTCGCCTGGAACAATTATATCCGCAACCCGGGCGCCCCGGCGAAGATCGTCGCCGCGACGGGGGGGCTCTACGCTTTCTTGAAGAACAAGTGGTATTTCGACGAGCTCTACCACCATCTGTTCGTGAAGCCCTCGCTGGCGATCGGTCGCTTCTTCTGGAAGCGCGGCGACGAGAAGACGATCGACCGTTTCGGCCCGCACGGCGCGGCCAAGCTCGTCGACTGGGGCAACGGGCTCTCGGCCCGGCTGCAGTCGGGGTACCTCTATAGTTATGCGCTGGTCATGCTGCTCGGCCTCATTGCCGCGGCGACCTGGGCCTTCTGGTGGGCGAACTGATGGACTTTCCCATTCTTTCCGCGATGATCGCGGTCCCGCTTGTCGCGGGGATCATCGTCTTGTTCCTCAACGACAATGGCGCGCGCTGGACGGCGCTGCTCGCCACGCTGGCGAACTTCGCGCTCGGGGTCGTGCTGTGGCAGGCCTATGAGATCGGCGGCGATCGCTGGCAGTTCACCGAATATGTCGGCCTTGGCGAGGGTACGCTGGTGCCGGCCTGGGCGCTCGGCATCGACGGCATCGCGCTGATGCTGATCATGCTGTCGGTGTTCCTGATGCCGATCTGCATCGGCGCCTCGTGGCGCGCGATCACCCGCCGCGTGCCCGAATATATGGGGGCCTTCCTCCTCATGGAGGCGCTGATGGTCGGCGTCTTCGCGGCGCAGGACCTGCTGCTCTTCTACATCTTCTTCGAGGGCGGCCTCATCCCGATGTACCTGATCATCGGTATCTGGGGCGGCGCCGAGAAGATCAAGGCGGCCTACAAGTTCTTCCTCTACACGCTGTTCGGCTCGGTGCTGATGCTGGTGGCGATGCTCTACATGATCCTCGATGCGGGGACGACGAGCATCCCCGCGCTGATGGCTTATGATTTCCCCGCCGGGGTGCAGTGGTGGCTGTGGCTTGCCTTCTTCGCCAGCTTCGCGGTCAAGATGCCGATGTGGCCGGTTCACACCTGGCTGCCCGACGCGCACGTCCAGGCGCCGACCGCGGGTTCGGTGATCCTCGCCGGCGTGCTCCTCAAGATGGGGGGCTACGGGTTCATCCGCTTCTCGCTGCCGATGTTCCCCGAGGCGAGCGCCGACTTCGTCCCGCTGGTGTTCATCCTGTCGGGGATCGCGGTGGTCTACACCAGCCTCGTCGCGCTGGTGCAGCGCGACATGAAGAAGCTGATCGCCTACAGCTCGGTCGCGCACATGGCCTTCGTCACCTTCGGGCTGTTCGCCTTCAACCGGCAGGGGATCGAGGGCGGGCTGATCGTGATGCTCAGCCACGGCCTCGTCTCGGGCGCGCTCTTCCTGTGCGTCGGGGTGGTCTACGACCGCCTCCATACCCGCGAGATCGCGCGCTATGGCGGGCTGGCCGACAACATGCCGGGCTATGCGGTGCTGTTCTTGCTGTTCACCATGGCCTCGATCGGGCTGCCGGGCACGTCGGGCTTCGTCGGCGAGTTCCTCGCGCTCGTGGGCACCTACGAGATGTCGAGCTGGGCGGCGATCGTGGCCACCACCGGGATCATCCTCGGCGCGGGCTACATGCTCTGGCTCTACTGGCGCATGTGCTACGGCACCCAGAAGAACGCCGACGCGGCCGCCATGCCCGACCTGTCGATGCGCGAATGGTGGCTGCTCGTCCCGATTGCCGCGGTGGTGATGTGGATGGGGATCTATCCCGAAAGCTTCATGGCGCCGATGCGCGATGACGTCGGCCACCTGCTCGAGCGGATCGAGCCCGCGCAAGTCCATTTCGACGCGCGTCCCACCGAGGGGACGGGTGTCGCGGCGGCGTCCGTCACGGACACCGCGACCGATCATAAGGGTGGGGCCCACTGATGACCTACAATTTCGCTGCCATCCTGCCGGAACTGATCCTCGTCTTCGGGGAACCGGTGCTGATGCTGACCGCCTCGACGATGGGGGCGCGCGCCACCCGGCTGACGACCTGGGGCACGGTCGCGCTGCTCCTCGCCGCCACGCTGGCGGCGCTGTTCACCACCGAGCCCGGCACCGCCGGGCCGTTGTTCGGCGGGCTGATGTCGGCCGACCCCTTCGCGGTCTATGGCAAGGTGCTGATCTACCTGTCGGGCGCGGTGGCGATCATCGCCGCCGACCGCTGGTTCGGCGACGACGTGCTGCACGGCCCCGAATATCCGGTGCTGATCCTGCTCGCCACGGTGGGGATGAGCGTCATGGTCTCGGCGACCAATCTCGTCACCCTCTATGTCGGGCTCGAGCTCAACAGCCTGGCCGCCTACATCCTCGCCTCCTATCGCCGCACCGATGCGCGCTCGGCCGAGGCGGGGCTCAAATATTTCGTCCTCGGCGGGCTTGCCAGCGGCATCCTCCTCTACGGGATCAGCCTCGTCTACGGCTTTACCGCGACCACCGATTTCAGCGGCATCGCGGTCGCCTTCGGGCGCGACGAGCCGCTCGGCATCGGGCTCCTGTTCGGGCTGGTCTTCACGATGGCGGGGCTGGCCTTCAAGATCTCGGCGGTGCCGTTCCACATGTGGACCCCCGACGTCTACGAGGGCGCGCCGACCCCGGTCACCACCTTCTTCGCCTCGGCCCCCAAGATCGCCGCCGTGCTGCTCGCCGCGCGCGTCTGTTTCGAGGCGATGGGCCCCGCGGTCGATGCCTGGCGGCAGATCGTGGTGTTCGCCGCGCTCGCCTCGATCTTCCTCGGCGCGATCGCGGCCTACGGCCAGACCAACATCAAGCGGCTGCTGGCCTATTCGTCGATCAACAACATCGGCTTCGTGCTGATCGGGCTGGCCGCGGGCACCCCGGCCGGGGCGAGCGCGATGCTCTTCTACATGGCGATCTACACGGTGATGACGCTGGGCGCCTTCCTCGTCGTGCTGTCGCTGAAGAACGCGCAGGGCGAACCGCTCGAGGCGATCGCCGACCTAAAGGGCCTGTCGCAGACGCGCCCGGGCATGGCGGCCGCGCTCGCGATCTTCATGTTCAGCCTCGCCGGCATCCCGCCGCTGTTCGGCTTCTGGCCCAAGCTGCTCGTCTTCAACGCCGCGGTCGAGGCGGGGCTCGTCGCGCTGGCGGTGGCGGGCATCGTCGGCACGGTGGTCGGGGCCTTCTATTATCTCAAGGTCATCAAGATCATGTATTTCGACGAGCGCGAGCAGGAACTGGCGACCAGCTGCGGCCCGCTCGAGCCGATCTTCATCGCGATCTTCGCGCTGATCGTCAGCCCGCTCGGCTATTTGCTGATCGGCCCGCTCGGTGACTGGTCGGCGACCGCCGCGGGGGCGCTGTTCTGAGCCGGATCCGCGTCATCGACGTAACCGGGTCGACCAACAGCGACCTCGGCGGCGATCCTGCCGCGGTGGAAGGCGACTGGCTGGTCGCGCGGCGACAGGAAGCCGGGCGCGGGCGCCAGGGGCGCGAATGGCAGAGCCTCGACGGCAATTTCTTCGGCTCCACGCTGGTCGAGCTGAAGCCGGGCGACCCCGAGACGGCGACGCTCTCGCTGGTCGCCGGGCTGGCGCTGGTCGACGCGATCGACCTGGCCGCGCCGCAGGCCGGACCGATGCTCAAATGGCCCAACGACCTGATGCTCGACGGCGCCAAGCTGGCGGGGATCCTGCTCGAGCGCTCGGGCGACCGGGTCGTCGCCGGCTTCGGGGTCAATCTTGCGGTCGCGCCCGCCATCGAGGGGCGCGAGACCATCGCGCTGGCCGAGCATGTGCAGATGGCCCCGCAGGCCTTCGCACCGCTGCTCGCGGGCGCCTTCTCGCGGATGCTCGCGGCGTGGCGCCAGACCGCCCCCTCCGCGCTGTCGATGGCGTGGCTGCAGCGCGGCCACCCGGTCGGCACGCCGCTCACCGTCCATGACGGCGAGGGGCGCGCCATCGCCGGGCGGTTCGCGGGGCTCGAGGAGGATGGCGCGATGCGGCTCGACACCGGCGAGGCGATCGAGGTCATCCGCGCCGGCGACGTCATGCTCGCCCCCGTTCCCGACGCCTGAGGAGAGGCCGCGATGCTGCTTGCTGTCGACGTTGGCAACACCAACATGGTCTTTGCGCTGGTCGAGCAGGGGCAGGTGCGCGCGCGCTGGCGCATCGCCACCGAGGCGCGGCGCACCGCCGATGAATATGCGGTCTGGCTCAAGCAGCTGCTCGAACTCGAGGGGCTCGGCTTCGAGGCGATCGGCGCGGTCATCGTCGGCACGGTGGTGCCGCGCGCGATCCACAACCTCTCGCTGCTCGCGAGCCAATATTGCAAGGCCGAGATGGTCGTCGCGGGGCAGGGGCGGGCGAGCTGGCCGCTCGCGCTCGATGTCGACGAGCCGCAGAGCGTGGGGGCCGACCGGGCGCTCAACGCGATCGCCGCGCATGCGGCCCACGAGGGCGACCTCGTCATCGTCGACTTCGGCACCGCGACGACCTTCGACGTGGTCGACTATAGCGGCGCCTACAAGGGCGGCATCATCGCGCCGGGGATCAATCTCAGTCTCGATGCGCTGACCGGGAAGACCGCGCAATTGCCGCGCATCGCGATCGAGGAACCAGGGGATGACAGTGTGATCGGGACGACCACCGCGAGCCAGATGCAAATCGGCGTCTACTGGGGCTATGTCGCCATGATCGAGGGGCTGCTCGCGCGGCTTAAGGCCGAGATCGGGCGCCCGGCCAAGGTGATCGCCACCGGCGGGCTCGCCGCGCTGTTCGACGAGATCGACGGGCTGTTCGACGAGGTCGACTTCGAGCTCACGTTACGAGGATTGGTGTTGATGCACGAACAGGCGGTGCGCGCATGAGCCCGCAGGACGAACTGCTGTTCCTCGCGCTCGGCGGGTCGGGCGAGATCGGGATGAACGTCAACCTCTACGGCTGTCGCGGCAAATGGCTGATGGTCGACCTCGGGCTGACCTTCGCCGATCCCTATTATCCGGGGGTCGACCTCATCCTGCCCGACCTCGAATTCATCGAGGAACGGCAGGAGGAACTGGTCGGCATCGTCCTGACCCACGGTCACGAGGACCATATCGGCGCGATCCCCTATCTTGCCGACGAGCTCAAGGTGCCGCTCTACGCCACCCCCTTCACCGCGGGGCTGATCCGCGAGAAGCTCGAGGCCGAGGGGCTGATCGGCCAGCTCGACCTGCGCGTGATCGAGCGCGACGGCGAGATCGAGCTCGACCCTTTCAAGGTGCGTTTCGTGGCGCTGTCGCACTCGATCCCCGAGGGCAATGGCGTGCTGATCGACAGCCCCTATGGCAAGGTCTTCCATACCGGCGACTGGAAGATCGACGAGACCCCCGTGCTCGGCACCCCGACGGGCGACGCGGCTATGCATGCGATCGGCGACGAGGGCGTGCTCGCGCTGGTGTGCGACAGCACCAATGTCTTCGACGACAAGCCCTCGGGGTCCGAACAGGGGGTTCACGACGGGCTGCTCGAGGCGGTCCGCGCAGCCAGCGGACGGGTGCTCGTCACCACCTTCGCGTCGAACGCGGCACGGCTCGAGACGCTCGGCCGGATCGCGCGCGAGACGGGGCGCGAAATCTGCGTCGCCGGCCGCAGCCTCGATCGCATCATCCGCGTCGCCCAGTCGACCGGCTATCTCGAGGACTTCCCGACACCGGTGCGCTTCGACGAGGCGATGCGGCTGCCCCGGGAAAAGCTGCTCATCATCGCCACCGGCGGGCAGGGCGAACCGCGCGCCGCGCTGGCCCGCATCGCGACCGGCAACCACGACCTCAAGCTGACCCGCGGCGATACGGTGGTCTTCTCGTCCAAGCAGATCCCCGGCAACGAGATCGCGATCGGGCGGATCATGAACGCGTTGTCCGATCTCGACATCAGCATCGTCACCGAGAAGCAGGCGCACGTCCACGTCTCGGGCCATCCGGGGCGTCCCGAACTCAAGCAGATGTACGAGTGGATCCGTCCCCATGTCCTCGTGCCGGTGCACGGTGAGAACCGGCACATGCGCGAACAGGCCAAGCTGGGGCGCGAGTGCGGCATTCCGCACGCGGTGTTCCAGGTCAACGGCGAGGTCGTCAGGCTCGCTCCGGGCAAGCCCGAGACGGTCGACCATGTGCGCACCGGCAGGCTGGTTCTCGATGGCGACGTCATCCTGCCCGCCGACGGCGAGACCATGAACAAGCGTCGCAAGCTCGCCTTCAACGGGGTGATCGCGGTCGCGCTCGGGCTCGATGCCAAGGGCGGCTTGCGCGGGACCCCCGAGGTGCGCGCGCTGGGCGTGCCGGTCGAAGCCGATGCCGAGGATTTCCTCGCCGACCTGGCCGACAGCGCGATGAAGGCGTTTGCCCCCGGGCGCGACATGGACAAGGCGCTCGAGAAGGTGCGCATCGCGGTGCGCCGTTGCGCCTTCGCCTGGACCGGCAAGAAGCCGATCGTCGAGGTGATGGCGGTGGACGCCTAGGCGCGATGCAAGTCGGCTCGGTCCTCGCGATCTATTTCCTCTTCTTCGTCGGGATCGCCTTCCTGACGCTGCCCTTCGGGGTGCGCACCGACGAGGAGGTGGGGGCCGAGATGGTCCCGGGGCAGGCCGAGAGCGCGCCGCATCGCTTCTCGCTGTGGCGCCACCTTTGGCGCGCGGCCGCGATCGCGGTGCCGGTCACCGCGCTCTATGTCGCCAACTACGTCTACGGATGGGTCGGCGTGGAGTGGCTCGACTTCTACCATTAGACGTCCGCCGCCGCCGCGCGCCCGGCGCGGCCCGGAGACGGCCCCCGGGGCGAGCCCCCGGCGGGTCCCGCCTAGCGCCCGACCTTGCGTTCGATCGCCTGGCCCAGCGCGGCGTAGAGCTTGCCCATGTCGCTGCTCATCAGCGTGACCCCGATCATGCCCCCGTCGCGTTCGGCCAGCACGCGGCGCAGCATCGATTCGAAGTCGTGGATGAAGCGGTTGACCGCGCCGCGGAACTCGGGGTCGCTGTCGTAGATGTCGCCGATCTCGCGCGCCTCGCCCTGTGAGAGGAGCCGCACCGCCTTGCGGGTGAAGACCCCGCGCTCGCCCTTGAGATAGGCCGCCCAGCTCTTGTCGTCGACATCGTCGGACAGGATCTTTTCGACGTCGATCGCGGCCGAATTGAGCGATTCCATCAGCAGCGAGACCTGGTGGGTGAAGCGTTCGGACTGCGCCTCGCGGCCCTCTTCCTCGACGGTGGACAGATGTTCCTCGAGCGCCGCCGCGGTCTGCCCGATCGAGAGCATCTGCGCCGACAAGCGGTCGCTGGCGCCGCGGGCGGCATCGACCGCGCGCGCCGACAGCGCGTCGAGCTGCTTCATCTGCGACAGGACCACGTCCTCAACCGCATCCTCGAGCGCCTTGCGCGCCTCGGCGGACAGGTTGCTCGCGGCCTCGGGTATCGCCTTGGCGATGGCCTCGCGCGCGGCCTCGCGGGCGCGCGCGGAGGCCTCCTGCACCTGGACCAGCGCCTCGACCAGCGCGGGGCCGGTCTCGGCGGTCAGGCTCTGGGCATCGTTCTGCAGGATGGAGATGGACTGCTGCAGCTCGGCGAGCCGCGCCTGCGCCTCGTTGGTGCCGGTGTCGAGCCCCTCGACCAGCGCCGCGAGCGCCTCGCGATTGTCATCGATGCGCGCGGCGGTGCGGTCGACCGCCTCGCCCGCTTCCTCGGCGTTGCTGCGGATCTCGGCGAGCCGGGGGGCGAGCCCGTCGCCGGTGCCCGACAGGCGATCCATCGCATCCTGCGCCCCGCCGATGTCGCCCGCGAGCTGCTGGTTGAGGAAGTTGGACAGCTGCGTCAGCGTGTCGCGGATCCCTTCGGAGCGGGTCGCGAGCGTATCGAGCATGCCGTCCTGCTCGCGCGCCTCGTTCGAGGTCTGGGCGAGGTGGTCACGCACCTGCGCCAGCGTGGCGCTGATCGCCTCGGCGCGCTGGTCGCCCTCGGCGCCGAGCGCGGCGAACCGCTCGCCCAGCGCACCGAGCCCCGTGTCGAGCCCGGCGATCATCGCGCGCGCCTGTTCGTCGCGCTCGCGCACCTGCTCGCCGATGCGCCCGAGCGCTCCCTCGGTCTTCTCGATCTGCTCGTAGAGCGCGCCGACCGCGTCGGTGCCGAGCCCTTCCATCCCGCCCTGCGCGCGGCTGACGAGCGCGTCGACCGCCTGCCCCTGGGCGTCGATCCCGCTGCGGATCTCCTCGATCGTGGCGCGCGAACGGGCGAGTAGCTCGTCGACCATCGCGGCGGTCTCCTCGCGCGCGGCCTCGAGCCTGGCGACGCTGTCGCCGCCGACCTGCTGGAGCGCGGAAAACTGTTCGGCGAGCCCGCTGCCCGCCTCGCGCAGCCGCGATTCGGCCGCATCGGCCCCCTCGGCGAGGCGCGCGATCGCGGCCTCGAGCGCCTGCGAATCCTCGACCGCCGAGCGGGTCGCGCCCTGCAGCCGGTCGGTCATCCGCCCGACCTTTTCCTCGGCATCGGGCAACGCGGCGATAAGCGCGCTCATGTCGGCGCGCGCGGCGCTGGCGCTGCGATCGAGCGAGGAGCCGTGCTGCGCCAGCCGCCCGACCTCGCGTTCGAGGTCGGCGCCGATCGCGCTGAGCCGCGCGGCGGCCTGTTCGGCGCGGTTCTCCACCTCGCCCGCGAGCGAGCCGAGGCGGTGGCGGTTGGCGCCGAGATTGTGGCTCATCGAGGTCAGCCGGCGATCGAGCGCGTCGGCCTCGGCGCGCATCAGCGCGACCTGGTAGGTGAACGCCTCAGCCTCGCGGCGACGGGTCCGCCCGAACATCAGCCACAGCAGCGCGAGCAGGATCAGCGGCACCATCGCGGCCGAGACCCACAGCGCCATCTCGGGGGCGAGGATGGCCTCGCTGGCGAGGGCGCGCCCGGCGGACCAGCCGACGAAGCCGAGCCAGCCGATCCCCGCGAGCAGCAGCAGCGCGGCGAGGAGCTTGCGACCCGCGGGCGTGGCGGGCACGTCCTCGACCGTCTCGACATAGGCGGCGGGATCAATGTCCCAGTCGATCGGTTCGGGTTCGGCATAGGGCTCTGCATAGGCAGGTTCGGGGGCCGGTTTGGGCTCGGCGTAGGCCTCGGCATAGCCCGGTTCGGGGGACGCCGCTTCAGCCATAGGCTCGTCGGCCCCGTCGGTCGAAGCGCTCGCCTCCGGCGCGTCTCGCGCGTCACCGGGGAGGGGGGCGCCCCAGTCGGGGGCGTGCGTGGCGGTCATGGCGTCGGCCCCGGGCTCGGACTGCGCGTGGGATCCGGGCTCGGGCTCGGGCTCGCTGGGGGCGGGAGCGTCGAAGCTCACCTCGGGGGCGAGCGGTTCGGGATGCGCCGCGATCGCCGGCTCGTCGCCGGGTGCCGCATAGTCGGGCGCCTGCTCGCTGCCGAGGTCGTCGGGGAGCAGGTCGACCGGGTCGGCACCATGCTCGATCTCCTCGCTCGCGGTGAGGTCGAGCGCGGGGGTGTCGGGATCGGGCGGCAGGGTGACTGTGGGCTTCTTGAAGACGCGCAGGGTCGGGGCGAGCGGGTCGGGCATCGCATCCTCACCCGGCGCGGGGTCGGTCCCCGCGGCCGGATCGAGCGCGACGTCGATCGTCTCGCGCTCAGGGGCGGTTGTCTCGGGGGTCCGCTCGGGGCGGTCCTCGGCGCGCGCCTCGTCGCCGTCTTCGGGGGGTTCGGGCGGGCGACCGCCACCCATCTTGCCACGCAGGGGATGTCCACTCATGGCGGCCTGTTTACCATGGATCGGGCGCGGGGAAAGGCTTCATTGCATCGCCGTCGGAGGGCTGGCATCGCTGGGCGCGCGGGGGCTAGGGTAGGCAACGGGATTCGGGGAGGGACGGACATGGCGCTGGGCGCGCTGATCGGAGCCAATGGAGAGAGCGAGGAGGGACGCCATGCGCTGGTCGCGCTGGGCGGGCGTCCGCTGATCGATCTCCAGGTGCGCGCGCTGGCCGCGCAAGGGGTCGCCCCGATCGTCATCTATCCCGAAGCGATCGAGGCCGACCTCGAGGCGGCGGTGCTGCGGCTCAAGGGCGAGGGGCTGCCGGTGGTGCTGGTCGGCGATGCGCTCGAGGCCGCGGCGCGCTTCTCGCCCGAGGACCGGCTGATCGTGCTGGGCGACGGCATCGTGCCCGCCCCTGAACATCTCGCCGGGCTGGCCGATCTCGACCGCGCCGCGGTGGTGGCGATCCCCGATTCCGGCGACAGCGAGGCGTTCGAGCGGATCGACCTCGAGTGGCGCTGGGCAGGGCTGGCGCTGACCAGCGGCGAGGGGCTGCGCTCGACCGCCAAGATGGTGGGCGACTGGGACCTCGTCTCGACGCTGCTCCGACGCATGGTGCAGGCGCGCGTCGCGCTGCTGCCGGTCGACCAGCTCGCGGCCGAGCCGCCGCTCCGGGTCGCGACCGCGGCCGATGCCCGACCCTACGAGGACCGGCTGCGCACGGCGGCGCGCGGCGACCGGCGCGACTGGGTCGCGCGTTACCTGTTGGTGCCGGTCGAACAATGGCTGGCCGACCGCGCGGCGCGATTGAGCATCCGCCCCGCGCTCTGGCAGGCGAGCGGGCTGGTGGCGCTGCTCCTCGTGCTGCTCGCGATCGCGATCGGGCCGTGGTGGAGCGTCGGGCTCGCCGGGCTCGTCGCTTTCTTTCCCGACCTGGTGGCGCGGCAGGTGGCGAGGCGGCGGTTGCAGGCCGAACCCGCGCGCTGGCGCCGCCTGCGCCGGCTCGCGGGGCATGGTCTCGTCCTCGCGCTCGCCTATCGCGCCTGGCCCGAGCTGGGGTGGGGCGCGGTGGGGCTCGCGGCGGTCACCCTCCTGCTCGCCGTCTCGGGCGACCTCGAGCGCCAGCGTCGCCCGGTCGGCGAGCGCGTCGGGCTGTGGCTGTGGCACTGGCGGCCGATGCTGCTGGTGATGATGATCGGGATCGCGGCGGGGCAGGCAGGAGGCACGCTCATCCTCCTCGCTTTGCTCGCCGCCGCCAGTTTCCTTTTCGTTCACCGCCGCGAGGGTTGATGGATCGTTAACCCGATGCCGCTACCGACGTGAGCATGAGCGAATCCATTCGCCACGACCCCGCCGGCCTGCCCTGTCACGGGCGGACCGATGCCGAGGGGCGGCTGGTTGCCGCCGATGCCCCGCTCTACGCCTTGCAGGCGGCGGCGGGCGCGCGGCTCGGCCAGCCGCTCGCGGTGCCGCAGCTGCGCGCGGTCGTGAGCGAGGCGCTCCGGCTGCAGCGCGACCTGCGCCGCGCCATCGTCGCCGCCGACGAGACGCAGGATTATGAGCTGCGCGTTCGGGTCACCCCGCGCGATGCCGGCGCGCGCATCACGATCGAGGCGATGCGCCCGCGCCCGCGCGGCGAGGCGCGTTTCACGGCCGAGCCCGACAATGACGAGGCCCCCGACTTCACCGTCGACGTGCGGATGCGCCTGACCGACGTCCGCCCCGCGATCGCGCGGCGCTTCGGGGTCGATCTCGACACGCTGCCCTGTCCCTTCACCGAGCTTGCCACGCTGCTGCCCGACAAGGACGGGAGCCTGCCCTTCCTCGACGCGCTGGCGCGCGGGAGCGGGTTCGAACGCCAGCGCGCCATGGTGCGCGCGCGCGATTTCCATTTCGCCTTCGCGGGGCGTCCGCTGGTCGAGGCGGGCGAGGTCACCGGGTTCGCGATGACCGTGCTCGGCGCGGGCGTGCCCGAGCAGCCGCCCGAGGAGCATTTCGACGACACGCTGCGCACCCCGCTCACGCGGATCATCGCGGCGGCCGACCAGATCGTCGACCGCTCCGACGGGCCGCTGCGGTCGGACTATGCCAATTACGCCGGCGATATCGCCACCGCGGGACGCCATCTCCTCTCGGTCATCCGCTCGATCGGCAAGGCCGCGGGCGACACGCGCGAGGATGTCGACCTCGTCGAGCTCGCGCGCGAGGCGGCGGCGATGGCCAGCGCCGAGGCGCGCGCGAAGGCGGTCGAGATCGAGCTCGAGGAGCATGATGGCGCGCTGGTCGCGGCGGGCGAACCGCGCGGGGTTCTCCAGATCCTCGTCAACGTCATCGGCAACGCGGTCGAGCACAGCCCCGAGGGGGGCACCGTCGCGGTGGTGTTCGATGAGGACAATCGCGACGTCTCGGTCACCGTCGCCGACCAGGGGCCGGGGATCGCGCGTGCCGACCAGGGGCGGATCTTCGAGGCCTACGAACGGCTCGGCCCGCGCGGCGACAAGCATGCCGGGCTCGGGCTGGCGATCTCGCGGCGGCTCGCCCGCTCGATGCGCGGCGACCTCGGGCTCGAGAGCGCGCTGGGCGAGGGCGCGCGCTTCACGCTGAAGCTGCCGCGCCCCTGACCCTTCTGTTCCGGGCCTAGCGTTCGCCGACGGGGACGTAGTCGCGCTGCGTCGCGCCGACATAGAGCTGGCGCGGGCGGCCGATCTTCTGCTCGGGATCCGAGATCATCTCGTTCCACTGCGCGACCCAGCCGGTGGTGCGCGCCAGCGCGAAGAGCGCGGTGAACATCTCGGTCGGGAAGCCGATCGCGTTGAGGATGATGCCCGAGTAGAAGTCGACGTTCGGGTAGAGCTTCTTCTCGATGAAATAGTCGTCGTTGAGCGCGATCTGCTCGAGCTGGCGGGCAACGTCGAGGACCGGGTCGGAGATGTTCAGTTCCTTGAGCACTTCCTCGGCGGTCTGCTGCATGACCTTCGCGCGCGGGTCGTAATTCTTGTAGACGCGGTGCCCGAAGCCCATCAGGCGGAACGGGTCGTTCTTGTCCTTGGCGCGGTCGACATAGGCCTTAACGTTCTTCTCGTCGCCGATCTCGCGCAGCATGTTCAAGGCCGCTTCGTTGGCGCCGCCATGCGCGGGGCCCCACAGGCAGGCGATCCCCGCCGCGATGCAGGCGAAGGGATTGGCGCCCGAGGAACCGGCAAGCCGCACGGTCGAGGTCGAGGCATTCTGCTCGTGATCGGCGTGGAGGATGAAGATCCGGTCCATCGCCCGTTCGATCACGGGATTGACCTCATAGGGCTCGGCCGGGACCGAGAAGGTCATGCGCAGGAAATTGCCCGTGTAGCTGAGGTCGTTCTGCGGATAGACGAAGGGCTGGCCGACCGAATATTTGTAGGCCATCGCGGCGATCGTCGGCATCTTGGCGATGAGCCGGTGCGAGGCGATCAGGCGCTGCTGCGGATCGGTGATGTCGGTGCTGTCGTGATAGAAGGCGCTCAATGCGCCGACGACGCCGGTCATCACCGCCATCGGGTGCGCGTCGCGGCGGAAACCGCGGAAGAACTGCGCCAACTGCTCGTGCACCATCGTGTGGTAGGTGATCGTCTGGGTGAACTCGTCGAGCTCTTCCTGCTTGGGCAGGTCGCCGTGGAGGAGCAGGTAGGCGACCTCGAGGAAGTTCGCTTTCTCGGCGAGCTGGTCGATCGGGTAGCCGCGGTGGAGGAGGATGCCCTCGCCGCCGTCGATATAGGTGATCGCGCTCTGGCACGAGGCGGTCGAGGTGAAGCCGGGATCGTAGGTGAACTTGCCCGTCTGGCCGTACATCTTGCGGATGTCGACGACTTCCGGGCCGACCGAACCGGGCAGAACGGGCAGCTCGAGGCTGGATCCATCAACGTTCAGGGTGGCGGTCTTGTCACTCATCTATTCGACTCCGTAATCTCTATTCAGCGTTGCGCATCTGGTCGGCGATGCGTGCAAGGCTCTCTTCGCGGCCCAGCAGGACCAGCACGTCGAAGATGCCCGGCGATGTATTGCTACCCGTCAGGGCCGCGCGCAGCGGTTGGGCGAGCTTCCCTAGCTTCAATTCCGCCTTCTCCGCAACCTCGCGAACGGCAGTTTCCACCGTCTCCATTTCCCAACGCGGCAGATCGGCCAAGGCTGCATGCGCCAGCGCCAGATTCTCGCGCGCCTCGTCATCGAGCAGCTGCTCGGCCTTGTCGGTCATGGCGAGCGGGCGCTGCTTGAACAGGAAGGTCGCGCCCGCGGCGAGCTCGTGCAGGTCGCGCGCGCGCGCCTTGAGCTCGGGCATGGCGCGGGTGAGGAGCGCCTTGTCGCCCTCGCTCGTGGCCCCCGCTTCCTCGGCGACCAGATCGGCGAGGCGGGCATTGTCGGCCTCGCGGATATAGTGGCCGTTGAGGTTGAGGAGCTTCTTGGTGTCGAAGCGCGAGGGGCTCTTGCCGATCCCGCTCGCGTCGAACAGCTCGATCGCGCGCTCCCGGTCGATAATCTCCTCGTCGCCATGCCCCCAGCCGAGGCGGAGGAGGTAGTTGAAGACGGCTTCGGGGAGCAGCCCCATCTCTTCGCGATAGGCATCGACCCCCAGGGCGCCGTGGCGCTTCGACAGCTTGGCGCCGTCCGACCCGTGGATCAGCGGCACATGGCCGTAGGTCGGCTCGCGCCAGCCCATCGCCTTGATCAGCGGCAGCTGGCGGAAGGCGTTGTTGAGATGGTCGTCGCCGCGCAGGATGTGGGTGACCCCCATGTCGTGATCGTCGACCACCACCGCGAGCATGTAGGTCGGGGTGCCGTCCGAGCGCAGCAGGATGAAATCGTCGATTTCCTCGTTCTTCACGCTGATGCGGCCCTGGACCATGTCCTCGATCACCGTTTCGCCCTCGTTGGGGGCCTTGAGGCGGACGACGAAGGGCTGGCCCTCCTGCTCGGGGCCGGGCTCGCAATCGCGCCATTCCGAATTGAGGCGGAAGGGCTTCTTGGCGGCCTGCGCGGCCTCGCGGCGCGCGGTCAACTCGTCGCTGGTGAGATAGCATTTGTAGGCCGCGCCCTTGTCGAGCAGCGCCTGCGCGACTTCGGCGTGGCGCTCTGCGCGCTGCGACTGGAAGACGGGCTCCTCGTCGCCGAGCAGCCCAAGCCAGTCGAGCCCGTCATGGATCGCCGCGATCGCCTCGGGGGTCGAGCGCTTCTTGTCGGTATCCTCGATGCGGACGAGATACTTGCCGCCGTGGTGGCGGGCGAAAAGATAGTTGAACAGCGCGGTGCGCGCCCCCCCGATATGGAGGAAACCGGTAGGGCTGGGGGCAAAGCGGGTGACCACCTGATTGTCAGTTTCGCTTGCGCACACGCGGCAAATCCTTTGTTGTTACGGCCATGGAAGGTTTGCAGACTCCGCCGCGGCGGGGGTCCATGCAACCGGGTCGGCTCGGCGGCCTCGTATCGGCGTGGGCCCTTGTGCGCAAGGGGCTCGAACGGCTGCTCGAGGCCGAACGGCCCAGCTGCCGCTGTGGATCGTGGTCGCCTTCGGGGCCGGGGTCGCGCTGTGGTTCGTCGCGCCGGGCACGCCGGTGCGCGCCGGCATCATGCTGCTCGGGTTCGGGCTGGCGGGGCTGGCGGCGCGCGGGCAGGGGCGCATGCGCGAGGCGCTGCTGGTCGGATCGCTGGCGATCGCGCTGGGGTGCGGGTGGATCTGGCTTCGCGCGGAGGCGGTGGCGCACCAGGTGCTGGACCGGATCCAGATCGCCACTATCGAGCGCACGGTCGAGCGGGTCGAGCCGCTCGTCGCCAAGGACCGCTGGCGGCTGACGCTGGCGCTCGAGGACGCGCGCTTGCCGCGCCGGGTGCGGGTGAGCTTGCGCGCGGCGCAATATGACCCGGCGATGGGCGCAGGGGCGCGGGTGGCGCTGCGCGCACGGCTCACCCCGCCGCCGACGATAGCGGTACCGGGGGGCTATGATTTCGCGCGCACCGCCTGGTTTGCCCAGATCGGCGCGGTGGGCACCGCGCTGGGCGACGTCGAGATCCTCGCGCCGAGCGCCCCCTCGGGGCTGTCGGGCTGGCGCATGGCGCTGGGCGAGCGGGTGCGCGATCGCCTGCCGGGACGCGGTGACGGCATCGCCACCGCGCTCGCGACGGGCGACAAGAATGCGGTCGACAAGGCGGATGCCGAGGCGATGCGCCGCTCGGGGCTGGCGCACCTGCTCGCCGTATCGGGGCTGCATATCGCCGCGGTAGTGGGCGGGGCGATGCTGCTGTCGCTCAAGCTGCTCGCGTTGTCGCCGCGGCTCGCGGCGCGGTACAACCTGATCATCGTCTCGGCGGCGATGGGGGCCTTGGCGGGGGTGGGCTACACCCTGCTGACGGGCATGCAGGTGCCCACGGTGCGCGCCTGCATCGCCGCGCTGCTCGTGCTCGCGGGGATGGCGCTGGGGCGCGAGGCGCTGTCGCTGCGGCTTGTCGCGGCGGGGGCGGCGCTGATCCTGCTGGTTCGTCCCGAGGCGATCGCGGGCGCGAGCTTCCAGCTCAGTTTCGCGGCGGTGACCGCGATCATCGCGCTCCACGCGCACCCGCGCGTGCGCGGCTGGCTGGCGCCGCGCGACGACGGCATCGGCGGCCGCCTCGCGCGCGGCTTCCTCGCGCTCCTCCTCACCGGGCTGGCGGTCGAACTCGCGCTCATCCCCTTCGCGCTGTTCCATTTCCACAAGTCGGGGCTCTACGGGGTCGCGGCCAACCTCATCGCGATCCCGCTCACCACCTTCCTGATCATGCCCGCGCTCGCGCTCGGGCTGGTGCTCGACCTCGTCGGGCTCGGCGCGCCCGCCTGGTGGGTGGCGGGGCTCACGCTCGATGCGCTGACCGCGCTCGCGCACGGGGTCTCGGCCAGCCCCGGCGCGGTGGCGATGGTGCCGAGCATGCCGGGCCCCGCCTTTGCCGCCTGCATCGTCGGCTTCCTCTGGCTGTGCCTGTGGCAGCGAGGCTGGCGCTGGGCGGGGGTGCCGCTCTGGCTCGGCGGGCGGTCGCCTTCGCCGCGCCGCGCCCGCCGCTGCTCGTCACCGGCGATGGGCGGCATCTCGCGCTGCTCGACGAGGCGGGGGTGCCGCACCTGTTGCGCGCCCGCGCGGGGGATTTCGTGCGCGACATGCTGGCCGAAGGGGCGGGGCAGGACGGCGCGCTACCCGCGCTCGAGCAATCCACACTGGCGCGCTGCAACCGCGATGCCTGCCTCGCGGTGATCGAGCGCGACGGGCGCCAGTGGCGCATCCTGGCGACCCGCTCGCGCGACTTCATTGCCTGGCGCGAGCTGGTCGCGGCCTGCGCGCGCGCCGATATCGTCGTCAGCGAACGCTGGTTGCCGAAGGCCTGCACGCCGCGCTGGCTCAAGCTCGACCGCGAGACGCTGGCGCAAAGCGGCGGGGTGGCCGTGCACCTGAGCGCAGAGCCGCGGGTCGAGACGGTGGCGGCGCGAGGCCGCCACCTTCCCTGGTCGCCCTATTCGGCGACCGCGTCGCCGCCGCCTTCGGGGGCGTCGGGTTCGTAGACGGCGACGCGGTTGCCCGAGGGGTCGACCGCCTCGAACCGGCGTCCCCCCGGAAAGGCGAAGATCGGGCGCACCAGCCGCCCGCCTGCCGCGACCACGCGCTCGAGCGCGGCTTCGAGGTCGTCGGTGCGGATCGCCGGCAGCGGCGCGGCGGGCGCGTCGCTGCCCGGCCCCGCGAGCCCGATGTCGGTATCGTTGGTGACGGTGGCGGCATAGTCGGGGCCGAAATCGGTCAGCGACCAGCCGAACGCGGCCTCGTAAAAGGCCTTGGTGGCGGGCAGGTCGGTGGCGGGCAGTTCGACATAGTCGAAACGGGCGCTGGGCACGGCAGGCTCCTCGGGCGACAGGCTAGGCGCGGCGCAGGCGAGGCACGCCAGCGCCGGGACAAGGGCGGCGGGCGCGCGCATCAGTAGCGGCGGATGATCCCGGCGAGCCGGCCCTGCACCGCGACTCGGCCTTCCTCGTAGCGTTGCGCGGCATAGGCGGCGTTGGCAGGATCGAGCCGCACCATCTGCCCCTCGCGGCGGTAGGTCTTCAGCGTGGCTTCCTCGCCGTCGACCAGCGCCACCACGATCTCGCCGTCGCGTGCGTTCTCGACCTTGCGGATGAGCGCGAAATCGCCGTCGAGGATGCCTTCCTCGACCATCGAATCGCCCGCCACCTCGAGCGCATAATGTTCGCCCGGACCGAGCAGCGCGGCGGGGACCGCAAAGCCTTCGTTGCCCTGCAGCGCCTCGATCGGCGTACCCGCGGCGATGCGGCCGTGGAGCGGGATCTCGACCACGTCATTGGCGGGGGCGGGGACGACATCGACGGTGCGCGGGCGAGCCGCGTGGGCCGGGGTGTCCGGCGCCTCGGCCAGCCCCTCGGGCAGCTTGAGGACCTCGAGCGCGCGGGCGCGGTTGGGCAGGCGGCGAATGAATTCGCGTTCCTCGAGCGCGCCGATCAGCCGGTGCACCCCCGACTTGGACTTGAGGTCGAGCGCCTCACGCATCTCGTCGAAGCTGGGGCTGATCCCCGTCTCCGTCAGGCGCTGGTTGATGAAGGCAAGCAGTTCGTGTTGCTTCGGCGTCAGCATCGGGTCCCCCTCGGCCTAGGATGGTTCACGGCATTTGTTCCCATGGAGAACGAACATGGAACATCTAGGCAACCGTCGCGGCGGCTGTCAAGCCGTTTCGCCCGCGCAAAGAGCCACGAAGGCGGAGATCAGCTCGCGCCCGGCCTCGCTGGCGATGCTCTCAGGGTGGAACTGGACGCCATGCGCGGGGGCCTCGGCGTGGCGCAGCCCCATGCACAGCCCGTCGGCGCTCCACGCGTTGGCGAGCAGCGGGGGGCGCGGGGCGGGCACCGCGAGCGAATGGTAGCGGGTCATGGCGAGCGGCGAGGGCAGGCCCGCGAACAGCCCGCTGCCGTCGTGGCGCACCTGCGCGATCTTGCCGTGCATCGGCGCGACCCGCCGCACCTCGCTGCCGCAGGCGAGCGCGAGCGCCTGGTGCCCGAGGCAGACGCCGAGGAAGGGGCGGCGCGCCGCCACGCAGGCGGCGGCGAGCGCGACCGAGAGGCCCGCGTCCTCGGGCGCGCCGGGGCCGGGCGAGACCATGATCCCGTCGGCGCCGGCGGCCAGCGCCGCGTCAAGGTCGAGTGCATCGCTGCGCGCGACCGCGACCTCGGCGCCCGCCTGTCGCAGATAGTCGACGAGCGTGAAGGTGAAGCTGTCGCGGTTGTCGAGCGCGAGCAGGCGGGGGATCAGTTGCCCCCGTCGATGATGCGCGCGCGCGCCGCCTCGATCGCGGCCGCGTTGCGCGTCACCCCGAGATCATCCTTCACCGCGAGCATGAACTGCTGCTGCAATTCGCCCTCGAGCGTCTGGCGGAAGGCCTGGCTCGTCTGGCTGATGAGGTCGGTCTGCGTCAGCGCGTTGCCGCGTTCGATCTCGGCCAGTTCGACCACAAACACGCCGCGCGCCTGCGGATCGCCCACGGTGCGCACCCCGCCTTCGGCGAGGCGGAACAGCATGGCGAGCGGGGCCGGGGCGTTGGCGCCGAACTGGAGCAGGTCGAGGCGGCGCAGTTCGGGGCTTTCGGGCGCGGGCAGGTCGAACCCGCTCTCGGCCGCGACCGCCGCGACCGCCTCGGCCAAGGGCGTGCCGTCCTTGACGCGGGCGACGATCTGGTTGGCGAGCGCGCCGGCGCGCTGTTCGGCGGTGGTGCGGATATAGTCCGCGCGCACCCGGTCGCGGATGCTGGCGAGCGGCGCGGGCGCGGGCTCGATCACCTCGGCCACGTCGACGATCACGAAGCCGGTGCCGTCCTCGACAAGGACGATCTCGGGGTCGTCGCTGGCGAACATCGCGAAGCCCGCGTCGAGCCCGGGGCGCAGCGCCTCGGGGAAGCGATAGTCGGCATCGTCGCGCGCGTTGCCCGCGGCGGTGACCGCGGGGGTCTCGATGCGCTGCAACCCGAACCGCTGGGCGACCTCGGCGAAGCTCTCGCCCTCGCGCAGCGCATCCTCGACATCGGCGACCACGTCGAGCAGCGCGTTGCGGCGCTTGCCCGTGGTGATCTCCTCGCGTGCCGCGGCGCGCGCCTCGGCCTCGTCCTGCCCGGTCTCGACGGTGACCTCGCCGACCCGCACGACGTGCCAGCCGAAGGGCGAGCGGACCGGCCCGACGAGGCTGCGCGGCGCGGCCTCGAACGCCGCCTCGGCGACGGCATCGCCCGCCAGCTGGCGGAATTGGGCGAGCGTCTGCGGGCCGACCGAGATGTCGGCGGCGCTGTAGCCCGCGGGGGCGACCGCCTCGGCGAAGCTCATGGTGCCGGCGCGCGCGACGATCTCGTTGGCGGTCTCGAGGTCGGGCAGCACGACCTGGCTGATCACGCGCCTCTCGCGGGTCCCGATCTCGTCGGCGCGCGCGGCGATCGCGGCATCGACTTCCTCATCGGTGGCGGCGATCCGGGCCAGCGCGGCGCCGTCGTAGCGGGCGAAGCGCAGGACGCGCTGTTCGGGCACGGTGTAGCGCGCCTCGTTCTGCGCATAGTAAGTGGCGATGTCCTCCTCGCTCGGCTCGATCGTGGCGGCGATCGGCGCGGTCGGGACCAGCGCGACGCGGCCCGAGCGCTTCTCGAGCAGCACCGAGGCGTAGACCTGCGCCATGCCCGAGGGCACGCGCGGGTTGGCGCCGACCGGGGCGACGAGCAGCCGCTGGCGCAGGTCGGCGGCGATCAGCATGCGGACCTGCGCATCGGACAGGTTGTTGCGCGCGAGGAAGGCGGCGTAGCTGGCGTCGGTGACCTGCCCGTCGAGCCCGGCCACCCCGGGCAGCCGCGCGATCTCGGCATCGACCAGCCGCTTCGAGATGTGGAACCCGTGCGCCTTGCCGAAGGCGACCAGCGCGCGCTCGTCGATCAGCGCCTCGAGGATGGGGTCGAACTCGTCGGCCAAGTCGCCGTAGACCGCTTCGGGGTTCTGCTGGCGCACGAGCCCGAGCTGGCGCTGGAGCGCCTCGCTCAGCATCGCGTCGGAAACCTCCTCGTCGCCGACCTCGGCGAGGGTGTCGCCACCGCCCCCCGCGCCGCCGATATTGAAATTCGACAGGTCGGCGAGCGCGAAGCTGCCGACGATCAGGAGCAGGAAGCCGAACAGGAAGATCGTCCCGACTGCCGATTTCGACAGGTTGCGGATTTTCGACAGCATGGATGGGTCTCTTGGATGCGAGCGGATAAGGTTCGCCTGCGGCTTTAGGGCTACTGCGACCCGGTTTCAATAAGCGAGGTGCCCGCGGCGCCCGCGCCCACCTTGTCAGCCGCGCCCGCGGCCTGCTAGGGGCGCTTGCGTTCACGTTAGGGTGGGGATCTGATCATGGCGAAACGGCCGTTTGTCGCGGGCAACTGGAAAATGCACGGCACCCGGGCCGAGCTCGGGAACATCACCCATGTGTCGATCGAGACCGAAACGATCGACGAGGTGCTGGTGGCGCTGTGCGTCCCGGCCACGCTGATCACGCGCGCGGTCGCGGCGAGCCCCGGCTTCCTCATCGGCGCGCAGGACATCCACCACGAGCCCAAGGGCGCCTTCACCGGCTCTGTCTCGGCGCAGATGGTCAAGGATGCCGGCGCCAAGCTCACCATCGTCGGCCATTCGGAGCGGCGCGAGCTGCTCGGCGAGACCAACGCGCAGGTGCGCGCCAAGGCCGAGCTGGCGATCGACGCCGGGCTCAAGACGATCCTGTGCGTGGGCGAGAGCCTCGCGGTGCGCGAGACCGGGCAGGCGCTCAACTTCGTGGGCGACCAGCTCGACGCCTCGCTCCCCGACATGGTCACCGCGCCCATCCACCTGTCGATCGCCTACGAGCCGATCTGGGCGATCGGGACTGGCAAGGTGCCCTCGGCGGGCGACATCGAGGCGATGCACGCGCGCATTCGCGAGGTGCTCGAGCGGCGCTACGGCGAGGGCGCCGCGTCGATCCGGATTCTCTACGGCGGCTCGGTCAAGGGATCGAATGCTGCCGACATCTTCGCCATCGACGGGGTCGATGGCGCACTGGTCGGGGGCGCCAGCCTTGCCCCCGATGATTTCATGCCGATCGTGCATGCCGCGGCCGCCGCAGCGAAAGATTAACGTTCGCCCGGCCATCCATTCAGCCTGACGTCAGGCGGGTTTTGATAGAAAACCCAAACTAATTCAAAGGGAAAGGTTTCCATGAAGTTTCTCAGCACTGCTCTTGCCGCCACTGCTCTTGTTGCGATGACCCCTATGGCGCCGGCGTTTGCCGCGCAGCCCGCCGGCGTGACTGCCGGGATGGAAGTCGTCGACACCAACGGCAACGCCGTCGGCACCGTGGTGTCGGCCGGTAACGACCTGATCACCATTCGCACCGATCGTCACGACGTGCCGGTCCCCGTCGCCAGCTTCACCCCGCACGAGGGCAAGCTGCTGTTCGCGATGAGCGCCGCCGATCTCAACGCCGCGGTCGATGCCAACCTGGCGGCCGCCGAAGCCTCGGTCACGCTCGGCAAGCCGGTCAAGGACGTCGCCGGCGTCGAGTTCGGCACGATCGACGAGATCACCGACGAATATATCCAGCTCGCGCTGGCGGATGACAAGATCGTCCGCATCCCGGTCGACGGCCTGCAGAAGGACGCCGGTGGCGCGATCGCGCTGTACAACGCCGCCGACCTGATCGCCGATGCCAGCGACCGCCCGGTCGAGGCCATGGCCGAGGCCGAGGGCGAAGCGGCGGTCGAAGCCGGTGCCGAAGCGGCGGTCGAGGCCGCTGCCGAGGTCGACGCGCATGCCGGTCACGACATGGGCGCTGAGGGCGCCAACTAAGAACCGGGCGAGAGCCCAGGGGCTAGCAAGGGGTCGGCACCCGGGGAGGGTTGCCGGCCCCTTTTTGCTGCCGGCGGCGCGGGCGTGTTGAAATCGGCTGCGGATGACGCTAGGTCGCGGTCCGCATCGCGAGCGCGCGCCGTGCCGTGCGCGCTTCGCCCCACGAGACGTTTCAGAAAGATCCTGCGGCCATGTACACCTTCCTTCTCGTCGTCCAGACCCTGATCGCCGCCGCGCTCGTCGGCGCGATCCTGATGCAGCGGTCGGAAGGTGGCGGGCTCGGGGTCGGCGGGTCGAGCGCGGGGCTGATGACCGCGCGCGGCAAGGCCGACTTCCTGTCGCGCTCGACCGCGGTCCTCGCCACGTTGTTCGTCGGCATGTCGATCGTGCTCGCCGCGGTGGCCGCGACGCGCGGCGATGAAGGCGGGCTCGACACCAGCCTCGCGGGCGAGACCGCCCCGGTGGCGGGCGAGACCGCCCCCGCCGCGCCGGCCGAGCCGGCAGCGCCCGCCCCGGCCGAGGACGGCGTCCCGCTCGCCCAGTAAGGCGGTTCGAGGCGGGGCCGTCCCGCTTTTCGACAATTTTTTAGCCGTGGCGGCGATTCGAGTGCTTGCCACATCGCCCCACTCATGCCTAAGGCAACACCCCCATGGCGCGGTTTATTTTTGTTACCGGCGGCGTGGTCTCCTCGCTCGGCAAAGGTCTGTTGGCAGCCTCCTTGGGTGCCCTCCTCCAGGCGCGTGGCTACAAGGTCCGCAATCGTAAGTTCGACCCCTATCTCAACGTCGATCCGGGGACGATGAGCCCCTACCAGCATGGCGAGGTGTTCGTCACCGACGACGGCGCCGAGACCGATCTCGACCTTGGTCACTACGAGCGCTTCACCGGCGTGTCGGCGCACCAGAGCGACAATGTGACCTCGGGGCGGATCTACCAGACGATCATCGCCAAGGAGCGGCGCGGCGACTATCTCGGCGCGACCGTGCAGGTGGTCCCCCACGTCACCGACGCGATCAAGCAGTTCGCGCTCAACGACATCGAGGGGCTCGACTTCGTGATCTGCGAGATCGGCGGCACCATCGGCGATATCGAGAGCCTGCCCTTCATCGAGGCGCTGCGCCAGCTGTCGAACGATCTGGGGCGCGCCAACGTGTGCTTCGTCCACACCACGCTGGTGCCCTATATCGCGGCGGCGGGCGAGCTGAAGACCAAGCCGACCCAGCACAGCGTGCGCGAGATGACCGGCTACGGGATCCAGCCCGACGTGCTGCTGTGCCGCTCCGAACATCCGCTGCCCGACAACGAGCGGCGCAAGATCGCGCTGTTCTGCAATGTGCGCGAGAGCGCGGTGATCCAGGCGCTCGACGCGCGCTCGATCTACGACGTGCCGCTGCAATATCACCACGAGGGGCTCGACGCCGAGGTGCTCCACGCCTTCGGCATCGACGACGCGCCCGCGCCCGAATTGTCGACCTGGCACGACATCATGGACCGCATCTCCAACCCCGAGGGCGAGGTGACGATCGGGGTCGTCGGCAAATATGTCGCGCTGCCCGACGCCTACAAGTCGCTGCGCGAGGCGCTCGTCCACGGCGGGTTCGCCAACCGCTGCAAGGTCAACATCCAGTGGATCGATGCTGAACTGTTCGAGGGCGACGAGGAGCATCTGGTCGCCGAACTCGAGCCGCTGCACGGCATCCTCGTGCCCGGCGGCTTCGGCGAGCGCGGCTCGGAAGGCAAGATCGCCGCGATCAGCTTTGCCAAGAAGCGCAACATTCCCTTCTTCGGCATCTGCCTCGGCCTGCAGATGGCGTGCATCGAGGCGGCGCGCAGCGAAGCGGGGATCGAGCAGGCGACGACCTCCGAGTTCGGCGAAGAGGGCGAGCCGATCATCGGCCTCATCACCGAATGGATGAGCGAGGAGGGGCTCCAGCAGCGCAGCGCCGAGGGCGATCTTGGCGGCACCATGCGGCTCGGCGCCTATCCCGCCACGCTCGCGCCCGGCTCGAAGGTTGCCGAGATCTACGGCACCACCGACATCTCGGAGCGCCACCGCCACCGCTACGAGGTCAACGCCAATTACATGGACCGGCTTTCCAAGGGCGGGCTCGTGTTCAGCGGGATGAGCCCCGACGGACGGCTCCCCGAGATCGTCGAGCGGCCCGACCTCAACTGGTTCGTGGGCGTCCAGTATCACCCCGAACTCAAGAGCCGCCCGTTCGACCCGCACCCGCTCTTCTCGAGCTTCATCGCCGCCGCGCTCGAACAGAGCCGATTGGTCTAGTTGAAAGCGGCCCCGCCCGCGCATAGGTTTCCCGCATCATGACCGATACCAAACATTCCAAGATGCTCGTCCTTGGGTCGGGCCCCGCCGGCTGGACCGCCGCGATCTACGCCGCGCGCGCGGGCATGAAGCCGATCGTCGTCGAGGGCATCCAGCCCGGCGGCCAGCTCACCACCACCACCGAGGTGGAGAATTATCCCGGCTTCCGCGACGTCATCCAAGGTCCCTGGCTGATGGAGGAAATGAAGGCGCAGGCGGTCAATGTCGGCGCGCAGCCCGTGTGGGACCACATCATGGAAGTGGACGTGTCCAAGCGTCCCTTCACGCTCAAGGGGGACAGCGGCACGATCTACACCTGCGACACGCTGGTCATCGCGACGGGCGCGCAGGCCAAGTGGCTCGGGCTGCCGAGCGAGGAACATGCCAAGGGCAAGGGCGCGAGCGCCTGCGCGACCTGCGACGGCTTCTTCTATCGCGGCAAGAAGGTCGCGGTCATCGGCGGTGGCAACACGGCCGTGGAGGAAGCGCTCTACCTCACCAACCATAGCGACGACGTCACGCTGATCCACCGCCGCGATTCCTTACGCGCCGAAAAGATCCTGCAGGACCGCCTCTTCGCCAACGAGAAGATCACGGTGCTGTGGGATCACACGGTCGAGGAGTTCGTCCTCGGCGGCGATCCGCAGGCGCTCGTCGGGCTCGATGTCAAATCGACCAAGACAGGCGAGGTCAGCCGCGTCGACTGCGAGGGCGCCTTCGTCGCCATCGGCCACGCGCCCGCGACCGAGCTGTTCGAGGGCAAGCTCGAGATCGACAGCGACGGCTACCTCGTCGTCGAACCGGGCACCCCGCGCACCAACGTACCGGGCGTCTATGCCTGCGGCGACGTGATGGACAAGCATTACCGCCAGGCGGTCACCGCCGCGGGCACCGGCTGCATGGCCGCATTGGACGCCGAGCGCTATCTCGCCGAGCTGGAATTCGCCGAGAAGGCGGCGGCCGAATAAGCGCGCCGCAAATCACCGATGGTGGAAAGGCCCTCGCTTTGGCGGGGGCTTTTTCGTCTAGCCCAGCGCCAGTCGCCGCGCGAAGGCGATGAGGCGGCCGTAGGTGAGGAAATCCTCGGCGTCGACGTCGTCGTCCTCGATCAGCACGCCGAGCCGCTCTTCGAGCGCGGTCAGGAACTGCGCCACCGCCATCGAATCGAACTCGGGCAGCGCGCCGAACAATTCGCTGGCTTCGTCGAAGCCGCGCACCTCGACCGGGTCGAGGCCGACGGTCTCGACGAGAAGCTCGGCGACGGTCGCATCGACCGTGGCGGCATCGCTTTGCGCGTCCTGCGGATGCTGAAGGGCAGTCATGGTGGGCAGCGCGATAGGCAAAGCGTGGGCTTTTCGCAAGCATGACGCTAGGGACAGGGCGATGAACGCGACGCCGCTCGATCATCTGACCCGCCATGGCGCGCTCGGCGCCCCCGCGCTGATCCTCGGCGCGGCATCCTACGACTATGCCACGCTCGAGGCGATGGTGGGGCGGCTGGCGGGCTGGCTTCTCGAACAGGGTCTCGAACCCGGCGATCGGGTGGCGAGCTGGGACCGCAAGAGCCTCGTCACCTGTCTGATGCCGCTCGCGGCGGCGCGCGCGGGGCTGGTGCACGTGCCGGTGAACCCGGTGCTCAAGGCTCGCCAGGTCGCGCATATCCTCGCCGACAGCGGGGCCAGCCTGCTGCTGGCGCCCGAAGCGCGCGGACGGTTGGTCGAGGCGGAGGCGCGGTGGGTCGACCCCGCCGCGCTCGGCGGCGCGCCGCTGCCGCCCTCGGACCACGATCCCGACCGGCTCGCCGCGTTGCTCTATACCTCGGGCTCGACCGGCGCGCCCAAGGGGGTGATGCTGAGCCACGCCAACCTTGGCTTTGGCGCCGAAGCCGTCGCCGACTATACCGGCATCACCCCCGACACGCGCAACCTCGCGGTGATGCCGCTCGCCTTCGATTATGGGCAGAACCAGCTGCTCGCGACGTGGCGCGGCGGCGGCTGTGTCATCCCTTTCGACTATCTGCTGCCCAACGACGTGAAGAAGGCGGTCGACAAGCACGCCGCCACCTATCTCGCGGGCATCCCGCCCCTGTGGCACCAGTTGATGACGCTCGACTGGGAGGGGGCGAGGGAGAGCCTCGAGACTCTGACCAACACCGGCGGGCATATGAGCGAACCGCTTTTCCGCCAGCTGCGCGCTGCTTTCCCGCGCGCGCGCCTCCATCTCATGTACGGCCTCACCGAGGCGTTTCGCGCCGCCAGCCTCGACCCCGAGCTGGCCGATGCGCATCCGGGAAGCGTCGGCACCGCCATCCCGCATGCCGAACTGATGGTGGTGCGCGAGGATGGCAGTCCCTGCGCGGCCGGCGAGGAAGGCGAGCTGGTGCAGGCGGGGCCGCTTGTCGCGCAGGGCTATTGGCAGGCGCCCGAACAGACCGCGCGGCGTTTTCGCCCGGCGCCGGCGCACAGCCGCTATGGGGGGAACGCGGTCTGGTCGGGGGACCGCTTCGTGCGCGACGCCGACGGGCTGCTCCATTTCCGCGCCCGCGCCGATGCGATGATCAAGGTATCGGGCAATCGGCTCAGCCCGACCGAGGTGGAGGAGGTCGCGCTCGCCGCTCCCGGGGTGCGCGAGGCGGTGATCACCGCGCGGCCCGACCCCGCGCTCGGCGCGGCGATCGTGCTTCACGCGGTCGGAGACGGCGATGATGGCGCGGTGCTCGCGCATTTCCGGCGCACCGCGCCATCGCACTTCGCACCCCGGCGTATCCTGTGGCATGAGGCGCTACCCAAGGGCGCGACCGGGAAGGTCGATCGCAGGGCGTTGGAGGGCATGACCGAGTGAAGGCGATGGGGAGCATTCCGGCGGGTTTCGGACCCGCGCCCAATGGCGCGCTCGAGATCGAGCGGCACCCGGTGGGCTATTGGATCGAGAAAGCGGGCGGGACCCCGCTGTTCCTCTACGATGTCGAGCGGGTCGAGGCACAGGTCGCCGCCTTCCGGCGGGTCATGCCGAGCCGCCTCAAGCTGCACTATGCGGTCAAGGCCAATCCCTTTGGCCCGCTGCTCGACCGCATGGCCGCGCTGGTCGACGGCTTCGACCTCGCCTCGCGCGGCGAGATCGCCCGGGTCGCGCATCATGACCTGCCCAAGTCGATCGCGGGACCGGGCAAGAGCATCGCCGACCATGAGGCCGCGCTGCGTGCGGGCGTGGTGGTGCATGTCGAGAGCGAGGGCGAGGCGCAGCGTCTGTGTGATGTCGCCACGCAGGTGGGCATCCGTCCCAAGGTCGCCATCCGCGTCAACCCGCCCTTCCTCCTCAAGGGCGCGGGGATGAAGATGGGGGGGCTGGCGAGCGCCTTCGGGGTCGATGCCGAGCGGGTACCCAACCTCGTCGCTTACCTCCTCGACCAGGACTGCGACCTGCGCGGCTACCACGTCTATGCCGGCTCGCAGAGCCTGTCGGCCGAGGCGATCGTGGCCGCCCAGGCCGCGACGCTCGACCTCGTCGTCGCGCTGACCGCGCAGACGGGGATGGTGCCCGCCGAGGTCAACCTCGGGGGCGGGTTCGGCATTCCCTATTATGCGGGCGAGACGCCCTTGGCGCTCGACGCGGTGGGCGAGGGGCTCGCGCAGGCGCTCTCGCGGCTCCCGCCCGATTTCGCCGAGACCCGGCTGATCGTCGAGCTCGGTCGCTGGCTGGTCGGCGAGGCGGGGGTCTATCTCACCCGGATCCTCGATCTCAAGGAGAGCGGCGGGCAGACCTTCGCGGTCACCGACGGCGGGCTCCAGCACATGCTCGCCGCGAGCGGCAATTTCGGGCAGTTCCTGCGCCGCAACTATCCGATCGCCAACGCATCGCGGATGGGGGAGGAGGCGACCGTGCCGATGAATATCGTCGGGCGGTTGTGCACCCCGCTCGACCTCCTCGGCGACCAGGTGTCGATGCCCGAGGATACGGCGGTGGGCGATGTCGTCGCGATCTTCTGCGCGGGCGCCTACGGGCTGACCGCCAGCCCGCACGATTTCCTCTCGCAGCCCAAGGCGCTCGAGATGCTCGCCCAGAGCCAGGGCTAGTCGGCCGGGTAGAGCGCCCGCACGAAATAGAGGCCGTCGGGGGGCGCGTTGAGCCCGAGTTGCTGGCGATCCTTCGCCTCGAGCACGCGTTTCACGTCATCGGGATGCCACTGGCCGCGCCCGACGAGGCTCAAGGTGCCGACCATCGAGCGGACCTGGTGATGGAGGAAGCTGCGCGCCGCGACGCGGAACTGCACTTCCTCGCCGACGCGTACGACGGTGAGGCTGTCGAGCGTCTTGTCGGGGCTCCGGCTCTGGCAATGGACCGACCGGAAGGTGGTGAAGTCGTGGCGCCCTTCGAGATACTTCGCGCCCGCCGCCATCGCCTCGACATCGAGTTCCTGCGGGACGTGCCAGACCTTGCCCCTGAGCAGCGTCGGCGGGGCGCGGCGGTTGAGGATGCGATAGAGGTAGCGCCGCCCGATGCAGCTGAAACGCGCATGCCAGTCGTCGTCGACCGGCTCGGCGGCAAGGATGGCGATGGGCGCGGGGCGAAGCAACGCGTTCAATCCCTCGCATAGGCGGAACCCGGTCAGTTGTTTGTCGAGGTCGACATGCGCGCTCATGGCGAGGCCGTGGACGCCCGCATCGGTGCGCCCGGCGCAGTGGAGTCGCGCCTCCTCGCCGGTCATGCGGACAATTGCTTCCTCGATGGCCTGCTGCACCGAGGGGCCGTGATCCTGCCGCTGCCAGCCCATGAAGGGCTCGCCGTCGAATTCGACCGTGAGCCGCCAACGGGTCACGACAGCATGTCGCCCTTGGAAATGGCATAGCCGCGCAGCAGCACGTCGGCGTCCTGCGCCCCCTTGCCCGCCCGCTGCGCGCGCATGATCCGCACCGCGCCGTCACCGCAGGCGATGGTCAGCGCATCGTCGAGCACGGTGCCGGGGGCGCCGCTGCCGTCCGCCGGCGCGGCGGCGAGCAGCTTGATCCGGGTTCCCCCATGCTCGGTCCACGCCCCGGGGAAGGGGGAGAGGCCCTGGATGTGGCGCTGCACTTCGACCGCGGGGCGCGACCAGTCGGTGCGCGCCTCGGCCTTGTCGATCTTGGCGGCATAAGTGACGCCCTCCGCGGGCTGCGGCGCGGCGGGGTAGGCGGCAGGGTCGGCGAGCCAGTCGGCGACCATGGCGGCGCCCATGTGCGCCAATTCCTCGGTAAGCGCGGCGGCGTCCTTGTCGGCGATGGGGGTCTCGCGCTTCATCAGCATCGGGCCGGTGTCGAGCCCGGCTTCCATCTGCATCAGCGTGACGCCGGTCGTCTCGTCGCCCGCCATGATCGCGCGCTGCACCGGCGCCGCCCCGCGCCAGCGCGGCAGGAGCGAGGCATGGACGTTGACGCAGCCGAGCCGCGGCATGTCGAGCACCGGCTGCGGCAGGATCAGCCCATAGGCCGCCACGATCGCCACGTCGGCCTCGTGTGCGGCGAATTGCGCCTGCGCCTCGGGCTTCCTGAGCGACCTGGGGATGAAGACCGGGATGCCCAGTTGCTCGGCGCGGCGGTGGATGGCGGTGGGTTGGTCCTTCTTGCCGCGACCGGCAGGGCGGGGCGGCTGGCTGTAAGCGGCCACAACCTCATGGCCCGCCGCGACGATGGCGTCGAGGCTCGGCACGGCGAAATCGGGGCTTCCCATCATGATGACACGCATGAGCGCAGCCTATGGCGCATTGCCGAAGCTTTTCCTATGTCCTTTTGCCATGGCATCGCCCGAACTCGACGCGCTCACGCAGGCGCTGGCCCGGCTTCCGGGGCTCGGACCGCGCTCGGCGCGGCGCGCGGTGCTGCACCTCATCAAGAAGCGCGAGACCAGCCTCGTGCCGCTTTTGAAGGCGCTCGAGACGGTCGCCGACACGCTCGAGACCTGCGACATCTGCGGCAATGTCGACACGCACAATCCGTGCGGCATCTGTACCGACCCGCGCCGCGACGAGAAGTCGCTCTGCGTGGTCGAGGACGTCGCCGACCTGTGGGCGCTCGACCGCTCCAAGCTCTTTGCCGGCCGGTTCCACGTCCTTGGCGGGCGCCTCTCGGCGCTCGACGGGGTGCGCCCCGAGGACCTCGCCATCGACGCGCTGGTGGCGCGGATCGAGGCCGGGGCGGTCGAGGAAGTGGTGCTGGCGATGAACGCCACGCTCGAGGGGCAGACGACGGCGCATTATCTCGCCGAGCGGCTCGAGGGGCTTCGCGTCCGGGTGACCCAGCTCGCGAGCGGCATGCCGGTCGGCGGCGAGCTCGATTATCTCGACGAGGGCACGCTCGCGCAGGCGTTGCGACTGCGCCGCCCGGTGGCCTAGTCAATCGCTTGAAAACAGCCGCTTTCGCGCCTAGATAGCCGGCATGGCCATTCTACCGATCTACGAGACCCCGGACCCCTTGCTCCGGCAGATTTCAAAGCCCGTCGCGGAAGTCACCGACGAGCATCGCAAGCTCATCGCCGACATGTTCGAGACGATGTACGACGCCCCCGGCATCGGGTTGGCGGCGGTGCAGGTCGGGCATCCCATCCGCATCCTCGTGATCGACCTCCAGGAACCCGAGGAAGAGGGCGGCGAGCCGGTCAAGGACCCCCGCGTCTTCATCAACCCCGAAATCCTCGAGACCTCGGAGAATGACATTCCCTATACCGAGGGCTGTCTCTCGGTGCCCGAGCAATTTGCCGACGTGATGCGCCCCGACCGCGTCAAGGCGCGCTGGCTCGACGAGCATGGCGAGCGCCACGAGGAGGAGATCGACGGGCTGCTCGCGGTCTGCCTCCAGCACGAGATGGACCACCTCGAAGGCGTGCTGTTCATCGACCATCTGTCCAAATTGAAGCGCGACATGGTGCTCAAGAAGCTGGCCAAGATGCGCAAGCAGGGCCGCGTCGCCGCCTAGCGCGGGGCGCGAGGGGGGCAGCAATCGAATTCCTGCTGATCGCGCTGGTGCCGATGCTGGTCGCGCTCGGCCTGTTGCCGAAGGCCCATCGCGGCGCGCCCGGCCCCGCCTACCTCGCCGCCGCCACGGCCGCGATCGCGAGCCTCGCGCTGCTGCTCGCGATCGGCTTCTTCCCGCGCCGATATTGGGGGGAATATGGCCATGGCGACGTCTTCGGCATGGTCTTTCTGATGCTATGCGCGACGGCGATGCTCGCCGCCTCGGTGGGGACGAGCCTGCTCGTGGCCGTCGTCGCCTGGGCGGGCCGGCACCGGCGCCGCAACGGGCTCTAGGCGCTGATCGTCATCGCCGCCTTGCGGCAGTCCTCGGCGCATTCGCGGCAGATCTGCGCGCACAAGGTGCAGTGCGGATTGTCATGGCCTTCGCATTCGCGCGCGCAGGCATCGCAGACCCGCGCGCACAACTCGAGCATCTCCTTGAGCACCGCCTCGTTGGAGCCTGCGCGCCGGGCGCCGAGGCGGGCCGTGGCGGTGCAGACGTCGGAGCAGTCCGAGCAGGAGCGCACGCACTGCGTCATGTCCATTTCCTCGGCCGAGCAGGCATCGGCGCAGCTCATGCACATCATCGCGCAATACATGGCGTGATGCACCGCATCGCCCAGCGGCTCGTTGTTGTGGCCCTGCACGTCGGGGTGCAGCGAGATCATCTTGCGGATCGACATCGGTTTCCTTCCTCCTGTTCGAGGCCACCGACGATGCAACCGGGGCGCTGGTTCCCTCGGCGCGGCATGAGGCAAGGGGACCATGGCGCGCGCGCGGTTATCGTCGCGGCGGTTTACCCGAAATGGGTTTTGGATATGGCGGCAAAGACGCTAGGTCTGGGACCTGGCTTGTACCGGGGTAAGGGGATTTCACCATGGATGCGCTGATCGTCGCGCTCGTCGCCGTCATCTGTCTCGGGCTCGGACTGGCCGCCGGCTGGCATTTCTCGCAGCGCGGGCTGCAGGCGCTGCGCGACCAGAATGACTTCCTCAACCAGCGGGTCGCCAAGGCCGAGCAGGACAGCGCGGTCTATCTCGAGGAAAACAAGCGCATGAACGAGGTCAGGACGCTGCTCGAGGCGGTGACCGCCGAGCGCGACGAGGCGATGCAGAAGAATGCCGCCTACGAAGCCGACAAGCGCCACGTCGATGAACGCATCCGCGACCTCGAGGCGACCAAGGACAAGCTCGTCACCCAGTTTCGCGAGATCGGCGACATGATGCTCGACAAGGCGCAGAAGGACTTCCTCGAGAAGGCGCAACACCGCTTCAAGGAAGCCGACCAGCAGTCGGAGGCCAAGCTGACGCAGCTGGTGGGGCCGTTGAAAGAATTGCTCAAGGCGCAGGCCGAGAAGATCGACAGCGTCGAGAAACAGCGCCTCGGCCAATATGAGGGGCTCAAGGCGGTGGTTGAGGAGGTCAAGCAGGGGCAGGGGCTGGTGCGCGACGAGGCGCGAAACCTCGTCAATGCGCTGCGCGCGCAGCCCAAGGCGCGCGGACGCTGGGGCGAGAAGACGCTCGAGAACGTGCTCGAGCAGGCGGGGCTGAGCGAGCATATCGACTATCGCACCGAGGTGTCGGTCGACGGCGAGGACGGCAAGCTGCGCCCCGACGCGGTGGTCAACCTGCCCGGTGGGCGCCAGCTCATCATCGACGCAAAATGCTCGTTGAACGCCTATCTCGATGCCGCCGAGGAAGCCGACGAGGACAAGCGGCAGGGGCACCTGCAGCAGCATCTGTCGAGCCTCAAGAACCACGCGCAACAGCTTGGTTCCAAAGCCTATTGGTCGCAGTTCGAGGACAGCGCCGACTATGTCATCATGTTCGTGCCGGGCGAGCATTTCCTGTCCGCCGCGCTCGAACAGGACAACGGCCTGTGGGACTGGGCGTTCGAGCGCAAGGTGCTGCTCGCGACCCCGACCAACCTCGTCGCCATCGCGCGCACGGTCGCGAGCGTGTGGCGGCAGGAGAAGATGGCCAAGGAAGCCGGGCAGGTCGCCGCGCTCGGCAAGGAACTGCACAGCCGCATCGCCACGCTGGCCGAGCATATCGTCTCGATGCAGACCAACCTGACGCGCACCAACAATGCCTTCAACAAGATGGTCGGATCGTTCGAGAGCCAGGTGCTCACGCAGGCCAAGCGGTTCGAGGACCTCGGCGCGGGCTCGGCCAAGACGCTGCCCGGCACGGGACAGGTCGAGGTCGCGCCGCGCGGGCTCACCAAGCTCGTCGGCGGGCTCAATGAGGCGCAGGCGAAGAATTCGGCCTGAGCGGCTAGCCGCTGCGCCCGCTCGGGGGCACGATGCTGCGCTGGCCGCAGCCGCGCAGGACCTGGTCGCCGAAGGTGACCGTCACGCGGTGCGGGTAGGTCGCGCCTTGCTCGCCGATGGTGCAGCGGCCGTGCATCGCGACGAGGGTCATGCGCTCGCCCTGGTAGGTGTCGCCGTCGGTATGGCCGGGGGTGAAGCGGAGCAGCCGGTCGGTGGCGCGCAAGCCGCCATCGGTGACGAGGCTCATCGCCTGCCCCTCGATCGTGAGCCGCCAGTTGGGCCCTGCCGCGGCGTAGCGCACGTCGACCATCGGGCCGGCCTCAATCGGCCCCGCATAGGGCGCCTGCCCCGCATGGGGATCGCGCGAGGGGGTGCCGCAGGCGGTGAGCAGGAGCGCGGCGAGGGCGGGCGGGGCAAGGCGGATCATGGCAGCTTCTCCTAGCGGGCGCGCACGGCGTCGATCCGCCCGCGCTCGTTCGACAAGGTCAGGCGGTCGCGCTCGAGCGCGACGCGCACCGGGCGCGACAGGATGTTGGTGGCGCGGGTTTCCATCGTCATGTCGGCGCACCCCATTCGCGTCATCGCCAGCCCGTCGCCCAGGTCGAGCCGGTCGCCGACGAGCCGGTAGCGCCCGCGCATCTCGTTGCACCCGAACTTGGCGACGAGCGAGGCGTCGGGCAGAAAGTTGAGGTAATGATCGCGCGCGGGCACGGCGACGCCGTTGACCCGCGTCACCTGCCAGTTGGTGCGCGCGAGCGGCACGGCGGGGGCATCGCGCTCGGTGTCATATCGCTGCTGCTCCCAGCCGGACTGGAAGAAGCGCTCGGGCGCGCCGCAGCCGCGATAGCCGCGCCCGTCGACCCACACCTGCACCTCGTTGGGATAGACCCGATCGCTCATGCCGTCCGAACATTCGCGGTGGACGATGTTCACCTCGAGCCGGCGGCCGCGATAGAGATCGCCGGCGACCCCGCGCTGGAGGCGCGGGGTGGGTTCGGCGACGCGCATCCCGTCGGCATTTTCGAAGCGCATCCCCTCGGGGGTGAGCGTCAGGCTCCAGAAGGGCTCGGTCCCGACCGCGCGATAGGGATCGACCGCGGGCGCGCCGTAGCGGTCATCGTCCGGCGGATAGGGCCCGCGCGGCGGCGGCGGATAGCCATAGGGGTCGGCGCCCGCGTAGGGGTCGTAGCGATCGCAGGGCGGGTAGGGATCGCGCGGCCCGTAGGGCATCGTGCAGGCGGCGAGCGCGGCCGCGGCGGTGGCGAGCAAGACGATACGGGGGGCAGCCATCATGGCTCCGAAACGATTCCCCCGAGCTAGCGGTTCCTCCACGAGGAGCGCACCTCGAAGGCGGTGACCGCCGCCGCGATCGCGGCGTTGAGGCTGTCGGCGCGCCCGTGCATCGGGATCTTCACGAGCAGGTCGCAGGCGGCCTCATAGTCGGCGGGGAGCCCCTGGCTCTCGTTGCCGATCAGCAGGAAGCAGGGCGCCGCGTAGGGGGCGTCGCGATAGTCGTGGCGGGTCTGGAGGCTGGTGCCGACGAGCTGCCCCGGCCCGCTGCGCAGCCAGCCGAGGAACTCGTCCCAGCGCGCCTGCGCGATCGCCTGCGTGAAGATCGCCCCCATCGAGGCGCGGACCGTCTCGACCGCGAAGGGGTCGGCGCAGTCGTCGACGAGGATCAGCCCGCCCGCGCCGACCGCGTCGGCGGTGCGCAGGATGGTGCCGATATTGCCCGGATCGCGCAGTTTCTCGCCGACGAACCAGAGATCGGCCTTCGCGCGGTCGAGCGAAGACAGCGCGGTGTCGGGCTGGGCATAGGCGGCGATCAGCGCCTGCGGATTGTCCTTGCCGCTCATCTTCGAGAGGATGTCGGGGGTGGTCAGGATCGCATCGCCGCCCGCCGCCTCGGTGGCGTCGATGATCTCGCGCGCGAGCGGGTGCGCGGCGCCCTGCGGGCCGAAGGCGATCACTTCGGGCAGCCGCCCTTCGTCGCGCGCCTCGGTGATGATGCGCAGCCCCTCGGCGAGGAACAGCCCCTCGGCGCGGCGCGCCTTCTTGTCGCGCAGGCTGCGCAGGAACTTGACGGTGCTGTTTGAGAAGGAGGTGATTTCGCGCGGCATGCGACCGCCCTAGGGCGTCGCGCGCGCAAGCTCAATCCTCGTAGAAGCGGTCCTTGACGAGCCCCGCCAGCTTGTCGAGCGCGGGCTTGGCGTTGGCGCCCTCGACATGGATGGTGATGCAATCGCCCATCGCGGCGCCGAGCATCATGAGCCCCATGATCGACTTGCCGGTGACGCGGTTGCCGTCCTTCTCGACCTCCACCGTCACCCCGTCGCCGATTTCGTGGACGAGGTTGACGAACTTGGCCGAGGCGCGTGCATGGAGCCCGCGACGGTTGGAAATCTTGATCTTCTTCGAAACGGTCATGACGGTCTTCAGGCGGCGGCTTCGCCGAGGATCTCGGACGCGACCGAGATATATTTGCGCCCCGCGTCGCGCGCCGCGGCGACCGCGTCGGCCACGCTCATCGTCTTGCGCGCGCTCTCGAGCCGGATCAGCATCGGCAGGTTGATCCCCGCGATCACCTCGACGCAATTGGCATCGCCCATCAGGCTGATCGCCAGGTTGGAGGGGGTGCCGCCGAACAGGTCGGTGAGGATGATTACCCCTTCGCCCTGGTCGTTGCGCGCGATCGCCTCGGCGATGTCGGAGCGCCGTGCCTCCATGTCGTCCTCGGGCCCGATACAGATGCCCTCGACCGCCTGTTGTTCGCCGACGACATGCTCCATCGCCGTGATGAACTCGGTCGCCAGGCGGCCGTGGGTGACCAAAACCAAACCGATCATGAAACCGCTCTGTCCTTCTTCCGCTTCTCGAACCGGTCGTCGGGCTGCGCTGCAAGGTCGCGATGCCTGATCGACACGTCATGACCCCTCGACCTGAGGCGAATGGCCATGTCTTCCGCCGCTGCCACCGAACGGTGTCGGCCCCCCGTACAGCCGAATGCGATCGTCAGATAATGTTTGCCCGCTTCCCAATAGCGCGGAATAAGGTCAACCACCAATGTTTCAATCCGGTCCATGGTCTGGCCATAGGCTGGATCGGCAGAAACGTGAGTTTTCACGGCTTCGTCGCGCCCGGTGAGCGGTTTCAATTCGGGCACCCAGTGCGGATTGTCGAGGAATCGCATGTCGAAGGTGAGGTCGGCGGTGCGCGCGACTCCGCGCGCGAAGCCGAAGCTGGCGACGGTGATGACCGGCCGCTCGGCTCCGTCGCGAAAGCGGCTGCGCAGGTCCTCGCGCAGTTCGACCGGCTTCGTCGCGGTCGTCTCGATCACCGCATCGGCGCGCTCGCGCAGCGCCGCGAGCAGCCGCCGCTCGAGCCAGATCCCGTCCTCGGCCGGGCGGTCGTCGGCGAGCGGGTGGCGCCGCCGGGTCTCGTCGTAGCGTCGCGCCAGCTCGGTCGAATCGCAATCGAGGAACAGCAGTTCGGCCTCGATCCCCTCGAGCCCGTCGAGCGTCTCGAGCAGCGCGTCGGTCGAGAAACCGCGGCTGCGCATGTCGATCCCCACCGCCATCGGCGGCGGGTCGGCGCCCACGTCCTGCGCGACATAGGGTTCGAGCATCGCCACCGGCAGGTTGTCGACGATGTCCCAGCCCCAGTCCTCGAGCGTGTCGAGCGCGGTCGACTTGCCCGCCCCCGACATGCCGGTGACGACGAGCAGCCGGCGGCGGCGGCGTGGCGCGGGGGCGGGGGTCATTGGCCGACCTCGCGGCGCAGCGCCTGTTCGACGAGGATCGGCGCCGAGGGGGCGCGCGCATCGAGGGCAAGGAGCGGGACGCGACAACCGAGCAAGGTCATTTCCTTTTCGTCGAGGGGGAATCGTTCGATCGGGCTGTCGAGCCCGATCGCCAGCGCGACGGGGACGTCGGCGACATGGGGCAGGTCGAGGATGCCGACCCCGCGGGCCTCGAGCTTGCCCGCGATCGTCGGCGGGGGCGAGGCGTGGAGCGCGTCGTGATCGAGGTGGACGATGGTCCGATCATCGGCGATCAGCTGGTGCCCGCGGTCGATGAGCCGCAGCGCGAGGTCCGACTTGCCTGACCCCGAGGCGCCGAGGAACAGCACGGCGTTGCCGTGGATCGCCACGCTCGTGGCGTGGACGATGTCGCTCGACCCGTTCCTCATGCGCCGTCCCACCCCGGCAGGAGGATGGTGAAGCAGGCGCCCTCGGCGCCGTCGTCGCGATCGCACACCATGATGTCCCCGTCATGGCCCTCCACGATCGCGCGCGCAATAGCCAGTCCGAGCCCCGAATGGCGCCCGAACTCGCGCGTGTCGGGGCGGTGCGAGTGGAACCGGTGGAAGATCGCGTCGCGTTCGTCCTCGGGCACGCCCGGTCCCTCGTCGGTGATGGTCAGGCGGATCATTCCGCCGTGGCGCACCAGCGTGATCGCGATGCAGCCCCGGGGCGGCGAGAAGCTGACCGCATTGTCGATCAGATTGTCGATCGCGCGGGCGAGCCGGGTCGGTTCGCCGAAGACGAGGAAGGGGCCGCTGCCCTGCGTGGTCAGCGAGAAGCGCGCGTTGCCCGTCTCGCGCCGCTCCTCCCACGCGCGGATCAGCTGGCGCGCCAATTCGTCGAGCGGCACCGGCTCGAGCTGGGCCCGGGTGAGCTCGGCGTCGGTCCGCGCTGCCTCGGCGATGTCGCTGATCAGCCGGTCGAGCCGGTTGACGTCCTGCCGGACGACATCGAGCAGTCGGTGGCGCACCTTGGCATCCTCGACCCGCTCGAGGCTGTCGACCGCGCTACGCAGCGAGGCGAGGGGGTTCTTCAGCTCGTGGCTGACATCGGCGGCGAAGGCCTCGATCTTGTCGATCCGTTCCTGGAGCGCGCCCGACATGTCGCTGACCGCGCGCGCGAGCGCGCCAACCTCGTCGTGGCGGCGCGGCAGCCGCGGCACGTTGACCTGCCGGGCGCGCCCGGTGCGCACACGGTGCGCGGCGAGCGCGATCCGGCGCAGCGGCCGCGCGATCGTGCGCGCGAGGAACAGCGACAGGCCGATCCCGATCGCCAGCGCGAAAGACAGGAGGATGGCGAGCGTCGAGCGCTCGCGCCGGACCCGGTCGGTATAGTCGCGGTCGTTGATGGTGGCGAGCAGGCTGCCGCCGCGCGGGGTCGGGACGGCGGCGGAGAAGACGGGGGTGCGGTCGGGCGCCTCGCGCACCCGCGTGACCACCTCGCCGCGGGCCCTGGCGGCGGCAATCTCGGGCCACGCCGCGGCCACGTCGCGGGCGGGTTCGGCGAAGGGCTCGATCGGCGGCGCGGCGACGAGCGCGTTGAACCCGCGGTCGATCACCCGCGCCGCCTTCTTGGTCCAGCGCTGGGTGGCGGGATCCTGCAGTTCGTAGGTGGGCGCGCCGCCCTCCCAGCTGTCGGCGACGAGGCGACCGTCGGGACCGTAGATGCGCAGCCGCGCGCCCTCCGCCGAGCCGAGCGCGGCGAGCAGGTCGAGCCGTTGCTGCTGCGGCACCCGCGCGCTCGCCAGTGCCGCGGCGGCAGCGTCCTTGGCGAGGCTGTCGACCCGTTCCTCGCGCAGCTGCGTGCGATAGGCGTCGAGCCACAGGATGCCGAGCGCGACGATGAGGATCGGCAGGATGTTGACCGCGAGGATACGGTGAACGAGCGTCCAGTAGCGCCAGAAGGCGGGGACATCGCCGCGGGCCCGCCTGCTCGATCCGGTGAAGGGCGGCGCGATCATTCCTCGCCGAACCGGTATCCGACCCCGTAGAGCGTCTCGATCGCGTCGAAGCTGCCGTCGATCGCGCGAAACTTGCGGCGGATCCGCTTGATGTGGCTGTCGATCGTGCGATCGTCGACGAAGACATCGTCCTGGTAGGCGGCGTCGAGCAGCTGGTTGCGCGACTTCACCACCCCGGGGCGCTGCGCGAGGCTGTCGAGGATGAGGAATTCGGTCACCGTCAGCGTCACCGGCTCGCCGTCCCAGCTCACCTTGTGGCGGGCCGGGTCCATTTCGAGCCGCCCGCGCCGGACGAGCGCGCCGGCGTCGTCCTCGCCGCCCTGCTCGCCGTTGCCGCGCGCCAGCTCCTGTCGCCGCAGGAGCGCGCGGATGCGCGCGATCAGCAGCCGCTGCGAGAAAGGCTTGGTGATATAGTCGTCGGCGCCTGCGCCGAGCCCCTCGGCCTCGTCGAGCTCGTCATCCTTTGAGGTCAGGAAGATCACCGGCATGATGCTGAGCGGGGGCTCGGCGGCGCGCACGCGGCGCAGCAGTTCGAGCCCGTCCATCTGCGGCATCTTGATGTCGAACACGCCGAGGTCGGGCGGGTTCTCGGCAAAGGCCCGCAGCGCCGCGGCGCCGTCGGAATAGACGCGGGTCCCGAACCCCTCGGCCTGGAGGGCGATCGACACGGAAGTGAGGATATTCCGGTCGTCGTCAACGAGCGCGATCATCTGCGTCATTGTCATCGGCCTTGGCGGTTTCGCGACGGGAACACAAGATTCTTCGGCGCGTGAACGTTCACAGCCTAGACCCGTCGGGGTGATGGTGCCAGTAGGCGGCTGCACGCGTATGCGGCGGCCGGGACGGCGTCGCCGACTGCAAAAGTTGAAAGGAAATCAAGTGACTGACCGGACGCCGAAGCACCAGCTCGACGATCAGGGATTTGCCACCAGTGCATCGATCCATTGGAACCTCACCACCGCGCCGCTGGTCGAGCAGGCGCTCGCCCGCGACGAGGGCAAGCTCGCCAAGCACGGTCCGCTGGTGGTCGAGACGGGCAAGCACACCGGCCGGTCGGCCAAGGACAAGTTCATCGTCAAGGACAGCGTTTCGGCCGACACCGTCTGGTGGGGCAAGACCAACAAGTCGATGAGCGAGGAGCATTTCGCCAACCTGCTCGCCGACTTCAAGGCGGCCTTGAAGGACAAGGACGAACTGTTCGTCGCCGACCTCTATGGCGGGTCGCAGCCCGAGCATCGCGTCAAGGTCCGCGTCATTAACGAATATGCCTGGCACAATTTGTTCATCCGCACGATGCTGGTGCGTCCCGAGAGCGACGAGCTTCCCGGCTTCACCCCCGAATATACGATCATCGACCTGCCCAGCTTCCGCGCCGACCCCGAGCGCCATGGCTGCCGCAGCGAGACCGTGATCGCGGTCAGCCTCAAGGAAAAGCTGATCCTCATCGGCGGCACCGAATATGGCGGCGAGATGAAGAAGTCGGTGTTCGGGCTGTTGAACTTCCTGCTGCCCGAGGACGGCATCATGCCGATGCACTGCTCGGCCAATATCGGCGCGCAGGGCGACACCGCCATCTTCTTCGGCCTGTCGGGCACCGGCAAGACGACGCTGTCGGCCGACCCCAAGCGCACGCTCATCGGCGACGATGAGCATGGCTGGTCGGACAGCGCGGTCTTCAACTTCGAGGGCGGCTGCTATGCCAAGATGATCCGCCTGTCGGAAGAGGCCGAGCCCGAGATCTACGCCACCACCAAGAAGTTCGGCACCGTGCTCGAGAATGTCGTGATGGACCCGGTCACCCGCGAACTCGACCTCGACGACAACAGCCTCGCCGAGAACAGCCGCGGTGCCTATCCGATCGATTACATTCCCAATACCTCGCAGGATAATCTCGGCCCGGTCCCGCAGAACATCATCATGCTGACCGCCGATGCCTTCGGCGTGCTGCCCCCGATCGCCAAGCTCACCCCCGACCAGGCGATGTACCACTTCCTGTCGGGTTACACCGCCAAGGTCGCGGGCACCGAGATCGGCGTGACCGAGCCCGAAGCGACCTTCAGCACCTGCTTCGGCGCGCCCTTCATGCCGCGCCACCCGACCGTCTACGGCAACCTGCTCAAGAAGCGGATCGCCGAGGGCAAGGTCGATTGCTGGCTGGTCAACACCGGCTGGACGGGCGGCAAATATGGCGTCGGCAACCGCATGCCGATCAAGGCCACCCGCGCGCTGCTCGACGCCGCGCTCGACGGGTCGCTCAACGACGCCGACTTCCGCAAGGATCCCAATTTCGGCTTCGCGGTGCCGATCGCGGTGCCGGGCGTGGACAGCGCCATCCTCGACCCGCGCTCGACCTGGGCCGACAAGGAGGCCTATGACGCCACCGCGGCCAAGCTGGTCGACCTGTTCAACGAGAATTTCGCCGAATTCGCCGACCATGTGGACCAGGGTGTCCGCGAGGCGGGTCCGGTAAAGGCGACGGTGTAGGTCACCGACCGACCCCGTCAGGAGAGCGAGAGGCCCGGTGGAGCGATCCGCCGGGCCTCTTCCCTTGGTGGAGACGATGATGAGCGACGACGCGCCGCGCCTGTTCGCGGGCGATGCCGAGATCGAGCGGTTGGGGGAGGGACTGGTCGCCCGCGACCTCGCGCGCGAGGACTGGACGCACGAGGCGCATCTGGCGGCGACCACCTATCTGCTCCTGCGGCGCCGCGACCTCGACCTCGACGCTGAGCTACCCGGGCTTATTCGCCGCTTCAACGAGAGCGTGGGCGGGGTGAATGACGACAGTCAGGGCTATCACGACACGATCACCAAGGTCTTCCTCGCGGGCATCCGGCACTATCTGGCCACGACGGGCGAGGGGGCGAGCCTTGCCGAAACGGTCAACGGGCTGCTCCAGTCCGACATGGGACGGCGCGACTGGCCGCGCCGTTTCTATAGCGAGGAGCGGTTGTCGAGCGTGGCGGCGCGGCGCGGGTTCGTCGTCCCCGACCTCGCGCCGCTGCCCTAGGCGCGGCGCATCAAAAAGGCCCGCCCGTCAGCGACGACGGGCGGGCCTTCTTTTTCCGGTTGATCGAATGCCTTAGGCGGCGGCCTTCACTTCGCGCAGCGTGATGTCGAAGGTCAGCGTCTCGCCCGCGAGCGGGTGGTTGCCGTCGGCCTTCACGCTGTCGTCGCCGACCTCGATGATGACGAGGTTGATCGGCTGCCCGGTCGGCGCCTGCGCCTGCAGCCCCATGCCGGGCTGGGGTGCCATCTCGGCGGGCAGGTTGGCGCGCGGGATGTCGATGATGAGTTCGGGGCGGCGCGGGCCGAAGCCGTTCTCGCAGGCCAGTTCGACGGTCTTCTGTTCGCCTTCCTCCATGCCGGTCAGCGCGGCCTCGATCGGCGGGAAGATCTCGCCCCCGCCGAGCGTGATGGTCTGCGGCCCGTCCTGCTGGGTGTTGCCGACAATGGTCCCGTCGTCCTTCTTGACGGTGAAATCGATGGTGACGGTGTCACCTTCGCGTGCAGTGGTCATGATGATCCTTCGATGTTCGGGGATGGTACTGGCCCGGGTCGGGGGCGGAGACGCGTTCTCCGCTCCAGGAGCCTTAGGGGCCATTGTCGCAAGCCGGGGGGGCGGGTGTCAAATCGGCGCCCCTAGCGCTGCGTGTCGGGGCATGCCGGCCAGACCGTCTGGCCCGAAATGGCCTTGCGCAGCTGCCCATAGGACCATGTGTTGCCGTCGATGAAGAAGGCCTTCATCGCGTCCCACGCCGGACCCGATCCGTAGCCCAGCCCCCAGCTCACCAGCCGCGTCCTCCCGGAAGCCTCGGGATGGAACTCGATCAGGTTGAACAGATTGCCGCGCGCCGAATAGACCGTGTCATTCATCCAGTCGGCCTCGCGAGCCACGTCGAGATCGGACTGGAGGGTGAGCATGCGCCGGGGCACGTAGTTGACGATCCGGAGCGTGATCGTACCCGGGTCGCCGATGCGCGCGCAGGGATCGTAATGGGTTCGGATCGATCCCCCCGGACGCAGGTCGACAGCGGCAACCGGCGCCATCCAGGCGCCGACCTTGTCAGCTTCGGTGAAATAGGCCCAGGCGTCCTCCACCCCGACGTCGAGCTCGACCTCGTGCCGCACCAGGTCCTGCTGCGGCGCGGCGGTCTGGGCGATGGCCGATGCGGGCAGGAGGGCGAGGGGCGCCAAGGCATTTCGCATCCGTCGCACCATCATCTCGGCCTCCTCGCGCACCTCGAGTGCCGCCGCTTACCATGGCGGGGGGGGGCAGATGAAGGGCCGCGCGCGGCCTCAGCCCGCCGCGATATAGCGGCTCACGTTCTTGGCGAGCACATCCATCGGCACGTCGCCGCCCTTGATGACCGCATCGTTGAAGCCCTTGAAGCGGTAAGCGCTGCCCATCTCCGCTTTGGCCCGGTCGCGTTCGCGGTTGATGGCGATGTGGCCCACCTCGTAGCTGCACGCCTGCCCGGGCCAGCTACAATAGCGGTCGATCTCGGGGGCGACTTCGGCGATCGGGTTGCCATTGGTCTCGTGGAACCACTGCACCGCCTGGTCGCGGCCCCAGCCCTTGGCGTGGAGGCCGGTGTCGACGACCAGTCGACAGGCGCGGAAGGCGATCGACTGGAGATAGCCCAGCTTGAAGACCTCGTTGCCCTTGTAGACGCCGAGTTCGTCGGCGAGCTGCTCGGCATAGAGCGCCCAGCCTTCCGAATAGGCACCGAAGGCGAGCAGCGTGCGGATGAGCGGCAGCTGGTTGGCATATTCGCCCTGCCAGACATGGCCGGGGATCGCCTCGTGGTGGAGCAGGCTCGGGAGCGAGAACTTGGGGTGGATGCTGGTGTCGAGCAGGTTTATCCAGAACTTGCCCGGCACGCTGCCGTCGATCGACCCCGCGCCGCCATAGGCGCCCGGCGCGCCCGGCTCTTCCTCGGGCGGCAGGCGGCGGATCTCTACATTGCCCGGCGCCAGCGTGTCGAAGGCATTGGGCATCTCGGCACGGATGATCTCGAGCCGCTCGTCGAGGAAGGCGAGCAGCTGCTCGCGGCCCGCGTCGGTGTTGGGGAAGAGATAGTCGGGGTCCTCGCCGAGCGCCTTCATCCGCTCGCCCACCGTGCCGCTGGTGTAGCCGACACCCTTCAGGATCGTGTCCATCTCGGCGTAGATCTCGTCGAGCCGGTCGAAGCCGAGCTGGTGGATTTCGTCGGGCGAGAGGGTGGTGGTGGTCGCGGCCTTCAGGGCCCAGCCGTAGAAGTCGCTGCCGTGGGGGCGCGCATCGATACCGGGGGCGCTAGCGGCGAGGGGACGCTGGCGTTCCATCTCGGCGATCTGGCGCTGCATCGCGGGGGCGACCTGCTGCGCGGCGATCGCATGGGCGCGGGCAGCCCAGTCGCCCGCGAAGTCGGCGCGGCGAGCGAGCGAGGTGACGAGCGTGCCGTCCTCGGCGAGCATGTTGGCGCGCGCGGCGCGCATCTGCGGCAGCGCCTTGTCGATGAGGAAGTCGGGGGGGACGAGCCCTTCGTCCTCAGCCGCCATCCGCATCCGCAGCGTCTCGCCGTCCAATTGCTCGGCGAAGCTTTCGAGGCGCGCGAGATAGGCTTCGGCATCGGCCGGCGTCTCGACCGTGTGGCTGCTGTCGAGGAAGCGGGGCACGTCGAGATAGGCGCCCACATTCTGGATCACGACATAGGGGGTGTTGCGCCAGCTGCCGACGGTGGCGTCGCCATAGGGCAGCGCCATCCCCTCGAGCGCGGTGGCGTAGGCCGAGCGCACCACCTCGACGCTGGTGCGCGTGTCGGCATCGAGCGTATCGGGATCGACACCGTCGAGGCTGCGAAGATCGGCGGCGATGCGCGCCTCGAGCGCGGCGCGGCCCGCGGGACTGCGATCCTCGAGCCGCGACTTGAGCGGCGCGCGCGACCCCTCGTCGATGCCCAGCGTGGTCGCTTCCTCGGGCTTGAGCCACAACAGGTTCTCGGCGATGCGGTCGAGCAGCGCGGGAACCTCGTCCGCCGCGAGCGCGCGCGTCGGGGCGAGCGCCGGGGGCGCGGCGCACCCCGCCAGCACGAGGGTGGAGGTACCGGCGGCGAGCGCCTCGCGGCGGGTGAGGTCGAGCGACATCGAGGTCTCCTAGAGGAACAGCAAGGTCAGGCGGGGGGCAGCGCCTCGGGAGCGGCGACGATCAACCGGGTGCCCTCGACCGCGCGGATCTCGAGCCGGTCGCCCGCCTTGGCGCCGACCGGGCCGCGCGCGTTCCACTCGCTGTCGCCCAGTTTCACCCGGCCCTCGCCATGCGGGAAATCGGTCGCGGCGGTGACGCTGCGCCCGATCACCTGCATCGAGCGCTCGTTGAGCATGCCGTCCGATTCATCGATCGCGGGGCGGGCATAGACACGTCGCCCGATCAGCACCGCGACGCTGGTATAGACCGCGAACAGCACCAGCGTCTCGGTGGTGCCGAGGTCGAAGCCCCAGGCGAACAGCCCCGCCGCGATCGCGGCGAGCCCGACGAAGGCGAGGAAGACGCCGGGCAGCATCAGTTCGGCGGCGAGCAGGAGGATGCCGCCGATCACCCACCAGCCGCCGGGCGGGATCTCGCCCAGCATCAGTCGCGCCCCGTCTTGGGCAGCCCGGTGCCGCCCGCGTTGCCCGAGATGCGCGCGGCGACGTCGCCGTCCTTGCCGAGCACTTCCTTCGACAGTTCGGCGATCCCGCCGAGCGAGCCGATGAGGTTGGTCGCCTCGACCGGGAAGAGGATGGTCTTGGCATTGGGACTGGTGGCGAACTTGCCGATCGCGTCGACATATTTCTGCGCGATAAAATAGTTGATCGCCTGCTTGTCGCCGCTCGCGATGGCTTCCGACACGACCTGCGTGGCCTTGGCCTCGGCCTCGGCGAGCCGCACGCGCGCCTCGGCTTCGGCGAAGGCCGCCTCGCGCTCGCCCTCGGCCTCGAGGATCTGGCCCTGCTTCTCGCCCTCGGCGCGCAGGATCTCCGACTGGCGCTCGCCCTCGGCCTCGAGGATGGCGGCGCGTTTCTCGCGCTCGGCCTTCATCTGGCGGGTCATCGCGTTGACGATGTCGGCGGGCGGGCGGATGTCCTTGATCTCGACGCGGGTGATCTTGACCCCCCACGCCTCGGTCGCCTGGTCGACGACGCTCAGCAGCCGGGCGTTGATCTCGTCGCGCTTGGACAGCGTCTCGTCGAGGTCCATCGAGCCCATCACGGTCCGCAGGTTGGTGGTCGAGAGCGCCATCAGCGAGGAATAGAGGTCGCTCACCTCATAGGCGGCCTTCGCGGCGTCGAGCACCTGGAAGAAGACGACACCGTCGACGCTGACCATCGCATTGTCGCGGGTGATGATTTCCTGGCCCGGAATGTCCACGACCTGCTCCATCATGTTGATCTTGTGGCCGACGCGATAGAAGATCGGCGGCACGAAGTTGAAGCCCGGGGTCGCGGTGCGGGTGAACCGCCCGAAATGCTCGATCGTATAGCGATAGCCCTGGCGCACGATCTTGATCGCCGCGGCGAAGTAGAGAAACACGAAAAAGGCGAGTACGCCGACAATGAGTTCCATCGAAAGTCCCCCGGAATGGTTGGTCGCGGGCATGATGCAGGAGGGGTGCACGTGACGCAAAGAAAATTCGGTAACCGCGCGGCGCTGTTCGACCGCCCGGCGGTGCTGTTCTGCCCGGCGAACCGCGAACGGGCGGTGGCCAAGGCGCGCGACAGCGGTGCCGACATGGTGATCCTCGACCTCGAGGACGCGGTGGCCGAAGCCGACAAGCCGGCCGCGCGCGAGGCCGCGGTCGCGGCGGTGGCGGACGACTGGCCGATGCCGGTCGGCATCCGCGCCAACGGCAGCGGGCACGGAGCGCACGCCGCCGACGTCGCCGCGATCGGGGCGAGCGCGGCGGACTTCCTCGTCCTCCCGCTGGTCCACGAGGCGGCGAGCATCACCGCGGTCAAGGCGCAGTGCGACCTGCCGGTGGCGGCGATGGTCGAGACCGCGCGCGGGGTGGTGGCGGCCTCGGCCATCGCCGAGGTCGCCGCGATGCTGATCGTCGGCACCAACGACCTTGCCGCCGACCTGCGGCTGCCCGCGGGGTCGGGGCGTGGGGCGATGGGCTATGCGCTGCAACGGGTGCTGCTGGCCGCGCGCGCACGCGGCATCGCCGCCTATGACGGGGTCTGCAACGTGATCGAGGCGCCCGAACAGCTGCGTGCCGAGGCGGCGGAGGCGCACGCGCTCGGCTTCGACGGCAAGACGCTGATTCACCCCAGCCACATCGCGCCGGTGCAGGCGGTATTCGCGCCTTCCGAGGCCGACATCGAACGGGCGCGCAAGGTCGTCGCGCTCGGCAAGGAACCGGGCGGGGCGATCAATTTCGAGGGCGAGATGGTCGAGGCCATGCATATCGCCTCGGCAAGGCGGCTGCTGGCGCGCGCGGGGCTTGGCGAATCGGACTGAGTTTGCAAGGGGAGGGGATGGCCCAAGACATCCCCCTCGCACTCACCTTCGACGACGTCCTGTTGCAGCCGCGCAAGAGCGCGGTGCTGCCCAGCCAGGTGTCGACCCGGACCCGCTTCACCCGGCAGATCGAGCTCGCCATCCCGATCCTGTCGGCGGCGATGGACACGGTCACCGAGGCCGACATGGCGATCGCGGTCGCGCAGCTCGGCGGCATGGGGGTGCTCCACCGCAACCTGTCGATCGGCGAGCAGGCCGCGGCGGTCCGCGCGGTCAAGCGGTTCGAAAGCGGGATGGTGGTCGAACCCATCACCATGCGTCCCGACCAGTCGCTCGCCGAGGCGCTCGAGCTGATGAAGGCCAATCGCATCAGCGGCATCCCGATCGTCGAGGGCGACGGCAAGCTCGTCGGCATCCTCACCAACCGCGACGTGCGCTTCGCCGAGAACCCGGCGGTGCCGGTGAGCGAGCTGATGACCAGCCAGGACCTGGCCACCGTGCCCGTCGGGGTGAGCCAGGAGGAAGCGCGCAAGCTGCTCCACCAGCGGCGCATCGAGAAGCTGCTGGTGACCGACCGCGACGACAGGCTCGTCGGGCTCATCACCACCAAGGACATCGAGAAGGCGGTGGCCAGCCCGCATGCCACCAAGGACGAGGGCGGCCGCCTGCGCGTCGCCGCGGCCTCGACCGTGGGCGAGAAGGGATTGAAGCGCGCCGAGGCGCTGATCGAGGCGGGGGTCGACTGCATCGTGATCGATACCGCGCACGGTCACAACGACGCGGTCGGCGAGGCGGTCGCGGCGGTCAAGGCGCTGTCCGACGAGGTCCAGGTGGTGGCGGGCAACGTCGCCACCCCCGAGGCCACCCGCGCGCTGATCGAGGCGGGCGCCGATGCGGTCAAGGTGGGCATCGGCCCGGGCTCGATCTGCACCACGCGGATCGTCGCCGGCGTCGGGGTGCCCCAGCTCACCGCGGTGATGCAATGCGCCGAGGAGGCGGCCAGGGCGGACGTGCCGATCATCGCCGACGGCGGCATCCGCACCTCGGGCGACATGGCCAAGGCGCTGGCGGGCGGGGCCAGCGCGGCGATGGTCGGCAGCCTGCTCGCGGGGACCGAGGAAGCACCGGGCGAGACCTTCCTCTACCAAGGGCGTGCCTACAAGAGCTATCGCGGGATGGGCAGCGTCGGGGCGATGAGCCGCGGCTCGGCCGACCGCTATTTCCAGCAGGACATCAAGGATCACATGAAGCTGGTGCCCGAGGGGATCGAGGGGCGGGTGCCCTTCAAGGGACCGGCGCGCGACATCGTCCACCAGCTGGTCGGCGGGGTGAAGGCGGCGATGGGCTATACCGGGTCGGCGACGATGGCCGATTTCCGCGAGCGCGCGCAATTCGTGCGGATCACCAATGCGGGCCTGTCGGAAAGCCACGTCCACGACGTGTCGATCACGCGCGAGGCGCCCAACTACCCGACCCGATGACACGCGTCGCATGACCCCGGCAGCGCGCCTCCAGGCGGCGATCGAGATCGTCGATACGGTGATCGACGCGGCGCGCGGCGGCGGGGCGCCTGCCGATGTTATCGTGCGCGACTATTTCCGTACCCGCCGGTACGCCGGCTCGAAGGATCGCCGCGCGGTTCGTGCGCATGTCTATGCGATGATCCGCCGCCATGCCGCGCCGCCGCCGAGCGGCCGCGCCGCCGCGCTCGGGCTCGCCGCCGACGACCCCGCGCTCGCCGCCTTGTTCGACGGCAGCGCGCATGCGCCGGCACCGATCGCGCCGGGCGAGGCGGCGCCCGCCGCGGGGCAGGTGCCCGACTGGCTGGTGCCGCGGCTGTCGCCGCTCGTCGATGCGAGCGAGCATGCCGCGCTGCTCGAGCGCGCGCCGCTCGACGTCCGGGTCAACATCGCCAAGGCGACGCGCGATGCGGTGCGCGACGAGCTCGGTGGCGAGCCGACCCCGCTGAGCCCGTGGGGACTGCGGTTTGCCGCCGAGACGCGGCTCGACGACACCCCGGCCTTCGCGGCGGGGCGGATAGAGGTGCAGGACGAGGCGAGCCAGCTGGTCGCGCTCGCCTGCGCGCCCGCGCCGGGGGCGCGCGTGCTCGACCTGTGCGCGGGCGCGGGCGGCAAGAGCCTCGCGCTCGCCGCGATGCAGCCCGCCGCGCGGCTCGTCGCCGCTGATGTCGACAAGCGCCGTCTCGGCCAGCTGCCGCGCCGCGCCGCGCGCGCGGGGGCGGCGATCGAGACGCTGCTGCTCGATCCGCCGCGCGAGGCCGACGCGCTCGCCCCCCTTGCCGGGCAGGTCGACTGCCTGCTGGTCGATGCGCCGTGCAGCGGCTCGGGCACGTGGCGGCGCAACCCCGAACTGCGCTGGCGGCTGACGCCCGAGCGGCTCGACGCCTTCACCGCGATCCAGGCGCGGCTGCTCGCGCTCGCCGCCCCGCTGGTGCGCCCCGGCGGGCGGCTCGTCTACGCCACCTGTTCGCTGCTCGAGGCCGAAGGCGCGGCGCAGGTCGACGCCTTCCTCAGCGCGCATTCAGCTTGGTCGGCGCAGGATCCGCTCGCGGGTGGACGGCGGTCGGGCGCGGGACGATTGTTCACCCCGGGGCACGATGCGACCGACGGATTTTTCATCGCCTGCCTCGAAAAAGGCTGATAGATTACCGGTTTGACGTGGAGATGTTAATGCGCCTTTCGCCCTTGCTGATCGCCCTTGGACTGACTGCCTCGACGTTCGCCGGTCCGGGGCTGGCCCAGCGCGCGGCCGACGATGCCATCGCGCCCCAGTCGGTGGCGCTGGTCGAGGAGGGGCGCGCCGCGCTCGCGGCGGGCGATCTGGTCGCTGCCGACAATGCGTTCGAGGCCGCGCTGGTCGCCGACCCGCGCAACCGCGCCGCCTATGTCGCGATGGCCCGGGTGGCGATCAAGCAGTCGCTCTACGGGCAGGCGATCCGCCTCTCGCGCAAGGCGCTGACCATCGAGCCCACCGACCGCGCCGCGCTGGCGGTGCAGGGCGAGGCCTATGCCGCGCTCGGCGCCAAGGCCAAGGCGGAGGCCAATCTCGCGCGGCTCGATCGGCTCTGCAGCGACGGCTGTGCCGAACAGGATGCCATCGAGGCCGCCATCGCGCGCGGACCGGTGCTCGCGGCGAACGACAATCGGGCCGAGGTTGCCAACTAGGCGGGCAGCGCGCGCGCGAGCGCGACGAATTCGGCAACGCTGACGGTCTCGGCGCGCCGCGTCGGGTCGATCCCGACCGCCTCGAGCGCCTCGAGCCCGCCCGCGATTCCCTTCAACGACTGGCGCAACATCTTGCGCCGCTGGCCGAAGGCGGCGGCGGTGAGCCGGCTCAGGCGCGCGGGGTCGACCCCGTCGGGCTGCGCGGCGGGGGTGATGTGGACCACTGCAGAGGCCACCTTGGGCGGAGGCACGAAGGCCGCGCGCGAGAGCTTCATCGCGATCCGGGGCTGGCTGCGCCACTGGCCGAGCACCGAGAGCCGCCCGTAGGCCGAGGTGCCCGGGGCGGCGACGATCCGCTTCGCCACCTCGAGCTGGAACATCAGCGTCAGCGACTGCCAGCGCGGCGGCCACTGCGGGCTTTCGAGCCAGTCGGTGAGCAGCTGGGTGCCGATATTGTAGGGAAGGTTGGCGGCGATATGGAACGGGCCGTCGATCTCGGCAGCGGGGTCGATCTTGAGCGCATCGCCCTCGATCACCCGCAGGCGACCGTCATATTCGGCTCCCAGCTCCTCAAGCAGCGGGTAGCAGCGCCGGTCGCGCTCGACCGCGACGACCGAGGCGCCGGTGTCGAGCAGCGCGCGGGTCAGCCCGCCGGGGCCGGGGCCGACCTCGAACACGGTGCCCCCCTCGAGGTCGCCGGGCAGCAGTGCGGCGATGCGCGCCAGCAGCTGCCGATCGAGGATGAAGTTCTGGCCAAGCGCCTTGTCGGCGCGCAGCCCGTGACGGGCGATTACCTCGCGCAGCGGTTCGACCTCGCTCATGCGGGGGCGCTGATCGACTGGACCGGGGGATCGCCCTGCGCGCGGCGGTGCCGCGCGGCGGTAGCGGCGGTGCGGATCGCGGCCGCCATCGCGTCGGGGGTGGCGCTGCCCGTGCCGGCGATGTCGAAGGCGGTCCCATGGTCGGGGGCGGTGCGCACGATCGGCAGCCCGAGCGTGATATTGACGCCCTCGTCGAAATGCAGCGCCTTCAGCGGGATCAGCGCCTGGTCGTGATACATGCACAGCGCCGCGTCGTAGCGAGCCCGCGCGCGCTCGTGGAACATCGTGTCGGCGGGCAGCGGGCCGATCACGTCCCAGCCTTCCTCACACAGTCGCTCGATCGCGGGAACGATGACGTCGATCTCCTCGCGCCCGAGCGCGCCATCCTCGCCCGCATGGGGGTTGAGCCCCGACACGGCGAGCCGTGGGCGCTCGATCCCGAAATTGCGGATCAGCCCGCGCAGCGTGGCGCGCGCGCGCGCGGCGACGAGGTCGACCGACAGCGCGGCGGGGGCCGCGGCCAGCGGGACGTGGGTGGTCACGGGCACGCAGCGCAGCGTGGGGCCGGCGAGCATCATCGCAACATTGGCCTTGGCCACCCCGCAGCGCTCGGCAACGAATTCGGTCTGGCCGGGGTGGCTGAAGCCGATGGCGTAGAGCTGCGCCTTGGACACCGGGCCGGTCACCACCGCGGCGATCGACCCGGTCCGCGCGAGCCCGACCCCCATCTCGAGCGCCTGCAGCGCGCAGCGCGCGCCGGCGGGGCTGGGCCGTCCGGGGGTGTCGGCGCGCTCGGCGCGGATCGGGATCACCGGCAGCGCGGTGGCGAACTGCTCGACCGCCTGGGAAAGTTCGTCGATCGGCGCGACCGGGCCGTCCCAGACCGCGGCGAGCGCGGCGGGATCGCCGATCGCGACGAACGGGGGCAGGTCGAAGGCCGTGCGCTGCTGCCAGCAACGGGCCACGATTTCGGGACCGATTCCGGCCGGATCGCCGAGCGTGACGCCAAGCGGGAGGTCGGCCACCGGCGCGATCAGCGGTAGTCGATGATGGCGTCGCGGCGCAGGTCGCGCAGGTAGCGGCGCGCGCGCAGCGTGATCCGCTCCTCGCGCTTCTGCTGCTCGATCTGGTCGCGGCTCGGCATCGAGACCTGCTGCTCGTCGCGCCCGCACAGCACCAGCGCGCGAACCGCCTCGTTGAGGTCACCGAAGGGGCGCGTCGCCTGCCCGATCTGCATTTCCATCATCATCGGCTGCAGCGCCGGGGGAAGGTCGCGCACCAGCGTGCCGTCGGCACTCAGCACCGTGCCCCCGAAATCGGCGGCCAGCCGTTCGGCACCACCGCAGCCCTGCACCTCGGCGGCGGCCGCGGCAAAGCGGTCGACCAGCGCGTTGGCCGCCTGCGTCGTGCTCCCTTCGGGGATCGGTACGGTGACCTGCTTGAGGCTGAGCACCGCGTTGCGCGGGTCCGCCATCAGGATCTGGCGTTGGTCCTGCAGCGCGAGGATCGAATAGCCGCCCGGGATCTTGATCGGCACGCTGACGGCGCCCGGCGCCATGTTGCGCAGCGCGCTCCCGAGCGCCTCGGGCAGCTGTTCGGGGCGCACCCAGCCGAGGTCGCCCCCGACCGCCGCGGTCGAGGCTTCGGAGAACTGGCGCGCATAGGCTGCGAACGAGCCGCCCTGCCGCAGCGCGTCGAGGATCTGGAGCGCGGTCTGGCGGACCTGCGCCTCGTTGGCGGGGGTGGAGGCGAGGAAGATCTCGCCGACCCGATATTCGGTGGTCCCGCGCGCGCTTTCCATCTTGTCGATGATCGCCTGGATTTCCTCTTCGCCGACGCTGATGAAGTCGGCGATCTTGACCTGCTGGAGCCGCTGCCAGGCCAGTTCGGCGCGGATCTGGCGGGTGATCGAGCGCAGCGAGCTGCCGTTTTCCTCGAGGAAGGCCTCGAGCTGGTCGACCGTCTCCATCTGCGCGTTCTGGACGACCCGCTCGAGCGCGCGGGCGATGTCGGCGGCGGGGATGTCGATCTCTTCCTGCGCGGCGGCCTGGATCTGCAGCGTCTCGTCGATGAGGTTGCGCAGCACCTGCTGCTGGAGGAGGCGATATTCCTCGGCCGACGGCGGGGGCGAGCCGACGAGGGTCAGCGCGACGCGCTGGTCGATGTCGGTCTGGGTGATGATCTCGCCATTGACGATCGCGGTGGCCTTGACCACCGGCGGCAGCGTGTCGCCGAACAGGGTGATATTCTCGGGCAGCTGGAGGACCCGGGCGCTGCGGCCATCCTGCGCCGAGGCGGCGGTCGGCAGCGCGGCCAGCGCGGCGGCGCCGGCGATCCCGCAAAGCAGTGTCGAGAACTTGGTCATAAAACAGTCACCCCAGATTAAGGTCTTGGCATTGCCTAGCAATTTCGCCTGAACGCACGCTTAGCGGCCCAGGCCCTTGAGATTGAAAATGATCGAAAAGGTCGAGCCCTTCCGAAATGCCCCGATGCGCTCATAGTCGCGCTTCCACGAAAGCCCAAGCTCAATATAGTCGTCCTCGTAGGCGAGCCCGAGGCGATGACGCGCGGGCTCGAAGCCGTCGGACAACGACAGCGGATCCTCACCGGCGTCGGTGAGGTCGAGCACGGTCGAACCGAAGAGCGAATAGTGATCGGCGAAATGCAGCCGCCCGGCGAGCCGCAGTTCCTCCTTGTCGCGCAGATCCTCGATCAGCGGGTCGATGTCGCGGTCGAGCCGGAGGTAGCCGATCGTGGCATAGGTCTCGATCGAGCCCACCGTGAGGTCGGTCTCGAGCCGGCGCGGCGCCAGATTGTCCTTGTCGAGCCGGTAGCGCGCGGTGAGGTCGACGAGGCGCCCGAAGCGCAGCCGGGTACGGCCGACGAAATCGCTCCACTGGTCGGTCAGCCCGGTGCCGTCGGGAAAGATGTCGGGCTCGTCGGTAAGCCGGTAGCTCTGCCCCAGGTTCGAGCGGATCGAGAAATTGGGCCGGTCGAGCAGATATTCGAGCCCGTAGGTGACGCGGCTGCCATCCTCCCAGCGGTCGTAGCCGGGAAAACGGTTGAGCGCGAACAGGTTGGAATCCTCGAGGTCGATGGCGCGCGCGTCCTCGTTGGGGATGGCGAGGTTGGCGGTCGGCGGGGTGAGCACCAGCTGGACCCGCGGCACCAGTCGCTGGGTGCCCCCGAACGCCTCGCCGATCAGCGGCCAGCGCATGTCGGCCGCCAGCGCGCCGATGCCGCGCGCGTGCCAGCCATCCTCGCCGCGATAGAAGGGGATCAGCGTCTCGCCGCTCTCGTCGGTGTGGTAGACGTCGCCGCGTGCATAGCCGGTCAGCGTGAGTTCCTGGCCGAGCGCGGTGAGGAAACGGCGATCCCAGCGAGCGAGCGCGAAGGCGCGCTGCGTGTCCTGGCCCTCGCGGCGCTGGATGGCGAGGCTGTTGCCGCGCAGCTCGAGCCGTCCGCCCGCGACGGGGTCGTCGAGCCGCCAGCGCGCGTCGATCGCGGGCAGCGCGATCGGCAGCCGGCTCTGGACGTCGTCGACGCGCAAGCCCTGGAAGGCCCAGCCGGCGATCGAGATGTAGCTGTCCTCGTCGAGCCGCTCGAGCTCGACGACGTTGCGCAGCCGGTCGTCGCGGGTGAGGTCGAAGCGGCGGGTTACGGTCTTGTCGGTGGCCCAGCGCAGCGACCCGGTGGCGCGCCAGTGGGGATCGAACTGGAACCGCCCGTTGCCCTCGAAATAGCCGCGGAAATTCTCGCCCAAGGTGGCATCCTCGGCATCGCGATCGGGGTTGTCGATCTCGCCGTAGGTGACGAACCCGCCGACCTGGTAGGCGCCCGTGTCGACCAGCTGGCGCCAGCGCGCCGACAGGCCGGGCAGGTTGCCAGTGTAGAGGTGCGGGGTGACCGTCAGGTCCTGGTGGCGGTCGAAGCGCCAATAATAGGGCAGCGACAGTTCGAGCCCGTTGATTCCCGAGATGCTGATGTCGGGCACGAGCGCCCCCGTCACCCCGCCGAGCGGCCCGGGGTCGCCGACGCTGAACAGCGGCAGGAGCGGCAGGTCGAGTCCGAAGATGTGGAGCTTGGCGCCGCGAAACTCGAGCCGCCCGGTCTCGGCATTGCGCACCACCCGCGCCGCGGTGATCCGCCACGGCACGTCGCTGTCGCACCCTTGCGGGCCGGTGACCGGGCAGGGCGAATAGACCGCATCGTCGACGACCACCTCGCCGCCCTCGGTGCGCCCGGTCGCGCCGGCGATCCGCCCCCCGGTATCGAGCGCGAGGAGGAAATTGTCGATCGCGCCGCGGCGCAGCGCCTCGTCGAGCCGGATCCGCTCGCCGATCAGCCGGTCGCCGGTGGGGGCGAGCAGCACGACATTGCCGTGCGCCTCGATCTCGCCGCTGGCGCGGTCCCAGTCGATCCGGTCGGCGGCGAGCCAGTAGCCGTCGCTGGCGAGCCGCACCTGGCCCTGGGCGCTGACGCGCTGCGCCTCGGGATCGTAGACGATCTCGTCGGCCGAGAAGGCGATCTCCTCGAACTCGCCCGCCAGCGCGAAGCGGTCGGGCTCGGGCTCGGGCGACCCCGGGCTGGTCTGGGCGGCGACCGGCATGGCGGGCAGCAGCGCGCCCACCGCCACGCCCGTCCACAGGCCGAACCGTTGCTTCCATCCGCTCATGACGGGGGAGCCTATGCATGGAACGGCCCCCGGCGGCAATCCGCCTTTGCCTTTTTCGGGTAGCCCGTTCTAAAGGGCGGCGAGCCTGTCATTCCCGGAAGAGGATCCCGCCGATGAAAATCCAGTTCGCCACCGCCCGTCCCGACGCCGATTATGCGCTCGTCCTGCCCGCCACCGGCAGCGGCGATGCCGCGCTCGCCGGGCTGGTGGGCGTGTCGGACACGCTCGCGCGCCAGCGCTTCGAGGGCAAGCGCGGCAAGGCGGCGACGGCATGGCTTGCCGACGATGGCGGGCGTCGCCTGCTGGTCGTCGGGGTGGGCGAGGGCGAGGGGCTCGATCTCGAGGTCCTCGGCGCGACCATCGCCGCGCAGCTCGGGACCTCGGGCGAGACCCACGCCGTGCTCGACCTGTCGGCGATGGACATCGAGGCCGACGCCGCCGCGCGCGCCGCGCTCGGGGCGGTCGTGCGCGCCTGGCAGCACGACCATCGCACCAAGAAGAAGGACGAGGAGCGGGTCACGCTCGAGACGCTGACCATCGTCGGCGCGCCCAAGGGGGCGGCGGCGCGCTGGGAGGAACGCTATGCGCCGCTGTCGCGGGGCATCGCGCTCACCCGCGAACTGGTCACCGAGCCCGCCAACATCATCTATCCCGAAAGCTTCGTCGAACGCGTGCGCGCGCATGCCGAGGGGACCGGGCTGGTGATCGAGACGCTCGACGAGCGGGAGATGGCGGAGCTCGGCATGGGGGCGCTGCTCGGGGTCGCGCAGGGCTCGGTGCGCAAGCCGCGGCTGCTGGTGATGAAGTGGATGGGCGGCGAGGGCGATGACGTCCCGCTGCTGCTGGTGGGCAAGGGGGTGACCTTCGACACCGGGGGCATCTCGATCAAGCCCGCGCAGGGCATGGAATCGATGAAGTGGGACATGGGCGGCGCGGGTGCGGTCTCGGGCGCGATGCTCGCGCTCGCGGGGCGCAAGGCCAAGGCCAATGTCGTCGGCATCTGCGGCCTCGTCGAGAACATGCCCGACGGCAACGCGCAGCGCCCCGGCGACGTCGTCACCTCGATGTCGGGGCAGACCATCGAGGTCATCAACACCGATGCCGAGGGGCGGCTCGTCCTGTGCGACGCGCTGACCTGGGGGCAGCGCGAGTTCCGGCCGAAAACGGTGCTCGACCTCGCCACGCTGACCGGTGCGATGGTGATCAGCCTCGGGCATGAGCAGGCGGGCTTCTTCACCAACTCGGACGACCTTGCAGAGGATCTCATCGATGCCTCCAAGGCGTCGGGCGACAAGCTCTGGCGCCAGCCGCTCGGTGAGGCCTACGACCGGCTGATCGATTCGCCGATCGCCGACATGAAGAATGTCGGTCCGCGCGAGGCCGGCTCGATCACCGCCGCGCAATTCCTCCAGCGCTATATCGAGGACGGCGTCGACTGGGCGCATCTCGACATCGCCGGGATGGCGTGGAGCGACAAGGCGCGCCCGACCATCGACAAGGGCGCGACCGGCTTCGGGGTGCGCGTGCTCGACATGTACGTGATGCGCGAACTCGAGGACTAGGCTCCTGCGGGTCGATTTCTACCAGCTCGACGGGGGCGCCGCGGGCGTCCTCGTCGCGCTCGCCGCCAAGCTCGCCGAGAGGGGCGAGCGGCTGCTCGTGACCAGCGCCGACGATGCCCAGCTCGCCGCGCTCGACCGCCAGCTTTGGACCGAGGCGCCGGCGACGAGCTTCCTGGCGCACGGGCGCGTCGACGAGGGGCGCGACAAGGACCAGCCGATCCTCTTGTCGACGCGCACCACCGCGCCCAACGGCGCGCGCAACATCGCGCTCGTCGACGGGCAGTGGCGCCCCAGCGCGCTCGGCTTCGAGCGCGCTTTCTATTTGTTCAACGAGGAGACGATCGGCGCCGCGCGCGAGGCGTGGAAGGCGCTCGCCGAGGAGCCCGGGGTCGAGCGGCATTACTGGGCGCGCGAGGACGGCCGCTGGATCCGCAAGGCGTGAGGCTTGCACCGCGGGGCCGGCGCGGCTAGGGGCGCGCGCAACCCCTTTTGCCATCCAACGGAGACCTATCATGGCGGTGACCCGCACCTTCTCGATCATCAAGCCCGACGCCACCCGTCGCAACCTGACCGGCGCGGTCACCAAGAAGCTCGAGGAGGCCGGCCTGCGGGTCGTCGCCTCCAAGCGCATCCACATGACCCGCGAGCAGGCCGAGGGCTTCTACGCGGTGCACAAGGACCGTCCCTTCTTCGGCGAACTGGTCGAGTTCATGATCTCCGAGCCGGTCGTGGTGCAGGTCCTCGAGGGCGAGGACGCCGTCAAGCGCAACCGCGACATCATGGGCGCCACCAACCCGGCCGAAGCCGCCGACGGCACCATCCGCAAGGAATATGCGCTCTCGATCGGCGAGAATTCGGTCCACGGTTCGGACAGCGACGAGAACGCCGCGACCGAGATCGCCTTCTTCTTCGACGAAGACGAAATCGTCGGCTGAGCGCGGCGCGCTTGATCCGGCCATGAGGGGCGGCGGGCGCGAGCTCGCCGCCCCTTTTGCTTGGTGAAGCGCGCGGGAACGCGGCGCCGCGCGCCACCGTTGGGCGAGCGAAGGAGAGGCGCATGACCAGGGTGCTCGCGATCTGCGGATCGCTTCGTGGCGGCAGCTACAACAAGGCGGTGCTCGAGGCGGCGGCCGAGCTCGCCCCCGAGACGATGGCGGTGGAGGTCTTCGTCCCCGCCTCGGTCGCGCTGTTCAACGAAGAGCTCGAGGACGCGCCCCCCGCCGCGGTGAAGGCGATGATCGACAAGGCCGCCGCCGCCGATGCGATCCTCCTCGGCAACCCCGAATACAACCACTCGATGACCGGGGTGCTCAAGAATGCGCTCGACTGGCTCAGCCGCCCCTCGGCGGGGCAGCCGCTCAAGGACAAGCCGGCGATGAGCGTCGGCGCCTCGCCCGGCCCGGTCGGGACCGCGCGCGCGCATGCGCATCTCAAGGTCGTCGCCTGGACCATCGGGCTGCGGCTGTGGCCCGGCCCCGAGGTGCTGGTCGGCAATTGCAAGGACAAGATCGAGGACGGGCGGCTGACCGACGAGGCTAGCCGCAGGTTCCTCGCCAAGTCGCTGCGCAGTTTTGCCGACTGGATCGAGCGGCTCGACTAGCCCGCGCGCTTCAGCGTGGCGGCCGGAGCGCAGGCGCGCCAGCTGCGTCGCAGCCACTCGGCGACATGGTCCCAGTCGGTCTCGGGACGATCGACCCGCACCCCGATCCAGCCCGCCGGGGCGTAATAGGCGGGGCGGAAGTACAGCTCGGGGCGGTGGGCGACGAGGTCGGCCGCCTCCTCGGGACCCGCCCCCTTGACCAACAGCCCGATCGCCTCCTCGCCATGGTGGCGCACCGAGAGGATCGCGAACAGCTTGCCGCTCGACTTGGCGCCGACGTGCCAGGCGGGCGCGCCGTGGCTGGTCCTGGCGCTGGTCTCGGGGAGCGCCAGCGCGCGCGCGGCGACCTGCGCTTCGATCCACGCCGGATCGGTGAAGCGGGCAAGATGCGCGGACAGCACGCGGGGGTAGAGCTGGTGCTCGGCGATGAGGACGCGATCGGCGAGCCGCTCGGGGGTGTCGCCGGGCAGCACCGCGACCTCGACCTGCCCGAGGATCTCGCCCGAATCGAGCTCGGGGGTGACGAGGTGGACGCTCGCGCCGGTCACCGTATCGCCCGCCGCCAGCACCGCCTCGTGGACCCCCGTCCCCTTGTAGCGCGGCAGCAGCGAGGGGTGGATGTTGGCGATGCGCCCGGCCCAGCGCGCGAGAAAGTCCTCGGGTATGATCCGCATGAACCCCGCCAGCGCGACGAAGTCGGCCCCGGCCTCGCGCAGCGCGGCGTCGAGATCGTCCCAGAAGGTCGCGCTCCTGCCGTCGAGGCGGCGGACCGGGACGCCCTCCGCCTCGGCGAGATCGAGCCCCGCCGCCCGCGGCTTGTTGCCGGTCACGAGCACCGGCCGATAGGGGCAGTCGTCGGCCTGCGCGGCGTAGAGCAGCGCGGCCATGTTCGACCCGCGCCCTGAGATCAGGATCGCGAGGCGCTGCCGGTCACTGGCCATGGGTCGCCGACCAGCCCTCGCCGGTGACGGTGCAACCGCGCTCGCCGGCGCGGACCTCGCCGATGCGGACCGTCTCGACCCCGGCGCGCCCGAGCTCGAGGATCAGCGCCTCGGCCTCGTGCGCCGGAACGATCGCGACCATGCCGATGCCGCAGTTGAAGGTCCGCGCCATCTCGGCCTCGGCGACGTTGCCGCCCTCCTGCAGCAGGGTGAACAGCGCGGGCCGCTCCCACGCCGTCATGTCGACATGGGCATGGCATCCTTGCGGCAGCGAGCGCGGGATATTCTCGAGCAGTCCGCCGCCGGTGATATGCGCCAGCCCGTGGATGCGACCGGCGCGGATGGGGTCGAGCAGCGCGCGGACGTAGATGCGGGTGGGGGCGAGCAGCGCCTCGCCGAGGCCGCGACCATCGCCCGGCACCACCATGTCGAGGTCCCAACCCTCGCGCTCGATGATCCGCCGCACCAGCGAGAAGCCGTTCGAATGCACCCCGTTCGAGGCCAGCCCGAGCAGGACGTCGCCCGCCGCCACGCGCGAGGCATCGATCAGCTGGCCGCGCTCGACCGCGCCGACGCAGAATCCGGCGAGGTCGTAATCGTCGGCAGCATACATGCCGGGCATCTCGGCGGTCTCGCCGCCGATCAGCGCGCAGCCCGCCTCCTGGCATCCCTCGGCGATCGAGGCGACGACCTGCGCGGCGACATCATTGTCGAGCTTGCCGGTGGCGTAATAGTCGAGGAAGAACAGCGGCTCTGCGCCCTGGACGACGAGGTCGTTGACGCACATCGCGACGAGGTCGATGCCCACTCCGCGGTGCCGCCCGCAGTCGATCGCCAGCTTGAGCTTGGTCCCGACGCCGTCGTTGGCGGCGACCAGCAGCGGGTCCGTGAACCCGGCCGCCTTGAGGTCGAATAGCCCGCCGAAACCACCGAGGGCGGCATCGGCGCCGGGGCGCGCGGTGGCGCGGGCGAGGGGGGCGATCGCCTTGACGAGCGCATTGCCCGCCTCGATCGAGACCCCCGCGTCTTCATAGGACAGGCCGGTCTTGTCGTTCATGGCGTCACCGCTAACGAGATGAGGCTTGGAAATCCATGTCCAAATCGCCACAAGGGCGCTCGATATGCCATTTCCTCGTGTCTTCCTGCTGATCGTGCCGCTGCTCCTCCTTGGCGGCTATGCCGCCGCGCAGATGGAGGATGGCGACCGCGGCATCCTGCCGCGCGATACCGAGCAGGTGCTCGAGGTCACCGGGATCGCGGTCGACGTCGCCGGCGAGGATGCGCAGGACGCGCGCTTCAACGGTTGGCGGATTGCCCAGCGCGAGGGCTGGCGGCGGTTGTGGGCGCAGACCACCGGGCGTCCGGCGCGGGAGGCGCCGCGGCTGTCCGACGCGACCCTCGACGAGCTCGTCGGCGCGGTCGTGGTCGAACGCGAGCAGATCGGCCCGACGCGCTATATCGCCACCCTCGCGATCCAGTTCGACCGCGCGCGCACCGGCGAGCGGCTCGGATTGTCGGGGTCGCAGCGCCGCTCGGCGCCGATGCTGCTGATCCCCGTCACGGTGACCGCGGGCACGGTGACCACCGTCGAGACCCGCAATCCGTGGCAGCGCGCCTGGGCGCTGTTCCGCACCGGGGACAGCCCGATCGACTATGTCCGCGTCTCGGGGCTGGGGGTCGACCCGCTGCTGGTCAACGCCGCCGCCACGCGCCGCCCCGGGGCCGAATGGTGGGCCAATGTCGCCGACCTCTATGGCGCGAGCAACATCCTCATCGCCGAGGTCACGCTGCACCGTCTCTACCCCGGCGGCCCGGCCGAAGGGCGCTTCGTCGCGCGGGTCGGCCGCGACCGCACCCCGCTCGGCAGCTTCACGCTGCGCGTCGCCAGTTCGGAGGCGATCCCGGCGATGATGAACCAGGCCGCCGCGCGGATCGACCGGATGTTCGCGCGGGCCTTCCGCGAGGGCACGCTGCGCCCCGACCGCGCCCTCGTGATCGAGGCGGCGCCGCCGCCGGTGGTCGCCGAAGAGACGGTCGCGCCGGTCTCGACCTACCAGATGCGCATCTATGCCGGCTCGGGCGAGGATCTGCGCGCGGCGTTGGGCGCGCTGCGCGGGACCGCCGGGGTCGAGGGCGTGACCGAGCAGAGCCTCGCCGCGGGCGCCATCTCGAACGTGCTCGTGACTTACCGCGGCGATGTCGATGCGCTGCGCGCCTCGTTGCTCGCGCGGGGGTGGTATTCGACCTATGTCGCCGGGGTGCTGCAGATCCAGCGGCAGGCGATCAGCCGCCCCGCCCCCAGCCCCGAGCCCGCGCCCGCCCCAACCCCGGCGCCTGCGGAGGCGGAGGGCGACGACGGGTGATGGCACCCGCGCAGATCGCCCTCCCGCTCGATTGGCCGCAAGGCGACGCCACGCGCCGCTTCATCACCAGCGACGCCAACCGGCTCGCGGTCGCGGGGCTGGCGGGCTGGCGCGACTGGCCGGTGCGCGCGGCGATCCTCACCGGGCCGCGCCGCTCGGGCCGCAGCCTGCTCGCCCGTATCTTCGCCGCCGAGGTAGACGGGCGCGTGTTCGACGATGCGCAGGACCATGACGAGGAAGCGCTCTTCCACGCCTGGAACCGCGCGCAGGAGGAAGCGCGCCCGCTGCTCCTCGTCGCCGACGAGTCGCCCCCGCACTGGGCCCCCGCGCTGCCCGATCTGGCGACCCGGCTCGCCGCCTCGCCGGTGTGGCGGATCGAGGCTCCCGACGATACGCTCCTCGCTGCGCTCTTCGCGCTGCACTTCGCCGATCGCGGGCTGGCGCTGCCCCCCGAGGCCCAGGCCTATCTGGTGGCGCGCGCCGAACGCAGCTATTGGGAGGTCGAGCGGTTGGTCGAGGCGATCGACCGCTTCGCCATCGCCGAGCGGGCCCGGATCACGGTCCCGACGATCCGGCGGGCGCTCGAGGCGAGGGGACAGGCGGCATGAGCGAGGCCGACCCGCAGGTTGACGAGACAGCCGGCGCCGACGCGGCGGCGCGGCTCGAGGGCTTCGGGCCCGACCGCTTCTTCAACCGCGAGACCTCGTGGCTGGCCTTCAACCGGCGCGTGCTCGAGGAAGCCGCCAATCCCGCGCACCCGCTGCTCGAACGGCTGCGCTTCCTCGCCATCGCGGGCTCGAACCTCGACGAGTTCTTCATGGTCCGGGTCGCCGGGCTCAAGGGGCAGCAGCTGCAGGGGATCGAGGAATATTCGATCGACGGACGCACCCCGGGACAGCAGCTCGAGGAGATCGCGGGCGCGGCCGACGCGCTGACCGCGGCGGCGCAGGCGCTCTGGGTCGACCTGCGCGCGCAACTCGAGGCGGCCGGGCTCGACGTCATCCATCGCGGCGAGCTCACGCCCGAGGAACGCGACTATCTCGCGCAGCGCTTCGATGCCGAGATCCTGCCGGTGGTCACCCCGCAGGTGGTCGACGGGGTCAACCCCTTTCCCTTCGTCGCCAACGCCGGGTTCGGGCTGATCTTCGACCTCCACGATCGCAAGACCGGCGAGGAGCTGGTCGAACTGCTGATGATCCCGCCCTCGCTGCCGCGCTTCATGGAGCTGCCGGGCAACGGCGCGGGGACCCGGGTGATCGCGATCGAGAGCGTCATCCGCGAATTCTTCGGCCGGCTCTTCCCCGGCTTCGAGAAACGCGCCGCCGGCGCCTTCCGCGTACTGCGCGACAGCGACATCGAGATCGAGGAGGAGGCGGAGGATCTCGTCCTCACCTTCCGCTCGGCGATCAAGCGGCGCCGGCGCGGGCGGATCATCCGCCTCGAGCTGGCCGCCGACACCCCCGACGGGCTCGAGGACGTGGTGCGCGAGGGGCTCGGGGCGCACAATGCGCTGATCGTCGAGACCTCGGGGATGATCGGCATGGCCGACCTCGCGCAGGTGGTCGAGGTCGATCGCCCCGACCTCAAGTTCGAACCCTACAATCCGCGCTTTCCCGAGCGTATCAAGGAATATGGCGGCGACTGCTTCGCCGCGATCCGCGCCAAGGACATCGTCGTCCACCACCCCTATGAGGCGTTCGATGTCGTCGTCTCCTTCCTGCGCCAGGCGGCGCAGGACCCCGATGTCGTGGCGATCAAGATGGCGCTCTACCGCGCCGGCAAGCAGTCCGAGATCATCGAGGCGCTCGCCACCGCCGCCGAGGCGGGCAAGTCGGTCACCGCGGTGGTCGAATTGAAGGCGCGCTTCGACGAGGAGCAGAACCTGCTCTGGGCGGCGCGGCTCGAACGCGCGGGCGTGCAGGTGGTCTACGGCTTCTTCGAATGGAAGACTCACGCCAAGGTCGCGATGGTGGTGCGCCGCGAAGGCGAGAAGATGCGCACCTATACGCATTGGGGGACGGGCAATTACCACCCGGTGACGAGCCGCATTTACACCGACCTCAGCTTCTTCACCGCCTCGACCCGCGCCGCGCGCGATGCCGCCAAGATGTTCAACCTCGTCACCGGCTTCGTGCGCCCGCGCGGGCTCGAGCTGGCGACCTTCAGCCCGGCCGGGCTGCGCGCGCGGATCCTCAAGCTGATCGACCGCGAGATCGAGCATGCGCAGGCCGGGCGCCCGGCGGCGATCTGGGCCAAGATGAACCAGCTCGTCGACCGCGAGGTGATCGACCGGCTCTATGCCGCGAGCATGGCGGGGGTCTCGATCGAGCTGGTAGTGCGCGGCATCTGCTGCCTGCGCCCCGGGGTCGAGGGGTTGTCCGAGAATATCCGCGTCAAGTCGATCGTCGGGCGCTTTCTCGAGCACAGCCGCATCTTCGTCTTCGCCAACGGCGAGCGGCTGCCGCACGACAAGGCGCGGGTCTACATCAGCTCGGCCGACTGGATGCCGCGCAACTTCGACCGCCGCGTCGAATATATGCTGCCGCTCGAAAACCCCACGGTGCACGCGCAGGTGCTCGAACAGGTGATGATCGCCAACCTCATCGACAACGAGCAGAGCTGGGTGCTGCGCGAGGATGGCGAATATGAGCGGCTCCAGCCGGGCAAGCGGCGCTTCAACTGCCACCATTATTTCATGAACAATCCCTCGCTCTCGGGCCGCGGCGCCGCGCTCGCGGGCAAGAAGATCCCCAAGCTGAAACTGACCCAGCGCGGCGGATGATCGGCGATCTCGACTTCGGTCCGGTCGGGATCCTCGACATCGGCTCCAACTCGGTGCGGCTCGTCGTCTATGGCGGCAATGCGCGCGTGCCCTCGATTCTGTTCAACGAAAAGGTGATGGCGGGACTGGGGCGCGGCCTCGGCGCCGACGGGGCGATGGACGAAGAGGCGATGACGATGGCGCTCGATGCGCTGCAGCGCTTCAAGGCGATCGCCAAGCTGATGCGGGTCAAGCGGCTGCGCACGGTCGCCACCGCCGCGGTGCGCGATGCCTCCAACGGGCCCGATTTCCTCTACGCCGTCGCGAGGATGGGGCTGAAACCCGCGCTGCTATCGGGCGAGGAGGAGGCGGTGGCCTCGGCGCTCGGGGTGCTCAGCGCCATCCCCTGGGCCAAGGGCGTGGTCGCCGATCTCGGGGGCGGGAGCCTCGAGTTGGCGGGCGTGGCGCGCGGCCATGTCGGCGCGGTATCCTCGGAACCCATCGGCGTCCTGCGGGTCGGGGACCCGCCCGACGCCGACCTCATCGCCGAAAAGCTCGACCATGCGCTCGCCGACGGACAGCTCGCGCGCGCCGCCAAGGGGGAGGGGCTCTACCTCGTCGGCGGCAGCTTTCGCGCGATCGCCCATCTCGACCTCGCCGCCTCGGGGCACCCGCTGATGATCGCGCACCAGCATCGGATCGACCCAGGACGGCTGCCCCAACTGTCGGGGATCGTCGAGGCATGGGGCCCCGACCGGCTGAAGGCCGAGGCGCAGATATCGAGCCAGCGCATCCCGCACCTGCCCGCCGCCATCGCCATCCTGTCCGCGCTCGTCCGCACGCTCCGGCCCGACCGCGTGATCATCTCCGCCGACGGGCTGCGCGAAGGGCTGCTCTACCAGGACCTGCCCGCCGAGGAGCGCGGGCACGACCCCTTGCTCGCCGCCGCGCTCGAGGTCGGGCGCAGGCTCGGGCGCTTCGGCGACATCGGCGCGCTGCTCGACCAGTGGATCGCGCCGCTCTTTCCCGATGACGGCCAGCACAAGGCGCGCCTGCGGCTCGCCACCTGCCTGCTGGGCGACATCGCGTGGAACGCGCATCCCGACTATCGCGCCGAACGCGCGGTCGACCTTGCGCTGCACGGCAATTGGGTCGGCATCGATGCCCAGGGACGGGCGCTGATCGGGCGCGCATTATTCACCGCCTTCGGAGGCGGTGGCGATTTCGATCCTGCGGTGGCCACGCTCCTGAGCGAAAGGAACATCGCGCGCGCCGAGGGATGGGGGCGCGCGATCCGGCTTGCCATGCGGCTGTCGGGAGGGATCGAGACGGTGCTGCGCCAATCCTCGATCGCTCGCGCCGGGAAGCGGCTGGCGCTGCGCCTGCCCGAGGCGCAGGCGCGGCTGTACGGCCCGGCGGTGCGCAAGCGCCATGACCAGCTCGCCGCCGCGCTCGACCTCGAGGCGGGGCTCGAGCTGGCCTGAGCGCGCGCGCCGCGTCAGTCGGTCCGCGTCATCTTGAGCTTGCCCTGCTCGGTGGCGAAGGCGAGCCTTCCCTCGACAAGGTCGAGCGCGTCGCGCCCGAATTCCTCGAACCGCCAGCCCGAGAGGATGTCGAGCCCCTCGCGCTCGCCCGCCGCGAGCAGTTCGAGCTCCTGCGCGCGCGCGATCAGGCGGGGGGCGACCCCGGCCTCCTTGGCGCGGATCTTGAGCAGCAGCTTCAACAGGTCGCTCACGAGGCTGGCATCCTTGGTCAGCCCGGGGCGCCGCGGCGGCTTGGCGGGCATTTCCTCGCTCGGCAGCGGTTCGGCCGCCTCGATCGCCTGCATCAGCCGCGCCCCGATCTCGTTGTCGCGCCAGCCCTTGGACAGCCCGCGCACCTTGACGAGGTCCTCCTGCCGCTTGGGCGGGTGGTTGGCGAGTTCGCCGAGCGTGTCGTCCTTGACGATGCGCCCGCGCGGCAGGTTCTTCTGGCGCGCCTCGCGCTCGCGCCACGCGGCGATCGCCTTGAGGCGCCCGAGCACCTCGGGCTTGCGGCTCGGCAGCTTGACGCGCTTCCACGCATCCTCGGGCGCGAAGGCGAAGGAGGAGGGGTCGGCGAGCCGCGCCATCTCCTCGTCGAGCCAGGCGCCGCGGCCGGTCTCGACCAGCCGCTCGAGCATCTGCGGGAAGATCTTGGCAAGGTGGGTGACGTCGGCGATCGCATAGTCGAGCTGGCGCTGGTCGAGCGGGCGGCGCGACCAGTCGGTGAAGCGCGCGCCCTTGTCGAGCTGGTGCCCCAGCGTGGCGGCGACGAGGTTGGCGTAACCGACCTGTTCGCCATAGCCCAGCGCCATCGCCGCGATCTGCGTGTCGAACAGCGGCATGGGCACCTTGCCCGTGAGGTTGTGGAAGATCTCGAGGTCCTGCCCGCCGGCGTGGAAGACCTTCAAGACCTCGTCGTTGTTGACCAACAGGTCGAGCAGGGGGTCGAGGTCGATCCCCTCGGCCAGCGGGTCGATCGCGGCGGCCTCCTTGCCGTCGGAGATCTGGATCAGGCACAGGATCGGCCAATAGGTGTTCTCGCGCATGAACTCTGTATCGACGACGACGAAGTCGGCGCCTTGCATGCGGGAGACGAGTTGTTCGAGTTCCGCGCTGTCACGGATAAGGTCATGGATTTTCATAGCTGGGAATGCGCCCTAGCCCAAGCGTCACGCCTTGACAAAGACAACCTGCAAGGCGAGGTGCTGCACCGACCGCGGCACCGTCCGCTCCACATCCATTTCCCGAGACGATCATGCACGCTTATCGCACCCACCATTGCGCCGCCCTCACCAAGGATCACGTCGGCGAGACCGTTCGCCTGTCGGGCTGGGTCCACCGCAAGCGCGACCATGGCGGCGTGCTGTTCGTCGACCTGCGCGACCATCACGGCCTGACCCAGATCGTCGCCGACGAGGACAGCCCCGCGCTGCCGATCCTCGACAAGCTGCGGGTCGAGAGCGTCGTCACCATCGACGGCGAGGTGAAGGCGCGCAGCGAGGGAACCGTCAACGACAAGCTGCCGACCGGCGCGATCGAGGTGTTCGCGCGCGGCGTGACGATCCAGTCGGAAGCCGCCGAATTGCCGATGCCGGTCGCGGGCGAACAGGAATATCCCGAGGATATCCGCCTCAAATATCGCTATATCGACCTTCGCCGCGAGACCATGCACGCCAATATCATGCTGCGCTCGAAGGTCATCTCGAGCCTGCGTCGGCGCATGCAGGACCAGGGATTCACCGAGTTCCAGACCCCGATCCTGGGCGCCTCGAGCCCCGAGGGCGCGCGCGACTATCTGGTGCCCTCGCGCCTCCACCCGGGCCGTTTCTATGCGCTCCCGCAGGCGCCGCAGATGTTCAAGCAGCTGCTCATGGTCTCGGGGTTCGACCGCTATTTCCAGATCGCCCCCTGTTTTCGTGACGAGGATCTGCGCGCCGACCGCAGCCCCGAATTCTACCAGCTCGACTTCGAGATGAGCTTCGTCACGCAGGAAGACGTGTTCCAGGCATTGGAGCCGGTGCTCGCGGGCGTGTTCGAGGAATTCTCGGGCGGCATGAGCGTGACCCCGGCGGGCGAATTCCCCCGCATCCCCTATCGCGAAGCGATGCTCAAATATGGCACCGACAAGCCCGACCTGCGCAACCCCATCGTCATCGCCGATGTCGGCCATCATTTCGAGGGCTCGGGCTTCGGGCTGTTCGCCAAGCTGGTCGCGGCGGGCAAGACGGTGCGCGCCATCCCCGCGCCGGGCACTGCGGGCAAGAGCCGCAAGTTCTTCGACGAGATGAACGATTGGGCGCGCGGCGAAGGCTTCCCGGGCCTTGGCTACGCCACCCGCAAGGGCGGCGAGTGGGGCGGCCCGATCGCCAAGAACCACGGTCCCGACAAGATGGACAAGCTGGCCGACGAGCTGGGCCTCGGCCCCGACGACGGCCTCTTCTTCGCCGCGGGCGATGAAAAGGACGCCGCCAAGCTGGCGGGCGCGGCGCGCACCCGCGTCGGCGAGAGCCTCGGGCTGATCGAGGAAGGCACGTTCAAGTTCTGCTGGATCGTCGACTTCCCGATGTACGAGTTCGACGAGGCGCAGCAGAAGATCGACTTCTCGCACAACCCCTTCTCGATGCCGCAGGGCGAGATGGAAGCGCTCGAGACCAAGGACCCGCTCGACATCCTCGCCTGGCAGTATGACATCGTGTGCAACGGCTACGAACTGTCCTCGGGCGCAATCCGGAACCACCGGCCGGACATCATGTACAAGGCGTTCGAGATCGCGGGCTATTCCAAGGCCGACGTCGACGAGAATTTCTCGGGCATGATCGAGGCGTTCAAGCTGGGCGCGCCGCCGCACGGCGGGTCGGCGCCGGGCATCGACCGCATCGTCATGCTGCTCGCCGACGAGCCCAACATCCGCGAGGTCATCGCCTTCCCGATGAACCAGCGCGCGCAGGACCTGATGATGGGCGCCCCCAGCCTCGTCACCGACCGCCAGCTCGACGAATTGTCGATCGCGGTCACCGCCGAGCCCGAATCCGAGGACGAGGACGCGCCGGTCGAACCCGCGCCCGAGACGCTGGTCGAGGAGCGCTAGGACGCCAACGCGCCATATTGTCCCAAAAAGGGATCGGCTCGGCTCGCAACCCTTTGCGCAGGCGAAACGGCCTCGTTAAAGCCGCGTTCGTGCCGATCGAATTAACAGAAGGTCGACCGGGGGCGGTCAGGGACGAAGCGGCGGCGAGCCTTGCCGAGCTGTGCGCGCGGCTGATGCCGCTCCAGCTGCGGCTGCTCGCGCATCGCCAGCGGCTGATCCTGCTGGTCGAGGGGTGGGAGGCGAGCGGCAAGCGCGGCTTCCTGCGGCAGGTGCTCGGCAACCTCGACCCCTGTTCGACGCACTTGATCTGCCTGGCGCCGACGCCGATCGGCAGCGAGGACCGGCATTGGCTCGCCAAATATTGGAACGCGCTGCCGGGCGCGGGGCACGCGAGCCTCTTCTATCGCAGCTGGTACCGCGCGCTGGTCGACGAGCGCGTGCTGCGCGCGATGAACGACGACAAGTGGAACCGCGGCGGCGACGAGATCAACGAATTCGAGGCGCAGCAGCGCGACCATGACACGATCATCGTGAAGCTCTTCTTCCACTGCTCGGCGGCCACGCTCGAGCGGCGGATGGCCAGCCGGCTCGCCGATCCGTGGGAGCGGCAGCTCACCCATGAGGGCGAACAGGAAACGCGCGACCGCCGCGACGACTATGTCGCGGCGTGGAACGCGGCCTTTGCCGATACCGACACGCGCTGGGCGCCGTGGAAACTGGTCGACGCCGAAGAGCCCGAGGGCGCGATCCGCGCCGGCGTCGCGCATCTCGTCGCGGTGCTCGACAAGGCGCTGCCCGACACGGTGCCGGGGGAGCGGGCCGCGCACAACGAGGTGATCGACTTTCCCGGCAAGGCGCTGCGCTGAGCGGGCGCCATCGCAAGAAGGGCGACCTGCCCGAAAAGACCTGCGCGCGCTGCGGGCGCCCCTTCGCCTGGCGTCGCAAGTGGGCGCACGTCTGGGACGAGGTGCGATACTGCTCGGACCGCTGCCGGGGCCAGCGCGGTCAGCCCCCGGGGTAGGCGATCTTCTCGATCTCGTAGAACATCTCGCCCGCCGGCAACCGGACCGAACGTTCCTCGCCGACCCGAGCGCCGATGATCGCGCGGGCGATCGGCGAGGACCAGCCCACGCGCCCGTCGCCCGCCTCGGCCTCGTCGTCGCCGACGATGGTCAGCACGCGGGTGCGGTCCTCCTCGTCGACCAGCGTCACGGTCGCGCCGAAGCGCACCTCGTCGCGCCGCTCGGCGCGCGCCGGGTCGACGATCTTGGCCTGCTTCATGACCTTCGACAAATAGCCGAGCCGGCGGTCGATCTCGCGCAGCTTCTTTCGGCCGTAGATATAGTCGCCATTCTCCGAGCGGTCGCCATTGCCCGCCGCCCAGGCGATCGTCTCGACCAGCTTGGGGCGTTCGGTGCCGAACAGCGTCTCATATTCGTGGCGGATGCGCGCGAAGCCCTCGGGCGTGATATAGCGCGCTCGCTTGCCCCCCGCGGCCATCAGCCGGGGCGACCCGGCTTGCCGAGGTGGCGCGAGACATGGACCGCGCCATAGGCGGGGACATAGGGATTGAGCCGGTCGTAGACGGCGGCATTCTCGATCACCCGCTGGACGTAGCTGCGCGTCTCGCCGAAGGGGATCTGCTCGATCCACTTGAGCGTGTCGACCGACGGATCGCGCGGGTCGCCGTAGCGCCGCACCCATTTCATCGCATTGCCGTGGCCGGCGTTGTAGCTCGCCGCGGCGAGCGCGAGATTGCCCTCCCAGTTGCGCAGCCGCAGCGCCAGATAGTCGCTGCCGAGCCGGACATTGTAGGCCGGGTCGCTGGTCAGCCGGGCATAGCTGTAGGGTAGCCCGCTGCGCCGCGCCTGGTCGCGCGCGGTGGCGGGGAGCAGCTGCATCATGCCGTGCGCGTTGGCGTGGCTCACCGCCGAGCGGTCGAACGAGCTTTCCTGCCGGGCGATCCCGTGGGCATAGCTCCACAGCTGGCCGCCGGGCACGCCCTCGTGCAGCGTCGGCCAAGCCGAGCGATAGTAGAAGGCGGTGCCGTTGTTGCGCGCCACCCGCGCCACCCAGACGCCGAGGTCGGGGCGGTCGATCGTCTCGGCATAGCGGCTCGCGAGGATGCGTTCGCCCTCGCTGTCGAGGCTCTCGGCGAGCGCGCGCACGAACAGCGCCTGCTCGTCGCGGCTGTTGGCCAGCCGCCCGGTCGCCGCCACGATCGGGCGCGCGTAGAATTGCTGCGCCAGCGCCGGGTCAACCTGGGTCGGCAGCGGCGGGGGCGGGGGTATCTCGCGCCCCAGCCGCTCGAGCGCGAGCTGGCTGTAGAACAGCTCGGGGCTCTGCGCGGCGCGTTCGAACAGCGCGTTGGCGCGCGCCGTATCGCCGGCCTCGAGCGCGGTCCGTCCGGCCCAGTAGAGCCCCTTCGAATAGACCTGGAGCGAGCGTCCGCCGCCGGCATAGAGTTCGAACAGCGTGCTCGCCGCGGCGGGGCGCTCGAGGCGGTCGCGCGCGATCGTGCCAGCGAGCCAGGCGAGGTCGGTATACTTGTCGCGCACCCCGAACGGCTGCAGCGTCTTGTCGTCGCCGGGGACGAAGGCGTCCTCGATCTGGCGCGCGATGTTGAACGCGGTCGACCAGGCCCCGCGCGCCTCGGCACCCTGCGCCGCGAGCAGCAACATCTCGAACCATTTGTCGATGTCTGTGGGGCGCGTGGCCAGCGCGTGTGGCTGCGCGAGCAGCGCCTGCGCCGCTTCCTCGTTGCCGTTCAGCCGGAAGTAGCGCGCGCGGTCCATCAGCAGCCCCGCATGGTCGTCGACCCGGTCGGCGACCGCCGCGAATTTCTGGTTGGCATCGCCGTCGCCGCGTTGCAGCGCGACCCGCGCCTCGGCGATCGGGCGCTCGCTCGACGGGAGCAGCGAGACATAGGCGGCGGCGCGGCTCGCCTGCTTGTCGAACAGCAGCGCATCGACGCGGCGGGCATGGTCGTCGGTGGTCAGCCGGGTCCAATATTGCGCGCGCACCAGCGTTTCGTCGTCGGGGCCGAGGTCGGCGCTGCGCCACGCCGAGCGGGCCGCCGCGAGCGCCTCGATGCCGCGCCCCTGCCGGTCATAGGCATAGGCGAGCCGGGTCCAGCCGCGCGCGGTCTTCGGCGGGGCGGTGCGGAAGAAGGCGATGACCTGCGCGTCATCGGCGCGCGCGTCGAGCGCGGCCTCGGCGCGGGCCCGGATGGTCGCGACCTCGGGCCAGTCGGGATAGGCGATCGCGAAGCGCGCCGCGCGCTCGAAGCTTGGGGCGTTGTCGCGCCGCAGCGCGCGCCATTCGCCGATCGCGGCGTCGACCACCGCGATCGGGGCGGGGGCCTGCGTGGCGACCGCAATCGCGGCCGCGCTCGCTTCGGGGCGCACCGGCGGTTCGACCACCGAGGAGGAGGCCATCCCCGACAAGGTGGCGACGGCGATGAAAAGGGCGGGCTTCCTCATACTGGACATGCTAGGCAGGGGCTTCTTATCAGACGCTGAACATATACCCCTGAAAAAGGGTTGGGACGGCAAGTCGTTCCAGAGAAAGGATGAATGCATGTTTCGTGGCTCGATTCCCGCGTTGGTGACCCCGTTCGACGAGGAGGGGGCGCTCGATCTGGAGGCGTTTCGCGCGCTTGTCGACTGGCAAATCGACGAAGGCAGCCACGGGCTCGTGCCGTGCGGCACCACCGGCGAGGTCGCCACCTTGTCGGGATCCGAACATCGGCAGGTCGTCGCCGCCTGTGTCGAGCAGGCTCGCGGACGGGTGCCGGTGATCGCCGGGTGCGGGGGGTATGACACCGCCGCAGTGGTGGCCGCGATCGAGATGGTCGCGGAGGCGGGCGCCGATGCCGCGCTGTGCGTCGTGCCCTATTACAACAAGCCTAGCCAGGCGGGGCTGGTCGCCCATTTCACCGCCTGTGCCGAGGCCTCGCCGATCCCGATCGTGGTCTACAACGTGCCGAGCCGGACCGTCGCCGACATCGGCGTCGAGGCGCTCGCCGAGGTGGCGAGGCACGAACGGATCGTCGCGATCAAGGATGCCACCGGCAACCTGGCCCGCGTCACCGCGCAGCGGCTCGCCTGTGGCGAGGATTTCATCCAGCTGTCGGGCAACGACGACATGGCGCTGGGCTTCAACGCGATGGGCGGGACGGGGTGCATCTCGGTCACCGCCAACGTCGCGCCGCGACTGTGCAGCCGCTTCCAGGAAGCGATGCTCGAGGGGCGCTGGGACGAGGCGCTCGAGCTGCAGGACAAGCTCTACCCGCTCCACGCCGCGCTCTTCACCGACGCCTCGCCCGGTCCGGCCAAATATGCGCTGTCGAAGGTCCGCCCGGGCAGCGGGACCGCGCTTCGGCTGCCGCTGACCGAGCCCTCGGCGGCCTCGAAGGCAGCGGTCGATGCCGCGCTTGAGCATGCGGGGTTGGCCGGATGAGCAAGGCCTTCAACAAGGTCAAGGTCGTCGCCGACAACCGGCGCGCCCATTACGATTATGCCATCGAGGAGCGCTTCGAGGCGGGCATCGTCCTGCAGGGCACCGAGGTGAAGGCGCTGCGCAATTCGGAAGGCTCGATCAAGGAAAGCTATGCCACCGTCGAGGATGGCGAGGCGTGGCTGATCAACAGCCACATTCCCGAATATAGCCACGGCAACCGCCTCAACCACGAGACGCGGCGCCCGCGCAAGCTGCTGCTCCACCAGCGCGAGATCAACAAGATGATGGGCGCGGTGCAGCGGCAGGGCATGACGCTGGTGCCGCTGTCGATCTATTTCAACGGCGAGGGCAAGGCCAAGGTCGAGCTCGGGCTCGCCAAGGGCAAGAAGGTCCACGACAAGCGCCAGGCGATCAAGGATCGCGACTGGAAGCGCCAGCAGGCGAGGATCCTGAGGGATCGTGGGTAAGCACGCCCCCGGCCCGATCAAGCGCTTTCTCCAGCGCAACGCGCCGACGCGCGACGAATTGATCGAATCGCGCTGGCTCAGGCCGGTGCGGCGCTACATCGCGGCGCATGAATATTGGCGCTTCACCCGGCGCTCGGTGCCGCGCGCGGTGCTCGTCGGCATGTTCATCGGCATCTTCCTGATGATCCCCGGGCTGCAGATGTTCGCCGCCGCCGCTCTGTCGATCCCGCTGCGCGCCAATATCCCGCTCGCCGCCGCGATCACCTGGGTGAGCAACCCGGCGACCACCCCCGTCTTCCTGCTCGCCGGGCTCGAGATCGGCAGCCGCGTCGGCTTCCATACCGACGTGGACAGCTTCCTCGCCCTGTTCGAGCGCGGCGCCTCGCTCGGCGAATGGGGGCGCTGGGCGCTGTCCGATGCCGCGCCCGCCGTCATCTTCGGGTTGTTCGTCATCGCGCTGGGCCTCGCGCTCGTCGCCTATTGGGTGTCGCTGATCGGATGGCGATTGTGGATTGCGCGGCGCTGGCGGCAGCGTAGTGTCGATGACCAATCAACCTGATGCTGGAGAGATGATGAAGACGTTGACGATCGCGCTGGCCGCCTCGAGCGCGCTGGCGGGCTGCACCCAGACCACCGCGCCCGACCTCGCCCCTGCCACTGCTGCCGCCACTGCCACCGCCAGCGCCACCGCCGAACCGTTGCCCGAGGGCGCGGCCGCGCTGGGCGATGCGCCCGCCGGCGAGGCCGAACTGGGCACCTACGGGTTCGACACCAGCGGGATGGACCGCTCGGTCGACCCCGGCGATGATTTCTACGCCTACGCCAACGGCCGTTGGGCGGCGGCGACCGCCATTCCCGCCGACAAGTCGAACTACGGCATGTTCGGCGCGCTCGACGACCTCTCGCGCGAGCGCACCAAGGCGATCATCCTCGAGGCGGCCGCGGACCCCGCCAACCGGGTCGGCGCCGCCTATAACAGCTTCCTCGATACCGACCGGATCGAAGCCCTCGGGATGGCGCCGATCGCGCCGCTGCTCGCCGACATCGCCGCGATCGACAGCGTCGAGGACTATGCCACGATGCTCGGCCGCGCCGACCGCCTCGGTTTCGGCGGGGGGCCGATCGGCTGGTATATCGGGCAGGACGACGGCGACAGCACGCGCTACATCATGAACGCCTACCAGTCGGGGCTCGGGCTGCCCGACCGCGATTATTATCTCGAGGACAGCGAGCGCTTCGTCACCGTGCGCGCCGCCTATGTCGACTATCTCGCCGACTTGCTTGGGCATGCGGGGGTGGCGAGCGACGAGGCGCGCGCGCGGGCCGAGGCGATCCTCGCCTTCGAGACCGCGCTGGCGAAGGTGCATTGGGACCGCAACGCGCTGGGCGACAGCGAGAAGACCTACAACTTGGGATCGCGCGCCGAACTCGAGGCGCTCGCCCCCGGCTTCGCGTGGGACGCGATGTGGGCCGCCGGCGGTTACGACTTCGACGAGATCAACGTGATGACCCCGAGCGCGATCGAGGCGGGGATGGCGCTCGCCGCCGCGGCCGAGCTCGACGTCCTCAAGGACAAGCTGGCGGTCGCGGCGCTGCGCAGCTTCGCCCCCGCGCTGCCCGCCGCGGTCGATGGCCGCGTGTTCGATTTCTACAGCCGCACACTGTCGGGCGTCCCCGAGCAGGAGGAGCGGTGGAAGCGCGGGGTCCAGTTCGTCTCGCGCGCGCTGCGCGACGATGTCGGGCAGGTCTATGCCGCGCGCCACTTCCCGCCCGAGCACAAGGCGGCGATGCAGGAGCTCGTCGACAATGTGATCGCGGCGATGCGGCAGCGCATCACCACTGCCGACTGGATGGCCGAGGCGACCAAGCGCCAGGCGATCGACAAGCTCGAGCGGTTCACCGTCAAGATCGGCTATCCCGACCGCTGGGAAAGCTACGAGGGGCTGACGATGCAGCCCGACGACCTGTTCCGCAACATGCTGCGCGCGCGCGAGTGGCAGCACCAGGACGCGCTTGCCAAGCTCGACGAGCCGCTGCGGCGCTGGGAGTGGGGCATGGCGCCGATGACGGTCAACGCCTATGCCAATTTCGGCCAGATGGAGATCGTCTTCCCCGCCTCGATCCTCCAGCCGCCCTTCTTCGATCCCAATGCAGATCCGGCAATCAACTATGGCGGCATCGGCGCGGTGATCGGTCACGAGATCAGCCACCATTTCGACGACCAGGGCGCGAAATATGACAGCTCGGGCAATCTCAACAACTGGTGGACCGAGGCCGATTACGCCAATTTCGAGGCGCGCGGCAAAGCGCTGATCGACCAATATGGCGCCTATGAGATCTTCCCCGGCGAGTATATCGACGGCGAGTTCACGCTGGGCGAGAATATTGGCGATCTCGCCGGTCTCGCGATCGCCCATGACGCTTACCGGGCGTCGCTCAATGGCGAGGACGCCCCGGTCATCGACGGCACCACCGGCGACCAGCGCTTCTTCCTCGGCTGGGCGCAGGTGTGGCGGCGCAACTATCGCGACGAGGAGCTCAAGCGCCGGCTCAAGACCGACAGCCACTCGCCCTCGATCCAGCGGGTCTGGGTAATCCGCAACATGGACGCCTGGTACGACGCCTTCGCCGTCGACGCCGCGGACGCGATGTATCTCGCGCCCGCGCAGCGGGTGACCGTCTGGTAGATGCTCGACCGCCACGCCGCCCTGGCCGCCGAGCTGCCCGAACCGCGCCAGCGATGGCTCGGGCCGCTGCTGGTCGGGGCCGCGTTGCTGTCGATGCTGCTGCTCGCCTGGCAGGACGAGCTCGGGCTCGCGGGTGGGGCGGTGCTGCTCGGGGCGCTGCTGCTCGGCGCGCTCGCGCTCGACCGCGCGCGCCGCGACCCGGTCGCCGCGAGCCCGCCCGCGCCGCGCGCCTCGGCGGAGGAATTCGCGCTCGCCGCGGCGGCGCTGCGGCTGGTCGGCGAGGCCGCCGCGGTGACCGATGCCGAGGGGCGACTGCTGCTTGCCAACCCGCAATTCGACAAGCGTTTCGCGGGGGACGTCCAGCCCTTCGCCGCCGCGATCGTGGGGGTGCATGAGCGGCTGCGCGGGCTGGCGCTGCGCGACGGGCAGGCGAGCGACACGCTGGCGCTGGGCGATGAGCAGGTCGAGGCCGTGCTGGTCCGCGTTGGGGTCGGGGCCGAACGCCTCCTGCTGTGGCGCTTCCCCGTGGTCGGCAAACCCGACCGGCTCGAGATCTCGGCGCAGCGCGTGGCGGGCGAGACGGGGGATCGGCTCGCCGCCGCCGGGGTGCTCGCGGCGCTGATCGACGATGCCGGCCGGCTGGTCGCGGCCAACCGCCCCTTCAGCCAGCGCGCGATCCCCGTCAAGCCGCGCCCCAACCTGAGCCTCGGCGAGCTGATCGAGCAGCGCGACGACGGCCATCTCCACCTCGTCGAGGAAGGCGAGGGCGCCGTCCCGCTGCGCGGCGTCCACGTCCCGCTCGATCCCGCCGCCGAGGGCGGGGCGGGGACCCTCCTCCTGTTCGAGACCGCCGAGGCGGGCGGCACGGCGACCAGCGACAATGTCCAGGCGCTGCTCGAACTGCTGCCGCTCGGCCTCGCGCTGGTCGACCGTGACGGGCGCTTCCTGACGATGAACGCGGCCTTCCGGCTCGCCGGCGGGATCGGCGAGGAGCGCGTCTCCTACCCCGGTGACCTGGTGGTCAAGGAGGACAAGGCGATCGTCGCCGACACCGTGCGTCGCCACGCCCGCGGTCCCGCCATGTCGGGCGACATCGCGGTGCGGCTGTCGATCAACCCCAAGGAGCCGGTCGCGCTGACCGTCGCCGGGCTGCGCGGGATCGGCGATGCTGCGGTGCTGCTGTTGCTCAAGGACAATAGCGAGGAAGCCAAGCTCAAGCGGCAGATCGCGCAGGCCACCAAGATGCAGGCGGTGGGCCAGCTCGCGGGCGGCGTGGCGCACGACTTCAACAACATCCTCACCGCCATCATCGGCCATTGCGACCTGATGCTGATGCGGCACACGCCGGGCGACAGCGATTATGGCGACATCCAGCAGATCAAGTCCAATTCCAACCGCGCCGCGGGGCTGACCCGCCAATTGCTCGCCTTTTCGCGCCAGCAGACGCTGCGCCCGCAGGTGCTCCAGCTGGCCGATGTCGTCGCCGAGGTCAGCCACCTGTTGAAGCGGCTGCTCGGCGAAACGGTCGAACTCAAGGTCAAGCACGGGCGCGACGTCGGGCTGGTGCGCGCCGACCCGGGCCAGCTCGAGCAGGTCATCGTCAACCTCGCGGTCAACGCGCGCGATGCGATGATGGAGAAGGGCGGCGGCATCCTGACCATCCAGACCTACCCGGTGCGCGCCGATCAGGTCGCCGACATCGGCAGCGAGATTCTGCCCGTGGCCGACTATTCGGCGCTCTCGATCTCGGACACCGGGTCGGGCATCCCGCCCGCCGTGCTCGGCAAGATCTTCGAGCCCTTCTTCACCACCAAGGAGGTCGGCAAGGGCACCGGGCTCGGGCTCTCGACGGTCTACGGCATCGTCAAGCAGTCGGGGGGCTACATCTTTGCCGATTCCAAGGTCGGCGAGGGCACCAGCTTCGTCATCTACCTGCCCGTCCACGAGGTCACCGAGGCGGCGCCGGTGCGCGCCGGGGGCAAGACCAAAGACGAGCAGGAAGAGGAACTGTGGGGGCAGGGCACGATCCTCCTCGTCGAGGATGAACCGATGGTGCGCACGGTGGCCGAACGCGCGCTCACCCGGCACGGCTATACCGTCCTGACCGCCACCAATGGCGAGGAGGCGCTCGAGATCCTCGAGAAGACCGACGAGGAGATCGCGCTGCTGGTGTCCGATGTCGTCATGCCGATGATGGACGGTCCGACGATGGGGCGCGAGGCGCGCAAGGATCGCCCGGGGCTGCCGATCCTCTTCATGTCGGGCTACGCCGAGGAACAGCTGCGCAAGTCGATCGACATCGACAATGTCGACTTCCTCCCCAAGCCCTTCTCGGTGCAGGAGCTGGCCGAGGCGGTGCGCGACGTGCTCGCCGACGAATAGGCTTGGCGCGCGCGCCGTGGCGCGATACCGCTAGGGGATGACCGATTCCCGTACCATCCTCGTGGTCGAGGACGAACCGCTCATCGCGATGATGCTCGAGGACTTTCTCGAGACGCTCGGTCACGAGTGCGCGGGCGCCTGCGAAACCGTCGCCGAGGCGCTCGAGGCGGTCGAGAAGGGCGGGTTCGACATGGCCATTCTCGACGTCAACCTGGCGGGCGAACCCGTCTGGCCGGTCGCCGAGGCGCTGCGCGCGCGCGGCATCCCCTTCGCGCTGGCCACCGGTGGGCACCTGAGCGCGCCGCCGGCCGACTTCGAGACCACGCCGACGCTGGCCAAGCCCTTCACCATCGACCGCGTCGAGCCGGTGATCGCCGCGACGCTCGGCCAGTAGGTGGCGGCACGGTTCGTGCCGTCGCGCTCGCCGGGCTCGTCTTCCTCCTGGCCACGCTGAGCAGCCTGATGCTGCTCGAGGAACGGCTGCTGTTTCCCGCGCATGCGGTGGGCGAGGCGGGGCCGCTGCCCGCCGGGGCGCGCCCGCTCGAGACCGGCGCCGCGAGTGGCGAGCGGCTCGTCGGCATCCACGTCCCGCCCGCGGGCGGCGCGGCGAGCGACCTCCTCGTCCTCGGCTATCCGGGCAATGGCTGGAACAGCGCCGATGCGGCGAGCCTGTTGCACGCGCTCTATCCCGACGCCCATGTCGCCAGTTTCCACTATCGCGGCTATCGCGCCTCCGAAGGGCGCCCGACGGCCCCGGCGCTCATCGCCGATGCCCCGTTGACCCATGACGCCGCACTCGCGGCGAGCGGGGCGCGCCGCGTCCTTGTCGTCGGCGTGAGCATCGGCACCGGCATCGCCGCCCACCTCGCCGCCGAGCGCGCGGTCGAGGGGCTGATCCTCGTCACCCCGTTCGATTCGCTGCGCAAGGTGGCGGGCGAGGCCATCCCGCTGCTGCCCGCGGGCGCGTTGCTGCGCAACGAGATCGCCGCCGCCGACGCGCTGCGCCCGCTCGCGGTGCCGGTCGCCATCATCGAGGCCGAGCGCGACGAGATCATCTCGGCGGCGCGGACCGAGGGGCTGCGGCGGGCCGCGCGGTGGATCGTCCTCGACCGGCGGATCGCGGGGGCGGGGCACAACGACCTCTACCAGCGCGCCGACTTCGCCGCCGCGATGGCCGCCGCCCGCGCCGCGATCGAGGGGCGGTAGAACCTAATCCGTTCCCCCCTTGTTCTTTTGGAACAAACCCGGTACAGCGGGGTCATCGCAGGGTCGAAACGGACCCGATGTTGACGAAAGGGGCTGGATGATGGCAGCGCAGCTGAAAGTCGTAAAATCGAAGGACGAGAAAATGACCAGCGACCGACAGAAGGCGCTCGACGCCGCGCTCGCCCAGATCGATCGCGCGTTCGGCAAGGGTTCGGCGATGAAGCTGGGCAGCCGCGAGAAGATCGAGATCGAGACGATCTCGACGGGCAGTCTTGGGCTCGACATCGCTTTGGGCGTCGGCGGGCTGCCGCGCGGTCGCATCATCGAGATCTACGGACCCGAGAGTTCGGGCAAGACCACGCTCGCGCTTCACGCCATCGCCGAGGCGCAGAAGACCGGCGGCACCGCCGCCTTCGTCGATGCCGAACATGCGCTCGATCCGGTCTATGCCAAGAAGCTCGGGGTCGACATCGACGAGTTGATCGTCTCGCAGCCCGACACGGGCGAACAGGCGCTCGAGATCACCGACACGCTGGTGCGCTCGAACGCGATCGACGTACTGGTGGTCGATTCGGTCGCCGCGCTCGTGCCGCGCGCCGAGATCGAGGGCGAGATGGGCGACAGCCACGTCGGGCTCCAGGCGCGGCTGATGAGCCAGGCGCTGCGCAAGCTCACCGGCTCGATCAACCGCTCGAAGACCACCGTGATCTTCATCAACCAGGTGCGCATGAAGATCGGCGTGATGTATGGCAACCCCGAGACCACGACCGGGGGTAATGCGCTCAAATTCTACGCCTCGGTCCGGCTCGACATCCGCCGCACCGGGCAGATCAAGGATCGCGACGACATCATCGGCAACGCCACCCGCGTGAAGGTGGTCAAGAACAAGGTCGCGCCGCCCTTCAAGCAGGTCGAGTTCGACATCATGTACGGCGAGGGCGTGTCCAAGATGGGCGAGATCCTTGACCTCGGGGTGAAGGCGGGGCTGGTCGACAAGTCGGGCAGCTGGTTCAGCTACGATTCGACTCGCATCGGGCAGGGGCGCGAGAACGCCAAGACCTTCCTCAAGGAAAACCCCGAGATCGCCGCGCAGATCGAGGCGGCGATCCGCGGCCAGAAGAAGGACGAGGTCGAGGAAGCGATGATGACCGGCCCCGAGCCCGACTGATCGCCCCATCCTCGTCGAAACGCGAAGGGCCCGGTTGTCGACCGGGCCCTTCTTGCATGGGGCCCGCTAATGCGAGCGGGAGGCCCTTGCGGCGGGCTTGGCGCGCCGGCGCGTGTGGCGGCGCGACGCTACTGGTCGGCGGGCAGCGGCGGCAGCGGGCAGTAGCGGCGGTGGAACAACCGGCCGCGCTCGGTGACGAGGGTGAGCGCGAGCGCGGCGAGCCCGCTCAGCGTGATCCCGACGAGGAAGGGCAGCAGCGTGCCGTCGAAGGCCTGCCCGATGGCGAAACCGAGCACCGCCGCGCCGACCGTGCTGGCGGTCCCCTGGACCGAACTCGCGATGCCCGCGACGGGGGCCATGTTGGTCATCGCGAGCGTGCCGAAATTGCTCGTGGTGAAGGCAAAGGCGACCAGCACCAGCGCCATCAGCACGACAAAGCTCTCGAGGGTCGATCCGACGAGCAGGTGCCAGCCGAGGTGGAACAGCGCGGCGCCGACGAAGGCGACCAGCCCGGCGTGGCCGACCCGGCGCAGCCCGAAGCGCCGCACGATGCGGCTGTTGGTGAAGCTGGCGAGCGCCATCGGCGCGGCGATCATCGCGAACACCGTCCCGAGCCGCTCGCCCGCGCCGAACAGCGTCCCGATGATCTGCTGGACCGAGGCGAGATAGGCCACCAGCGTGGTGAACACCGCGGTCAGCGCGAGCGTGTAGCCGAGCGACAGCCGGTCGGTCGCGGTGATCATGAGGCCCTGCGCGAGACTGGCCGGGCGGATGGCGCGGCGATGCTCGGCGTGGAGCGTCTCGGGCAGCCGCGCCGCGCTCCACGCGAACAGGAGGACGCCATAGGCGGCGAGCCCGTAGAAGATCGCGCGCCACGGCGCGATGGCGAGCACCAGCTGGCCCAGGCTGGGCGCGATCACCGGCACGACCATGAAGGTCATTTGCGTCAGGCTCATGATCCGCGCCATTTCCTCCCCCTCGTAGAGGTCGCGCACGATGGCGAGGACGAGGACCCGGCTGACCGCCCCGCAGGCCCCCATCGCGAAGCGCGCGGCGATCAGCAGCGTGAAGTCGCCCGCCGCTGCCGCGAGCAGCCCGAACAGGACGTAGAGCGACACCCCCGCGAGCAGCACGGGGCGGCGTCCGAACCGATCGGCGAGCGGCCCCCACAGCAGTTGGCTCGCCCCGAAGCCGAACATGTAGGCGACGATCACCAGCTGGGTGCGGTTGGCCGCCGCGATGCCGAGATCGGCGCCGATCGCGGGCAACGCGGGCAGCATGGTGTCGAGCGCGAGCGCGTTCATCGCCATCATCCCCGCCAGCAGCGCGACGATCTCGTGCGTGCCGCGGCGATGGGCGACGATCGCGCGGGCGGGGGCGGGGGCGTCCATCGCCGGGTGCTGGCGCATGAGCGGCGAACATGCAACACGCATCGCTTCGCAACCAGTCCACGGGGCCGCCATGATCATCGTCCACCATCTCGAAAACAGCCGCTCGCAGCGCATCCTCTGGCTGCTCGAGGAACTCGGGCTCGACTATGAGGTGCGGCGCTATGCGCGCGATCCCAAGACCATGCTCGCCCCGCCCGAACTGCGCGCCATCCACCCGCTGGGCAAGTCGCCGATCCTCGAGGAAGAGGCGGTGACTTATGTCGAGAGCGGGGCGATCATGGCCCAGCTCGCCGAGCGCCATGGTCGCTTCGGCCCGCCCGAGGACCCCGTCGGCGCGCGCCGCTGGCACCAGTATATGCATTATGCCGAGGGCTCGCTCCTCCCGCCGCTGTTCGCCATGCTCGTGGTGCGCAAGCTCGGCCTGCTGGGGCTGCCCGCGCGCAAGCCGATCGCGGGGCGGATCCACGAACAGCTCCGCTTCGTCGAGGGCGAGCTCGAGGGGCGCGATTGGTTCTGCGGGGACGAGCTCACCGCCGCCGACATGATGATGAGCTTCCCGCTCGAGGCGGCGGGCAGCCGGATCGACGACATGGCGGCGACCTATCCCGCGATCCGCCGCTTCCTCGAGCGCTGCCACGCGCGCCCCGCCTACCAGCGCGCGCTCGCGCGCGGCGGCGAATATGCCTATGCCGGTTGACCCGCCGGGCGCGTGGCGCTCTAGCTAGGCCCGAACCAAAACCAAGGGGGTCCCACCTGATGGACGTGCATTTGAAGACCGGGCGGCTCGCCCTCCACTGGCAGATGCTGATCGGCTTCCTGCTCGGGTTGGGGGCCGGGCTGAGCGTCTACCTCACCGCGCAGGACGCGGCCTGGGTCGAGACGGTGAGCGACGTCACGGGGTTCATCGGGCAGGTCTTCCTGCGGCTGCTCTTCATGCTCGTCATCCCGCTGCTGTTCTCGGCGCTCGTTGTCGGCATCGCCGAGATGGGCGATGCGCGCTCGCTCAAGCGTACCGGGCTGCGCACGCTGGCCTTCACCGTGATCGTCTCGGGCATCGCGGTGGTGCTCGCGCTCACCGTCGCCAACGTTTTCCAGCCGGGCGCCGGGGTCGATCGCCAGATCGCCGAGACGCTGCTCGCCGATGCGCGCGACAATGCCGGCGCGATCATCAGCCGCAACGCCGAGACCCCGAGCGGGCTCGACGCGTTGCTCGCGATCATCCCCTCGAACGTCTTCGCCGCGATGAGCGCCAACGACATCCTCGCGGTGATGTTCTTCGCGCTGTTCTTCGGGATCGGGCTGCTGTTCGCCGACAGCCCGCAGGCCGAAGTCCTGCAGAAGGGCATTGAGGGGGTCTTCCACGTCACGATGAAGCTGATCATGTGGGTCATCCGGCTCGCCCCGATCGCGATCGCCTGCTTCATGTTCAACCTCGCCAGCGCCTTTGGCTGGGACATCCTCATCCGCCTCGGCGCCTATGTGCTGGTCGTGCTCCTCGCGCTCGGGCTGCACATGTTCGTGGTCTATCCGCTGGTTCTGCGCTTCTGGGCCGGGGTCAGCCCGCTGTGGTTCTTCAGGAACGTGCGCGAGGCGATGCTGATCGCCTTCTCGACAGCCAGCTCGAACGCCACCTTGCCCTATGCGCTCAAGGTCGCCGACGAAAATCTCGAGCTGCCCCGCGCGCCCGCGCGGTTCGTCCTGACCATCGGCGCCACCGCCAACCAGAACGGCACCGCCATCTTCGAGGGGATCACCGTGCTCTTCCTCGCGCAGTTCTTCGGGGTCGATCTGGGCATCGGCGAACAGCTGGTGGTGCTCCTGATGTGCATCCTCGGCGGCATCGGCACCGCTGGCGTGCCCGCCGGATCGCTGCCCGTCGTGGCGCTCATCCTCGCGATGGTCGGGGTGCCGCCCGAGGGCATCGGCATCGTCCTCGGGGTCGATCGCCTGCTCGACATGTGCCGCACCACGCTCAACGTCACCGGCGACCTCGCCGCGGCGACGGTGGTCTCGAAGGGGCATGTCGACGACGCCGAACTGTCCGACCTCCAGGCGGCATGAGCGGCGATCTCGACGCGCTACCGGCGCGCTATCGCACCGTCCTGTGCGATGTCTGGGGCGTGATCCACGACGGCGCGCGGCTGTTCCCGGGGGTCATCGACCGGTTCGCCCGGTGGAAGCGCGAGGGGCGAACGATCGTGATCGTCACCAACGCCCCGCGCCCCGCCGACCGCGTCGAGGCCGACCTCATCGCGATGGGGCTGCCACGCGAGAGCTGGGACCATCTGACCTCGAGCGGGCAGGCCGGCATCGAGGCGCTGACCCATCCGCCGCGCAAGGTGGGCTTCGCGGGCAGCCGCTGGGATCATGAGGACCTCGTCGCCCATGGGGTCGACATCGCCGATGCGGGCGAGCCGATCAGCGAGATCGCGCTCACGGGGCTCGATGAATATCGCTCGCAGGTATCGGAATGTGAGGAAGAAATCAGCGCTTGGGTGGCGCAGGACCTGCTCGTCCATTGCCTCAACCCCGATCGCATCGTCATCCACCGCGGCGAGGAAGTCGTCTGCGCGGGCGCACTCGCCGACGCGGTCGCCGCAAGGGGAGGGCGCGTCCAATTCTACGGCAAGCCGCACCGCCCCATCTACCAGCATGCGCTCGCGCTGGCAGGCGACCCCGACCCCGCCGACTGCGTGATGGTCGGCGACAATCCGGCGACCGACATGTGGGGCGCCTGCCGCATGGGGATGGCGGGGGTACTCGTTACCGCCGGGGTCGGCCATGCCGCATATGACTGGGGCGCCGAGTTCGACGACTGGCGCCCCTTGATGACGGTGCCGGGACTCTGACGCGCTGTTAGGCGGCGTCGTCGACGAGGTAGCGTTGCTCCTCGGCCATCTTGACGAGCGCGGCCTGCAGCTTCTCGAAGGCGCGCACCTCGATCTGGCGGATCCGCTCGCGGCTGACCCCGTAGACCTGACTGAGGTCCTCGAGCGTCTTGGGGTTTTCCGACAGCCGCCGCTCGGTGAGGATATGCTGCTCGCGCTCGTTGAGCGCGTCCATCGCCTGCATCAGGAGGTCGTGGCGCACCTGCCGCTCCTCCGCGTCGGCGACCAGCTCGTCCTGCAGCGGTTCCTCGGAATGGAGCAGGTCCATCCACTGCGATTCGCCGTCCTCGTCGCCGCTGCGCATCGGCGCGTTGAGGCTCGAATCGCCGCCACGCGCCATGCGCCGGTTCATCGACACGACATCGTCTTCGGAAACACCCAGTTCGGTGGCGATCTTGGTCACGTCGTCGGGGTGCAGGTCGCCTTCCTCGAAGGCCTCGATCTGGTTCTTCATCCGCCTGAGGTTGAAGAACAGCTTCTTCTGCGCGGCGGTGGTGCCCATCTTGACGAGGCTCCACGAGCGCAGGATGAATTCTTGGATCGAGGCGCGGATCCACCACATCGCGTAGGTGGCGAGGCGGAAGCCGCGGTCGGGATCGAATTTCTTCACCCCCTGCATCAGCCCGATATTGCCCTCGGAGATCAGCTCGGAGACGGGCAGGCCGTAGCCGCGGTAGCCCATCGCGATCTTGGCGACGAGCCGCAGGTGCGAGTTGACCAGCTGCGCGGCGGCCTCGGTGTCACCATGCTCCTTCCAGCGCACCGCGAGCATGAACTCGTCCTCGGGGGTGAGGATCGGGAACTTCTTGATCTCGCTGAGATAGCGATTGAGCCCGTCCTCGCCTCCGGTGGAGGGTATCGACAATGCCGCAGTCTTGGCCATGCTTGCTCCTTTTGCCGCCGCGCCAACCCGCGGCGCCCCGTTCAAGGGGGTCGGCCTCTATAGCCTTCCCCTTCCTATACGTGAAGTGCCGCCACCAGTTCCGCCATATCCGATGGAAGCGCACTTTCGAACGACAAACGGTCGCCGCTCGCGGGGTGGATGAACCCCAGTCGCGCGGCGTGTAGCGCCTGCCGCTGAAAACCCAGTGATTTCAAGGTCTCGCGATGCTCCTTTCGCGTGCGACCGTAAAAGGGATCGCCGACCAGTGGGTGCCCCAGATGCGCCATGTGCACCCGCACCTGGTGGGTCCGCCCGGTCTCGAGCCGGCATTCGATCAGGCTCGCCGCGCGCAGGTTCTCCAGCTTGGTCCAGTGCGTCACCGCGCGCTTGCCGCGGCCCGCGGCGACGACTGCCATCTTCTTGCGGTTGGCGGACGAGCGGGCGAGGGGGGCATCGACCGTCCCTTCCCCCGCGAGCAGGAGCCCCGAGGCGACCGCGATATAGCGCCGCTCGATCGAATGCGCCGCGAACTGCCGCGCCAGCCCCTCGTGCGCGACGTCGGTCTTGGCGACCACGAGCAGCCCCGAGGTGTCCTTGTCGATGCGATGGACGATGCCGGGGCGCGCCACCCCGTTGATCCCCGACAACCGGCCCCGGCAATGGTGGAGCAGCGCGTTGACCAGCGTGCCGTCGAGATTGCCCGCGGCGGGGTGGACGACCAGCCCGGCGGGCTTGTCGACGACGAGCAGCTGGTCGTCTTCGTGGACGATGTTCAGCGGGATGTCCTGCGGCACCGCGTGATGCGGGACGGGCGCGGGCACGTGCAGAAGGTAGCGTTCATCGCCGCGCACCTTGATCGCGGGATCGCGCACCGCCGCGCCCGCGGCCTCGAGCGCGCCCGCGCTGATCAGCTTCTTGACGCGCTCGCGCGACAGGCCGCCGGCTTGGTCGGTGACCGCGCGGTCGAGCCGCCAGCCGGCATGGCGCGCCTCCAGCTCAATCTCGATGTCCCCGCCCATGCGCATCGATATGGGGGGCGGACAAGCGGGGTCAATAGGGGTTGCGTGGCGCCGCCGCGCTCGCCATGCCTTGGGGCCATGAACCAGACCGAATTCGCCGCCCTCCTGTGCAGCCGCCTGTGCCATGACCTCATGAGCCCGGTGGGGGCGCTCAACAACGGGGTCGAACTGCTCGCCGACGAAAACGACCCCGAGATGCGCGATCGGGTGATCGAGCTCATCGGCGAGAGCGCGGCGGCAACCGCCAACAAGCTCAAGTTCTTCCGGCTCGCCTTCGGCGCGGGCGGGGGCTTTGGCGCCGAGATCGACACCGGCGAGGCGAGGGCGGCGCTCGCGGGGCTGTTCGGTCCCGACCGCCGGGTCGAGTTGGGCTGGATGGTCGAGGAAGCGCGGTTGCCCAAGGATGCGGTCAAGTTGTTGCTCAACCTGGCGCTGATCGCGGGCGATGCGCTGGTGCGCGGCGGCAAGCTCGACGTCGGCGCCGAACGGCGCGAGGGCGAGGTCGAACTGGTGATCCGCGCCGAGGGGCCGCGGCTGATCCTCGACCCCGCGATCCGCGCCACGCTCGAGGGGGTGGACGGGGGCGAGGGCGAGGGCGAGCCGCGCGCGGCCGGCGCGCTGCTCGCGCGCCAGCTCGCCGCCGCGCAGGGCGGGGCGATCCGGTTCAGCGCGCCCGGCGAGACGGTGGCGATGATCGGCGCCACGCTTTCGGCCTGACCGTCACACCCCATCTTTGGCGCCCGGCGTTGCTAACGCGGCCTTAACCCTTTGCGCCTCATAGGCGGTGGGGACAGTCGCAAAGCTTGTGGGGCCCCGATGGAAGACCTGATCGCCGATTTTGTCGCGGAAAGCCGTGAAATGCTCGAATCGCTCGGGGGCGAGATCGTCGCCTGGGAGGCCGAGCCGCACGATCGCGCCCGGCTCGACAGCATCTTCCGCTTCGTCCACACCGTGAAGGGCAATTGCGGCTTTTTCGACTTTCCCCGGCTCGAAGCCTTGAGCCATGCCGCCGAGGACGCGCTCGCCGACGTGCGCGCGGGTCGGCGCCAGCCCGATGCCGCGCTGGTCAGCGCGGTGCTCGGCATCATCGACCGCATCGGCGAGATGATCGAGATCATCGATCGCGGCGACCCGCTGCCCGAAGGTGACGATAGCGCGCTCATCAACGCGCTGTCGGCCGACGCGATCATCGAGGCCGTCGCCGCGCCGGCGCCCGAAACCGAGGATGCGGCGCGTGCCACCACGATCGGCAGCAGCCCGACCGCCGCGCCCCGCACCATCCGGCTGTCGGTCGAACTGCTCGACCGCGTGATGAGCGGGGTGTCCGACATGGTGCTCGCGCGCAACGAACTCGCCCGCCGCCTGCGCGAGGCGCCCGAGGACGTCGCCGTCCAGGGTGCCTTCGAGCGGCTCTCGGGCATCATCGCCGAGATGCGCGACAGCATCACGCGCACCCGCATGCAGCGGATCGAGAACCTGTTCGTCGCGTTGCCGCGGATGGTGCGCGACCTGTCCAACGAGCTGGGCAAGCAGGTGATGATCGACATCGACGGCGGCGACGTCGAACTCGACCGCGAGATGATCGAGATGATCCGCGATCCCCTGACCCACATCATCCGCAACGCCATCGACCATGGCATCGAATCCCCGGCCGAGCGGCTCAAGGCGGGCAAGCGCGAGATCGGCATGCTCGCCGTCTCGGCGCGCCAGTCGGGCAACCAGATCCTCATCGACATCGCCGACGACGGCAAGGGCATCGACGCTGCGCGGCTCGTCGACAAGGCGATCGCCAGCGGGCTGGTCGACAAGACGACCGCCGAGGAGATGAGCCACGCCGCCAAGCTGGCGCTGATCTTCGAGGCCGGGCTCTCGACCGCGCGCGCGGTGACCTCGGTGTCGGGGCGCGGGGTGGGCATGGACGTGGTCCGCTCCAACGTCGAACGCATCGGCGGACTGGTCGAGGTCGACAGCAAGCGGGGCGAGGGCACCCGCATGACGCTGCGCGTCCCGCTCACGCTCACCATCATCCCCGCGCTGACCGTGTCGATCGGCGAACAGAGCTTCGCCATCCCGCGCTCGGCGATCGAGGAAATCGTCCGCGCCAACGGCTCGAGCGTGACGCTCGAGAAGGTCGGCGGGGCGGGCATCGCCACCATCCGCGGTCGCCGCGTCCCCGAGGTCGCGCTCGCCGATATCCTCGGGCTCGACAGCGATATGGCCGACGAGGATCGCACCCTGATCGTGCTGCGCCCGGCGGGTGGCGACGTCTATGCGCTGGCGGTCGACCGGATCCACGACCACGAGGAGCTGGTGGTCAAGCCCGCCGCGCCCGCGGTGATGGCGACCGGTCTCTATGCCGGCACCACGCTGGCCGACGACGGCAGCCCGATCCTGCTTTTCGACACCGCCGGGCTGGCGCAGGTCGGCGGGGTCAAGCTCGAGAAGCAGGAGCGCGCCGCGCGCGTCGCCGAGGACAAGGCCGCCGCCAACGACGACCTCGTCGAACTGCTGCTGTTCCGCGGGCTCGGCGGGCAGCGCCGCGTCGTCCGGCTCGGCGCGGTCGATCGCATCGAGGACGTGCCGGTCGATCGCTTCACCGAGGCGGGCGGGCGGCTGCGGGTCCAGCTGGGCGAGGACATCCTGCCCGCGACCGGGCTCGACAGCCTCGTCGAACTTGAGGGGCGCGAGAGCGTGCGGTTGTTCCGCCTGTCCGACGGCGAGACCGAGATCGGCTATGCCTTCGACCAGGTCATCGACATCAAGGCGCTCGACCACGAGGTCATCCCCGCCGAGGGACAGGGCGCGATAACCGGGGTCAGCCTGGTGGGCGAGGAGCCCGCCGAGATGGTCGATGCCCACTGGCTGTTCGCGCGGCTCGCGGCCGACTCCAGCCAGCAGCCGAGCGGGCTGGTCTGCGCGCTGCCCGCCGACGACGCGTGGATGCGCAACATGCTGCGCCCGATCGTCGAGGCGGCGGGCTATGCCGTCGTCGACGCCGCCAGCGAGGCGGCAGCGGGCGCCGATCTGGTAATCCGCTCGGCCGAGGAGGCGGACAGCGCGCCGACCGGCGCGGGCACGCTGCTCAAGCTGCGCAAGTCGCCCGAGGGCGATGACGACAGCATCTATCGCTACGACCGCGCGGGCCTGCTGATGGCGCTGCGCTCGGTGGCCGGAGGAACGAACTGATGGACCTGCTCCTGATTGTCAGCATCGGCGGCAGCCGCGTCGCGCTCGACGCCGCCGCGATCGAATCGGTGATCGAACTCGACGCCCTCTCGCCGGTCCCGCGCGCGCCCGCGCACCTCGCCGGCCTGTCGGCGCTGCGCAGCCGCGTGCTCACCGTGGTCGACTGCAAGCGCGCGCTCGAGCTGGGCGAGACCCGCTTCGATGCGGGCGAGATCCACGAGGCCGCGGTCGTCGAGGTCGACGGTCACCATTATGCGCTCAGCGTCGACAGCGTCGTCGACGTGGTCGAGGCGCGCGGCGAACCCCAGCCGGTGCGCGCCGCGATGGGCGCGGGCTGGGAGCGCGTCGCTTCGGGGATGATCGAGACCGAGGAGGGGCCGATCCTGCTCGTCGACATCGCCCGGCTGATCGCCGGACCGCAGCAGGGCGATCGTGCCGCTGCTTAACCGCCTGTTACCTTTTCCATTCTAAGGTTCTGCTTGAACCGAGACTATGAGGGCCCACCCCATGAAGACCTGTTTGATCGTCGATGACTCCAAGGTGATCCGCAAGGTTGCGCGTCACATCCTCGAAACGCTCGATTTCAAGGTCGAGGAAGCGGGCGACGGCAAGGAAGCGCTGTCCTTCTGCGAGCAGACGATGCCCGATGTCGTGCTGCTCGACTGGAACATGCCGGTGATGAGCGGGATGGAATTCCTCAAGCTCCTGCGCCAGGGCGGGCATGCCAACCAGCCCAAGGTCGTCTTCTGCACCACCGAGAACGACATGGCGCACATCCGCGCCGCGCTCGAGGCGGGGGCCGACGAATATGTGATGAAGCCGTTCGACCGCGAGACCTTGCACGTCAAGCTGCAACTCGTCGGCGTCGCCTAAGCGAGCCCCGCCAGTCATGGCCGGGTCGCTCGCCCCCCAGATCAAGCGGGCTTCTTCCGCACCGCCGCGCCCCGTGCGGCTGATGATCGTCGACGACAGCACCGTGGCGCGCGCGGTGCTGACGCGGATGATCGAGACCGACCCCCAGTTCAAGGTCGTCGCCGATGCCGCCTCCGCCGAGGCGGCGATCGAGGCCCTGCGCGACATCGACTGTGACATCGTTCTGCTCGACCTCGAGATGCCGGGGGCGGGAGGGCTCGAAAAACTGCCCGAGATCCTCGACGCCTCGCGCGGGGCGCAGGTGCTGGTCTGCTCCTCGCTCGCCGAGGAAGGCGCCGAGGCGACCGTCCGCGCGCTCGCGATGGGCGCTTCCGACACGCTGCCCAAGCCCGGGACCGGGCGGTTCGGGGGCACCTTCTCGGACGTGCTGCTGGGCAAGCTGCGCGCGCTCGCGACCTCGGGCGCGGTGCCCAAGCCGAGCGCGCCCAAGCGCGCCTCGCCGCGCCCGCTCATCGAGGCCGGCCTGCGGACCGACCGCGAGACCGCGATCGAGGTGCTCCTGATCGGGGCCTCGACCGGGGGAATCCACGCGCTTGCCTCCTTCTTCGAGGCACTGCCGCCCCGGATCGGGGTACCGATCTGCGTCACCCAGCACCTGCCCGGCGCCTTCATGCCCGTCTTCGCGCGCCAGCTCGCGCGGTTCGCCGGGCGGCCGTGCCACGTCGCCGAACAGGGGCACCCCCTGCTCGCCGACCGGATCTACATCGCCCCCGGCGACGGGCATCTCGAACTGCGCGCGACCGCGCAGGGGCTGATGGCGCGGATCAGCCGCGACCAGCAGGCGAGCGGCTGCATGCCCGCGGTCGACCCGATGTTCGCCTCCGCTGCCGAGGCCTGCGGCGAACGCGCCTGCGCCATCGTCCTGACCGGGATGGGACGCGACGGCTCGGCGGGCGCGCAGCGGCTCGTCGCCTGCGGTTCGGCGGTCATGGCGCAGGACGAACCCTCGAGCGCGGTCTGGGGCATGCCGCGCTCGATCTTCGAACAGGGGCTGGCCTGCCGCCTCGGCCCGCCCGCCGAACTGGCACGGCACGTCGCCACCCGCGTGGGAGGGGCCTGATGGCGATCAGCGACAGCTCGAGCCGGATCCTCGCCGGGCTCCTCGAGGCGCGCACCGGGCAGCAGCTTACGATGAGCCGCCGCTGGCGCATCGAAACCGCGCTCTCGGGGCTGATGCGCCAGCGCAAGATCGCCAGCATCGACGAGCTCATCACGCTGCTGGTGATGAACCGCGACGCGCGGCTGAGCGACGAGGTGATCGAGGCGCTGCTCAACAACGAGACCTATTTCTTCCGCGACCGCGCCCCCTTCGACATGCTCCAGCGCGAGCTCCTGCCCGCGGTGCGCAACGCGCGCCTAGCCGAACGCAAGTTGGCGATCTGGTCGGCGGGCTGCTCGACCGGGCAGGAAGCCTATTCGATCGCCATGATGATCGCCGAGGACCCGCTCGCCTGGGCGGGCTGGGAGATCGAGATCGTCGGCACCGACGTCAGCCGCACGGTCACCGACCGCGCGCGTGAGGGGATCTTCACCCATTTCGAGGTGCAGCGCGGGCTCGGCATCCAGCAGACCATCCGCTGGTTCGAGGAGCGCGGCGACCAGTGGGCGGTGGTCGACCAGATCAGGGACATGGTCCGCTTCGAGGCCCGCAACCTGTTCGATGCGCCCCCGCGCCCGGGGCAGTTCGACCTCATCTTGTGCCGCAACGTGCTGCTCTATTTCTGCAACGCCAAGCGCCGCGACGCCTTCGATCGGATGGCCAGCGCGCTCAAGCCCGACGGCGGGCTGCTCCTTGGCGCGGGCGAGACGGTGATCGGGCAGACCGAGCGCTTCGCCGCCGACCGCTCGATGCGCGGGATCTACCGGCTGGCGGGCGGGCGCGATGCCGACCGCCGTGCCACCGGGAGTTGATCGGCGCAAGCTTTAGCGGCGGGGGCCGAACGGCGGGGGCTTGACGCTGGGGGGGCGGATGGCGCCTAAGTCGTTGCCATGGACCTGATCCACCGCCCATCACCCAACCATGGGGAACGGCTGCTGCCGGTCTCGATCATCGTCCTCCACTATACCGGCATGCCGACCGGCGAGGCCGCGCTCGACAAGATGTGCAGCCCCGACGGCGGGGTCTCGGCGCATTATTGCATCGAGCAGGACGGGCGCGTCTTCCAGCTGGTCGACGAGGAGCGCCGCGCCTGGCACGCCGGGCAGAGCTATTGGCGCGGGATCACCGACGTCAATTCGGCCAGCGTCGGGATCGAGCTGGTCAACCCCGGGCACGAGTTCGGCTATCCCCCCTTTGCCGACGAGCAGATCGCCGCGCTGATCCCGCTGCTGGCCGACATCAAGCACCGCCACGGTATCAGCCGCGGCAACATCGTCGGCCATTCGGACATCGCGCCGCAGCGCAAGCAGGACCCGGGGGAGAAATTCCCCTGGCCCGCGCTGGCCAAGCGCCGCCTCGCGCTGCCGAGCCCGACCAAGGACCTGATGGATCCCTTCTGGACCGACAGCGGCTTCATGCTGGCGCTCGAGCGCTTCGGCTACGACGTGACCGACCCCACCGCCGCGGTGATCGCCTTCCAGCGCCGCTTTCGCCCCGAGACGATCGACGGCATCATCGACGGCGAATGCCGCGCCAAGCTGCTCGCGCTCTTGCTGCCGCGCCCGCAATAGCCCATATCGGCGGGTGCCAGGGGGCCGGGCGACCGCGATCGCACGATCGAGGAAAGTCCGGGCTCCACGGAACGACGGTGCCGGGTAACGCCCGGCGGCGCGTCCTTCGGGACGGGTCAGGGACAGTGCCACAGAAAGCATACCACCGCTCTTCGGGGCGGCCAGGGCGAACGGGTGCGGCAAGAGCGCACCGCGCGGGTGGCAACATCCGCGGCACGGTAAACCCCACCGGGAGCAAGGCCGAATAGGGGCATCGCACGGGTCGGTTCCGACCCGATGCCCGGGTTGGCTGCTGGAGCCTGTCGGTAACGGCAGGCCGAGATGAATGGTCGCACAGTCCCCTCGGGGATGGACAGAACCCGGCTTACAGGCCCCCTGGCAATATTCCTGCTTCTCCTTTCGTCGGGGGTGGCGGGGGGCGGCCCGCGCCCCTATCTAGGCCTCATGCCTCGACCTGGACGATCCGACGACTGGGGGTTTCCCCGCTGGCGCAGCTATGGCGAAAAGTCGCGCGAGGCGACGCGCGTGCGGCTGTGCGACCGGGTGCATTGCAGCGAGCCCGGCGATCGCCCCGCGCCCAAGGCCCCCAACAGCCCCGAGCGCTGGTATTTCTGCGAAAAGCACGCCGCCGAATATAACAAGAACTGGAACTATTTCGCGGGGCTCTCGAAGGAAGAGGCCGCGCGCCGCGCCGCCGAGGAAAATCGCGACGCGAGCGGGTTCCGCCAGTCGGCGCATTACGAATGGGCGGGCTCGGGCGACGGCAGCCGCAGCCGCGAGGAGATGCGCGCGCTCGACCTGTTCGACCTCGACGCGCATGCCGAATTCGACGAGGTCCGCCGCGCCTATCGCGCGCGCGCCAAGGCGCTCCACCCCGACGTCAACCCGGGCGATGCGGAGGCCGCCGCCGAGTTCCAGAAGGTGCAGGCGGCCTACGACGTGCTCAAGGTCGCCGAGCAGCGTCGCCGCGACCTCGGCTAGGCCTTGATCATGAAGGTGCCCGCGACATGCGCGAGTTCGCGCCCGTCCTCGAGCCGCGCGGTGCCGCGCACGAAGGCGACCGAGCGCGTGAGCTTGTAGGTCTCGCAGCGCGCGACGATCCGGTCGTCGATCGTCGCCGGGCGCAGATAATCTAGCCTGAGGTCGATCGTCACGATCGGTTCGAACCGCCCCAGCGCCTGCCACACCGAGGCACCGCCGCAGGTGTCGAGCAGCCCGACGATCGCGCCCGAGGCGAGGATCCCGTCCTCGGGCACCCCGACCAGCTCGGGCTTGGGCGCGAGCCCGAGCTCGACCCAATTGTCGCCATGCGCGCGATAGTCGTAGCCGATCGCCTTGCCGTGCCCGACCGAGCCGATCAGCGCGAGGAAGCGCGCGATGTCGAATTCCTCGAGCAGCGCGGCGCGCTCCTGCGCGAGGCGGCGCTGCTCGTCCGCCTCGCTCACGAGGCCAGCCGCTCGGCGGTCTCACGCACCAGCGCGATCATGTTGGGCACCCCCTGGGTTCGGTTGGACGACAGCTCGCGGCTCAGATCGAAGGGCGCGAGCGCGCCCGCGATGTCGGTCTTCGCCACCTCGGCGGCGGGGCGGTCCTGCACCGCCGCCAGCACCAGCGCGACCACTCCCTTGGTGATCGCCGCATTGCTGTCGGCCAGGAAGTGCAGCCGGTCGCCCTCCTGCGTGGGGTAGACCCACACGCTCGCCGAGCAGCCGCGAACCTTGGTGGCATCGGTCTTGAGCGCCTCGGGCATCGGCTCGAGCTTGCGCCCGAGGTCGATCAGCAAGCGATAGCGATCCTCGCTGTCGAGGAATTCATATTCCTCGGTGATGTCGGGGAGGGGGGGCAGGCTCATGGCCCGCCTGTTAGCGCCGCCGCCTCAGTCGCGCAAACCCTCTATCTGGCGGGTGAGGCTGTCTTCCTTCTCGACCGCGATACGCTCGAGCACCTGGAGCCGCCCCTTCAGCGCCTGCACCTCCTCGCGAAGCGCCTTGATCTCGGGGCCCTCGACCCGCTCGCCCGCCGCCTGCCCGCGGGCCTTGGCGAAGCTGCTCAGCAGCTTGGTGCCCATGACGATGGCGACAATCGCCACGACCATCGAGAACGGATCCCTCACTTGTCCTCCTTCGAGCTGCCCGGCCGCCGGTCGACCTTGTCGGGCCGCGGCGGGAGCGACTTGAGGTTATCAATTTCCTCGGCCAATCGCGAGGGCCTGTCGGTGACGATCCGCTCGAGCGTCTCGAGCCGGTCGTAGACCGCATCGAGCTGGTCGCGCAGCGCCGCATTCTCTTCCTGCAGCCGGGCCAGCTTGGCGGGGTCGCGCGGCTCGACCTTGCGCCCCCAGCTGTCCTCGACCGGATAGCCGTGCTTGACCTTGAGCGTCTCGGTGATGACCCAGCCGATGATCGCCAGCGCGGCGATGATGAAGGCGCCGATGATGAGGGGGGTGGGCATGGTCAGTCGGCCGTCCGCTCGGGGGCGCGCTCGGCGGCGTTGTCGGCGGCGCGCTGGCGGTCGCGCGCGGCGAGGCGTTCGAGGTCGCGCAACGCGTCGATCTGCTCGGCGGTATGCGCGCCGCGGTCGGTGGCGATGCGTTCGAGCACCGCGAGCCGCTTCTCGAGCGCCTCGATCCGCGCCTCGTGCGCCTCGGCGCGGGTGCCGGTTTCCTGGCGGATCACGTTGCCGTGCTCGTCGGTGATCGGATAGCCGTGCTTGGCCTTCATCCAGTCGGTCAGCAGCGAGCCCGCCGTGCAGACGACGGCGAGCACCACCACCATTTCGAACACGCCCATCAGTTGCGCGCCTTCTTCTCGATCGACAGCTGGTCGATTTCCTGCGCGAGCCCGTAGCTCTGGTCGGTAACGATGCGCTCGACCGTCTCCACCCGCTCCTTCATCGCCGACATCTGCGCGCGCAGTTCGGCATTCTCGCTGGTCAGCAGCTTGATCCGTTCCTCGGCCTCGCGGTCGGTCTTGGGGTGGATCGCCATGCCCCAGCTGTTCTCGAGCGGGTAGCCGTTGCGGATGCGGTTGTGGGTGTTGATCACCCAGCCGGCCACCGCGGCGACGACGACCGTGGTGACGTAGGGGGCGAGCGCGATGATCTGCGAAAATTCCATGGTGGCCTCCTAGCGCTCGAGCCGAGCGGGTGCGGGTGCGGCTGCGGGCGGTTCGAGCTCGCGCAGCGCCTCGATCGCCTGCGCGGTCTGCGCGCCGCGATCGGTGACGATCTGTTCGAGCACGCGCACGCGCGCCTCGAGGCGGTCGGTGTCGACCGCCGGGCGCGCGGCCGGCGCGGCGGCCTCGGGCGCGGCCAGTTCGAGCTCGAGCTTGCGCCGTTTGAGCGCGAACCAGTTGCGGATGAGGTAGAAGGTGATCAGCAACGGCCCGCCGACGGCGAGGAGGATGGCGATGGCTTCTTCGATGTCGTTCACGCGCGCTCTCCTATTTGAGTTCGTCGATCTGGCGCGCGAGGACGCGGTTCTCGCTCGTCACATAGCTCTCGATGTCGGCAAGCCGGCGATCGATTGCGCGGAACTCGGAGTGGATCGCCTTGGCCGACTTGGTCGGACTGGCGCGCACCTGCCGCCAGAACTGGCGGTCCTCCTCGTTGCTGTAGGCCAGCTCGGCGGGCTTGTCCTCGGCGATGATGCCGGCGAGGAAATAGAGCATCAGCGCCGAGCCCGAGCTCATCAGGATGGCGAACAGCACCATGATCCGCATCAAGGTGACATCGACCCCGGTATAGTCGGCGAGGCCGGCGCACACCCCCATGACCTTGCCGTGCTTCTTGTCCTTGTAGAATCTGGTGTGGCGGGCGGGACCGGTCATCATCAATGCTCCTTCTTGCGGTCGAGCAGGGCTTCATGCTCGGCCAGCAACTGGTCGGCGCGGCCGAGCAGGTTCTGGTCGCGCAGGCGGTCGGCCGACACGCATTTCTCGCGCCACTGCGGATCCTCCGCGCTCATGATCCGCTCGATCGTGCAGATCCGGTCGTCGAGCCGCCGTGCGGCCTCGTGCAATTCCTCGAGCAGCTTCTCGTCGGGCGCGGTCAGCGTGGCCTGGCTCTTCCACTTGGTGACATAGTGGAAGATCAGCCACGGCAAGCCGATGAAGATCGACACGATGGCCACGAACGGAATGAAGTCGTCCATATTCTAATGTTCCCCTTTGGTGCGGCGTCGGCCGCCTATTTCGTCTTGGTGCGCAGCGCGGCCTTCATCGCCTCGAGCTCCTCATCGACCTTATCGGCGGCCTTGAGATCGGCAATCTCTTCCTCGAGACTCTTGGGGCCGGTCATCCCCAGCGCGTCGGCCTGCCCCTCGGCAAGGTCGGCGCGGCGTTCGAGGCTCTCGAACCGCGCGAAGGCGTCCTGCGTCCGGTTGCCGTTGAGCAGTTCGCGCGCCTTGGCGCGGCTCATCGCGCTCTCGAGCCGGGTGGCGATCGCGTTTTGACGCGCGCGCGCCTCGCGCAGCTTGGCCTGGAGCTTGGCGATGTCGGCCTCATAGGCCTTGAGCGTCTCGTCGATCTGCTCGATCTCGGCGCGCAGCCCCTGCGCCATGTCGGCCGCCTTCTGGCGCTCGATCAGCGCCTGCTTGGCGAGATCCTCGCGCTCCTTCGACAGCGCCAGTTCGGCCTTCTCGGTCCAGCTGTCCTGCAATTCGTCGAGCCGGGCGAGGGCGCGCCGCATTTCCTTGCCGTCGGCGATCGAGCGCGCCGCCGAGGCGCGCACCTCGACGAGCGTTTCTTCCATCTCGAGGATGATCATGCGGATCATCCGCGCCGGATCCTCGGCGCGGTCGAGCAGCTCGGTCATGTTGGCGGCGAAAATATCCCGCACGCGGGAGAAGATGGCCATAAGGCACTCCTGTTACGCTTCGTTGCCCGAATCTATGCCAGAAGCGTGCCAAATAGCCACGCCGTTTGCAAATCTGCAAAGGGATGGATTTTTCGACGCGCATGGGGCGCAAACATCTTGCCAGATGGTGGGATTTTCCACCACATGTCGGGGATGGAGCGGGCAAATCAATTCGTCGGCCAGTCGCTGGCCTTCCTCGACGCGGTCGAGCGCGCGAGCCGGGCGGCGCCGCTCGATCGCCCGGTGCTGGTGATCGGCGAACGCGGCACCGGCAAGGAGCTGATCGCCGAACGCCTCCACCGCCTGTCGAGCCGCTGGTCGGGGCCGCTCGTGGTGATGAACTGCGCGGCGCTGCCCGAGACGCTGATCGAGGCCGAACTGTTCGGCCACGAGGCGGGCAGCTTCACCGGCGCGACCAAGACCCGGCAGGGCCGTTTCGAGGAAGCCGACGGGGGTACGCTGTTCCTCGACGAGCTCGCCACGCTCTCGGCCGCGGCGCAGGAACGGCTGCTGCGCACGGTCGAATATGGCGAGGTCACCCGCATCGGCGCCTCCAAGCCGATCCGTGTCGACGTGCGGATTGTGGCGGCGACCAACGAGCACCTGCCCCGCCTCGTCGAACGCGGGCGCTTTCGCGCCGACCTGCTCGACCGGCTGTCGTTTGAGGTCGTCACGCTGCCGCCGCTGCGCGCGCGCGAGGGCGATATCGCGCTCCTCGCCGAACATTTCGGGCGTCGCATGGCGGTCGAGCTCGACTGGCCCAACTGGCCGGGTTTCGCGGACGAGGCGCTGGCCCGGCTCGAGGCGCACCGCTGGCCCGGCAACGTGCGCGAATTGCGCAACGTGGTCGAGCGCGCGGTCTACCGCGCCGAGGATCCCGAGCGCCCGGTCGCCACGATCAACTTCGACCCCTTCCGCTCGCCCTGGTCGCCCGCGCCTGACGCCGCCGCGCCCGACGCCGCCGCGCCCGACGACGCCGATGCGGCGGCACCCGCGGCCGACGCCGCCGCCGCCGCGCCCGCCGCGCCCTCCGAGAGCGCCGCCGTGCCCGCTCTGGAGACCGACGATTTCAAGGCCAGCGTCGCCGCCTTCGAAAAGGCGCTGATCGAGCATGCGCTCGAGAAGAACCGCTACAACCAGCGCGCCACCGCCAAGGCGCTGGGGCTGAGCTACGACCAGCTGCGCCACGCCATGAAACGGCTCGAACTGAGCGCTACCGCCGCCTGACGCGGGGTCGATAGCGCCAATGCTTTCAATGTGATAGGGTGTGCGCCCATCGAGAAAGGACGAACGCTTATGAACAGGTTCCTCATCGCCGCGCTCGTGACCGCCGGGGTCGGGACCGCGGCCCAGGCCGGGGTGGTCACCATCGGCAGTCCCAAGTCCACCAGCTGCTATCTCGCCGCCGAGGCCAAGAGCGATCGCCGCGGCGACATCGAGACCTGTACCGAGGCGCTGGCCGAGGATTCGCTCGGCATCGAGGCGCGCGCCGGGACCTATGTCAATCGCGGCATCATCCACATGAACCGGCGCGACTATGTCGCCGCCGCCGCCGATTATGCCCGCGCGCGCGAGCTCGACCCCGACCAGCCCGAGGCCTATCTCAACGAGGGCATCCTCGCGCTGCACCAGCAGCAGGCCGAGGCCGCCGTGCGCTACGCCGACCGCTCGCTCGAGCTCGACACGGTGCGCCCGCATATCGCCTATTTCATCCGCGGGCTCGCCCACGAGGACCGCGGGCAGGCCAAGCTGGCCTATCGCGACCTCCAGACCGCCTCCTCGCTCGCGCCCGGATGGCGCGCGGTCGAGCGCGAACTGGCGCGCTATACGGTGGTCGCCCGCTAGGCCCGTGATCGGGCGGGAAGGGGGCTGACAGCGCTCGTTTCGCTCCCTAAACGGGGAGCCGTGCAACGCCTCGCGCTGCGAGGCGTTGGCGGTTCACATCCCCAATCAACAGGAGCGCCCGATGGCTTTCACCCTTCCCGATCTTCCCTTCGCCAAGGACGCGCTCGGCGATCACATGTCGGCCGAAACGCTCGAATATCACCACGGCAAGCACCACAAGGCCTATGTCGACAAGACCAACGGGATGCTCGGCGAGGATCTCGAAGGCGCCAACCTGACCACCGTCATCAAGCGCGCCAAGGAAGCGGGCAACCAGGGCCTGTTCAACAATGCGGCGCAGATCTGGAACCACAGCTTCTTCTGGCTCGGGCTCGCCCCCGAAGGCTCGACCAAGCCCTCGGACAAGCTGCAGGCGATGATCGACAGCGATTTCGGCTCGACCGACAAGCTGCTCGAGGCGCTGCAGACCGAGAGCGCCAACCATTTCGCCAGCGGGTGGGGCTGGCTCATCCTCAACAACGGCAAGCTCGAGGTCACCAGCCTGCACGACGCCGACAGCCCGGTCGCGCACGGCATGACCCCGCTGTTCACCGTCGATGTCTGGGAACATGCCTACTATATCGACTATCGCAACGCGCGCCCCGACTATCTCAAGAGCGTGCTGCACAACATCGTCAACTGGGACTTCGTCTCGCACAACCTCGACGGGCAGGGGGTGAGCCGCGCCGACCAGCTCGGCTGAGCCCATTGTCGCCACGATGAGGGAAGGGGCGGTCGCCGGCGCGGCCGCCCCTTCTTCATGGCTATTGCTTGAGCCGGTGCCCGGTGCGGAAGATCCACGCGATCGCGAGCAGCGGGAGCAGGATCGCCAGTGCCATCGCCGCCACGCTGGCGCCGAGCGGCACGTCGGCGACCCCGTAGAAGGTCCAGCGATAGCCCGAGACGAGATAGACGATGGGGTTGAACAGCGTCACCGTGCGCCACGGTTCGGCTAGCGTGCCGACCGCGTAGAAGATCCCCCCGAGGAAGGCGAGCGGAGTGACGACCAGCAGCGGCACGAACTGCAGCTGCTCGAAATTGTCGGCGAGCAGCCCGATCAGGAAGCCGAGCAGGCAGAACCCCGCCGCGATGGCGAGCAGGAAGGCCAGCATCAGCAGCGGGTGCTCGACCCGCACCTCGACGAACAGCGCGGCGGTCGCCAGCGTGATGAGCGCGAGGAGGAAGCTCTTGGTCACCGCCGCGCCGACGTAGGAGGCGACCGTCTCGAGCGGCGACAGCGGGGCCGAGAGGATCTCGTAAATCGTCCCCGTGAACTTGGGGAAATAGATGCCGAAGCTGGCGTTGGCGACCGACTGGGTCAGCACCGACAGGAGGATCAGCCCGGGCACGATGAAGCTGCCGTAGTCGATCCCCGCCATGTCGCTCATCCGGCTCCCGATCGCCGACCCGAAGACGAGGAAATAGAGCGCGGTGGTGAGCACCGGGGCGACCACGCTCTGCCACAAGGTGCGCTTCCAGCGCGCCATCTCGAAGCGGTAGATGGCCAGCATGCCGCGCGGGTTCATGACGCGTCCCCGGCGCGCACGAGGCTGACGAAGATGTCCTCGAGGCTCGACTGGCGGGTGGTCAGGTCGCGCCAGCCGATCCCGGCCTCGTCGAGCTGGCGCATGAGCCGGGGGATGCCCGTCTCCTCGGCCTTGCTGTCGAAATGATAGTCGAGCTCGCGCCCCCCGTCGGCGAGGTCGAGGTCCCAGCCGTGCAGGCGCTCGGGCAGCGCGGCCAGCGGGGCGTCGAGGAAGATCTTGAGCGTGCGGCGCCCCAGCTGCGCCATCAGCTCGGCCTTGTTGCCGAGCGCGACCAGCTCGCCGCCGCGGATCACCCCGACGCGGTCGGCCATCTCCTCGGCCTCCTCGATATAATGGGTGGTGAGGATGATCGTGGTGCCGTCGGCGCGCAGCGCGCGCACCAACGCCCACATGTCGCGGCGCAATTCGACATCGACCCCCGCGGTGGGCTCGTCGAGGAACAGGATCTCGGGCTCGTGCGCGAGCGCCTTGGCGATCATCACCCGGCGCTTCATCCCCCCCGACAATTCGAGCATCCGGCTGTGCCGCTTCTCCCACAGGGTCAGCCGCTTGAGCAGCCGCTCGAGATAGGCATCGTCGCGCGCGCAGCCGAACAGCCCGCGGGTGAAGGCGACCGTGTCCCAGACGGTCTCGAAGGCGTCGGTCGTCAGTTCCTGCGGGACGAGCCCGATCCGCCGCCGCGCCGCGCGATAGTCGGTTTCGATATCATCGCCCGCCACGCGCACGCTGCCCGCGGTCTTGGTCACGATCCCGCAGACGATCGAGATCAGCGTCGTCTTTCCCGCGCCATTGGGGCCGAGCAGCGCGAAGATCTCGCCCTTGCCGATCGACAGGTCGACTCCCTTGAGCGCCAGCGTGCCGCCCTTGTAGGCCTTGACCAGCCCGCGGATGTCGATGACGCTCACGGCTTCTCCTGCCCCATGTCGAGCCCGTTGCGGAGCAGCATCGGCATCTGGCTGGCGGCGAACAGGAAGGTGAGGGGCAGGAAGCCCCAGATCTTGAAGCCAAGCCAGAACGACGTCGAACTGTTGCGCCAGACGACTTCATTGAGGCACGCGAGGAAAACGAAGAAAATCGCCCAGTTGCGCGATAACTTGCTCCAGCCCGCGGGGCTGACGCCGGGATAGGCGGCGCCGAGCAGCGCTTTCAGCAGGTTGCGCCTGGTGACCAGCCCGAACCCGAGGATGGCGGCGGCGAGCAGGTAGAAGAAGGTCGGCTTCATCTTGATGAACTGCTCGTCGCGGGTGAACCAGGTGATCGCCGCCGAGACCGCCACGAGCACGACCGAGATGAGCTGCAGCGTCGTCACCTTGCCGGTGGCGCGATAGCCGACCACCATCGCCACGACCATTGCGGCGAGGAAGCCGCCGGTGGCGATCAGGAGCCGCTGCACCTCGTCGCCGGGGGCGAACTTGAAGGCGAGGAAATAGAGCAGGAGCGGGCCGAGGTCGAGCAGGAGCTGTTTGCCGGGCGACAGCCGCGCCGCCTGCGCCTCGATCTCGGGGCCGGGGTGCAGGTCGGTCATGCCGGGGGCAGCCCCGCGATCGCGCGCGCCACCGCGCGCGGGTCGAAGGGGCGCAGGTCATCGACCCCTTCGCCCACCCCGATGGCGTGGATCGGCAGCCCGAATTTCTCGGCCGCCGCGACCATCACCCCGCCGCGCGCGGTGCCGTCCAACTTGGTCATCACGAGGCCCGTCACCTGCGCCACCTCGCGGAACACCTCGATCTGGTTGAGCGCATTCTGCCCGGTGGTGGCGTCGAGGACGAGGATCACGTCGTGCGGGGCCTCGCTGTTCAGCTTGCCCAGCACGCGTCGGATCTTGGACAGTTCGTCCATCAGGTGCGCCTTGTTCTGGAGCCGCCCGGCGGTGTCGACGATCAGCACGTCCTCGCCCGTCGCGGTCGCCTGCTTGACCCCGTCGAACACGATCGAGGCGGGATCGCCGCCCTCGGGACCGGCGATGACCGGCGCGTTGATGCGCCCGCCCCAGATCTTTAGCTGCTCGATCGCGGCGGCGCGAAAGGTGTCGCCGGCGGCGAGCAGCACGCCATAATCCTGCTCGTGGAGGAGATGGCCGATCTTGCCGATGGTGGTCGTCTTGCCCGATCCGTTGACGCCGATGACGAGGATCACATGCGGGCGAGGAAAGCCGAAGATATCCAAGGGTTTGGCGACGGGATCTAAGATGCGTTCGATTTCCTCGGCGAGGATCTCGCGCAGCCCGCGCTCGTCGAGCATGTCATATTTTCGCGCCGCGATCGCGTCGCGGATCCGCTTCGAGGCCTCGGGGCCCATGTCGGAGGCGATCAGCGCCTCCTCGATGTCGTCGAGCGTGGCGGCGTCGAGCTTCTGCTGGCTCGCCAGCCCCTGGAGATTTTCCCCGACGCGATCGGCGGTCTTGCGAAACCCGCCCGTCAGGCGCTCGAGCCAACTCATTCGAATACCCCCGTCAAACCCTGTTCATCGGCCGCGATGATGCGCGCCTGTCCGTAGGCGCCGCGCGCCGCGCCATCAACCGTGATCGGCGCGAAGCCGTCGCTGTGCCCCTTGCCGCTGTTCTCGATCAGGCAGGGCTGGCGCGTGCCGACCTGCGCCTCGAGCCACCGTCGCCGGTGCGCCGCCGCGCGCGCGCGCAGCCGCGCCGCGCGCGCCTTGACCAGCGCGCGGTCGAGCTGCGGCATGCGCGCCGCGGGGGTCTTGTCGCGCGGGCTGAAGGGAAAGACATGCGCGGCGACGATGTCGCAATCCTCGATCAGCGCGAGGCTGTTTTCGAACATTTCCTCGGTCTCGGTAGGAAAGCCGGCAATGATGTCGGCGCCGATCGTCACCTCGGGCCGCGCCGCCTTGAGCCGTTCCACGACTCCGACCGCCTGCCGGCGCGAATGGCGCCGCTTCATGCGCTTGAGGATCATGTCGTCGCCTGCCTGGAGCGAGAGGTGGAAGTGGGGGAGCAGCCGCGCGTCGCCGCTCAGCAGCTCGTAGAGCGCGCCGTCCATCTCGATGCTGTCGAGGCTCGACAGTCGCAGCCGCTGCAGCCGCGGCTCGTCGGCCAACATCCGCTGGAGCAGCGCACCGAGCCGCAGCCCGTCGCGCTCGTAGCTGGTGATGTCGACCCCGGTGATGACGATCTCGGAGGCGCCGCGGTCGAGTTCGGCGGCGACCGCGCGGCGCACCGCCGCATAGGGGAGCGACTGCGAATTGCCGCGGCCATAGGGGATGGTGCAGAAGGTGCAGCGATGGTCGCAGCCGGTTTGCACCGCGACGAAACTGCGCACGTGCCGGGCGAAGCCCGCCGCGACCGGGGGCGCGGGTGCCGTCATGACGTCACCCGGCAAGTCCTTGGTCGCGCTGGCGATCTCGCCCGCGTCGAGCTTGTCGGCATTGCCGACGAGGGCGTCGACTTCGGGCATGGCGCGGAAGGTCTCGGGTTCGATCTGCGCCGCGCAGCCGGTGACCAGCAGCCGGGCCTCGGGGTGGTCGCGCCGCGCGCGGCGGATCGTCTGCCGGGTCTGGCGCACCGCCTCGTGGGTCACCGCGCAGCTGTTGACGATGACCGTCGGCCCCGCGCCCGCGGCCTCGAGCCGCCGCTGCATCGTCGCGCTCTCGGCCATGTTGAGCCGGCAGCCGAGCGTGATCGTCTCGACGCGGCTCATGCGACCGCGCCGTCGAGCGCGGCGAGGTCGACCGTGCCGTCGAACACGTGGGTCGCCGCGCCGCGCATCAGGATCGGCTCGCCCGGCGCCCAGCTGACGTGCAGCGTGCCCCCCGGCATCCGCACCTCGACCGGCGCGATGAGGTGGCGCCGGCGGATCGCCGCGATCGCGCTCGCGCACGCCCCGGTCCCGCACGCCTCGGTCAGCCCGGCGCCGCGCTCGAAGGTGCGCAGCTCCAGATGGTTGTCGCGAACCTGCGCGACATTGACGTTGATCCGGCGGGGAAACAGCGGGTCGCGCTCGATCTCGGCCCCGAGCCGTTCGAGCGGTACCGCCTCGAGGTCGTCGACGAAGAAGACGAGGTGGGGGTTGCCGACGTTGACGGCATCGGGGCGCTCGAGCATGTCCCATCCGAGCGGCAACGGCCGCGTGTCCATCGCATCGCGCAGCGGAATCGCGTCCCACTCGAAGCGGGGCGGGGGCAGCTGGACGCTGATCTCGCCCTCCATCGCGACCGCCTCGAGCGCGCCGCCCTCGGTCTCGATCGTGCTCGCGCGGGTCAGCGCGGCGACGCAGCGCGCGGCATTGCCGCAGGCCTCGGCCTGCGACCCGTCGGCGTTCCAGATGTCCATCCTGACCTCGGCGCTGCTGCTCGGCGACAGGCGGATCAGCTGGTCGCAGCCGATCCCGCGACGCCGGTCGCACAGCGCGCGCACCTGCGCCGGGCTCGGCTCGATCGGGTGGGCGCGGGCATCGAGGATCACGAAATCGTTGCCGAGGCCATGCATCTTGTGGAAGCTAACGGTCATGACAGGCGATCTAGGGGCAGGGGGCCCCGGACGCAACAAGCGGGGATGGGCACTCCATGGGTACCAGCGGGCCGAACAGCAATTCATCGAGCATGGCGTTCGCGCCCATCGACAGCGAGACGCGCCGCCAGGCGCAGGACGTGATCGACTATTGGTTCGACGACGTCGGTCCCGACCGCTGGTGGAAGAAGGATCCCGCGCTCGACGCCGAGATCCGGCAGAAGTGGGGCAAGCTTCGGCAGGAGGTGCTGAAGAGCGAGGCCAGGGTCTGGCGCGAGGGGCCGCGCCGCATCCTCGCCGCGATCATCCTGCTCGACCAGTTCAGCCGCAACATCCATCGCGGCAAGGCCAAGGCGTTCGAGGCCGACGCGCTGGCGCGCCGGCTGACCCGCCGGGCCATCGCCAAGGGCTGGGACCAGCGCATGACGATGCCGCAGCGCCGCTTCCTCTACATGCCGCTGATGCATTCGGAGGATCTCGACGACCAGGCGGAAAGCGTGCGGCTGTTTGACGCGATGAGCGCGGAGGGGCGCGACAAGTTCGCCCACCTGCACTACCAGCAGATCGCCGATTTCGGTCGCTTCCCGGGACGCAACAAGGCGCTCGGGCGCGAAAGCACACCGGAGGAACGCATCGCGCTGGAAGGCGGGGCGGCCTTCTAGCCCGCTCGCCGGGGGGTGCCGCCGGGCCTTGACCTGTCGCGCCCGCCCCCCTATGAGCGCCTCGTCCATGAAGGATGACAGTATCGACAGCGCTGCGGCGCCCGCTAGCCGACGAGGTTTCGTCCGCTGGCGTTTTTCGCGTTAGGCGGCGGTCGCTACGGTCAGCAAGGAGAACGACGTTTGTTTGACAGCCTGAGCGATCGCCTTTCCGGTGTCTTCGACAAGATCCGCGGCCGCGGCGCCTTGTCGGAAGCCGACGTGCGCGATGCGATGCGCGAGGTGCGTGTCGCGCTGCTCGAGGCCGATGTCGCGCTCCCCGTCGCGCGCCAGTTCGTCGAGAAGGTCACCGAACGGGCGGTCGGCGAGGAAGTCATCCGCTCGGTCACGCCGGGGCAGATGGTCGTCAAGATCGTCAACGACGCGCTGGTCGAACTGCTCGGCAGCGAGAATGCCGAGCTCAAGCTCAACGTCGCGCCGCCCGCGGTCATCATGGTCGTCGGCCTGCAGGGCTCGGGCAAGACCACCACGACCGCCAAGCTCGCCAAGCGCTTGCACGAAAAGGACCGCAAGAAGGTCCTGATGGCGTCGCTCGACGTCGCTCGCCCGGCGGCGCAAGAGCAGCTCGCGGTGCTGGGGCGCCAGGCGAAGGTCGACACGCTGCCGATCGTCGCGGGCCAGCAGCCCACCGACATCGCCAAGCGCGCGCTCTCGGCGGCCAAGCTGCAGGGCTATGACGTCGTCATGCTCGACACTGCGGGCCGCCTGCACGTCGACGATGCGCTGATGGACGAGATGAAGGCGGTCGCGGGCGCGGCGAACCCGACCGAGACGCTGCTCGTCGTCGACAGCCTGACCGGCCAGGACGCGGTCAACGTCGCCAAGGGCTTCGGCGAAGAAATCGAGCTTAGCGGCGTCATCCTCACCCGCATGGACGGCGATGCGCGCGGCGGCGCGGCGCTGTCGATGCGCGAGGTCACGGGCAAGCCGATCAAGTTCGCGGGAACCGGCGAGGGCCTGGACGCCATCGAGCCCTTCCATCCCGACCGTGTCGCCGGCCGCATCCTCGGCATGGGCGACGTCGTCAGCCTCGTCGAGAAGGCCGCCGAGACGGTCAAGATGGAGGATGCCGAGCGGCTCGCCAAGAAGATGGAGAAGGGCAAGTTCGACCTCGACGACCTCGCCCTCCAGCTCAAGCAGATGCAGAAGATGGGCGGGCTCGCCGCGCTCGCCAAGATGATGCCCGGGATGAAGGGCATGAAGGCGGCGGGCGATGTCGACGAGAAGGCGCTGACCCGGCTCGAGGCGATGCTCTCCTCGATGACGCCGGGCGAACGCGCCCGTCCCAAGCTCATCAACGCCAAGCGCAAGATCCGGATCGCCAAGGGGTCGGGCACGACCGTCCAGGAGGTCAACAAGCTCCTCAAGATGCACCAGCAGATGGAAGGGGCGATGAAGAAATTGAAGAAGATGGGGGGCTTCTCCAAGCTCGCCAGCCTCTTCGGCGGCGGGATGCCGGGCGGGGGCGATGCGCTCCCCGGCGGCGCGACGCCGCAGCTCCCCCCGGGGGGGTTGCCGGGCTTGGGTGGCCCCGGCGCACCGATGAACCTGCCCCCCGGTTTCGACAAGTTTTCAAAGAAATAACCGCATACTCTAAGAAGGAATATCATTATGGCCGTTGCAATTCGTCTCGCCCGCGGTGGCGCCAAGAAGCGTCCCTATTACCGCATCGTCGTCGCCGACAGCCGCAACTCGCGCGACGGTCGCTTCATCGAGCGCGTGGGGTCGTACAACCCGCTCCTCGCCAAGGACAATCCCGAGCGCGTCAAGCTCGACAAGGAGCGCATCCAGCATTGGCTCAGCGTCGGCGCGCAGCCGACCGACCGCGTCCTGCGCTTCCTCGACGCAGAAGGGCTGATGAAGCGCGAAGCGCGCAACAACCCGCAGAAGGGCGAACCGGGCGAGAAGGCCAAGGAACGCGCCGAAGAGCGCGCCGCCAAGGAAGCCGAAGCCGCCGAAGCCGCCAAGGCGGCTGCCGAAGCGCCCGCCGAAGAAGCCGCTGCGGAAGAAGCGACCGAAGACAAGGGCGAGTAGGCCGACATGGGCGGCGGGTCCGACGATCGCATCGCGCTCGCCGCCATTGCCGGCGCCCACGGCATCAAGGGCGAGGTTCGCCTCAAGCTCTTTGCCGAGGGCATCGCCAGCCTCAAGGTGCACGAGGCGCTGTTCGTCGGTGGCGACGAGCGGCGCCTCTTGTCCGTCCGCGAGGGCGGCAAGAATGGCGCGGTCGCCCGCTTCGAGGGGGTCGGCGACCGCACCGCCGCGGAAAGTCTTCGCGGGAGCCTCGTCGAAGTGGCGCGCGAGGCGCTGCCCGGCCTTGACGAAGGCGAATATTATTTCTCCGACCTGCTCGACCTGCCCGTGGTCGCCGACGACGATGGCGAGGCGATCGGCACCGTGGTCGCGGTCGAGAATTACGGCGCCAGCGACGTGGTCGAGATCGAGAAGCCGAACGGCAAGCGCTTCATGGTACCGCTGACCGAGGACGCGGTGCCCGAATGGGATGCCGAGCGGCTCGTCGTGGCGCGCGACTTCATCGACTAGCGCCGTCGCTCGCCAGCCCCGGGCGGCTTCACAGCGGCGCCGATCTGCGCGAAGGAGGGGCATGTGGCCCGATATCCTCGCGCTCCCCATCCGCCCCTTCCTGGCGGGCTATTTCCTCCTCATCGTCCTCGCGATCGGCGCGAGCGCGCTGTTCCTCGCCATGTTCCGTCCGCACGGGACGCGCCCCGATGCGCCGCTCGCGCTGCCGCTCCTCGCCTGGCTCGCGGGCGGGCCGCGGCGGCTCGTCGACGCGCTCGTCGTCGACCTCCTCGCCTGCGGGCGGCTCGCGCTCGCCGAGCGCCAGTTCATGGTCACCATCCGCTGGGGCGAGACCTATGCCGAACAGCGCCCGCTGTTCCGGCTCGACGGGCCGCTGTCGCTGCTCGACCTGCGCGCGGCGCTGTCGGATACCGGCAGGCAGGTGCGTGCCCGGTTGGTCGCACGCGGGCTGGTGGTCGGCGGCGCCGCGCGCGCCGGGCTCGGCGCGCTGCGCTTCTTGCCCTTCGCACCGCTCGTCCATTTCGGGGTCGAGCGGCTCCGGCTCGAGGTGGCGGGGGGCACGCCGCTCGCCGGGCTGCTCGCGATCCTCGTCGGCACCGCGCTGCTGGGCGGCGCGGCGATGGCGCTGCGCTTCGATACGCGCACCCGCGCGGGCATCGCCTGCGTTGCGGAGGAGCGCGAGCGCCATGCGGCGCTGCGCCACGCCCCGCCGGCCGCGGCGGCCGGGCGCGCGGTGGCCCTCTTCGGGCGCGAAGCGCTGGCCGATACCGCCTGGCACGCGCTCGCGCCACCCCGCGCGCACCGAGCGCAGGGAACCCGGCGCGGTCTCGCCGATTGATGCGCCATGCGTAGATTTCTCCCCGTCGCGGCCGCGATCCTCGCCGCCGCCTGCACCGTCGAACAGCCCGCCCCGCTCCCCACCGAGGGAAACGGGCCGGCCGCCACCCGCCCCGCCGACGCGCCCGCCACCGCGGTCTACGAGGGCGTCCTGTCGCCCGGCACCGAATGCGCGATCCTCACCACCGACGCGGGCACCCGCTGGTCGCTCTCGACCGCCGACGGCGAGGATCGTTATTACGGCAAGCGGCTGCGGATCGAGGCCGAGATCGCCGATGCGAGCTTCTGCATGGAGGGCGAGGGCACGCTCATCCCGCATTCGATCACGCTGCTCGACGATTGACCTCGACGCCACGCGCGCTAGGGCAGCCCGATGACCTTTCGCGCCACCGTGCTCACCCTCTATCCCGACATGTTCCCGGGGCCGCTCGGCACCAGCCTGGCGGGCCGCGCGCTCGAGGAAGGCAGGTGGCACCTCGAGGCGCGCAACCTCCGCGATCATGCGCAGGACAAGCATCGCACCGTCGACGACACCCCGGCGGGCGGCGGCGCGGGGATGGTGCTCAAGTGCGACGTGCTCGGCCGCGCGATCGACGCGGTGGCGGACGAACGCCCGATCTTCGCCATGACGCCGCGCGGCGAGCCCTTGACGCAGCGCCTCGTGCGCGAAGTGGCGGCGGGCGAGGGGGCGGTGATCCTGTGCGGCCGCTTCGAGGGGTTCGACGAGCGCATTTTCGAGGCGCGGCCGGTGCGGCCCGTGAGCGTGGGCGACTATATCCTGTCGGGGGGCGAGATCCCCGCGATGCTCTTTCTCGACGCTTGCGTTCGACTGCTTCCCGGTGTAATGGGCGCGGCTTCTAGCGGAGAAGACGAAAGCTTCGAGACGGGGCTCCTCGAATATCCGCATTATACCCGACCGGTAGAATGGGAGGGCCGCACGATCCCCGAAGTGCTGCGATCGGGGGATCATGCGCGCATCGCGAAGTGGCGTCACGAACGCGCTTGCGAGGATACACGGCTAAGGAGGCCGGACCTTTGGGACGCTCATGGGGAGCGTTCGGGTCAGTCTCCCTCTGGCGCGCGGCGACAAAAATAGGGTTTTGAGTGATGAACATCATCCAGACGCTCGAGCAGGAACAGATTGCCGAGCTCACCAAGGACAAGAAGGTCCCCGAATTCCGCCCCGGTGACACGCTGCGCGTCGGCGTGCGCGTCGTCGAAGGCCAGCGCACCCGCGTCCAGAACTTCGAAGGCGTCTGCATCGCCCGTTCGAACCGCGGCGTGAACTCGAACTTCACCGTGCGCAAGATCTCGTTCGGCGAAGGCGTCGAGCGCGTCTTCCCGCTCTACTCGCCCAACATCGACAGCATCACCGTCGTCCGCAAGGGCGCCGTGCGTCGCGCCAAGCTCTATTATCTGCGCGGCCGCACCGGCAAGTCGGCGCGGATCGCCGAGCGCAAGGACAACCGTCCCGCCAAGGGGGCGAAGGCCGACGCCTAAGCGCGCGCCTCACTTGCTTCTTCGAAAGGCGTCCGGCATCGCTGCCGGGCGCCTTTTGTTTTGGAGCAATGGAGAGATGGATGATGCGAAGCGTGATGTTGGTGGGCACCGCCCTGGCGGCCATGGCGATGGCTGAACCGGCGGCGGCCAAGGATCTCACCCTCGACCGCGTCTTCGCCTCGCCCGCGCTCGACGGGGTGAGCCCGCGGGGGGTCAAGCTCTCCCCCGACGGCAGCCTCCTGACCATGCTGCGCCCGCGCGCCGACGATCGCCAGCGCTACGACCTGTGGGCGCGCGATACCGCCGGTGGCGAGTGGCGGATGCTCGTCGACAGCGAAAGGGTCGGCACCGGCGCCGAACTGTCCGAGGCCGAGAAGATGCAGCGCGAGCGCGCCCGCGTCGGCAGCCTCAAGGGCATCATCGCCTACCAGTGGGCGCCCGACGGCAAGGCGATCCTCGTCCCGCTCGACGGCGACCTCTATCTCGCGCGGCTCGATGGCGGCATCACCCGGCTGACCGCGACCGAGGCGGGCGAGCTCAACCCCGCGATCAGCCCCAAGGGCGGCTATGTCAGCTTCGTGCGCGACCGCCGCCTCTTCGTCGGCCCGGTCGGCGGCGAGGTCGCCGCGCTCACCCCCGCCGAGGACAGCGAACTCGTCCACTGGGGCGAGGCCGAATTCGTCGCGCAGGAGGAAATGGGCCGCGATACCGGCTATTGGTGGAGCCCCGACGAGGCGCATATCGCGGTCCAGCGGTTCGACGAGGCCCCCGTCGGCGTCGTCACCCGCACCGCGATCGGCGGCGATGGCACCACCACCTACGACCAGCGCTACCCCGCCGCGGGAACTGACAATGTCCTCACCGAGCTGCATGTCCTGCGCACCGATGGCACGGGGATGGTCAAGGTCGACCTCGGCGCGGACCCCGACATCTACCTCGCTCGCGTCGACTGGGCGCCCGACGGCAAGGCGCTCTACGTCCAGCGCCAGGACCGCGCGCAGACGGTGCTCGACATGCTCAAGGTCGATCCCGCTACCGGCAAGAGCGAGATCCTCTTCACCGAGACCGCCGCCGACGGGCATTGGATCAACCTCACCGATCACTACAAATTCCTCGCGGGGGGCGAGCTCCTCTGGTGGTCCGAGCGCGACGGCTACGGGCATCTCTGGCTGCGCGACGGCGCCAGCGGCGACTGGCGCCAGCTCACCCGCGGCGCGTGGGTGGTCACCGATCTCGACGGGGTCGACCAGGACGCGGGTACGCTCTATTTCACCGCCAACGCCGAGGATCCGCTCGAAACCCACCTCTACCGGCTCGACTATCGCACCCCCGGCGCCGCGCCCGAACGGCTCACCGAGCCGGGGCATGCGCATGGATGGTCGATGGATCGCCGCGCGCAGCGCGGCATCGTCACCCGCTCCAACCCGGGCCAGCCGCCGCAGCTCTACCTCGCCGACGCGCGGGCCCGCCGGATCGCGTGGATCGAGCAGAACGCGCTCGACGCCGAGCATCCCTACGCGCCCTATCTCGACAGCCACGAGCCCTCGCTGTTCGGCTCGATCGAGACCGCCGACGGCGCGCGGCTCTATTACGAGATGATCAAGCCCGCGGGGATGCAGGAGGGGCAGCGCTATCCGGTCTTCTTCCAGCATTATGGCGGCCCCCACGTCCAGACCGTCCAGCGCGACTGGGGCGGGGCCCTCAAGCAGTGGATCGTCGACCAGGGCTATGTCTGGGTGCAGCTCGACAACCGCGGGTCGGACTATCGCGGGGTCGAGTTCGAAAAGCCGATCTACCGCGCGATGGGCGGGATCGAGGTCGCCGACCAGAAGGCGGGCGCCGAGTGGCTCAAGACGCTCGATTTCGTCGATCCCGACCGCATCGCCACCTATGGCTGGTCCTATGGCGGCTACATGACGCTGCACATGCTCGGGCAGGACCCCGGCCTCTATGCCGCGGGCATCGCGGGCGCGCCGGTGACCAAGTGGGAGCTTTACGACACCCATTATACCGAGCGCTACATGGGCGATCCGCGCGAGGTGCCCGAGGCCTATGCCGCCGCCTCGACCTTCCCCAACGCCGCGAACATCGCCGACCCGCTGTTGCTCATCCACGGGATGAGCGACGACAATGTGGTGCTCGACAATTCGGCACAGATGGCGCTCGCCATGCAGGAGGCGCGGGTCCAGTTCGACATGATGTTCTACCCCGGGCAGGCGCATGGGGTGCGCGGCGAGAATATCTCGGTCCACCTGTGGGAGACGATCATGCGCTTCCTCGAGGAGAGCGGCGTGCCCGGCGGGGCGCGCGACTAGCCGCGCGCTCCCTTGTCATTTGCCCGCCGCGCGCCTAGCTCGGCGGGCAAGATCACAGGAGTTTGCATGGGCTATAAAGTCGTCGTCGTCGGCGCGACCGGCAATGTCGGTCGCGAGATCCTCGCCATCCTCGCCGAGCGGACCTTCCCCGTGGACGAGATCGCCGCGCTCGCCTCCTCGCGCTCGGCGGGCGAACGGATCGATTTCGGCGACACGGGCGAGGAGCTCAAGGTCCGGAACATCGAGCATTTCGATTTTGCGGGCTGGGACATCGCGCTCTTCGCCGCGGGCTCGGAGGTGTCGAAGACCTATGCCGAGAAGGCCGCGAAGGCGGGCTGCACGGTGATCGACAATTCCTCGCTCTTCCGGATGGACCCCGACGTGCCGCTGATCGTGCCCGAGGTGAACCCCGAGGCGATCGACGGCTACAAGGCGCGCAACATCATCGCCAACCCCAACTGCTCGACGATGCAGATGGTGGTGGCCTTGAAGCCGCTCCACGATGCCGCGCGGATCAAGCGCGTGGTGGTCGCGACCTACCAGTCGGTGTCGGGCGCGGGGAAGGCGGCGATGGACGAACTGTTCCGCCAGAGCCGCGACATCTTCGTCGGCGATCCGACCGAGCCCGAGGTCTTCACCAAGCAGATCGCCTTCAACGTCATCCCGCATATCGACGTCTTCCTCGACGATGGGTCGACCAAGGAAGAGTGGAAGATGAAGGCCGAGACCAAGAAGATCCTCGACCCCAAGATCAAGGTGTCGGCAACCTGCGTGCGCGTCCCCGTGTTCGTCGGTCATTCCGAAGCCATCCACGTCGAGTTCGAGGACGAGATCTCGGCCGAACAGGCGCAGAAGATCCTGCGCGAGGCGCCCGGCATCATGCTCGTCGACAAGCGCGAGGACGAGGGCTACGTCACCCCGGTCGAATGCGTCGGCGACTATGCGACCTTCGTCAGCCGCGTGCGCGAGGATTCGACCGTCGACAACGGCCTCGCCTTCTGGTGCGTGTCCGACAATCTGCGCAAGGGCGCGGCGTTGAACGCGGTGCAGATCGCTGAGCTGCTCGGCCGTCGTCACCTCCAAAAGGGCTAGGCTCGTGATCGACGATCCGGGGGCTGAACGGCGCGCCCGCGCGGGCGTGGATGCGATGACGCTGCTGCTGCTCGGGCGCTGGGTGCGGCGTTGGGGCGTGATCCTTGCGGTGACGCTGGTCCTCGGGCTGGTCGAGGACCAGCTGATGCCGATCTTCTATATCTCGCTTGCCTTCGCGGGCATCATGCTGGTGGTGGTGCTGGCCACGCGGCGGGTGCTCAACAGCAAGCTGTCGCAAGGTCGCCCGCCGATCATCGAGACCGAGGCGCGCGAGGTCGAGGACGACCCCACGCTGATCGACATCACCCCGAAGGATCGCGAGCAGTGAGCGCAAGCACGCACCGTTGGACGGCGTCGGACGGCGTCGAACTCGCCTGGCACGAGATGGGCGAGGGGGAGCCGGTCATCCTGCTCCACGGCCTGGCGTCCAACGCCACCGTCAACTGGATCAAATATGGCCATGCCGAAAAGGTCGCCGCGACCGGTCGCCGGGTGATCATGCCCGACTTGCGCTGCCACGGCGACAGCGAGGCACCGACCGATCCTTCGCTCTATAGCGACGGCATCCTCGCGCGCGACCTCGAGGAACTGGTCGGCCACCTCGGGCTGGTCCCCGGGGAATACGACCTTGGCGGCTTCAGCCTGGGGGCGCGCACCACCGTCCATGGGGTGGGCGAAGGGCTGCGACCCGCGCGCGCGATGCTCTGCGGCATGGGGCTCGAGGGGCTGACGGGCTGGGACCAGCGACAGGCGTTCTTCCAGAAGGCGCTCGACCGTTTCGACGTCGCCAAGCGGGGCGATCCCGACTTCATGGCGATCGCCTTCATGAAGACGATGCAGGTCGTGCCCGAGGCCATGCGGCTGCTGCTGCCGACCTTCACCGACGCGCATGACGAATGGCTCGATGCCTTCAACATGCCGAGCGCGGTGATCTGCGGCACCGAGGACCGCGACAACGGCGATCCGCAGGCGCTCGCCGACGCGCTGCCCCACGGCCGGCTGCACCCGGTGCCCGGCACGCACATGTCGAGCGTCACCAAGCCCGAGCTCGGGCAGGCGATCGCGGACTTCCTCGCAGCGGGTTGATTTCGGGGGGGCAACGGCGCAGGTTCCGCGCCGCGAGCAACAAGGAGTCTGTCCCCGTGAAATCCCTGCTGATTATCTCCGTCTCGATCGGCGCCCTCGCGCTGGCCGGCTGCACCACCACCAACAGCGATGCCGGCGAGGTCGCCGCCGCCCCGGTCGCCCCGCTCGACAGCGCGGTCGCGACCGCCGATGCCGACCTCACCCATCCGCTGACCCCCGCGGGCGCCAAGGCCTTCGTCGAGGAAATCGAGGCCGAATATCTCGAGCTCTCGGACATCGCGAGCCGCGCCTACTGGGTCAACAACACCTACATCACCGACGACACCGACCAGCTGGCCGCCTATTTCGGCACCATCTTCACCGAGAAGGGGGTCGAATATGCGACCAAGGCGGCGCATTATGCCAAGGTCGACGGGCTCGACTATGACACCGCGCGCAAGCTCGACATCCTGCGCGGTTCACTGACGCTGGCGGCGCCCACCACCGAGGGCGCGGCCAAGGAGCTCAACGACATCTCGACCCGCCTCAACTCGCTCTACGGCAAGGGCGAGGCCGAACTGAACGGCAAGAAGATCCCCGGCAACGACGCCGAGGCGCTGATGGGCACCAACCGCAACCCCGAGGAGCTCGCCCAGCTGTGGCAGAGCTGGCACGAGAATGTCGGCCGCCCGATGAAGGGCGACTATGCCCGCCTCGTCGAGATCGCCAACGCCGGCGCGCGCGAACTGGGTTTCGAAGACACCGGCGCGATGTGGCGCTCGAACTACGACATGAGCCCCGAGGAATTCTCGGCCATGTACGACCGCCTGTGGGGTGAGGTCGAACCGCTCTACAACGACCTGCACTGCTATGTCCGCAGCGAGCTTTCGGATTATTATGGCGAGGACGTCCAGCCCGACGAGGGCCATATCCGCGCCGACCTGCTCGGCAACATGTGGGCGCAAGGATGGGGCAACGTCTACGAGATCGTCGCCCCCGAAGGTGCCGGCGACATCGGCTACAACCTCACCGATCTGCTGGTCGACAACGAGGTGACGCCCGAGGGCATCGCGCGCATCTCAGAGCGCTTCTACACCTCGCTCGGGCTCGATCCGCTGCCCGACAGCTTCTGGGAAAAGTCGCAGATCGTGCGTCCCGAGGGGCGCGACGTCGTCTGCCACGCCTCGGCGTGGAACCTCGACAATGTCGATGACCTGCGCATCAAGATGTGCACCAAGGTCAACGCCGACGATTTCGTGACCATGCACCACGAACTCGGGCACAACTATTACCAGCGCGCCTACAACCAGCAGCCCTATCTCTACCTCAACGGCGCGAATGATGGCTTCCACGAGGCGATCGGCGATTTCGTCGCCCTGTCGGTGACGCCCGAATATCTCGTCCAGATCGGGCTGCTCGACGCCGACAAGGTGCCGAGCGCCGACAAGGATATCGGGCTGCTCCTGAACCAGGCGATGGACAAGGTCGCCTTCCTGCCCTTCGGGCTGCTCGTCGACAAGTGGCGCTGGGGCGTGTTCGACGGTTCGATCACCCCCGACACCTACAATTCGGCATGGGTCGGCCTCAAGCAGCAGTACCAGGGGGTGACCCCGCCGGTGCCGCGCAACGACGCGATCGATTTCGACCCGGGCGCCAAGTATCACATCCCGGGCAACACGCCCTATGCGCGCTACTTCCTCGCGCACATCCTGCAGTTCCAGTTCTACAAGGCCGCCTGCGAGATGGCGGGGTGGGAAGGCCCGCTCCATCGCTGCAGCTTCTACGGCAACGAGCAGGTCGGGGACCGGCTCGACGCGATGCTGGCGATGGGGGCCTCGCGCCCCTGGCCCGACGCGCTCGAGGTCTTCACCGGCACGCGCGAGATGTCGGCCGAGCCGATGAAGGAATATTTCGCGCCGCTTCAGGCCTGGCTCAAGGAGCGCAACGCGGGCAAGGACTGCGGCTGGCCGACCGCCTGATTGCCCGCTGATCGGCAAAAGGCCCCCCGGGATTGTCTCCCGGGGGGCCTTTTCGTTTCGCGATCGCCCCGGGGCGGGCTTAGAATTCCTGGCTGACCCGGACCCCGATCCGCCGCGGCGGCGCGACGAAGGTGCCGAAGCTGCGCGCATAGACGGGATCGCCGTTGATGTCGGTCACCACCTGGTCCCAGTCGGGGGTGGCGCGCACCCCGGTCTCGGCGAATTCGCCCCACAGGTTGTCGGCGTAGACGATGACCCGCGTCCCATGGCGGTTCTCGAACCCGACCGAGGCCTGGTGGAGGTCGAAGCCGGGCAGGGTGAGCGCGGCGCCGCGCGCGCCGGTACGGGTCAGCACGTCGCTCTGCGCGTAGACCGCGTAGGACAGGGCGAGGTCCCAGTCGGCAGTGAGCGGCGTGTCATAGTCGACCGCGAACCCGCCCTGGTGCCGCGGGCTGCCCGGCAGCCGGTCGCCCTTCTGCCCGTCGATGAAGCTGTTGTCGAAGCCGGGCGGGAAGATCACGGGGATGATGTTCGGGCTGAGCTCGGTCAGCTGCGCGTCGTTGTAGCTGTAGTTGGCAGTGAGGCTGAGCTTGTCGTTGACCCGCCACGCGGTCGACAGTTCGAGCCCCTGCGACTTGGCCCCCGCGCCGTTGATGGTGATCGGCGCCTGCCCGTTGGTGGTCGCCGAATCGATCTGCGGGTCCGACCAGTCGATATAATAGACCGCGCCGTTGAGCGTGAGCGTGCGCCCCAGCCATTGCGTCTTGAAGCCGAGCTCGTAATTGGTCGTCTTGTCGGCGCGATAGTCGAGTTCGCCGGGCTGCGCGCAGATGATCTGGTTGGGCGGCAGCGGCACGGGGCAGGGGGCGATCGCGTTCGAATTGCCGATCCGGAACCCCTGGCTGACGGTCGCATAGACGAGCGCGTTGGCGGCCACGTCGTAGCTCGTGTTGAACTTGAATAGGAAGCCGTCGTCCTCCTGCCCGCCGGTCTCGAAATCGAGCACGATGCTGTCGGGCGCATCGCCCTCGAACACGGTGCGGAACAGCGGCAGGTCGAAGGTCTGCTGCGTGACCAGTTCATAATCGTAGTAGCGCCCGCCGACCGTGACCTGCCAGTCATCGGTCAGCTGGTAGCTGAGCTCGCCGTAGAGCGCCTGCTCGGTCAGCTCCGACAGGAAGGGCTCGAGATATTCGATGCTGTCGGGGCGCAGCTGGATGCCGCCGAACTCATCGACCGCGAACTGGTCGAAGCCGGGGGTGAACTCGGTCGACAGATTGTCGATTTCCTGGTCGAGGTAGAAGGCGCCCGCGATCAGGCTGAAGCGGCTGTCCCAGTCGGACACGAAGCGCACTTCCTGCGTGAAGGTCTTTTGCTCGCCCTCCTCGAGGGTGAAGGCGGTGAACTCGGGAAAGGCCTCGTAGCTGTACTGCAGCCCGATCAAGAGGTCGGTCTGGTCGCGGTTGCCCTCTTCCTCGGCCACCGAGTAGCCGGTCGCGGAGACCAGCTTGCCGAAGCCGAGGTCGAGTTCGGCCTCGAGGCTGGCGAGCTGGGTGGTGCGGGTGTTGGGCTCGGGCACGCGCAGCGCCGCTTCATATTTGCCGATCGGCACCGGGAAACTCGACAGCCGCGTCTGCGAGAACTGGCGGCCGCCGGTCTTGTCCTCCTGGAAATGATAGCTCGCGGTCACGTCGAGCAGGTCGCCCGGCGCAAAGCGCAGCGCCGCGCGCGCGGTCAGGATATCGGCATAGTTGACGTCGTCGAGCCGCCGCAGGTTGGCCGCATAGGCGGCGGCGTCGGCGGGATCGACGTCGGGGTTGGACAGCCCGACCTCCTGCACCGCGAAGGGATAGTCGATGAAGCCCGTGTCATCGAGCTTGTCGAGGCTGGCGCGGAAGGCGAGCGTGGGCGCCAGCGGGATGTTGATGGTAGCGCCGAAGTCGGTGCTCAGCCCGTCGCCATGCGCATAGTCGTAGGCATCGGCGCGGACCTGCCCCGATATTTCCTCGAAGCGCGGCTTGGCGGGGATATAGCGGATCGCCCCGCCGAGCGTGCCCGCGCCATAGAGCGTGCCCTGCGGGCCGATCAGGAACTCGACGCGCTCCATGTCCTTGAGCCGCAGGTCGACGTACAGCGGCACCTCGCCGACATAGGTCGCGACCGTGCCGCCGCCGTTGGCGTTGCCGTCGAACGAGCCGAGCCCGGTGGCGTTGAGCCCGCGGAAGACGATCGGGGTCCCCGACCGGTTGCCCTGGTCGACGATATAGACCCCGGGGACCGCGCGCGCGATCTCGCGCAGGTCGTCGAGCCGGCGCTCGGCCAGTTCGGCCCCGCCGACCGCGCTGATGTTGATCGGCACGTCCTGCACCGTACCCTCGCGCCGCGTCGCGGTGACGATGATCGCCTCGTCGCGCACGAGCGTGTCCTGCTCTTCGTCGGTTGCGGCGGGCTGCGCGTCCTGCGCATGCGCCACATAGGGCAGGCTGCTCGCTGCAATCAGCAGCGTGGTGCGGGAGGTCGCGCGGATCCAGTTCTTCATTTCATCGCCCCGTTGTGGAATGACGGGGGCGAGTTGACGACGCAATCGCGCCAAAAGCTAGGCAAAATGTTCACGCCGACCGATAAGACCCCCGATGTTGCGATGCAGCAACAGCGCCTCGAGACCCGCTATCGCGCGGCGATGGCGCGGCTCGGGGTCGACCGCTCCGATGCCGCGGCGTGGGTTGCGCTCGGCGAGGTGACGCTCGAGGGCGAACGTCCGGCGGGGCTCTTCGCGCTGGCCGACAAGGCGCGCGCGCATGGGGGCGACAGCCTCGCGCTGCGCTGTCTCGAGGCACGCGCCTGCCTCCTGCTGGGGCGCCGCGCCGAGGCGCGCGAGCGTGCGCAGGCGCTGGCCCGCAGCCGGCCCGAGGACCCGACCGAGGCCGACACCATCGGGGTGCTGCTCGTCCATGTCGACCTCGTCGAGGCGGCGCTGCCCTTCTTCGAGACGGCGACCGCGGCCGCGCCCGGCAACCCCGCCTTTGCCTACAACCTTGCCACCACGCAGCAGTTCTGTGGGCGGATCGAGGCGGCGCGCGCGACCTTCGCGCGGCTCGTCGAGCAGCATCCGCAGCTGGCCAAGGGCTGGCTCGGCTGGGTCCAGGTCGGGGGCGGAGCCCCGCGCGACCTGCCGATGCTCGAGGCGAAGTTGGACGCGAGCGAGGACCCGATCGATCGTCTCTACTACGGGCACGCCGGCGCGCGGCTGTGCGAACGCGCGGGCGAGGATGGCGCGGCGATGCGCTGGCTCGAGCGCGCCAAGGCGGCGCACCGCGCGCGGCTCGACCATGATCCCGACTGGGTCGATGCCCTCTTCGCGGCGGCCAGCGCGAACATCGACGCCGCCGCGCGCGCTGCCGCCGCTGCCGCGCCCGCCGCCACGGCGGGGCCGCTGTTCATTCTTGGCATGCCGCGATCGGGTACCACCCTGATCGAGCGCGTGCTGGGCGGCCATGAGGCGGTCGCCAGCGCGGGCGAACTGAGCGACTTCGCGCTGGCCGTGCGGCGCCACGCCGCCGCCTCGGGACCGCTCGTCCTGTCCCCCGAGGCGCTCGCCGCGCGGGTCGATCTCGACGCGGTCGGCGACGCCTATCGCCGCCAGACCGCGCCGCTCGCGCCCGGTGCCCGGCATCTCATCGACAAGATGCCCTTCAATTTCTTCTTCGTGCCGCAGATCCTGCGCGCGCTGCCCGAGGCGCGCGTGCTGGTCGTGCGTCGCGGCGACGAGGACCTCGCCATCGCCAATTACCGCCAGCTCTTCGCGACGCGCTTTGGCTATTACGACTATCATTACGACCTCGACTGGACCGTGCGGTTCGTCGCCCGCGCGCAGCGGCTGATGGACCGGTTCGAAGCCGCGCTGGGCGGGCCGCGGCTGCGCGCGGTGCGTTACGAGGCGATGACTGCGGATCTGGCGGGCGAGGCGGGCGCGATCGTCGACTGGCTCGGGCTCGACTGGTCCGACGGGCTGCTCCGCTTCCACGAGCGCAAGGCGGCGGTAACCACCGCAAGCTCGGTCCAGGTGCGCGAGCCGGTGCATCGCCGCTCGGTTGAGCGCTGGCGGCGCTATGGCGCGACCAGCGCCGCGCTTGCCGCCGCCTTCGAGCGCGAGCGCGCCGCCGCGCGCAGGTTGATGACGTAAGACGCAAAAGGGGCCCGCGACCTGCGCCGCGAGCCCCTCGTGTCTATCCTGTCCGGGTCGGCCGGACGCTCGATCGCTTAGTAGGCGACCGCGCCCGTCTTGCTCTGTTCGGCCATCGATTCGTTGCGGCCCTCGTCGAGTTCGGACACCGCGTCTTCGTTCATCTGCGCGACTGCTTCGTCAATCTGCTCGCTCGACGAGGCATGCCCCGTCGCGGTGCCGATCTGCGACTTGCGGCGATTGAGGAGGAAGGCGCCCGCGCCCGCCGCCGCCACCACGCCACCGGCGATCGCCGCGCTGGCGCGCGGATGGTCGCGAATGGTGCGATAGGACTGGCCGATGATGTCCTCACGGCTCTCGAGGTTGCGGCGCGTCGCCTCGAGGCGGCTCTCCTGCGTGCTGTCGAGCGAATGGGTGGGTTGCTTGGTCATGCTACTGGCTCCCTTGCTGATGTTTGTTTCGGGGAACCAACGCTCGCGGGGGCCGCCCGCTCCTTCGTTCGTCGCGGGCGACCCTCGCTTGGGCGCTTACAGCTGGCCGAGCAGCGTCTCGGCGCCCGAGACCTCGTAGCCACCCGCCTCCTCGACGTTGAGCTGCTTGACCACCCCGTCCTCGACCAGCATCGAATAGCGCTGCGAGCGGGTGCCCATGCCGAAGCCCGAGGCGTCCATCGTCAGCCCCAGCGCCTTGGCGAACTCGCCATTGCCGTCGGCGAGCATGTCGATGTCCTCGCTGCCCGCCTGCGCGCCCCAGGCGCCCATGACGAAGGCATCGTTGACGCTGGTCGCGGCGATCTTGTCGACCCCCTTGACCTTCAGTTCGTCGGCCTTCTCGACGAAGCTCGGCAGGTGGCGCGCCGAGCAGGTCGGGGTGAAGGCGCCGGGCACGGCGAACAGCGCCACCGTCTTGCCGGCGAAATAATCCTTGGTGTTGACGGGCACCGGCCCTTCGGGGGTGGCGAGGCTGAGCGAGGCGTCGGGGAGGCGGTCGCCGATCTTGATGGTCATGGCACGGGGTTCCTTCATGGTCTTGGTCGTCCCTGTCCTAAAGCATGGCGCGCCCCGCGGTTGCAATCGGCGTTCGCCGCGCGATGCATCGCAACCCGGGTGTCTTGCGTTGCCTTCCTGATGATCGAGACCGCCACGCCCTTTCTTACCGGCCGTTTCCTCCTCGCCATGCCGGGGATGGCCGACCCGCGCTTTGAACAGGCGATCATCCTCATGGTCGCGCACGACGAGGACGGGGCGCTCGGCATCGGGATCGGGCAGGAGCGGCAGGGGTTGCGGGTCAAGGACCTGCTGCGCCAGCTCGGGCTCGAGCATGACCGCGCCCCCGACGCCCCCGTCCTCCACGGTGGCCCGGTCGAACCCGGGCGCGGCTTCGTGCTCCATTCGGACGACTGGGGCGGGCAGGACACGGTCGAGATCGGGTCGCTGTGCCGGATGACCGCGACGCAGGACGTCCTCAAGGCGATCGGGCAGGGCGAGGGCCCCGCGCGCTTCCTCGTCAGCCTCGGCTACGCGGGCTGGGCCGGGGGGCAGCTCGAGGAGGAACTGACGCGCCACGGCTGGATGGACGCGCCGGGCGACGATGCCATCCTGTTCGAGGGCACGACCCCGACCCGCTGGCAGCGCGCGTTCGAGGCGCTCGGCATCGATCCCGCGCTCCTCAGCCCCGACAGCGGCGCCGCCTAGGCCGCGGTTTGCAAGCCCCCCGCGAACCCGCTAGGGCGCGGGGGAGAATTCGGGGCGACCGCCCCGATGTCCAAGCTGGAGACCACCGTGACCGACTATATCGTCAAGGACATTTCGCTCGCCGATTACGGCCGCACCGAAATCACCATCGCCGAAACCGAGATGCCCGGGCTGATGGCGCTGCGCGAACAATATGCCGGGCAAAAGCCGCTCAAGGGCGCGCGCATCACCGGCTCGCTGCACATGACCATCCAGACCGCCGTCCTGATCGAGACGCTCGTCGCGCTCGGCGCCGAGGTGCGCTGGACCACCTGCAACATCTATTCGACGCAGGACCATGCCGCCGCCGCGATCGCCGACCAGGGCATCCCCGTCTTCGCGGTGAAGGGCGAGACGCTCGAGGAATATTGGGACTATGTCGGGCGCACCTTCGATTGGGGCGATGACACCGCCAACCTGATCCTCGACGATGGCGGCGATGCCACCATGTTCGCGCTGTGGGGCGCGCGGGTCGAGGCGGGCGAGACGCTGCCCGAGCCGACCAACGAGGAAGAGCGCGAGTTCAACAAGGCGCTCAAGGCGTTTCTCGAGCGCAAGCCCGGCTACCTGACCGAGACGGTCAAGAACGTGAAGGGCGTCTCCGAGGAGACCACCACCGGGGTCAACCGCCTCTACCAGCTCGCCAAGAAGGGCCTGCTTCCCTTCCCCGCGATCAACGTCAACGACAGCGTCACCAAGTCGAAGTTCGACAACAAGTATGGCTGCAAGGAAAGCCTCGTCGACGGCATCCGCCGCGGCACCGACGTGATGATGGCGGGCAAGGTCGCCTGCGTCGCCGGCTATGGCGATGTCGGCAAGGGCTCGGCGGCCTCGCTCTCGGGCGCGGGCGCGCGCGTCATCGTCACCGAGATCGACCCCATTTGCGCGCTCCAGGCGGCGATGGACGGCTACGAGGTCGTGACGATGGAAGAGGCCGCGCCGCGCGCCGACATCTTCGTTACCACCACCGGCAACAAGGACGTCATCACCGTCGATCACATCCGCGCGATGAAGGACATGGCGATCGTCGGCAACATCGGTCACTTCGATAACGAGATCCAGGTCGAGGCGCTCGAGAACTTCAAGTGGACCGAGGTCAAGCCGCAGGTCGACCTCATCGAGAAGCCCGACGGCAAGCGGATCATCTTGTTGTCGAAGGGGCGGCTGCTCAACCTCGGCAACGCCACCGGCCACCCCAGCTTCGTGATGAGCGCGAGCTTCACCAACCAGGTGCTCGCGCAGATCGAGCTGTGGCAGCGCGGCGAGGACTATGACAACACCGTCCACGTCCTGCCCAAGCATCTCGACGAGAAGGTCGCCGAACTGCACCTCGCCAAGTTGAACGTCCACCTCTCCAAGCTGAGCGAGGAACAGGCGAACTATATTGGGGTCGAGGTCGAGGGACCCTACAAGCCCGAGCATTACCGCTACTGAGGCCGGCGCGCCGGGGCCCCCGCGGCCCCGGCGTCTCGCCGCGCCCCCGTCCGGTACCCGCTCCCCGCGCAGGGGGGCGGGTTTTTTGTCGCCGCAACCCGGGGCGGCGCGGGCGATGCGCGCTACTTGGCGGATGCGCGAAGGCGGGGAGGGGGCTAGGCGCCCCGGCGATGGTCGCGCGGGCGATCGGGCCGGGCGCGCGTAGCGCGCGGGAGCTTGGACAGCGGGCGCGGGCCGGGGCCGACGTGGCTCCGCGCGAAGACAAAAGAAAGGGGCCCGCCGTTGCCGGCGAGCCCCCCACTTTCGCAGTGCGGTTCCGCGTTAGAAGCGGAGACGCGCCGACGCGGCGTAGCGACGGCCCAGCGAGTCGATCAGCTGGATGCCCGAGCCGAAATAGTCGTTCGCATAGTTGCGATCGAACATGTTCGTGACGGACAGCGTGAAGCGGAAGTTCTCAGTCGGGTCGAAGTAGACCGAGCTGTTGAACGTCGCATAGGGGTCGATCGTGTTGATTTCACGAAGTTCGATCCCGAGCTCCTCACGCGTGGCGACCTGCTTGCCGACGAAGTTGGTCGACACGAGGACACCCCAGGTGTCGGTGTAGTAGCGGGTGTTCAGCTGCGCCGCGAACTCGGGGTCGCCGAAGGTCGCGTCGGTACGGGTCGCCGACACGCCGGTGACATCGTTCTCGCGGAACAAGGTCCACAGGAAGTTGCCGCTCAGCGCGAAGGTGCCCGGGCCGCCGAACAGGTTCGGCTGATCCCAGCTGGCGACACCCTGCAGGCCCTCGAACTTGGTCGATTCGCCGTTGACGAAGGTGGTGGTCACGCCCGGGTTGTTGGGGTCGTTGACCACGAAGCCACCGATGTCGCCGGTCGACCCGTCGGGCAGGGTGCCCTGCGTGCCCGCCGGCTGGCGCCGGATGAGCGAGCAGAAGGCGTTGCCGTTGGCCGGATCCGCGGTGTTGAAGTTCTCGTTGTCGAAACAGGCCGAGACGATCTGCCCGATGCTCAGCGTCGTGATCGGCTGGCTGATGTCGAAATTGACATAGTCGAGCGCGAGCACGAGGCGCGGGATGAAGCGGGGCTGGATCACCGCGCCGACCGTCCACGCATCCGCCTCTTCGTTGAGGAGCGAGGGGTTGCCACCGGTCAGGATCGGGATCGTCGCGTTCGACGAGGGATCGTCGTTGGCGTTCGGGAACGCGGCGAGGAACGCGGCGCAGTTGCGCTGGCGTGCCGCCGGGTTCGGGCCCGCATCGGGGTTCTCACACGGCTGCGGAACGGTGCCGAAGGCATTGCCCTGCGGCGAGAACAGTTCCGAGATCGCCGGCGCACGGAACGACCGGGTGAAGTTGCCGCGGAACTCGATGTCGCGCACCGGGGCGAAACGACCACCCGCGGTCCACGAGGTGAAGGCCCCGTTGACGGTGTTCTCGACGAAGCGGATGCCGCCGTTGAGTTCGGCCGAGTGGATCAGGAAGTCGTTGTCCGGCGAGACCAGCGGAACGATGGCTTCACCGAAGAACTCGTCGATCGTGAACTCGCCCTCGACGGGCTCGATCGCGACCGAACGGCCCAGACCCTGCTGCTGGAATTCGCTCGGCAGGAACTTGCCCTGTTCGGTGCGACGTTCGTAACCGAGGTTCCACCCGATCGGGCCCGCGCCCCAGATGTCGAACAGCGTCGAACCGATGTTCGCGTTGAAGACTTCCTGGTCGAGGGTGGCGACCGCTTCGTTGTCCTGGATGACATAGTCGAGCGCGGCCTGCGAGGCGTTGCCTTCGCCGAACAGGTTGAGCGGGACGCAGTTCGGATCGCCGTTGGGCGAACCGCCACCGGCGGTGACCGTCGCGCTGACCGGCGGGGTCGGATCGCAGACGATGTTGCCATTGGCATCGGTCGTCACGTTGATCGCGTTGATGAAGTTCTGCTGGTTGATGTCTTCGCTGAACGTCGTGACCGTGGCATCGCCGCGGTTGTAGCTGACGTCGAAGTTGAAGACGCGGCCGAGACCTTCGAATTCACCCCGGACACCAAGCACGCCGCGATAGATCTCGTTCTCGCCGAAGCCCGAGGGATCGGAAAGGTCGAGGTTGACGCGCGACAGCAGGAACGAGCCCTGGCCCGCCGCGGCGAGCGTCTGGCGCGCCTGGTCGGTCAGGAACGGGTTGTTGGCGAAGAACAGCGGCGACCCGCTCGCACCACCGAACAGGATGGTGTTGAACGAGGGCTGCTGGACGAGTTCGTCGGCCCGCGAGAAGAAGTAGGTGCCTTCGGCATAGACTTCGATATCGTCGGCCACTTCAGCGGTCACGAACAGGTTGCCCGAGGTGCGCTCGAGGTCCGAGGTGATCTGGCTGAAGTCCGAGAACTGGAAGCCGTCGCCACCGACCGCGAAGAACGAGCCGGCGGGGAATTCGCCGAGGTTCAGCGGGACGATGTCGCCGTTCTGGTCGAACTGCGCGCCGAGGCTCAGCGGGCCGCCGAAGATCACGCCGCCGCGCGACAGGTAGGGCAGGTTGCCGTTGTAGAACTGGACGAACGGCGGGTTGCCGTCGGGATTGTCCACACCGCCGAGATTGTCGTTGGTGAAGGTCGGGTTGACGCGGTTCTGATCCGCGACCCCGCCGTCGGCGACGATGTTGCGCAGCGTCAGGATGTTGGTGGTCAGGAACGGACGCTCGTTCTGGAGCACGCCCTCGACGACGTCATGCGACACCGACGCGGTGATGTTGAGACGGTCGTCGAAGAAGTTCTGACCGGCCACCGCCGAGACGTTGTAGCGGAAGTTGTCGCCATATTCGGTGATGCCCGAGGTGCCCGAGATGACGACGTCGTCGAAGCGGGTCTTGAGGATCACGTTGGTGGTCGAGGCGATCGCGTCCGAACCGTAGACCGGCGCACCGCCGACCGCGATCGATTCCACGCGGTCGATCAGGACCGTCGGGACGACGTTCAAGTCGACCTGCGTGCCCGCGCCCGAGTTGTTGAAGACCGTCGGCGGGTTCGAGGTGACGAAGCGACGACCGTTGATCAGCGTCAGGTTGCGGTTCGACCCCAGCGCGAAGGCATTGAGGAAGTTCACGCCCTGGCCGAAGCTGCCCTGGCCGCCGGCCGGGGTCACCGAGCCGCGATAGACGGGCAGCTCGTTGAGCGCGTCGGCGACGTTGGTGAGGTTGCGGTTCTCGATATATTCTTCGTCGACCGTGATGATCGGCAGCCGCGATTCGACCTCGGGGAGGCGGATACGCGAACCGGTGATGACGATGGTTTCGCCTTCGACGTCCGAGCCGTCGGCTTCCATGAGGACATCTTCTTCCTCAACCTCGGGATCGGCGACCTCTTCGGCTTCCTGCTGGATCACCGCGCGCGCCGTGCCGCTGTCCTGCGCGTGCGCCAGCTGCGGGAACGCGAGCCCGCCAGCGAGCACGAACAAGGCAGAGCCGTTGTAAAGCTGCTTTCTCTTCATTGTAGCCCTCATGTTACAGTTCAATTCGGTCAAAGGACGGCGCTCCCCCCATGGCGCCACCGCCGCCGTGCCGTCCGTGGCCGGACGACCGGGCGAGTATGCGGAATCATGATGGCAACCGTTCCTCGGTGAGCGACCCCGCCAGAAAAAGAATGGGCATGCAAGCGCTTCTCGCCCGATCCGCCGCCAAACCCCGCTGCCGGGATAAGTCTGCCCGTCGCTGTGACCAATTGGCCACAGCCCGCGGCCACGCACCCCCCGGGCTTAGGTCAATGGCCCGCGTCTTTCGCGCCGACCCGCATGCACCTTGGGCCTCCCGCGAGCGGACAGGGGAGGGCGCACTCATCCCATGCGCGCGTTGGGGCTTGGCAAATCGCGCCGTTGCGCCTTACCTCGCGTCAACTGCCATCGACCCGAGCCAAGCTGGAGCACGCCGTCCTCACCGCCTACGCCATCGTCGCCATCTGGGGTGCCTGCGCGCTGGTCCTCACCGGGCTCGCCGCGCAGCGCATCCGGCGCGCGCAGGCGGTGCTCGACACCGCGCGCTCGATGCACGACCTGAGCGAGCGCTCGCCCGCGCGGCCGCTGGTGATCGGCCCCGACAACCGGATCGAGCTCGACAGCCAGCTGCGCGACCTGTTCCACCTCGACGCCGACCCCGCCTCCTTCGCCGGGCTGGCCGAGGGAGGCGTCCTGCCCCCCGAGGAGGTGGGCGCGCTCGAGGCCTCGGTCGAGGCGACGCGCCGCTCGGGCGACCGGCTCGACACCACGCTCGAGACCAGCGAGGGTCGCATCTTCGCGGTGCGCGGCGAACTGACGGGGGCGGGGGGCACCCCCGGCGCGATCCTCGGCTGGGTCATCGACATCAGCGAGGCCGAGGAGGCCAAGCGCCGCCTCGCGCGGCGGCTCGAGCAGACCGAGAATGCGCTCGACAGCCTCACCCACCTGATCGAGAGCGCGCCCTTCCCGATGTGGTATCGCGGCCCCGACATGAGCCTCGGGCTCGTCAACTCGGCCTTCGTCGCCGCGGTCGAGGGCGAGGATGCCGCCGACGTCATCGCGCGCGGCGCCGAGCTGATCGACGGCAGCGGCGACCAGAGCGCGCGCGCCGGCGCACAGAAGGCGCTCGACCTCGGCGCCCCCTACCAGCGTCACCAGCCCGCCACCATCGGCGGCGAACGGCGGATGCTGCGCATCGTCGACGTGCCGCTGCCGACCGGCGCGGTCGCGGGCTTCGCGCTCGACATCCAGGATCTCGAGGACGTGCGCTACCAGCTGGCGCAGAACATCCAGTCGCAGCGCGAACTGGCCGACCGGATGGCCGCCGGCGCGGCGCAGTTCGACGCCGACGGGCGGCTGAGCTTCTACAACCAGCCCTTCCACCTGATGAGCCAGCTCGACACCGAGGATCTCGACGAGGGCATCCCCTTCGATCGCCTCCTCGACGCGATGCGCGAGAAGGGGCGGGTGCCCGAGGTGCGCGACTATCCGAGCTGGAAGGCCGAGCGGCGCGAATGGTTCACCGCCACCGAGGAACTGATCGAGGAGGACTGGATCCTCGCCAACGGCGATCACCTCCGGGTCGTCGGCCAGCCGCTTCCCGACGGCGGGCTCCGGCTGATCCTCGAGGACCGGACCGAGCAGGTCCGCCTCGCCAGCGCGCGCGACACGCTGCTGCGGGTGCGCGCGGCGACCTTCGACAATTTGTTCGAGGTCATCAGCGTGTTCGCCTCCGACGGGCGGCTCTACCTGTGGAACCGTCGCTTCTCGCGGCTGTGGGGGCTCGAGGAGGGCTGGCTGTCCGAACATCCGCGGGTCGACGAACTCGTGCCGGCGATGGCGCAGAAGCTGGTCAATCCGACCGAGGCGGCGCAGATCCGCGAGCTCGTGCGCGCCACCACCGCGGGGCGGCAGTCGGGATCGGGCCGGCTGACGATGACCGACGGCCGCGGGTTCGAATATGCCGCCGTGCCGCTGCCCGACGGCAATGTGCTCGTCACCATGGTCGACATCACCGACAGCCTGCGGATCGAGAGCGCGCTGCGCGAGCGCGCGCGCGCGCTTGAGGAAGCCGACAGCGTGAAGACCGACTTCGTCGCCAATATGAGCTACGAGCTGCGCACCCCGCTGACCTCGATCGGCGGGTTCGCGCAGATGCTCGCGGCGGGCTATGCGGGCGAGCTGTCGGCCAACGCCAAGGAATATCTCGATGCCATCCTGCAGTCGGTCGAACGGCTCAGCCGGATGGTCGACCGCGTCCTCGATTTGACGCGCACCGAGGGCGGGGCGCTGCAGATCGAGCGCGAGCGGGTCGACCTCGAAGGGCTGGTGACCACCGTCGGCGAGGGCTTCCTGCCGCGCGCCCGCGAGCAGGGCCAGCAGCTGCGCTTCGCGATCGACGCTGAGACCGGCATCGTCGAGGGCGATGCACGGCGGCTGCGCGAGGCAATCGAGAACATCCTGCAAAATGCCGTCAACTATGCGGGACATGGCGCTGAAATCACGCTCGAAACCGTCGCCGAAGAGGAGGCGGTGCGGATCACCGTGACCGACAATGGCGAGGGGATCGACCCCGATGAACAGCCGCGCGTCTTCGATCGTTTCCATCGCAGCGAACCGGGCGAACGCGGCGAGGCCGCGCTCGGGCTGGGGCTGCCGCTGACCCGCCAGTTCATCGAGGCCCATGGCGGGCGCGTCGAGCTCCTGTCCAAGCGCGGCGAGGGCACCGCCGTCACGCTCGTCATCCCGCGCGGAGAGAGCCGATGATCCTTGCCGACGAAGAGGCCACGATGGCGGCGGGGGCGATGCTCGCGAAGGTCGCGCGCGCGGGTGACGTCATCACCTTGTCGGGCCCCCTCGGGACGGGTAAGACGAGCTTTGCCCGCGGCTTCCTCGCCGCGCTCGGGCACGCGGGCGAGGTGCCCAGCCCGAGCTTCGCCATCGTCCAGCCCTACGAACATCTCGACCCGCCGGTCTGGCATGCCGACCTCTACCGGCTCGAGGAGGAGCGCGACCTCGACGAGCTCGGGCTCGACGACCTTGCCGATGCCGTCCTGCTGGTCGAATGGCCCGAACAGGCGGGGCGCTGGGACCATGCGCTGGCGCTCGTCCTCGACCCCGATCCCGAGACCGGCCGGCGTCGCTTGACAGTGTCCGCGCCGGCGGCTTGGAAGGAGCGATGTCCGTTCCAATGACCCCGCCCGCGCTGGCCCCCGCCTTTCTCGAGACCGCCGGCTGGGGCGGCGCCGAGATCCGGCCGCTGGCCGGCGACGCCAGTTTCCGGCGCTATTTCCGCGTCATCCACCCGACCCACGGGCGCGCGGTGCTGATGGATGCCCCGCCCGAGCATGAGGATTCGCGCCCCTTCGTCGCGATCGCCGAGCATCTCGATGCGCAGGGGCTGCGCGCGCCGCGCATCCTCTACCGCGACCTCGCCGCGGGGCTTCTGCTGCTCGAGGATTTCGGCGACGCCCGCGTCGCCCCCGTGCTCGCGGCGGGCAAGGGCGACGAGACCGCCATCTATGCCGCGGCGGTCGACACGCTTGTCACGCTCCACGCCGCCCCGCTGCCACCCGGGATCGCGCCCTATGACGAGGCCGTGCTCAAGCGCGAGGTCGACCTGTTCGTCGACTGGTACCTGCCCGCGCTCGGGGTCGAGGACATCGACCGCGCGGGGTTCGATGCGGCGTGGAAAGCGTGCTGGCCGGGGTTGCTGGCGCGCACCGCGGCGCACCCGGTGCTGGTGCTGCGCGACTATCATGCCGACAACCTGATGCTGCTCGAGGATGGCGGCCTCGGGCTGCTCGATTTCCAGGATGCGCTCGCGGGCCATGCCGCCTACGACCTCGTCTCGCTGCTGCAGGATGCCCGCCGCGACGTCGATCCGGCGCTCGAGGCGGCGATGCGCGAGCGTTTCATGACCCGCGCCGGGGTCACCGACCCGGCGACCTTCATCGCCGACTACGAGCTGCTCGGGGCGCAGCGCAACGTCAAGATCCTCGGCATCTTCACCCGGCTGTGGAAGCGCGACGGCAAGCCGCACTATCTCAAGTTCCAGCCGCGCATGTGGGGGCTGGTCGAACGCAATCTGGCGCATCCCGCGCTCGCCCCGCTCGCGCGCTGGTTCGACACCCACGTCCCGGCCCGGTTGCGCGCCGCGGCGTGGCAGGAGCATGCCGCGTGAGGCGCAGCGCGCTGTCGCTGCGCCCCGCCATCGCCGCCGCGGTGCCGCGCACCGCGATGGTCATGGCCGCCGGGCTCGGCAAGCGCATGCGCCCGCTCACTGCGACCCGCCCCAAGCCGATGATCGAGCTCGCGGGGCAACCGATGATCGATCATGTGCTCGACCGGCTCGAACAGGCCGGAGTCGAGAAGGTGGTGGTCAACGTCCATTACCTGCCCGACGCGATCGAGGCGCACCTCGCCGCGCGCGAGGGGCTCGAGATCGCCATCTCCGACGAGCGCGAGGCGCTGCTCGAGACCGGCGGCGGGCTGGTCAAGGCGCTGCCGCTGATCGAGGGCGATCCCTTCCTGTCGTGCAACAGCGACAATTTCTGGGTCGACGGGCCGAGCGACACGCTGCGGCTGCTCGCCAGCCAGTGGGACGGCGCGCGGATGGACGCGCTGCTGCTCCTCGTGCCGCATGCGCGCGCCTTCCACCATCGCGGCCGCGGCGACTTCCATCTCGACCGCCATGGCCGGCTCCGGCGACGGCTGCCCAACAAGGTCGCGCCCTATGTCTTCACCGGCATCCAGCTGGTGTCCAAGCGGCTGCTGCGGGACCCGCCCGCGGGCAAGTTCTCGACCAACATCCTGTGGGACCGCGCGATCGCCGAGGGGCGGCTCTACGGCGCGGTCCACCAGGGGCTGTGGTTCGATGTCGGCACCCCGCCCGCCATCCCCGCGACCGAGGCGATCCTGCGCGATGAGTGAGGCGAGCGCGGGGGCGCGCCCGACGGTCTATTCGATCCCGCCGCACCGCAGCTTCGTCGATGCCCTCGTGGTCGGGCTGCTCGACAAGCATGGCCGCGACCCGATGCAGCTGGCGCGCGGGCGCATCCTCGTGCCGACCAATCGCGCCGCGCGCTCGCTGCGCGATGCCTTCGTGCGCGCCGCCGGGGAGTGGTGCCTGCTGCCGCGACTGGTGCCGATCGGCGATCCCGAGCTGGGCGAGCGTCTCGGGCTCGCGCTCGACCCGATCGATGCCGAGCCGCTGCCGCCCGCGATAGCCCCCGACGAGCGGCTGCTCGTCCTCGCCGGGCTGCTGCGGGGCAGCGAGGCGCGCGCCAGCGCGGTCTCGGCGCTGCGCGAGGCGCGCGACCTCGCGCGCGCGCTCGACCAGCTAACGATCGAGGAGAAGAGCCCCGAGGACCTGCGCGCGCTGGCCCCCGAGGCGCGCGAGCTGCAGGCCCACTGGCAGCATCTCTACGACAAGCTGGGGCTGGTGTTCGGCGCCTGGCCCGAGCTGCTGGCCGAGCGCGGCGCGATCGATCTCGCGACCCGCCGCAACCGGCTCCTCGACCGGCTCGCCGCGCGCTGGCGCGAGACCCCGCCCGACGGCTTTACCGTGGCCGCCGGCATCACCACCACCGCGCCCGCGGTCGCGCGCCTGCTCGGTACCATCGCGCGGCTGCCCGCGGGGATGGTCGTGCTGCCCGCGCTGGCGCGCGAGCGCGAGATGCCCGCCCCCGAATGGGACGCGCTGGCCGAGGAGCGCGGCGCCGGGGCCGGGGCCGGGGCGGACGCGGCGGCGGCGCGGCCCTCGGGGACGATGCTCTCCCACCCGCAATATCACCTCCGTCTGCTGCTCGACCGCATGGGGGTCGGCCGCGGCGAGGTGCGCGACTGGCACCGGCGCGGCGATCCCGCCGCGCCCCCAGAGCGCAGCCGCGCCATCGCCCATGCGATGGCCGCGGCCCGCTACACCGACAAGTGGCAGGGGCTCGCGCCGCTCGACCGTCGCTTCGGCGACAAGGTGCGCGCCGCCACCTTCCCCGACCCGGCCGCGGAGGCGGCGGGGATCGCGCTGGCGCTGCGCCGCGCGCTCGAGGAGCCGGGCAAGACCGCCGCGCTCGTCACCCCCGATCGCGCGCTGGCGCGCCGGGTCGGCGCGATCCTCGCCCGCTGGGGCATCGCCGTCGACGACAGCGCGGGCGAACCGCTCGACCAGACCCCGCCCGCCACGCTGCTCCTGCGCCTCCTCGGCGCGATCGAGGAGGACTGGGGGCCGATCGCCACGCTCGCGCTGGCCAAGCACCCGCTGGTCGGTGGCGCGGGGGGCGAGCGCGGCGACTGGTTGCGTCGCGTTCGTCGGCTCGACCGGGCGCTGCGCGGGGCGCGCCCCGGCCCCGGGCTCGACGGGCTCGCGCGGCGGCTCAAGCACGACGCCGACCGCGAGGCCTTCGCCGCGCTGCGCGGCCCCCTCGAGACCGCCGCCACGCTGCTCGCGCCCACGACATCGCTCGCCGAGCTCGCGCGTGCGCTGCACGGTGCGCTCGAGGCGCTGGCCGGCGAGCGGGTGTGGACCGGCGCGGCGGGGCGCGAGCTGTCGAGCCTCATCGAGACGCTCGAGACCTCGCCCGCCGCCGCCGAGTTCGCCGTCCCCGCCGGGGAGCGCCAGGCGCTATGGCGCAGCCTGATGGGCGGGCGCAGCGTGCGCCGCCCCTATGGCGGGCATCCGCGTATCCAGCTCCTCGGGCTCCTAGAGGCCCGGCTGCTGCAGAGCGAGCTGATGATCCTCGGCGGGCTCAACGAGGGCAGCTGGCCCGCCGACAGCGGCACTGACCCCTGGCTCGCGCCGCGGCTGCGCCGGCTGCTCGGGCTGCCCGGGCTCGACAGCCGCATCGGGCTTGCCGCGCACGATTTCATGAGCGCGCTGGGCGCCCCCGATGTGCTCCTGACCCGCGCGCTGCGCGACGCGCGCTCGCCGACCATCGCGTCGCGTTTCTGGCTCCGGCTCGAGGCGCTGAGCGGCGGTCTGCCGCGCGATGCCGAGCTGGAGCAGCTCGCCGGCGCGCTCGATCGCCCCGCCGCGGTCCGCCCCGCGCCGCAACCGCGCCCGGCCCCGCCCGTCGTCGCGCGCCCGCGCACGCTGCCCGTCACCGCGATCGAGCAATTGCGCGCCGATCCCTATGCCTTCTACGCCCGGCGCATCCTCGGGCTGCGCGCGCTCGAACCGCTCGAGAACCCGCGCCTTGCCGCCTGGCAGGGCAACCGCGTGCACGAACTGCTCGAACGCTGGGTCGAGCGCGACGACGCCGATCCCGCGGCGCTCGAACCGCGGCTCGAGGCGTTGCTCGGCAGCGCCGACATCCACCCGATGCTGCGCGCGCTGTGGGGGCCGCGGCTGCGCGAGGGGCTCGACTTCATCCTCGGCGCGATGGCCGCCGACAAGGCTGCCGGCCGCGTGCCGCGCGCGGTCGAGATCGAGGGCCGGGCGCCGCTCCATGGCATCACCCTCCACGGCATCGCCGACCGGCTCGACCGCTGTGCCGACGGCGGGATCGCGATCGTCGACTACAAGACCGGCACGTCCCCCGACCGCAAGGCGGTCGACGCCGAGTTCGCGCTCCAGCTGGGGCTGCTCGGGTTGCTCGCGCGCGAGGGCGGGTTCGGCGGCGAGAAACATCGCCCGGTCGCGCTCGAATATTGGAAGCTGGGCAAGGTGAACGGTCGCTTCGGCCAGCGCATGGCGGTCGGGCAGGACGGGATCGAGGCGTATCTCGCGGCGGTCGACGCGCGGCTGCAGCAGCTCGCGCGCGACTATCTCTTCGGCGAGCAACCCTTCGTCGCCAAGCTCAACCCCGCCTTCGCGCCCTATGGCGACTACGACCAGCTGATGCGACTGGAGGAATGGTATGGCCGTGAAGCCTGATCGCTCAGTCCGCCTTGGGCGCCTTCGCCTTCTTGCGCCGGTTGGCGTAGAGCAGGGCGGCAACGATCGCCGCCGACCCCACCCCGACCGCGACGCCCGCGGTCTTGTAGGCCTTCCGGTTCGACGAGGTCGACGCGGCGCTGGGCGCCGGCGTCGCTTTGCTGGTCTTCTTGTCGGTCATGCGCGCTCCTTAGGCAGCCGCGGCGGCGTTGCAAAGCGCTTCTTGCGCCGAGGCGTGGCATGAGCCCGCTCGATCCCCTGCCGCGGCTCGGCGGCGCGCAGGCCAACGCCTCCGACCCGACCGTCCATGCCGCGCTGTCGGCCTCGGCGGGCACGGGCAAGACGATGGTGCTGACGAGTCGCGTGCTGCGGCTGCTCCTGCGCGGGGTCTCGCCTGGCGCGATCCTCGGTCTCACCTTCACCAAGGCCGCCGCCGCCGAGATGGCCAACCGCATCGGCGCGCGGCTCGCCCGCTGGGTGCGGATGGACGAGCAGCACCTGCGCGCCGACCTCGCCAACCTCGGCGAGCGCACCGACCCCGACACCATCAAGCGGGCGCGCCAGCTGTTCGCGCGGCTGCTCGACACCCCGGGCGGGCTGCGCATCCAGACGATCCACGCCTTCTCGCAATCGCTCCTCGCCAGCTTCCCCGCGGAGGCCGGGATCGCGCCGGGGTTCGAGGCGATCGACGAGCGTGCCGCCGATCGCCTCGTGACCGAGGTGCTCGCCGACCTCGCGAGCGAGGCCGCGGCCGCGGCGCTGCCCGGCGATAAGCGTTTTCTCGCCGACCTCGAGGCGCTCAGCCTACGGCTCGGGCAGGATGGCGCGACCGCCTTTCTCAAGAGCTGCGCGGCCTATCCGCGGGGCTTTGCGCGATTGTCGGAGAAGGGCGCGATCGAGCCGTGGCTGCGCGAGCTGTCGGGGTTGCCGCGCGAGGGCGATGCCGCCGCGATCCTCGGCACCGCGCTCGCGACCATCGACGACCGCCTGTTCGAGCGGCTCATCGCCGCCAATCGCGCCTGGGGATCGGGCAAGAAGGCGACGAGTATCGTCGCCAACCTGTCGGCCTTTCGCGCCGCCGCGCCCGCGCAACGGGTCGAGCTGCTGGCCGGGCTGGGGGCCAATATCGTCAAGGCGGACGGCGAGGTCTGCAAGGTCTACGCCAAGCAGGAAGCGGCGGACCCCGACTATGCGCAGCTGGCGCAGGACTTCGCCGACTGGTGGCTCCCGCTGGTGCGGCTGCCCGACCGGCTCGGCTATCTTGCCGCGCTCGCCGCCGCGCTGCGGGCCGGCGCCCGCTTCGCCGCGCGCTACGGGCAGGTCAAGCAGGCGCGCGGGCTGGCCGATTTCACCGACCTCATCGAGTGGACCCTCGAGCTCCTCGACCAACCCGGGATCGGCGACTGGATCCGCTTCAAGCTCGATGCCCGGATCGACCATGTGCTGATCGACGAGGCGCAGGACACCAACCCCGCGCAATGGCGCATCATCGACGCGATGGTCGAGGAGTTCTTCCACGGCAATGCCGAGACCGAGGAGCGCTTCCGCACCCTCTTCATGGTCGGCGATTTCAAGCAGGCGATCTACAGCTTCCAGGGCTCGGAGCCCGAGCAGTTCATCGCCTCGCGCGACCGCTACCGCCGGCTCGCCGAAGGCGCGCAGGCGGCCGCGCGCGACGAGCGCCCGCGTCGCTTCGAGGACCTGTCGGTGTCGACCAGCTTCCGCTCCGCCCCCGCGGTGCTCGCGCTCGTCGACCGGGTCATCGAGACGGTCGGCCCCGAGGCGATGGGGCTGCCCGCCGCGCCCCCGCGCCACGCCGTCGCCCCGCATCGGGCCGAGCATTTCGGCAGCGTGGAGCTCTGGCCCGCCTTCGATTTCGACGAGGAGGCGGGCGCCGGGTCGGGCGCGGGCGAGCAGGACGCGGGCGAGGAAAACTGGCTCGACCTGCGCGACCGCCATTATGCGCGCACGCTCGCCGAGGAAGTGAAGGCGCTGGTCGACACGGGCACCGCGCCCGGCGACATCCTGATCCTGCTGCGTCGCCGTTCCGAACTGGCCTCGCTGATCGTCGCCCGGCTGTTCGCGGCCGGGGTACCGGTGGCGGGGGTCGACCGCCTCTTCCTCTCGCGCCCGCTGGCGGTGCAGGACCTGCTCGCGGCGATGCGCTTCGCCGCGCAGCCGGGCGATGACCTCAGCCTTGCCTGCCTACTCGTTGGCCCGCTCGTGGGCTGGAGCCAGGAGCAGCTCGAGGCGCTGGCGATCGAGCGCGACACCCCGCGGCTGTGGGACAGCCTGCGACGCCGCGAGGACGCCCCCGCCAAGGCCGCGCGCGCGGTGCTCGACGAGCTCCTCGCGATGGCCGATTTCACCGGCCCCGGGGCGTTTCTCGAGGCGATCCTGTCGGGGCCGATGGACGGGCGCCGCAAGCTCATGGCGCGGCTCGGCCATGACGCGCGCGACCCGATCGAGGAGCTGCTCAACGCCGCGCTCGACTTCGAGCGCAACGACAGTGGGTCGCTCGACCATTTCCTCGCCCGCATCGAGGCCGACGACAGCGAGGTCAAGCGCGAGGCGGGGGGCAAGGGCGCCGAGGTCCGGGTCATGACCGTGCATGGCGCCAAGGGGCTCGAGGCGCCCGTCGTCATCCTCGCCGATGCGACCTGGGACCCCGCGCGCGGCGGCACGCGCCCGACCGTCACGCTGCCGCTCGACGATCTTGGCGAGATGCCGCTGCTGCAGCCCCGCAAGGACGAGCGCGGCCCGCCCTTCGCCGCTGCGCTCGAGGCACTCGAGGCGCGCGAGCGCGAGGAGCATTGGCGGTTGCTCTACGTCGCGCTGACCCGCGCCGAGGAGCGGCTGATCATCGCCGGCCCGCGCCCGCGCAAGCGGCGCAAGGGGGAGGGGCTCGAGCCGCTGCCCGAGGCGTGCTGGCACGTCGCGGTGGCGCGCGCGCTCGCCACCCTCGACAGCGCCCCGCTCGAGCGCGACTGGGCACGCACCGACGGGCTGGTCTACTTTACCGGGCGCCCGCGGCCCCGCCCCGCGCGGGCACTGCCGGGCGCGGGGCGCCAGTGCGAGCTGCCCGAATGGGCCCGCCGCCCGGCGCCCGCCGAGGCGCGCCCGCCGCGCCCGCTCAGCCCCTCGGCGATCGAGGGCGTCGAGGATATCGCCTTTCCCCCGGCCACCCCCGACCAGCGCGATGCGGCGCGCCGCGGCATCCTCATCCATGCGCTGCTCGAACGGCTCCCCGGGGTGCCCGCCGAGGCGCGCGCCGCCACCGCGCAGCGCTGGCTGACGACCAGCCACGGGGTCGCCGCCGCCGAGGCCGAGGCGCTCGCCACCGCCGCGCTCGGGGTGATCGAGGCACCCGAGCATGCGGCGCTGTTCGGCGACAATGCGCTTGCCGAGGCGCCGCTCGCCGCCACGCTGCCCGATGGGCGGGTGATCGCGGGCACCGTCGACCGGCTGCTGGTCGAGCCCGATCGCGTCCTCGTCGTCGATTTCAAGACGGGACGCCGCGTGCCCGAGGATGCGGCCGCCGTGCCCGAGGCCTACCGCCGCCAGATGGCCGCCTATGTCGCCGCGCTCGAAGTCATCTTCCCGGGGCGGCGGATCGAGAGCGCGCTGCTCTATACCGCGGGGCCGCGGCTGCTCGTTCTGCCCTGAGGCCTTCGCCCTTGAGGTAGCGCCCGCGCTGCTCCATATGGGCCGTCAAGTTGCATTGAGGAGAAGGCGCGAATGGCCACCAAAGCTGTCACCGACCAGAGTTTCGAAGCCGACGTGCTCAACGCCGACCAGCCCGTGCTGGTCGACTTTTGGGCCGAATGGTGCGGGCCGTGCCGCATGATCGCCCCGGCGCTCGAGGAGATCAGCGAGGAACTCGGCGACCGGCTGACCATCGCCAAGATCAACATCGACGAAAATCCTGAGACGCCGGGCAAATATGGCGTGCGCGGCATCCCCACCATGCTCCTGTTCAAGAACGGCGAGGCGGTCGCGCAGAAGGTCGGAGCCGCGCCCAAGGGGCAGATCCAGCAGTGGGTCGAAGGCGCGCTCTAGCGCCGCCTCGCTTTCGTTGACGAACGGTCGGGTCGCTCCTACATCGCGATCCGACCGTTTTCTTTATCGGGCGGGGCATTGCGCCCACCTGTCCCAGCCCCAAATTTCGTAGGGAATTTTCATGTTCGCCGGCCTCGCCAAATCGCTCTTCGGCTCGTCCAACGACCGTTATGTCGCCAAGCTTCGCAAGATTGTCGACGTCATCAACGGCCACGAGTCCACCTTTGAGGCGATGAGCGACGAGGAGCTGCAGGGCATGACACAGCAGTTCCGCGACCGTCACGCCGCGGGCGAGAGCCTCGACGACCTGCTGCCCGAGGCCTTCGCGGTGGTGCGCGAGGCGGCCAAGCGCACGCTCGGCCAGCGCCATTATGACGTGCAGATGATCGGCGGCATCGCGCTGCATCGCGGCGAGATCGCCGAGATGCGCACGGGCGAGGGCAAGACGCTCGTCTCCACGCTCGCGGCCTATCTCAACGCGCTGCCGGGCAAGGGCGTCCATGTCGTCACCGTCAACGACTATCTGGCCAAGCGCGATGCCGAGTGGATGGGGCAGCTGCACCAGTTCCTCGGTCTCTCGGTCGGGGTCATCGTCCCCAACATGATGGAGCAGGACCGGCGCAACGCCTACAAGGCCGACATCACCTACGCGACCAACAACGAGCTCGGGTTCGACTATCTGCGCGACAACATGAAGATGAGCCGCGCCCAGATGGTGCAGCGGCCCTTCAACTTCGCCATCGTCGACGAGGTCGATTCGATCCTCATCGACGAGGCGCGCACCCCGCTCATCATCTCGGGGCCCACCGACGACAAGTCCGACCTCTACCTCAAGATCGATGCCATCGTGAAAACGCTGGTCGAGGACGACTACGAGCAGGACGAGAAGCTGCGCAGCGTCGTCCTCACCGAGGACGGCACCGAGAAGATGGAGCGGCTTCTCGAACAGGCCGAGCTGATCGAGGGCACCAACCTCTACGACGTCGCCAACACGCAGGTCGTCCACCACGTCAACCAGGCGCTCAAGGCCAACGTGCTGTTCAAGCGCGACACCGACTATGTCGTGAAGGACGACGAGGTCGTCATCATCGACGAGTTCACCGGGCGCATGATGGACGGGCGCCGCTGGTCCGACGGGCTCCACCAGGCGGTCGAGGCCAAGGAAGGCGTGCCGATCAAGCCCGAGAACCAGACGCTCGCCTCGATCACCTTCCAGAACTATTTCCGCATGTATCCCAAGCTTGCGGGGATGACCGGCACCGCCGCGACCGAAGCGCCCGAATTCCACGACATCTACGGCATGGACGTGGTCACCATCCCGACCAACCTGCCGGTGCAGCGGATCGACGAGGAGGACGAGTTCTACAAGAACATGACCGACAAGTTCGCGGCGATCGCGAAGGAGATCAAGGCGCGGCAGGAAAAGGGGCAGCCCGTCCTCGTCGGCACCGTCTCGATCGAGAAGTCGGAAATGCTCAGCGAGTTCCTCACCAAGGAGGGGATCGAGCACAGCGTCCTCAACGCCCGCTTCCACGAGAAGGAAGCGCATATCGTCGCGCAGGCGGGGCGCATCGGCGCCGTCACCGTGGCCACCAACATGGCCGGCCGCGGCACCGACATCCAGCTCGGCGGCAATGTCGATTTCCGCATCGAGGACGAATTGTCGGGAATGGAGGAGGGCCCCGAAAGGGACGCCGCGATCGAGAAGATCAAGGCCGAGGTCGAGGCCGAGCGGCAGAAGGTGAAGGAGCTCGGCGGGCTGTTCATCCTCGCCACCGAGCGCCACGAGAGCCGCCGCATCGACAACCAGCTGCGCGGGCGCGCCGGGCGGCAGGGCGATCCGGGCATGAGCCGCTTCTACCTCAGCCTCGATGACGACCTGCTGCGCATCTTCGGCCCGCAGGCTGCCTTCGCGCGGCTGATGAACAAGAACCTCCAGGACGGCGAGGCGATCACCCACCCGTGGATCTCCAAGGCGATCGAGACCGCGCAGAAGAAGGTCGAGGCGCGCAACTATGACGTGCGCAAGCAGGTCGTCGAGTTCGACGACGTGATGAACGACCAGCGCAAGGTCATCTACGAGATGCGCGCCGACGTGATGGACGCCGAGACCGTCGGCGACGTCGTCGAGGACATGCGCCACGACACCATCGCCGGGCTCGTCACCCATCACGCCCCGCTCGGCTCCTTCCCCGAACAGTGGGACATCGCCGAGATGAAGGCGAGCTTCGAGGAGATCATGGGGCTCGACCTGCCGCTCGAGCAGTGGGTCGAGGAAGACACCGTCGACCAGGAATTGTGGATCGAGCGGATCGGGCAGATCGCCGACGCCGCCATGGCCGAAAAGCTCAAGGACGTCGATCCCGAGCGCTGGACGCAGGCCGAGAAGCAGATCCTCATTTCCTCGCTCGACACGCACTGGAAGGAGCATCTGGCCACGCTCGATGCGCTGCGCCAGGTGGTGCACCTGCGCTCCTATGCGCAAAAGAAGCCGATCGACGAATATAAGAAGGAAGCCTTCTTCCTGTTCGAACGGCTGATGGTCACGCTGCGCGAAGAGGTCACCAAGACCATCATGCGCGCGCGCATCGCGGTCGAGCCGCCGGTCACGCCGCCCCCGGTGCCGCACGTTCCCGACTTCATCACCAGCCATTTCGACCCGTTGTCGGGCGACGACAATAGCGCCGACGTCGATGCTGCCACCGGCGCCATCATGTCGAGCCTGCCGCCGCGCCAGAGCCCGCGGCCCGCGGCGCCGCAGGCGGTGATGGACGCCAAGCCGGAGGGCGAATTCACCCCTCCCGCGAGCCGCAATTCGCCATGCCCCTGCGGCTCGGGCCGCAAGTACAAGCATTGTCACGGGGCGCTTTCCTAAGGACCTTTATGAACGCCATCGACCGCTCCGCTCTGCGTGCTGCCTATCGCGCCGAGGAAAATGCCATTGTCTCGGAGCGGATCGAACAGGCCCGCCTGAGCCCGGCGCAGGCCGACGAGGCCGAGGCCACCGCCGCGACGCTGATCCGCGCGATGCGCGAGCACAAGGCGCAGGGCATCGACGCCTTCATGCAAGCCTATGACCTCGGCTCGGACGAGGGCATCGCGCTGATGTGCCTCGCCGAGGCGCTGCTGCGCATCCCCGACGCCGAGACCATCGACGACCTCATCCACGACAAGCTGGCCGGTCCCGACTGGGCCGAGAAGCTGGGGCAGTCGCGCTCGACCTTCGTCAACGCCGCGACCTTCTCGCTGCTGATGACGGGCAAGGTGCTCGAGGAAGCCAATGACGATGCGCGCAACTGGCGCGCCGCGCTCGGCCGCGCGGTGGGCCGCCTCGGCGAACCCGTAATCCGCACCGCGGTCGGGCAGGCGATGAAGATCCTCGGCAAGCAGTTCGTCTTCGGGCGCACCATCGAGGAGGCGCTGCGCCGCGCCCGGCCCGAGATCCAGCGCGGGTTGAGCCACAGCTTCGACATGCTCGGCGAAGCGGCCATGACCCACGCCGACGCCGCGCGCTACGCCCGTGCCTATGGCGAGGCGATCGACCGCCTCGGCGCCGAGGGCAGGGCGGCCAGCTTCCACGGCGCGCCCGGCATCTCGGTCAAGCTTTCCGCGCTGCATCCGCGCTACGAATGGAGCCACGCCGAGGAGGCGAAGGCCGCGATCGTGCCGGTGCTTGCCGACCTCGCGCGCAAGGCGGCCGCCGCCAACGTCCATCTCACGGTCGACGCCGAAGAAGCCGACCGGCTCGAACTCAGCCTCGACATCATCGAGGCGATCGCTGCCGACGACCGCCTCTTCGCCGAGGGCTGGGAGGGCTTCGGGATGGCGATCCAGGCCTATCAGAAACGCGGGCTGCACGTGTGCGACTGGGCGATCCGGCTGGCGCAGACCTATCGCCGCAAGCTGTTCGTGCGGCTCGTCAAGGGCGCCTATTGGGACACCGAGATCAAGGCCGCGCAGGTCGCCGGGCTCGAGGACTATCCGGTCTTCACCCGCAAGCTGGGCACCGACGTCTCCTACCTCGCCTGCGCGCGCAAGCTGCTCTCGGCGCCGGGCACGATCTTCCCCGCCTTCGCCACCCACAACGCCAACACCATCGCCGCGATCAAGGCGCTCGCGGGCCCGCGCCCGGGCAAGCCGGGGTTCGAATTCCAGCGGCTCCACGGGATGGGCGATGAGCTCTATACCGAGCTGCACGCGCTCGAGGACGGGCTCGGCGAAGAGCATAGCCCGGTGCGCATCTACGCCCCCGTCGGCAGCCACAAGGAACTGCTCGCCTATCTCGTCCGCCGCCTCCTCGAGAACGGCGCCAACTCCTCGTTCGTCAACCGCATCGCCGACGAGCGCGTCAGCGTAGAGGATCTCGTGCGCGACCCCGTCGCGCTGATGGACAGCCTCGAGCCCAAGCGCAATCCGGCGATCCCGCTGCCCGACCAGATCTTCGGGCTCGGGCGCAAGAACAGCGCGGGAGTCGACCTGTCCGACCCGCTGGTGCGCGAACCGCTGATGGAGCGGCTCGACCAGCTCAGCGCGCAAAGCTACGAGGCGATCCCGACCGAACGCTCGAAGGACGAGCACCCGGTGCGCCGCATCACCAGCCCGCACGACGATCGCATCGAGATCGGCATCGTCCACGAGGCGACCGAGGGCGCGATCGACCGCGCGATGCACGAGGCCGCCGCCGCGCAGCCGGCGTGGGACCAGCTCGGCGGCGAGAAGCGCGCCGACCTGCTCGACCGCACCGCCGACCTGTTCGAGCAGCATGCCGAGACCTTCTTCAGCCTGTGCATCCGCGAAGCTGGCAAGACGCTGCCCGATGCCATCCTCGAGGTGCGCGAGGCGGTCGATTTCCTGCGCTATTACGCCGCCGAGGCGCGCCAGAAGTTCAGCCACCCGATCCCGCTTCCCGGGCCCACTGGCGAACTCAACGAACTGCGGCTGCACGGGCGCGGGGTGTGGACCTGCATCAGCCCGTGGAATTTCCCGCTCGCCATCTTCACCGGCCCGGTCGCCGCCGCGCTCGCTGCGGGCAATGCGGTAATGGCCAAACCTGCCGAACAGACCCCGCTGATCGCCGATTTCGCCATCGACCTGATGCACCAGGCGGGGATCCCGCGCGCCATCGCCCAGTTCATGCCGGGCGACGGCAAGGTGGGGGCCGCGCTGGTCGCGCATCCGCTCACCGCGGGGGTCGCCTTCACCGGCTCGACCGAGACCGCGCGGATCATCAACCGCACCATCGCCGACCGGCAGGACGGGCCGATCGTCCCGCTGATCGCCGAGACGGGCGGGCAGAATGCGATGATCGTCGATAGCAGCGCGCTGCCCGAACAGGTCACCCGCGACGTCGTCGCATCCTCCTTCCAGTCGGCGGGGCAGCGCTGCTCGGCGCTGCGCGTGCTCTACATCCAGGACGATGTCGCCGACGGCATGATCGAGATGATCGCGGGCGCGCTCGAAGCGCAGCAGATCGGCGACCCGCGCCTGCTCACCACCGACGTCGGCCCGGTGATCGACGCGCAGGCGCGCCAGGCGCTGCGCCGCCACCTCGACTGGCTCGACCATCACGCCAAGTGCATCGTGCGCCGCGAGATCCCCGAGGAACTCGACGCCTACGGCTATTACGTCAGCCCGAGCATCTACGAGATCGAGCATCTCTCGCAGCTCCAGGGCGAGAATTTCGGCCCCATCCTGCACATCATCCGCTGGAAGGCGGGCGAACTCGACAAGGTGGTCGAGGCGATCAACTCGACCGGCTACGGGCTCACGCTCGGGCTCCAGAGCCGGATCGACCTCAACCGCCGCTATGTCGAGAAGCACGCGCGCGTCGGCAACCTCTACGTCAACCGCAACCAGATCGGCGCGGTGGTGGAATCGCAGCCCTTTGGCGGCGAGGGGCTGAGCGGCACCGGCCCCAAGGCGGGCGGCCCGCACTATGTCGAGCGGTTCGCGACCGAACGCGTGACCTGCGTCGACACCACCGCGGCGGGCGGCAACGCCAGCCTGATGGCGAGCCTCGAGGGCTAGGCGGGACCGTCGCGGGGCGGCAGTAGGGGGGCGGGAGGCGCTCGCGTCCCCCCGAGCCCGCCTTCGCCGGGCCCTGAAACGCCTTGGGGCGCGATCCGAAGATCACGCCCCAAGCGGTTGCCGTAGCAGGAAAAATGGCTCCCCGAGTTGGATTCGAACCAACGGCCGTTCGATTAACAGTCGAATGCTCTACCGCTGAGCTATCGGGGAGCAGCCCGAAGGCAGTGACGGCGCGTATAGCGCAGCCGCCCGGTGATGCAACCCCCTTTTAGCCGGTTTCGAACTGCTCCAGCGCGATGCGCTCATCGAGCGCGTGGTCGGGGTCGAACAGGAGCGTCATCGGCCGCTTGCGGTCGAGCGACACCGTCACCTCGGTGACGTCGCGCACCTCGAATTGGTCGGCCACCGCCGAGACCGGTCGATCCTCGGGATCGATCACCCGAAAGGTCACCGCCGTGTCCTCGGGCAGGATCGCTCCGGGCCAGCGGCGTGGGCGGAACGGGCTGATCGGGGTGAGCGCGAGCATGTTCGCCGACAGGGGCAGGATCGGCCCGCCCGCCGACAGGTTGTAGGCGGTCGAGCCCGCCGGGGTCGCCACCATCACCCCGTCGCACACCAGTTCGTCGATCGCCGGGCGCCCCGCGACCTCGATCGCGATCTTGGCGGTGCGCCCGGTCTCGCGCAGGAGGCTGATCTCGTTGATCGCGGGGCGGGTGATGACCTGCCCCTCGAGCGTGCGCGCCGCCATCATCAGCGGCAGAATGTCGATCGGCTTGGCCGCCGCGATCCGCGCCGCGAGGTCGTTCTCGCGCCACTCGTTCATCAGGAAGCCGTGGGTGCCGCGGTTCATCCCGAATACCGGGCGCGCGGGGATCTCGCCCTCGAGCATCTGGTGGAGCGTGCGCAGCATGAAGCCGTCGCCCCCGAGCGCGAGCACCGTGTCCGCTTCGGCGAGCGGGACGAAATCGAATCGCCGCCGCAACGTCTCGCCCGCCGCCGCCGCGCTGGCGCGACGCGACACGGCCAGGCCGATCCGGGGGTGCTCGCTCATCGACAGGAATCCCTCATTTGCGTGGGTCTTGCCCAAGGCATAGAAGAGGTGGGGGGTTTAGGCTACTGTCTCATTGAGGGGCAGGGGGCCAATGCCCCGTTGCGGCGATGGTTAAAGCCGGCTGGAGAGGGGGTCATGTTGCACCGTTCCGATCCGATGATGAGCGACCTGCCCGTGCACGAGCAGGACCCCGACCTTTTCGAGGCGCTGACCGAGCGCGCCATCTCGATCCATTACCAGCCGATGATCGACCTGCATTCGGGGCGCGTCGTCGCCGCCGAGGCGCTCGCGCGCTGGGAGCCCACCGGGACCGGCGCCGATGCGCTGTTCCAGCGCGCCCGCGCGGCGCAGCTCGAGGGGCCGCTGTCGCGCTCGATCCAATATGACGCGCTCGAGAAGGCGGCGCGCTGGAGCGGCCCGCTCGGGCAGGTCGGGCTGTCGCTCAACCTGCTGCCCGACGAACTGCTCGACCGCGATTTTCCCGACAGCTTCATCGAGATGCTGCGCGACAGCGGGTTCGCGCCCGAGCGGCTCACGCTCGAACTGGTCGAGAACGGCCATGTCACCGAACATCCCGAGGCGGCGCGGCGGCTCGCGCGGCTGCGCGCGCTGGGGATCCGCATCGCGGTCGACGATTTCGGCACCGGCTATTCGAGCCTCGCCTACCTCACCAGCCTGCCGATCGACACCTTGAAGATCGACCGCGGGCTGATCGCCGACATCGTCGGCGGCGACAAGGACCGGATCGTCGTGCGCGCGCTGCTCAAGATGGCGCAGGAGCTGGGCATGCGCACCGTCGTCGAGGGCGTCGAGAATGCCGCCCAGCTCGACCTGCTCACCGAATGGGGCGCCGATCTCTACCAGGGATTCCTCGGCTCGGGCCCGCTCGACGAGGATGCGCTCGGGCGCTTCGTCGCCTTCGCCAACCGGCCGCGCCAGCGCCACTAGGCGGGCTCGGCCTCCTTCGTCTTCGCCGCCTTCCGCTCCGCCGCGCGCGCCACCTTGGCGAGCCCGCGCGAGAGCTGCAGCGCGCCGTTGATCCGGTCATGCTCGCCCGGCCAGTTGCCCGACACGACGAGCTTGCCGTCGGGGCGCAGCCGGGCGCGCCCCTTCAGCCGCTCGACATAGCCGATCAGCCCCGGCACGTCGGCAAAGCCGTCCTTGGCGAACTGCACCACCGCGCCCTTGGCGCCGGCGTCGAGCTTGGCGATCCGCGCCTTGCGGCAGTTGACCTTGATCTCGATCACCTCGAGCAGGTTCTGCGTCTCCTGCGGCAGCTTGCCGAAGCGATCGATCAGCTCGGCGGCGAAGGCGTCGATGTCGGCGCGGCTCTCCAGATCGCCGAGGCGGCGGTAGAGCCCCATCCGCAGATCGAGGTCGGCGACATAATCGTCGGGGATGAGGATCGGCGCGGCCACGTTGATCTGCGGGTTGAGCGCATCGCCCGCCACCTCGCCCCCGCCATCGGCGCGCAGCTGCACGATCGCCTCCTCGAGCATCGACTGGTAGAGCTCGAAGCCGACCTCCTTGATGTGCCCCGACTGCTCGTCGCCGAGCAGGTTGCCCGCGCCGCGCTGGTCGAGGTCGTGGCTGGCGAGCTGGAAGCCCGCGCCAAGGTTGTCGAGGTTGGCGAGCACCTGCAGCCGCTTGGCCGCGCTGTCCGACACGAGATGCGGCTCGGGGGTCGTCAGATAAGCGTAGGCGCGCGTCTTCGAGCGCCCGACCCGCCCGCGCAGCTGGTAGAGCTGCGCCAGCCCGAAGCGGTCGGCGCGGTGCACCACCAGCGTGTTCGCGCTCGGGATATCGAGCCCGCTCTCGACGATCGTGGTCGACAGGAGCACGTCATACTTGCGGTCGTAGAAGGCGCTCATCCGTTCCTCGACCTCGGTCGGGCTCATCTGCCCGTGCGCGACGAGATATTTCACCTCGGGCACTTCCTCGCGCAGATATTCCTCGATCGCGGGCAGGTCGGCGATCCGCGGGGCGACATAGAAACTCTGCCCGCCGCGATAATGTTCGCGCAGCAGCGCCTCGCGCACCACCACCGGGTCGTGCGGCATGACATAGGTGCGCACCGCGAGGCGGTCGACCGGGGGGGTCTGGATGACCGAGAGGTCGCGCAGCCCGGTCATCGCCATCTGCAGCGTGCGCGGGATCGGGGTGGCGGTCAGCGTGAGGACGTGGACATCGGACTTGAGCGCCTTCAGCCGCTCCTTGTGCGCGACGCCGAAATGCTGCTCCTCGTCGACGATCACCAGCCCGAGCTTCTTGAACTTGACGCTCTTGCCCAGCAGCGCATGTGTGCCGATGACGATGTCGATGCTGCCCTTCTCCAGCCCCTCCTTGGTCGCCTTCGCCTCGGCCGGGGTGACGAGCCGCGACAAGCGCCCGATCTCGACCGGGAAGCCCTGGAAGCGCTCGCAGAAATTCTGGTAATGCTGGCGCGCGAGGATGGTGGTCGGCGCTACCACCGCGACCTGGTAGCCCGCCATCGCCGCGACGAATGCGGCGCGCAGCGCGACCTCGGTCTTGCCGAAGCCGACATCGCCGCACACCAGCCGGTCCATCGGCCGACCGCTCTCGAGGTCGGCGAGGACATCGGCGATCGCGGCCTCCTGGTCGTCGGTTTCCTCATAGGGGAAGCGGTCGACGAACTGCGGATAGGCGCTGTCGACCGGCGCGGGCTGGCCCTCGCGCAGCGCGCGCTCGGCGGCGACCTTGATGAGCTTGCCCGCGATCTCGCGGATCCGCTCCTTCATCTTGGCCTTGCGCCGTTGCCACGCCTCGCCGCCGAGGCGATCGAGGCTCACGCCTTCCTCGCCGCTGCCGTAGCGCGACAGGACGTCGATATTCTCGACCGGGACGTAGAGCTTGTCCTCGCCCGCATATTCGAGCGCGACGCAGTCGTGGGGCGAGCCGCCGACCTCGATGGTGACGAGGCCCTTGTAGCGGGCGATACCATGTTCGTCGTGGACGACGAGGTCGCCCGGGGTCATCGCCGACAGTTCGGCCATGAAGGCGTCGGCGGACTTCCTGCGCTTCTTGCGGCGAACGAGGCGGTCGCCGAGCATGTCCTGTTCGGACAGCACCGCGACCTTGTCGGTGGTGAAGCCATGGTCGAGCGGCAGCACCATGAGCGCGGGCGCCTTGCCACCTAGCGCTTCCTGCCAGCTCGCTGCCATTCGCCGGGACTCGACGCCATGATCCTTGAGCAGGCCGTCGAGGCGCTCGCGCGCGCCCTCGGAATAGCTCGCCAGAACCACGGTGCGCCCGCCCTTGGACAGCTTGGCGATATGGTCGGCGACGGCCTCGTAGACATTGGCGTTCTGCGCGCGTTCGGGCGCGAAGTCGCGCGGCCCGCCCACCCCGACGTCGATCACGTCGTCGCTCGACGGGGCGGGGAAGGGGGTGGCGAGGTGGACGGGGAGCGCCTGCTTTTCCTCGGCCCACTCTTCGTCGGTGAGATAGAGCGCCGAGGGTTGAAGCGGGCGATAGCTGCCCGCTTCCTGCGCCTCGACGCGGCGGCGGTTCTGGAAATAGTCCTCCACCGCCTCGAGCCGCGAGCCGAGCGCGGCGTCGGCATTAGCATCGCGCACCACGATATCATTATCGCCGACATAGTCCTCGAGCGTCGCCAGCGTCTCCTCGAACAGCGGCAACCAATGCTCCATGCCGGCGAGGCGGCGGCCGTCGCTGACCGCCTCGTAGAGCGGGTCGCCCGTCGCGGTGGCGCCGAACAGCTCGCGATAGCGCGAGCGGAAGCGCTTGATGCTGTCCTCGTCGAGCAGCGCTTCGGAGGCGGGCATGAGCGTGAAGCGCTCGACCCGCCCGGTCGAACGCTGGTCGGTCGGATCGAAGGCGCGCATGGTCTCGATCTCGTCGCCGAAGAAGTCGAGCCGCACGCCCGAGGCGAACCCCGCGGGGAAGAGGTCGACGATCGCGCCGCGCACGGCGAACTCGCCCGCGTCATGCACCGCGTCGACGCGGGCGTAGCCGTTGGCCTGGAGCAGCTTCACCAGCGTGTCGCGCTCGATCTCGCTGCCCTCGCTGAGGCGCCGCACCAACCCCTTGATGCGGTCGGGGCAGAGCATCCGCTGGGCGACCGCGGTGGCGGTGGTGACGACGAGCTGCGGCGCCTTGGGCGCTCGCGCGATACGGGCGAGCGCGCCCATGCGGTCGGCCATCACCTTGAGCGCGGGGCTGGCGCGGTCGTAGGGCAGGCAGTCCCACGCCGGCAGCTGGATGACCTCGACCTCGGGGGCGAAGATCGGCGCGGTATCGGCAATCGCCCGCAGCGCCGCTTCGTCGGCGGCAATGACCCACGCGCGCCCGCCGCGGGCGGCGGCCCCGCGCGTAAGGTCGCCTGCCAGCCATGGCAGGTAGCCGGTCGGCGCGCTGGCAAGCGTGAGCGGCGCCGACGCCGCGAGGATGGCGGGGACGGTCTCGCTCAACGCGCGATCCGGATGAAATCGAGTTTCTGGAGCTTTTCGAGCATCGGACCGTGGTAACGCGCCGGCGCGGGCAGGGTGCCGATCGCCCACGCCATGATGTCGACGTCCTGCTCCATCAGCAGCGCCTCGAACCAGTCCATGTCGGCCTCGCTCATGCCCTCCTGGTGCGCGTCGAAAAAGCCGCCGATCATCATGTCGGCCTCGCGCGTTCCGCGGTGGTGACTGCGGTATTTCAGGGCGCGGCGACGCTCGTCCATGGCTCATCCTCTACACGGCAAAAGCCCGCTTGGCCGTTCGCCAGCGGGTCGATTGCCGCCCATGTAGGGGCTGGAGGCGCGGAAAGCTAGGGAGCCGGCGGGGTGAAGGCGACCGGCTCCCTTGCCGCGCCCGACGCGCGCCGAACGCGTGCCTAATGCTCGCCCATGGTGGGTGCGTGGTCGCAGGTCACGTTGGGATTATACTGCGCGTACAGCCCGTTGGGGTTGGGTTCGTGGACCCACACATGCAGGTCGTAATGCGGCGCGAAGCCGTGCGCCTCGTCAAGGTCGGTCGAGGGATCGTCGGCCATGTAGTTGTACATCCGCCCGCGGAAATTGGGGCGCCGCCCGCCATGTTCGGCATCCCACGCCGCCTTGAATACGAGGTTCTCGACCGCGACCAGCTTCATCGAGCCGTCGGCCTGCGGCTCGTAGACCAGCACCGCGGGCTCGTTGAAGTCGGTATGGGTGCCCACGCCGTCGACGCGCGGCTCGAAGGCGGTCAGCTGGAGGAGGTCGGGGCGCGCATAATGCACCCCCATCGCGCCGAGCGCGGGGTCCTTGCCCATCATCGCGGCGGTCTCGCACGGACTGGCGGGCACATAGCCCTCGGCCTCGGCGACCGCGACATCCTCGAAGCGCTTGGTGAGCTCGCGGATTTGGTGCACCGACGGGTCGGGCTGGGTGCGCGGCGGCGTGGCCTGCGCCAGTGAAGCGATCATCGCCGTCGCGGCGGCGGCACTGAGAAATTTCACGATCATCGATCTATCCCTTGTTAACTTTGCGTTATCACGCTCGCTGGGGGAATGTCCGCGAAGCGCTTGACCGCGCCAATAGAAATGGTCGAAACAGGTTATTCACGAATGAATAGGGGGGCGCATTGCAGGACGACCTGGCGATCTTCATTGCGCTGATGCGCGAGGGGACGACCGGTCGCGCCGCCGAGCGCGCGCGCTGCAGCCAGCCCACCGTCGTGCGGCGCATCGCCGCGCTCGAGGATCGCCTCGGCCTCACGCTGTTCGAGCGCAGCGCGCAGGGCTACCTCCCGACCGACCATGCCCGCCAGCTCGAGCCCCTCGCACAGCGTGTCGCCATCGCCCGCCAGCGTCTCGAGGACCATGCGCACGCGCTGGCCGAGACCGACAACGAGACCATCCGGGTGACCTTCCTCGACGACTTCCGGCGCCAGATGCTGCCGGCCTTCCGCGCCTTTGGCGCGACCTGGCCCGGGGTTCGGCTCCAGCTCATTCCTTCCTATCGCATGGTCGATATCGCGCGCGGCGAGGCCGACATCGCGGTGCGCGGCCGCATCGCGCCCGAGGACGAGGGGCTCGTCGTGCGCGCGCTGCCGACCCCGCGCTGGGGGGTCTATGTCGCCGCCGACGAGGCCCGCGTGCCGAAAGGTCCTGACGAGCTCGACCCCGCCGCGATCGCCGGTCTTGCCGGTCCCGTCGGCCGGCTGTTGCCGTTCGAGCGGGTCCGCGCGATCGCGCACGACGCGGGGCACGAGGTGATGGAATATCCCAGCTACAGCGCGCTGATCTCGGCCATCGCCTCGGGCGTGGCGGTGTCCGTGCTGCCGTTGGCGATGGGCGATCCCGAGCGCGAGATCCGGCGGGCCTTCATCGTCGACGAGGACCGCGCGGCGCTTCCCGGGCTGTTCCTCGTCGGCCGCCGGAGCGCGCTGCGCCGCCGCCCCGTGCGCGACCTGTTCGACGGTATCATCGCCAGTTTCGAGGCGCAGGGCGATTGCTTTGCGATGCGTCCGGCCTGATGCGTCCCGAGGTCCTCCAGCCGCTGTTCGCCGAGACCATCGCGCTCGACGGCGTCGGTCCCAAGATCGCCAGGGCGCTGGGGCGGCTGAAACTCGAACGCTCCGTCGATCTCGCCTTCCACCTGCCCAGCGGTACCCTCGAACGGGTCGCGACCGACCGGCTCGGTCACGACCTCGTCGGGCGGCGGATCGTCATCACGCTGACGCCGATGGACCTGCGCGAGGGCAGGGGGCGCGCGCCGCTGCGCATCTTCGCCGCCGACCGGCAGGGCAACATGGTCGGGCTGACCTTCTTCAACAATCCGGGCTGGGCCAAGAAGCAGTTTCCCCTCGGCGAGCCGGTGCGGATCACGGGCAAGCTCGACGCCTATGGCGAGGAGCTGCAGATCGTCCATCCCGAGAAGGTGGACGAGGACCCGCCGCTGTCGGAGCCCGTCTATCCGCTGTCCGAGGGGCTGACCAACAAGCGCATGCGCGAGCTCGTCCGGCAGGTCCTCGAACGCGCCCCCGAGCTGCCCGAATGGATCGAGCCATCGGTTAAGGCCGAGCGCGACTTTGCCGACTGGCGCAGCGCGCTTGCCGCCGCGCACCGCGACCCGAAGGAAGAGCGCGCCCGGGCCCGGCTCGCCTATGACGAGATCTTCGCCAACCAGCTGACCCTGCTCCTCGTGCGCCAGTCGGCGCGGCGCCGCGCCACCCGCCCGCTCGAGGGCGACGGCAGCCTGTCGGCAAGGCTCAAGCTCCCCTTCGCGCTGACCAACGCGCAGGCGCGCTGCGTGGGCGAGATCCGCGGCGACATGGCGCAGGAGCGCCCCATGCTGCGGTTGCTCCAGGGCGATGTCGGCTCGGGCAAGACGCTGGTCGCGCTGCTCGCCATGCTCGAGGCGGTCGAGGCGGGCGCGCAGGCGGCGATGCTCGCGCCCACCGAGATCCTCGCGCGCCAGCATTACGAGGGGCTGCGCCGCCTCGCCGAGCCGATCGGGGTGCGCGTCGCCATCCTCACCGGGCGCGACAAGGGCAGGGTGCGCGAGAGCACGCTGATGGGGCTCGCCGACGGCTCGATCCACATCCTCGTCGGCACCCATGCGATTTTCCAGCAAGCGGTCACCTATCACGACCTCGGGCTTGTCGTGGTCGACGAGCAGCACCGCTTCGGCGTCTCGCAGCGGCTGATGCTTTCGGAAAAGGGCAAGCGTCCGCCGCACCTGCTCGCGATGACCGCGACCCCCATCCCGCGCACGCTGACGCTCACCCAATATGGCGAGATGGACGTCAGCCGGATCGACGAATTGCCCCCCGGGCGCCAGCCGATCGAGACGCTCGTGATCGCCGAGGAGAAGATCGGCGACGTGGTTGCCGGGCTCGGTCGCCATATCGACGCAGGCGGACAGGCCTATTGGGTCTGCCCGCTGGTCGAGGAGAGCGACAAGTCCGATGCCGCCGCGGCCGAGGATCGCGCCGCCGCGCTCATGGCCCGCTTCCCCGGCAGGGTGGGGCTGGTCCACGGGCGCATGAAGGGCGAGGAAAAGGACGCGGTGATGGAGCGCTTCGCGCGCGGCGAGCTGTCGGTCCTCGTCGCCACCACCGTAATCGAGGTCGGCGTCGACGTGCCCAATGCCACGCTGATGATCATCGAAGGCGCCGAGCGCTTCGGGCTGGCCCAGTTGCACCAGCTGCGCGGGCGCGTCGGCCGCGGCTCGGGCAAGTCGCGCTGCCTGCTGCTGCGGGGCGGCAACCTGTCGGAGACGGGCCGCGCACGGCTTGCGCTGATGCGCGAGACCAACGACGGCTTCCGCATCGCCGAGGAGGATTTGCGGCTGCGCGGTCCCGGCGAGATCCTCGGCACGCGCCAGTCGGGCGACCATGTCTTCAAGCTCGCAGAGGCCGAGGACATCGCCGCGCTGGCGCCCGGGGCGCAGGCCGACGCGCAGCTCCTGCTCGACCGCGACGGCGGGCTCGAGGGGCCGCGCGGGCAGGCGGCGCGCACCTGCCTCTACCTGTTCGAACGCGACGCCGCGGTGGGGTTGCTGAAGGGCGGCTAGGCCGTCAGCAGCCCGTGCTTCTTCTTGCCGAGGCTGAGCTTCACCGGATCGCCCGCCACCGTGACGAGCAGCTGCGGATCGCTGACGACCGTATCGTCGAGCTTGACCGCGCCTTCCTTGATCTTGCGCTTGGCTTCACCGTTCGAGGCGCAGAAGCCGAGCCCGGTGAGCGCCGCCATGATGCCGATCTCGCCGCCCGTCGACAGGCTCGGCAGGTTGGCGTCGGACGCACCTTCCTCGAACGTCCTGCGCGCGGTCTCGGCCGCGTCCTTCGCCGCCGTCTCGCCATGCAACATCGCGGTGGTCGCGTTGGCGAGCACGATCTTGGCCTCGTTGATGTCCTGCCCGCTGAGGTTCGAAAGCCGCTCGATTTCCTCGAGCGGGACATCGGTGAACAGCTTGAGGAACCTGATCACGTCGGCATCGGCGGTGTTACGCCAGAACTGCCAATAGTCATAGGCCGACAGCTGGTCGGCGTTGAGCCACACCGCGCCCTGGGCGGTCTTACCCATCTTCTTGCCCTCGGCAGTGGTGATGAGCGGGGTGGTGACGCCGAACAGTTCCTCCGCACCGCCCATCCGGCGCGTCAGTTCGACCCCGTTGCAGATATTGCCCCACTGGTCCGAACCGCCCATCTGCAGCCGGCAGCCGTAGCGCGCGTGGAGTTCGCGAAAGTCGTAGGCCTGGAGGATCATGTAGTTGAACTCGAGGAAGGTGAGCGGCTGCTCGCGCTCGAGCCGCAGCTTCACGCTGTCGAAGGTCAGCATCCGGTTGATGGTGAAATGCGGCCCCACCTCGCGCAGCAGGTCGAGGTAGTTGAGGCTCCCCAGCCACTCGTCATTGTTGACCATGATCGCGCCGGTCTCGCTGCCATCGAAGCGAAGGAAGCGCTCGAACACCTTGCGAATGCTCGCGATATTGGCCTCGATGCCCGCCGCGTCGAGCAGCTGGCGGCTCTCGTCCTTGCCCGAGGGGTCGCCGACCTTGGTGGTGCCGCCCCCCATCACCACGATCGGGCGATGGCCCGCCTGCTGGAGCCGGCGCAGGAGCATGATCTGCACGAGGCTGCCGACATGGAGCGACGGCGCGGTCGCATCGAAGCCGACATAGCCGGTGACCACCTCGCGCGCGGCCAGCGCGTCGAGCCCCTCGCGGTCGGTGGCCTGGTGGATATAGTCGCGGCTCGACAGGAGGTCGAGGAGGCTGCTCTGGTAGGTCGTCATGGGGGATGCCGATAGCAGCACGCATCGCCCCTTGCCACCGGAAGGTGAGGGCGGCATGCGGTGGAGCGATGTTGCGCCTGATCCCCCACCCCGACCACCCCCCGCGCGCCGCCACGGGCGTCGAGGTGGCGATCGCCGCCGACGGCGAGCGGGTCGCGCTGACCTATCGGCTGCACGGCGATCTTTCGCGGCTCCGCCTGCCCGGGCTGGGGCGGTTGCGGCGCGAGGACCGGCTGTGGCGCTCGACCTGCTTCGAACTCTTCCTGCGGCAGGGGCCCGTCGGCTATCGCGAGTATAATTTCGCCCCCGACGGGCGCTGGTCCGCCTACCGCTTCGCCAGCTATCGGCGCGCGCGCTCGAACCTTGCCCAGCGCTGCCTGATCGAGACGCGCCGCGAGGAGGGGCTCTATATCCTGTCCGCGCACGTCCTCGGGCAGCGGGTCGCGGGGCACGAGATCGGGCTGTCGACCATTGTCGAGGAGGAGGATGGCCGGATGAGCTACTGGGCGGTGGCGCACCCGCCGGGCGCGGCGGACTTCCACCATGACGACTGCTTTGCGCTTCGAGGAGACGATTTGTGAAATTCGGCATCGACCGCCTGCTCGCCGACCCCGCGCTGCGCCGCGACCTTCGCGGCCGCCGCGTCGCGCTGTGCGCGCACCCCGCCTCGGTGACCGGCAACCTCGTCCACGCGATGGACGCGCTGGCGATCCTCGACGACATCGACCTCACCGCCGCCTTCGGCCCCCAGCACGGGATCAAGGGCGACAAGCAGGACAATATGGTCGAGACGCCCGACGAGATCGATCCCGTCCACCGCGTCCCCGTCTACAGCCTCTATGGCGAGGTGCGCCGCCCCACCCCCGCGATGATGGACAGCTTCGATGTGATCCTCGTCGACCTGCAGGACCTCGGCTGCCGCATCTACACCTTCATCACCACGCTGCTCTACATTCTCGAGGAGGCGGCGCGCTGCGGCAAGTCGGTGTGGGTGCTCGACCGCCCCAATCCCGCCGGGCGCCCGATCGAGGGACTGACGCTGCGCCCGGGCTACGAGAGTTTCGTGGGCGCGGGGCCGCTGCCGATGCGCCATGGGCTCACGCTGGGCGAGCTGGGCCACTGGTTCATCACCCATTTCGGGCTCGAGCTCGACTATCGCGTGATCGCGATGGAGGGCTACGACCCCAAGGCCGCTCCCGGCTTCGGCTGGCCGCCCGAGCGGCTCTGGATCAATCCCTCGCCCAACGCGCCCAACCTCAACATGGCCCGCGCCTATGCGGGCACGGTGATGCTCGAGGGCGCGACGCTGAGCGAGGGGCGGGGCACCACGCGCCCGCTCGAACTGTTCGGCGCCCCCGACATCAACGCCCGCAGCGTGATCGCGCAGATGCAGCGGCTGGCCCCGCAATGGCTCGAGGGCTGCGCGCTGCGCGAGACCTGGTTCGAGCCGACCTTCCACAAGCATGTCGGGCAGCTCTGTCACGGGGTCCACATCCACGCCGAGGGCGCCTTCTACGACCATCACGCCTTCCGCCCGTGGCGGCTGCAGGCGCTCGGCTTCAAGGCGATCCGCGCGCTGTTCCCCGACTATGCGCTGTGGCGCGGCGAGGACTTCGCCTACGAATATACCGAGGGGCATCTGGCGATCGACGTCATCAACGGCGGCCCCGAGTTGCGGCAATGGGTCGACGATGAAGGCGCCGAGCCGGGCGACCTCGACGCGCTCAGCCGGCCCGACGAGGCCGCCTGGGCGGACGCGCGCGCCCCGCACCTTCTCTACTGACCGGCGCGATCGCGGCGCGCGCGATCGCCCAGCTCGCCGCCACCACGATGATCGCACCGAGGCTGTCGAGCGCATAATGCCAGCCGAGGTGGACCGAGCCGATCATCACCACCAGCGCATAGCCCCAGCCGAGCAGCGCCGCGCGCGGCAGGTAGGTGGCCACGCACAGCCCGACCCACAGCGACAGCGCGACGTGGAGCGAGGGCATCGCCGAGATCCCCGTCCCGGGCAGCCCGCCTCCGGCCTGGTAGTCGGCCCACAGATAGTCGCGCCCGCTGATCACCAGCGGCTGGTAGGGCAGCTCGGCGAAGCGATCGGAGATGCCCAGCAATTGCCAGAAGACCGGCCCCGCCGAGGGCAGCAGGTACTGCACCAGCGCGGTCAGCGAGATGACGAGGAAATAGGACAGGATCAGCCGCCCCTTGGCGGGGCTCTCGGGGGCGAAGACGATCAGCAGCAGGCACCCCGTCTTGACCGGCCCCCACGCGGCATAGGCCCAGTCGAAGGCGGGCGAGGCCCAGCCCAGCAGCGCGTGGGTGAGCCGCCACGGGTCGGTGCCGAGGAAGAGCGCGGCATCGAGATCGGCGAGCAACGGGTCGGCCCAGAACCCCGCCACCATCGGCAGCATCGACTTGAGCCACATCAGCGCCGCAAGCTCGAGCGCCATCAGCCCGACGAGCAGCACGAAGACGACGACCGGGCGGCGCGGTTCGGCGCGCAGCCGCGCCAGCGGGCGGGGTTCGCGCTGCCACGCATAGATCGCCAGTTTGGCGACGATCCCCGCGAGCACCACCGCGACCGCGATCGTCATGAAGGCGATGAAATAGGCGTCGAAGGGCAGCCGGTAGGGATAGCCGTGGCGCCAGCCGATGACGAGCGCCGCACCATAGGTCAGCGCCACGACCAGCGCGGAGAGGGGGAGCCAGCGGGGCAGGGCGGGCAACATGGCGGCCAGCATGGCACAGCCGCGCCCGCGCGCAAGGGGCCCCCCGCGCGCGTCCCGCCGCGGCACGCGCTCAGTGCTTGCGGCTCAACTCGCGCATCGCCGCGTCGAGCCCGTCGAGCGTGAGCGGGTACATGCGATCATCCATCAGCTCCTTCAGGATCCGCGTCGAATGGCTGTGGTTCCAATAGGCCTCGGGCGTGGGGTTGAGCCACACCGCGCTCCTGTACTGGTCGGTCAGCCGCTCGATCCAGGTCGCGCCCGCTTCCTCGTTGTAATGCTCGATTGCCCCGCCCGGATGGGTGATCTCGAAGGGGCTCATCGAGGCATCGCCGACGATCACCAGCTTATGGTCGGGGCCGAACTTGTGGATGATGTCGAGGGTCGGCGTCTGGTCGTCCCAGCGGCGCCGGTTCTCCTTCCATACCCCCTCGTAGATGCAGTTGTGAAAATAATAATGCTCGAGATGCTTGAACTCCGAGCGCGCCGCCGAGAACAATTCCTCGACCTGCCGGACATGCGGGTCCATCGACCCGCCGATGTCGAGGAAGAGCAGCAGCTTGACCGCATTGTGCCGCTCGGGACGCATCTTGACGTCGAGCCAGCCCTGCCGCGCGGTGCCCTCGATGGTGCGCTCGAGGTCGAGCTCCTCCGCCGCGCCCTCGCGGGCGAAACGGCGCAATCGCTTGAGCGCGACCTGGATGTTGCGCGTGCCCAGCGCGACGTCGCCGTCGAGGTCGCGAAACAACCGCTTTTCCCAGATCTTGACCGCGCGGCCATGCCGCCCCGGCCCGCCGATCCGGACCCCCGCGGGATTGTAGCCCGAATGGCCGAAGGGCGAGGTCCCCCCGGTGCCGATCCACTTCGACCCTCCCTCGTGTCGCTCCTGCTGCTCGGCGAGCCGCTGCTTGAGCGTCTCCATGATCTCGTCCCAGTCTCCGAGCGCCTCGATCGCGGCCTTTTCCTCGGGGGTGAGGAAGCGTTCGGCGACCGCCTTGAGCCATTCCTCGGGCAATTCGACCGGAGCCAGCTCGTCCTCGGCGCGGGTCACCCCCTTGAAGGTCGCGGCGAACACCTGGTCGAAGCGGTCGAGCATCTTCTCGTCGGACACGTAGGTCGCCCGCGCCAGGAAATAGAATTGGGTGGGGTCGGCCGCGATCACCTCGCGGTCGAGCGCCTCGAGCAGCATCAGATGCTCCTTCAGGCTGGCCTTGAACCCGGCTTTGCGCAGCGCGTCGAGGAAGGAGATGAACATGCTCGCAGCCTCTAGCCTGCCGTCCCGCGCCGGGCAAATCGCTTGGTTAACGAATTGGTAGGGGGGGGCGCATAAACACGGCAGCGTAACGGGGTGAACAAGGAAGCGTCGAACATGGCCACGCAGGGCATCGAAGAAGTCACCGAAAACGCCATCCGCCTGGTAGCGCGCGACTGCGGCTCGTTGAGCCTCGAGTGCAGCGACGTCGCCGAATATGTCGAGACCGTCACCGAACGCGTGTCGGCCAGCCTCGAGACGCTCGACACGCTCGAGCAGGTCACCGAACAGCTGATGCGCGACCAGGCGCGGGTGTCCGATTCGACCGACGAGGCGCGGCTGCTCTCGCAGCAGGCCAAGGACAAGCTCGACAACGGGCGCGCCGCGATCGAGAGCACGATCGAGGGGTTCCGCGGGCTGACCGACCTCGTCGTCCAGCTGGGCGAGCGGATGGAACGCTTCGCCGGCGCGATGAACCAGGTGCAGTCGGTGTCGGCGACGATCGAGACGATCGCGCGCAAGACCAACATGCTGGCGCTCAACGCCACCATCGAGGCGGCGCGCGCGGGCGATGCCGGGCGCAGCTTTGCGGTCGTCGCCGCCGAGGTGAAGAAGCTCGCGCACGACACCCGCAATGCCACCGGGCAGATCGCCACCACCCTCGGCGAGCTCACCCGCGAGGCCAATGCCGTCAACGACGAGATCACCAGCGGGGTCGATCGCAGCCGCGCCGCGCAGGCGGGGATCGCCACCATCGGCGAGACCGTCCGCGAGGTCTCCGAGATCGTCGACATGGTGGATTCGCAGTCGGAGGGCATCGCCCAGTCGACCAGTCTCATCCAGACCAGCGTCGACCGGGTGAAGGCGGGGCTCAGCGAATTCTCGGGCGGGGCGCGCGCCAACAACGGCGAACTCGTGCAGGCGCAAAAGCGGCTCGCGCACCTCGAGCAGATGGCCAACGAGATGCTCGACACGCTCGCCAATTCGGGGGCCGAGATCGACGATACCCCGTTCATCGCGCGCGCGCAGGACGCGATGCGCGACATCCAGCGTATCGTCGAGCAGGCGGTCGAGGCGGGCGAGATCGACCTCGAGGCGGTGTTCGACCGCGACTATGTCGAGATCGCCGGAACCAATCCCAAGCAGTATCGCAACGGCTTCTGCGAGTTCGCCGATCGCCATATCCAGGGCGTGCTCGACGCCTTCAAGGCGAGCGACAACCGCATCATCGCCTGCGCGCTGACCGACGTGAACGGCTATTTGCCGACCCACCTGTCCGAGCGCAGCCTGCCGCAGGGCGAGGACCCGGTGTGGAACGACAAGCATTGCCGCAACCGCCTCATCCTGATGGACGAGGCCACGCGGCGCGCGGTCGAGAGCGACAAGCCGGCCACGCTCTACACCTACCAGATGCAGCTCGGCGACCAGAGCTTCCCGGTCAAGAATGTCTTCGTGCCGCTGCACTTCAAGGGCCGGCGCTGGGGCAATTTCGAGCTTGCCTATCGCGACACCGGCGCCGCCTGAGCGGGGAGGGCGCGCGCGCATGGCGCTTGACGCTGCGCGCGCGCGCGCCAACACTGCCGCGCGGGCCGGACAAGAGGGGGCGCGGATGGACGGATTGCAGGCAAGAACCCGCTGGATGGCGCTGCTCGCGCTGTTCGTGTTCGCGGTGATGATGCTGCTGTTCGCGCTCCAGCTCGCGGCGATCGACGCGCAGGTCGAGGATCGCCCCGACCTGTGGGCGCATTTCCTCCCGACCCCCTTCTACCTCTACGCGGTCGGCGCGGTCTGGTGGGCGTTGCGCTCGATCTCGGCCGGCAAGGGGTTCGCCCCGCAGGTCGCGCGGCTGCTGCGCCGGGTCGGGCTCGCGCTCGCGGTGGGCGGCATGATCGAGCTGGTCGGGCAGAACCTCCTGCCCGTGTTCCTGACCCGCGCGCCGCTGTTCGAACTCGACTCGACCGCCATCGCGATCGCCATCGTCGGCGCCGGGCTGTGGGCAATGTCCGAACTGATCGACGAGGCCCGCGCCGCGCGCGACGAACTCGACAGTTTCGTCTGATGGGGATCAAGGTCACCCTCGATGCGCAGCTGCAGCGCGCGGGCATGACGGGCAAGGATCTCGCCGAGGCGATCGACCTGTCGCAGACGCAACTGAGCCTGTTCCGCTCGGGCAAGGTCAAGGGGATCCGCTTCGCCACGCTGGCCGCGATGTGCGCGGCACTCGGCTGCCAGCCCGGCGACCTCATCCGCTTCGAGCTCGACGGCGAGGACGCCGGGGACACGGACGAGGGCGAGCCGCGTTAGCGGCCCTGCGGCCGCCGCGCGAGGAAGGCCAGCTTCTCGAACAGCATCACGTCCTGCTCGTTCTTGAGCAGCGCGCCGTGGAGCGGCGGGATCGCCTTCTTGGGATCGGCATCGGCGAGCACCTCGAGCGGCATGTCCTCGTGGAGGATGAGCTTGAGCCAGTCGATCAACTCGCTGGTCGAGGGCTTCTTCTTGAGCCCCGGGGTCTCGCGCACCTGGTAGAACAGGTCGAGCGCGCGCCGCACCAGCATCTTCTGGATGCCCGGGAAATGCACCTCGATGATCGCTTCCATCGTCTCGGCGTCGGGGAAGGCGATATAGTGGAAGAAGCAGCGCCGCAGGAAGGCGTCGGGCAGGTCCTTCTCGTTGTTCGAGGTGATCACCACCACCGGGCGCTCGGCGGCCTTCACCGTCTCGCCCGTCTCGTAGACATGGAACTCCATCCGATCGAGTTCCTGCAGCAGGTCGTTGGGGAACTCGATGTCGGCCTTGTCGATCTCGTCGATCAGCAGCACCGGGAGCCGTTCGCTGGTGAAGGCCTCCCACAGCTTGCCCTTGCGGATATAGTTGGAGATGTCGTGGACCCGGTCCTCGCCGAGCTGGCCGTCGCGCAGCCGGGCGACGGCGTCATATTCGTACAATCCCTGCACCGCGCGGGTGGTCGACTTGACGTGCCACTCGATCAGCGGCGCGTCGATCGCCTTGGCGATCTCGTGCGCGAGCACGGTCTTGCCCGTGCCGGGCTCGCCCTTGACGAGGAGCGGGCGGCGCAGCGCGACCGCCGCATTGACCGCGACCTTGAGATCGTCGGTGGCGACATAGGAGGAGGTGCCGTCGAATTTCATCCCGCCCCCCTATGGGAAGGGCGTTGCCGGTGCAAGCGGGCAGGGGCGTGGGACGGTCGCCCCGCGCAGCCCGCTCAGCCGATGCCGTCGGCCTTGTCGCGCGCCTCGGCGCGCGCCTCGAGCAGGTCGAACAGCCCGGCGTGCTGGAGGAGGAGTTGTTCGGCGCCGAAGGCGAAGGCGCGGCGCGGTCCCGCGCCCTCGAGCCGGTCGCGCATCGCCTCGCCCTGCGCGGGTTCGGGCAGCGCGCAGGCGGGCGCCTCGACCCCGTGCCGCGCGGCGACATGGTCGAGCAGCGCGCGCAGCGCCGCCCAGTCGGCGACCAGCGCGCTCGCCGCGCCCAGCGCGCAGCCGTTGCGCTCGGAACGGCCGAGCGTGTCGATCGCGTGCTGCTGCGCCTTGAGCGTGTTCTCGGTCTGCGCGGCGCCGCTGGTCGAGGGCAGGGGGCCGACTGCGGCGGTCAGCGTCACCAGGTAATGGCGTTCCTGCTCGAAGGCGGCCGCGCTCGCCATTGCCCAGTCGCGCTGCGGCCCGGCGCCGATCCGCCCGAGCGCGGTCTCGATCATCGTCGGGTGGCAGCCGTGCAGCTTGCACAGGCAGTGGACGAAGTCGGCGAGGTTGCGGGCGCTCGAGGGGGCGGTGTCGACCAGCAGGCGGCGATAGTGCGGGTGGATCGCGACCCCGCCGGCGGCGAGACCGTCGAGGGGAGCGAGCGCCGACACGGCATCATCCGGTCCGACCTTCACATGCGCCACCATCATCGTCACTCCCTCGCTGAACCTGTCAATGTCATCGTCTTCTGGTGGGGGGAAAAGCGCTAGCAGCCGCCGATTAAGACCCGGTTACCGGCGCCGAAACCTTTTGGTCAGAGGCGTTAATTTCCGCCCCGAAACGGGACAGGCGCGAAACAGGCGCGCCCGCCGCGCATCAGGCGGCGTCGGACAGCCCGACCTCGCTGTTGGCCGCCTCGGCGCCGACCAGCTGTGCGCCGGTCTGCGGCGCGGCCTCGGCGGCGGGCACCGCGCGCTCCTTGAACATCAGCCGCGAGGCGAGCACCACCAGCCCCAGCCCGGCATAGGTGATCGCCACCTCGAGGGGGAACCAGAAGAGCGGAAGGATGAGCGCGATCCGCAGCAGCGTCGGGTTGAACCCGAAATCCTCGCCCAGCGCCTCGCAGACGCCAAAGATCGTATCGTTGCGCAGGAACAGGTTCGCTTTCATCGTTCTTCCCTTGTCGACGGGCGGGAAATTCCGCCTTGCCGTGTTGATGCACCCATCGTGCCAATCGTGCTTCGCCCCGGTTTTCCGGGAATTTTTGAGCAATGCGCTCCCGGCAGGGTGGGAAATCCCACCGCCTGTCGGCGGATCGCACGCACGTTGTGCGATGCATCAAGCCAATGAAGCGCGGATGAAAAGGTGCCGCCCGCTTCGATGAACGGGCGGCCCCCTACGACCAGTTGCGATCGACTACCGACTAAGGTCTATTGGTCGAGGAAGCTGCGCATCTTGCGGCTGCGGCTCGGGTGCTTGAGCTTCCTGAGCGCCTTGGCCTCGATCTGGCGGATGCGTTCGCGCGTCACGCTGAACTGCTGGCCGACTTCCTCGAGCGTATGGTCGGTGTTCATGCCGATGCCGAAGCGCATGCGCAGCACGCGCTCCTCGCGCGGGGTGAGCGAGGCCAGCACGCGGGTGACAGTTTCCTTGAGGTTGGACTGGATCGCCGCATCGACCGGGATGACCGCGTTCTTGTCCTCGATGAAATCGCCGAGGTGCGAATCCTCCTCGTCGCCGATCGGGGTCTCGAGGCTGATCGGCTCCTTGGCGATCTTCATCACCTTGCGCACCTTCTCGAGCGGCATGGAGAGGCGCTCGGCCAGTTCCTCGGGGGTCGGCTCGCGGCCCGTCTCGTGGAGGAACTGGCGGCTGGTGCGGACCAGCTTGTTGATCGTCTCGATCATGTGCACCGGGATGCGGATGGTGCGCGCCTGGTCGGCGATCGAGCGGGTGATCGCCTGCCGGATCCACCAGGTCGCATAGGTCGAGAACTTGTAGCCGCGGCGATATTCGAACTTGTCGACCGCCTTCATCAGCCCGATGTTCCCCTCCTGGATGAGGTCGAGGAACTGCAGCCCGCGGTTGGTATATTTCTTGGCAATCGAGATGACGAGCCGCAGGTTGGCCTCGACCATCTCCTTCTTGGCGATGCGCGCCTCGCGCTCGCCCTTCTGGACCTGGTTGACGATGCGGCGGAACTCGGGGAGGCTCATCCCCGTCAGCTGCGCGATCTCGGCGATCTCGCCGCGGATGCGTTCGACCGTCTCGGCCTCGCTCTTGGCGAAGCTGGCCCATTTCTTGTCGATCTTGGCGACGCGGTCGAGCCAGGCATCGTCGAGCTCGTTGCCCTCATATTCCTCGAGGAAGCTCTTGCGGCTGACGCGATGGCGCTCGGCGAGGCGCAGCATCTGCCCACCCAGCGTCATCAGCCGCCGGTTGTAGCCGTAGAGCTGGTCGACCAGCATCTCGATCTTGGCATTGTGGAACTGCATCGATTCCACCAGCGCGGTCAGCTCGCCCGACAGCGCCTGATACTTCTTCTCCTTGGCGGCGCTCAATTCCTCGCCCGCCTCGAGCGCCTCGAGCCGCTCGGCCTGGAGCTTGGAGAATTTCTTGAAGACCGCGGTGATCTCGGCAAATTTCTCGAGCGCGGTGGGCTTCAGCGCCTCTTCCATCTGCGCGAGGCTGAGGGTGTTGTCCTCCTCCTCTTCCTCGCGGCGCTTGCGCGCGGCATCGCCGCCGGCTTCGCCGTCCTCGCCGTCGCCGGCCTCGCCGTCGTCTTCGTCCTCATCCTCGGCGATGGTCGGCCCGGCGTTCTTCTCGCTGATCTCGCCGTCGTCGTCCTCATCCTCCGACTGCGCCATCTGCTCGGCGGTCGGTCCCTTCGAGATCATCGCCTCGAGATCGAGGATCTCGCGCAGCTGCATGGTCTCTTCGTTGAGATTCTTCGACCATTCGATGATCGCGTTGAAGGTGATCGGGCTTTCGCACAGCCCCCAGATCATGAAGTCGCGCCCCGCCTCGATGCGCTTGGCGATGGCGATCTCGCCCTCGCGGCTGAGGAGTTCGACCGCGCCCATCTCGCGAAGGTACATGCGCACCGGGTCGTCGGTGCGGTCGGCGCGTTCCTTGGTGTTGGTGGTGGCCTTGACCTTCTCGGGCTTGGCATCGTCGCCGAGCGGCTCGACGTCCTCGTCGTCCTCGTCCGATTCGACGATGGTGATCCCCATTTCCGAGATCGCGGTCATCGCGTCCTCGATCTGGTCGGGGCTCATCTGGTCGGAGGGCAAGGCCTCGTTGACCTCGTCATAGGTGAGGATGCCGCGCTTCTTGCCGCGGGCGAGCAGCTTCTTGATCGCGGCATTGTTGAGGTCGATCAGCGGCTGATCGCCGTCGGCCGGGGTGTCTTTGTCGGTCTTCGCCATAGATCTCAAATTTCAATCATTCCATGCGGGCCAGCACTGCCAGCCTGTCCGTTGCATCCCTGCGAAGCCCGAGGAGCCGCTGCTGCTCGCCAAAGGCCTCGTCGCTAAACTCCCGTTCCAAACGCTCGGTGGCGGCCTCGAGTGCCGATTCGATCTCGGCGGCGGCCAATATGGTCTCGAGCGTTGCCGACAGGTCGTGCGCAGCTTGCGCGCGGTCCGCGTCGGGCTTGACGAAACTATATCCCATGAGCGGCCGGGACGGGCTGTCCAGCCTTTCGTCCGCCAATATGGGAAGAAGGGTGCCGGGATCAAGCGACTCGGCGGAAAAGGCTGCATCGAGGAGTTTTTCGCGCAACGCCGCGAGGCGCGGGTCGGACAGCTCGAGGCGGACGAGGTCCTCGGCGTCCTCGAGGAGGCGCTGCGGATGCCGGGCATAGCCGATCAGCAGCGCTTCGAGCAGGTGGGGCACGATCCCGTCGGCGGACAGTCGGCGCGCCGCCGCGCCGACGGGCGGCGCGGGGGGCACCCAGCGCCCGTCCTTGTTCTTCTTCCACGGCTTGCGCTGGCCCCCGCCGGGCCCGCCGCCGCCGCCGCGCTCGCGCCCCACCAGCCGGTCGAACCGCGCCAGCCAGTCGTCGCGATAGAGCTGCGACAGCCCCGGGTTCTGGATCGCGCGCGCATGGTCGAACAAGCGCTGCTTGAGCCCAGCGCGCTGTTCGGGGGTGTCGAGCGGGCCGGCCGCGACCTCGTGGCGCCACAACCGCTCGACCAGCGGCTCGGGCGCCTCGAGCAGCGCCTCGAACGCCGCGCGCCCGCCCGCGCGCACGACGTCGTCGGGATCCTGCCCCGCGGGCAGCTCGACGAAGCTGAGGCTGTGGTCGGGGCCGAGCAGCGGCAGCGCGCGCTCGGCGGCGCGGATCGCCGCGCGCTGCCCCGCGGCGTCGCCGTCGAAGCACAGGATGGGGGCGGGGGTGAGCCGCCACAGCAGCCGCAGCTGGTCCTCGGTCAGCGCGGTGCCTAGCGGCGCGACCGCCTCGCCGATCCCCGCCGCATCGAGCCCGATGACGTCCATGTAGCCCTCGACCACGATGACGCGCCCCGCCTTGCGCGCGGCGGCCTGCGCGCGGTCGAGATTGTAGAGCTGGCGCCCCTTGTCGAACAGCGGGGTCTCGGGGCTGTTGAGATATTTCGGCTCGCCATCGCCGAGGATGCGCCCGCCAAAGGCGATAACCCGTCCGCGCGGATCGCGGATGGGGATCATCAGCCGCCCGCGAAAGCGGTCGTAGGGCTCGCGATTGCCGTCCTCGGGATTGATCAGCATCCCGCTCTCGACGAGCTTGGGGACCCCGAACCGGTCGAGCGCGCGCTTCAGCCGGCCCCGGTCATCGGGCGCGAAACCGAGCCTGAAGCGCTTGATGATTGCGGCCGACAGCCCGCGCTTGTCGAGATAGGCGCGCGCGCCCGCGCCCTCGATCCCTGCCAGCTGCTCCTCGTACCAGTCCGCCGCCGCCTCTGTGACATCGACCAGCCCGGCGCGGCGCTCGGCCCGCTGTTGCGCCCGCGGGTCGGGGGCCGGGACCTCCATCCCCGCCTTGGCGGCCAGCTCCTTGACCGCGTCCATGAACCCCATCCCGCGCCCGTCGACGAGATAGGAGATCGCATCGCCATGCGCGCCGCAGCCGAAGCAGTGATAGAAGCCCTTCTGGTCGTTGACGTAGAAGCTCGGCGTCTTCTCGTCGTGGAACGGGCAGCAGGCCTTATATTCCTTGCCCGCCTTGAGGAGCTTGACGTCGTTGCCCACGACCGCGGACACGCGGGTGCGCGCCCGAAGCTCGTCAAGGAATGAGGGGGGAAGGCTCACGGGGTGAGGCTTACGACCGTATGGGGGGGAGCGACAAGGACGCTCAGCCGCCCGCGAGCTGCTTCTTGGCGGCCGCGCTCGCCTTGGCGGGCTCGATCGCGGCACCGTGGCGGCTGCGCACCTCGCCCATGACGCGGCCCATGTCCTTCATGCCGGCAGCGCCGGTGTCGGCGATGATCGCGGCGACGGCGGCGTCGATCTCTTCATCGCTCATCTGCGCAGGCAGGAAGGTCTCGATCACCGCGATCTCGGCTTCCTCGGTCGCGGCACGATCCTCGGCGCCGCCCTTGCGGAACATCTCGGCCGATTCGCGGCGCTGCTTGACCATCTTCTGGAGCACCGCGGTGACATGCGCGTCATCGTCCTTGACCTCGCCGCCGGTGCGCGCCTCGATGTCCTTGTTCTTCACCTCGGACTGGATCAGGCGGATCGTCGCCACCTTGTCCTTCTCGCCCGCCTTCATCGCGGCCACCATCGCGGCCTTCAGATCATCGCGAATCATCGCTGCTTCTCGCTCAACTGAAAAAGAAAAGGGTTTAGCCGCAGAACATTCGCTTTCCCACCCGTTGACGGAGGGGGGGAACAAGCGTAGCGGCTGTGGCTTAGCAACATTGCCGACACCCCCACCAACGGAGCACAGAGCTGCCGATGCCCGACCGCGCGCACCCATCCGACACCGCCACGGGGATCATCGTCTTCGCCGACGGGCGCATCATCTACGGGCAGGGGTTCGGCGCCACCGGCGAGGCGGTCGGCGAATTGTGCTTCAACACCGCGATGACCGGCTACCAGGAGGTGATGACCGATCCCAGCTATGCGCGGCAGGTGATCGCCTTTACCTTCCCGCACATCGGCAATGTCGGCACCAACCCCGAGGATGTCGAGGCGCCCGTCGCCCATGCTTTGGGCTGCATCACCCGCGAGCTGGTGACCCCGCCCTCCAACTTTCGCGCGCGCAACCATTTCGCCGACTGGATGGCCGAGCATGGCCGCATCGGCATCGCCGGGGTCGACACCCGCGCGCTGACCCGGCTGGTGCGCGAGGAGGGGCCGCCGAGCGTGGTCATCGCGCACGATCCCGACGGCCAGTTCGACATCGCAAAGCTGCGGCAGATGGCGCACGACTGGCCCGGGCTCGAGGGCATGGACCTCGCCAAGGAAGTGTCGCGCCGCCAGCTCGACCAATGGACCCATGGTGGGTGGGAACTGGGGCAGGGCTACAAGCTCGATCACGCCGACCCCGACGCGCCGCACGTGGTCGCGATCGACTATGGCGCCAAGCACAACATCTTCCGCAACCTCGTCGAGGCGGGCGCGCGGGTGACGGTGGTGCCCGCCACCGCCACCTATGAAGAGATCATCGCCCACGACCCCGACGGCATTTTCCTGTCGAACGGCCCCGGCGACCCGGCGGCGACGGGCGACTATGCCATCCCTGTCATCCAGCAACTGCTCGAGACCGACAAGCCGCTGTTCGGCATCTGCCTCGGCCACCAGCTGCTCGCGCTCGCGGTCGGCGGGCAGACCGAAAAGATGTTCCAGGGCCACCGCGGCGCCAACCACCCGGTCAAGCGCTGCGCCGACGGGGTGGTCGAGATCACCAGCATGAATCACGGTTTCGCGGTCAAGCGCGAGGGCCTGCCCGCTAATGTCACCGAGACGCACGTCAGCCTGTTCGACGACAGCAATTGCGGCATCGAACTCACCGACCGCCCGGCGTTCAGCGTCCAGTATCATCCCGAAGCCAGCCCCGGCCCGCAGGACAGTTTCTACCTCTTTGAAAAATTCGTGGGGATGATGCGCTAATGCCCGCTCGTACTGACCTCCAGTCCATCCTCGTCATCGGCGCGGGGCCCATCGTCATCGGGCAGGCCGCCGAGTTCGACTATTCGGGCAGCCAGGCGATCAAGGCGCTCAAGGAAGAGGGCTATCGCGTCATCGTCGTCAACTCCAACCCCGCCACGATCATGACCGATCCGGGGCTGGCCGACGCCACCTACGTCGAGCCGATCAACCCGCGCGTGGTCGAGAAGATCATCGAGAAGGAAAAGCCTGACGCCATCTTGCCGACGATGGGCGGGCAGACGGCGCTCAATTGCGCGCTTTCGCTCAACAAGCTCGGCATCCTCGAGAAACATGGCGTCAAGCTCATCGGCGCCACCGCCGAGGCGATCGACAAGGCCGAGGATCGCGAGAAATTCAAGGCGGCGATGGACAAGATCGGCCTCGAAAGCCCGATCAGCGACATCGCGCACTCGATGGAAGATGCCACCCGCATCCTCGAGAAGATCGGCCTCCCCGCGATCATCCGCCCGAGCTTCACCTTGGGCGGCACGGGCGGCGGCGTCGCCTACAACAAGGAAGAGTTCGAAAATATCGTGAAGGGCGGGCTCGAAGCCTCGCCCACCACCGAGGTGCTGATCGAGGAATCGATCGTCGGCTGGAAGGAATATGAGATGGAAGTCGTGCGCGACCGCGCCGACAACGCCATCATCATCTGCTCGATCGAGAATGTCGATCCGATGGGGGTGCACACCGGCGACAGCATCACCGTCGCCCCCGCGCTGACGCTGACCGACAAGGAATATCAGCGCATGCGCTCGGCCTCGATCGCGGTGCTGCGCGAGATCGGGGTGGAGACGGGCGGCTCGAACGTCCAGTTCGCGATCAACCCCAAGGACGGCCGCATGGTCGTCATCGAGATGAACCCCCGCGTCTCGCGCTCCTCGGCGCTGGCGTCGAAGGCCACCGGTTTCCCCATCGCCAAGGTCGCCGCCAAGCTCGCCATCGGCTACACGCTCGACGAACTGCGCAACGACATCACCGGCGGCGCCACCCCGGCCTCGTTCGAACCCACCATCGATTATGTCGTCACCAAGATCCCGCGCTTCGCCTTCGAGAAGTTCGCCGGCTCCGAGCCCTTGCTTTCGACCGCGATGAAGTCGGTCGGCGAAGTCATGGCGATCGGGCGCAACTTCGCCGAGAGCTTCCAGAAGGCACTGCGCGGCACCGAAACGGGCCTCAATGGGCTCGACCCGCTCCCCGACCTCGAGGGCGCCACCGAAGCCGCCATCGAGAATGCGCTCGGCCGCGCCACGCCGTTCCGCATCCTCGCCGCCGCGCAGGCGCTGCGCGAGGGTTTCAGCGTCGAGCGCATCCACCAAATTGCCCATTTCGACCCCTGGTTCCTGCGCCAGCTCGAGACGATCATCGCCGCCGAACGCGCGGTCGCCGAGGACGGGCTGCCCGGCACCGCCGCGGCGATGCGCCACCTCAAGAGCCTCGGCTTCTCCGACGCGCGGCTCGCACAGCTGTCGGCGCAATCGACCCATGCGGTCGCCGAGGCGGTCGAGGGCAGGGGGCTCGTCCACGACGCGCTCAAGGCCATGCACGGCGGGACCACCGAGGCGGAAGTGCGCGCCCATCGCCGCAAGCTCGGGGTGCGCCCCGTGTTCAAGCGGATCGACAGCTGCGCCGCCGAATTCGACGCGGTCACGCCCTATCTCTACTCGACCTACGAGGCGCCGCTGTTCGACGATCCCGTCGACGAGGCGGGCGTGTCGGATCGCGAGAAGGTCGTCATCCTCGGCGGCGGGCCCAACCGCATCGGGCAGGGGATCGAGTTCGACTATTGCTGCGTCCATGCCGCCTTCGCGCTCGGCCGCGACCGCGGCGAGACCGATCCCGACCATAAGGCCGAGGGCCATGAGGTGGTCATGGTCAACTGCAACCCCGAGACCGTCTCGACCGACCCCGACACTTCGGACCGCCTCTATTTCGAGCCGCTGACCGCCGAAGACGTGCTCGAGATCCTCGAGACCGAAAAGCAGGCTGGCACCTTGAAGGGCGTCATCGTCCAGCTGGGCGGGCAGACCCCCTTGAAGCTCGCCGCCGACCTCGAGAAGGCGGGCATCCCGATCCTCGGCACCAGCCCCGACAGCATCGACCTCGCCGAGGACCGCGAGCGCTTCGCCGCGCTGGTCAACAAGCTCGGGCTGACCCAGCCCGAGAACGGCATCGCGCGCAGCCGCGACGAGGCGCTCAGCGTGGCGAGCCGGATCGGCTATCCCGTGCTGCTGCGCCCCAGCTACGTGCTCGGCGGGCGCGCGATGGAGGTGGTCGACGGCCCCGAACAGCTCGACCACTACATCAACACCGCCGTGCAGGTGTCGGGCAATTCGCCGGTGCTCATCGACCGCTATTTGCGCGATGCGGTCGAGGTCGACGTCGACGCGATCTGCGACGGCGATAGGGTCGCGGTCACCGGCATCCTCCAGCATATCGAGGAAGCGGGCGTGCATTCGGGCGACAGCGCCTGCAGCTTGCCGCCCTTCAGCCTGCCCCCCCGGATCATTGTCGAGATCGAGCGCCAGACCGAGGCGCTCGGGACCGCGCTCTCGGTGCGCGGGCTGATGAACGTCCAATATGCGATTCAGGACGGCACGGTCTACCTCATCGAGGTCAATCCGCGCGCCTCGCGCACCGTCCCCTTCGTCGCCAAGGCGATCGGCCGCCCGCTCGCCAAGATCGCCGCCAAGGTGATGGCGGGGGCCAAGCTCGCCGACTTCGCGGCCATCGACCGCGAGGTCGACCATTATGCGATCAAGGAGCCGGTGTTCCCCTTCGCGCGCTTCCCCGGGACCGATCCCGTGCTGGGACCCGAGATGAAGAGTACCGGCGAAGTGATGGGAATCGCTCGAAGTTTCGACGCCGCCTATGCCAAGGCGCAGCTCGGCGCCGGCACCCGCCACCCGCGCGAGGGCTGCGTCTTCATCTCGGTCAAGGAAAGCGACAAGCCGCACATCCTCGCCGCCGCGCGCGACCTCGACATGGCGGGCTTCTCGCTCATTGCCACCGACGGCACCGCGAGCTACCTCGCCGACCAGGGGGTGCGCGTGGCCCGGGTCAACAAGGTCGCGCAGGGGCGCCCGCACATCGTCGACAAGATCAAGGATGGCGAGGTCGCCCTCGTCTTCAACACCACCGAGGGCTGGCAGTCGCTGAAGGACAGCCAGGACATCCGCGAGGCCGCGCTCAAGGCCCGCATTCCCTATTACACCACGGTTGGGGCGAGCCTCGCGATCGCGCGGATCGTCGGGCGCGCCGATCCCGAGACCCTTGATGTTCGCTCGCTTCAGTCCTATTATTCCGCTTCCTGAACTTTTACCCCTGAAAACCGCGAAAAATACATTGCCCCGGGCGATGAAGGCGCGGTTTTGACGAAGGATTTGATAGCGATGGCAAGCGATAAGGTGCCGATGCTGGCCGAGGGCCACGCCAAGATGAGCGCGGAGGTCAAGCACCTCAAGACCGTCGAACGCCCCGCGGTGATCGACGCGATCGAGGAAGCGCGCGCGCATGGCGACCTGTCGGAAAACGCCGAATATCATGCCGCCAAGGAACGGCAGGGGCAGATCGAGGCCACGATCAGCCACCTCGAGGACCAGCTGTCGCGCGCGATGGTGATCGACCCCGCGAGCCTGTCGGGCGACAAGGTGGTGTTCGGCGCGACCGTCCACCTGCTCGACGAGGACGACCAGGAAAAGGTCTACCAGCTGGTCGGCGAGAACGAGGCCGACGCCTCGAAGGGGCGGATCAACTTCAACTCGCCGCTCGCGCGCGCGCTCATCGGGCGCAGCGTCGGCGACGAGGTCGAGGTGACCACCCCCGCGGGCGAGAAATATTACGAGATCACCAAGGTCGAGTTCAAATAATGCCGCGCTGGGCGACGGCGACCAACCTCCTGGCCGCCGTTGTCGTTCTCGGCTATTGGGCCGCGCGGCTCGTCTGGGACGTGGCCGACGCGCATCATGTCGGCGGCTTCATCCCGGCACGACTGAGCGGGATGTTCGCCTCCGAGCACCTGCCCGCCTGGCTCACCCCGCTGACCGCGGCCTTCCTCCACGCCGATATGGCGCACCTGCTCTTCAACGGCGTCGTGCTGCTCTATTGCGGCAATGCGATCGAGCGGGTCACGGGGCCGGTGCGGCTGGTGCTGCTGTTCCTCGCGGGCGCCTATCTCGCCGCGCTCGCGCAATGGTGGACCGATCCCGCCGCCGCGCTGCCGATGATTGGCGCCAGCGGCGCGACCAGTGCGCTCATCGGCAGCTTCGCGATGCTGTTCGGCAACCGCCGCCAGCTGGTGCGCTCGCCCGGGCTCAACCGGTTCCTCAACGCCCTGTGGCTGCTCGCCTTCTGGCTGGTGGTGCAATATGCGCTCGACCTCTACGGGCGGGTCGAGGGCACGCTGATCGCCACTCCCGCGCATATCGGCGGCTTCGTCGCGGGGCTGCTGCTCGCGCGCTGGCTGCTGCCCGCACGGCCCCGCGCGGCGCGCGACTGACGCGCCGTCATCGCCACCAACAGCAGCAACGCGAAAAGGGCGCGCCGTCGCTAACGGCGCGCCGGTCCGGTCGGCGGGCAGGGGCCCCGCGCGGCGGCGAACCGACGGTCGGGGAGCGCGGGGACGCGACATCGGGGGCGAAGGCGCCCCCGGGGCGCCTCAGCCGTCGCTATCGAGCGCGGCGGTATCGGGCTCGAGCAGGCGGTGCAGGTGCACCACCACATATTTCATCTCGGCGTCGTCGACGGTGCGCTGCGCCGCGCCGCGCCAGGCTTCCTCGGCCGCGGCATAGCTGTCGAACAGGCCGACGAGGTCGAGGTTGTTGAGATCGATGAAGTCGAGGCCGCGCGGATCCTTGACCCGGCCGCCAAAAACGAGGTGAAGCTTGCTCATGGGCGGCCCGCTAGCAGGATTTTGGACGCGAGCAAAGCCGCCCGGGCAAACATTCAGGCGTCCTTGTGGCGCACGGCCTTGACGCCCGCCTCGGCCGAGGTGCGCGCGGCATCGCCGACCCCGCGCGCAATGTCGCGCACCGCGTTTTCGGCGGCATCGGCGGTCAGCCCGCGCTGCTCGAGCTCGCGCTGCCCCGCCTCGCGCGCCGCGTCGAAGGCGGTATGCGCGCGCTGGTTGATCGTCGTGCCGACGCCCCGCAGCAGGTCCTTCTCGCGGCGGCTGCGCGGGATCATCGCCCCGAGGATGAGCCCGAGGACGAGCCCGCCGCCGAGCGCCACCAGCGGGTTGTTCTCGATGCCCTCGCCGGTGCGCTGCGCGCCGCGCGACGCGCCCTGCCGGGTGCGGTCGTAGGCGCGCACGGCGCTGGCGCGGCTGCTTTCATACGCACGGCTGGCGCCCTCGCGCACCTCGTTCGCGGCCTGGTTAGCGCGGGCCTTGGCCTCGCTCGCCGCGTGGCTCGCCTTGTCCTTGGCCTTCTCGGCGGTCGCGCGCGCCTTCTCGCCGGCGCGCTTGGCTTGATCCTTGACACTCATCACACGTCCTCCGTTTTCTTCTTGGCCCGGGTGCCCTTGGCGGGCTTGGATCCCGGCTTGGTCTTTTCTTCGACCGGCTTGGTCGTCTCGTGGAATTCGGCCACCCCGGGCGCGGCCTTGGCCGCGGGGGGCGCCCGGCGGGTGCGCCGCGGCGGCGGCTTGGCGGCCACCATGCTGCTGCCGCCCTCGGCCTCGGGCGCGGCCTCGCCGCGCGCCGAGCGACAGGCGCTCACCGCCATCTTGCCGAGCGGCTTGCGGGCGAGGAACAGCCCGATCGCGGCCGCGATGCCGCCGTAGAAGAACGGCTTGGCCTTGGCCTCGAGCACCGCCTCATGCGCGAGGTCGTTCGACTTGCGCTTGACCTTGTCCCACGCCTGCTCGGCGAGCAGGTCGGGCGCGAGCCGGCGCTTGGCCTCGCCCAGCGCGAACTTGGCCGAATGCATCAGCTGGGCGCGCTTGGCCTCGACCGCGTTGCGGGCATCGATCAGTTCGGGGTCGAGGCTCACGGGCGCTCCTCCAGCTTGTTCCTGCCGAGTAGCGCGAACAGTCCCGCCGTGCCGAACAGCAGCAGCGCGGCCACCACCCCGCCCGCGAGCGGGCCGACCAGCGCCGCCAGCGCCAGCGTCAGCCCGGTGGCAAAGGCGACCATCGCCGCGATCGCGAACATCGCGGCGATGCCGAACCAGGTCGCCGCCTTCCTGTAGGGCCGCGCCTCACTGCGCAGCTTGGCCTTGGCATAGTCGATCTCGGCCTGCGCCAGTTCGCGCGCATCCTCCACCACGCGCCCCATCAGGTCGCCGATCGAGGCGTCGGGGTCGGTTTGGTAGGGATCGGGGGGCTCGGCGAGGTTCAAGACGCCTCTCCTTAGACGCGATTGCCGGGCGTGGTCGGGCTCGCCGGCTCGGGGCTGGCGAGCCGCGCGGCGGCGTCGGTGCCGCCGCCATGGTCGGCATCGGCATCGTCGCGTTCGGCGTCGAAGCCCGACTGGATCACCCGCGCCAGCGCGAAGCCGACGACCGCCGCCGCGCCGAGCGCGATGCCGGGGCTCTTGCGCACGAAGCCGCGCACGTCCTCGACCAGTTCGTCGGGATCCTTGGCCGCGATCTTCTGCGCGGTCTCGTCGAGGTAGCGCGCGGTCGAGCGTGCATAATCGCCATATTCGGCGCCGAGCGATTCATCGATGTTGCTCGCCGTGTCGCCGACCAGCCGCGACATCGACCCGATCGCCTCGGAGCCCTTGCTCAGCCCGTCGCCGATGATCCCGCGCGTCTTGCCCGCCGCCTCGCGGGCCACGTTCTGGCGCGCCTCGTTGACCTTGGCGACGACCTTGTCGCGCTTGGTGCTGCTCGCCGTGCTCGTCGGGTTGCCCTCGCTCTGTTCCACAATCAACTCCGTTTCCATGTCGCTCGCCGTGCGGGTCGCCCCTGGAATGATCCGGTCGGTTCCCTCGGGCAGCTTGTTGTCGGTCTCGGTGGGCATCGGAAAATACTCCTCTCATACGCTTCGTCCGACCAACCCGTCAGCCTCGCGCACGTTCCGTCGGCCACGACCATTGTTGCGCTGTACCGCGGTCCTCGACTAAGGCCCGCGACGAACCGACAGCTTAGGTCGGCCGAATTCATTTCGCTAGAGGAACGAACATGCCTGCCATCATCGACATCTTCGCCCGCCAGATCCTCGACAGCCGCGGCAACCCCACGGTCGAAGTCGACGTCACGCTCGAGGACGGGTCGATGGGGCGCGCGGCGGTGCCCTCGGGCGCCTCGACCGGCGCGCACGAGGCGGTCGAGCTGCGCGATGGCGACAAGGCCTTCTACAACGGCAAGGGCGTCAACAAGGCGATCGCCGCGGTCAACGGCCCGATCAGCGATGCCTTGATCGGGATGGAAGCCGAGGAACAGCCCGAGATCGACGCGGTGATGGTCGACCTCGACGGCACCGACAACAAGGCCAAGCTCGGCGCCAACGCCATCCTCGGGGTCAGCCTCGCCACCGCCAAGGCCGCCGCCGAGGCCTGCGCGCTGCCGCTCTACCGCTATGTCGGCGGGGTCGGGGCGACGATCCTGCCGGTGCCGATGATGAACATCCTCAACGGCGGCGCGCACGCCGACAACCCGATCGACTTCCAGGAATTCATGATCATGCCGGTCGACGCCGACACCTTCTCCGACGGGCTGCGCCACGGCACCGAGATCTTCCACGCGCTCAAGGGCGCGCTGTCCGATCGCGGGCTGTCGACCGCGGTCGGCGACGAGGGCGGCTTCGCCCCCGCGATCGGCTCGAGCCGCGAGGCGCTCGACCTGATCGGCGAGGCCTGCGACCTCGCGGGCTTCACGCTGGGCAAGGAAATCCTCGTCGCGCTCGATTGCGCGGCGACCGAGTTCTTCCACGGCGGCAAGTACGAGCTGAAGGGGGAGGGGCGCTCGCTCACCCCCGAAGAGATGGTCGACGAACTCGCCCGCCTCGCCGCCGACTATCCAATCGTCTCGATCGAGGACGGCATGGGCGAGGACGATTTTGCCGGCTGGAAGCTGCTCACCGAGCGGCTCGGCAAGACCGTCCAGCTGGTCGGCGACGACCTGTTCGTCACCAACACCGCGCGGCTCGCGCAGGGCATCGACGAGGGGATGGCCAATTCGCTGCTCGTCAAGGTCAACCAGATCGGCACGCTGACCGAGACGATCGAGGCGGTGCGCATGGCGCAGAACGCGCGCTACACCGCGGTGATGAGCCATCGCTCGGGCGAGACCGAGGATGCGACCATCGCCGACCTCGCGGTCGCGCTGGCATGCGGGCAGATCAAGACCGGCAGCCTCGCGCGCGCCGATCGCACCGCCAAGTACAACCAGCTGCTGCGCATCGAGGAAGAGCTCGGCGACAACGCCTGCTACCTTGGCCGCGACGCCTTCAAGCTCGACCTGCCGGCCTGAATCGCCCTGCGAAAACAGCTTGTTCCGGCGCGAAAAGGACTTGGTGAACGTCGCGTTATGTGATTAAACACGGGTTATGAGCGTGGGGACGAAAACGAGGGGGTTGATGCGGCGCGTCGTGTGGCCGCTGTTCGCCTTCGTCATCATCGGCAATTTCGCGGGCTATGCGATCGCGGGCGACAACGGGCTGATGGCCTGGGGCGGCTATTATCGCGCGCTCGAGGAACGCGAGGCCGAACTCGCCGCGCTCGAAGCGCAGCGCGACGCGCTGCGGCATCGCTCCGAGTTGCTCGACCCGCGCGCTGCCGATCCCGACATGGCCGAAGAGCTCGTGCGCCGCGACCTCGGCCTGATCCGCGAAGACGAGATCATCATCACGCTCGACTAGCCCGCGCCCGCCGGGGCGGGGGCATCGAGGTCACGGCATCGCGGTCGGGACCCGCGTGAACGTTCACACCGGGGCGCGGGCGGGTCGGCTTCCCTTACGTCAATCCCGCATTGCCAAGCGCCCGTCGCCGCCTTTATAGAGCGCGCGACCAACAGGAGAGAACATGGCGAAGAAGCCCGCCAAGAAGGCGCCCGCCGCCAAGGCCGCGCCCAAGGAGAATTTCGAACGCCCGCCGCAGCCCGAGCGCTACGCGGCGAGCCAGGGCGAACTCCTCGAATTCTACAAGCAGATGCTGCTCATCCGCCGCTTCGAGGAACGCGCGGGCCAGTTGTACGGGCTCGGGCTGATCGGCGGTTTCTGCCACCTCTACATCGGGCAGGAGGCGGTCGCGGTCGGGCTCCAGTCGGCGATGACGGTGGGCAAGGACAGCGTGATCACCGGCTATCGCGACCATGGCCACATGCTCGCCTACGGGATTGACCCCAACGTCATCATGGCCGAACTGACCGGCCGCGCCGCGGGCATCTCGAAGGGGAAGGGCGGCTCGATGCACATGTTCAGCGTCGAGCACGGCTTCTACGGCGGTCATGGCATCGTCGGCGCGCAGGTCTCGCTCGGCACCGGCCTCGCCTTCAAGCATCAGTATAGCGGCGATGGCGGGGTCAACCTTGCCTATTTCGGCGATGGCGCGGCCAACCAGGGGCAGGTCTACGAGAGCTTCAACATGGCCGAGCTTTGGAACCTGCCGATCATCTACGCGATCGAGAACAACCATTATGCGATGGGCACCTCGGTCAAGCGTCACAGCTCGGAGCCCGAGCTCTACAAGCGCGGCGAAAGCTTCCAGATCCCCGGCCTCCAGGTCGACGGGATGGACGTGCTCGCGGTGCGCGGCGCGGCCGAGGTCGCGCTCGAATGGACCCGGTCGGGCAAGGGGCCGATCCTGCTCGAGCTGATGACCTATCGCTATCGCGGTCACTCGATGTCCGATCCCGCCAAATATCGCACCCGCGACGAGGTCGACGGCTTCCGCGGCGAGCGCGATCCCTTGGAACAGGCTAGGCAGGAACTGCTCACGATGGGCGCCAGCGAGGACGACCTCAAGGCGATCGACAAGGAGATCAAGGAGCGCGTCAAGGAAGCGGCCGAATTCGCCGAGAACGCGCCCGAACCGGAGGCCGACGAATTGTATACCGACGTTCTGGTGGAGACGTACTGATGGCCACCGAACTCAAGATGCCCGCATTGTCGCCGACGATGGAGGAAGGCACGCTCGCCAAGTGGCTCAAGGCCGAGGGCGACCCGGTTGCCGCCGGCGACATCCTCGCCGAGATCGAGACCGACAAGGCGACGATGGAATTCGAGGCGGTCGACGAGGGCACGCTGCTCAAGATCCTCGTGCCTGAGGGCACCGACAATGTCGCGGTCGGCACCGCCATCGCGATGATCGGCGAGGAGGGCGAGGAGGTCGCCGCCGCGCCTGCGGCGCCCGCCGCGCAAGCCTCCGATGACGATGGCGAGGGCAAGGACGTCGGCCGCGACGAGAGCGAGGCGGCGATCACGAAGGACCTGCCCGCGACCGACAAGTCGACGCATGTCGACCCCGACCTGCCCGAGGGCACCGCGATGCAGGCCACCACCGTGCGCGAGGCGCTGCGCGACGCGATGGCCGAGGAAATGCGCGCCGACGACCGCGTCTTCGTGATGGGCGAGGAGGTCGCCGAATATCAGGGCGCCTACAAGGTCACGCAGGGGCTGCTCGACGAATTCGGCGCACGCCGCGTGATCGACACGCCGATCACCGAATATGGCTTTGCGGGCATCGGGTCGGGCGCGGCGATGGGCGGGCTCAAGCCCGTGATCGAGTTCATGACCTTCAACTTCGCCATGCAGGCGATCGACCACATCATCAACTCGGCGGCCAAGACCAACTATATGTCGGGCGGGCAGATGCGCTGCCCGGTCGTGTTCCGCGGCCCCAATGGCGCCGCCAGCCGCGTCGCCGCGCAGCACAGCCAGAACTATGGCCCCTGGTACGCCAGCGTGCCCGGGCTCATCGTCATCGCGCCCTATAGCGCGGCCGACGCCAAGGGGCTGCTGAAGGCCGCGATCCGCTGCGAGGACCCGGTCGTGTTCCTCGAGAACGAACTGCTCTACGGCCAGAATTTCGATGTGCCGCAGGTTGATGACTATGTCCTCCCCATCGGCAAGGCCCGCATCGCCCGCGAGGGCAGCGACGTCACCATCGTCTCCTATTCGATCGGGGTCGGCGTGGCGCTCGACGCGGCCAACCGGCTCGCCGAGGGCGGGATCGACGCCGAGGTCATCGACCTGCGCACGCTGCGCCCGCTCGACAAGGGCACCGTGCTCGCCAGCCTCGCCAAGACCAACCGCCTCGTCTGCGTCGAGGAGGGCTGGCCGACCTGTTCGATCGCTTCGGAAATCGCCGCCATCGCGATGGAAGAGGGCTTCGACGACCTCGACGCCCCGGTGCTGCGGGTGACCAACGCCGACGTGCCGCTGCCCTATGCCGCCAACCTCGAGAAAATGGCGCTGATCAAGCCTGAGGAGGTGGTCGAGGCGGTCAAGAAGGTCAGCTATCGCTGAGGGCGCGCTGACGCCCGACCGGGCGCTGGCGCTCACCCATTTTCCGGGCGCGGTGCGCCCCGCGGTCGAAGCCGTGCTGCGGCTCGACGCGACCCTCGCCGAGGTCGTCGCCGTCACCACCGAGCCGATGATCGGGACGATCCGGCTGGCCTGGTGGCGCGAGGCGCTCGAGAAGCTCGACCGCGAAGCCGCCCCCGCCGAACCCCGGCTCGCCGCGCTGGCTGAGCACGTCCTGCCGCGCGGCGTGACGGGGGCGATGCTGGCGCGGATCGAGGATGGCTATGCCGCGCTGCTCGAACCGGCGATCGACCTCGACCGCGTCGGCCGGGGCGGCGCCGCGCTGTTCGAGGCGGTGGCGCCCTTGCTCGGCCATGACGATCCCTATCTCGGCAAGGCCGGGGCGCTCGCCATGCTGGGGCGGGTGAGGGGGCTGGTCCCCGACGACGTCGCCCCCGCCGCGCGGGCGCTGATGCGCGAACTCGGGGGCCATCGCTTCGCCCGCCCGTTGCGCCCCCTGACCCTCTTGGCGCGCCTCGCCGCGCGCGACTTCCTGCGCCGCACGCCCGAACCCGAGGCCACCCCCGGCCGCGCCTTCGCCATGCTCAGCCACCGTCTCTCGGGGATCGTGGCGGGGGCGAATTGACCGCGCCCCGCGCATCGCGCTAGAAGGCTGCCGCCGGATCGCCAGAGGAGGAAGCACACATGCTTCGCTGGATTTCGGCGCTCGCCGCCACGCTTGTTGCGGCCACCGGGGCGGTCTTGATCGCGCGCGGACAGCCGAGCGACGAGGCGCTGCTGCCCGCCGCGCCCGAGGCCCCTGCGGTGGTGCCGGGCGAGACGCCGCGCGACCTGCCAGTCATTCCCGAGATCGAGGAACCCCCCGCCGCCGACCCGCTGACCAAGGAGCAGAAGCGCTTCAACCGGGTCGACAAGGACGGGGACGAGATCATCACCCTGTCGGAGATGGTCCACCCGCGTCGCGGCCGCTTCGCCAACCTCGACCTCGACAAGGACGGCAAGCTCTCGTTCGAGGAATGGGCGATCACCACGATCGAGAAGTTCGAGGGCGCCGATGCCGACGGCGATGCGCGGCTTACCCGCGCCGAATTCGCGACCACCGCGCCCAAGCCGCGCAAGCCCAAGCCCGCCTGTCGCTGCTGATCATTCGGCGGCGACCGGCAGCGCGTCCTCGATCCCCTGCGCCGCGAGCCAGTCGGCAAAGGCGACGCGCGCGCGCGCGGTATATTTCTTGCGCCGCTCGGCCTTCTTCATCTTGCCCGCGATCGGCGGCATCAGCCCGAAGTTGATGTTCATCGGCTGGTAGGTGTCGGCCTGCGCCCCGCCGGTGATGTGCGACAAGAGCGCGCCGAAGGCGGTCTCGACGGGGGGCGCCTCGAACCGTTCGCCCTTGACCTCGGCGGCGGTGAACCGCGCCGCCATCATCCCCACCGCCGCGCTCTCGAGATAGCCCTCGCAGCCGGTAATCTGCCCGGCAAAGCGGATATGCGGGCGGGCCTTCAGCCGCAGCTGGTCGTCGAGCAGTTCGGGCGAGCGGATGAAGCTGTTGCGGTGGATCCCCCCCAACCGCGCGAACTCGGCCTTCTCGAGCCCCGGGATCATGCGAAAAATCTCGGTCTGCGCGCCATATTTGAGCTTGGTCTGGAAGCCGACGATGTTCCACAAGGTGCCCAGCGCATTGTCCTGCCTGAGCTGGACCACCGCATAGGGCCAGCGCCCGGTGCGCGGATCATCGAGCCCGACCGGCTTCATCGGGCCATGCCGCAGCGTGTCGATCCCGCGCTCGGCCATCACCTCGATCGGCATGCACCCCTCGAAATAGGGGGTATCCTTCTCCCACTCCTTGAACTGGGTCTTCTCGCCCTCGATCAGCGCCTGGACGAAGGCTTCATACTGGTCCTTGTCCATCGGGCAGTTGAGATAGTCCTTGCCATCGCCCTTGTCCCAGCGGCTCTGGAACCACGCCACCTCCATGTCGATGCTGTCGCGGTGGACGATCGGCGCGATCGCATCGAAGAAGGCGAGCGCGTCCTTGCCCGTCGCCTGCGCGATGCTGTCGGCCAGCGCCGAGCCGGTGAGGGGCCCCGTCGCGACGACGGTCGGGCCGCCCTCGGGCAGCGCATCGACGCGTTCGCGCACGACCTCGATATCGGGATGCCCCTCGACCGCCTCGGTCACCGCCTTGGCAAAGCCGTCGCGGTCGACCGCCAGCGCGCTGCCCGCGGGCACGCGATGCGCATCGGCCTTGGCCATGATCAGCGAGCCCAGCCGCCGCATTTCCTGGTGCAGGAGCCCGACCGCATTGCTCTGGGCATCATCCGAGCGGAAGCTGTTCGAACAGACCATCTCGGCAAGCCGGTCGCTTTCGTGCGCGGGCGTCATGTCGCCGCCGCCACGCATCTCGAACAGCCTCACCTTCACCCCCGCCTGCGCGAGCTGCCACGCGGCCTCCGAGCCCGCGAGCCCGCCACCGATGATCGTCACTGCCTGTGTCATGCCGCGCGCCTTAGCGCCGGAGGGATGCCCGCGTCGAGAGAAAGCTTGCCGCCGCAGGCCTGGACGATATGGAGGCGGGACCTTTTCTCCAGCAGGGTGCCAAGATGCGTATCATCCCGTTTGCCGCCGCACTGCTCGCCGCCACCGCAAGCCCGCCGCTCGCCGCCGCGACGACGAGCGCGACGACGTCCGCGACGACGATCGCGACACCCGCCACGACGCCCTGCACGCCCGCGACCTGCTATGCAGCAGGCGCGCTGCGCAAGGACCTGCTGCGCCTCCACCGCAAGCTGCCCAAGCTGGTGCACAACCTCTACGCTCATGTCGACGCGGACGCGATGGACGCGGCCTATCGCGAGGCGCTCGCGAGCATGGTCACCGACCTGCCCAAGCCGCAGGCGCACCTCCTGTTCCAGCGCTACCTCACCACCGCGCGGATCGGGCACCTCGAGACCGATGCGGTGGTCGCCGACGTCATCGCCCATTTTCGTAGCGGCGGTCGGCTCGTGCCCTTCAACGTTCGCGTGGTCCGCAACGGCCTCGAGACCTCGCGCTTCGCGGTCGGCGACGACCGGCTCCCCGATGGCTCGATCATCACCTCGATCAATGGCGAACCCTCGCATGACGTGATCGAGCGCGTGGACCGGATCATCGCGGCCGACAGCTGGGCGATGGTAGAGGCCATCGCCGAGCAGGGCTTCCCCATCTATTATTACCTGCTCGAAGGCGAGGTCGACAGCGTCGATCTCGACGTCATCCTACCCGATGGCAGCGCCACCAGCTTCACCCTCGACGCCGGCGCGACGCTGCGCCGGATGGAGCAACATGCGCCCGGCGAGGCCGCGGCGCGCGAGGAAGGCGAGGCCGATTTCTCGACCCGCGAGATCGCCTTTCCCGGGGACGGCATCGCCTATCTTCGCCCCGGCCCCTTCCACAACCTCGAGGGCGAGGCCAAGGCCGAGGGGGTGCAATATGACCCCGCCGCCTTCGAGGCCTTCCTGACCGACGCCTTCGACCGCATCGCCGCCGCGGACGCGAGCGACCTCCTCATCGACCTTCGCGACAATCCGGGGGGCGACAACAGCTTCTCCGACCTGCTCGTCGCGCGCGTCGCCGACAAGCCGTTCAGCTGGGCCTCGCGCTTCGAAGTCCGCGCCAGCGCAGCGGGCAAGGAGCGCGTCGCCGACACGACCCCCGAGCCCGGCACGCTCGAGGCGCAGATGAAGGCGCTCGAGGATCAGACCGCCAACGGCGCCATCTACACGGTTCGCCTGCCGAAGGTCGCCCCGCGCCCGGACAATCGCTTCGATGGCCGGGTCTGGTCGCTGGTCGACCGCCACAGCTATTCGAACGCGGTGGTCGTCGCGGCGACGCTCAAGGATCACGGTTTCGCCACCATCCTTGGCGAGGACACGCGCGATGTCGCCACCACCTACGGCTCGGCCGAGCAGTGGACGCTGCCCGAGACCGGGATCGTGGTGACCTATCCCAAGAGCTATATCGTGCGCCCCGGCGGCACCGCGTTCGAAGATCATGTCGAACCCGACGTCACGCTCGACGAGGCGGCGAACGCTCGGAGCGAACGCGCGATGCTCGACGCGGCGCTCGCGCATATCCGCGCGCAGCGATAGCGAAGAAAAGGCCCGCGCCCTCCAACGAGGACGCGGGCCCGGTCATTCGGGTCTGGCGCGAGGTCAGGTCAGCACTTCGGGCGGCCCCTCGACCTTGGTCTGCTCGGCGATCAGCTTCTCGATCTCGGCCAGCGGCTGGTTGGTCATTTCCTTGTCGATCTCGAGCCGCAACCGCGCCTGGGTCTCCTTGTGCAGCTTCTTGCGCAACTCGCCCAACGTCTTTGGCGGGGCGATGATGACGAGGTCGTCGAAATCGTTGTCGAGCGCGCGCGCGTTGATCCGGTCGGCCGCCTCGTGCGCCCAGCGATCCTCCTCGAGCTGGTGGAAGTCGGTTTCCTCGTAGGACGAGCGGCCGGGCGATCCGGACATGAAGACGCTGCCCGGCTCGTCGGTCGACAGTTCGCGATCAGGCAGGTCGTCGCGCGCCGCCTTTTTTTCCACCTCGAGGTTCATATGCTCGCGGTCACCCGCATTGCGCAGGAACAGCATCTTGCGTCCGTCGGTCACGAGGACGAGCGTGTCGTTGGCGATACCCATGGGGCCTCCTTGTTCAATCGGTTACCCGACCAACGAAGAGGCCCCTTGGCCCGTTCCTACGCTTCGCCGCCTTCCGGGCCCGCTGCACCGTCCTCGTCGGTCGACGCACCGGGGGTCGGGGCGATCGTCTTGTCGTCGCCCTGCAGGTCGCCCGCGGCGGCTTCCTCGGCATCGTTCTCGGGCTCTTCCTCCTCGTCGATCCGCGCGACCGAGACCACCTTCTCGTTCTTGGCGACCTTGAAGATGGTGACCCCCTGCGTGTTGCGCCCGGCGATGCGGATGTCGGCCACGGTGGTGCGGATCATCTTGCCCTGGTCGGTGACCAGCATGAGCTGCTCGCCCGGCTCGACCGGGAAGCTGGCGACCACCCCGCCGTTGCGCTCGGAGGTGACGATGTTGGCGACCCCCTGGCCGCCGCGCCCGGTGACCCGATATTCGAAGGTCGAGGTGCGCTTGCCATAGCCGTTCTCGGTAACGGTGAGGAGGAACTGCTCCTTCTCGGCGAGCCGCGCATAGCGTTCGGGGCTGAGCCCCTCGGCGCTGTCGTTGTCGCGCCAGACGGGGGACTTGAGATAGGCCTCGCGCTCCTCGCGGGTCGACCCGGTCGAGGCGAGGATCGACATCGAGATGACCTTGTCGTCATCGAGCAGCTTGATCCCCCGCACCCCGGTCGAGGCGCGGCTGGCGAATTCGCGCACCTTGGTCGCCTCGAAGCGGATCGCCTTGCCGTTGGCGGTGGCGAGCAGCACGTCGTCGTCTTCGGTGAGCAGGTCGACCCCGACGAGGCGATCGACCGGCTGGCCGTCCTCGCCCTCCTCGAACTTCATCGCGATCTTGCCGTTCGAGGGCACGTTGGTGAAGGCGTCCATCGAGTTGCGGCGCACGGTGCCGCCCTCGGTGGCGAACATGATGTGGAGGTCCTTCCACTCCTCCTCGTCGCGCGGCAGCGGCAGGACGGTGGTGATCATCTCGTCGTTGGCGAGCGGCAGGAGGTTGATCATCGGCCGCCCCTTGGCGGTCGGCCCGCCCTCGGGCAGCTTCCACACCTTCATGCGATAGACGCGCCCGAGGTTGGAGAAGAACAGCACCGGGTTGTGGGTGGTGGTGACGAACAGGTTGGTGACGACGTCCTCGTCCTTGGTGCTCATCCCCGAGCGCCCCTTGCCGCCGCGCTTCTGTTCGCGGAACAGCGCCAGCGGGGTGCGCTTAATATAGCCGGTGTGGGTCACGGTCACGACCATGTCCTCGACCTCGATGAGGTCCTCGTCCTCGATGCCGTCGGCGGCGGGGGCCAGCTCAGTCCGGCGCGGGGTGGCATATTCGGCCTCGACCTCGTCGAACTCCTCGCGCATCACCTCGTAGAGGCGCGCGCGGTTGGAGAGGATCTCGAGCAGTTCCTCGATCGTGACCGACAGCTGCTTGAGCTCGTCGCCGATCTCGTCGCGCCCAAGCTGGGTCAGGCGGTGGAGCCGCAGCTCGAGGATCGCCTTCACCTGCGCTTCCGACAGACGGTAGGCATCGCCGACATGCTCGGACGCCTTGCCCTCGACCAGCTCGATATAGGGGAGGATCTCGCCGATCCCCCATTCCTTCGACAGGAGCTTCTCGCGCGCCTCGGCCGGGGTGCCCGAACCGCGGATGATGGCGACCACCTCGTCGAGGTTGGTCACCGCCACGACGAGCCCGAGCAACAGGTGGGCGCGTTCGCGGGCCTTGGCGAGCTCGAACTTGGAGCGGTTGCTGATGACCTCCTCGCGGAACTTGACGAAGGCCTCGATCATGTCGCGCAGGTCGAGCGTCTCGGGCTTGCCGCCGCGGATCGCCAGCATGTTGGCGGCAAAACTCGACTGCGCCGGGGTGTGGCGCCACAGCTGGTTGAGGACGACATCGGGGGTGGCGTCGCGCTTGCACTCGATGACGATGCGCACGCCCTCGCGGTTGGATTCGTCGCGGATGTCGGCGACGCCCTCGATGCGCTTGTCCTTGGCGGCCTCGGCGATCTTCTCGACCAGCCCCGCCTTGCCGACCTGGAAGGGGATCTCGGTCAGCACGATCTGGCGCTTGTCGCCGCGCCCTTCCTCGATCTCATATTTCGAGCGCAGCACCATCGAGCCGCGGCCGGTGGTGTAGGCGGCGCGGATCCCGCTCGCCCCGAGCAGCTGCGCGCCGGTCGGGAAATCGGGGCCCTTCACATGCTCCATCAGCCCTTCGACGCTGATCGCGGGATCCTCGATATAGGCCTTGCAGGCCTGGATCACCTCGCCGAGGTTGTGCGGTGGGATGTTGGTCGCCATGCCCACCGCGATGCCCCCGGCACCGTTGACGAGCAGGTTGGGGAAGCGCGCCGGCAGCACCTGCGGCTCGCTCTCGGAACCATCATAGTTGGGCTGGAAGGCGACCGTGTCCTTGTCGATGTCGCCGAGCAGGAAGTTGGCCACCTTGGCGAGCCGCGCCTCGGTATAGCGCATCGCGGCGGGCGGATCGGGGTCCATCGAGCCGAAGTTGCCCTGGCCGTCGACCAGTGGGACGCGCAGGCTCCAGTCCTGCGTCATGCGCGCGAGCGCGTCGTAGATCGCGCTGTCGCCGTGCGGGTGATACTTACCCATCACGTCACCGACGATGCGGCTCGACTTGCGATAGGGACGGCCCGCGACATAACCCGCCTCCTGGCAGGCGTAGAGGATGCGGCGATGCACCGGCTTCAACCCGTCGCGTACGTCGGGCAGCGCGCGGCTGACGATCACGCTCATCGCATAGTCGAGATAGCTCGACTTCATCTCGTCGACGATCGAGATGGGGGCGATGTCGCGATTGGGTTCGAGGGTGTCGGCGGGCGTGTCGACCACGGGCAGTTCCTGTCAGCTTGTCGTTACGGACGTTCGAAGCGCGAGGACCGGCTTCGATTCATCGCAAAAGCTAGCAGGAGGCCCCAGGAGGACCAAGAACAATCGTGCCGCTTGACGTTAACGTAAAGAGGCTCAGCCCTCGCGCACGAACAGCGGGGCGTTCTCGGACGATCCGTCGGCGTCATAGGCCCAGCCATCGCGGTTGAAGTTCGCGAGCGCGTCGACGCTATCGACCCGCTCGTCGCAGACCCAGCGCGCCATGCTCCCGCGCGCGACCTTGGCGGCGAAGCTCTGGAATTGCAGCCCCTTGGCGGTGCGCACGCGAAAATCGGGTTCGACGATCGTCACGCGCTTGGGCAATTTCCCCCGCACCACGTAATAATATTCGTTCGAGGCGAGGTTGAGCAGCACCATCGAGCCCTCCTCGCGCAGCTGCCGCCGCAATTCCTTGGCGACCGTGTCGCCCCAATGGTCGGTCAGCTTGCCGTCCTCGCCCTCGGCCGGGTTCCACCCGGTGCCCATCTCGAGCCGATAGGGGCGCATCCGGTCGAGCGGGCGCAGCATGCCGTAGAGCCCCGAGAGGATGCGGACATGGTCCTGCGCGAAGGCGATCGTGTCGGCGTCGGCGCTCTTGACGTCGAAACCGCGGTAGACGTCGCCTGCAAAAGTGCGGATCGCGGGGCGCGTCGGGGTCTCGAAAAAGGCGTCGTAGCGCTCGGCATTGAGCGCGGCGAGCTTGTCGGAGATGCCCATTATGCGCTTGAGGTCGCCCGCCGACAAACGGTCGGCGGCGCGCGCGATCTGCGCCGCCTGCCGTTCGAAGCGGGGAATGGTCGGCTCTTCGGGGTAGGGGCTCGTCTCGTCGAGCGACTTGGCGGGCGAAAGCAGGATCAGCATGGCTCCGGGGCTAGCCGATCGGGCGTCCAGCGTCAAAGCGCCCCCGCGGCGTGCTGAGCGGTGGATAACCGCGCCTTCAACGCGCGTTCAGCCAGCCGACGCTATCTCTTCCCACCGACCCGGCACTGGGCTAACGGTGCCGCCGCAAATCTTAGGAGAGTTTCATGAAGACCAGTCTTGCAGCGCTTGCGCTTGGCCTCGCCTCGATCGCCCTCCCGACCACCGCCGGTGCGGCGGTCGCGCAGGAAGCGCAGGAGCAGAAGCAGATCGTCCTGTCCGAGGCCGCCGGCCCCGCGATCACCGCGCTCGAAAATGCGCAGAAGGCGCAGGACTGGGCCGCGTTGCCCGGTCTCTACGATGCCGCCATCGCGCTCGCCGCCAAGCCCGACGACGTCTATTACGCCAATGTCATCAAGCTGCGTGCGGGGGTCGCCATGAACGATCCCGTGATGCAGGGCGAAGCGGTGCTCGGCATGGCCGATTCCGGGTTCGACGCGGCCACCGCGCTGGTCGGCAACATGGTTACCATCGCCAACGCCAACCTGGCGGCGGGCAACCTCGACCTGGCCGGCCGCCTGCTCGAGCGCGCCGATGCGCTGCGCCCCAATGACCCGACCACCAACGTGCTGCTTGGCGAAGTCTTTTACCAGAATGACAATCCCGAGGCCGCGACGCAGGCCTTCCAGAAGGCCATCGCGCTCCAGCGCGCCACCGGGCAGGAGGTTTCCGACAGCTGGTATCGCCGCGCCATCCAGACGCTGCAGGAAGCCGAAAAGCCGGTGCCCGCGAGCCTCATCCTCTTGTGGGCGAGCGACTATCCGACCAGCGACGTGCTCGGCAAGTCGGTGCGGCTCTATCGGCCCGTCTCGGGCCTCACCGACGCCGAACTGATCGACCTGTGGCGGTTCCAGCGCGCGGTCGACGCGATGGTCAGCGAATATGAATTCGTGTCCTTCGCCGACGAACTGTTCGCCGCGGGCTATCCGGGCGAAGCGCTCGCGGTGCTCGAAGAGGGCATTGCCGCGGGCGTGATCGATCCCGACACCGACAACAACAAGCGCCGTCTGTCGCGCGCTCGCGAGAACGCCCGGGGCGAGCGCGACACGATCGGCAGCGACGCCAGCGCCGCGCGCTCGGCCGCCGAGGCGGGCCGCGCGATCGCGGTCGGCGACCTCTATTACGGCTATGACGATTTCGCCAACGCCGCGACCCTCTACGAGGTCGCGCTGGGCAAGCCCGGCGCCGATGCCGACCTCGTCAACCTGCGCCTCGGCGCGGCGCGGGCGCGGGCCGGCGACCATGCCGGTGCCCGCAGCGCGCTCGAAGCGGTCAGCGGCAAGTATGAGACGCTCGCCAAGTTCTGGCTGGCGTGGGTCGACAGCCAGGGCTGATCTCGCGCGCGCTCGTTCGCCGGCCCGCTGCCGGCGACGAGCGACCGGTAACCCGTAAACTGCGAAGGGGCGTCGGACGAGGGTCCGGCGCCCCTTTTGGTTGCGCGCCGCAAGCGTTCCAAAATGGGATGGTTAACGAAATCTTACTGGTCCTCGCGGCTCGTTACGGGGCAGTTTCCAAGTGTCGAACTCCCTCGACACGGAGACCGGATCGCGTGCGCTTTGACGACCGCCTTGCGACATTGCTCACCCTGCCGGTGGCGGGGCCGCATTCGCGCAGCGTGCGCTGGCGCCAGCTGGTCGAACTGGCAGCGCGGATGAGCGAGGCGGGGAGCAGCGACCGCGTGCCGATGGTCGCCGCGCTCGCGGTCATCCGCTCCGAACGCGCCGCCGTCCCGCTCGGGGTCCGCAGCGCCGCCGCGCGCGCGGTCGCCGGGCGCGCGCTCGATCCCGATCTGTTGCAGCTCTTCGCCGAGGACGAGCTGGCGGTCGCCGCCCCGGTGCTCGCCGCGGCCGATCCCGATGCCGCGACCCGCGAAGCGCTGGTCGCGGCGGCGAGCGGCGACACGCGCACCTTCCTTACCGCGCTGTGGCCCGATGCAGCGCCCGCCGCTGGCGCCGACGACATAACGCCGCCGCCGGCCGAGAGCGGGCGCGAGGGGCGCCGCCTCGGCGCGGTGGTCGAGCAGCTCAAGGCCGCGCGCGACCGGCTCGCCGGCGACGTCGCCCCCGACGACGAGGACGCGGGGGCGGGAGCGGGGGCGGGCGGCGCCGCGCCCGACGACGCGCCCGCGCCCGAGGCGGCCGCCGGGGACCCTGGCGGCGCCCCCGGGGCCGCGCCCCCCGCGGCGCCCGAGCGCGTCACCGCCTTCGCGTGGGAAGCCGGCGCCGACGGGGCGATCCGCTGGGTCGAGGGCGCCCCGCGCGCGGCGCTGATCGGCAAGTCGCTTTTTGCCGAGTCGAGCCTGGCCGCGTTGGTCGGCGCGCGCGCGCCCTTCCGCGATATCGAGATCGACCAGCTCGGCGGGCTGCCCGGGCGCTGGTGCCTGACCGGCAGCCCCCAGCATGACGAGGACAGCGGGCGGTTCCTCGGCTACCGCGGGCGCGCGCGCCGCGCCGACCTCGCCCCGGCCCGCGCCGCGCGCGCCGCAAGCCCCGCCGCGCCCGCCGCGGCGGCGCGCACCGTCGGGCTGCCGCAGGACCCCGCCACGCTTCGCGAGCTGGTCCACGAGATCAAGACCCCACTCAACGCCATTATCGGTTTTGCCGAGATCATCGACGGGCAATATCTCGGGCCCGCGCACCGGCGCTACCGCGAGCGCGCCGCCGAGATCGTCGCGCAGGCGCGGATCCTGCTCGACGCGATCCGCGACCTCGATTTCGCGGCGCGGCTGCAATCGCGCGACCGCGCGCCCACGCCGCGCTCGCTCGCCGACGTCCTCGCCGAGCTGCGCGAGCCGCTCGAGGCCAAGGCGGCGCGGGCGGGCGCGGTCCTCGACCTCGACACGCTCGGCGAGCCCGGCGGCGCAGGGGGCTGCACGACCGACGGCGCGCTCGCCGCGCGGCTCATCGAGCGGCTGCTCGCCGCGCTGGTCGAGGTCGCGGACGAGGGCGAACGGCTGGCGGTCCGCGCCGCCATGCACGGCGAGGCCTGCCGGCTCGAGGTCGCGCTCCCCGCGCGGCTCGCCGCGACCGCGCCCGAGGATCTCGTCGACCCCGCGCTGGTGGTCGACACCAGCGGCAAGGCGCTGCTCGGCACGGGGTTCTCGCTGCGGCTGGTGCGTGGGCTGGCGCGGGTCGGCGGGGGCGAGCTCGACTTTGCCGACGGCCGCGCCCGGCTCGACCTGCCGCGCGCTTCCTGAGCGAAGGCGCTTGCCAGCGGGCGGGGCGGCTCGCTAGGGCAGGCGACACGGCCCCGGGGGCGCGTAGCTCAATTGGTTAGAGCCGGCCGCTCATAACGGCTTGGTTGCGGGTTCGAGTCCTGCCGCGCCTACCACCTCGCAGCGGTCGCCCGCCGCCATCGCGCCGCACGCGCCCGCTCGACGCCCACACGAGAAGGAATGGTCGGGGAGACAGGATTCGAACCTGCGACCCTCTGCTCCCAAAGCAGATGCGCTACCAGGCTGCGCCACTCCCCGACTGGTGCCCGCTCTTAACCGAGGCGGGCGGCCCGCGCCAAGCCTATTCGACCGGGCCCGCCATCACCAGCAGCATCGTCGTCCACGCCGCGACATTCTGGCGCAATTGCGCGGGGTCGACCTTGTCGAGCGTGTCGTTGGCGGTGTGGTGAAGGTCGAAATAGCGAGTCCCGTCCTGCCGCAGCGACAGCCCGGGCGCGCCCTCCGCGCGCAGCGGCCCGACATCGGCCCCGCCGGCCTGGTCATAGTCGCCCGAGGCAATGCCGAGCGGCGCCAGCGCCGCGCGCAGCGCATCGGCCTCGGCGCGGCGGTGCTCGCCAAGGTCGGTGGTGACCTTCCACACGCGGTCGGCGCCGAAGTCGCTCTCGGCGACGACGTGATAGTCGGTGCCATCGTGACGCTCGGCGAAATCGCGCGCGCCCCACAGCCCGACCTCCTCGGCGCCGAACCAGACGATCTCGATGGTGCGCGCCGGCGTGCCCATGTCCATCACCCGCTTGGCCGCCGCCGCCACGATCGCGCAGCCGGCGCCGTCATCGAATACCCCGGGGGCATTGTCCCAGCTGTCGAGATGGCAGCCGACCAGCACCTTCTTCGCGCTCGGGTCGCGCCCCGGCACCTCGGCGATGACATTGCCCGACGGCTGCATCCCGAGCCGCCGCGGGGTGAGCAGCAGCTCCATCCGCACCGCTGTCTCGGCGCGCTCGAGCACGCGCATCAGCTGTTCGGCGTCGGGGACGGCAAGCGCGGCGGCGGGGATCGGGTCGACCCCCTCCTCGAAGCTGGTATTGCCGGTGTGCGGGGTGCGGTTGTGGTCGGTGCCGATCGAGCGCACGACGATCGCCGCCGCGCCGCGCTTGGCCGCCTCGTTGGGGCCGACCCAGCGCGGCGCGCCGAACGGCATCGAATAGCCCGACCCGTCCTGGTTGCGCGGCATGGCGTTCGAGATGAAGACGATCCGCCCCGCCTGGTTGGCGGGATCATCGGCGAGGAAGGCGGCATAATCGACATAACCGACGACCTCGGCGGTCAGCCCCGCGGGACCGGTCGAGCCCGAATTGCCGAGCGCGGTCAGCGCGAGGTCCTGCGGGTAGGGGCCCGTCAGCCGCGCCTTCTCCTCGCCGCGCACCCAGGTCGGCATGCGATAGTCCTCGACCCGGACATTGGCAAAGCCGAGCGCGGTCAGCCGCTCGGTCGCCCACGCCCGCGCGCGCGCCTCCGCCGGGGTGCCGCCGAGCCGCGGCCCGACCTCGGTGGTGAGGTCCTCGAGGATGTCCCATGCGACCGCGTCCTCAAGCGCCTCGGCCTGCGCCTGGAGCAGCCGCTCGCGCTCGAGATCGTGCGCGGAGGCGGGGGAGGAAAGGGGCAGGGCGGCGAGCGCGGCAAGCGCGAGGGTGCGTGTCATGGGACGCAGGCTTATCGCGCGCATCGCCCCCTGTCACCTCCCGTCACAGGAGCCGCAACTGGTCCCCCGCCGGCGCCCGGAACAGCGCGCAATTGAGCGCGAATTTCTGCCGCGACAGCCCGGCGTCGCGGCACGCCTTGGCAAAGCGCCGCTGGAACAATTCGGCCCACACCCCGGTCCCGCGCAGCCGGCTGAAGAACTCGGGATCGTTGTCGCGCCCGCCGCGCAACTCGCGGATCGTCGCCATCACCTTGCGCGCGCGGTCGGGATAATGGGTCTCGAGCCAGTCCTTGAACAAGGGCGCCACCTCGTGCGGCAGCCGGACCGGCAGGAAGAAGGCGCTGCGCGCGCCCGCCGCGGCCCCCGCCGCGACGATCGCCTCCATCTCGTGATCGGTGATGTGCGGGATGACGGGGGAGACCGAGAGATAGACCGGCACCCCCGCCGCGGCGAGCTGGCGGATCGCCTCGAGCCGCTTGCGCGGCGCGGGCGCGCGCGGCTCGAGCGTGGCATGCGTCCGCGGCTCGAGGCTGGTCACCGACAGCGCCACCGCGGCGAGCTTCTTGCGCGCCGCCGCCGCGATCAGGTCGAGATCGCGCAGCACCCGGTCGGACTTGGTGGTGATGGTGAAGGGATGGTCGCAGTCGACCAGCACCTCGAGCACCCCGCGGGTCACCTTCCAGCGCCCCTCGATCGGCTGGTAGGGGTCGGTGTTGGTGCCCAGCGCGATGGGGGCGGGGGCATAGCCCTTGCGCCCGAGCGTTTCGTGAAGGAGCCGCGGCGCGTCGGGCTTGGCGAACAGGCGGCTCTCGAAATCCACCCCGGGGGACAGGTCGTGATAGGCGTGGGTGGGGCGCGCGAAGCAATAGACGCAGCCATGTTCGCAGCCGCGATAGGGATTGACCGACCGGTCGAAACCGATGTCGGGCGAGCTGTTGCGGGTCAGGATCGTCTTGGGGCGCTCGATCGAGACGGTGGTGCGGCGCGGGGCCACCCCGTCGATCGCCTCGACCTGGTCGAGCCAGTCGCCGTCGGCGACATGGGCGCGGAGGTTGAAACGGGCGGGGCTGTCGTTGCGCGTGGCCCCGCGCCCGCGGGTCGACTCGATCGGCATGCCGTGATGGTAGCGGGTGGGGCGGAACATAACAAGAACGATGCGTCGGTTGCCCGGTTCGCCCCGGCCGCGACCAGCGCGCCATTCGGTCGCCGCCGGCCTAGCGCGCGGGGAAGCGCGGGGTCCGCCCCTGAACGAGGTCGGTCAGCGCCTGCGGGGTCGACCCTGCCTCGGCGTGATAGACGAAATAGTTGCGCAGGATCGCGGGAATGTAGAAGCGCGTCTCCCAATAGGGCAGGCTTTCCATCCACAACAGGGGATCGTCGCCGGGGATCGCCGCCCAGCGCGCCACCGGCACCGGCCCGGCATTATAGGCCGCGATCACGCGCAGCAGCTCGTCGTGCGTCGCCCCGTTGGCGCGCATCGCCTCGATGAACGCCTGCCCGTGATCGAGGTTGGCCTCGGGCCGCTTGAGCGCCTCGCGGCTGATCGACTGGCCGCGGCGGCGCGCGGTATCGCTCGCGGTCCCGGGCCGCACCTGCATCAGCCCGATCGCGTCGGCGCTCGACACCACGCCCTCGCGAAAGTCGCTTTCCTGGATGATGTGCGAGAAAACGAGGAAGGGGTCGATCCGCCAGCCGTTGTCGGGCTGCCAGCCCGGCGCCGGATAGCGGTCGGCGGGATCCACCAGCGCCCCGCGCGGGCCGTTGGTGGCGAGCCAATATTGCAGCCCGAGCCGCAACGCGCCCGCGACCTCGACGAGCGCCTTGTGGTCGCCGGGCGCGCCGATCCGCGCCTGGTGGCGCAACAGCTCGGTCGCGCGCTCGCGCTCGCCCATCGCCACCAGCGCCCGCGCGCGCACCACGTTGGGCAGCGCCTCGACCCGCGCGCGGGTGGCGCGGTCGCTCGGCCCGACCCGCTGCGCGAGCCGGCGGTTGAGCCCGAGCCGTTCGCGCGCGAGCTGGCCGTAGAAGGTCTCGACCTCGCGCGCCGCCGCGCCGAGATAGGGTGCGACCGCCTGCGGCCGCCGACAGCGTTGCTCGGCGCGCGCGGTCCAGTAATGCGCCGCGCTGCGCAATTCGGTGTCGCGGGTGCCCGCCGCCGCGGTGCGAAACGCGTCGGAGGCGGCCCGGCAGTCATGCTGCCGCCACGCCGCGAGCCCGAGCGTCCAGGCGGCCTGCGCGCGCCATTCGCCGCGGCCCGCCGCGACGCCTTCTGCGGCGAGCCGGCGCGCGCCGTCGAGATCGCCCGCGACATAATGGATCCACGCCGCGAGCTGCGCGATCTCGGCCTGCTCCTCGCCGCTGCCGAGCCGCCCTTCGGCGAGCGCGGCGCGGTAGAGCGCCTCGGCGGCCGCGCCGTCGTCGGCTTCGATCGCGGGCCGCAACGCGGCGCGCAGCGTCTCGACCGCGGCGGTCGCGGTCGATCGCGCCCGGGTCCGCCGCGGCGCCCCGCCGAGCCCGACGAGCGGGCGGGCAGGCAGCGCCGCGACCGCGTCGCCACCACGCTCGGCGGCCAGCGCGGCGAGGCGCTCGGCCTGCGGCAGCTCGGGCGCGCGGCGCACCAACGCGCTCGCCTCGGCCCCGCTCACCCGCGGAGAATTGGGCGCCAGGTAGAGCTGCGCCAACGCATAGGGGGCGAGCACCCCGTCCTCCATCGCCGCGATCGAGCGACGGGCCTGGTCCCATTGCCCGGCATCGATCGCGCGAAAGATCGCGGGCCAGTCGGCGAGCAGCGGCGCGGGCGCTTCCTGCCGCGCCCCCGGGGGCAGCGGCGCGAGCGGGTCGGCCTGTGCGGCGAGCGGCGCGGGGAGCAGCACGGCGGCCCCGATCACCGCCCCGAGCAGCGCCTTCATGCGTCCCCCGCCAGCAACTGGAGGTCGATCCACGCCAGCCGCTTGTCGGCGGGCCGGTCGAGCAGCCAGCGCGGATGGAAGGTGGCGACGCAGCGCGCGCCCTCGACGGTGTGGCAGCGTCCGCGCACGCGCGCCAGCGGCGCCTCGAGCAATGCGCGCGCGGCCTGCTCGCCGAGCAGTAGCAGCCGTTGCGGGCGGGCCAGCGCGAGGCGCTTGCGCAGCGCCTCGACGAGCCCCGGGTCGAACGGCGCGCGCGAGGGCTGCCCGGGGCGATAGGCGGGATCGATCATCGCCAGCGGAGGGGCCTCGATCCCGATCGCCGCCATCATCCGCTCGAACAGTTCGCGCGCGGGCGGGGTCATCCCCTCGGGCGCCTCGCCGCGCGCGCCGACCACCAGCAGCGGCGGCTCGCTCGGCAAGGGCGCGGCGAGGTGCGCCGCCCCCAGCGTCGCCGAGCGCGCCGCCAGCCATGCTTCGATCGCCTCGAGCGTGTCGGGGACCGGCGCGGGCGCGGGCGCAGGTGTGGGCACGCGAGTGGAAGGCGAGGCAGGAGGCGCAGGCGCAGGCGCAGGCGAGGACGCCGTCCCCGCATCGCTGCCCGGCACCGCGCTGGGTGTCAGGGGCGGCGCGGACGCGGGCGCGGGCGCGGGCGCGGGCCGCAGGCTGCGCCAGCTCGGCGCGCGCTCGCGCACCGCGACGTCGACCCCCGCCGCGTCCCACCAGTCCAGCAGCGCGCGCGCGCCCGCCTTGTCGATTCCCACCCCGTCGTTCATCCTTTCATCGTTCGGCCATGTTGACGGCGCGGTCAATAAATTGGCAGGGCTGTCGAGAGCCGAAGCGACGGCAAAATACGATCAAGGGATGGGTGATGAGCGAACGTGAGTCGATGGAATATGATGTCGTCGTCGTCGGGGCGGGCCCGGCGGGCCTCGCGGCGGCGATCCGGCTCAAGCAGCTGGCGGCCGAAAGCGGGCGCGAGATCAGCGTCGTCGTGCTCGAGAAGGGCTCCGAGGTCGGCGCGCATATCCTCTCGGGCGCGGTGATCGACCCCAAGGCGCTCGACGAGCTGATCCCCGACTGGCGGACGCGCGACGACTGCCCGCTCAAGGTCGAGGTGAGCGAGAACCATCACTGGATCCTGACCGACACCGGCAAGCTCGAGATCCCGCATCTCTTCACCCCCTCCTTCATGCACAACAAGGGCACCTATACGGGCAGCCTCGGCAACCTCACCCGCTGGCTCGCGGGGATCGCCGAGGAGATGGAGGTCGAGATCTTCCCCGGCTTCGCCGCCGCCGAACTCTTGTTCGACGAGGCGGGCGCGGTGCGCGGGGTGGCGACGGGCGACATGGGGGTGGGACGCGGCGGCGAGCATCGCCCCGACTATCAGCCCGGGATGGAGCTGCACGCCAAGTACACGCTCTTCGCCGAGGGCGCGCGCGGCCACCTGACCAAGGAACTCACCCACCTGTTCGACCTGCGCAAGGACAGCGGCCCGCAGGTCTATGGCATCGGCATCAAGGAATTGTGGGACATCCCCGCCGACAAGCACGTGCCCGGCAAGGTCATCCACACGCAGGGCTGGCCGCTCGACGAGGCGTGGGGCGGGGGCTTCCTCTACCACCAGGACAACGGTCAGGTCGCGCTCGGGTTCGTCGTCGCGCTCGACTATGACAATCCCTATCTCTCGCCGTTCGAGGAAATGCAGCGCTGGAAGACGCACCCCGACATCCGCGCCGAGATCGAGGGCGGCACCCGCGTCTCCTACGGCGCGCGCGCGATCAACGAGGGCGGCTGGCAGGCGATCCCGCAGCTCGCCTTCCCCGGCGGCGCGCTGGTCGGCTGCTCGGCGGGCTTCGTCAACGTGCCCCGGATCAAGGGCACGCATACCGCGATGAAGTCGGGCATGATCGCCGCCGCCCATGTCGCCGACGCGCTCGCGGCCGACCGCGCGCACGACGTGCTCGAGGGCTATGAGCCCGAGGTCCGCGCGAGCTGGATCGGCAAGGAACTCAAGAAGGTGCGCAACGCGCAGCCCTTCGTCGCCCGGTTCGGCGGCAAGCTCGGCACCCTGCTCGCCGGGATCGACATGTGGCTCAACCAGTGGAAGATCGGCTCGCCCTTCACGCTCAAGCATCATGCCGACCACAAGCAGATGCAGCCGCTCTCGGCGGCGCGCCCGATCGCCTATCCCAAGCCCGACGGGGTGCTCACCTTCGACCGCCTGTCCTCGGTCTACCTGTCGAACACCAACCATGAGGAGGACCAGCCGATCCACCTCACGCTCAAGGACGACAGCATCCCGATCGCGGTCAACTATGCGATCTACGGCAGCCCCGAGACGCGCTACTGCCCCGCGGGCGTCTACGAGATCGTCGGCGAGGAAGAGGGCGACCCCAGGCTGCAGATCAACGCCCAGAACTGCGTCCACTGCAAGACCTGCGACATCAAGGACATGACCCAGAACATCAACTGGGTGGTACCCGAAGGCGGGGGAGGCCCCAATTATCCGAACATGTAACCCCGGCCCGGCGCTGCTCGTCGCCGCCCTCGTGCTGGCGGCCCCGGCGCACGCTTCCACCCCCGAGACCCAGCGCGAACTGTTCGTGCAGGCGCGCACCGCCGACCTGCTCGGCGACGCCGATACCGCGGCCACGCTCTACGAGCGGCTGATCTCGGCCGGGCCGGTCGCCGCCGAGATCGAGGCGCGCGCCGCGAGCGAGGCGATCGCGGCGGGGCGGTTCGACCTCGCCCTGTCGGTCGCCGCCCAGTCCTCGCAGCCGCGCTCGCTCAATCTCGACGTCCGGCTGCTGCTGCTCGCCGAGGCGCTCAAGACGCAGCGCTACCGCGAGGCGCTCGCCATGCTCGAGGACGGCGAGGCGCGGGTGAACATCGAGTTCCTCGCCCCCTTCGTGCGCGGCTGGATCGAGACCGCGACCGCGCGCCCGGGCACCCCGCCGCGCGGCCCCGCGCTCGTCACCGGCATGGCCAGCCAGCGCCCGCTCAGCCGCCAGAAGGACGAGCAGGCCGCGCTGCTCCACCTCGCCAGCGGCAGCGTCGACGGCGCGGTCGAACATATCGACGCGGCGCTCTCGCGCGCCGGCCCGCGCGAGGCGCGGCTCCGGCTCGCCTTTGCCGAACGGCTGACCGAACTCGGACGCCCCGACCTGGCCACGGTGCTGCTCGCCGGCGAGGACGTGATCCTCGCCGAGGCGCGCGCGCGGCTGGCCGCGGGCGAACCGCTGGGGATGGCGATCCGCACCCCCGCCGAGGGGCTGGCCGAACTGTTGCTGTCGATCGCGGTCGACCTCACCGAGGGGCGCGACACCGCGCTGCCGCTGGGCCTTGCGCAGGTCGCGCGCTTCGCCGATCCGGCCAACGCGGGCGCGGCGATCATCGCCGGCGCGATGCTCGAACGCGACGGCCGGGTCGAGCGCGCGCTAACGCTCTACCGCAGCGTGCCCCCCGCCTCGCCGCTCGCGCTGCAGGCCGAGGACAGCATCCTCCAGCTGCTCATCCGCAACGAACGCGCGCAAGAAGCGCTCGACCTCGCCCGCGCGGCGCAGCGTCGCACGCCCGCGCGCCCCGGCGGCTGGGCCCGGATCGGCGATGCGCTCGCCGCGCTCGACCGCCATGCCGAGGCGGCCGACGCCTATGCCGCCGAACGCGGCCAGCTCGGCGGGGGCGACTGGCCGCTGCTCTTCCTCGAGGCGGTCGCGCGCCACGAGGCGGGCGACTGGGACGCCGCCGAGGCGCTGCTCGGCCAGGCGCTCGCGCTGGCGCCCGACCAACCCATCCTCCTCAACTACCTCGGCTATTCGATGCTCGAGGAGGGCGGCGATCTTGCGCTCGCCAGCGCCTATATCCGCAAGGCCTCGCGGCTCAGCCCCGACAGCGCGGCGATCACCGACAGCCTCGGCTGGGCGCTCTACAAGCTGGGCGATATCGAGGGTGCGCTCGACGCGCTCGAACGCGCGGCGACGCAGGCTCCCGCCGACCCCGAGATCCACGAACATTTCGGCGATGCGCTCTACACCGCGGGACGGCGCATCGAGGCGCGTTTCGCGTGGGAAGCGGCGCGCTTCTACGCCCCCGACGCGGCGGCGCGCGACCGGCTCGAGGACAAGATCGCTTATGGGCTCCAGCCTGCCAACGCCGCGCCCTGAGCCGGTCCCGCTGCGCGAACCCGCGCCCGCCAAGCTCAACCTCGCGCTGCACGTCCGCCGTCGCCGCGCCGACGGCTATCACGAGCTCGAGACGCTGTTCGCCTTCTGCACCGAGGGCGACCGGCTCACCGGCACCAGCGAACCCGCGTCCGCGCATCGGCTCGAACTGGCGATCACCGGGCCGTTTGGCGCGGGGCTCGGGCGCGAGGACAATCTGGTCACCCGCGCGTGGGCCGCGCTCAAGCCCGCCGCGCCCCCGGCGCTCGTCCGGCTCACGCTCGACAAGCGGCTCCCGGTCGCGAGCGGGCTGGGCGGCGGCTCGGCCGATGCCGCCGCCGCGCTGCGGCTGCTGACCGCCCTTTGGCGCCTCGATCCCGCGATCGCGCAGGACATCGCCCCCCGGCTCGGCGCCGACGTGCCCGCCTGCCTCCTGTCGATGAGCGCGCGCGGGGAGGGGGTCGGCGACAAGCTCACCCCCGTCCCGACGCCCCAGCTGAGCGGGCGGCCGGTCCTCCTCGTCAACCCGCTCGAGGCGCTGTCGACCCCGGCGGTGTTCGCGGCGTGGGACGGCGAGGATCGCGGCGGGCTGGGCACTGACTGGCGCGCCGGGCGCAACGATCTCGAAGCTCCCGCGACAACACTCGTGCCCGCGATCGGCAGCATCCTCGAGTGGCTCGGCCGGCAACCCGGCTGCGAGCTTGCCCGCATGTCGGGAAGCGGCGCCAGCTGTTTCGCGCTGTTCGACAGCGAACCAGCGCGCGACGCGGCCGCCGCCGCTTGCCCCGACAAATGGTGGCATCTGGCGACCTATCTGCGCTAGGGGGCGCAGCATGACACGCCCGATCCTTCCCGCCGCCGAACTGCGCCGCCTCGAACAGGAGGCGATCGCCGCAGGCACCAGCGAGCGCGAACTGATGGAGCGCGCCGGCACCGCGCTTGCCACCGCCAGCCTGCGCATGTTCGGCCCGCGCGACACGCTGGTCCTGTGCGGCGCGGGCAACAATGGCGGCGACGGCTATGTCGCCGCGCGCCATCTCGCGCAGGCCGGCGCCAGCGTCCGCGTCGCCGCGATCGGCGCGCCCGGCACCGATGCCGCCAAGGCCGCCCGCGCCGACTGGACCGGCGAGGTCGGCGCGCTCGACGACGACACCGCGCCCGCCGACCTCGTCATCGACTGCCTGTTCGGGACCGGGCTCTCGCGCCCGCTCGCGGAGGCGATCGCGGTGCCCGCGCGGCGCCTGCTCGCGGCGGCGCGGCGCAGCGTCGCCTGCGACCTGCCGAGCGGGGTTGAGGCCGATAGCGGCCGGGTGCTCACCGATCTCGGCAGCTACGATCTCACCCTCGCGCTCGGCGCGCTCAAGCCCGCGCATCGGCTCGCCCCCGCGATCCATGCCTGCGGCCGCGTCGCCAGCGCGGCGATCGGGCTTGCGCCCGCGAGCGACTGGTTCGAGATCGCCGCGCCCGAGCTGCCCGCGCTCGACCCCGACGGGCACAAGTTCGACCGCGGGATGGTGCATTGCCTGTCGGGCGCGATGCCCGGCGCGATCGCGCTGAGCGCGCATGCCGCCGCGCGCGCGGGCGCGGGCTATGTCCGCGTCTCGACCAGCCGGATGATCGACAACCTGCCCTCGAGTATCGTCCAGACCGAGGAGGCGAGCGCGCTCGACGACCCGCGCATCGGCTGCCTGCTCGTGGGTCCCGGCATGGGCGACATCCCGCCGCTCCTCACCGTCGCGCTGACCAAGACCCACCCGCTGGTGCTCGATGCCGACGCGCTCGGGCACGTCGGCGAGCCCGAGCGGCTCCGCGGCCATGACGCGATCCTCACGCCGCACGAGGGCGAGTTCGTCCAGCTGTTCGGCGACCTTGAAGGGTCGAAGGCCGACCGCGCGCTGCAGGCCGGCGCCGCGACCGAATGCGTCGTCGTCTACAAGGGCCCCGACACGCTGGTCGCCAGCCCCGACGGGCGGCTCGGCTTCGCCCCGCCCGCACCGCCGGCGCTGGCGACCGCGGGGGCAGGGGACGTGCTGGCCGGCATCATCGCCGCGCTGCGCGCGCGCGGGATGGATCGCTTCGAGGCCGCCTGCGCGGGGGTCTGGCTCCACGGCCGCGCCGCCGAGGCTTGCCCCGCGCCCTTCCTCGCCGACGACCTCGTCGCCGCGATCCCGGGCGTGCTGTGAGCGAGACCGTCGTCAGGATCGCCGGGCGCGGCGACGGCGTCACCGACGCCGGGAGCTACGTCGCGCTCGCCGCGCCGGGCGATACGGTCGAGCAGGGAGAGATCATTGCGCGCGGCGCCGGCTACCAAGAGCCGCCCTGCCGCCATTTTCCGCAATGCGGGGGCTGCCAGCTGCAGCATCTGACCGATGCCGCCTTCGCGGACTATTGCCGCGACCGCATCGCCGGCGCGCTTGCCCAGAAGGGCATCGAGACCGAGCTTCGCGCGCCCCATATCTCGCCGCCACGCTCGCGCCGCCGCGCCGACCTCAAGGCGCTGCGGCTGGGCAAGAAGCGGCTGCTCGGCTTCACCCGCGAGAAATCGCACCAGATCGTCGACATGCGCGAATGCCATGTCCTCGCGCCCGAGCTGTTCGCGCTGCTCGCGCCGCTGCGCGACCTGCTCGACGACCTCCTCCCGCAGCGACGCAGCGGCCGCGTGCAGATGACGCTGACCAACCAGGGTGTCGACCTCCTGCTCGGCGGGATCGAGGCCGAGGGACTGGAGGCGGCCGAAGCACTGCCCGCCTTTGCCGAAAGACAGGGTCTCGCCCGGCTGTCGGTCGACGAGGGCTATGGCGCCGAAGCGCGCTACGAACCGCAGCCCGTCACGGTCACCTTGGGCGGGGTGCCCGTACCCTTCCCGCAGGGCGGCTTCCTCCAGGCGACCCTCGACGGCGAGGCGGCGCTGGTGGCGGGCGTCAAGGACGCGGTCGCGGACAGCCAGGGCCCGGTCCTCGACCTGTTTGCCGGGCTCGGCACCTTCGCGCTGTCGCTCGACCGCCCGGTCGTCGCCGCCGAGGCGGGCCGCGAGGCGATCCTGTCGCTGATGCAGGCCGCGCGCCGCGCCGGACGCTCGGTCGAGGCGGTCCACCGCGACCTCTATCGGCGCCCCTACGACGGGTCCGAGCTGGAAGGGATCGACGCGGTCGTCCTCGATCCGCCCCGCTCGGGCGCCGAAGCCCAATGCCGTCAGCTGGCCGGCGCCAAGGTCGCGCGTATCGCTTATGTCAGCTGCAACCCCGGCACCTTCGCGCGCGATGCCGCGATCCTGCTCGAGGGCGGATACCGGTTGGACTGGGTGCGTCCGGTCGGCCAGTTCCGCTGGTCGACCCACGTCGAGCTGGTCGCCGCCTTTTCGCGCTAGAGGTGGTGCAGGAGCTCTGCTCCGGCATGCACGGTCAGCGCGATCAGGCAGAGGGTCGACAGGAGGAAGAAAGCGGTTCGCAGCCGCGAGATATTGGCGGTGGCCTGGATCAGGCTGTGGACGATGCGCAGCCCGACATAGCCCCAGGCGAGCCAGAGGTTGAGACCGTCTCCCATCCCCATCAGCGCGAGCGCGAGCGCGATCGCGTAGAAGAGCGTCGGCTGCTCGTGGAGATGCTCGTAATTGTGCCGTGCCCAGGCGGCCTCGCGCGGGCTTACCGGCTCGAGGTCGCGCAGCCGCGTCCCCGTCCGGGGCAAGTGCGCCGCCTCGCTGCTCGCCTTGGCTCCGGCGAGCGCCTTGGCGACCGCCCAGAACAGCATCAGCAGCGTCCAGGCCACCAGCGTGACGACCGGACCGAGAATGGGACTGAAGTGCATCTTGGCCTCCCTTAGATGGCGGTGGGCAGGAACAACGCCAGCACCAGCTTGACGATCAATCCGAGCAGGCAGATCGAGCCGAGCGCGAACAGCGGGAACCGCACCGCGATCCGGTTGCGGGTCACCTGCTCGAGGCTGTGCAGCACCCGCGCGCCGACATAGGCCCAGGCCAATGTGCAGGCAAACCACCCGGTCTCTCCGGCCAGGACGAGCGCCAGCACCACCGCATAATAGAGGGTCGGCTGCTCCATCAGGTGGTTGTAATTATGCGCCTTCCACTGGACCTCGGGAGGCAGCACCCCGTCGAGGTCGCCGCCGCGCGAGCCGCGCCGGTTGCGGATATCGATCCCCTTCGCCCGCATCGCCGGGAAGCGGGTGAAATACATCCACAGCATGATTACCCCGCTCCACAGGAGCAAGGCGGCCAACGGCTGTAGCAGCGGGACGGCAAGCGACATGAAAGAACCCCCCACGATGGTATCGCGAGGGGTCCTTGTGAACGAGAATGTTACGCTTGTGAACCTAGTCGAACATCTTGGCGAAGGCGCGCTTGGCGCGGGTCTTCCAGTGGCCGCGATGATAGGCGTCGCTGGCGAGCAGCGGCAGCACCGAGGTCGCCTCGGCATAGACCATCTGTTCGAGCGCCGTGTCGACCTTGCCCCAGCTGCACGCTTCCTGGAGCGTGGAGGAGGAGCAGGCGCCGTCGCGCACGTCGGCGACGGTGATCTGGATCGCATATTTGTGCATCTCGACATCGTCGTGACCGAGGATCTCGGCGCACACCACGGTGTCCTGCGCGAAATTCTTGGGCACCCCGCCGCCGATCATCAGCAGCCCAGTGGTGCCCGCCTTGATCTTGATGTCGGTCAGTTCGCGGAAGTCGGCAATGGCGTCGAGCACCATATAGTCCTCGCCCGCCTTCATGCGGTCGACCTGGTGCTTGACCAGCCCGAAGCCCGCCGAACTATCGACGAAGGCGGGGCAGAAGATCGGCACGTCATGCTCGTAGGCGAGCTTGACGAGGCTGTTGTCCTTCTTGCCATGCTCGACGAGATACTTGCCCATTTCGCGGATGAAGGCGCGGCTCGAATAGGCTCCGGGCTCGAGGCTGTCGGCGATCTTGGCGATCGTGTGATCGGTGTCCTGGAGCGCTTCCTCGTCGATATAGGTGTCGTAGATGCGGTCGATGTAGAGCGAGCGCAGCACCTTGTCGTCGGGGATTTCGAGCGCCTGATAATGCTTGTGGCCGAGCCCTTCGAAGAAATCCATGTCGACGACGGTCGCGCCGGTGGCGACGATCGCATCGACCATGTTGTTGCGCACCAGCTCGGCATAGAGGTCCATGCACCCGCCCGCCGAGGTCGACCCGGCGACGACGAGGATGACCGCGCAATCCTTGTCCTCGAGCATCTGGTTGTAGATGCGCGTGGCGCGGGCGAGGTCGCGGCTGGTGAAGCTCATCTTGCCCATCGCCTCGACGATCGGGCGCGCGTCGAACGAGGTGATGTCGATATGCTCGACCGGGCTCTGCAACAGCTCGGCCTTGCGCTGGCGATCGATCTGCTCTTCAGCCGGATGGGTGGCGAGGTCCTCGCTCATGACTATCTCCTAGGATTTCAAACTGACGGTCGAACGCGCCCTACAGGCGTACCACGTTCGAGGCCTCGTCCTGTTCCGAACGCTGGCCATAAAGGGTGAGCATCGGCTCGTCCGAGACGCGGACCTTGTCCTCGATCCCGAAGCCGTTGAACCCGGTGCGCATCGCGCAGCCATAGGCGCCGAGCATGCCGATCTCGATATAGTCGCCGGGGCCGATGTCGTCGGGCAGGTGGAAGGGGCCTTCCATCTTGTCCATGTCGTCGCAGGTCGGCCCGAAGAAGCGGAAGGGCGCCAGCGGGGCCTCGCTTTCCTCTTCGCGGATCAGCCGGGTGGGATAGCGCCACCCGATATGCGCGGCATCGAACAGCGCGCCATAGGCGCCCTCGTTGATGTAGAGCGTGTTGCCGCGGCGCTGCTCGACCCGCGCGAGCACCGAGGAATATTCGGCGCACAGCGCGCGCCCCGGCTCGGCCCACAGCTCGGCCGAATAGCTGATCGGCAGATCCTCGAACTTCTCGTGGATCATCTGGAAGAAGGCATCGAGGGCAGGGGGCTCCATGTCGGGATAGGCCGAGGGGAAGCCGCCCCCGACATCGACGATGTCGAGCGTGACCGAGCTGTCGACGATGGCCTGCCGCACGCGCTCCATCGCCTCGCCATAAGCGGCCGGGCTCATCGCCTGGCTGCCGACGTGGAAACAGATGCCGAGCGCATCGGCCATCTGGCGCGCGGCCATCAGCAGCTGCGGCAGTTCCTCGGGCTCGGCCCCGAACTTGGTCGCGAGGCTGAGCTTGGAATGGTCCGACGACACGCGCAGCCGCACCAAGAGGTTGAGATCGGTCGCCCCGCGGGTGGCGCGGCGGATCTTCTCGAGCTCGGCGAGGCTGTCGAGGCTGAAGGTCTTCACCCCGTGGCAGAAATAGGCCTCCTCGATCGCCTCGACCGCCTTGACCGGGTGCATGAAGCACAAGGTGGCGTCCGGCAGCGTCTGCGAGACGAGCCGGACCTCGCCCATCGAGGCGACGTCATAATGGGTGATCCCCGCCTCCCACAGCACCTTGAGGAGCTCGGGGTCGGGATTGGCCTTGACGGCATAGAGGCTCTTGCCGGGGAATTTCTCGACGAAGAAGCGCGCCGCGCGGAAGGCGGCGTGCGGACGCACCAAGGTAACCGGCAGGATGGGCTTGCGGGCCTTGACTAGCCCCAGCGCAGAATGATGGTCGTGCAATTCACGGGACCTCCGAAATGTCCGGCTTCTTCAGCCTGTTCAACACTTGCTGCCTTGCGGAAGTCCCATGGGGCAGCGGACGGCGCTATAGGTCCGTCGGGACGGGAATGTAAAGAGACGAATTGATCGCCGCCGTTGGCGGCGTGTTCGACGTTGGGACTTCCTTTAGGATTGAAAGGCTTAGCTGGCGATGAACGTTCCCGATCTCAAGGCGGTCGAGGCCGCGGCCCGGCGCATTTCGGGCGCGATTCGCCGTACCCCGCTTTCCTATGCCGCGATCGGCGGGGTCGAGATCGGCATCAAATGGGAAAATCGGCAGGAGGGCGGGGCGTTCAAGCTGCGCGGCGCCTCCAACCGCTTGCTCGCGCTCTCGCCCGAAGAACGGCAGCGCGGCGTCGTCGCCTTCTCGAGCGGCAACCATGCGCGCGGGGTCGCCATCGCCGCCCGCCGGCTCGGCATGCCCGCGACCATCGTCATGCCCGCCGACGCGCCGCGCGTGAAACTGGAAGCGACCTTGGCCGAAGGCGCCGAGGTCATCCCCTACGATCGCTTGAGCGAGAGCCGCGAAGAGATCGCGGCAAGGCTCGCCGCCGAGCGCGGCGCGACGCTGGTGCCGAGCTTCGATGATCCCTTCATCGTCGCCGGGCAGGGCACGGTCGGGCTCGAGCTGCTCGAGCAGGCCCGGCGGCCCGTCCGTCGGATCATCGTCTGCTGCGGCGGCGGCGGGCTGGCGGGGGGAATCGCGCTGGCCTGCCCCGAGGCCGAGATCGTCATCGTCGAACCCGCGGGCTGGGACGACATGGCGCGCAGTCTCGAGAGCGGCCATCCCGAAGCGGTGGCGCCCGACGCGCCGCCGACGCTCTGCGACGCGATCCAGACCTTCCGCCCGGCGCAGCTGACGGTCGACATCCTGCGCCAGGCCGGGGCGAGCGCCGTCCAGGTGGACGAGGACGCGGTGCGCGCGGCGGTGCGCTGGGCATGGAAGGAAAGCGGCGAAGTGGTCGAGCCGGGCGGCTCGGTCGCGCTCGCGGCGCTATTAAGCGGGGTCGTCACCGCGCGCGAGGGCGATGTGGCGATCGTCAGCGGGGGCAATATCGACCCGGCGCTGCACGCCGAGCTGGTGGCGCGCTAGGCCGCGCCCGAGGCGCGATAGGGGCCCGGGTCCATGCGCGCCGGGCTCGAGCGCTCGACCGCCTGGATCAGCTCCTCGAGCTCGGCGGCAAGGATCTGCAATTCGGCGACGAGCACCTTGGGATCGGCCTCCTCGAGACCGGCGGACGCGTCGAGCAGCGTATCGAGCATCATGGAGATGCACGGAAGGATCGTTTCCTCGATCCGTTCGAAGGCTTCCTCGAGCCGTTGTTCGGGGCTAGTCGTGGCCATGCCCCCGCTCTAGGCGGGGACTGGTAAAGAATGAATGAAGGAAACCGCGCAATGCCGCCAATCGCCAGCGCCGCGCTCGCCATCGCGATGCTCGCTGCCTTCCTGCTCGGGCTGGTCGGCGCGATGCAGTCGCGCAAGCCCGACCGGCTGGCGCGCCAGCGCGGCTGGCTGATGATCGCGATGGCGCTGATCCTCGTCGCCAATGTGCTGATCTGGACGCTCTAGGGCGCGATGTCGAAATGGTGGACGTCCTGCCGGCGTCCCAGCTTGGAATAGAGCGCGATCGGCGCGGTGTCGCCGCGGTCGGCGCCGAGGAAGACCGTCCACGCCCCGAGCGCGCGCGCGATCGCGCGGGTCCGCTCGATCAACGCGGTGGCGATCCCGCGCCGCCGCCAGCGCGCTGCGACCGCGAGGTCGTAGATGAAGATTTCCGCGCGCTCCTGCTCGCACTTGTCGAGCACATAGGCGGTGAGCGCGCCGACCACCTCGGCGGCGGGCGTCTCGGCGACGAGCAGCAGGATCGAGCGGTCGGCGAGGCGGGCGCGCAGATAGGCATCGCCCGGCGGCGCCTGCCGATAGTCGCTGTCCTCGCCGAAGGCGGCATCGAAGCAGGCGTTCATCGCCCGCAGCGCGTCAAGGTCGCCATCGCCGAGGCGGCGGATGGCGAACCCGCTCACCGGATCGGGCAATCGGGGTCGAGGCGGAAATCGAGATAGTCGTCGATGACCTTGAACAGCTCGTCCATCTCATTTTCGAAGAAATGGTTCGCGCCGGGGATTTCCTTGTGCTCGATGGTGATGTGCTTCTGGGTGCGCAGCTTGTCGACCAGCTTCTGCACCGCGCTCGGGGTCACCACCTCGTCGGCCAGCCCCTGCACGATCAGCCCCGAGGCGGGGCAGGGGGCGAGGAAGCTGAAATCATACATGTTGGCGGGCGGCGAGATCGACAGGAAGCCGCGCACCTCGGGGCGGCGCATCAGCAGCTGCATCCCGATCCACGCCCCGAAGCTCACCCCCGCGACCCACGTCACCTCGGCCTCGGGGTGGATCTGCTGCATCCAGTCCAACGCGGCGGCGGCGTCCGACAGTTCGCCGATGCCATTGTCGAAGGTGCCCTGGCTGCGCCCGACGCCGCGGAAGTTGAAGCGCAGCGTGGCAAAGCCGCGGCGCACGAAATCCTTGTGCAGGAGCTGCACCATGCGGTTGTTCATCGTCCCCCCGGCCTGCGGGTGGGCGTGGAGGATCACCGCCGCTGGCGCGCGTGGCCGCGGCGCCGGGGTGAAACGACCTTCGAGACGCCCTTCGGGGCCGGGGAAAATGACTTCGGGCATCGGAGCTCTTCACACTATGATATAAAGTTGCACGGAAGGGCTTCCGTGCGTGGCTCGCTCCTATATAGGCAAAGCGAGGCAAGGTGCAATCGGTGGGAATGGGAGATTTGCTAGGGTGAACGCGGACCGACTCTATTTCGATCACGCGGCGGCCACGCCGCTGCATCCCGAGGCGCGCGACGCCATGGTCGCGGCTTTCGACTGCTGGGCCAATCCCAACAGTCCCTACGCCGAGGCGCGCGCGTGCAACGCCCTGCTCGAACAGGCGCGGCGCACCGTCAACCGCTGCCTCGACTGGCCCCACGACCTCCTGTTCACCGCGGGGGCCTCGGAGGCGATCGCGCTGGCCGCCGCGCGCTGCAAGCTGCCCGGCCGCATCCACGGCGCCACCGAACATGACATCGTGCCCGCCTCGATGGGGCCGGACAGCATCAAGCTGCCGGTCGACGAGCATGGCGCGATCGACCGGACCGCGCTTGCCGAGGCGCTGGCGCAGGGGCCGGCGCTGGTCGCGATCCAGCTGGTCAACAACGAGACCGGCGTGATCCAGGACATCGTCCCGATCGCCGAGCAGGTGCGCGCGGCGGGCTCGCTGCTGCTCGTCGACGCGGCGCAGGGCGGGGGCAAGATCGACCTGCCCGACGCCGACATGATCGCGCTGTCGGCGCACAAGCTGGGCGGGCCGGTGGGAGTGGGCGCGCTGCTGGTGAAGGACCTTGCCACGCTCGCCCCCGTGGGCGGGCAGGAGAAGGGCTATCGCCGCGGCACGCAGAACGTGCCCGCCGCCGCCGGGTTCGCCGCCGCGCTCGAGGCGGCGCGTTACGCCCAAGCCTATCCCCGGCTCAAGGTGCTGCGCGAGCAGCTCGACGCCGCGATCGAGGCGCGCGGCGGGGTGGTGATCGCCAAGGCCGCGCCGCGCACCGCGACGATCGGCGGCTATGCCTTCCCCGGCGCCGAGGCGCCGAGCCTGCTGGTCCAGCTCGACCTTGCCGGCGTCGCCGTCTCGGCGGGCTCGGCCTGCTCCTCGGGAGCGATGAAGGGCAGCCGGGTGATCGGCGAGATGGGACTGCCCGAGCCGATCCGCAAAAGCTTCCTGCGGATCAGCTTCGGCCCCGAGACGAGCGACGCCGACGTCGACGCCTTGCTCGAGCGGCTCGACAACGTCCTCGCGCGCTCGCGCGCGGCATGATCTATCTCGACTATCAGGCGACGACCCCGCTCGCGCCCGAGGTCGTGGCGGCGATGGCGCCGTGGCTGGGCTACAAGTTCGCCAACCCGCACGCGCCCTATACCGCGGGGCGCGAGGCGGCCGCCGCGATCGAGGTCGCGCGCGGGCAAGTGATGCGGGCGCTGGGGCGCGAGGCAGGGCAGCTCGCCTTCACCGGTTCGGCGACCGAGGCGCTCAACTGGGCGATCAAGGGATCGATCGGGCACGGCGGGCGCGACGAGGTCGTCACCATCGCCACCGAACATGCCGCCGTTCTCGACACCGTCGAATGGCTCGGCAGAACGCACCGCGTCACCGTCCTCCCCGTCGACGCCGAGGGGCTGGTCGATCTCGACGCGGTGCGCGCCGCGGTCGGGCCGCGCACCGCGCTCGTCGCGGCGATGCTGGTCAACAACGAGATCGGGGTGATCCAGCCCGTCGCCGAGATCGCGGCGATCGCGCATGCCGCGGGCGCGCGCATGCTGTGCGACGCGGTGCAGGGGCTCGGGCGGGTCGCCATTCCCGAGGGCCCCGACATGATCGCCGTCTCGGCGCACAAGGTGCACGGTCCCAAGGGGATCGGCGCGCTGTGGATGGCCGAGGGGGTGGAGCCCGCGCCGCTGATCCACGGCGGCGGCCAGGAACTGGGGCTGCGCTCGGGCACGCTGAGCCCCGCGCTGTGCGTCGGCTTCGGCGCCGCGGCGCGGCTGCTGGACGAGCGCGCGCGCGCCGACCACCGGCATGTCGAGACGCTGTGGCGCGCGGCGCGCGCGCAGCTCGCCGACTGGACCCTCAACGGCAGCGCCGAGCAGCGCTACCACGGCAATCTCAATGTGCGCCGCGACGGGCTCGATGCGGCGCGGCTGCTGGCCGACCTGCGCGGGCTCGCGCTCTCGCTCGGCTCGGCCTGCGCCAGCGGGTCGGGGCGGCCGAGCCACGTCCTGCGCGCGCTCGGGATCGGCGACCGCGCCGCGCGCAGCTCGATCCGCATCGGCTTCGGGCGCTACACCACCGCCGACGAACTGCACGAGGCGCTCGCCCGTCTCGACGCGGCGGCCAAGGCGCAATGACGCTGGTCCGCTTCCTGCGCCCCGACGGCCGGCTCGAGCGCGAGGTCGAGGCCGCGCCCGGCGCGCGGTTGCTTGATGTCGCGCAAGCCAACGGGCAGCCGCTCGAGGGGACCTGCGAGGGGGCGATGGCCTGCTCGACCTGCCATGTCATCCTCGCCAAGGAGGATTTCGACCGTCTCCCGCCCGCGAGCGAGGAGGAGGACGACCTGCTCGACTTCGCCCCCCATGTCCGCGCCACCTCGCGGCTCGCCTGCCAGGTCGAGGTGCCCGCCACGGGGACGCTGACGGTGCGCCTGCCCGGCGCGGCGAAGGATTGGAGCCGGTAGGAACCGCCGTCCTCGTCCAGCGCCCGACGGTGCCGTCACCCGAGGCCGAGGCGATGATGGCCGCGATCGGCACGGATTTCGCCGGCATGATCGGCGACTAGCCCCTTGCACCATGGCGACTTCCTCGCCATATGCGCCCTTGGAAGTCGGCGGACGACTTGCCCGTGAACCTGGTCAGGCCCGGAAGGGAGCAGCCACAGCGGTTTCGGTCGGGTCGTCGGCTTCCACCCCTTCCTCCGCCTCGTGACCATTGCCGCGTCGCTCTGTCGCGCAGCGTTCTTGCACGCCTCGCCGCGGCGCGCCCGCGCGCGTCGATCGCGCTGTCGTCGTGCGAGGGCTGCAACCCCGCTCGCCTTTGCCCCGCAACCTGCCTAGGCTCCGGTGCATGACCGACCACGAATCGCCCGACGATCCGCCCGCAGACCTCGGCCCGGGCCTCGGGCTCGACGAACCCGAACAGCCGCGATCCCCGGCCAGCGCCGAGGCCTATCGCGTGCTGGCGCGCAAATATCGCCCGCAGACCTTCGAGGAACTGATCGGGCAAGACGCGATGGTGCGCACGCTCGCCAACGCGATCGAGAGCGACCGCATCGCCCATGCCTTCCTGATGACCGGGGTGCGCGGGGTGGGCAAGACCTCGACCGCGCGGCTGATGGCCAAGTCGCTCAACTGCATCGGCGCCGACGGGCAGGGCGGGCCGACCATCAGCCCGTGCGGGCAGTGCGAGCCGTGCCGCGCCATCGCCGAGGGGCGCCATATCGACGTCGTCGAGATGGACGCGGCGAGCCATACCGGGGTCGACGACATGCGCGAGATCATCGAGGCGGTGCGCTACGCCTCGGTCTCGGCGCGCTACAAGATCTACATCATCGACGAAGTGCACATGCTCTCAAAGAGCGCCTTCAACGCGATCCTCAAGACGCTCGAAGAGCCGCCGCCCCACGTCAAGTTCCTGTTCGCCACCACCGAGGTCGACAAGGTGCCCGTCACCGTGCTGTCGCGTTGCCAGCGGTTCGACCTGCGGCGCATCCCCGCCGATCGGCTGGCCGCGCATTTCGCCGCCATCGCCGAGAAAGAGGGGATCGCGGTCGAACCCGACGCGCTGGCGATCATCGCGCGCGCCGCCGAGGGCTCGGTGCGCGACGGGCTCTCGCTGCTCGACCAGGCGATCGCGCACGGGGGCGAGACGGTGAGCGCCGCCGAGGTGCGCGCCATGCTCGGGCTCGCCGATCGCGGCAGTATCCGGCGGCTGCTCGACCTCCTCCTCGACGGCGAGGCCGGGGCGCTGCTCGACGGGCTCGACCGCGCGCATGAACTCGGGGTCGAACCCGGCGCGCTGCTGCGCGGGCTGCTCGACAGCCTGCACGCGATCAGCCGCCGCAAGGCGAGCGGACGCGACGACGTGCTGCGCTCGGCCGAGGAGCAGGCGGCGATCGCCAAGGACGCCGAGACGCTCGGCTGGCCCCAGCTCCACATGCTCTGGCAACTGCTCCTCAAGGGGCTCAAGGACGTCGAGACCGCGCCCGATCCGCGCGAGGCCGCCGACATGGCGCTGTTGCGCGCGATCCATGCCGCCGGGCAGCCCGACCCGGGGGCGGTGATCGAGGCCCTCGCCGCGGGCAAGGCCCCGCCCGCGCCGCAGCAGGGCAATGCACCCGCAGCCTCGTCGACGCCCGCGCCCGCCGACCGTCCTGCCGCGCAGGCCCCGATGGCCGAGACGCCGACGCCCGCGCCTTCGCAGCCCACTCCCGACCCGGCGCCGGAACCGGCCCCGTGGGAACCCGATCCGGCAGCGCCAGCAGCGGCAGCAGCAGCGGCACCGCCCGCCGCGCCCGAGCCCGCCCCGCTGGCGCCGTCGCTGCCGGGTGACTTCATGCAATTCTATCACCTTGTCGACGATGCCCGCCCGCGGCTCGGGGTCGAGCTGCACGACAAGGTCGGGCTCGTCGCCTATGCGCCCCCGCGGCTCGTGCTCCAGCCCAAGGCGCCGCTCGACAGCGATTTCACCCGCGACCTCGCCGCCGCCGCCAAACAGGTGACGGGCGAAGATTGGGAAATCGTGCTACAGGAGCATGGCGGCCAGCCCAGCCTTGCCGAAGCCGAGGTAATGCGCCAACAGGCCGACCGCGAACGGGTGATGGCCGACCCCATGGTCAAGGCGGTCACCGCGGCGTTCCCCGACGCCACATTGGAAGAGATCAAGGACGCAAGCTAATGCCCGACATGCCCGATATGAACGACATCCTCGCCATGGCCCAGAAGGCGCAGGAAGACCTCGCCAACGCCCAGAACAAGCTCGACGAGATCGAGGTCGAGGGGCAGGCCGGCGGCGGGCTCGTCAAGGTCCGCGCCTCCGCCAAGGGCCGGATCATCCGGGTCGAGATCGACGAGAGCCTGATGAAGCCCGAGGAGAAGGGGATGGTCGAGGACCTCGTCGCCGCCGCCTTCAACGACGCCAAGGCCAAGGCCGACCTCGCCGCCGCCGAGGAGATGAAGAAGGCCACCTCGGGCTTCCCGCTCCCGCCCGGCATGAAGATGCCCTTCTAGCGGCCGCGCACGCGCCGCCGCGAGCCCCCCGCCCATGCGGGGGCCCGCACGGGCGTTGCGGCCCCGGAAATTCCCCGTTAGCGTCGCTTTCTGTCAGGAACAGGAAAGGTGCGCGATGACCCTACGTCTGGGAACCCAGCAGGACTGGCCCTTGAACGTGATGCGGCTGGTCGACCATGCCGAGCGCGAACATGGCGACCGCGAGGTCGTCTCGGCCTGGGCCGACGGCTCGACCAGCCGGACCAGCTGGGGCGAGATCGCGCGCAAGGCGCGTCAGATGGCACGCGCGCTCGAGAAGCTGGGGCTGGGGAAGGGCGACCGCGTCGCCACCCTCGCCATGAACCACGAGCGCCACCTCATCAGCTGGTACGGCGCGATCGGCATGGGCGGGGTCTTGCACACCATCAACCCGCGCCTGTTTCCCGAACAGCTCGCCTATATCGGCAACCATGCCGAGGACCGCGTGCTCCTCTACGACGCGATGATGAAGCCGCTGGTCGACGCGATGAAGCCGGCGTGGAAGACGATCGAGCATTATATCGTCTACGACCCGCCCGCGGGCTGGGAAGGCGACCCCAGCTTCGAGGAATGGATCGGCGCCGAGGATGACGAATTCCGGTGGGTCGAGGCCGACGAGCGCGACCCCATCGGGCTGTGCTACACCAGCGGCACCACCGGCAACCCCAAGGGGGTCATCTACGAGCATCGCGGCATGGTCCTCCACGCGCTCGCCGAAGTGCAGCCCGACTGTTTCGACCTCGGCAAGCGCGACTGCGCGCTGCCGATCGTGCCGATGTTCCACGCCAACGCCTGGGGACTGCCGTGGGCGGCGCCGCTGGTGGGCTGCAAGCTGGTGCTCAGCGCCGACTATAGCGCCAAGCGGATGGTCGACCTGTTCCGCGACGAAAAGGTCACCCATTCGGCGGGCGTGCCGACCATCTGGGTCGACATGATCGCGCATATCGAGAAGACCGGCGACACGCTCGACAATCTCAAGACCGTGACCATCGGCGGCTCGGCCGCGCCGCGCGCGATGATCAAATGGTTCCGCAGCCACGGGATCGAGGTCGGCCACGCTTGGGGAATGACCGAGCTCAGCCCCATCGGCAGCCTCGCGGGCAAGCCCGCCGGCTGGGAGGACATGTCCGATGAAGAGCAGATCGAATGGACCGCGCGGCAGGGGCGCGTGCCCTTCGGCATCGAGATGCGGATCGTCGACGATGCCGGCAACGTGCTGCCCCGCGACGGCAAGGCGAGCGGCGACCTGCAGGTGCGCGGCGCCTGGGTGATCGAGCGCTACTTCAAGGAAGACGCGCCCGCGATCGATGCGGACGGCTGGTTCTCGACCGGCGACGTCGCCGCCTTGCATCCCGACGGCACCATGCAGATCACCGACCGCTCGAAGGACGTCATCAAGTCGGGCGGCGAATGGATCAGCTCGATCGAGCTCGAAAATGCCGCGGTCGGGGTCGACGGGGTGGCCGAGGCCGCCTGCATCGGCATCTTCCACCCCAAGTGGGACGAGCGCCCGCTGCTCGTCTGCGTGCGCGAAGAGGGGCACCATGTGACGGGCGAGGAGGTGCTCGCGGGGATCCGCGACCAGGTCGCCAAATGGTGGCTGCCCGACGCGGTCGAATTCGTCGACGAACTGCCCCACACCGCGACGGGCAAGCTGTCGAAAAAGACCTTGCGCGAACAGTTTGCGGACTATCGCTTCGAAGGCGTCGAAGCGATGACGGGGCGCGATTGACGGCGCCGCGCGCCTTGGGCCGCGCCGCGCGCACGCTGCTGAGCGGCGCCGCGCTCGGCGCGCTCGTGCTCGGGGTCGGCGGGCGGGTGGTGATGCGGCTGCTCGCGCTGTCCGACGCCGCGCCCCCCGGCTTCAGCTGGGGCGGCACCGGCGAGGTCATCGCCTATGGCGCGCTCGTCGGGGTGGGCGGGGGGCTGCTGCTGCTGCTGCTCGGCCTGCTCTGGGGGCAGAGCCCGCGCCGCGGCGTGCTGCTCGGGCTCCTCACTTACGGTGCCGCGGCGCTGACGCTGCCCGCGCATATCGCCGCGACCACGGCGGCGCTGGGCGAGCGCGCCGCGCCCGCTTTGATGCTGTTCGGCGTCTGCTTCCTCCTGTACGGCTGGCTGCTCGACCGGCTCGCCCCCGCGACGCCGTTTGCACAACGCGGGCGAGGTCATTAGGTAGCCCGCTAACTTCCTCACCTAACTAAGGGATTCGCGACCCATGGCCGCCCAGTACGCCTTCGTCATGAAGGACATGACCAAGTCCTTCCCCGGTGCCCAGAAGCCGGTGCTCTCGAACATCAACCTGCAATTCTACCAGGGCGCCAAGATCGGCATCGTCGGCCCCAACGGCGCGGGCAAGTCGACGCTCATGAAGATCATGGCGGGGATCGACAAGGACTTCCAGGGCGAGGCCTGGCCGGGCGAGAACATCACCGTCGGCTACCTGCCGCAGGAGCCCCAGCTCGACGAATCGAAGACCGTGCTCGAAAACGTCAAGGACGGCGCGCGCGAGATCGCCGACAAGGTCGACCGCTTCAACGAGATCACCACGCTGATGGGCGATCCGCCCGCCGATGCCGATTTCGACGCGCTGATGGCCGAGATGGGCGAGCTGCAGGAAGCGATCGACGCGGTCGATGGCTGGACCCTCGACAACCAGCTCGAGATCGCGATGGAAGCGCTGCGCTGCCCGCCCGGCGATGCCTCGGTCGCCAACCTGTCGGGGGGCGAGAAGCGCCGCGTCGCGCTCACCCGCCTGCTGATCCAGAAGCCCGACATCCTGCTGCTGGACGAACCGACCAACCACCTCGATGCCGAGAGCGTCGAGTGGCTCGAGAACCATCTCAAGGAATATGCGGGTGCGGTGCTGATGATCACCCACGACCGCTACTTCCTCGACAATGTCGTCGGCTGGATTCTCGAACTCGATCGCGGCAAGTATTTCCCCTACGAGGGCAATTATTCGACCTATCTGGAAAAGAAGGCCAAGCGGCTCGAGCAGGAAGCGCGCGAGGAAAGCGGGCGCCAGAAGAGCCTGTCGCGCGAACTCGAGTGGATCCGCCAGAGCCCGAAGGCGCGCCAGACCAAGTCGAAGGCGCGTATCCGCAAGTTCGAGGAACTGCAGGACGCACAGGCCAACCGCAAGCCGGGCAAGGCGCAGATCGTCATCCAGGTCCCCGAGCGGCTCGGCGGCAAGGTGATCGAGGCCCACAACATCTCCAAGGCCTATGGTGACAAGCTCCTGTTCGAGGATCTGTCCTTCACCCTCCCGCCCGGCGGCATCGTCGGCGTGATCGGCCCCAACGGCGCGGGCAAGTCGACGCTGTTCAAGATCATCACCGGGCAGGAACAGCCCGACAGCGGCACGATCGAGATCGGCGACACCGTGCGGCTCGGCTACGTCGACCAGAGCCGCGACGACCTCGATCCGTCGAACAACGTCTGGCAGGAAATCTCCGACGGGCTCGACTATATGCAGGTCAACGGCCACGACATGTCGACCCGCGCCTATGTCGGCGCGTTCAACTTCAAGGGGCAGGACCAGCAGAAGAACGTCGGCAAGCTGTCGGGGGGCGAACGCAACCGCGTCCATATCGCCAAGATGCTCAAGGAGGGGGGCAACGTCCTCCTGCTCGACGAGCCGACCAACGACCTCGACGTCGAGACGCTGGGCGCGCTCGAGGAAGCGATCGAGAATTTCGCCGGCTGCGCGGTGGTGATCAGCCACGACCGCTTCTTCCTCGACCGGCTCGCCACGCACATCCTCGCCTTCGAGGGCGACAGCCATGTCGAATGGTTCGAGGGCAATTTCGAGGCCTATGAGGAAGACAAGCGCCGCCGCCTTGGCGATGCCGCCGACCGCCCGACGCGCCTCGCCTACAAGAAGCTGACGCGCTAGCCCCGCGCGCGGGCGACGCCCCCTCGCGTCGCCCGCGCCGGGCGCCCCCATGACAAATCGCCGCCGCCGCGCTAGGAAAGGCGGGGAGGGCGGCTCGGTGCGCCCGTGGGGGAATCATGACGACACGCGCGCGCGCCCTGGCCCAGGTCGCGACCTTTAGCCTTCTCTATTTCGCCTGTGCGGTGGCGGCGCTGTTCGTGACCGGCGGCGAGGACGGCATCGCCGCGATCTGGCCCGCGAGCGGGGTCTATATCGCCGCGCTCCTGCTGACCGGGCCCACGCTGCGCGGCCCGCTGGTCGCCGGCGTCGCGGCCACCAGCCTCGCCGCCAACCTGTGGGGCGGCGTCGGCTGGCTGGTGGCGGTGGGCTACACCGTCGCCAACATCCTCGAGGGGCTGGTGGTGTGGCGGGTCATGGGGGCGCGGCGCGCGACCCCCTTCCTGACCCCCGCCACGCTGCTGCGCTTCCTCGTGGCGATCCTCGTCGGCGCCATCGCCAGCACCGCGATGGCCGCGCTCCTCTCGCTCAACCCGTCGCCGACCTTCCTGTCGAGCTGGGCGACCACCGTGCTGCTCGGCATGGCGACGGTCACCCCGACGATCATGTTCCTCGTGCAGGATCGGCGCGGGCGACGGCGGCTGACCAGCCCGCGCGCGTTCGCGGTGCTGGCGCTGGTCGCGGGACTGTCGGTCGCCGCCTTCGCCCAGACCGACTATCCGCTGCTCTTCCTGCCGATGGCGGGGCTGGCCTTTGCCACCTTCGCGATCGGGGTGAGCGGCACCGCGCTCGGCATCGTCATCGTCACCGCGGTGGGTTCGCTCTATACGGCGATGGGGGAGGGGCCGGTCAGCTCGGCCTTCGCCAGCATCACCAGCCAGGTGCTCTACTTCCAGGCCTATCTCGTCTGCCTGATCGCCTCGACGCTACCGCTCGCGGTGCTCCTCACGCGGCTCGGCGAGGAGGCCGAGCGCAACCTCGAGCTGGCCGAGACCGACGCGCTGACCGGGCTCGCCACCCGGCGCAAGATCCTCGCCCGGCTCGACCAGGCCATGCAGCGCGCGCGCGAGGAGGCGGGCGCGCTGTCGATCGCGATGATCGACCTCGATCATTTCAAGCGCATCAACGACCGGTTCGGGCACGAACGCGGCGACGAGATCCTGCGCACGATCACCGCCATGATGCGCGACCGGCTCGGCGCGCATGGCGAGATCGGGCGGCTCGGCGGCGAGGAGTTCATCGTCATCTTCGAAGGCGTGTGGGCGCACGAGCGGCTCGAGGTCTGCGACCGGTTGCGCCGCGCCGCCGCCGAGCGCCAATGGCCTGCCGACGGCCCCGACACGGTCACGCTGAGCATCGGACTGGCCGATTTCTCCGACCGCTACACGCTCCCCGGCGAGATGCTGCGCGCAGCCGACACCGCGCTCTATCGCGCCAAGGACGGGGGGCGCAACCGGTGCGCGATCGACGCCACGCGGGCGCCCGCGTCCCCGGACCCGCGCCCGCGACCGCGCCTCGCCAGCGGCTGACCCGTCCCCGCGCTCAATCGGCCTCGGGCGCGTCGCGGTCGGCAGCACCCTGGGCGCGCGCGGCCGCCGCGGCGGCGGCCTCGCGCGCCGCGGCCAGCTTGGCCTCGAGCCGCTCGACCTTCGCCTTCGCCTTCTCGGCGGCGCGCTGCGCCATCGCCTCGGCTCGATGCGCCTCGCGGTCGGGGTCGGCGGCGGCGCGCGCGGCGCGCTGCGTTGCCTTGGCGGCCTGTCGCTCGGCGCGTTCGGCGGCCTTCCTCGCCTGGTGCGCGGCGCGCTCGGCCTGCCGTGCGAAGCGGTCGCGCATCGCGTCGCCCTGCCGCTGCGCGCGCGCGCGCATCGCCTCGGCCTGGCACTGCCAGTCATGGCGGTTCATGTCGCGCATCTCGCCGATGGCGGCGAGGAACTCGTCGCGCGCCGCCATCGCGAGGTCCTTGAAGCGCGCCATATGCTCGCTCGCGCGGGCGCGGGCCTCGTCATGGTCATGACCGTGGCCATGGTCGTGGCCGTCGCCGTGGTCGCCGTGGTCGCCGTGGTCGTCTCGCTCGTGCATGATCGCCCTTCCTTTCCGATCTACTGTATCGTTACAGCAATACAGCTAAGATGGGAAGGGTGACGCGGGTTTCAATCCCCGCCGCGCCGCGCCGCGATCAGTCGGCGGCGCGCAGGCTGAGGAGCAGCCCCACCCCATAGTCGGGCGCGCCGCTCGACAGCCCGACCGTGCCGTAGCCGGTCAGGCTGAACCGGCGATCGAGCCGGGTCACCAGCCCGCCGAACAGCGAATGGCTGTCCGCGACCGTGTTCACGCTCGCCTGGCTGAAGTCGTAGCTGACGATGCCGATCAGGTCGGCCGACAGGATCAGCGTCGCGCCGAGCGTGCCGTAGAGGCCGTTGTCGAGGTCGCGGTCGGCGGGGTCGCCGAGCCAGCGATGGCCCAGTTCGACGAAGGGGGTGACGTTGCCGCTCGTATAGGCCAGCTCGCCGCCGAGCGAGAGATCGGCCTTGCCGGTCGACAGGTTGCGCGCGGCATCGCCGGTCGGCAGCTTGACCCGCCCGCCCATCGACAGCTCGACGCCGTCGACGTCGATCAGGTCATAGCCCGCGCGCAGCGACAGGTCGCCGACACCCGAGCGGCGCGAACTGGTCGTGTCCTCGCCCTCGACGATCGGCGCGCCGCCGCCGCCGACGACGCTGTTCGAACCGTCGATAGACAGGAAGGGCAGCGAGGCGCCGAGCGACCATCGGTCCTTGGCCACGCGCACCCCGAAGGGCACGACGAGCACGCTGGTCTTGGTGTCGGTGCCATAGCTGCCGCTCGAATAGTCGGCGCCGGTCGAAACGGTCACCCGCTGCGCTTGCGCGGGGGTGGCCAGGGCCAGGCTCGCGAGCCCGGCCAGCATCAGCGATCGAAGCATGTCGGATTGTCCTGCTGGAAAAGGAAGGGGCGCCGCCATCTCCCTTGCGCGACGCCCCTTCGGGCAAGCGGGTCGGCCCGAGGCGAGCCGACCTGCTGCATCGGTTGTGCCCTAGCGACCGCCGCGGCCGTTGCCGCGCGCGTCCCTTGCGTTCTTGCGCGCCTCGCGCGCTTCCTCGCGGGCGGCGCGGGCATCCTGGCGGGCGGCCTTGGCGACCTCGCGCGCTTCGGCGGCGGCGGCGCGCGCCTCGCTGACATGCGCCGGGCGTGCCATCTCGCGCACCATATGGCCGATACCCGGGCGTTCGGGGTCGCGCTCGCCCTGCGCCAGCTCGCGCACGCTCGCGCCGAGGCCGTTGCTCGCCGCGCTGTCCTCGCCGGCCTCGGTGTCGGTGTCGGTGTCGGTCTCGGTGTCCGTATCCGTCTCGGTGTCCGTGTCCGTCTCGGTGTCCGTATCCGTCTCGGTGTCCGTATCCGTCTCGGTGTCCGTATCCGTCTCGGTGTCCGTATCCGTCTCGGTCTCAGTCTCGGTGTCGGTGTCCGTCTCGGTCTCGGTGTCGGTTTCGGTCTCGGTGTCGCTGTCCTCGCCGCCGGCATCCTGCGCCAGCGCCGGCGTGATCGCGAACATCGCCGCAGTCGCGGCCACCAGCATCGTTTTCCTCGTCATTGGTCCATCCCCGGAAAAAAGTTTTACCCTAGGCGCCGAGGATGAGCCCGCGCCGGGGGGCGGGGTCAATCGAGCGGTATAGCCGGGGTGAACGGTTATCGGTGAGCCGAGCCGTGCCGCGCGACGAAGCGAGCGGTGCGCTCAGGGCGCCAGCCACGTCGAGCGCCCGTCGCGGCGCCACAGCGCGCGGCGATGGCCGTCATGGGCAAGGCTGAACCAGTCGATTTCCTCGAGCTCGACCTTGAGGATCGCGAACTGGTCGCGCGCCTGCGCGGCGAGCCGGGCCGGGTCGGGTTCGGTCTCGCGCACGTCGGCGGGCAGGTTGGGGAGGGGGGCGGGGTGCGCGCTGCTCGGGGGATGCGGCGCGAGATAGCAGCGGCGCGCGAAATTGCTGCTCGCCGCCCACGCCGCCTCGACCTCCTCGCCCTGCGTGGCGATCATCCCGGTGCCGCGCATCCGCAGCTGCACCTTGGCCTCGCGATCATAGGCGAGCAGCCCGATCCGCGGGTCGGCGGCGAGCACCGCCACCTTGGGCGCGCGCACGTCGGTGTGAAAGCGCAGCGTCACCGCCTCGCGGTCGACCGCGCGCAGCACCATCACCCGCGCATCGGCATCGGCGGTGGCGACGATCGGCAGGTGCATGGCGTGACGGCGATCGCGCGCCCCCGCCTCGAGCCGGTCGAGCGCATCGGCGAGGATTGCCTCGAGCGTGTCGGGTCGGGTCATGCCCCGGCCTACCATCGCGTCCTGGGCGGGGCTAGTCTTGGCCCCCGCTTCTGGTCTAGGGGGTCGCGCCATGGCTGGACAGATCAAGACGATCGGGGGAGCGGTGGCGGTTGCGGCGGCGCTGATGGTCGGCGTTCCCGGCGCCAAGATGCTCGGCGCGCGCTTGTCGGTGCCCGCCTACGAGTGGCGCGGGACGGCGGAGGAATTCTGGCCGCGCTTCCTCACCCACCGCATCGCCGCGCGCGACTATGCGCATATCCGCATCGCCTGCCCCGGCGCGATGCCGCGCCATGTCTACATGCTCGACCACCGGCTGCTTCAGCGCTCGGCGCTCGAGGCGGCCCGCGCGCGTCATCGCGCCTGCACGGTCAGCCAGATTCTGCGTTGACGAACGCCCCCGCCGCCCGGGGGCGGCAGGGGCGCGCGTGGCCGAAGGCCAGCGGGGCGGGGTACGCGTCAGACCTGGTGGTCGCCGCGGACCCGCAGCCCGTGATTGATGTCGTCCTGCTTGTCGACGCCTTCGCTGGCGTCGGGGTCCTCGACCCGCTCGAGCGCGGCCTGCGTCCCGATATCGGTCTCGAGGTCGCCCTGAAAGCGGCCCTGGAAATCGGGGGTCTCGAGGCTGCGGTCGAGGATCTCGCTGTCGTCGTTCTGCTTGGCCGTCTCGGCCCGGCGGTTGCGATCATCGCTCATGGTCGGCTCTCCTTACAATTGCACGTCGGCGCGGTGGCTCTCGTAATCGGGCTTCTCGGGGTCGCCGCCGAGGAAGTCGATCGCCGCCTGCACGAGATGCTCGGCGCCGGCATTTTCCCACACGTTGGCGGTCTCGGTGTCGAAGCGCAGGAGGACGAGGTTGGGGTCGTCCTTGCCGCCCTCGTACCAGGGCGCGATCATCGAGTTCCACAGGCGGTCGATCACCGCGCGGTCGTTGTCGACCACGAGGTTGCCGTGGATGTGCGCGAACAGGTCGTGCCCCTTGTCCTGGAAGCTGGCGATGGCGCGATGGCTCTGCCCGAGCCCCTCGACGAGGCTCTCGCGCTTGTCGGCGAAGAAGTAGATCTTGCGGTCCGCGCCCTCGCCGTCGATCTGCACCGTCATCGGCCGGGTGCGGCTGTCCTCGACCCCCTGGAGGCCGAGCATGACGAAGGGGCTCGAGCCGCCGAGCGCCTTCCACAGCTTTTTCTCGAGGTCGCGGCGCACCGTCGCGTCGGATTGGTCATTCTTGAAAAACATTCCCGTCTCCTTGTTCCGTTTGGAAAGAAAACGGGTGGGCGGGCGGCCCCGTTCCGCGATCTACCGCAGACGCTTCACCACCAGTCGCCCGTCGCTCCCCTTCTTGACCTCGTAATGGTCGAGGCTGCGCACGAGGTCGGACAGGCGGGTGAAGCCGTAGTTGCGCACCGCGAAACTCGACACCGCCTTGGCGCGCTGCCCCAGTTCGGACAATGGCGCATAGCCCTCCTCATCGCGCTTGGACGCCTTGTAGGCATTGCCGAGGATGGTGAGCAGTTCCTCGTCGACGGTGCGATCGGCGCTCGGGGTGCCGCCCCCGTTGTCGCCGCTGCGATCGGCCAGCGCGGCGACATCGAAGAAGCGGGTGCAGGCCTGCTTGAAGCTGACCGGGGTCTTGGCGGTGCCGAAGCCGTAGACCGGCAGCCCGTCCTCGCGAAGCCGCTGCGCGAGCGGCAGGAAGTCGCTGTCCGAGCTCATCAGCCCGAACCCGTCGACGGTGCCGCGATAGAGCAGGTCCATCGCGTCGATGACCATCCGCATGTCGGTCGCCGACTTACCCTTGACCACGTCGAACTGCTGGACCGGCACGATCGAATGGCGCCCGGTCAGGTCGCCCCACGTCTTGAGCGCGGGCTTGCGCCAGTTGCCATAGGCGCGGCGGATGTTGATCTCGCCCAGCTCGGCGAGCACGGTGAGCACCTCGTCGAGGTGTTCGGGGCTGGCATTGTCGGCGTCGATGAGGAGGGCGATATTGAGCTCCTCCTCGCTGCCGCGCGGCTGGCGGCTACTCATCTGTCGTTCATTCCCATTCATCTCACATAGCGGTTCGGTGGCGGAACGAAAGGCCCGTCCTTTGCGTCCCCACCAGCGTGAAATGTCTGGAACGGGAGAAGTTGCGATGGGAATGAAGACTGGTGGAGCGATGCTGGCGGCGGGGCTTCTCGTGACCGGCTGCGCGACCGACCCCTATGGCTATGACGACCCCTATTATGCGGGGCGCGACAACCAGCAGCTCGAACGCGCCGCCAAGGGCGCGGCGATCGGCGGGATCGCGGGCGCCGCGGTCGGCGCCGTGGTCGACGGGGTCAGCGTCGTCGAGGGTGCCGCCGCGGGCGCGGCGATCGGCGCGGTCGCCGGCGCGGTGATCAAGGGTCGCCAATATTATCGCGATACGCAGGGCTACTGCTATTATGTCGACGACAACGGCAACCCCGTCTACGACTATGACACCGACTGCTAGTCGTTGACGAACCGCCCGCTCGCCTCGTCGAGCAGCAGCAGCCGCCCCGTGCCGATCGTGAAGTGGCAGCCGTGGAGCTTGAGGCTCCCGGCGGCCTCGCGCTCGGCGATATAGGGGAAGGTCCGCAGGTTCGCGAGGCTGTGGCGGATCGCCGCCTGCTCGAGCGCGAGCTGCTTGTCCTCGCACGCATGATCGGCGAGCACTGCGTCGCGCGGGCCGTCGATCAGGCTGATCCAGTTGTCGAGGAAGCTGTGCCCCGGGGCGCCCTGGTCGCCGCCCGCGAGCGCGGCCTTGATGCCGCCGCAGGCGCCATGCCCCATCACCACGATGTGGCGCACCCCCAGCCCGGTGACCCCGAACTCGATCGCCGAGCGCGCCCCGGCCAGCCCCGCCTCGCTCTGGAACGGGGGCACGAGATTGGCCACGTTGCGCAGCACGAAGGCCTGCCCGGGGACGAGGTCGAACACCGTCGCGGGATCGACCCGGCTGTCGCAACAGGCGATGATCATGACCGGCGGGTGCTGCCCCTCGGCGAGATCCTCCCAGCGCCCCTTGTGGCGATAATAGTCGTTGCGGCGGAAGCGATGATAGCCGTCGAGCAGTTCGCGAAACTCGGGCATCAGAAGCGCTCGCGCCGGATGACTTCGACCTCGCCGATGGTCAGCAGCAGCCGGTGACTGTCGAGCAGCGGGGCGATCGCCTCGAGCAGCTGCCCGGCGTCCTCGGCGGTGCCGATGGCGAGCAGCATCACCTTGCTCGACCCGGTCAGCCGCTCGTCCTGCCACGCCCCGCCGCCGCCGCTGCCCTGGAGCACCGGCATCACCGTATGCCCCGAGAAGCCGGCCTCGCGGACGATCCGCCCGAGCTTGGGGACGAGCTGCTCCTCGAGCAGGATCTCGACGCGTTTCATCTTGGACAATTGCATCAGGCGAGCACTCCTGCGAGCCAGCTGAGGAAGAAGATGTTGACGACCACGTTGAAGGGGAAGGTGATCCCCAGCGACATCGACAGATAGATGCCCGGATCGGCCTGCGGCAAGGCCAGCCGCATCGCCGCGGGCACCGCAATGTAGGATGCGCTAGCGCCGAGGACGCCGAGGATCGCCGCGGTCCCGGGTTCGAGCCCGATCAGCGTGCCGAGGACCACCCCGATGATCCCGTTGGCGGCCGGCATCAGGATGCCGAGCAGCGCGAGCCGCCAGGTGATCGTGCGCGTCTCGCGCAGCCGCCGCGAGGCGAGCAGCCCCATGTCGAGCAGGAACAGCGCGAGGATGCCCTTGTAGCCGACGGCGAAGGTGGGGGCGATCGGCGCGAACCCCTCGGGCCCGGCGACATAGCCGATCAGCATCGAGCCGATCAGCAGCACCACCGAGCTGTTGAGCAGCACCTCGTGCAGCAGCTCGGCGCGGCTGCTGTCGCTGTCCTTGCGCGCGAGCGAGAGCCCCGAGATGATCGCCGGCCCCTCCATCAGCGCCAGCACCGCGACCATGAACCCCGCCGCGGGCATCCCGGCGGCGTCGAACATCTCGGCGGCGGTGATATAGGTGACGAGGCTGACCGAGCCGTAATGCGCGGCGGTCGCGGCGGCATCGACCCGCGCCAGCCGGCCGATCCGTGTCAGCAGGAAAAAGGCGGGGTAGGGGACGAGGAAGCTGAGCCCGACCCCCGCCGCCCCCGCGAGCAGGAGGTCGCGGGTGATCCCCGCCTCGGCGATCGCCACCCCGCCCTTGAGCCCGATCGCGACCATCAGGTAGATCGCCATCGCCTTGGCCATCGCCTCGGGGATCGCGAGGTCCGAGCGGGTGAATCCCGCGAACATGCCGAGCACGAAAAACAGGATGATCGGCGAGGTGAGCGTCTCAAGGATCATGGTAGCCCCACGGTAGGTGTCGCGACGTGGGCTAAGGTGCGGCCTTGGCAATGGCAAGCCTGATCGCTATCTCGCCCGGCATGAACGCACCCGTGATCCCGACCCCCAAGCGCAAACCCGACTGGATTCGCGTCAAGGCGCCCGTCTCCAAGGGCTATAACGAGACCAAGGGCCTGATGCGCGAGCTCGGGCTGGCCACGGTGTGCGAGGAAGCCGCCTGTCCCAATATCGGCGAATGCTGGGACAAGAAGCATGCCACCGTGATGATCCTCGGCGACACCTGCACGCGCGCCTGTGCCTTCTGCAACGTCAAGACGGGCATGCCGCGCCCGGTCAACCCGATGGAGCCCGAGAACACCGCGATCGCGGCGGCCAAGATGGGGCTCAAGCATATCGTCATCACCTCGGTCGACCGCGACGACCTGCCCGATGGCGGGGCCGACCAGTTCGTCAAGGTGATCCGGGCCCTTCGCGAACACACCCCCGGGACCACGATCGAGATCCTCACCCCCGACTTTCGCGGCAAGCACGAGCAGGCGATCGAGAAGATCGTCGAGGCGCGCCCCGACGTGTTCAACCACAATCTCGAGACCGTGCCGCGGCTCTATCCGACGATCCGCCCGGGGGCGCGCTATTACGCCTCGCTGCGGCTGCTCGAGCGGGTCAAGGCGCTCGACCCCTCGATCTTCACCAAGTCGGGGATCATGGTGGGGCTCGGCGAAGAGCGGCTCGAGGTGCACCAGGTGATGGACGACATGCGCTCGGCCGACATCGACTTCCTCACCATGGGGCAGTATCTCCAGCCCACGCCCAAGCATGCCGAGGTCAAGGAATTCGTGCCCCCCAAGACCTTCGAGGCCTATGCCGCGATCGGCCGCGCCAAGGGCTTCCTGCTCGTCGCCGCGAGCCCGCTGACGCGTTCGAGCTATCACGCCGGCGACGATTTCGAGAAGATGCGCGCCAATCGCGAAGCCAAGCTGGCCAAGGCGTCGCAGCGTTAATGCCGCGCCATAGCGAGACCCGCCGGCTTCCCTATTCGCCCGAACAATTGTTCGCGCTGGTCGCCGATGTCGCGCGCTATGACGAATTCCTGCCGTGGGTCAGCGCGGTGCGCGTGCGCTCGGAAAGCGAGGACGAGCTGGTCGCCGACCTGATCGTCGGCTTCAAGGCCTTCAAGGAACGCTTCACCAGCCGGGTGAAGAAGGACTATCCCGACAAGATCACGGTCGACTATATCGAGGGACCGTTGAAGTTCCTGCACAACGAATGGACCTTCGAACCCGACGGGGAAGGGGGGACCAACCTCCACTTCTGCGTCGATTTCGCGTTCAAGAACCGCATCTTCGAGACCGTCGCGGGGCAGATGTTCGACCGCGCGCTGCGGCGCATGACCGACGCCTTCATCGCCCGCGCCGACGCGCTCTACGGCGACAGCAGCGAGAGCGCTTCCAACGCCGCCTGAGTGCGGATCGCATCGCGGCTCGCGGCCGCGTCGAATTGCTTCAGGACCGCTCGCGTCGCGCCGCTGCTGTCGGCGCGCGCGAACCAGACGGTGCCGACCGGCTTTGCTGCCGAGCCGCCCCCCGGGCCCGCCACCCCCGTGATCGCTACCGCGACATCGGCGCCCGCGCGCCCCAGCGCCCCCTCGGCCATCGCCCGCGCCACCTGTTCGGACACCGCGCCGTGCAGCTCGATCAGCACCGGGTCGACCCCGACCATCCGTACCTTGGCCTCGTTGGCATAGGTGACGAACCCCGCGACGAAGACATCGGAGGAGCCGGCGATGTCGGTAAGCGCGGCGGACACCAGCCCGCCGGTGCAGCTTTCGGCCATCGCCACCCGCGTCCCGCGGCGGCGATGCGCCTCGAGCACGCCTTGCGCCGCCGCGACCAGCGCGGGCGCCAGCGCGCTCATGGCGCGGGGGTCCGGATGGTGGCGATCGCCTGGCAGGCGATGCCCTCGCGCCGCCCGGTGAAGCCGAGCTTTTCGGTGGTGGTCGCCTTGACGCTGACCTGGCCGTCGGCAAGCGCGAGGATGGCGGCGATGCGCGCGCGCATGGCCGCGCGGTGCGGCCCCACCTTGGGCGCCTCGCAGATCACGGTGGCGTCGACATGGTCGATGATCCCGCCCGCCCCGCGCACCAGATCGGCGGCGTGGGCGAGGAAGCGATCGGACGAGGCCCCCTTCCATCGCTCGTCGGAGGGCGGGAAATGTTCGCCGATGTCGCCCAACGCCGCGGCGCCGAGCAGCGCGTCGGTGATCGCGTGGAGCAGCACGTCGGCATCGCTGTGCCCCGCGAGCCCCTTGTCATGCGCGATCTCGATCCCGCCGAGCATGACGGGGCCGGGCCCCTTGAAGCCGTGGACGTCGAAACCGAGCCCCGTTCGCGATATCATTCGTGCCTCCAGCATGGCCTGCGCGCGCGCCCAGTCGGCGGGCACCGTGAGTTTGTCGAGGAGCGGATCGCCTTCGACCGTGGCGACCGGCAGCCCCGCCGCCCGCAGCACGCTCGCCTCGTCCGTCGGCGCCCCATCGGCGCTCGAATGCCTGCCCAGGATGTCGACCAGATCGGCGGTGAGGAACGCCTGCGGGGTCTGCACGCGGACCAGCCCGTCGCGGCTCTCGGGCAGCGTTAGGAAGACCCCGTCGGAGCGCGCGACCGTATCGGGGACCGCCAGCACGGGCACCGCCGCGGCATGGTCGTCGAGCGCCGCGATGAGCCGGTCGATCACCGCGGGCGGGCAGAAGGGGCGGGCGGCATCGTGGACGAGGACGTGGCGCGTTGCCACCGCCGCCAGCCCGCGCGCGACGCTTTGGCTGCGGGTGGCGCCGCCGATGATCGGGTCGCCGACCGCGCGCGTGCCGAGCGCCGCGCGCGCCTCGGCCTCCTGCCCGGCGCCGATGACGACGCGCACGGCGTCGATCCGCGGGTGGGCCGAGAGCGCGTCGACCGCATGCGCCAGCACCGCCTTGCCCGCGAGCATCCGATATTGTTTGGGCGTCTCGCCGCCCATCCGGCTTCCCGACCCGGCGGCGACGATGAGGGCGGTCACGTTCATGAGGCCATGCCATGCCGCGCAAATTCGGGCCTGTGAAGGCCCGTTCATTGCGCGATCAGGCGAAAAACCCTATGTGCGCCTCCATCATGACCCGTCTCAAGCCCATCCAGATCGGCGACATCACGATCGCCGAACCCGTCATCCTCGCGCCGATGACGGGGGTGACCGACACGCCCTTCCGCAAGGTCGTCAAGCGCTACGGCTGCGGCCTCACCGTGTCCGAGATGATCGCGTCCGAAGCGATGATCCGCGAGACCAAGCAGAGCCTCCAGAAGGCGACCTGGGACCCGTCCGAAGACCCCGTCTCGCTCCAGCTCGCGGGCTGCGAGCCCTCGCGCATGGCCGAGGCGGCCAAGCTCAACGAGGACAAGGGCGCGGCGATCATCGACATCAACATGGGCTGCCCGGTGAAGAAGGTCGTCAATGGCTATGCCGGCTCCTCGCTGATGCGCGACCTGCCGCTCGCCGCCGCGCTGATCGAGGCGACGGTCAAGGCGGTCAAGGTGCCGGTCACCGTCAAGATGCGCATGGGCTGGTGCCACGACAGCCTCAACGCCCCCGAACTCGCGCGCATCGCCGAGGATCTCGGCGCGCAGATGATCACGGTGCACGGGCGCACCCGCAACCAGATGTATCGCGGGTCGGCCGACTGGGACTTCATCGCCCGCGTCAAGCAGGCGGTCTCGCTGCCGGTCATCGTCAACGGCGACATCAACAGCCTCGCCGACGCGCACGCCGCGCTCGACGCCTCGAGCGCCGACGGGGTGATGGTCGGGCGCGGTGCCTATGGCAAGCCGTGGCTGCTGGGCCAGATGATCGCCGACCTGTGTCACGGCGAGACCCGCGATGACCCGCCGCTCGCCGAACAGCTCGCGGTGATCCTCGAGCAATATGACGACATGATCGCGCTCTACGGCGAACGCGTCGGGGTCAATTGCGCGCGCAAGCACCTCGGCTGGTACACCAAGGGGCTGCACGGTTCGGCCGAGTTCCGGAACGCGGTCAACCAGGTCGAGAGCGCGGCCGAGGTGAAGGCGATGCTGCGCGACTATTACGCCCGCTTCATCGAGGGCCAGCGCGACGCCGCCTGACCCGCGCCGGCGGCAACCCGCGCGCGGCAATGTCGCCGATCGGTCAAACTGTGTTTTTGATGCAACGCTTCCGTGCTAGGCAGGCACGGCATGATCAGCGTGAGTGATTCTCCGCGAGCCGGCTTGCCGCTGCGCCTGTCCTCGCCCTCGACCCGCTTGCGGCTGGCGACGGTGGTCGCCGCGCTTGTCCTCGTCGCCATGCTGGCCTTCTCGGCCGACATCCTGCTGCACGACCATGACACCCCGACGCTGGTGAGCCCGCCGCTGATCGCCGCGCTGATGGTCGGCAACCTCCTCCCGGCGATCGGACTGATGGTCCTGCTATCGCGGCAGATCGCCAAATATCGCGGTCGCAAGCAGGGGGTGGGGATGGGGCAGATCCACACCCGGCTGGTGGCGCTCTTCTCGATCATCGCCGCGGTCCCCACCGTCACGGTGGCGATCTTCGCCTCGCTCCTGATCCAGTCGGGGCTCGAATTCTGGTTCTCCGAGCGCGCGCGCACGATGCTGATCGACACCGTCGAGATCGTCGATTCGGTGCTGCTCGACGAGCAAACCGACGTGTCGGAAGAGGCCATCTACATGGCCTATGACCTCGTCGGCTTCCTGCCCGAGATGGACCCGCGCAGCGAGGCCTTCCGCAACGAGGTCGGCTACCAGGCCTATGTCCGCGAGCTCAACGAGGCCGCGGTCCTGGCGATCGACGAGGAGGGCAATATCGAGACCCTCGTCGCGATCAACCCGTTCCCGGGGATGATCGACCGCGACAATATCCTCGCCGCGCGCAACCAGCTCGAGGGCAATGACGCCGTCGGCATCGCGATGGTCGACCGCATCGCCTTCCTGACCGCGCTGCCCGATGTCGAGAACGGCTTTCTCTTCGCCTCGCGCGAATTCCGCTCGAACCTGCTCGAGAAGATCAACCGCGCCGACAGCATCCGCGCCTCCTATGACGACATCATCGAGCGCAGCCGGGTCAACCAGCTGCGCTTCAACGCCGCGCTCTTGATCGGCGCCATCCTGATCGTGGCGCTCGCGATCTTCGCCGCGCTCAAGCTGGCCGACCGCATCGCGCGCCCGGTCGGGCAGCTGGTGGCCGCCGCCAACCGCGTCGAGGAGGGCGATTTCACCGCGCGCGTGCCGCCGCAACCCTCGGCCGACGAGATCGCCACGCTGGCGACCGCCTTCAACCGGATGACGAGCCGCATCGAGGAACAGACCGGCGCGCTGCTCTCGGCCAACGAGGAACTCGACCTGCGCCGGGCCTTCATCGAGGCGGTCCTGTCCTCGGTGACCGCGGGGGTGATCGCGACCGACGAGGAGGACCGCATCCTGCTCGTCAACCGCTCGGCCACCCTCCTGCTCGCCGACGAGGACACCCCGCTCGAGGGCGAGCGGCTGATCGATCGCTCCCCCGAACTGGGCGAATTCCTCGCCGGGGCGAGCCAGGAGACCACGCTCGACCTCGCCACCAAGGGCGGGCTGCGCACGCTCGCGGTCAAGCGCGTGCGCTACGAGGACGGCGCGGTGCTGACCTTCGACGACGTCACCGACCAGCTCTCGGACCAGCGGCGCGCCGCCTGGTCCGACATCGCGCGCCGCATCGCGCACGAGATCAAGAACCCGCTGACCCCGATCCAGCTCGCCGCCGAGCGGCTCCAGCGCCGCTACGGCGACACGATTCCGGACGACGACGACACCTTCGAGCGGCTGACCCAGACGATCGTCCGCCAGGTCGGGGACCTGCGGCGCATGGTCGATGAATTCTCCAATTTCGCGCGCATGCCCAAGCCCAGCTTTCGCGACGAGGACGTGCACGACATCGCCCGCGCGGCGCTGTTCCTCCACGAGGTCGCGCACCCCGGCATCCGCTTCTCGATCGATCCCCCGCGCGGCCCCATCCGCATGGTCTGCGACCGCCGCCAGCTGGCGCAGGCGCTCACCAATATCGTCAAGAATGCGGTCGAGGCGATCGAGGCGCGCCGCAAGCAGGGCGACGCGCGCGAGGAGGGCGATTTCATCAGCCTCGAAATCTCGCGCCACGGCGGCGAGCTGACGATCGAGATCGTCGACAGCGGGGTCGGGCTGCCCGCCGAGCGCGAGCGGATGACCGAGCCCTATATGACGACCCGCGTGCGCGGCACCGGGCTCGGCCTCGCGATCGTCAAGAAGATCGTCGAGGAACATGCAGGCCAACTGGCCTTTTTCGACCGGGAGGGCGGGGGTACCCGCGTCCGCATCAGCTTCGATGCCGCCCGGCTGGAAGATCGCGCCGAGGGCGAGCCCGGCACCCCGCTCACGCGGTCCGGAGAGGACCAAGAGTATGACGAGGACATCTGATGCCGCTTGAGATCCTGGTAGTCGACGACGAAGAAGACATTCGCGAGCTGGTCGCGGGCGTGCTCGAGGACGAGGGCTATAGCGTGCGCTCGGCCGCGGGCAGCCGCGAGGCGCTCGAGGCGATCGAACAGCGCCGCCCGCACCTGGCGCTGCTCGACGTCTGGCTCCAGGGCTCGGACCTCGACGGGCTTCAGCTGCTCGAGGAGGTCAAGCGACGCGACCCCTCGCTGCCCTGCATCATGATCTCGGGCCACGGCAACCTCGACACCGCGGTCGCCGCGGTGCGCGCGGGCGCGGTCGACTTCATCGAGAAGCCCTTCGAGGCGGGCAAGCTGCTTCACCTCGTCGAGCGCGCCACCGAGACCGACCGGTTGCGGCGCGAGAACGCGCGGCTCAGGAAACAGACGCTGCGCGATGAACAGCTCGAGGGCACCTCCTCGGCGATCAACGCGGTGCGCGCCACGCTCAAGCGCGTCGCCCCGACCGGCAGCCGGGTCATGATCACCGGGCCCGCCGGGGTCGGCAAGGAGATCGCGGCGCGGATGATCCACGGCTGGAGCCCGCGCGCGCAGGCCCCCTTCGTCGTCGTCTCCGCCGCGATGATGGCGCCCGAGCGGGTCGAGGAGGAACTGTTCGGCATCGAGGAAGGCGGGGTGGCGCGCCCCGGGCTGCTCGAACAGGCGCACGGCGGCACGCTGTTCCTCGACGAGATCGCCGACATGCCCCTGAACACGCAGGCCAAGATCCTGCGCGTGCTCACCGACCAGAGCTTCACCCGCGTCGGCGGCGACCGCCCGGTCAAGGTCGACGTGCGCGTGCTCTCGGCCACCTCGCGCGACCTTCAAGAGGAGATCGAGGCGGGGCGGTTCCGCGAGGATCTCTTCTATCGCCTCAACGTCGTGCCCGTGACGATCCCCCCGCTCAACGAGCGGCGCGAGGACATCGTCACGCTGGTCGACCATTTCCTCGCCCGCTTCGCCGCCGAACGGCGGGTGCGCCCGCCGCGCGTGTCGGACGAGGCGATGGCCGCGCTGCAAGCGCATGAATGGCCGGGCAACGTGCGCCAGCTGCGCAACATCATCGAGCGCACCATGATCCTGACCCCGGGCGACCGGGTCGACTGCATCGAGATCGACCTGCTGCCCGCCGAGGTCACCGACGGGGGCGGCGATGCCAAGAGCGCGACCTCGACGGTGGCGATGATGGGCTCGCCGCTGCGCGAGGCGCGCGAGAATTTCGAGCGCGAATATCTGCGCGTCCAGATCCGGCGCTTCTCGGGGAACATCAGCCGCACCGCCGCCTTCATCGGCATGGAACGCTCGGCGCTGCACCGCAAGCTCAAGGCGCTCGGCGTCACCGACAAGCGCGACAAGAACTGACGCCCATGCCCACCGGCCCGTCCTCGCTGCAGGACCAGTTCCTCAACCTGGCGCGCAAGGGCGCGCTGCCCGTCACGCTGTTCCTCCTCAAGGGGGTACGACTGCAGGGGCTGATCAGCGGGTTCGATGCCTACAGCCTCACGCTCACGCGCGGCGGGGAGGAGCAGCTCGTCTACAAGCAGGGCGTCTCGACCATCCTGCTGCGCGACCAGCAGCCCTTCGCCCCGCCCGCCCCCCCGCGCGGCGACCGCCAGGCCGACTTCCTGCGCCGCCGCCTCGGGCAGGGGGTCCGGCTCCACCTCGTCAACGGGATCGCGCTCGAGGGTCGACTCGCCGGCCACGGCGCCTATGCGCTGCTGCTCGAGCAGGCGCGCGACCTCCAGCTCGTCTTCAAGCATGCGATCGCCACCGTGGCCGACGCGGAGCCCGGTGCATGAGCGTGTTCAACCGCGACGAGGAGGGGGCGGGCGGCCAGCGCGCGCTGCTGGTGGTGCCGACCCTCGCCCGCCATCCGCACAGCCGCGGCCCCGAGGCGCGGATCGAGGAGGCGAGGGGGCTGGCCGAGGCGATCGGCATCGAGGTCACCGACGCGCTCGCCTTCACCGTCCGCCAGCTGCGCCCCGCCACCCTGCTCGGGGGCGGGCAGGTCGAGGAGATCGCGGCGGCGGCGGCCGCCGATGACGTCACGCTCACGATCGTCGACCACATGCTCTCGCCGGTGCAGCAGAAGACGCTCGAGGAGCGGCTCAAGACCAAGGTGATCGACCGCACCGGGCTCATCCTCGAGATCTTCGGCGAACGCGCGGCGACCGCCGAGGGGCGGCTCCAGGTCGAGCTTGCGCACCTCGACTACCAGGCCGGGCGGCTGGTGCGCTCGTGGACCCACCTCGAGCGCCAGCGCGGCGGCTTCGGCTTCCTCGGCGGCCCGGGCGAAACCCAGATCGAGGCCGACCGGCGGATGATCCGCGACCGCATGGCGCGCATCCGCAAGGAACTCGAGCAGGTCAAGAAGACGCGCGGGCTGCACCGCGACCGGCGCCAGCGCGCGCCGTGGCCGGTGGTCGCGCTGGTGGGCTATACCAATGCCGGAAAATCGACGCTTTTCAATCGCCTGACCGAGGCTTCTGTCATGGCGAAGGACCTCCTGTTCGCCACGCTCGACCCGACGATGCGCAACGTCAAGCTGCCGGGCCACGACAAGGTCATCCTGTCCGACACGGTGGGGTTCGTCTCGGACCTGCCGACCCAGCTCGTCGCCGCCTTCCGCGCCACGCTCGAGGAGGTCGCCTCGGCCGACCTCATCCTCCATGTCCGCGACATCGCGCACCCCGACAGCGAGGCGCAGGCCGACGACGTCGAGCAGGTGCTCGCCGACCTCGGGCTCGAGGAGGGCAAGGGGCCGCCGCGGCTCGAGGTCTGGAACAAGGCCGACCTGCTCGCGCCCGACGACTACGCCACGCTCGAGGGCCGCGCCGCCACCCGCGGGGCGATCCTCGTCAGCGCGCGCAGCGGGCAGGGGGTCGAGCGGCTGCGCGCGATCGTCGGCGAGGCGCTCGATCCCGACCGGCAGCGTCATGACGTCGCGCTATCGCTCTCGGACGGTGCGCGCATCAGCTGGCTCCACGCCAACGGCAAGGTGGTCGGGCAGCGGGTCGAGGACGAGCGGCTCCACCTCACCGTCGAGCTGTCCGAACAGGACTGGGAACGCTTCAACGCGCTGTAGCCCCCCGTCGCGATCCCCGCTCGCCCCCGGCGCGGGGCCTCACTCCTGCAGCGCGCGCTTGGCCTCGCGCCACAATTGCTCCTTGCCATCGAGGTCGCGGGCGGCGAATTCGGGATGCGCCTCGATCGCGCGAAAGCGCGCCTCGAACTTGCGGTTGGCCTTGCGCAGCGCTTCCTCGGCGTCGATCCCCAGGAACCGCGCGAGGTTGACCACCGCGAACAACAGGTCGCCCAGTTCCTCCTCGCGATGCGCCGCCCCGCGCGCGTCCTCGAGTTCGGCCAGTTCCTCGTGGATCTTGGCCGTCGCCCCGCTGGCATCGGGCCAGTCGAAGCCGGTGCGCGCGGCGCGTTTTTGCAGCTTCTGCGCGCGTTCGAGCGCGGGCAGGGCGAGCGCCACCCCCGCCAGCGCGCTCTGGTCCCCCGTGCCGGCCTTGTCCTCGCGTTCGGCCGCCTTGATCTCTTCCCACAGGTGGTGGCCGCCGGCATCGGCGGCGCCGAAGATGTGCGGGTGGCGGCGCTCCATCTTGTCGGCGATCTTCGCGAACACGTCGGCCAGCGTGAAGGCGCCTTGCTCCTCGGCCATCACGCTATGGAAGATCACCTGCAGCTGGAGGTCACCCAGTTCCTCGGCGAGGTCGGCCATGTCGCCGCGCGCGATCGCGTCGGCCACCTCATAGGCTTCCTCGATGGTGTAGGGGGCGATGCTGGCGAAATCCTGGACGCTGTCCCATTCGCAGCCGGTCTCGGGATCGCGCAGGCGGCGCATGATCGAAACGAGCCGCTCGAGGCCCGCGCTCTGCTGCTGGTCGGTCATCGCCGCACCATGGCGCGCGCGCGGCGGAATCAAAAGCCTTTTCCCGAGCCGCCCGAGCCGCCATGGTGGCGGGCGAACAGCTACAGGATTTCTCGTGGACGAACAGGTTGCGCCGAGCGCGCTCATCACGTCGGATGCCGTCACCTTCGGCATCCTCGCCGCCATTCTCGGCCTTCTCTTCTGGACCCGCAGCCTCGGCGGGCGATGGGCGAAATTCTACGGCGTCGTGCCGATCATCCTGCTGTGCTACCTCATTCCCTCGCTGCTGACCTCGTTCAACGTCATCACCAGCGAGACCAACCTGTGGCAGGTAGCCAAGGACTATTTCCTGCCCGCCGCGCTCATCCTCCTCACGCTGAGCATCGACATGAAGGCGGTGATCGGGCTGGGGCCCAAGGCGCTGATCATGTTCTTCACCGCCACCGTCGGGATCGTCATCGGCGGGCCGATCGCGGTGGCCCTCGTCGGCACCTTCAGCCCCGAGACCGTGGGCGGGGAAGGGGCCGATGCCGCCTGGCGAGGGCTCGCCACCGTGGCCGGCAGCTGGATCGGCGGCGGGGCCAACCAGACCGCCATGCTCGAGGTCTACGGCTACAACATCGAGAATTACGCGGCGATGGTCGCGGTCGATATCGTCGTCGCCAACATCTGGATGGCCTTCCTGCTCTACGGCGCGGGCAACCCTGAACCGATCGACCGCTGGCTCAAGGCCGACACCAGCGCGATCACGCGGCTGCAGACCAAGATGGCCGACTATTCGGCCTCGATCGAGCGCGTCTCGAAGACCGAGGATTTCATGGTGATGGTCGCGCTGACCTTCGCGGGGGTGGGGCTGTCGCACCTCGTCGCGCTCCTCGTCGGGCCGGCGATCGCGGCGCTTCCCGGGATGGAGGAAAGCGTGCTCACCAGCGGCTTCTTCTGGGTCGTCGTCGTCGCCACCACCTACGGGCTGGCGCTGAGCTTCACCCGCGCGCGCCAGCTCGAGGGCGCGGGCGCCTCCAAGCTCGGCACCGTCTTCATCTTCCTGCTGGTCACCATCATCGGCACCAAGATGGACATCTTCTCGGTCGCCGAGCGGCCGCTGTTGTTCCTCGTCGGCATCATCTGGATGCTGGTCCACACGATCCTCCTGTTCACGGTGGCCAAGATGATCCGCGCGCCCTTCTTCTTCATCGCGGTGGGCTCGAAGGCCAATGTGGGCGGCGCCGCCTCGGCGCCGGTGCTCGCGGCGGCCTTCCATCCGGCGCTGGCGCCGGTCGGGGTGCTGCTCGCGGTGCTCGGCTATGCGCTCGGCACCTATGGCGCGATCCTGTGCGCCGAGATGATGCGGGTGGTGGTCGGGGGCTGACGCCCCGCTCACCTGCGGCATCGCCCGCTGCGGCTGCGGCGCTACGGTGATGGCCTTGGCGGACTGCAGCGCTGCGGCAGGGGCGCTGCGCGGGCGCTACCGATTTGTGCGAGACCGCGAAGATAAGGGACTGCGGGACCGGCGCTTCCGGACGACGGCGCCACCGCCGCGGCGCCGGGGAACGATCGCGTGCCGCTTCCAGCGCGCTCCGTTGCCGCGCGCTGCGACTGCGGCGTTGCCGCGCGCTGCGACCGCGGCGCCGTGCCGCGCGAGGGGGCCCCGACCCGAACCACTTCGGCAAGTCTGATAATATATATTATGTAAAGTGACAGAGGTCTCGTGCCCGTGGCATTCAGCGCCAACCCCGACCCAGCGTCACGCGCGCCCGCCGCTTGGCGGCGGCGTCCGGCTCAGGGTTCGAGCACCAGCCAGCGTCCCTCGACGCCCCACCGGTCGAGCGTCGACAGGAAGTTCATTCCGATCACGTTGAGGTCGACCTGGTCGGTGACGTGCACCGCCATGTCGCGCCGCTCGATCGGTCCGAGCGAGAGGCTGTCGGCGCGCCCGCGCGAGACGCGCACCACGCCATTGCCGGTGCGCACCATCTGGTCGCGGCGCGGATTGATCGCGACCCCGGCGGCCTCGGCGGTCGGGCGCGCCAGCGTGGTCATCGTCGCGCCCGAATCGACGAGGAAGTTGACCGGCATCCCGTTGACCTCGACCTCGACCCAGAAATGGCCGTCGATCGCCATCGGCACGCGGATCTCGCCCGCCGCGGTGATCGGTTCGCCGGTGACTTCGGAGCGCAGCCGGTCGCCGACCATCCCGAGGTCGTCGCGAAAGGTGAAGATGACGAAGCCCGCGCCGAAGATCGCGACCCACGCCAGCGCCATCTTGGCGAGCCGCGCCACCGGCTCGCGGCGGGTCAGCAGCGCCGACACCACGATCGCGAGCGCGAGCATGATATAGACGCCGCCGAGCATCCAGTCGTTGGTCACAGGCTCGCTTCCAGGCTCACAGGGTCAGTTCCAGTCCGTCATGACAGGGCGCCGCCCAATCGGGCAGCATGGAACTAAGTTGGGCATGATCCATCACGATGTCGAGATGCGTGAGCCATAATTGCCCGACTCCGAGCTCTTTCGCCCAGCGCAGGACGGCATCGAGATGCGCGTGGGTCGGGTGCGGTTTCAACCCGAGACAGTCGCAGATCCAGACATCGACGCCCGCGTAAAGTGTTGCCATTTCGCTGGTAAGCTCGTGAAAATCAATCGCATAGGCCAGACTCTTTCCATCGCGATCGAACCGCAAGCCGAGGCTGTTAATACTGCCATGTGGCTGGTCGACGAAGCGAAAGCGCCCGCCCTGCCATGCGCGCTCGCTATCGAGCGCGACCGGCTCGAACAGCGGCGAATAATTTTCATAGCCCGCGAAGGCATAGGCGAAACGCCGCTCGAGCTGGTCGAGCGTGTGCGCCCGCGCCCACAGCGGCAGCCGCCGCCCCGAGCGGCGCACCAGCCCGCGCAGGTCGTCGATCCCGTGGCAATGGTCGGCATGGTCGTGGGTGACGATGCACGCGTCGAGCCCGCGCACCCCGGCATCGAGCAATTGCTCGCGGCAATCGGGGCCGCAGTCGACGAGCAGCCGCCCCTCGCCCGCCTCGACCAGGATCGAGGAGCGGCGACGGCGGTTCTTCGCGTTGGCGGGATCGCACGCCCCCCAGTTGCCGTCGACATGGGGCACCCCGCCCGAGGTCCCGCAGCCGAGGACGCGGATCTTCACGCCGCGGCTTTGTCGAACAATCGGAAGAAGTTGGCGCTCGTCTGCGCGTGCAGCGTCGCGACCGCCTCGCCGCGCAGCTCGGCCACGAAGGCGGCGGTATCGGCGACGAAGGCGGGCTCGCAGGTCTTGCCGCGATGCGGCACCGGCGCGAGGAACGGGCTGTCGGTCTCGACCAGCATCCGCTCGGCAGGCAGCGTCTTGGCGGTGGCCTGCAGCTCCTTGGCGTTCTTGAAGGTGACGATGCCCGACAGCGAGATGTAGAAGCCGAACTCGAGCGCCCGGTCGGCGAGCCACTGCGAGCTGGTGAAGCAGTGGAGCACGCCCCTCACCCCGCCCCGCGCCACCTCGCGCGACAGGATCTCGGCGGTATCCTCCTCGGCATCGCGGGTATGCACCACCAGCGGCAGCCCGGTCTGCCGCGCCGCCTCGATATGCGCCTCGAACCGGGCCTTCTGCGCGCCGCGGTCGGACTTGTCGTAATAATAGTCGAGCCCGCATTCGCCGATCGCGACGACCTTGGGATGCGCCGCCGCCGCGACCAGCGCCTCGACCCCGAGGTCGGGATGCGCGTCGGCCTCGTGCGGATGCACGCCGATGGTCGCCCACACGTCGTCGTGGCGCTCGGCGGTGGCGACGATCGCGTCCCACTCTCGCTGGCGGGTCGAGATGTTGAGCATGCCGGTGACGCCGCGCGCGCGCGCCGCGTCGAGCACCTCGTCCTGCCGCTCGACCAGCCCCTCGTAATTGAGGTGGCAGTGGCTGTCGATCAGGCTCATGCGTCCTCCGTCTTCATCTCGAGGCGCGGGAAGGCCGGGGTCGGCTTGGCGATCGGCGCGCCCCCCTCGCCCGCGGCGAGCTGGTCGAGCACCGCCTTGGCGCCCGTCGGCACCACCGGCAGGATGGCGGTGGCGAGCGGACGAAGCGCCGCCGCGAGCGTGCCCAGCACCGCCGCCATGCGCTTGGGATCGGTCTTGCGCAGCGCCCACGGCGCCATCTCGTCGACATAGGCATTGCCGGCGTAGACCGCCTGCAACCACGCCTCGATCCCCTTCTCGAACGCCCATTCGCCGAACGCGGCGGGCAGTTGCTCCTCGCAGGCGCGGCGCACCTTCTCGAGCAGCGCCAGGTCGGCCGCCTCGCTGCCCGCGGGCGGGATCACCCCGTCGAGGTTCTTGTGGATCATCGACAGCGTGCGCTGCGCCAGGTTGCCGAAGCTGTTGGCCAGTTCGGCGTTGACGCGGGTGACGAGGCTTTCCTCGCCCACGCTCCCGTCCTGCCCGAAGCTGACCTCGCGGAGCAGGTAGTAGCGCAGCGAATCGACGCCATGACGTCGCGCCATCGCCATCGGGTCGACGACATTGCCGAGGCTCTTCGACATCTTCACCCCGCCCTCGCCGAGCAGGAAGCCGTGCGCGAACACCTGTTTGGGCAAGGCCACCCCGGCGCTCATTAGGAACGCCGGCCAGTAGACCGCGTGGAAACGGATGATGTCCTTGCCGATCAGGTGGCAATCGGCGGGCCAATATTTGTCCCAGGCCTCGCCCCCGTCGGGATAACCGACACCGGTGATGTAATTGGTCAACGCGTCGAGCCAGACGTACATCACATGGTTCTCGCTGCCCGGCACCGGCACCCCCCAGTCGAAACTGGTGCGGCTGACCGACAGGTCGCGCAGCCCGCCCTTGATGAAGCTCACTACCTCGTTGCGGCGGCTGTCGGGCTGGATGAAGTCGGGGTTGGCGGCGATATGGTCGAGCAGCGGCTGCTGGTAGGCCGACAGCTTGAAGAACCAGGTTTCCTCGACCTGCCATTCGACCGGCGTGCCCTCGGGGCTCAATTTCTGCCCGTCCTCGCCGACGCGCAGCTCCTTCTCGTCGTAGAAGGCCTCGTCGCGCACCGAATACCAGCCCTCGTAGCGCCCGAGATAGAGGTCGCCGCGCGCCTCGAGCTGCTTCCACAGCGCCTGCGCGGCGCGGTGATGGTCCGCGTCGGTGGTCCGGATGAAGCGGTCGTAACTGATCGCAAGATCGTCGCACATCGCCTTGAAGATCGCCGACATCTTGGCGCCCAGCTCGGCGGGCGTCAGCCCCTGCTCGCGCGCCGTCTGCGCCATCTTGAGCCCATGCTCGTCGGTGCCCGTCTGGAAATAGACGTCGCGGCCGCGTGCGCGCTGGAACCGCGCCATGACATCGGCGGCGATCGCCTCATAGGCGTGGCCGACATGCGGCGCGCCGTTGGGATAGGAGATGGCGGTCGAGAGATAATAGGGCGTGGACATGCCCCGGCGACTAGCCTTGCCGTGCCGCCGCCGCAAGATGGCCCGTCAGGACATAGACGGTCGAGGCGGGGTCGCTCGACAGCCGCGGCGCGAGCTGCGCGGTGCGCCGTGCCTCGGCATAGGCGTCGAGCAGCGCGGCGCGGCGCGACCCCGTCGCCCCCCGCGCCTCCTGCGCCACGATCCCCGGCAGCATCGCGAGGAAGATCGCGTAGCGCTCCGCCGCCGCCTTGCTCGACAGGCTCTTGGCGAGCGCGGCGCGGCGCGCGTTGGTGGGATCGCCTTCGCGCATCAGCTGCGTCGCCGCCTCCGCGAGCGGGGTGAGGTCGTGCTCGGCGATCGCCAGCGCGCGGCCCGCCGACCCGCCCGCCAGCGCGGCGAGCCGCTCTCGCTCGCGCGCCTCGGTGGCCGGCCGCACCTGCTCGATCACGCGCGCGACATCGTCCGGCGCAAGCGTCGCGAAATCGAGACGGCGGCAGCGCGAGCGGATCGTCGGCAACAGCCGCCCCGGCGCGTGCGCGACGAGGAAGAACAGGGTGTTGGCGGGCGGCTCCTCGAGCATCTTGAGTAGCGCATTGGCCGCGCTCGCCTCGAGGTCGTCGGCGCTGTCGATGACGATGACGCGCCAGTCGCTCATCGACGGGGTGACCGCGAACAGCCCGCCCAGCTCGCGCACCTGCGCGACCGAGATGTTGCGCGCCAGCGCGGTCCCCGACTTGTTCATCCCGCGCTCGAGGCGGCGAAAGTCGGGGTGCGAGCCGGCGTCGATCAGCCGTGCGGTGGGATGGTCGGGGTCGACGTCGAGCCCGTTGCCCGCCGGCATCGGCCCCGCCGCCTCGGCCAGCACGCGCAGCGCCGCCGCCTGCGCAAAGCTCGCCTTGCCCACCCCCTTGGGACCGGCCAGCAGCCAGGCATGGTGCGGGGTGCCCGAACGCCAAGCAGCAAGGAACCGCCCGACCGCCTGGTCCTGCCCGATGATCATGGCAATAGGTCCCCGAGCGCATAGAGCAGCCGCGCGGTCACCGTCGCGGCACTGCCGTCCGCGTCGACCAGGCGCACCCGCTCGGGGTCGGCCGCGGCGCTTTTGGCAAAACCCGCATCGACCAGCGCATGGTAGGAGGGCGGGCGCCCGCCGATACGATCGGCGCCCCCGGTGTCGCGGCTGGCGGCGCGGCGCGCCCCTTCCCCGCCCTCGAGCCGCAGCACCAGCGTGCGGTCGGGCAGGAAATCCTCCGAGCCGAAGCGATGCAGGTCGCGGATCGCCTCGAACCCCAACCCGCCCGCCTCGCCCTGGTAGGCAAGCGAGCTGTCGAGGAAGCGATCCGACAGCACCCACTTGCCCTCGGCCAGCGCGGGGCGGATCGTCTTGGCGATATGGTCGGCGCGCGCAGCGGCGAACAGCAGGGCTTCGGCGCGCGGCGTCCAGCGTCCGTCCTCGCCCTCGAGCAGGAGCGTGCGGATCGCCTCCGCGCCGGGGCTGCCCCCCGGCTCGCGGGTCACCACGACTTCGAGCCCGCGCCCCTCGAGCGCCTGCGCCAGCGCGGCGAGCTGGGTCGACTTGCCGACCCCCTCGCCGCCCTCGAGACTGATGAACCGCCCCCTTGCCATGGTCCGATCAGGCCATGCCGAAGAGCTGCTTGAGCCCGATCAGCGCGCGGCGGAAGAAACCCGCTTCCTCGACATCGGCACCCGCGACCAACGGCAGCACCGCTTGCTCGCCGTCGACGGTCACGACCAGTTCGGCGACCTTCTCGCCCTTGGCGATCGGCGCCTTGAGCGGCCCGGCGTAGCGGACCTTGGCACTCGGATCGGCGGCGAGCCCGGCGGGAAAACTGGCGGCAAGGTCGCGCGGCGCGACCAGCGCGACGCTGTCGGCGCTGCCCAGCTGGACCCGCGCGCGCGCCACTTCGGCACCCTCGGCGAACAGCGGCATGGTATCCCACGCGTTGAAGCCCCATTCCATCAGCGCGACGCTCTCGGACACGCGCGCGCCATAGCTGTCGAGCCCCGCGATCACCATGATCAGCCGGCGTCCGTCGCGCTCGGCCGACCCGGTGAAGCCGTAGCCCGCTTCCTCGGTATGCCCGGTCTTGAGCCCGTCGGCCCCCGGCACCTTGCCGAACAGCGGGTTGCGGTTGGGCTGGGTGATCGGCTGTCCGCCCTGCGTCTCGCCCCAGGTGAAGTCGGGCTTGCCGTAATATTTGCGATAGAGGTCGGGATGGTCCTCGATGGTCGAGCGCGCGAGCGTGGCGAGGTCGCGCGCGGTGACCAGCGTGGCGCCCTCGTCGGGCCACCCCACCGGGTTGCCGAAGCGGCTGTCCTCGAGCCCGAGCGCATCGCCCGCCGCGTTCATCCGGTCGACGAAGGCCTCGACCGTGCCCGAGATGCATTCGGCGAGCACCATCGTGGCATCGTTGCCCGACACGGTGACCACCCCGTAGAGCAGGTTCTCGACGCTGACCTCCTCGCCCGGCGAGAGGAACATGGTCGAGCCTGCCTGCGGCCCCGACCATTCGCGCCACGTCTCAGGGCGCACCCTGCACATCTTGTCCTCGTCGAGCTTGCCCGCGTCGATCAGCTCGAAGGCGACATGGGTCGTCATCATCTTGGCCATCGAGGCGGGCGGGATCTGCCGGTCGGCATCCTTTTCGTAGAGCACCTGCCCCGACGACAGGTCGATCAGATAGGCGATCGGCGCGGCCCCGTCGAAGCTGGGCGAGGCGAGCGCGGCGGCGGGCAGGAGGGCGATCGGCAGGAGGGAAAGACGCATGGGCAGCGGACCTTCGCGAATAAGAGGAACCATCGGTGGTGACCCGTCTTAGGACGGGCAGGCCCCCGCCCTCAAGGACTAACGCTCGATCGCGTCGGCGACGAGGCCGATCGTGAGCGCGTAGAAATTGGAGCAATTATAATCGAGGATCGCGTCATAATTGCGGGTCAGCAGGTAGGCGGTGTTGCCCGGCCCGTCGGGCTCGAACAGCTTGAGCATCACCCCGTCGGAAAAGCTCGTCGTCACCGGGGTCACCCCGAGCGCGCGCCATTCGGCCATCGTCTTCCAGCGGCTGTGCCGGTTGAACACGGCGGGGCAGCGCTCGGGCGGGGTCAGGCGGCGGATCGCCTCGCGGTCGAGCGAGGCGGGCACCTCGACCGCGATCCCCCAGTCGATCCCGCGCTCCCACCCTTTGGTGGCGAGATAGTTGGCGATCGAGGCATAGGCGTCGGGCTCGGAGCCCCAGATGTCGGCCCAGCCATCGCCGTCGCCGTCGCGCGCGAGGCTGAGGATGTTGGAGGGCATGAACTGGGTCTTGCCCGCCGCGCCGGCCCAGCTGCCGGTGAGATGGTCGCGCGTATAGCCCTTGTCCATCAGCTTCATCGCGGCGACGAACTCGCCCTCGAACAGCTCGCGGCGGCGGCCCTCCCACGCCAGCGTGCCGAGCGCCTCGAACAGGTCGAAATTGCCGGTGATCCGCCCGTAGCTCGTCTCCTTGCCGTAGATGGCGACGAGGATGTCCTTGTCGACGCCATATTGCTCCTGGAGCCGCCACAGCGTGTCCCAGTGCTGGCGCACCTCGGCCTTGCCGCGCTCGATGATGTCGCGGGTGACGTGGCGGCGCTGGTAGGGGGCGTAGGGCGGGATGACGGTCGAGCCCGGCGCCCCGCCCGGCTGCGCGCGATCGAGCTCGATCGAGCGGCGGTTGATCTCGAGCCCGGGCAGCACCGCGTCGACGGTGCGTCGGCTCACCCCCTCGGCGAGGCTGCGCGCGGCGAGGTGGCGCTTGTAGGCCTCCCAGCTCAGCGCCCCGGAGGGCGTCGCGGGGATCGCGGGCACGGCCTCGGCGGCGCGGGCCGCGCCCTCGGGGAGCGGGGCCAGCGGGTCGCGCTCCTGGCCGCAGGCGGGCAGCGCGGCGGCAAACGCGCTCGCGGCGATCAAAGTCATACGCATCAAACAGGCTACGCTCATGCCCGCATCCTTATCCTTCGCGACGGCGAAAAACAGCCGCGTTCATCGCGAGCCTTGCACGCCCCGGCCTTTCGCCATAGCGAGGCAAAGCTGAATTGCGGGTGGACGACGACCGGTCCATCGACGCGCGCGGAGAGGTGGCAGAGTGGTCGAATGCTCCGGTCTTGAAAACCGGCGTGGGCGCAAGCTCACCGTGGGTTCGAATCCCACCCTCTCCGCCATCGTCTCCCGACCGGTTCGAGTGCCGGCCCCTTCTCCTCGCGCCCTGCCCCCTGCCGCTCCGGTCGGCGCGGGCCTCAGGCCGGCAGCGCGGCGCTGCCCGGCGCGAGCCGCTGCATCCGCTTGATCTCCTCGGCGGGCACCGCGCGCGAGAACAGGTGGCCCTGCAGGTGGGTGCACCCCAGCTTGGTCAGCAGCGCCTGCTGCTCGAGCGTCTCGACCCCCTCGGCGACGACCCCGATCGACAGGTTGCGGCTGAGCGTGGTGACCGCCTCGATGATCGCGCGCGCCGCGCGCGAGCGGTCGAGCTCGAAGATGAAGGTCTTGTCGATCTTGACCTTGTCGAAGGGGAAATCGTTGAAATAGCACAGCGAGGAATGCCCCACCCCGAAATCGTCGATCAGGATGCTGACCCCCAGCGCGCGCAATTCGGCGAGCTGCTTGAAGACGCATTCGACATTCTTGATCACCACCCGTTCGGTGACCTCGAGGTGGAGTCGGTGCGGGGGCAGCCCGGTCCGCTCGAGCGCCTGCTTGACGAAGGGCACGATCGTTTCGGATTCGAACTGGTGCGGCGAGATGTTGACGCTGACCGCGATTCCCGGGTCCCACCCCCGCGCATCGGCGCAGGCGCGTTCGAGCACCCGGCGGCCGAGTTCCTCGATCAGCCCCGCTTCCTCGGCGATCGGGATGAAGGTGTCGGGGGCGATGCGCCCGCGCGTCGGGTGCACCCAGCGCGCGAGCGCTTCGACGCTGACGATCTCCTGCGTGGCCGCCGACACGATCGGCTGGTAGTTAAGCGTCACGCCATCGTGCTTGAGCGCGGCCTGGAAATCGGCCTCGAGCTCGACCTTCTCCTTGGCCGCGGTGTCCATCGCGAGGTTGAACGCGCAGTAGCGATTGCGCCCCTCCTGCTTGGCGCGATAGAGCGCGAGATCGGCATTCTCGCGGATCCGGTTGGAATCGAGCCCGTCGTCGGGGAAGATCGCCGAGCCGATCGAGGCGCCGATGGTGACGCTGATGCGGCCGACGTCGATCGGCTCGGCGATCGCCTTGATCAGCGCGGCCGCGAGCCGGTCGCAGCGAAAGCGCAGGTCGTGCCCGGTCAGGACCGCGATGAATTCGTCGCCGCCAATCCGCGCGACGCAGTCGTTCTCGCCCATCTCCTCGCGCATCCGCGCCCCCACCTCCTCGAGCACGCGGTCGCCCGCCTGGTGGCCATATTTGTCGTTGACCGCCTTGAACCGGTCGAGATCGATATAGAGCAGGGCATAGCTGTCCTGCCCCGCGGTCAGCCCCTCGAGGACCTCGGCCAGGCTCTTGCGGTTGAGCAGCCCGGTGAGGCTGTCGAACCGCGCCAGGCGATAATTCTCGGCCTCGGTGCGGCGGATGTCGGTCAGGTTCTCGGCAATGCCGAGGATCAGCCGCCCCTCGCCGTCGGGCGCCTCGGTGAGCACGCGGGTGATCTTGAGGTGCTGCCGCTCGCCGTTGGGCTGGAGGATATCCCGTTCGTTGACCGTCGGCCGGCGGGTCGAGATGGTCTCGAGGTCGCGCGCCTCGAGCACCGGCCCGACCCCCGGATGGAGGTCGCGGTCGCGCAGCCCCGTGAGCGGGCGCTTGCCCCCGAGCAGGTCCTCGGCCTTCTGGTTGGCGAGGACGTAGCGGCGCGAGGCGACGTCCTTCACGAACAGCGCCACCGGCAGGTTCGAGATCACCGAGTTGAGGAAGGCGCGCGTGCTCGCGCACTCCGCCTCGAGCGCCTTGCGCGCGGCGATGTTGCGGATGATCGCGGCAAAGCCGTCGCGCGAATCGTGGCGCTGCCACCGCGCCAGCGACAGCTCGATCGGGAATTCCCGTCCCTCCTTGTCGATCGCCTCGAGTTCGACCGGGTCGCCGCCGACAATGTGCGAGGGCGCGCCCGCCCGCATCCGCTCGAGCCCCTTGCAATGCGCCTCGCGAAATCGATCGGGAATGATCAGCGAGACGTTGCGGCCGATCGCTTCCTCGGCGGCATAGCCGAACATCGCCTCCGCCGCCGGGTTTCACTCGATGATGCGCCCCTGCTCGTCGGCGGCGATGATCGCGTCGGAGGTCGCCCTGATCACCTGCTCGGCGACCCCGTCCCCGCCGCTGACGTGGTCCTCGAGCAGCATCGCCGCGAGCCGGGCGTGGATCTTGAGGTCGCGGCGCAGGTCGGCTTCGTCGGCCGCGCGCGGTTCGGGGTCGAGCAGGCACAGCGCGGCGACCGGTTCCCCGTTGGCGGCGAGGATCGGCGCCGCGGCGAAGAAGCGGAAGGGCGCCGGCCCGCCCCCGAGCGGGTCGCCGATCCGCTCGGGACAGGCGGTGATGTCGGGCACCACGAGGGTGCGGCCGGTCGCGATCGCGTGATGGAGCAGCCGCCCGAGAACGCGCCGCGCGCCATCGGGCAGGCCGTGTCCGACAAAGACCCGCGCCTTGCGACCGCAGCTCTCGACAATGGCGGCGCCCTGCACCGCGAAGGCGCGGGCGGCGACCCGCACGAGGTCGCGCATGGGCTCGCGACCGGACCCGTCGTGCACCGCTGCGACGGTGGACGCGCGCTCGTCGATCGGGCCGGGGCGTTCCATGCCGCCAATAAATCGCCGCACGCTTAAAAAGATCGCAAGGATTGGTCCCATTCGGACCGATTGGCGCGGCGTTCCGCGGCGGCCTAGCGCGCGAGCTCGGGAAAGAGCCGCTTGAAAGCGGCGACCTTGGGGGCGTCGTGGCGCACGATATAGGGATGGCGCGGATGCCGGCGCGCGAAATCCTGGTGATAGGGCTCGGCGACGACGAAGGGCCGGGCACGCTCGAGCGTGGTGACGATCGGGCGGTCATAGACCCCGGCGCGCTCGAGCTGCGCGAGGTAGGCGCGCGCCTGCCGCGCCTGCCGCGCGTCGACCGGGAACAGGGCGGTGCGATAATGCGCGCCGAAGTCGGGGCCCTGCCGGTTGCGCAGGGTCGGATCGGCGATCACCGAGAAATAGACGCGCAGGAGGTCGGTATAGGACACGACCGCGGGATCGAACACGACCCGGACCGTCTCGGCGTGCCCGGTGCCGCCCGCGGTGACCTCCTTGTAGGTCACGCGGTCCGATCGTCCCCCGGCATAGCCCGAGACCGCGGCGGCCACCCCCGCGACCTGCTCGAACACCGCCTCGACCCCCCAGAAGCAGCCGCCCGCGAAATAGGCGGTCTCGCGCGCCGCCTCGTGGGGGATCACGAGCCACGCCGCGGGCACCTTCTCATCGCCCCCGCTCGCCACCGCTTCGCCGCAGCCCGCCAGCAGCAGCAGGACGGCGACGGCGAGGGCGGCGCGGGGCATCAGCCGCCGCTCCGCAGCTCGGGCACGTCCTCGGGGTCGCGCACCCCGCGCGGATGGTGGCGCCGCAGCCGCGCCTTGAGCACGCGCACCGGCGGCGCGTAGAGGAAGCCGAAGGACACGCAGCCGTCGCGCCCGTCGACCGCATGGTGCAGCCGGTGCGCCTGGTAGAGTCGCTGGAGATAGCCCGACTTGGGCACGATCCGGAACGGCCAGCGCTGGTGCACCAGCCCGTCGTGGGCGATGAAATAGAGGATCCCGTAGAGCGTCGTGCCGAGCCCGACGTACCACGCCCACACCGGGCCCAATGCGCCCGCGGTGAACAACCCGATGGCGAGCAGCGCGAACACCACCGCGTAGAGGTCGTTGCGCTCGAACAATCCGGTGCGCGGGGCATGGTGCGAGGCGTGCCAGCCCCATCCCAGCGGGCCGTGCATGACCCAGCGGTGGACGGCATAGGCGGTGGCTTCCATCGCCACGACCACGCCGAGCGCGATCAGCAGCCCCTGCCAGACGGGAAAGGTGGAAAGGAAGGCAAAGCTCATGAGGCCCGGGTCCGTGCGCGCACCCGCGGCAGCCGCCACCAGGGCGCTCCGGGGTGGAGGTGATGTTCGTGATGATAGCCGAAATGGAAGCAACTCAACAGGCTGCCGAGGACCGAGAAGTCGTTCGAGCGGCTGTTGTGGTGATCGGCGAAGGCCTCGCCGTGCCGGTGGCGGTGCGGGCGGAAGGTGCCGAAATAGAAGAGCTGGATCGAGGCGGCGAGCGAGGGCCCCGCCCAGAAGGCGAGATGGACCAGCCGTTCCCAGCCGCCGACCATGTACAGGATCGCGCCATAGGCGATGACGATCGTCCCAGTCACCCAGAACACGTAGCGGTCGAGGTAGCGCCGCATGAAGGTCCAGTACCAGCGCAGCCCGTCGGTCGGATGGTCGGCATCGAAGTCGGGGTCGTCGCGGCTGCCGACATGGTCGTGATGCGCGTGGTGCTTGGGATGGAGCCGGTCGTAGGAGAAGCCCATGAACAGCCGCAGCGCGAGCCGCCCCACGGCTCGGTTGAGGCGCGCCCGGCCGGGGGCGAGCGAGCCGTGCATGGCATCGTGCGCGACGATGAACAATCCGACCGACAGCCAGGTCTGGACGAGGAACAGCGCGAGCGCCGCGAGCGGCTGCTCCCACGCCACCAGCACCCAGACCGCGGCGACATGCCCGCCCGCCCAGCCGCCAATGATCAGCGCGGCGAGGATCAGTCCGATGGCGGTCTGTTTCTGGGCGGCAAGCGTGTCCATCTTCAAGGGTTTAGCGCAAAGCGTGGCGCCATGAAACGGGCTTGCGGGCTAGGTCTGCCGCACCGGGTCGGGGTGCATCTCGTCCATCCGCCGGGTGCGCCCGTCGGGGCAGACCAGCCGGACGTGGCAGCGCTGCAGGTCGCGCGGACTCGCCACCCCGCAGCTATGCGCGATGATCCCCACTTCCTCGCGCATCTGCCCGACGAAATTGGCGACCTTGTCGGCCTTGTCCTCGGGCACCAGCCCGCGCTGCAACCTTTTCTTGTGGGTCGTCACCCCGGTGGGGCAGTTGTTGGTGTGGCACTTCATCGCCTGGATACAGCCGATCGCGAACATGAAGCCGCGCGCGGCATTGACGAAATCGGCCCCCGTGGCGAGCGCCCAAGCGGTGTCGCTCGGGGTGACGAGCTTGCCCGAGACGACGAGCCGGATGCGCTCCTCGAGCCCGTGACGCGCGCGCAGGTCGACCGCCAGCGGGAGCGCCTCGTGGATCACCATGCCGACATTGTCCATCAGCGGCATCGGCGCCGCCCCGGTGCCGCCATCGCCGCCGTCGATGGTGATGAAGTCGGGCGCGCAGGCCTTGCCGCGTTCGCACACCCGCGCGAAGAAGCCGTCGAGCCAGTCGTCGTCGCCGAGCACGGTCTTGATCCCCACCGGCAACCCCGAGACGCGCCGCAGCCGATCGATGAAGTCGAGCAGCTCATCGTCGTTCGCGATCTCGGGGTGGCGGTTGGGCGAGATGCTGTCCTCGTCCTCGGGGATGCCGCGGATGGCGGCGATCTCGGCGGTGATCTTGCCGGCGGGCAGGATCCCCCCCTTGCCCGGCTTGGCGCCCTGCGCGAGCTTGAGCTCGATCATCCGCACCTGGTCGTGCGCCGCGATCGCCCGCAGCTTGTCCTCGTCGAGGCGCCCGTCGGGCCGGCGCGCGCCATATTTGGCGGTGCCGAGCTGGAACACGATGTCGCCCCCGCCCTCGAGGTGCGCGGGGGCCAGCCCCCCCTCCCCGGTCGACATCCAGCAGCCCGCCCGCGCGGTGCCGAGCGAGAGCGCGCGCACCGCGGGCTTGGACAGCGAGCCGTAGCTCATCGAGCTCATGTTGAAGAAGCTCGGCGCCGCATAGGGGCGCCGCGCGCCCGGCCCGATCACGAGCGGCGCGGCCTCGGCCGCGTCCTCGCCGAGCGTGGGCCAGGCGGCATTGACGAAGATCGGGGTGCCGACCGGCTGCAGGTTCTTGGTCGACCCGAACGGGCGGACATTGCCCTGCCCCGCGGCGGCGCGCTTGACCCAGTCGCGCTGGGCGCGGTTGAAGGGCATTTCTTCGCGGTCCATCGCGAAGAAATACTGGCGGAAGAATTCGCCGAGCCGTCCGAACAGGTGGCGGAAGCGGCCGATCACCGGATAGTTGCGGCGCACCGCATCGCTCGTCTGGCTGACATCGATCACGAACATCACCGCGATCGCGACGACGCCCAGCCCGAGGCACCAGATGAAGACGAGCGCAAGCGTCTCGAGGATGTGGGTCACGGCGCCTTCTCCTGCCTGCGGCGAACCGCGATCATAGCGCCTCGGCGGCAGGAAGCGAGCGGGGATTGCGGGGACCCTTTCGCCTCCGTTCCGGCAAATCCGCTAGGGCCTGCGCGTTGGCGTCTCGTCCTTACGCCGCTCGCGCTAGCCCGCGCCGACTACCCGTGCACGCCGATGCCCCAAGGCCCGGGGGGCGCGTATTCTTGCGCCCGTCCAATCCCCGCGAGCGGGGCCGCTGGGGTCCCGTCCGCCCTATCGCAGAGGTGCTCGAGCCATGGCCGAATTCGATCCGATTCTCGATCCCATCGTCATCGACGAAAGCGAGGGCTTGCAGACCTCGGGCATTCCCGCCGCCGGCGAGGACAACAATGACGACGACGTGCTGCTCGCCACGCTGATGGCGAACGCCGCCGCGCTCTACGACCGCTTGTTCAGCGACTATGCGCTGTCGACCGTCTTCGCGACCGCCAATGGCGTCGCCTACCAGGCCGACTTCGTCACCGTCGATGCCGCCGACAACGAGACGATCACCGACCTGTTCTTCGCGGCCGACGCGGGCGGAGCCCAATATGACGCCTGGGATGGCGGTGTGCCCGCGGCGGGCGATCTCGACAGTGGGCTGACGACCGCCGGGGGCGAGAAAATCTACCTGTTCCGCGATACCGACGCCGGACTGGGCAGCCAGCTCTTGCTCGGCGTGACGGAATCGGGCAACGTCGCCTTCGCCATCTACCTCGACCCCGCGGCGGACAATGAGAGCGCCGATGCCTGGATCGTCCAGTTCGAGGCGATCGACAATGGCGACGACACGCTGGTCGATGAACCCGTCGACCTCGCCGAACTCGTCTATGTGGCGGGGACGCAGACCAGCTTCTTCGGCTTCAACGACCTGCCCTCGGGGCAAAACCTGTTCGGCATCGTCGGCAACCCCGACAAGGGCGTGCTGGTGGTCGGCGGCGACGCCCAGATCAACCCGGCGACCACCAAATACACCAACAAGTCGGACACCATCAACACCTCGCAAGGCGGGATCGACGCGACGATCGGCAACTCCAACCAGATGGTCGACGCGGGCGAAGCGGTCTTCTTCGCCTTCATCAACGAACCCGACCTTCGCTACCTCGCAGGCTATGACGACGGCATGTTCCTCGGGCTCGACCAGAACGAGGCCGATTTCGCCAAGAACATGCAATATGGCACGCTCAACAATGTCACGGGTGGGTCGGTGCTGATCAGCCAGACGCAGGGCAATGCCAAGGTCGCGCTCGAACTCAGCCTCTACAACGTCCCCGACGCCAGCGACGCGGTCGACGGCGCGGCGCTGCTGCCGCTGCTCGGCCAGGTCCAGGTCGCGCTGGCGATGGCCGACGTGGTGGTCGAGGACAAGGACGGCAACGTCGTCTCGGGCGGCCGCGTCACGCTGAGCCAGGTCGGCGATGCGGTGAAGATCGACGGACTCAAGGCAGGCGACCTCATCAGTTGGTCCGGGCCCGCGCATGACCATGTCGAGATCCTCGGCAAGACCGGCAAGTTCGACATCGGCGGGATCGGCTTCGACGATCCGGGCTCGCTCAACATCGAGGCCGGCAGCAAGATCGTCTTCGAGGACGACGGTCCGGCCCCGCTGCTGTCGCTCAAGGGCGGCGTCGTGCTGGTCGATGAGACCAGCGGCGAGAACCCCGGCGAGGACGAAACCGCCACCTTCGGCGCCTCGGCCACGATTCTTACCGAACTGTTCGATTTCGATCCCGATAACTTCGGCACCGACGGCCCCGGGGCCTCGAGCTGGGCGCTCACGCTCAACCCGCTCGGGACCGGCAATTCGGGGCTCAAGGACAGCCTCACCGGGCAGGACGTGATGCTCGAGCAGATCCACTCGCTCAAGGTCGCGGGTTACATCATGATCGGGCTGGTCAAGCACACCGTCTTCACGGTCGAGATCAAGCTCGGCACCCCGGGCGACCCCGACGACAAGGTGATCCTCGATATCCACCGCGCCGTCTGGCACCCCGACAAGGACGATCCCGACGAGGCGTGGGATGCGGATCCGCTGCTCAACAAGGCCTCGACGCTGGTCAATGGCGAGCTCGACGCCTGGCTGACGACCACCGATGCCGAAGGCGACAGCAAGTCGGTCCGGGTCGACATCGGCGGCATCCTGTTCTTCGAGGACGACGCGCCGAGCGTCGCGCTGTCGCTCAACGACGTCGATGTCGTCGTCGACGAAAGCATCGGCGAGAATGGCGCACCCGAGACCGAACCCGCCGGCACGCTCGGGCAGATCAAGGTGCTCGGCTCGGTGCTGTTCGACACCAGCCTCGCGAGCGCGGGCAACGACGGCGAGAAGAGCGCCGTCTGGTCGCTCAAGCTGACCAACGGCAACGGCTCGAGCTCGGGGCTCAAGGACACCGCCTCGGGTCAGTTCGTCTACCTCTATGCGGACGGCGATGATGTCGTCGGACGCGTCGGCGCGGGCGGGCTGCCCGACGAGAACGGCGCGATCGCCTTCCGCGTCGCGATCGATAGCGACGACGGCGATGTCACGCTGACCCAGTATCGCGCGCTCTACCACCAGGATCCCGACGACCACGACGAGAACGGGTCAGCGGGCAGCCAGGCACCGCTGGCGATCGCCGCGGGCGAGCTCGAAGCGGTGCTCGAGATCACCGACAATGACGATGACGCCGACAGCGACAGCGTCGATCTCGGTCCCGCGCTCCAGTTCGAGGACGACGGGCCCGCGATCGGTCCGGTGGCCAACGGCCAGATCGATTTCGAGACCGGGTCGTCGGTGTCCAAGTCGCTCGGCGGCGATGTCGGCGAGGATCCCAACGCC